>DATKVC010000013.1:0-223265 GCA_035530275.1 Rectinemataceae bacterium | reverse complement strand
GATGTTCATGGCGTCGTAGCCGAGGGCGGCGAGGGCGTCGGGCGCTTCGCCGTACTTGGCCTGGTACTTCTGCACGAAGTCCTGGACGATCGGGCGGGTGTCATCCTTGGAATAGTGGTTGGTGAAGTAGCAGTTCTCGACAGCCGAGCCGCCGATCTTCACGAGGTCGGGGGAATCCCATCCGTCGCCGCCGACGATCGGTCCCTTGAAACCGAGCTCGCGGGCCTGCTTAGCGATGAGGGCGTCGTCCTGGTAGTAGTTGGGCGAATAGAGGACGTCCGGCTTCTGGGCCACGATCTTGGTGAGCTGGGCCTTGAAATCGGTGGCGCCGGTGGAATAGCCCTCGTAGTCGACGACGGTGCCGCCGAGCTGCTGGTACTTGGTCTGGAAGTACTCGGCGAGACCCTTGTTGTAGTCGTTGCCGTTGTCGAAGAGGACGCCGGCCTTCTTGGCGTTCAGGGTGTTATAGGAGAATTCCGCTCCGACCGTGCCCTGGAAGGGGTCGATGAAACAGGCGCGGAAGATGTAGTCGCCGACCTGGGTGACCTTGGGATTGGTCGAGGTGGGACTGATCATCGGGATACCGGCAGCCTGGCAGATCGGGGCTCCGGCGAGGGAGACCTTCGACATGACCGTTCCGACGATGGCGACTACCTTGTCCTGCTGGATGAGCTTGGTGTAGACGGTCGCACCCTCGGTGGGATCGCCCTTGTCATCGGCGAAATCGAGCTTGATCTGCTTGCCGAGAAGTCCGCCCTTGGCGTTCCACTCTGCGATGGCCATTTCATAGGCGTTCTTCGTCGAGACGCCGAAGGTGGCCGCCGCGCCGGTTACCGGGCCGACACCTCCAATGAGGATTTCCTTGGGACCGGAAGAGCAGGCCGCGAGACCGAGCACCATGGCACCGATCGCCGCGATCTTTGCATACACTTTCATCGTTCCTCCTGTGAACAGAACTGAGTAATTTCCTTTAAATCAATGCGGACGCAAGGTCAAGCGGAGGGATAACGATGCATTCGGTTTAGCATCCCAGACATCAAATACAGCTATACGGATGTATAGCTATTGCCATTTCAAGGCAAAAACTCTAGAGGATGAAATGATAGCACGTGCCGGCAAAACGCTGTCCGTTCGAAATGTTACGACATTATAATCTGTCTCGATCAAGAATTACTGAACCACCTTGACCAGATCTCCATCGGAGAGGAATTCCTGACCCGCCGTAACGACCTCATCGCCCACCGCCAACCCCGAAAGAACCTCCACATTGCTGCCGTCGGATTCGCCGAGCACGATATTCCTTTTAACAGCCGTGTCGTTTCGAACGAGCATCACATAATCGAGTCCGTTTTCCGTAAAATGCGAGCGCTCCGGGATGAGAAGGACCTGCCGCCTTTCCTCGATGGGAAAGCGGATGCGGGCGAGCATCCCCGGTCGAATCTCGCCGTCGGCGTTGTCGAGGATGATGCGAACGGGATATAGGAGGGTCCGCGGATCGACGGCCGGACCGACCCAGTCGACCCTGCCGCTATGCTCGCCGAGGGGGCCGAGGGCGGGGATCGTGACCGCGACGTCCATGCCCCGAGAAAGCCAGCCGATGGAGCGGTCGGAGAGGGCCGCTTCCGCGAGGACCTTGGAGTCATCGATGACGATGAAGGCGAGGGCCGAGGTGCCCACCATCTCGCCCTCCTCAATGTCGCGATAGGATACATGACCCGTCAGGGGAGACAGCACCGAGGTCGAGGCGAGCTGGCTCTTCGCGAGATCGGTCTGGGCCTTCGCGGCATCCACCTGCCCCGAGAGGACGGCGCTCGCCTGGGCTCCGGCCTTGTCGCGGACGAGGGCAAGGTTCTTCTTCGCGGCGGCAACCTGAATTTCGGCCGCCTTGAGTCTGGATTCGATATCGTCCATCTGTTGACGCGACACCGCGCCTTGGTCGAAGAGCCTCTTCGTTTTGTCCCTGACGTTTTTCGTCTCGTCGCGCGCGACGACCGCCTGGTCGTAGGCAGACTGGGCTTGGAGGAGCTGCGATTCCTGGCCCGTTTCGTCGCTCCTCGCGAGGCTGGCCCTCGCGCTTCTGAGGGTCGCGTCGGCTTGCCTGAGCTGGGCGTCGTAGTCCCCCTTTTCGATCGTGAAGAGCACCTGGCCCTTTTTCACCGCGTCGCCCACGTCCACCCGGACCGAGGCCACCCGTCCGCCGACCTTGGGGATGATGTTGACCGTGACGGCCGGCAGGATGCGCGCCGCGTACTCCGCTTCCAGCGCGAAGGAGGCGAAGGCGGCCTTTTGGACGGAGACGGCCTGGGGCGGCTTTTGGACGACTTCCTTCGGGTGCGCGCAGGAGAATGCGAGCAGGGTCGCGGCCATCGCGAGGGCCGGAAGTGCCGCAAATCTCAGGAATCGAGCATATCGCATTGGGTTTGCCTTCATGTCGTCGTCTCCGCTTGCGTCGGGCCTTCCGCCCGACGTCCTTGACGTTTTCCTCGCCGCTCCCCGTCTCGTCTCAGTTCGCGCGCCTTGTTCCTCCCGTCCTCGATGAGGGTGTAGACGACGGGGATGAGGACGGGCGAGAGGAGGGTCGAGGCCGCGATGCCGCCGATGAGGAGGATGGCCATGCTCGACTTGATCTCGGAGCTCGAGCCCGTCGAGAGGGCCAGGGGCAGCATGCCGACTATCATAGTTATCGAGGTCATCATGATGGGCCTGAGCCTCGTCGTCCCCGATTCGAGGAGGGCCTCCCGAAGCGGCAGCCCCCGCTTGCGCAGGGTGTTCGTGTAATCGATGAGGAGGGTCCCGTTCTTGGAGGCGAGACCGTCGAGCATGATGATCCCGATGAACACAATTATGTTGATCGCCTTGCCCGTGATCGCAAGTGCCGCGAGGCCCCCGATGATGCCGGCCGGGAGGGACAGCATCCTGATCAGGGGCGTGAGGTAGGACTCGTAGAGGACGAGGAGGATGAGGTAGAGGAGGAAGACCGAGGCAGCCAGCGCCCAACCGAGGGAGGCGAAGGAATCGCTCATCATCGAACTGTCGCCCTTGAAGTCGAATCTGTAGCCCCTGGGCGCCGGGTTGGCCTCAAGTTTCCTCTGTATGTCGGCAGTCACGAGGCCGAGGGCCCTTCCCTGGAGATTGGCCTGGATGGTGGCGACGTTGGAGCGGTTGGTCCTTGTGAGGGTAGGAGCGGCCTCCTCGCGTCCGATTTCGGCGATCTGACCGAGGGACACAAGGCTCCCCTGGACCGTCGCGAGACGGATGGATTCGAGGTCGGCGGTCGACTTGATGCTGCCCGGAGGAAACATCACGACTATGTCGTATTCGTCGCCGGCCTTGCGGAAGACCCCGGCCTTGCTCCCGGCGAGGCCCGTGCGCAGGGCCGCGGCGGCGTCGGCCACGGTGAGCCCGTATTGGCTCAGGGCGAGGCGGTCCACGCGGAGCGCGATCTCCGTGCGCCGCGAGCGCATCGAATTGTCCACGTCGACGGCGCCGGGCGTGTCCTGCACCGTCTTTTCGACGAAGGCGGCGAGCTTGGAGAGGACGGCGCGATCGGGTCCGACGACGTTGATGATGAGTGCCTTGGTGCCCTCGGTCGAGGTCTGCTCGACGATGGACTGTTCTGTGACCGAGAAGGCCAGACCCGGAAGTCCCGCTCCCCACTCGCGCAGCTCCCGCGCAATCTGCGATTGGCCTTTGCGCCGCTCCGTCTTGTCCTTGAGCCTGACGGTGAGGCGCGCGACGTTGGAGCCGAGGTCCCCGCCCATGGAGCTGTAGACGTCGCGCGTCTCCGGTAGCGAGAGGAGATGCCCCTCGACGCGCTTCACCATAGCGTCGGTGCGATCGAGGTTCGAGCCGGAATCGAGGGACATATCGACGACGAGCTTGCCTTGGTCGAAGGGAGGCATGAATTCCGTCGCCACGAAGCCGAGGGGGATGAGGGAAATGGCCCCTATGAAGAGGACGAGGATCCCGCCGATGACGATGGCTCGATGCCCGAGGGCCCACTCGAGGAAGGCGCGGTAGCGCGGCTTGATCTGTGTTTCGAAAAAGCCCTTTCGGGTTGTCCGGGCCGCCGGCGCCGAGGCGGGGCGCTCCGCGGTCTCCGAGGCAGCCTCCAGCTCCGATGGGGCGAGATGCACCTTCCCCCGGCCGATCAGCCGCGAGGCGAGGGCCGGCGTGAGGGTGAAGGAGACGAAGAGGGAGAAGAGCGAGGCGAAGACGACGGTGAGGCCGAACTGCCTGAAGAACTGGCCGACGAGATCGGTGAGGAAGGCCACCGGCGCGAAGACCACGACGTCGCTCAGCGTGATGGCGACGGCCGCCATGCCGATCTCACGCCGCCCCTCGATGGCGGCCCGCACCCTGTCCTGACCCGCGGCGTAGTGGCGGTGGATGTTCTCAAGTACGACGATCGAATCGTCGACGAGGATGCCGATGCAGAGGGCGAGGGCCATGGCGGAGACGATGTTGAGCGTGAAATGCATCACGAACATCATGAAGAAGGTGGAGATCAGCGAGGTCGGGATGGCGACGAGGACGATGAGGGAGCTCCTCCATTCGCGGAGGAAGAGCCAGAGGACGATGGCAGTCGAAAGGATCCCGATGAGGAGATCGCGCATCGTCTCGGAAAGCGAGGAATTGATGAAGATGGTCTCGTCGCTCGCGATCTTGAGGTCCACGCCGGGAGGCATCGTCGCGGATTCGAGCTCGATGGCCTGCTTGATGCGCTTGGTCGCGTCGACGACGTTCGCGTCGCTCGCCTTGACGATAGTGAGCCCTATGGCGGACGTGCCGTCCATCCGCACCTTGCCCGAATCGGGGGGGACGGCGAAGACCACCTTCGCGACCTCGCCGAGGGGCACCGTGCCGCCCCGGGGGAGGGGGAGGAGGAGGCCGCGGAGCTCCTCGAGGGAGGAGACCTCGCCGAGGACCCTGACCGTGCGATCGATGCCGTCCTGGCGGAGGAGTCCCGCGGGGGCGTTGAGGTTGTTCGCCTTGAGGAGGCCGATGACCGTCTGGAAACTCAGTCCCCAGGCTTCGAGGGCGCTCCGGTCGACCTGGACCTCGACCTCCTTCTTGGGCCCGCCCTCGAGGGTTACCTGTCCCACGCCCTGTACGTTCTCTATTCGCCTGCGGAGGTCGTCCGCACGCGCGTAGAGCTCCTCATAGGGAAGATTGCCCGACAGGGAGACGATGAGAATGGGCCGAGCGTTGAGGTTGTACTTTCGGACCACGGGCCTGGTTGCCGCCGCGGGCAGTCGGTCCATGATGCCGTCGACGGCCTTCTGCACGTCGATGACGGCCGTGTCGGGATTCGCGTCCATAGAGAATTCGAGGGCCGTGTAGCCGAAACCCTCGGCCGAGGCCGAACGCACCGACTTGATGCCGGGCAGGCTCGAGACCGCGTCCTCGATGGGCTTGATCGCGTCGTTCTCCACTTCTTCGGAGCCCGCGCCGGGGTAGACGATGTGAACTCCGATGAAAGGAGTGTTCGTCGAGGGGAAGAGATCGGCGCCGAGATTGAAGTAGCCCATGATGCCGAGGCCGATGAAGAGGGCGAAGATCGCGAAGAGGGCCGTAGGCCGTTTGACGGCAAGCTCGGTGATGCTCACGGCAGCTTCCCCCCGGCGAGCCTTTCGAGGTCGGCCAGGGCTTCCGAAAGCGTATAACGCGCCGAAACGAGGTCGAGGCGGGCGGCGGCCTCGGCCATCGCGGCTGCGTTGTACTCGGGGCGGCTCGACATGCCCGCGTCGAGGGCTGCCTTCGCCGATCGGAGCGCCTCGGCGGCCCATTCTGCGCGCGCCTCCTTCGAGGCGAGGGCCGCCGCGGCTCGCCTTGCCATCGACACGGCGTCGCGGACCGCCATCCTCAGGCTATCTTCGGAGCCCTCAACGCCGATCCTGGCCGCAGCGAGGTCGGCCTTGGCGGCGGCAATTTTCGCGAAGGAGGCGCCCCCGTCGAAGGCTTCGAGCTGAGCCTGGACGCCGAGGGAAAGATCCCAGGACCAGGTGGAATCGGCCCAGCCCGAGGAGGAAAAGGGAATGGTTTGACCCGAGGCGTCGAGACTCGCGAAGGCGGCGAGATTGGGCAGGAGGATGGCCGAGCCCCTTTCGAGATCAAGCTTGCGCGCGGCCTCAGTAAGCCGCGCCTTGGCCTGGCCTCGGTCCGACGAGGAGGCGATGGCCGCCTCGAGGATCTTCGTCTCGTCGAGGGAGGGCGCCGAGTCGGCGAGTTCCGAGGAAAGGGAGAAGGCTTCCTCGCCCAAGCCCGCGATGATGGCGAGGCCGGCCAAGGCGCTCTTTTCGCCTTCCCCCGCATCAACAAGTCGCGAATCGAGGTCGGCCACCTGGGCCTGGGCTTGGAGGACTGACGCCTTCGTCGTGGTGCCGGCCGCGAAGGCATCCCGCGCGTCGTCGGCGTTTGCCGAGGCGAGGGCGCGCAATTCTTTGATAATTGGTTGCGAATCGCGGGCGAGGAGGGCGGCATCGTAGCTTCGCTTGGCCTCGCGCTCGGCCTCAAGCCGCGAACCCGAGAGCCCGAGGGCGGCGATTTGCTCCTCGAGCCTGGCGAGCTCGAGACCTGCGTTGATCTTCCCCCAGGCGAGGATCGGTTGGCTGAGGGTGAGATTGCCTTTGAAATAGGTATCCTTGGCATCGGGAACGATGGTGATGGGAGAGGAGGGAAGGGAGACACTGTAGGGCATGAGTGTGCCGCCCGTGTACCAGCCGTTCGAATCGTAGGTCCCGCCGAGCGAGAGCGGCACCGGAACGTATTGGGTAGAAGTCCCGAGCGCCCCCTTGTCGACGGTCACCCCCGCGGGCGGATTCGCGAGCCAGGCCCCCGAGACGGAGGCGCTGATTTTCGGAAAGAAGGTGGAGGCGGCGACCCAAATCCTTTTTTGCGCGGCTTCGACGAGGCTCGCGGCGGCCCTGACCGAAACGGAGGCCGTACCTGCGCGGCGCACTGCCTCATTGAGGCTGATGCTCGTCGAGACACCCACTAGGC
Source organism: Rectinemataceae bacterium (assembly GCA_035530275.1). Taxonomy (GTDB): domain Bacteria; phylum Spirochaetota; class Spirochaetia; order Treponematales; family Rectinemataceae; genus CAIJMU01. The sequence continues at coordinate 216,263 of DATKVC010000013.1, read as the reverse complement.
TTGGCTGCTGGCTGGGAGATGGGCCGCCTGCGGCTTGTTGGGCGGTCAGCCCGGCGGCGAGGAGACCGAGGGCCGCGAGGGCCCGAAGGCGCAACCATCCTCTCATTCGTAATCCTTGCGACTTGCGGAGGGGTAGGGTAGGCCGATAAAGCCCGAAAGGAAGGTGGCTATGGCCTCTCGAAGCCCCGCCACCGTCGATTCAGGCGTTCCCGTTTCCATTGAGGCGCTTGCGAGTATGCCGAGGATGATGATTCGGATGAGGGCCTTGCGTTGGGCTTCGGGTTCAATTCTTGCAGCCCCTTCCCCCATGTCTTTATCGGGGGCGAGGAGGCGGTCGATGGCCTCGGTGACGCGTTGGAGCTTGGGTTCGAGGATATTTCGACGGCTCGCCTCGAAAAACATGCCCCTGACAAGAGGAAGGGCTCTTTCCAGGGTCGAGAAGCCGCTGCCGACCAGGGCCGCGATCCTGTCCGCCCTCCGGGGCATGTGCTCGATGATGTCCTCGAGTTCTTCCACGAAGCGATCCCAGCCCCTGCCTACGGCCTCTTCAAAGAGATTGTCCTTGTCTGGGAAATAATTGTATATGCTGCCAGCAGATAATCCGGCTCTTGCGGCGATTCGCTTGACCGTCGTGCCCTGGAACCCTTCCTCGCCGAAGACGGCGAAGGCCGAATCGAGTATCCGGTCGACGATCCCCAGGTCCTTGCTTCGCGACACCTTTTCCCCACCCGCTTATTAATGACTGAACGTTCACTCAAATAAAGACTATATCGCGCAACCTAGCAAGTAGCATTCCGCGACATTTCACAGAAAAGACGGTCCATGCTAGACTCGGCCTCGATGTCGGAATTCTTTTCCCAGCGTCTCGCCTGGCCGGCCCAGCCCAATGCTCTTTCGAAAACTCGTGCCGCACTTCTCGCCCAAGGCCGGGATATCCTCGATTGGTCCGGCAGCAATCCTCGGCACGTTTTTCCTTTGGAGGATCTTCCCGAGGAAGATCTGGGCCTCCTCTTTTCCGAGAAGGACAATCTTCGCTACGAACCCGATCCTCAAGGGCTATCGCGCGCCCGCGAGGCCCTGGCCCGCCATCGCGCCGAGGCTCGCCCGTACACGGCGGCGCGAAGAGGAATCGATCCCGACGACTATTTCCTGACCGCCTCCACCTCGGAGGCTTACGCCTGGCTCTTCAAGCTCCTCTGCGATCCGGGCGATGCCATTCTCGTGCCGAGGCCCGGCTACCCCCTTTTCGATTATTTGGCCGGCCTCGAGGCGGTGGCGATTCGCCCCTGGCGCCTCGAATACCTCCATCCCCAGGGCTGGCGTGTCGACTTCGATTCAGTACTCGAAGGAATCCGCGCAGGACGGGAGGGGAGGGGGCCGAAGGTTCGCGCGATTGTCCTCATCAATCCCAACAATCCGACGGGTTCCTATCTTTCCGAGGAAGATCGGAGGCGCTTCGTCGAGATCGCGGCGGCCGAAGGCCTGGCCCTCATCGTCGACGAGGTCTTCCTCGATTTCTCCGTCGAAGAGTCAGGGCGTAGCTTCGAGGGCGAGGACGAGGCCCTCACCTTCGTGCTCGACGGCCTGTCGAAGGGCGCCGGCCTGCCCCAACTCAAGCTCGGCTGGATCGCGGCCTCAGGGCCCGCCGAGTTGCTCGCCGAGGCGAAGGTTCGCCTCGAGATAATCGCCGACTCCTACCTTTCGGCGGGTACCCCGGTGATGAATGCCCTGCCGGCTCTTCTCGATCGCGCTCCGCGATTCGTGGCGGCCATGAACAGGCGTCTCGCCGCCAATCTTTCCGCCCTGAGGGGAGGCCTCGAAGGGCACTCCTCCCCCCATCGCGTGTATCGCTGCGGGGGCGGGTGGACGGCCATCATCGAATCGCCCCGCTACTTTGGCGAGGAGGAAATCGCGCTCCGTCTCCTCGACGAGGCGGGACTCTGGAGCCAGCCGGGGCATTTTTTCGACATGGAGCGGGAGGCTGTCTTCACCGCCAGCCTCATCCTTCCCGAGGCGCGCTTCGCGGAGGGACTCGGACGCTATTCAGCATGGTACGCCAGTGAGGGCGGGCGCGGCTGATTTAGCCAGGCATGATTCCGCGGTAAGGCCCCGTCTCAGGGACCGATAGAGATCACAATTGGGAGGACAAGATATGGCGGCACAGGTCATCGACGGCAAGCAGGTATCGCTCGACATCAGGAACGAACTCAAGGAGAGGGTGAAGGCCCTCGCGGCCAAGGGAATCGTGCCCGGGCTCGCCGTCATCCTCGTCGGCGAGGATCCGGCCTCGGTTTCCTATGTCAGCGGCAAGGAACAGGCCTGCGACGAGATAGGAATCAGGAAATTCGGCAAACACCTTCCCGAGTCCACCCCCGAGGCTGAGTTGGTAGAGCTCATCCAGACCTACAACCGGGACCCGGAAGTCCACGGCATCCTCGTCCAGTTTCCCCTTCCCAGGCACATCGACAAGCGGAGGGTCGTCGCCGTCATCGACCCCGCCAAGGACACGGACGGTTCTACGGCCATCAACGCAGGCTACATGCTCCTCGAAGAGCCCTGTTTCCTCCCCTGCACCCCGGCGGGGGTCATAGAGCTCATCAAGCGCACGGGGGTGAAGACCGACGGCGCCCAAGCCGTCGTCATCGGCCGCTCGAACCTCACGGGCAAGCCCCTCCAGAACCTCCTCGTGCGGAGAGAGATCAACGCGACCGTGACCCTCTGCCACACGGGCACCAAGGACCTCGCCGAGCACGTGGGGCGGGCGGACTTCGTCATCGCCTGCGCGGGAAGCCCCGGCCTCGTGAAGGGCGCTTGGATCAAACCCGGAGCCGTCGTCATCGACGTCGGCGTCAATCGCGTCGAGGATCCCACGGCGAAAAAGGGATTCAGGCTCAAGGGCGACGTCGAATACGACAAGGCGGCCGAAAGGGCATCCTTCATCACCCCCGTGCCGGGCGGAGTCGGACCCATGACCATCACAATGCTTATGGCCAACACCGTCGTCTCGGCGGAACGCGCCGCCGCCCGATGATAGACGTCCAGAACCTCCCCGACGAGCGGGGTGTGCCGATCCAGAAGGTCGGCGTCAAGGGCGTGCGGGCGCCCATCACCCTTCGCGACCGCGCCAACGCCGTCCAGCACACGACGGCGAAGGTGAACCTCTACGCGGACCTTCCCAAGCATTTCAAGGGTACGCACATGAGCCGCTTCATCGAAGTCTTCAACGCCCACCGCGAGCGGCTCTCGATGCAGGGCTTCCTCGCGATGCTCGACGAGGTCAGGAAGGCCTTGGAGGCGCGGACGGCCTACGCCGACCTCCACTTTCCCTATTTCATCGAAAAGGCCGCGCCGGTCTCCGGCCAGAAGAGCTGGTCGGCCTTCGATTGCTCATATATAGGAAAGGTCTGGGAGAGCGGCAGGGAATTCGACGTCTCGGTCTCCGTACCCGTCCAGACCCTCTGCCCCTGCTCGAAGGCCATCAGCGACCACGGGGCCCACAACCAAAGAGGCATCGTCACCTTGACGGTCGCCCTCGGCCCTTTCTTCTGGATCGAGGACCTCGTCGCCCTCGTGGAGGAATCGGCCTCGAGCCCCGTCTATACCCTGGTCAAGCGGGAGGACGAGAAATACCTCACCGAGCACGCCTACGAGAATCCGCGCTTCGTCGAAGACGTCGTCCGCGAGGTCTATACTCGGGTACTCGCCCTCGATAAGTTCCCCAAATTCTCCATCGAGGCGGAAAACTTCGAAAGCATCCACGATCATTCCGCCTACGCCTGGCTCGAGCACGGATAAAGCCTGGCCGACTGCCCTCGGTGAGCCCGGGGTCTTTGCCGCGACCCGAGTATTTGCTATATTGCTACTAGAGGCGTCCCGAGTGAGGATATCCTCGCCCGTGAGGGGAGGAAGGGCAGGGTCGGCAGCATCAACCGGCGGCCCACCTAAAACGAATCGGGATGGCGATGGAGGAACATATGGCTAATAGCGGTACCGAACTCGAGCCTGCCGAAAGGGGCACGCGCGGTTTCATCTCGGCGGGAGCCGGAATCGGCCTCCTGGGGCTCAACGCCCTGATCAGCATCCCAGTCGTGGGCTGGGTGGTCGGCGGGGCCCTCGCCCTCCTCGGTTTCGTCGGCATCGGCGGAGGCACCAAGACCGACCGGACCTACGGCACCGTTGCCCTCGTCGCGGGAGCGGCGACCATTCTCGCCCAACTGCACATCGGACCCCTCCATTTCGCCCTCGGCGCTGGCGGTCTCGGTCTCCTCGCCTACGGCGCCTTCAATCTCTTCAAGTTTTTCCGAGGACTGCGGAAATAGTGGTCGCTTCCTTCCGCCGTTGAAGCGTCGACCCGCCGCAGTATAAAGTGGCGGGGACATGACCTATCTTATCGAAACCTACGGCTGCCAAATGAACAAGGCCGAGTCGGCTGCCCTCGAGATGCTATTCCGCGAACGCGGATGGGAGCCTTGGCAGCCGACTTCGGCTGCCCTAGAAGCGCTCTTCCGCGAACGCGGCTGGGAGCCTTGGCAGCCGACTCCGAGTTCGTTGGAGACGCCCTTCGCCCCAGATTTCGTCCTCATAAACACTTGTTCCGTGCGCATCACCGCCGAAAACCGCGCCTGGGGCCGCATCGATCACTGGGCCGCCGAGAAGACGAGGCTCGGGCGCGAGGGGCGGAGGCTCGTCCTCGCCGTCACCGGCTGCATGGCCGAGCGCATGAAAAAAGAAATCCGCGTCCGACAACCTGCCGTCGACCATGTCATCGGCACCTTCCAAAAGCAGGCCTTCGGCCTCGTCGTCGACGCCGCATCCAAGGGCCTTCGCCTCGCGGAGGTCGAGGAAAGCCCCTCCTTCGTCTTCGCGGATTCCTACCACGAGCCCTCGTCCTTCCGCTCCTTCCTGCCCATCATGCATGGCTGCGACAATTTCTGTACCTATTGCATCGTTCCTCACATTCGTGGCCGCGAGACCTCCCGCGATCCGGAATCGATCCTCGCCGAGCTCGAGGCCCTCGAATCGCAGGGCGTGCGCGAGGTGACCCTCCTCGGCCAGAACGTCAATTCCTATAGGTGGGAGGGGAGGGGGGAGCGACTCGATTTTCCGGGCCTCCTTTCGCTTGTCGCCGGTCGTCTGCGCGACAGGCGCGAGACGGGCATTCGCTGGGTGCGCTTCCTCACGAGCCACCCCAAGGACCTCTCCGACGAGGCGATAGCCGTCATCGCCCGGGAACCCCTCTATTGCCGCCACATACACCTCCCCGTCCAGGCCGGTTCCGACGCCATCCTCAAGGCGATGAACAGGAAATACGATCGCGCCGCCTATCTCGCCCTCATCGAAAGGATGAGGGCGGCATTGCCCGACCTCTCCCTCACGACCGATCTCCTCGTGGGCTTCCCCGGCGAGACCGAGGCGGACCTCGAGGAGACCCTCGACCTGATGCGTCGCGTGCGCTATTCGTACGCATTCATGTATCATTTCAATCCACGGGAGGGCACGCCCGCCGCGAAAATGCAGAACCGGGTGCCGGAGAAGGACAAGAAGGCCCGCCTCGCCCGCGTCATCGAGCTGCAAAAGGAAATTTCGACAGCGATGCTCCAGGCCAGGATCGGAGCCGTCGAGGAGGTCCTCGTCGAGGACCTGTCGCGGCGCAGGAAATCCGAGGTCCTCGCCCGCACCGCCCGCGACGAGATGGTTGTCTTCGCCGCCGATGCCTCGCGGATCGGGAGCTTCGCCCGGGTCCGCCTCGAGAGCCTCTCGGGCAACACCTTCAGGGCAGTGGAGTTGTGAACACCCGCGGTCCCCTCGCACGGCTGTCGTGGCTCTCCCTTTTCGCGCTCCTTGGCCTTGCCGTCGCGGCCCAGACGCCGGAAGCTTCTCCGGCGAAGGATGGAGGCAAGGCAGCCACTGCTCCGGCCCTCCCCGATTCGCCCGCGCTCGCGGCGGCGAAGGCAGCCCTCCTTCCCGCCCTCGCGGCGAAGGATTTCGAATCCCAGCTCGGTAAGGCAGCCGCCGGCCTCGCTCCGGCCGACGCCGCGGGGCTCGACGAATTCTTCGCCAAACGCGTCGCCTCTCCCGCCCTCGCGTCCAAGCTCTATTCCATGGCGTCCAGTCTTCGCACCCTCCTCGGCGATTTCGCCGCAGCCGCGGCGGATAGCGAGGCGATGGCGGGCTCCGGGGCGATCGGCGTAACCACGGATTCAAAGGATTCCGTTCCGACCGAAGAGCGGAAGCTCGGCCGCGAAACAGCCGAGGCACTCCTTCACGCCGCCCGACTTTGGCTCGCGGCAGGCGAGACCGATCGCGCGTCCCAGCTCGCCGCGGTCGTCATAACTACTTCGAAGGATCGCCTCCTGATAGACGAGGCGCGGCTGGTCGCCGCCTGGTCCTCCCTTCTTTCGGGAAGCCCCGCTTCGGCCCTGGCCTTGGCGGGAATCCTTGCCGCTCCTGCCTCGGGACCCTCTCAGCTCGCGGCCACCGATGCCGACAGGCGCGATGCCCTTCGGCGCGAATCCGTCTTTCTCCTTTGGGCGGGGAGCGACGCGAAGGCGCGGGATGTCGAGGCGAAACGCTTGGCGGCGGATTGGCCCGGGAGCCCCGAGGCCCAAATCGCCCTCGGATCCTCCGATGTGACCTTGATGGCCCTTCCCCATTGGTATCTCGGCGGCGTTTTGCTCCTACCGGAGGAACCGCCCGTCGAGACGGCGCAGAAGCCCTCAGATGTGTCGGCCGCCCATGCCGACGATGCTGCCGGAACCAAGGGAGGAACCGCGATCGCGGAAACGCCCCAGACTCTTCGCTACCAAGTCGGCATCTTTTCGAGCAGGGACAACGCCCAGGCCCTTGTCGACGAACTGCGGAAGAAGGGATTCGTCGCGAAGATCGAGGCGCGGAAGATCGGCAGCCAGTCCCTCCTCGCGGTGGTGCTCTCGCAGAAGGACAACAAGGACAGGCTCGACGAAAGGCTCAAGGACGCTGGCTATGAGGCTTGGCTGCTGACGGACTGACGGCGGAGGGGCGCGTTTTCGCGCGCCCCCGTCCATCTCAGTCTCAGCCCCCTTCCTTGCCGAGGAAGGCCTCCAGCACCACCTTGTTTTCAAGGAGTTCGGCGCCGCTGCCCGCGAGAATCAGCTTGCCGTGCGAGAGGACGAGCCCCTTGTCGGCGATCTTGAGCGCCTGCCTCGCGTTTTGCTCGACGAGTAGGACGGTCGTGCCCGATTTGGCGATTTCCTTTATAGTAGTGAAGATCGAGGCGACGAGGAGGGGCGCGAGCCCCATGCTCGGCTCGTCGAGGAGGAGGATGCGCGGCGCGGCGAGCATGGCGCGGCCTATCGCGAGCATCTGCTGTTCGCCGCCGGACAATGACCCTGCGACCTGCTTCGACCTTTCGGCGAGCCGCGGAAAGAGGGCGTAGACCCTTTCAAGGTCGGCGGCGACCGCGGCCTTGTCCTTCCGCGTCCATGCGCCGAGCTCGAGGTTTTCGGCGACGCTGAGGGGCGAGAGGATGGCCCTTCCCTCGGGCACCTGCACGAGCCCCAGTCCCACGATGCGATCCGGCCTGAGCCCCGCGATCTCGCGTCCCCCGAGGCTGATGGAACCCGAGCGGGGTTTCACGATCCCCGACAGGGCGAGGAGGGTCGAACTCTTGCCCGCTCCATTCGCTCCGATCATCGTGACGATCGTTCCCTCGTCGACGGAGAAGTCGAGCCCCCGCACGGCCTCGATGCCGCCGTAGCGCACCTCGAGACCCTTCACTTCGAGCAGCGCGGCCATCACTCGCCCCCCAGGTAGGCTTCGAGGACGGCCGGGTTCCGCGATACTTCCTCCGGCAGGCCCTCGGCTATCTTGCGGCCGAAGTCGAGGACGACGATGCGGTCGCAGATCTTCATGATCAGGTCCATGTGGTGCTCGACGACGAGCACCGAATAGCCGTGTGTCTTCAGCGTTGCGATGAAATCGCCCAACTTTTCCGTTTCGGTCTCGTTCATGCCCGCTGCTGGTTCGTCGAGGAGGAGGAGGCGCGGACCCGCCGATTTCTGACTGTCGCCGTTTTCGGGAGTCAGCATGGCGAGGGCCCGAGCGATCTCGACGCGGCGCTGGTCGCCGTAGGAGAGGGTCGAGGCGCGCGCGTAGGCGAGCTCGTCGAGACCGAGCCTCGCGAGGAGGGCGTGCGCCTCCTTGCGGGCGTGCGATTCCTCGCGCCGCTGTCCGGGAAGGGAAAGCCAGGCCTCGGGGAGGAGGGTGTCGATGTGGATGTGGCGTCCGACGACGACGTTCTCGATGACGCTCATCTCCCCGAATAGCTGGATGTTCTGGTAGGTGCGGGCAATGCCTGCCCTCGCGATGCGATGGGGGGCCAGGCCGGCCATGTCCCTGCCGTCGAAGACGATCCGCCCCGAGCTCGGCGGGATGACGCCGGTTATCGCGTTGATGAGGGTGGTCTTGCCGGCCCCGTTCGGACCGATGAGCCCCAAGATGGAGCCTTCGGCGAGGTCGAAGCCGACCTTCGAAAGGGCCTCGACGCCGCCGAAGTGCCGGCTGACCTCGACGAGGCTGAGAATAGGCCCCTCCGTTTTGCGACCGCCGCTCGCCTCTCCGATGCCGTCGGCGGGGACGGGGGCGCTGTGCCAACGCTTCCTGCGCGGGAGCTTCACGCCGCTCTTCCCGGCTTCGATTCGCCGGCCGAGGGCGCCCTCGAAGACCGAGGTGAAGCCACCGGGCATGAAGATGATCGCGAGCATCAGCGCCAGGCCGTTCACGATGTTGGGAAGCTGGGCGAAATCCTTGAGGAAGGAAAGCGAATCCCGGAGGAGGATCGGCAGGGCCGTGAGGAAGCCCGCGCCGAGGAGGGGACCGAACCAAACGCCCGAACCGCCGAGGACGGCGTAGGTGAGCACGTCTACCGCTCGGCTGAACTTGAAGTCGCCCGCGTCGAGGGAGCCCACCGAGTGGGCGTAGAAGGCCCCGGCGAGGCCCGCGAGGAAGGCGCTGGCCGCGAAGGAAGCGAGCCTGTGGCCGACGACGTCGATGCCCATCGTCGCGGCGGCGTCGGCGTTCTCCCTGATTGCCCTGAGTGCCCGTCCCGTCCTCGTCCTCGAGGTGGCGGAGAAAATCCACGCGAAGCCGATCAACACGAGGGCGAGGATCCAAGCCCTCGTCTGCTTCATCGCCTCGTAGGGAAAGCCGGTCGACAGATTGGCGCCCGTCGAGCCGCCGGTGAGGTCGGGGAGGAGGATGATGGCAACTCGGACGATCTCACCGAAACCGAGGGTGGCCACGGCGAGATAGACGTCCTTGAGCCTGAGGACGGGCAAGCCAATGACGAGGGCGATGAGGGCGCTGAGGGAGGCGGCGGCGGGCATCGAGAGCCATATCGGCATGCCGAGCTTGACCAGGAAGATCGCCGAGGCGTAGGCCCCGATCGCGGCGAAGCCGGCGCTCGCGAGGGAGAGGAGCCTGAGATGGAGGGTGGCGAAGGCGGAAAGTCCGAGAAGGAGGTTGATGAGGAGGCGATCGAGGTCGTCGGGGTTGCGTATCCAGACCCAGATGTCTCCGAGGACAATTAAGACGAGGAAGACGATCGAGGCGATGGTGCTCGCCGTCTTCAATCGGCCCTTTCCGCCAGCCTCCTTCGAGGCCTCGGCGGCTGCGTTCGAGGAACTCATGCGCGGTCCGCCTTTTTCTTGCCGAGAAGCCCCTCGGGCTTCACGAAGAGTATGAAGAAGAGGACGAGGAAGGCTATCGCGTCCTTGATGTCGCTGCCGCCGGGCACGTAGGCGATCGTGAAGGTCTCCACGAGGCCGAGGAGGAAGCCCGCGAGGATGGCACCCTCCATATTGCCCATGCCTCCGAGGATGATGACGGCGAGGCCGCGGAGCTCCACCGTCGAGCCCATGGGCGGCGAAATGTAGTTCGTGAGGAGGGCGACGAGGACGCCTGCCATGCCCGCGAGGCCGCCCGCGATCACGAAGGTCCGCACGATAATGCCGTTCACGTCGATGCCGAGGAGGAGGGAGGCCTTCGTGCTCGCCGATACCGCGCGAATCGCCTTGCCCGTCCGCGTCTTCCGGATGAACCAACCCAGGATGATCATGAGGAGGGTCGAGGCGACGAGAATGAGGATCTGGGCGCGCGAAATGCGGAGACCGCCCGGTCCGCCGAGGAAGAAGGGGCGGGGGTCGAGGACCTTGCTCGGGAAGCGCCGTGTCGAGACTCCGAAGACCGCCTCGGCGATGCTCACCATTATGAGGGAGGCGCCGATGCTCGAGATCATCGAGGAGAGCCTGTCGGCGCCTTCCTTCCTAATTGGTCGGAATGCGAGGAATTCGAGGGCGACTCCGATGAGGGAACCCGCCAGGGTCGCCGCGATGAGACCGATCGGAAGGGGAAGGCCGCCCACGGCCATCACCAGCCAGCCGACGAAGGCGCACCACATAAAGGTGGCGGCGTGCGCCAGGTTGACGATGTCGAGTACGCCGAAGATCAGCGTGAACCCCATCGCGAAGACGCCGTAGAGGGCGCCCCGCGACAGGCCGTCGACAATGTTCTGCGCGAGGAAAACGGGGTCGGCCAGAAGGCTCAGGTCCATGGGCGGTCCGCCTTATTTGAAGAGGACGTAGGCCCCGTTCTTCACGACGACGACCGCGTTCTGATGCTGGGGATCGCGATGGGCGTCGAAGGAGAACTTGCCGAGGGCTGTGTCGATGTTGCGGATGGCGCCGAGTGCGATCTTGATCGCGACGCGATCGGCGGAACCGGCGTTCTTGATGGCGGTGGCCACGAGCCAGAGTCCGGTGTAGGCCTGGGTCGCGAACTGGTCGGGATTGTTGCCGTACTTGGCGTTATAGGCCTTCACGAAGGCGACGCTCTTCGGGTCGTCGCTGGTGATCGACCAGGATGCGCCGACGATGAGTCCCTCGGCAGCCTCGCCTCCGTTCTTGATGACGGCGGGATTGTTGAAGCCGTTGCCGCCGACGATGGGCTGGGTGATGCCGATCTCGCGGGCCTGCTGAAGGACGGGCACCGCCTCGCCGATGAGGGAGGCGAAGACGTAGAGGTCGGGCCGCTTCTGTGAAAGCTTCTGGAGCTGGGTGCGGAAGTCCGAATCGCCCTTCTGGTAGCTCTCGGAGCCGACGAGCTGGACACCGGCCTTCTCGAGGGCCGACTTGAACACGTCGGCCTCGCTCTTCGAGTACTCGTTGGTCGACTCGTAGAGGAGGGCGGCCTTCTTCACGCCGTACTTGGCGACGACCTGGTTGATGGTGCCGGGGATGACGGCCGCCTGGGGCAGGGAGTCGCGGAAGATGAAGTCGCCCATGTCCGTGATGCCCGAGGCCGTGGTGCTGGTGCCAAGGACGGGGACGCCAGCCTGCTGGGCGACGGGGTCCGCAGCGAAGGCCGTCGATGAAAGGGTGGGCCCGATGATGAGCGACACCTTCTCGTCGTTGATGAGCTTGTTGAAGACGGAAATGCCCTCTTGCTTGTCTGCCTTCTCGTCCATGACGATGAGGTTGATCTTGCTCGAACCCAGGAATCCCGAGGAATTGATCTCCTCGAGGGCGAGGTCGAGGCCCTTCTTGATCGAAATGCCGTACGACGAGTTGTCGCCGGTGAGGGTCTCCGCCGCCCCGATCTTGATGACCGAGGGCAGGGGGGCCGCCGCGAGGGCCGCGGCCGAGGCCGCTGCGAGGGCTGCGACGATGAGTCTCTTCATGCTCTTCTCCTTTCGCTTGGTGCGATGCGATCCTATGTGTTCGGGAATTCCCTCTTGGGGAAGCCCGTCGGTCTTATTCACTCGAGTCTGTCGGCCATGGCTCCGAAGCGATTCCTCCACGCGGCGACCTCGGCCGGATCGATCTCGGCGGCGAAGGCGCCTTCCGCCTCGCCGCAATCGAGGAGGATCCTTCCCCTCGGGTCGAGGAGGAGTGAATCGCCGGCGTACTCCGTTTCGGACTCGCCCGAATCGCCTAACCTGTCCCGCTCCTTTGCGGGGTATGAGTCTCTCGTTCGGTTGACGCCGACGACGAATGCCTGATTCTCGATAGCCCGGGCGGCGAGCAGGCTTCGCCAATGTTCGCGCCGCGACCGGGGCCAGGCCGCGATCACGAAAAAGATGCCTGCCCCGGGAGCCTGTTTCCAATAATGGTAGGGAAAACGGAGGTCATAGCAGACGGAAGGTCCGACACCAAGCCTCGTTCCCGTCCGCGTTTCGAGCTCGAAGCCTTCCACCCCATCTCCGGCCTTGTAAGTCTTGTCTTCGCCGGAAATCGAGAAGAGATGCCTCTTTTCGTAGGTCGAAATCAACTCGCCCTTGGGATCGAAAGTAAATGCGCAGTTCCTGCCTTTGCGGACGCCGCCGACCGTGACGTAAGCCTGCTTTCGCTGGGAGAGCCCCGCGAAGAATGCGAAATCCTCGTCGCCCCAGCTCGCCGCGCCTAGATTCATCGAGAACCCCGAGAGGGCCATTTCGGGTAGGACGAACCAGTCGCCCTGTGCCTCCGACAGGAGGGTCGCGACTCGCTGCCGGCTAGCGGCCCTGCCGTCGCGGGCAGGCGCGAACTGGACGAGGACAATCTTCACGATCGAGCCTCGGAAATCTCGAAGCGTGGTTTGCCAAAGCGGGCAGGGCGCCGAACTGTCATTATGAAAGAGGACGCTACCACCCGATCCTTGGGGGGTCAAGAATGGTGAGGCTGAAAATAGACATTCCTCTATCTTCTCCTTTTCGGAGGAGGAGGCATTTCGAGGCGGAAAACACGGCAAGTTCGAAAAGTGATACTTCTGTTTCGGCAGGTGAGATTCGCCGCCTTCATACCAAAGTTGTTGAGCTGTTCAGAATGCCGAGCGCGCTATCCTCACGATGTCTGCGAAGACCCCTCCAGCCGTCACCGCCGCTCCAGCCCCCGGCCCGCGCACGACGAGGGGCATCGTGGAATAGCGCGCGGTGGTGAAGGTGACGACATTTTCCGCGTCGTTGAGACCGTGGAGGGGATGCTCGGGCGGGACCTCTTGCAGGGCCAGACGGATGCCCTCGGCCGAGATCGTCGCCGTGAAGACCAGATTGGCTCCCCTGGCCCGCGCCGCCTCGAAGCGCCTTTCGAAAAGTCGTTCATCCTCGAGGGCGGCATAAAAGGCCTGGAGATTGGGTGCCGCCATGCATGCCGCGGAGACGATTGGCTCGATGACGACATCCTTGTACTCGAAGGCAAAACCACACTCGCGCGCGATGATCAGGGCCTTTCTCGCGAAGTCGACGGCCCCGAGATCTTCGCGGGGATCGGGCTCGGTGTAGCCGAGCTCCCTGGCCTTCCTGACGAGGCGAGCCAGGCCCTTTTCCGGATCGAAGTTGGCGAGGATGTAGCCGAGTGTGCCCGAGAGCATGGCCTCGACTTTGATGATCCGATCCCCCGAAACGAGGAGATCCTTCATCGTCGAGATCACGGGAAGGCCTGCACCCACCGTGGTTTCGTAGAGGTAGGTCGTGCCCGTCTGACGGACCGTATCCATGAGTTCACGCCAGGCGGCGAGGCTTCCGGAGTTACCCTTTTTATTGGGGGTGACTATGGCGACCGCGGCCTTGAGGAGTTCGGGGTAGAGAAGCGGCACCTCGGTCGAGGCGGTGCAGTCGACGAAGGCCGAATTGGGCAGACCCATCGTCTTCGCCCTGGCGACGAAGGAGGAGAGGTCCGCCGGCTCGCCCTTGGTTTCGAGCTCGTGTTTCCAGGCCTCGATATCGATGCCCGAGGAATCGAGGAGCATCCTCTTCCGGTCCGAGATGCCGACGAGATTGACGCGGACGGAAAAATCGCGGAGGAGGATGGTCTTGTGCTCGCGGAGCTGGTCCAGGAGGGTGGTGCCGACCACGCCATGGCCGACGAGAAACACGTTCACGGACTTCTTGCCCGCGAGGAAAAAGGCGTCGTGCATCGCGCGCAGGGCCTTCGCCTCGTCCTTTTCCTCGATGACGGCCGACACATTGAGCTCGCTCGAGCCCTGGGCTATGGCCGCCACGTTGACGCCGGAGCCGCCGAGGGCCCCGAAGATCCTCGCGGAAATTCCCGGTTTATGCCGCATGCGCTCGCCCACGACGGCGATGATGGCCTTGTCGTCCTCGAGGATCGGCACGCCCACCCTGCCGTCCGCGAGCTCGACGGCGAATTCCTCGTCGATCGCCGCGAGCGCGCGATCGTTGTCCGAGGGCGAAATCGCGAAGCAGATCGAGCGTTCGCTCGAGGCTTGGGAAATCAGGACGATATTGATGCCCTTGTCCGCCAGGCAGGCGAAGAGGCGACCGGCGACGCCGCGGACGCCTATCATGCCAGGGCCCTGGAGTCGCGCGAGGGTGATGGGGGATATCGAGGTGACCGCTCGCACCGGGTACTTCGACGGTGGCGCATCGAAGGTGATGACGGTGCCGGGGAAGTTCGGGTTGAAGGAATTCCTGATCCTGATAGGTATGTCTTTTTCGAGGGCGGGCTGGATGGTCGGCGGATAGATGACCTTGGCGCCGAAATGCGAGAGCTCCATCGCCTCTTCGTAATTGAGCGCGGGTATGCTGAAGGCGTCGGCCACCTTGCGGGGGTCCGCGGTGAGGATGCCGTCGACGTCGGTCCAGATCTCGAGTTCCTCGGCGTCGATCGCGGCCGCGATCAGGGCAGCGGAATAATCCGAGCCGCCTCGGCCGAAGGTGATGGTGTCGCCCTTTTCCGTCCTCGCGATGTAGCCGGTGACGACGGGGATGACGGGCATGGTCTCGCCGGGCGTGTGGAGCCCGTCGACGCGCTCGACGATGGCGCGCTCGGTCGGCCCCTTGATGGGCCGGGCGTTGCCGTAAGGGCCCGAGGCCACGATGATCTCCCGAGCGTCGACATAGGCCGCCCTGAGGCCCGCCTCGAGGAGGGCCGCGGTGACGATGCGCGCCGAGAGCCGCTCGCCGAAGCTGACGAGGAGATCGAGACTTCGCGGCGAAAGCTCCCTGAGCAGGGCGACGCCCCGGAGGAGTTCCCTGAGGTCGCTGAGGAGGCGATCGGCCTCCTTGGCCGCCTCGAGGAGCCGTGGTCCGCTGGCGACGGCGGCGAGCGTATCCTGATGCCGCTTGGCGATGCCCTCGAATCGCTCAGTCCAAGCCGTCGCGTCTCCATCGACGGCGGCAACGGCTTCACGGGCCGTGCCGATGATGGCGTCCGTCACCCCGCCGAGGGCCGATACCACGACGATCGCACCCGGATTCTCGAGCGCGATGTCGACGACCCTCCGGATCGCGTCTGGACTGCCGACCGACGTACCGCCGAATTTCAGGACCTTCATGCGGGATTCCCCTTCGTCTTCCAGCGGGCCGCGCCGATACCTTGCGCATCGCGAGCCGCCTGATGTTTCAGGCGATAATGGCGAAAAAGGAAGCCAATTGTAAGGCCCCGGAGGGCCGGGCGCCGCAGGTCGGACCCGACGGCGCATCGCCCGCGAGCTCGATCAGCGTCTGTAGCTCTGCGTGGCCTGGATTCTCGGTTCCTCCGCCCTCTCGGGCCCGTTGATGGTGGGAATCACGGGCGTGAGGACGACGCTGCGAACCCCGTTGCCGGCGCTCGTGATTTCAACGATGAAATTGCGCCTTTTCGCGCCGGGTCCTTCGCCGATGAGTTCGATGAGACTGTCCTTGCCGACCGTGTACTGGATCCAGCGACCCGCGCTGCTTACGTCACCTTGGCTGAGCGTATAGCTCGACGCGCCGAAGACGAGTTTGACCGCGTCGCCGGTCCAGAGCCCTTCGATGGGCAGGGGGCCGGGGCTCTTGGCAGCCGGTTGGGCGTCTTCGTGGAAGCGGCGGTAATTGCCGTCCCAGCGATTCTCCGATTCGATCTTCATGAGAAGATCCTCGAAGACCCGGACGGAAATGGCGTCGGCGCCCGTCATCTCGATGTCCATAAGGCGACGAAGGGTGGGCACGGATTCGTTTTGCGCCCCCACGTAGAGGCCCGTTCGCGTCGCGTGGGATTCGTTCCAATGGAACACTTCCTGGGAATCTCCCGAGTAGAAGACGATGGAATTGCCCGCCCTGTCGAACACGAGAAGCCGCGTTTTCGGATCCTTGGGCCCCATGGATGCGTCGTACCAGACGCCCTGCAAGAAATTCTCGAAGTCGGATTCTCGGCCGGTGAGCACCTTGTTCGCGATATCGCGCTCGACCTGGGCACCCGGGATGGGATCCTTCGCCGTGATCTCGTAGGATTTCTTCTTCGGGTCCCACGACCAGGTCGTGCGAAGCTGATCGAGGGGATTCTGGGAAGCGGCGTCCTTGGAGAAGGATAGTATGACCGAGGGCGCGCCCTCAGTTTGACCTAATTGGTAACTTTCCGGCCGGTCGGCGTCCTCGATCCGGACCGAGTCGCCGACAACGGAGGCTATGGGCGCGTATTGGAGCCCGGTGTTCTCCGAGCCGCGGACCTCGCGGAAGATCGTGAGCGTCTGCTCGTTCTTCTCGTTCATGCCCGTCACGACGATGGAGAGCCAGTGGTCGCCGATGACGTCGCGGGCCTGGAGCTGGAGGGTCGTGAGTTTCGTGACGGGGATGGGGCTCTCCCAGGAACGGAACCAGCCTCGCCGGCCCGGAACCGTGTCCGCGATGACGATGGCGAGACCGCCGCCGGACGCGCCCGCGCCAGTCTTGCGAACGGTCATGATCTGCTCTTCGCCCTCGTCGGCGTCGAGGTTGAGCGATTCGACGTCGAGGACGACCTCGTCGGGCAGGGCGTCGATGCGATTCGTCGCGACGCCGCGGTCGGGCGCCGCCAGACCCTGTTTGTCCGTCGAGGCGGCGTCGGCCACCACCAGCCTCCTCGTGATGACGGGGCGGGACGCGTCTCGTCTTTCGTTGGCCGATTTCCACCAATACCAGCCGATGAAGACGACGGCGACGGCGCAGACGACGAGGAAGATCGAAGTTGCGAGCTTTTTCATGGAGCTCCGAGGGAATATCCCGATGCGCCCGGATGCGCCAAGCCCTGGGGCGCGACCGTCACGGGGTCGCGGCGGGCCTTGGCTCCTCGCGACCCTGGGGCGTGACGAAGGCCGCTTCGATGTTTTGTAACACGGCCGATTTCAGCTCTTCAAGAGGCAAGGTCGAGGTGAAGCCCGCGGCGGTCCAATGGCCGCCTCCACCGAAGCCATGCGCTATCCTCGCGACATTGACCTTTCCCTTCGACCGGAGCGAGCAACGCCAGCGCCCTTCGCTGTTTTCCTTGATGAGGACCGAGACCTCGACTTCGGCGCTTTTGAGGGGCGTGTTGACGAAGCCTTCCGCGTCTTCGTACAGGGAACCGGTGGCTTCGAGATCGGCGAGCCTCATTATCTGGAAGGCCAGACGCTTGCCGAGCTCGAGGTCGAGGCTGCCGAGGACGACTCGTTCGAGGAGGAGGGAGGCCACGGTTCCGGATTCGTAGACGCGACCGTGGATGACGTAGGGCTTGACGCCCAACCGAACAAGATCGAGGGCGCAGGCGAAGGTGGTAACACTGGTCTTCGGATAGGCGAAGGACCCCGTGTCGAAGACGATGCCGGCGAATATCGCCTCAGCCGCGTCGAGGCTCAAGGAGGCTCCGAGGATCGAGGCGAGGCGCCAGACCATCTCGCAGCTGCTCGAGGCCGTCGAGTCGACGACAAAACCCTCTTCGAGCTGTCCCTTGATTTCGTGGTGATCGATGACGAGAAGGCCCTTGGCCGAACGCACGAGGCCTTCCATCCTCGAGCCGAGGAAGGCGAAGTCGTGGGTGTCGACGACGATTGCGCAGGTTCTCTCCGGGGCGAAGGGAAGTTCGGTCGACTCTTGGACGCGATCGAACCATCCCCTTTTGTCGATAAAGGCGAGTCGACGGGAGGGCGCTTCGAAAAAGACGAGGCGGGCCTGTTTGCCGAGGCCTTCGAGCATGATGGTGAGGGCGTAGGCGGCACCCAAGCCGTCGGCGTCGGGACCATCGTGCGAGGCGAGGACGAAGCTGTCGAAGGTCCGGATGTAGCCGGCCGCCTCTTCAAGAGTCATGCATCTCCCTGTCGCGATTTCGTCTTCTCAGAAATACTAGTGTCCCACCAGCCGCCCCCGCAAGGACGACAACGGCCAAAATCGGGATGAGGATGACGAAGAGGGTCGATCCGCCTGACTTTGCCGCCGCTCCGACGCCGCTCTCCGCGGAGCCGGCCTTGTCGGCCGGGTACGTGGCGACCGCGCCTCCTCCTCCGCCCGTTTCACCCAGCGAAAGTTCAGGGGAGCTGCCCGGGGGAAGGGGCGGAAAGTCGGCGTCGCTCCTCGAGGGCGGCTTGTCGAGGAGCCTCATGATGCCGGGCGCGGCCTGGTCCACCCTGGCTCCCACGTCGAGGCCGACGATGATCTCCCGATAGGCGCCCTTGTCGATGCGCCTCACGTAGGTGAGGGCCGGATGGCGCAGGCGGTAATCGGCCGATACGTAGCGGGACCCGGGGGGGGCTTCCTGACGCTCATCGGTGAGGAGCACGACATACTTGGGTCTATCCGGGTTGCCGAGCTCCTGAAGGTCGGACTCGGCCTTGTCGAGGGCCGCGCCGATGTCCGTGTAGGCCCCGTCAGCGACGATCGACTCGAGCTTTCGTATCGCTTCCGCCTTGTCCGCCTCGGATCTGATCGTGCCCCCGTAGAGCCTCTCCACCTTGCCGAAGAAATCCTCGATGATGAGCCTGTCGCCGGGTACGAGGAGGGTGGAGATGAGATCGCTCGCCGCGAAATTCTTCACCTCGCCGAAAGTCGCCCTCATCGACAGCGACTTGTCGACGAGGATTATCTCGTCGATGGTTCCCGGGCGGTTCTCGCCATGGACGGTTAAAAGTCCGGCAAAGGCCATCGCGGCGACAAAGGTCGCCATCCTCAATCTGCCATCGACGCTCACGGCCAATCCTTTCCGCGCTGCGCGGCCTTCGTCGCCACGGCAACGCTCGGCATGTTTTCTTCCATATTATGTGAAAATAGCATCCCATAAATTTTCGCCAAGTCTTTACATTTCAACTCGGCTCTGCCTACTATAATGCAGAAATTGGCCTTTACGCCAAATAAGGAGAACCTATGGGCGCGATAGATCTTCCCAAGAGTCCTAATGTATTTCATCCCGAGAAGCCGAGCGCGGTCGGCTCCCGTAATTCCTTGGCCCAGGAGGGTCGTGACCAGCAGCGCGAGACGAATCAGCTTCTCGAAGAGGAGACCAACAAGGTTCTCCACCACTTGAACGCGCGCCTTCCCAAGGAAGTCCTCGAGCGCCTCGACGTGATGGGCGGCGTCAAGGAAAAGCTCTACAACTACTTCAATCAGAATTACCAGAACATGTTCAACCGCTTCATGGTCACCACCGAGGACGAGATGGTGAAGAAGGTCAGGAACTTCATCGACAAGGAAGAGATGAAGGGCCTGGCGCGCTACACGCCCAAGGAAATCGCCGAGCTCCTCGACCAGGTCGGCGGCGCCGACAAGTTCAACACCGGCGAAGTCGAGAAGTCGATGGTCAACATGTTCGGCCACCTCCAGGGCCACATCCAGCGCGGAATCAACGAGCTCGAGAACCTGACCAACGCCCTCCTTCGGCAGAAGACCGATGTCGGCGCCTTCATCCGCGGCGAGAACGCCTATTCCGTCGTCAAGTGCGCCTTCAAGGACAACATCTACAAGCCCAAGACCGTCACCGACGTCAAGCTCTCGGTCAACATCCTCGATTCCGAACTCATCAGCCCGATCTTCCATTATCAGGTCACCGTCGAGTACCTCATCAAGGATCTCATCTCCAAGCACCTGATCGACATGATCGACAAGGAGATCGACAAGGTGAAGGATCGCCTCGTCGACGCCGGCAAGGAGGAGATGGGCGACACGGAGATCATCTTCGAGAAGATCAACCACGTGAAGGACTTCACCGACGACGATACCGAGAATCCCAAGTCCAAGCGCTACAGCATCATCGCGAAGGACCTCATGGAGAGGATCAACAATCTCCGTGCCGAGATCGATCCCTCCACCTTCGACCAGATGAACGTCCGAGAGAACCTCAAGAAGATCGTCGACATCGAGAACATCCGCAATCGCGGCTACAACACGGCCGTCAACTCAATCACCTCGATCCTCGACACCTCCAAGATGGGCTACCAGTACATCGAAAACCTCAAGAACGCCCGCCTCCTCTTCATCCGCGAGTACGAGGACACCAACACCGCCGTCCTTCCCGACGAGCGCTACCAGATCCGACTCCAGTACTACGACAACGCCCAGCTCATCGAGGAGCGCAAGGCCTACGACGTCCAGCTCAAGAGCTTCGAGACCGAGGTCGCCCATCTCTGGGACGTTCTCGAGATGAAGTATGAGGATTCCAAATTCCTCAAGCGCGTCACCGACTTCAAGGATCTTTCTAATATCTACAAGGGCAAGATCCGCTCGCGCATCAAGGCCAAGACCGGCGAGCCCCTCTACGAGGACATCGAGAAGGTCTGGGACGAGATCTCCTTCGTGAAGCCCGCGGAGACCGACGTCGAGAAGATGAACCGCACCTACCTCTTCGAGAAGGACAAGCTCCGCAAACGCCTCATCCTCATGGTCGACAAGCTCAAGTCTATGTACACCTACCAGTACCCCATCGAGCGCCGTGTGATGGAGGAGAGGCTTACCTTCCTCCAGAAGGAGTTCGACAAGTTTGATTACATGATCAACCCCTACCATGTCCAACCGGGACTCCTCCTCGACGTGGACATCTGCTCGATCAAACGCAAGAAGGCCACCCTCGACGGCATGGCCAACGTGCTCAACGAGTTCCTCCACGGCGTGTCGAAGGGCTTCCAGGACGCGGCCTTCGCCGGCTTCAGCCGCCGCCGTTCGACCGTCCGCGAGGACCTCGCCCAGAGCTTCTCGACCAACCCGACCGAGGAGCCGGCCCATGGCGGTCCCGCCAACGACTACTTGAGCATGCTCAATGCCGAGCCCGCCCTGCCCGAGACGACCGCGGAGGCGGCACCCGCCCCTGCGCGCCGAAGGGCTCCCGCCAAGGGCGTCGTCGACGCAAAGGCGAAGACGGCCCCGGCCAAACCGGCCGCGAAGCGCGGACGCCGCGACGAAGGCGGTCTGAGGGAGGTTTGATCCCCTTGAGCCCCGGGAGGGCCAGCAAAGGGCTGGTCCTTTCCGGCTCAGATCGATCTATTCGTTCGTGACTCGCGGGCCGCCCATCAAACTTTGATCGGGCGGCCCTTTTCTTTTCAAGGAGGATGTTCGATCATGAAGGCTATGACCACACAATTCGAAGGCCTTGCCGACAGGGCGGGCTTCAACGCAAGTGTCCGGCACATCAAATCGACCCTTGGCATCCTCGACAGGGTGGCGGACAAGGAAAACCTAGCCGACGTTCTCGCCGAGCTTGGCGACCAGGGAAGCCTTTCGAAAGACCAGTTTCCCGCCGTCGTTTCGATGGTACTCGGCGACAAGTACGGGTATAGGGCCGTCGCGGCCAACCTCAGGGGGGCGGCCACGGACATAGCCGCGATCGCTGAGGAAGTCTCGGGCTGGAACGGCGTGGATCTCGTCGTCGTCTATCACCACCCCGACCTCGGCGTCCTGGTCGTGAATCCGAAAAATAAGGCGCGGATCTCCACCATCAACCGCGTCAACCGTTCGGAGCTCATGACTGTTTGGGCCGGCCGCTTTGCAAAGGAGGGCGATCCTGCCCTTCTCGACGCCACGGCGCGAGCGGTTATCGAACTTTTTTCGGGCAAGACCATCAAGCCGAAGGCCGAATTCTTGAAAGGCGACTGCGCCTACAAGCAGGCGGCTTCGGCCGAAGGCAAGCCCGCCAAAGGCAAGGCGGATAAGGCCGCCACGGCTAAGGCCGCCACGGCGACAGCAGCCAAGGCCGCGGCAAAGGGCGTTCCGTCCAAGGCGAAGGCCGCGGTCAAGGCGCCGGCTGCGACCGTGGAAGCGGCGGCTCCCGAGCCGGAGCACAAGCCCGCCGTCGAAGCCGAACGCGCGATCAAGCCGGGCAGCAAGATGACGCCCATGTACTCGGTTCCCGTCACGAACGAGCTGTTTCACAACGGCAACGTCGAGGCCTGGAAGCGCATCATCGCAAGTTACAATTCGAAGCATCCCGACCTCACCGTCCTCGTCTATTATGACGGCGAGCGCATCACCAACCTCAACGCCCTCTTCAAATGGGGCAAGGTGAAACACGGTTCGACGATCCAGTTCGCCGTCGCCGGCGACGAAATCTCCGACGTCGCCAAGCTTCAGCGATATCTAGCCCAGGGCGCGAGCCGCATGTACGAGGCCTTCCTGCGCGGACCGGTCAATTCGGTCATGGTCCTCTTCTAAGTCGGGCGGAAGGAAAAGGAAAGGTCATGAAAGACAATATCCATTATTTCAGCCAGAGCCTTTCGGTCAGGAAAGGCGTCGATATCGACAAGCTTGGCCAGCGCGGAAGGCAGGCGATGGAATTCGCGGAGCTCGGCCTGCCGATCCTCCCCGGTTTCATCGTGGACGCCAACGCGGCTGCGAAGCTCGACGATCCCAAGGCTTCGTCCTATCTCCTGCCCGCCCTCGAAAAGATCGAGGAGCTGGTAGGAAAGAAGGTCGGCGACGCGAAGAATCCCCTCCTCCTCAAGGTCGTGGTGTCGCCGAATCTGGCCGTCTCCAACTGGCCGACTTTGCACAATTTCGGGCTCGCCAAGGACACGGTCGAGGCCTTCTCCGCCAATGTCGGCCCTGCCTTCGCGGCCAACGAGGTCCATTTCCTCGCCCGCGGCGTGCTTTCCATCGAGGAGCGCATAGCCGAGATCGAGGGCCGGACGAAGGACAAGGAAGCCCTTGCCCTCATCGTCGCGAAGGCGGCGAAGGGACTCGAAGGCGCCAAAACCGCCAAGGCCGCATCGGCCCTCATGGACGAATACGCGCAAAGCCTCCCCGCCGGCTTCTTCGACAGCGCTCGCGCCCAGTACGGCGCCATCCTTTCTCTCGTGTCGAAGCTCATCAGATTGGACGAGCAGGACGCCGAGGATACGGCCTTGATCGTCCAGCCCATGGTCTACGGCAACTATGGCAAGAACTCCTCCTCGGGTGATTTCTACACCCGCGACATCGTGACGGGAGAGCGAAAGCTCCAGGGCGAGTTCTACCAGGAACGCTTCAATGAATTAGGCGCATCGGGCAAGGACATCAACGACATCGACGCCGCCTATCTCAAGGAACTCGACAAGATCGCACGCAAGCTCGAGGACAGGCACAAGGAGATCAGGCAGATCCGCTTCACCATCGAGAAGGGGAAGCTTTGGCTCATCGAGCAGCGCCAGGTCGTGGCCAAGAGCACCCAGGCCGACCTCAAGCTCCTCCTCGATCTGGCCTCGCGAAAGATCGTCAGCGAGACCTTCGTCGTCCAATCCATCGCTCCTGGCCGCCTTAACGAAATCCTCCATCCCATAGTCGATCTGGCGAGCGTGAAAAAGCTCCCGGGGGTCATCGGCGGCATCGCGGGCGCTCCGGGCGCCGCCATAGGCAGGGTCTACTTCAGCACCGAGTCCCTCCTTGAGGCCCATCGCGCCGCCCAGCAGAAGGGCGAGGACAAGCGCATGCTCCTCGTCATGCCCTCCACCTTCGCCGAAGACGTGAAGGCCATCGAGGTGGCCACTGGCGTCCTGTCCTGCGAAGGGGGCTTCTCGGCCCATGCCTCCGTCGTCGCCCGCCAGTATGGCAAGGTCTCCCTCGTCAAGCCCGAGATGAAGATACGCGGCAAGAAGGCCACGATCGGAGAGATCGCCTTCGCCGAGGGCGAATACATCACCATCAACGTGCCCTTCTACGGCAAGCCCCAGGTTTGGCTCGGCAAGGCCAATCTCATCGAGCCCAAACCCGAGGATTCGGGTCTCCTCGACTTCATCCGCCTCGCGAAAAACGAGATGGGGCATTTCCACGTGCGCGCCAACGCCGACAGCCCCCGCGACGCCGCCCTCGCCCTCCTCTTCGGAGCCGAAGGCGTGGGTCTCTGCCGCACGGAGCACATGTTTTTCAACGAGAAACGCATCAACGTCTTCCGCGAGATGATCCTCGCCGACACGAAGGAAGACAGGATCAAGGCCCTCGACAAGCTCAAGGTGATGCAGCGCGAGGATTTCTACGGCCTCTTCAAGACGATGGCGGGCAAGGAAGTCACCATCCGCCTCCTCGATCCGCCCCTCCATGAGTTCCTGCCCCACAACGCAGCGGAAATGGAATCCTTCGTCGCCCACCTCGGCGCGCGCAAGAGCGCGGCCAAGCTCTCCAAAGCTGAGATCCAGGCCCGCTGCGACGCCCTTGCCGAATTCAACCCGATGCTCGGGCACCGCGGTTGCCGCCTCGCCGTCACCTACCCCGAGATCTACGAGATGCAGGTGCGCGCGATCTTCGAGGCCGCCTACAAGCTCCAGTCCGAAAAGGTCGACGTCCGCCCCGAGGTGATGATCCCGATCGTCATGAACGCGGCCGAGCTCAAGCTTATCGTCTACGGCAAGAAGATTGAGGGGCGCACCTTCCGAGGTCTCGTGGAGATAGAGGAGGAGGTACGGAAGGAACTCGGCGCCAAGGCCATTCCCTACAAGATCGGCACGATGATCGAGCTGCCCGCGGCGGCCCTCCAGTCGGGCGAGATCGCACGCTACGCTGAGTTCTTCAGCTTCGGCACGAACGACCTCACGCAGACGACCCTGGGCATCAGCCGGGACGACTTCAACTCCTTCATGCCGGATTACTCGACCTACGACCTCGTCGAAGGCAATCCCTTCTCCCTCCTCACCCCTCCGGTCAAGGACCTGATCCAGACCTCGGTGCGCCGCGGCAAGATCAGCCGTCCCGGCCTCGTGACCGGCCTTTGCGGGGAGCACGGCGCCAATCCGGACAACATCCGCTTCACGATGGAGACCGGCTTGGACTACGTTTCCTGTTCACCCTATCAAGTGCCCCTCTCGATCACCGCGGTCGCCCAGGCCGAGATCGAAAAGAGGCAGGCGGCGGCCAAGGCCGAGTGAGAGACGCGAAGGCCGGCTGTGCCCCGCGCCTTCACTCGCCAAAGCCCAAAAACAAGAGGCCGTCCTTCGGGACGGCCTCTTGTTTTTGCCGGCGGTGGCCGACGCGGGCGACTCTTAATCCGGACAAGACAGCGATTCCCTTTGGGAATCGCAAGGCAAGCTGCCAGCCCATTGACCGGCAGCTTGCCTCAGGCTTCCGTCGAGGTGAAGCCCATCTTGGTCACGATGGATTGCGTAATGGCCGGCGCGATCTTCTTGCAGTCGGCGAGGGGGAGTCCTGCTTCCTTGTTGAAGGTCTTTTCGAAGAAGGTGTTAAGGCTTTCCTTAATATCGGGAAGGGCGTAGAAGACGAAGGAGAAATTGATGCCCGTCGGCCTCATGATGGTGAAGGAGCCGTAGGACATCACCGGTTCCTTGCTGTAATAGACCTTCGCCAAGTTCTTGCAGTTGTAGAGCTCGAGTTCGCTGAATCGATGCTGAATCTGCTCGGAGCTGTCGCGGAGGAAGGGCTCTGTGCCCTTCTGATGGTAGTTCGAGGGCTCGACGAGGATGAAAATCTTCTTTCCATCCGTCTGGAAGGTCAGGCCGGCCTCGTTGGGATAGATCGATTTCACGTTGGAATAGGAAACGACCTCGTAACGCGAATAGGCCGTGCTCGCGCTGAAAAAGGAGGACACGAGGAATCCGTGATCCTTGGGTAGGGCGCTCTTTTGATAGGCATCGAACAGGTCCATCGCTTTGACGGGCATCGAATCCTCCTCTTGCATGTGCTAGCCGCAAGTATAGCCGAGAGCGGCTGAGCTGTCACGCCGAAGCGAGCGCGCCGGTCAGGCGGGTTTGACGGGTTTCGGGATGTCCCCCTTCGGCAGTGCCGCCGCGGCCCTTTCCCGGGCTTCCTGTGCGGAGGCGTAGAGTCCCTTCTCCTCGTAGATTCGCGCGAGTTCCCTCCAGGGCCTTTCGATGCCCGGCTCGATTTCGACGGCGCGGCGATAGGCGTCGAAGGCCGATTCGGCCTTGCCGAGCTTTTCCGATAGCATGCCCTTGACGACCCAGGGGCCGGCTCTTCCGAGGGCCGCTGCGGGAGCCTTGTCGAGAAGGGCCCAGGCGAAGGCCGACTTACCGTCGTTGTGGAGGCAAAGGCAGAGGGCCATGAGGAGCTCTCCGTCGCTCGGGTCGACGAGGAGGAGATCCCGATAGAGGACGGCGCCTTCGCGCCAGCGGCGAGTCTCGCGGAATGCCCGTGCCAACATGCGGCGATAGCTCGACGAGCTCCCGGCCCAGGGGAGTCCCTCCTCGAGAAGCTTCGCGACGGTCTTCCAGTCGCCCTTTCCCGAGATGAGCTCGGCGTACTCCCACCTGATCGCGATATTGTCGGGGAAACGGGCAAGATAGTCCTTGCAGGCATGGGCCCTGAGTGTCGCGTCTCCGAGGGACTCGCCGACCGAAATGCGGTAGAGGAGGGCGAGCTCGTGTCCGGGATCGAGTTCCACGACCTTTTCGAACCAGCCCCGCGCGAGATCGGGACGCCCCCCGCGGTAAAGGCACTCGCCGAGGGCGAAGAGGTGCCGTTTATCGGGAGCCAGACCTGCCCGACTATCGCCGTGGAGCCTTTCCTGGAGCTTTGCAAGGGCCCATTCGTTCCGTTCGCCTCGCCTCGAACAGCAGAGTGCTTCGAGATAATCGCAGTCGGCTGCCTCCGCTCCGAGACTCCGCGCGCGAGCGATTTCGCCAAGGGTCTCGTCATGGTGATCGAGATCGAAAAGGGCGAAGGCGAGGTTGAGGCTGAGTTCCGGGGAACGGGGATCTGCCGCGACGGCCTTCTCCGCCTCCTCCCTGGCGCGCGCCGGGTTGCCGGTCATGCGGAGGCTTTCGGCCGCCATCGCGTGAAGGCCTGCCCGAGCGCTTTGCGGAATTTCAGTGCCCTCGCGCAGGGCGGAAAGCGCCGCCGTCGCGGCAGCCTTCCAGTCGCCGCTCTTGAAGGCCGAGGCGGCCCTGAGCATGTCGAGGGAAGCTCGATCGGCCGGTCCCTGCCTGCCCCCGAGGCCCGTCAAACCGAGCTTTTCCGCGAGGGCGAGGGCTTCCTTCCTTCTGCCGAGGTCGAGGAGGATACCCGCCTTGAGCCAGGAAATGGATGGATCGCCGGGTGATTGGGCCAGGGCGGCCTCGCAGTCGACGAGGGCCTCGGCGTCCCGGCCCAGATCGCGGAGGGCCCGGGCCTTCCAGAGCCTGAGAGCCGTGGAATCGAAGCCGTTGTCGGCCACGAAGCCGAAGGTCTGTGCGGCAAGCTCGCTGTCTCCGCGGAGGAAGTCGCGAATGCCTCGGACGAAAAGGGCGTTGAGGTAACCGCGATAGACCCGGGGGTCCTGGGGGGAGAGGCCGACAGCCTTTTCAAGGTGGGCGACGGCAGCCCCGCTCTTCCTGAGCTTGAGCTCCGTCGCGCCGAGCAATGCCCAGCTGCTGGCCTTCGAGGGATCGGCCTCGACGCTCTTGCGAAGGGCCTTGGCTGCCTCGGCGTGGAGACCGCCGGCGAGATAGGCGCGGCCGAGGAAAAACCGCCCCTTCGCCTCGTCGCCACCGGAGCGTAGATAGGCGCGGAATGCGTCTATCGCCCTGCCAAGTTCGCCTAGGGCTTGATGACTTCTCCCGAGATAGAGTAGGGCCTCCGGCGGCGCCTCGCCTCCGGCAACAAGCGTCCCGAGTATCGATGCCGCCCTGCGATAATCGCGGGCCATCCCCGCCTCGAGGGCCTGCTTGAGAAGTCGATCAGCCTGCGTTGCCACGTCTCGATGATAGCTTCCTCCACCCCCTGCCGCACAGGGGGCAGCGACATGCTATGATCACGACCATGGTCTCGCCGAAGCGTATTCTGCCGACGTTCAGCTTCATACTGTCGCTGGCGGCGCTCTTTCTCGTGATAGGCCTCGTGTGGGCGATGATCCTCGAGGAGAGGCGCACACGGAGCCTGAGCCTCCAGTTCGACATCTACCGGGCCTCCGCCGCCCTCGTCGAGGCCTGGCTCGACAATCCCGAGGGGAATCTCGTCGGCGGTCCCGTTCTCGGCTTCGGCGTCTACGATGCTGACGGAAATGCGATCACCGCGCAGGGCAGCGCTCCCCCGCAGCTCGACCGCGGCGCGAGGAGCTTTGTCCTCTCGGAGTCAGGGCCTGGAGGGGCGACGATCAGGCTCATGCGACCCATGCCCGCCCCCGGAGGGCCGAGTCGCCTCCAGGGGATGCAGGGCGGCATGATGCGCGGCGGCTATGGCGCGGGTGGAGGCTTGGGGGGCAGAGGCTCGGGCGGGGGAGGTCTCGGCTCAGGGGGCCTCGGAGCCGACGGGTTCGGCTCGTCGATGGGCGGGATGATGGGCCCACCTGGGCTGGGCGCTTCGCCAGGAAGCCCCCTCGGCCTCCTCTTCGCGAGCCCGCGCACGATGTGGCTTGAATATGCGGTGCCGCCCCGGCCTTTGGGAGAAACAGTCCTTGTGGCGGGTGGCCTTCTTTTAAGCCTCGTTCTCGTGGGCATCTACCTCCTCGTCCTCGTGCTCATGAGGAGGAATGGGGAACTCAAGGAGAGGGAGTCGCGCAACCGCGAGCTGGCCGAGCTCGGGCAGGCGGCCAGGACCCTGGTCCACGAAATCAAGAATCCCCTCGGCGTGATCGGCATTCAGGCGGCCACCCTGAGACGTCGCGAAGGGGAAAATTCCTTGGCGGGAAAGGCTGCCGATGTCATCGACGGGGAAGTGAGAAGGCTCGCCGGCATGGCCGACAGGATCAGGGAATTCCTCAAGGCGGGCCCTGGCGACCCTCGCGACATCGAACTTCTAGATTTTATGCGAGCCTTCGTGGAGCGACACGATCCCGAAGCCGGCGAGGGCAGGTCAGGCATCGACTTGTCCCTGCCGACCGGAGACAGAGGAGCGATGGTGCGCGTCGATCCCGATCGGCTTTCCCTCGCCCTGGACAACCTCGTGGCCAACGCGCGCGAGGCCGATCCCGAGGGCTGGGTCACTCTCGAAGTCGTCCGGAAAGGCAGGTCCTGGGTCATGGCGGTAGGTGACAGGGGGGGCGGCGTGGCTCCTGATTCGCGAGCGAGACTCTTCGAGCCATTTTTCACCACCAAGGAGAAGGGAAGCGGGATCGGCCTCGCCCTCGCCCGGAGCGTGGCGAGGGGAGCAGGCGGCGATCTTACCTATTCGCCCCGACCCGAAGGCGGGTCACTCTTCCTCCTGAGCCTCCCCGCCCTAAATTGAAACGCCTGTCCTCTTCGCGACGAAGAGACGCATGAAGCGCGCGATCAGGTAGGAATTGTAGGCGAGTTCCACGCCGATCCAGGCGAAGCCCGGGAGTTCGGCTGATGTCGTGAATTCGACGCAACCGCCCCTGATCGGCACGGCTCCCTCCGCGGCCGGGGCCTCGAAATCGAGGATCTCCCCTTTTTCCGGCGGGGGGCCGGAATATTCGCCGAAGACCCTTATAGCCCGCTTGCTCATCGAAAGTATCCTGAGCCTGTCCGCCGCCGCTCCGTCTTTGAGGAGGGCCACATGGGGATGCGCGAAGAAGTCGCCGAGTCTTTCGAGGGGGACGGCGAGGTCGGTCGGGTCGGCGAAGAATGCCTCGCCTTCATCGCTTTGGACGAACCACGTGACGAGAATTTCCTTGAGGGCGAAGGGCGTTTCCCTGAACGCGACATCTATAAAACAATAGGGCGAATCGGCATTGGGCTTCCTGAAATCGACGATATCAGATAGTACGAAAAAGGTGATGGGCTTCGAGGCGCTGGGCACCTTGAAATTCAGGTTGAGCTTATGGGGGCGTTTCGCCAAGTTGCGGAAGAAATCGATTTCCTTCTGCGAAAGCGAGGCGAGGAGGCTGGCCTTGCCGAGGGAAAGGTCGAAGGGAAAGCAGGATACGAAGAATTCGTCGATCTTGAGATGGATGCCTCGCTTGATGAGACCCAGTTCGTCGATGAGCGAGGGATTGAGCCTGAGCACCCTGTCCCTGTAGCCCTCGGCCTTTTCGTTGACGATACGGGAATCCATGGGGCCATCCCTTCACATGAAACCTGGCAGCCCGGGCGAAATGCACCTTTCGCTGCCGGCCGACTCTTGGCATGATAGCTCGGCACAGGGATGCTAACAAGGCGGTTTTTCGCATCGTTCACATCGAGGCGAAGTAGAGGAGGTTGCATGAAGAAATTATCCATCGCGATGAGGGGAGGAGGGGCGCGTGCCTTTGGTTTGTTCCTGGCCTTAACCCTCGCGGCCCTTTCGCTCAACCTATCGGCCGAAGGCTCGGCGGCAATTTCAGCCACTTCCGGCGATAGGCCGGCCCATCTCGTCTTGCCCAACGGTCTCGAGATCTTTGTCGTGGAGAATCATTCGGTGCCCCTGGCGACCGTCTGCGTGGCCTTCCGGGGCGGAGCGAGCGCCCAGGACAAGTCGGACGCCGGTCTCTTCCACCTCTACGAGCATCTTCTCTTCGCCTCCAACGAGAAGTATCCCAATCAGGCCGCCTTTACCGCGGCCCTCAATTCGCTGGGCGTCCCCGACTGGAACGGCTCGACGGGAGGGCAGGACATCGAGTACCACATCACCATCCCCTCGTCCAAGCTCGACGACGGCGTCCAATTCTGGTCATGGGCGGTGCGTCATCCCGTCTTCGATCCAGCCAAGCTCGAAACCGAAAAGGGCGTCGTGCTCAACGAAATCAAGGGCTACCATGCCGACCCCGACCAGATCTTCGAGAACGCCCTCGATTCAAGGGCTTTTTCGACCTATCCCTGGCGGAAAAACGTGGATGGGCCGGAATCGAACGTCGAAGGGGCCACCGTAGCCGACCTCAAGGCCATGCAGGCTGCCTGGTACGTGCCTTCGAACGCGGCCATCCTCGTCGGAGGCGACGTCAAGCCGGCCGAGGTCTTCGCCTCGGTGAAGAAATGGTTCGGCGACTGGCAAGGCGCCCCGGCCCAGGCCATCGGCGTTCCGCCCCAACCGTCCTTCCCCGGCGACATTCGCCTTCTCTACAAAGATTCTGGCTACTACAAGGGCATCGACAACGTTCGTGTTCAGTGGCGAGGGCCCGACGTCCTCGTCGACACCAAGAACAGCTACGTCTCCGACGTCCTCCTCTTCCTCACGCGCTCGCCCGTGGGTCGCTTCAAGAAAGACCTCATGGAGAAGGTGCCCGATCTCTACGACCCCGAATACATCGATTTCGGCTATCCGACCGCCAGGGACGGGGGCGTACTGTATTTCAATTCCTACATGAGGGCAGGCGAGGGCGGA
This sequence comes from Rectinemataceae bacterium, assembly GCA_035530275.1. GTDB lineage: Bacteria > Spirochaetota > Spirochaetia > Treponematales > Rectinemataceae > CAIJMU01. The sequence continues at coordinate 184,945 of DATKVC010000013.1, read as the reverse complement.
GCGATACTCGACCGTGCCGAGGCTCTGCGAAAGGCGGTGATAGACGAGCTCGCGTTGATCGCGAAGGACCCGCGAACCTACTTCGGTGACGAGGAGCTTGCCCTCGCCAAGCGCAAGCTCGTCGACGACAACCTGCTCAGCATGGAGGATACCTCCTCCTTCGTGTCGGGAGTCCTGGTTTTCTGGTGGTCGGTCGCCTCGAGCGACTACTTTTACAATTATGAAGAAAATTGCCGGAAGGTGAGCTTCGACGACATATCCGCCTTGATACGGAGCTACATCCTCGACAGACCCTCGGAGCTTGGGGTGCGCGTAAACTCGAGTGATGCCGCCAAGGACGCCGCGATGGACGAGGGCGCAAAGTCCCTGGGCTATGAGAACGTGACGCCGGCCGACGCCTTTTGGTGGCAGCAGCAGGGAGGCAAATGATGCGAGCCGAAATGACATTCGCCAATCGGAGACCCCTCCTCGTCGCCCTCGCTCTGGGCGTCTGTCTGGCCTTCGGAGCCGGCGCTCAGGGGACTTCCGCCATGGCCAGGGGGAGCAGCGCGGCCCAGGTCCGCCTCGACGCTCTCGAGCCGATCTTCACTTCGGGAAAGGCCGGAGCCTTCGCCCTCGAAAACGCGCCTTCCTATTCGACCTTCAGTCTTTCGAACGGCATACCCGTCGTCCTCAGGACCAACGACGCCAATCGGGTTCGCTCCCTCAGCATCGTTCTCCGCGGTGGCACCCTCATCACGAAGGAATCCGAGGCGGGCCTCGAATCGCTGATGCTTCGCGAAATGGCCAGGGGTTCGCGCGAGTGGCCCTACGAGAAACTCAGCGCGAAACTCGACGAGACGAGCGCCAGCTTTTCTACCGGGAGCGTCTTCGATTATTCCACCTATACCCTGAGTTGCCTCGATCGCTACTTCGACGAGCTTCTTCCAATTTGGGCCAGCACCTTCAACGACCCAGCATGGGACCCCGCCGATTTCGACAGAGTCCTTTCCGACGCGAAACTGGCCCTCCAGAAAAAGGAACAGGATCCCTGGCAGGCGACTGCCACCGAGATGAACAAGGATTTCTTCGCCGGCCACCCCTATGCTGCCACCCCGGACGGCACGGAAGAGTCCCTCGCCTCGATGGATCTCGCAAAGGTGAAGGCGCGCTATGCCGCGACCTTTTCGGCCAATCGCTTCTTCATCGTCGCCGTAGGGAATTACGATCTTGCCGAATTGAAGGGCGGCCTCGAAAGGGCCTTTGGTTCCATCCCCGACCGCAAGATGGAAATTCCCTCGGCGGCTCCCAGTTTCGAGGGAAGGGTCAAGGCGCGTCTTGTCAAGAAGGAATTCGCCGCCTCGAAGGGCATCGCCTATCTTCGCGGAGATTTCGCGGCGCCTTCCCCGACCGAGCCTGACTGGGCCGCCGCGAGCCTAGCCGCGAGACTCTATTCCGACCTCCTCTTCAACGTGGTGCGCGACAAATACGGGGCAGCGTACACGCCAGGGGCCGTCGTGCGATCCTTCGGCGCGAGTTACGGTTCGATCAGCGTGTTCAAGACTTCGGCGCCCGATAAAATCAAATCCTATCTCGACGAGGCCGCCGGCGAATTGGAAGCAGGACGGGCCATGAGCGTCGCCCCCAAGGCGGCCGAGGGGCGCTCGCCGAGGGCAGCCGTGGCCGAGGTCCTCCCCGTCTACAAGACCATCTACATCAATGAGAGCTACAGCAAGATCACGACGAACGCGGCGGTCGCCGGCGAGATCGCCCGCTCCGTCGTCGAGTTCGGCGATCCCCGCGCCTGGCTCCTCGACGTTGACAAGGTTTCGGCCGTAGGCGCGGACGACATAGAGAGGGCCTTCCGCAAATATTTCACCGACGCGCCCATCCTCTGGGTCGCCCTCGGACCCGCCGACATGCTTTCCCAATTCAAGGAGTCTGACTTCGTCGGGCTTGGGCCGCGTTAGGCGACTTCGGCAGCCGAGTAAGCAGATTAAAGGAAGAGGGCCGTTCCGGATGAATCCGGGCGGCCCTCTCTTCTAGAAGGTTCTAATTGGAAAGAGTGGCCGTGCGAGGCGGGGCGCAGATTCGGCTCGCTGCTCCGGCCTCAAATCTTTTCGAAAACCGTTTTGATGATGGCGATCGCCTCTCGGAGTTCCTTCTCGGTGATGACGAGGGGAGGGGCGAAGCGGATGATGTTGCCGTGGGTTTGTTTGGCGAGGAGGCCGGCTTCCTTGAGGGCGATGCAGACATCCCAAGCCTCGAAGCCCTTCTCGAAGACGACGGCGTTGAGGAGGCCCTTGCCGCGGACGAGCTTCATCTTCGGGCAGCGGATCTTCGCGATCTCCTCGCGGAAGATCGTGCCGAGGCCTTCGGCGTTTTCGTCGAGCCTCTCTTCCTCGAGAACCTCGAGGGCCGCTATGCCGATTGCGGAGGCCAGGGGATTGCCGCCGAAGGTTGAGCCGTGGGTGCCCGGGGTGAAGACGTCCATCACCGCATGGTCGGCCACGATGGCCGAAATGGGCATGATGCCGCCGCCGAGGGCCTTGCCGAGGCACATGATGTCGGGACGCGCCCCCTCATGCTGCCAGGCGAAGCGCTTGCCCGTGCGGCAGAAGCCCGTCTGGATTTCGTCGGCGATGAAGAGGACGCGGTTCTTCGTGCAGATTTCGCGGATTGCCTTGAGATAACCCTCGGGGGGCGTGACGACGCCTGCCTCGCCCTGGATGGGCTCCACGATGACGGCCACCGTGTTCGGCGTGATCGCTCCTTCGATGGCCTTCGCGTCGCCGTAGGGAACGCGTTTGAAACCAGGGACGTAAGGGCCGTAGTTGACGGTGGAATCGGGATCGCTCGACATCGAGATGACGGCGATGGTGCGGCCGTGGAAGTTGTCGTCGACGCAGACGATCTCCTGTTTGCCGTTCTCAACGCCCTTGACCTCGACGCCCCAGCGGCGGGCCGCCTTGAGCGCGGTCTCGACCGCCTCTGCACCCGTGTTCATGGGCAAGGCGCATTCGTAACCCGTGTAGTCGCAGAGTTTCTTGAGGAAGGGTCCCATCTTGTCGTTATGGAAGGCCCGGCTCGTCAGGGTCGAGGTGTCGAGCTGGTCCTTCGCGGCCTTGACTATCTTGGGATTGCGATGGCCTTGGTTGACCGCTGAGTAGGCCGAAAGGAAGTCGAGGTAGCTCCTCCCTTCTGGATCCTTGACTCGGCAGCCTTCCGCCCAAGAGATGACGACGGGAAGCGGATGATAGTTGTGGGCGCCGTAGCGCTCATCCAGGGCGATATAGTCCTGGCTTTTCATGGGAATTCCTCCTGCGTCACGCGGCCGTCCGTCATGCGGCGGTTCCGCGCGCGCTTTACCCCTCGGGGCCCTCCAAGTGTAACACGGGGAATTCTCCGGCGCCAGTGGAGGAATGCTCTATACTAATTGTATATTTATTGAGTCGAGTGGATATTCGGCGTCGCCGGGAGCATGCAACCTAGAAACAAAATGGTATGTTCGTGATCGGTTGGGTCTCCGATTCGAAAGAATACCTCAAGCGTTTCCTTTCCTCGTGGCGGGACAAGGCGAGTTCGATGAGTTCGGAGATGAGTTTCGAGTACTCGAGACCGCCTATTTCGCACATCTTTGGATACATCGAGATGTTCGTGAATCCGGGGATGGTGTTGACCTCGTTGAGGAGGACCTCTCCGGACTTCTTGTCGACGAAGAAATCGACGCGGGCCATGCCTGCGAGATCGAGGGCCTTGTAAGCCTTGACCGCAAGATCGCGGACTCGCCTGGAGAGGTCCTCTTCGATCTTCGCCGGGAGGATGAGGGCCGCGCCATCGGGGTCGATGTATTTCGCTTCGTAATCATAGAACTCATGACTCGGGACGATTTCACCCGGAGGGAAGGCGCGGGGATCGCCGTTGCCGAGGACCGAGCACTCGATTTCCGTTGCGGTGACAAGGGGTTCGATGAGGACCTTGTCGTCCCACTCGAGGGCTTCCTTTAGCGCCCGGCCGAGATCGGATTCGTCCTTGACGCGGGAGGCGCCGACCGATGAGCCGGCGCAGGCAGGTTTGACGAAGGCAGGCCAGCCGAAACGCTTGCCCACCTCCAGAGCGAGCCTCGCGAGACTCTCCGGCTTCGATTCTTCACCCATTCTTGCGAGGACGAAGGGCACGACGGGCAGACCCTCTGCCTGCCAGAGGCGTTTGGCCTTTTCCTTGTCCATGCCGAGGGCCGAGCCCATGACGGGCGCCCCGACATAGGGCAGTCCAGCTACTTCGAGGAGGCCCTGGATGGTGCCATCCTCGCCGAAGGTGCCATGGAGCACGGGAAAGACGACATCGCAGGGAATAGGTACATTTACTCCTGCGTCGGCTGCTATGAGGCCAGAAGCGGGGGCGATGAAGACACGAGCCCCCGCGCCGATGGCGAGCCTCGGCTCTCCCGCCAGTGCCCGCGCGAGGACATGGGGCCCCTGGAGGAGCCAAGCTCCCTCCTTGTCGATGGAAACGAGGATCGGATCGAAGAGCTCTTTATCCAGGTGACGCACGATGCTCGCCGCCGACTGGAGCGAGACCTCGTGCTCGCCCGATTTTCCACCGTACAATATGACGACGCGTTTCATGTCAACTCCTGATTCCGCCCCTTCGGCGCTTACATACCTGGAAAGATCAATTGTGAGGGATTTCCGATCGAGGTCTCTCCGAACCACCTCGGCTATAGCCGAGTTCGCCCAATGCCTCGCGAGCCGCGGACAATTCGTCCCAGGGAATCGCCCCGTCCCGATAGATGATGGAGTTTTCGTGCCCCTTGCCGAGGAGAAGGACGATGTCCCCGGACTTCGCGAGCGAAAAGGCACGGCGAATGGCGAGTCTCCTGTCGGGGATGAGGAAGAGGTCGACGCCGCGGGAGAGGAGAGCTTTTCGGGCTTCGCTTCCGATGGTTCCCGCTTCGGCGCCCCGCGCGATTTCCTCGAGAATGGCCATAGGCTCCTCTCCTCGGGGGTCCTCGTCGGAGAGGATCAGGACATCCGCGCAGGCGGCGGCGATCGCGCCTTGTTGGGGGCGTTTGGCCCTGTCCCTCTCGCCCGCCGAGCCGAAAAGAACGATGAGCCGACCGCGCGCCCTCAGTCTAAGAGGGGGTAATATCGCCTCGAAGGACGAGGGAGTGTGGGCATAATCCACGATGACCTCGAAGGGCTGGCCGAGATCGACGCCTGTCATGCGGCCTAGGACGGGCCTGAGGCGCGGCAACAAGGGGACCAGCACGGAGACGGGCAGCCCGGCAGACTCCGAGACCGTCGCGACAGCTGCCAGGCAATTGTCGACGTTGAAGGCTCCCGGCAGTTCGATGCGCGCCTCGTAGCTGCCTTCAGGACTGCGGAGCAGGAAGCTGTTTCCCGCCGCGTCGCTTTCTATCGACTGCGCGAGGAAATCGGCCTCGGCGCCCTTGGAGGAGAAGGTGAGGGTCCGATGCTCCGTCGCCTTCGCGAAATAAGCGGCCGAGGGATCATCGGCGCAGGCCACGCCGAAGGCCGGAACCGCAATCCGCCTTCCGCCCCTGATCTTGTCGTGCGCCACGGCGTCGAGGGCGCGGAAGAGATTGGCCTTGTCGTGGCGATATTGTTCCCAACTACCATGGAATTCCAGGTGCTCGTGCCGCACGTTCATGAAGACACCCGCATCGAACGCGACATCCGCGAGACGGGAGGTTCGGGGGGAGAGACCGTGTGAGGAGGCTTCGACCACGGCGAAATCCATGCCCGCGTCGCGCATCGAGGCGAGCATCCGCTGGACCGCCGTGGCCTCGGGGGTCGTCTGGTGTTCGGGATTGGGGAGCTCGCCCGCCCCCGAGTCCGACATGACGGTGGAGAAGAAGCCGGCCTTGTAACCTGCGAGATTCAAAAGCTGCCAGATGAGATAAACCGTCGTACTCTTGCCCTCGGTGCCTGTCACTCCGATCACCGTGAGGTCGCGGGAGGGTGACGCGTAGAAGGCATCCGCAACGGGCGACATGGCTGCCCGTGGATCGGCGACGCGTATATAGGCAACGCCGGGACGCTTGTCGGCAATCCCGTTGCGATGGATGATGGCGCAGGCGCCCGAATCGACCGCCGCGGCGATCCAGCGTTCGCCGTCGTCATGGATGCCGGGCAGGGCGAAAAAAAGATAGCCCGGTTTTACGGCCCGAGAATCGTAGGCGAGGCCCCGGATCTCGGTGTCGGGATCGCCCGAGCTTTCGAGGGCTGCCAGCCTTGCGACGAGGGATGAAAGTCTGCGCGACATCGCGAAACACTAGCAGAGGCCGAAAGGAGCTTCAAGGGAGCTAGTTGCGCTATCAGCCCTTTTCTCGTGGATGTCGCTGGTAGGGAATGAGGCTGCGACCGCCCGGGTGCCTGTTCTCGCACTACTCCAATTCGATTCAAAATGGCATACTCTGCGTGACGCACTAGAGGAGTCGCCATGTATTACGTTCGCGTCGAAACCGATTTCGCAGCCGCGCATTTTCTTTCCCACTATCGAGGCAAGTGCGAAAGACTCCATGGGCACAACTACAGGGTGCGAGCCTGGGCCAAGGGTGAGACTCTCGGTGAGGGAGGGATGCTGCTCGACTTTGGTGAACTCAAGGCCGCCCTTAGACAGGTCGCAGGTGAGCTCGATCATCGCAATCTCAACGATTTTCCCGCCTTCGGCGACGACCCGAGCGCGGAACGGATCGCGCGTCATATCTTCGACGGCATCCTCGCCATCCTCCCAGGTGCGCCTCTCCACGCCGTGGAGGTCTTCGAGACACCGACGAGCATGGCGCGCTACGAAGCGGGTTGAAAGGGTCGAAGGATTTCGAACTCGCCGGCCAGGATTGCTCAGCGCCTGAAGTCGCACTGGTGACGACCCTCAAGGTTCGCAATGACGAGCACTCCGCGAAGGGTCGCGGGCCGTACCCTAGCTTCTTCCTTCCACTGCAGATTGAGAATTGCCCATTGCCAGGCAGGGAGCGCGTCGAGCCCAGCGTGAGGTCGGCCCTCGCCCAGGTTCGGCTTGGATCATGCCCAAGCTGGGCAATGGTCATCCCCAAGCTGGGGAATTCCTATCCCCAAGTTGGGGAATCTTCGTCCCCAAGTTAGGTAACCCTCTTTTCCAAGCTGGGCGCGACGAAATGTCGCCTTGTTCGGGGACTTTCCGCTAACTGCCCGGAGGGCTTGTTCGAGAAGCAACCTCTGGTGATTAGACGCAAGGAATCCCGACATTGAAGCCCGCGATGCTCAGCGAAGCGTCAGCCGGATTTCCGCGGCGAGGAGGGAGGGGAGGCGGGTTCCTAGACCCTCGCCCAGGCCAGAAAGCCGTACCTTGGGGCCGACCGACAGGGAGATGTCGTTGTTTTCGACGCGGGCCGCAAAGACGGCCTTTTTGGCGAGATCGCGCGATGCGATGTCGAAAAGCCAGGCGAGGCCCTCTCGTCGTTCGGTGAAGGCCATCCGTGATTTCGAAAGCCACTTCGCTACGATCTTGCGCGCGAGATTTGCGGAATTCTCCGCGACCGGCGCGGCTTCGGACTTTTGCAGGATCTTTGCGAGTCGGTCGAAGCCCGTGGGCAAGCGAATCCTCACCTCGAGTTCTGTCGGTCCGTCTTCTGCCTCGACTGTTTCAAAGCCCGCCGTCCTCGCCATAGCCGCGAGGGCGACCGCCGATGGTCCTTCCAGCTCGAAGCGGGCCCATCCCGTCGAGCCCGGCGCGAGTCCAAAGGCCTTGTCCGGAAGGGGGAAGGCGAGCCGGACTGAAAAGAGCGCCTTAGGCCCCTCGGGAAAGGAGCAGATTCGCGAGAATAGCCAGGCTTCCTGTGCTTCTATCGATGCGCCCGCGAGGCTCGCCGGCCGGTCCATTTCGACGAGGATTCTCGCGAAGCCGCGTTTGGCCAGGGCCAGCTTTTCTAGTCGCCCGTTGCCCTCGCCTTCCTGCGGAAGGATCCGATGCCTCGTGAGAAAGAGGCGCGACTCAGGGTCGGGACAGGCCCCGCAGTCCGAGCAGCGCCCGCCAAGGCAACTCGTACGATCTATAAAGGCTTTGGCCTTGAGATACTCGCGATGCAGGACCGGGGCCTCATCTCGAGACTCTAAAAAAGGAAAGAGAGGTGTTGCATCGGGGCCTTTTTCCGCGATAAGAGCCTCGTCGAGGATGCCCCGCGAGCGAGCGAAGGCCTCGAGGTTCGGCCAAACGCCCTTGCCGAGGCTTCCATCGTACACGAGTCCCGGCCTTTCATTGCCGAGGTTTTCGAGCCAGGGGAGGAGCCTCCCGCCTCCCAGGGACAGGAGTTGGTCGGCGCAGAATTCGTCGAAATGGACGGCGAGTCTCCATTCGACGCCCGAGTCTGCGCAGGCCCTCGCCAGCCCTTCGGCAATCGTAGCATAAGGCCCTTCATCGAAAATGAGGGGGGCGTGACCGAGGGGCGTGCCGGGAAGGCGGACGAGATATCCGGCCGAGGCGAGAAGCCGCAAATTCGGCGCGATTTCCTTCCTTCTCTCGGCAAGGCGCTTCGTGAAGGCGGCGAACTCGTCGAGGTCGCCCTCATCTTCGAATCCGGCGATTATGTAGAAGAGCTTGATTTCTCGGACCTCGGGGCGCACCAGGAGTTCGATGAGGCGGGCGAGTCCCTCCTCGTCGAGGCCTTTGCGGTAATAGGCCCTCATGCGCGCCGAAATCCCCTCGACGCCGAGGGTGAAGCTCCGCTTGCCGGAGGCGAGCTCGGCAGTGACGAGTGAGGGCGTTTGGGCGAGGATGTCGAGCCTCTGGCTCATGAGATTGACGTTCTTGAAAATACGACCCAATTCAAACAACAATTTGAAGATGTCCGCGTGCGTATTGAAATTGAAGCTGTAGACCTCCAGGGTCTCTATCCCATTCCGAGCCTTTATTTCCCGAGCGGCTTCCACGACGGCTTCGAAGGGGAGCTCGCGATAGGGGCGGCGATCCCATCCCTCGAAGCAGAAGGAACAATAGCCGGGACAGCCAGCGGTGATCTGGAGCCGCGCCGTCTTCGCCTCGGGCGTGTCGAAGGGCGGCCAGGAAAGGAGGGGAGGCGGCGAGTCGTGGAGAATGCGACGATGGACCCTGAGTTCGGGGTGGGTGGCGGGCCAGAAGCCCTCGATGGACGAGGCGGCGAAAAGCCTTTCGCCTCGGCCTCGGTCGCGATCCGTGAGCGTCTTCGCGAGGGGGCCGATCGCGCCTTCCCCCTCGCCCAGAAAGACTCCGTCGACGAGGCCATCGCCCGAAGCTTCGACGATGGCGGCCGCTTGCCCGGCGTTCGAGCCGCCGAGGATCACGATCGGCATCGGCTCGGCGGCCGCGAGTCGAGCGGTTGCTCGCGAGGGGATTCCTGAGGTCGCGAAGAGCCGCGGCAGGTTGACGAGTTCGAGCCCGAAGGCGTTCGAGACGAGGATGAGATCGAAGCTCGCCGGGGATTCCCCGCTCTGGGCTCCGAAGAACCAGGGCCACGTCGCCGGGACCGGGGTATCGCCGAAAATAGTCGGGTTTTCGCGGTCGGCATCCTCGAACTTTGCGATGAGGTCGCGGTCCCCGCGATCGGGGAAGAATGCGAAGTCCACATAGGCCCCAGGGAGGGCGGCCCGAACTTCGGAGAAAAGAATGCTATGGGAACTCGAGCGGTCGACGTCGCGTATGGGCGAGAGCCTTACGATGAGGATCTTTGCCTCCGCATCGTTCCAATTAGGATTGGCGATGGCGCGCAGGGTTTCGCCTGAGATCGCTCGTGAGGCGGAGAAAAGGGATCGGGCGAGGGGAGGGATCATCTGCCGCGCGCGGATCTCCGATCCTCCTCGGATTTCTCGACCAGGGCGAAGAATTCCTCCACGGGCGGCTCGAAGACCGTGCCTTCGCGGAGGACCTTCGTCCTGAAGACAAATTCGCCGCGCTGCGCGAAGCGGGATGCGCGCTTGAGCTCCACCGCGTCCGCTAAAACGATCGACACGCCCTTCGCCCCCGCCCTTCCCGTCCTCCCCGCCCTGTGGATGTACACCGTGGGCTCCTCGGGCAGGTCAAGGGAAACGACGTGGCTTATGTCCGCGATGTCGAGTCCGCGGGCGCCGAGGTCGCTCGTGAGGAGATAGCGGAGTTCCCCCTTCGAAAAGCGCTCGAGGGCGACCCTCCTCTCCTCCTTGTCGCGGCGGGAGGAGATGGCAGCGATAGGAAGGCCGAAGGATTGCAGGGTTTCGAGGAGCTTGTCGAGGCGTGCGGCATTGGAATGAAAGACGAGGCAACGCTCCGGCTTCAACGCGGCCTCGAATCGGCGCATGAAATCGAGGCGTTTCCGCGAATCGCAATAAAAACACCAATGCTCGATATCGCCGCCCAGAACTGCGGTAGAGACCGTATCCACCACGACCGGTTCGCGGAGCCAAGGAGCTGCTATGGTTCTGGTTCGCGACGGCAGGGTCGCTGAGGCGAGGATGCGTTGGGCGCTGCGGGGTGCCGCTTCGAGTAGACGTCCGCAGAGCTCCTCTGTTTCTTTGGCGAAAAGTCGATCGGCCTCGTCGAGGACGAGGAAGCGAATCGAGCCGAGCTTCAGGGCTCTCGCGAAGGCGAGGTCCGCGAGCCGTCCGAGGGTTCCGACGATGAGACGGGGTCCGCGTTTGAGCTGGACCTCTTGTCTGGCGATCGGCGAGCCGCCCAGGATGACCGCCACTTCGACATCGAGGCCTGAGGCCGTGGCTAGCTTCTCCGCCTCTCGGCCGATCTGTACGGCGAGTTCCTGCGTCGGCGCGGCGACAAGGGCAATCGGTCCCTTGGCCGCGTTTTCCGGCAGCGCGGCGATGGCGGAGAAGGCCGGGGAAAGGTAGGCGAAGGTCTTTCCCGTGCCGGTCTCGGATTCCATGAGGAGGTCCTTTCCGGAGAGGATCGCGGGAATCGCCTTCGTCTGTACCTCGGTCGGGCCTTCGAATCCGAGGGCGGCGAGGCCCTGGGCCACCGATGCATGCAGCCCGAGGGCGGCGAAATCTTTCATGATGCGATAATCGCATGCGCGGGCTTCAAGCTTCAATGAGGCCATTGGCACCGGCTTCGCTCGTTCATCAAGAAAAAAACCGAAGCGTCGACCTGGCAAACCCAGGCGACGCTTCGGCGCGGCGATGGAACGAAGGGCCGAGAAAGGGCTAGATTTCCTTCCACCTTCTGCAAGCCTGCTCATGCCCGCCACCGACGTCGATCAATTCGGGCTCGGGCTGTTCCGAGCATTCCTTCGTGGCGTAGGGACAGCGGGGATGAAAGCGGCAGCCCGAAGGAATATTAGCCGCCGAGGGAATCTCGCCCTTGATTTCGAGTTCCCTCATGATGCCGACCCTTCCCGAGACCGGCTCGCAGACCGCCTGGATGAGGGCCTTCGTGTAAGGGTGCTTCGGATCGTCGATGACCTCGTCCTGCGTGCCGATCTCGACGATGCGGCCCAGGTACATGACGGCGATGCGGTCGGTGAAGTAGCGGGCCGTGGAAATATCGTGGGTGATATAGATGAACGAGAGCTCCATCTCCTGCTGGATGGTCTTCATAAGCTGAAGGATTTCCGCTCGTGTCGATAGGTCGATCATCGATACCGGCTCGTCGGCCACGATGATCTCCGGTCGGAGTATGAGGGTTCGCGCCGTCGCGACCCGCTGGCGCTGACCGCCCGAAAGCATGTGCGGATGACGGTCGAGGAATTCCTCGACGGGCGTCATCTTTACCTTCCGCATAACTTCCGAGATCATTTCAGTGCGTTCGGTCTTCGTCGATCCGACCTTATGTATCAGGAGGGGCTCTTCGAGGACGTCGCGGATCTTGAAATGAGGGTTCATCGAGGCGTAGGGGTCCTGGAAGATCATCTGGACCCGCCTTCTATAGGCGAAATCGCTTTCCTTCGAATTGGCCGATTCGGCCGTCGTGTCCTCACCGTCGACGATGATGGATCCGCTCGAAGGCTTGAGGAGGCGCATCACGAGTTTGCCGGTCGTGGTCTTTCCGCAGCCCGATTCGCCGACGAGACCGAGGATCTCACCTCGTTTCAAGCTGAAGCTGATCCCGTCCACGGCCTTGATGATGGTCTTGCCCCGATGAACATGGAATTCCTTGCGGAGATTCTTGAGTTCGAGGGCTATCGGCGTCTTGGCGCCGGCGTGGCTGTTTTCAGGAGACGGCATAGGCGGGATCCTCCATGGCCTTCCAGCAGGCGACTAGATGCCGCGGTTCCAGTTCGACTACCGGCGGCTCGGCTTCGCTGCATTTCTTGCGGGCAAATGGGCATCGCGGCGCGAAGCGGCAACCTGGAGGCGGCGCAATCAGATCCGGAGGGGCGCCGGGAATGAAGGCGAGTTCGCTCACTTTTTTGCGCAACAATGGTGTCGAGGCCAGGAGCTTTTGAGTGTAAGGATGGAGGGGACCTCGCGACCCGTAGGTCGCGGGCGAGCCGTAGGTCGCGGGCGAGCCGTGGCTCGCGGGCGAGGCGGCGCCGGCATCGGGGGCGGCGAATATCTGCTCGCTCATGCCGAGCTCGGCCATCTTGCCCGCATACATCACCATGATGCGATCTGCCACTTCCGCCTCGGTCGCGAGATCGTGGGTGATGAAGATATACGAGAGCCCGAGGTCGCGCTTGAGTTCCTTAATGAGGTTGAGGATTTGCGCCTGAACGATGACGTCGAGGGCCGTGGTCGGTTCGTCCATGACGATCAGTTTGGGCTCGAGGAAAAGGGCCATGGCGATGACGACGCGTTGCTTCATCCCTCCGGAAAGTTCGTGAGGATAGCGTCCGAGGACGTGATCGGGAAGCCCGACGCGTCTCGTGTACTTGAGCATTCGCTCCTCGATGGCGGCGGCGTCGAAGCTCGCGTCGGGAGCGTGCTCCTTCCAGGTTTCCACCATGAGTTTGCGGATCGTGTAGACCGGAGTGAGGCAGTTCATCGCGCCCTGGAAGACCATCGAGATCTTCGACCATCGGACGGTCCGCCGAAGCTCGTTCTCGGGCATGCCGACGATCTCGGTGCCGTCGATGACGATGGAGCCGCTGACGATTCGGCCGGGGGGGGAGGGCATGTTGAGGAGGGCGACCCCCGTCGTGGTCTTGCCGCAGCCCGACTCACCGACGAGGCCGAGGGCCTCGCCGGGCATGAGATCGAAGGAGACGCCGTCGAGGGCCTTCACGGCCCCCTTCGACGTGAAATAGTGGAGCCTGAGATCCTTGACCTCGAGAACGGGTTTAACAGTGCTGGTTGTTTCGCTCATCTCGTTCACCTGGTCTTGAGCTTGGGATGGAGGATCTTGTCGAGCGCCGTCCCGAGGAAGGCGAAAGACATCCCCATGAGGGCGATGGCGAGTCCCGGCGGTATGACCCACCACCAAAGATTGTTGATGACCGCGCCGTTCGTAAGCGCCGCCTGCAGTATCTGGCCCCAGGACACGATAGTCGAGTCGCCGAGTCCGAGGAGGCTCACGCTCGCCTCGTAGACAATGATGGCGGGAATGGACAGGGCCATCGACGCAAAGGAATAGGGGAGGAGGATCGGGCTGATGTGCTTGACAATGATGCGCCAACTTCCCGAGCCGAGGGCCTTCGAGGCCTCCACGAAGGTTTCTTCCTTGATCTGCAGGGCCATCGAATAGACCGTCTTGAAGGAGCCCGTCCAAAAGAACAGGCAGATGAGGAGTATCAGCGTCCAGATTGAGGGCTTGAAGATCGCCGACACGACGATGAGGAAGGGGAGGACCGGGAGGAGGTAGATAAGCTCGTAGAGCCTCGTGAGAACCCAGTCGACCGCGCCTCCGAAATACGCGGCTATTATGCCGAGAAGTACCCCCACTACTACCGATATCACGGAGGTGAGGATGCCGATTATGAGTGCCCATTTGATCCCGAGGATGATCCCCGTGAATATGTCCCGCTTCATCTTGTCGGTGCCCAAGATACCCGCGACGTATCCCGAGAGGCCGATCGTGGGGATGTCGGCTTTGTAGTCGGTCGAGGGAACGAGTTGCGTGACGACTATCTTGTACGGCCCCTTCATCGGCTTCGGGCTGTTCACCATGTCCGGGTCGATTTGCGAGAACATGAGTGTCACCGGCTTGATCAGCGTCGGATCCATGCTGAAGGCCAGGTTCTCGTTCGCGCTCCGAATGAAATCGATGACGCCGCTGGCCGCGGAATGGGCGAGCGAAACCCTGGTCGGCTGATCGGGCGAGAGCTGGAGCTGGTCCCTCCATATCTCGCCGCCCGAGCCGTCAGGGCGGAATATCGCGATCTTCGTCGGGATGGGGCCGTTCCCGCCGAGGCGGACAATGAGGTCGCGCGGCGGAAGATCGTAATTGTCCTTGAAATCGAAGGTCGAGGTCTGGATGACCATACCGTTGTCCGTCGAGGTCTTCTCCACCTTCGGCGAGGTGAGTATCAGGGAGGGGGGGCCCTTCTTGGCGCTGAACCAGTTCGTCCACACGGGAGGAGCCGCCTGGGGGTTGTCTTCCCAATAGGTGATATCGAGCCAGTGCTTCGTCGCCTCGGGGAAGGGTACCAGCCACTGACCGAAGAGCCCGAGCAGCACGAAGACGATGAGGATTGCGAGCCCCACGAGGCCGGTCTTCACCTTGGAGAATTCCTCCCAGAATCCGCGGAGGGAGTCGAGGCTGTCCTTCAGGTTCATGCGGCGCCTCCTACCTTGATGCGCGGATCGAGCAAGCCGTAGATCACGTCGAGAATGATGAAACCCGCCATGGTGAGGAGGGTCTCGATCGCGAGGGTCGACATGAGGATCGGGACGTCGTTCTGCTGAACCGCCTCGAAGTAGAGGTTCCCGATGCCGGGCCAGTTGAAGATTCCCTCGACTATGATATTGCCGGCGATCGACGAGAAGAGGCCGAGGATGGCCATGGTCATGATCGCGGGCATCGACGTCCTGAGAGTGTGGCCGAACAGTACCCGGCGTTCGCTCACCCCGCGCGCGCGGGCCGCCATGACGAAGTCTTCCTGGAGGTTGGAGAGCACGATGTTGCGCACGAGATAGGCAGTGCCCCAGACGCCGAGGAATGACAGGGTGAGGAGGGGAAGGGAGAGATGCCAGAGATAATCCAGGAATCCCTGGAAGCCCGTCGGCGCCGGATTCACATGCAACCCTCCCGACGGGAAGATAGGTACGCTGTAGGCGAAGGCCATGATGGCGAGCATCGAGAGCCACCAGGAAGGCAAGCCGTTGGTGATCATCGTGAGGGTTGAGACGGTCCGATCGAAAAGGCCGTTCGGCTTTCT
This sequence comes from Rectinemataceae bacterium, assembly GCA_035530275.1. GTDB lineage: Bacteria > Spirochaetota > Spirochaetia > Treponematales > Rectinemataceae > CAIJMU01. Next base: position 169,689 of record DATKVC010000013.1, on the reverse strand, counting down.
GCCCGCGTAGAGCCCCATCGCGACGCCGAGTAGGGTCACGACGAGAACTTCGGTCGAGAAGAGTACGATGGTGCGGGGCAAGGCCTCCCCGATAATGTTGATCACCGCGCGATCGCCGCTCGAGGCCTTTATCGTGGTGGAATTGCCGAAATCGAAGGTAAGTGTTCTGAGGGAACGGTAGAATATCCGCGCGACGAGGGGATCGTCGAGATGATATTGCTTTATCTTCTCGGCTTTCCTCTCCGTGAGGCGGAGGTCGCGCTGATCGGAGGTCATGTTCTTCCAGGTGCGCGATTCCTGGGCGACCTGCTCGTCGATCTGCGCTCGCATCGTCTTGTCGGCGACGCTGTTGAAGAGGGTCGAGTAGACGGCGATCATGACGATGTACATCATGAGCCCGTAGATCGCCCGTCGGATAACGTATTTCCAGTACATGGGCTCGTCCTAGCAGGGGGTAGAAAATGCCGAGGGCGGCTCTTTCTACCCTACCTTAATGTCGCAATTGCGCAGAAAAGCGCAAGGGTTTCGAGCAATTACCTAGCTGGCCGTCGAAATGCTTCGAATATTTCGGCGACCTGCTAGGGGTCCTAATATTGAGGAGGGGAGGCCGCCGGCGATGGCGCCGACGGCTTCCCCTCCTCGAAATGGCTATTTCTTACTGCGGGTTCAGAAGGCGATCAGGTTGGCCGAACCGATCGCCGAGCCGATTTCCACGATGACGGGGTAGGAGGCGCCCATCTTGAGGCCGGAAAGATCGGCGGCCTTGAAGGTCGCTTCGGCGGTTCCCGAATTCCCGAGCTTCGCCTTGACGACGATTTCCTTGTCGGCGACGATCGTCACCTTCACATCTCCCTTGACGAGCGGCTTCGCCGTTCCGGCCGGGAAGGCAACGTCGGAAATCGTGACGCTGACCTTCAGGTCCTGACCCTTGGCGAAGGTGCCCACCTTGATGCCATCGATGCGCGGGTAGGTCGTCGAGAGCTGCTTCGTGAACCAACCCTTCGGGAAGGGATATTTGGAGTCGCGATTGGCGTTGAGGACCAGCGTGTTGTTCTTGGAGTCGTACTTGTCGAGGATGAAACCGCCGTTGGAGATGACGGCATGGCCATGCGCCTTGATGAAGGCGATGGACTTGTCGTATGCGGCGACGGCCTCGGCTGACGTCACAAAGCCCGCGAGGGACTCGGGCACCCATTTCTTGGCGGAGAGGTCCTGGAGCTTGGCGAGGATGTCGTCGGTGCACTTGTCGTTGAGGAGGTCGACCTCGGAGAAATCGCCGTTCGAGTTGAAAACCCACTGCGTGCCGGACTTCGAGCCGTCGGAGACCATCTTCTTCAGGGCCTCATGGATGGGCCAAGGGATAACGTCGCCATAGTTGGAGGCCTGCACCAGGAGGGTGGGGCAGAGGAGGGAGGCGAGAGTACCCTCGTCCATCGGGTAATTGACGTCGCCATAGACCGTGATGGTGTTGTTCTTGTTGAACACGACCCCCCTCACGCGCGGCAGGTTCGGGTTGACGGCGCCGGCGTAGGCTTCCTCGTAGACCTTGTCGTTCGGCCCATGCTTGTAGGAAAGGTCGTAGGGGCGAGCCATCGCGTAGCGGTAGTCGTTGATGTCCATGTTACGGCCGTCGTGCCACCTGCCGAACTTGAAGGTGAATGTGGCCTCGGACCAGGCCTTATTGTCGGCCGGGCTTACCTTGACATAGTCGTACTCGGAACCGTCGCCCTTGACGTCGAGATAGTTGATGCCGGATACCCACTTCTGGTCTTTGGTGTTCCACAGCACGGCATTGGCGGGAACCTGGATGGAGCCGACCGCTGGCGTCTTGGAGAAATCGATGGAGCCGGTCTTCACCGTGGACTTGCCGTTGGCGTCGAGCCAGGACGCGGTCGCCGGGAAGGGGATGCCGGTGATCGGGCTGTACATCACCTCCATGTCGGAGAGATTGTTGACGACGGCCGAAGAGTACGTGTCGCCGAAGCCGTCGGGCCCGATGGGATCCCAGGCGCTCATGAAGAGGGCGCCGCGGGAGGAGAACTCGGACATGCGGAGAACCTTCTGGCCCTTGAAGGGGCCGGAGGCGTCCGGCTTAACGTCGGCGGAGTAGAAGGAATACTTGTTGATGCCGACGCCTTGGTCCCAGAGCATGCGGGAGGCGAAGCGGTCCTTGTTCGCGACCTGGTAGGAGGTCGTCGCCGCGATAAAGACGCGAATAGCGTCCTGGAGGCCGATATTGGCGGCCTTCGTCAGCTTGGCGTTGTATTCCGCGACGTCCTTGACGCGCCCGTTGTAGCAGTCCTGGGTGAGGGAGTCGAGCTCGGCGTTCTGGTAGTTCCACCAGCCGGCCTTGCCGCCGCCCGGCATGAAGGAAGACCAGGGAGCGTACATCCAGGAAACGGGGCCGTCGTCGAAGGCGTAGACCTGGCCGCCTCCCCACGCGTCGGTATACATGTTCCACTGGAGTTCCGCGGGATCGGTCTTGTTCCAGATGGACGAGCACTTGACGCGGTCGTAAAGGAGCTTGTTGACCTTGAAGCCGGCCTTTTCGATCTCGGCGGCGATGTAGTTGCCCTCGGGCACGCGCACGCTCGGGTCGTCGACGCGGATGAGGAAGTTGAGCTCTATCTGGGAGCCGCTGTACAGCCACTTGCCGTCCGAGGACTTCGTGAGCTTCGGATCGGCAGCGGCGGCCTTTTTCATGGCGGCGTCGATGTCGGCGAGGGCCTTGGTCTCGTTGCCGGTGGCGGTGATGCCGAGCTTGCCGGCGAGAAGGCCGATCTTGGACATGTCGGGCTGACCGGGGAGGACGGGCGTGTACATGGGTTCGCCCGCGCCGGACAGAATCTCATCGATGATCTTCTTGCGATTGATGAGGTTGTTCATCGCGAAGCGGATTTCGCGGATGGCGAAGGGATTGAAGACGACCGTCCCGTCCTTCATGGTTCCCGTATAGGGGGCCGCGTTCGGGAAGGGGTTCATATAGAGGTCTTCGTAGAGGGAGCCCGTCGTCGTGTAGGCGTCGAGAGTGGACTTCACGCTATCGGGCAAGCCCTTGTAGACGGTGCCGCTGACGCCGTAGTCGAAAACATCCGACTTGCCAGCCGATACGTCCTTGATCGCGATGTCTTCCTGGGTCTTCGCGTCGATCAAAATCTTGTCGACGATCGGACCCTTCACTTGTGCGCTCAACCCGACGGCCGCGATGGCGGCGATGAGGATGAGTGCCTTCATTTTCTTCATGAAACCCTCCTTGCATGTGCGCATGAAAGTCGTTGGCGCAGTATAGGACCGCCCAAACATGGGGTCAATTAAAAAAAGGGGAATACTGTTTTAATAGATAAAACCTAATTTCAGGGATTGCGAAATGAAATTTCAATCTAGGACAAATTTCAATTTCGGATTCCTTTTAAAAGCCCAAAACTCGCCTGCCCGCGGCAGAGGCCTGCCCGCTGAGCCTGCGCAAGCGCGGCGGCGCTTGGCGCCTGCCGCAACCGCGATCGCAAAAGCGCTCAATACTTGAAGTCGCTCTCTCCTATGAATTCCCTGAGTATCGAATCCTTCGGAACCGCGCTGGCGGGGATGGGCGTGAAATTGTCGAGGAAGGCGAGAAGTCGCTTCGCCTCGGCGTATTCGATCGCATCCGGCTTCACGGTTCGGAGCAGGGGCTCGGCATAGACCTTGAGGACACCGAGTTCGTAGTCGAGTGCCGAATTGAAGGCGGCGTCGGCCGAGTTTTGGAAGGGGAATATGTGTTTGCGCTCGCCTGCCTGGACCGAGGGCCACATCTTGAGGGTCGCGAGGGCCGAGTGCCCCCGGAAATTGTAGTCGCGGACCATGCGCCTGAGGAGGCGGTTGTCGGTGGTGGAGACGCGGTTATGGTCATCGAGGTTGAGCTGGGTGAGGGCTGACACGTAGATCTTGAACTTCTGCGCGGCCGGGATGCGAGGGGTCAGGCGATCGTTCAGGCCGTGTATGCCCTCCATCACGAGGATCTGGTTCGGCTTGAGCTTGAGCCGTTTCCCCGAAGGCTTGCGAGAGCCGACCTTGAAGTCGAAGGCGGGGAGCTCGATCTCCTCCCCGGCGAATAGGGCGAGGAGCTGCTCGTTGAGGTAGTCGACGTCGAGGGCCTCGAGGCATTCGAAATCATACTGGCCGTTTTCGTCTTTGGGCGTCTTTTCCCTTTCGACGAAATAGTCGTCTAGGGAGATCACCTGAGGATCGAAGCCCATGACGGTGAGCTGGATGGAGAGTTTCTTGGAGGTCGTGGTCTTTCCCGAACTCGAAGGGCCGGCGATGAGAACCACCTTCACGTCTTTCGAGCGTTCGGCCACCCGGTCGGCGATGGCCGCGATCTTCTTGTTCTGGAGGGCCTCCGCCACCTTCATGTAGTCCTTGATGCCCTTCGAGCCGTTGATCCTGTTGAGGGCTCCGACCGAGGTGATGCCGAGGATTTCCGCGCGTTCGCGATACTCGGCGGCGATGGAGTAAAGGAGGGGATCGTCATGGAAGGGGGTAAGGGTGTCGGGATGCTCCTTGTGCGGATAGCGGAGGAGGAGGCCGCCATGGTAGGGCTTGAGCTCGAAGGTTCGGAGCACGCCGGTCGAAGGCACGAGGGGCTGGACATGGAGGTCGCGAAACCCTGCGCAGACATTGAGGCGGATGACCGCCTCGTTGGTCGATTCGAGGAGGGAAAGCGTGTCGGTCTGGGCGCTCGATTTGAAGTAGTCGATCGCGTCGAGGTAGGCCCGATGCTCGATGGTGATGGGTACGTCCCGGGCCACGTAGGCGAGCATCGTCCGCTCGAGCGAGGCGATGTCCGCCTCGCTCATTTCGAGGCCTTCGAAATGATGGTAGAAACCCGTGCCGATGGCCATGCCAGCGACGAGTCGGCGATCGGGCCAGAGTTCCCGCGAGGAAAGCGCCAAGAGATAGCACAAGGAGCGGCGGTACACCGTGGCGCCCGCCGACGTGCCGATTGTGACGGCCTCGATGCGGCAGTCGGTGAGGAGGGGCGCCTCGAGGCAGAGGAGTTCGTTGTTGACCAATACGGCCGCGAGCGGCCAGTCGAGCGAACCGAGGCGCCCGATGACATCGGCCGCCCGGGCCCCTGCCGGAAAAGCGACCTTGTCTCCGGTCGGGTAAGTGACGGTAATCTGTTTCACGAAGCTCTCCTTGCTGGGGTAAAGAGTAGGCGATCGATCGCGGCAATGGAAGGCGCGATCATTTCATGGCGAGCCACCGTACGCCGAGGGCCGCGATGGGGATCGGACCCCTGCCGAAGGCCGCCCCCTCCGCGAGTAGGTCGACAATGCCCTCTCCGGCCGGATCGAGGCGCCTTTGATCGGGCTCGTAGCATCTGTCCTCCTCGGTGAAATTGGCCAGGACGAGGAGGGGATCTGCCTCCCGATCGCGAGGAATGCGCAGCACCGCCAAAAGCCCCTCTTCCGAATCGAGGACTTCGAAGGGAGCGTCCTGCGCGAGGGCCGGGAGCGATCGGCGAAGTCGGAGGCATCTGCGCACAAAGAAAAGGATGCGGCCCTCGTTGCCTTCTCCGCGGGTCGCCCGGGCTGCGACCTCCCAATCCAGCCTCGGCCGATGCATCCAGCGGTTGTCGGCGGCGAACTCCGGCACTTCCTCATAACTATAATCGTTGAGGCTCGCTATCTCGTCGCCCGAGTAGATCAGGGGAATGCCCACGAGGGATGATATCAGGGCGTGGAGGAGTTCGATGCGCCTGAGCGCGAACTCGATTGCTTTCCCGTCGCCGGAGTCGAGGGCCCTTTCGAGGCCGCAGAGGGAGGCGCAGGTGCCCGAGATTCGGGCGTCGCCCGTGGCGGGGTTCTCCATGAATGGCCTCCCCGAGGCGTGGGTTCCCGGAAAGCGGCCGGTATACCACTCGACGAGGAAACGCCGGTGCAGGGCCGGGTCGAATCCGACGCCGCGAATGCGCTCGTCGTCGAAGCCGAGGCCGATATCGTCGTGGCAACGCGCATAGCTGAACCAGGCGGTGCCCGGGGCGAGACGGGTCTCGTTGCCGAAAGAGGAGCGGAGGAGCCCCGTCCGTTTGGTGGCGAGGGATTCCCACGTGAGGGCCATTAGCGATGCGTGATAGGCGAGTTGGCACTCTTCCCTTCCCTCCGCATCCAGATACTTCACGATTTCCGCCGGCCGGACGATTGCTTCGGCGAGGAAGGCGAGGCTCGGCGCTACGACCGAGGCCGCCGCCTTGAGAAGCCGCACTATCTCGTGCGACTCGGGGAGATTCTGGCAGTTGGTTCCTGCGCGCTTCCAGAGATAGGGCACGGCGTCGAGGCGGATGAGATCCACGCCGCGATTGGCCATTCCGAGGATGACAGCGAGCATTTCCACGAAGACTTCGGGATTGGACCAGTTGAGATCCCATTGGTAGCGGTTGAAAACGGTCATCACCCAGGCTTCGCAGTCTGCGATCCAGGTGAAGTTGCCCGGGGCTGTTTCCGGGAAGACCTCGGGCATGGCCGCGTCGAAGCGGTCGGGGATTTCGCGATCGGGAAAGAACCAATAATAGGAACGATAACGCTGATCGCCGGCCCTGGCCGCAAGGGCCCAGGGATGCCGGTCGGAGCTATGGTTGAGGACGAGGTCGGCCGCCAGGAACATGTTCCTATTGTGAAGGAGTCGCGCCGTGCCCAGGAGGTCGGCGTCGACGCCGAGGCGAGGGTCCACCTCGAGGTAGTCGCTCACGGCGTAGCCCCCGTCGTTTTCGCCCGCTGGCGACTTCATGAAGGGCATGAGGTGGACGATGTCGATTCCGAGTTCCGAAAGCCATCCGAGTTTTTTCGCGAATCCCCGAAAATCTCCGGCGAAGCGATCGAGATACAGCATGCTCGCGGAGAGCCCGGGTCGCAGATACCAAGGACCCTTCTCCGTATCTCGGTCCCTTTCTCGAAGATCCTCCGGGCGCTCACGCCAAGACTTTGCGAGGAGGGCGATGAGTCTTTCTTTCCACAGGGCGGCGGCGCCATCCCCATACAAGTGCGAGAATCCCTCGTCGATGGCGGGGATCGCGTATCCGACCCTTGCCCAGAAGATGCCTTCATTGGCCTCGTCGGCTCCGGCTTTTCGTGCATTGGCAAGCATCCGCCCCCGATCCACTCGCCCTCCTTCCGCAGCATGAGAAACTGCCACGCGAAGTATGCGTATGGGTCCGGGCTCATGCAAGGCGGGAGCATTCAGTTGGTAAACCGGTTTGTCGACCCCCTTGAACCTTAGGAAGTCCCTTATTATAGTAGTTCGATCAGGTACTGGGTCCGCAGCGGGTTCGTAGGAATCGAGTGCAGGGCCCGGATAAACCGGTTCAAATTCCCCTCATGGAGGCAGAAATGAAGAAGCTGCTCGCGGTATTCGTAGCGCTCCTCGCCGTTGCAGGCGTTACCGTTTCGGTCGCCGGCTGCTCGGCAACCCCCGCCAAGCTCACCCTCGCCCAGGGCAAGCCCGAAATCGACGCGGCCCTCAAGGCCTATGCGGCGGACTGGTCAAAGGCCAACAAGGTCGATGTCACCATCAAGTCCGTCGGCGGCTCGAGCAACGTCGATCTCGGCACCCAGCTCAAGGCCGATTTCGCGGCGGGCGACATGCCCGACATCTTCGGCATCGCCGGTATCCAGGATTACGCGGAGTGGAAGGACATCATTGCCGACCTCTCCGATTCGAAGTGGGTGGCCAACACCTCCGTCGCCTTCAAGGTCGACGGCAAGGTCTACGGTTTCCCCGTCGCCGTCGAAGGCTGGGGCCTCGCGTATAACGCCGACCTCCTCGCCAAGGCAGGCATCGATCCCGCGACCCTGAATAATTACGCCGCCTACAAGGCCGCCTTCGAGAAGCTCAACGGCATGAAGAAGCAGCTCGGCATCGACTCCGTCGTATCGATGGCCGCCGGCCCCGACATGGGCTGGGTCACCGCCGACCACGACTTCAACGCCCTTCTCTCCAACGGCCTCGCCTATGGCGACAAGTCTGTCACCAACGCCCTCCTCGCCGGCACCGTCGATCCCCAGCGCCTCGCCCAGTACGCCGATTGGGTCGAGCTGATGTTCAAGTATGCCGACAAGAAGGTCCTCACCACCGGCAACTACGACGCCCAGGTCGGCGCCTTCGCCAACCAGAAGGCCGTCTTCCTCCATCAGGGCAATTGGGTCGATCCCAACATGGCCCAGGCTAACGCCACCTTCAAGATGGGCTTCGCGCCCTACGGTTCCCTGACCGACACCACCGACGGCATCTTCGTCTCCGCTCCCTCCTTCTACGTGATCAACTCGAAGTCGAAGAACATCAAGGCCGCCAAGAAATTCCTCGAGGACATGGTCGCCACGGACCGCGGCCAGACCTACATGGTCAAGGACGCCGGCATGATCCCCGCCTACTCGAACGTGAAGCTCTCGCCCACGGGACAGCTTTCGCAGTCCGTCCAGACCTGGGCCGCCTCCGGCAAGATCTATAGCTGGAACCAGTACGACTTCACCAACGACTTCCGCTCCAAGACCCTCGCCCCGATCTACAACCAGTTCGCCAACGGTTCCATCAACAAGGCCAAGTTCATCAGCCTGATGACCGCCGCTTTCGAGAGCCTCAAGAAGTAAGGAAGAGCCTTCCTCCCGTGACGGGCCTGGCGCCCGCGCGGGTCGAGGCGCGGTTCCATTTCGATTGCCCGGTCGCCGCAAGGTAGCCGGGCAATCGCGTTTATCGCCCATCGCGGCGATGTCTCCGCCATGCTATGCTGCGCAATCCGATGAAACGGAGGTAGGCGATGCGTTCTAAACGCGACCAGTCTTTCGTGTTCTGGCTCTTTCTCGCGCCAGTGCTCTTTGCTTTCTTAATGGTGCTGGTCATTCCTTTCTTGCTCGGCGTCTACTATAGCTTCACGAGCTGGTCCTCCGACGCGCGCGATCTCTCGGGCCTCCATTTTCGGGGCATCTCGAACTACGTCGATAGCCTGAAGGACCCATCCTTCCTCTACTCCTTCCTTATCACGAGCGGCTACACCCTCGTGAACATGGTCGTGATCAACGTGGTTTCCTTCGGCCTCGCCCTTCTCGTCACGAGCAAGATGAAGGGCCGCAACTTTTTCCGCGCCGGCTTCTTCGTGCCGAACCTCATCGGCGGCCTCATACTCGGCTACGTCTGGCAGTTCATCTTCAACTCGGCCATCCCCGAGCTCGGGACCTTCCTCGGGATCAAGGCCTGGGCGGACCCCAACAACCTGATGCTCGCCAAGAGCTATCCCGCCCTCGTCGCGATCGTCATCGCGGGCACCTGGCAGTACGCGGGTTACATAATGATGATCTACGTCGCAGCCATCGAGAACGTGCCCGTCGAACTCCACGAAGCCGCCCAAATCGACGGGGCCGGTCCCTTCCGCCGCCTTATCGCCATCACTTTGCCGATGGCCTCCCAGGCTTTCACGATCACCCTCTTCCTCACCCTCGTGAATTCCTTCAAGCAGTTCGACGTCAATATCTCTCTCACTGCCGGCGGGCCTTCGACGATATTCATGGGTAAGCCGATCTTCGGAACCGAACTCCTGGCGATGAACATCTACAACACGGCCTTCCGCTCCGACAACCTCGCCGAAGGCCAGGCGCGGGCGGTGATCTTCTTCGTGGTCCTCGCCCTGATCGCGACGATGCAGGTCTACGCGAACAAGAAAAGGGAGATCGAGCTGTGAAACGAAACCGCGACAACGGCCTCTTCCTCTTGCTTATCGGTCTCCTCCTTTTCGTCGTCTTTTTCTTCCCCTTCTGGATGGTCCTCATCAATTCGGCCAAGGGCCCCTTCGAGATCACGAACGATCCCCTCGCCCTGCCGACGAACTGGGGAGAGCTATTCGGCAACATCGCCAAAATCTGGACGAGTCCCAACATCCAGTATCAGTCCTCTTTCTTTTCCTCGATCATCATTACCGCCGGTTCGCTCCTCCTCCTCAATGTGCTCTCCGCCCAGGCCGCCTGGGCACTCGTTCGCACGCATTCGCGGAGCTCCACGTTGATCTTCACGGCCTTCGTCGCCGCGATGGTGATTCCCTTCCAGATCGTCATGTTCCCCCTCCTGTCCTGGTTCAGGACGGTGACCGATTTCACCGGAATCCGTCTCCTCCGGTCTTTCCAAGGCATCCTCCTCGCCTATGTCGGCTTCGGGATGTCCCAGTCGATTTTCATGTTCCATGGTTTCATCAAGAGCATCCCTCTGGAGCTCGAAGAGGCCGCGACGATCGACGGCTGTTCCCGCGCGGAGATCTTCTGGCGTATCGTCTTTCCGATCCTCAAGCCCATCCAGGCGACGGTCCTCGTGCTCAACGGCATCTGGATCTGGAACGACTATCTGCTGCCCTTGCTGGTGCTCGGGAAGGGCAACGAGATCATGACCATTCCCCTCGCCATCTCGAATTTCGCCGGCGCCTACGTCAAGCAATGGGACCTCATCATGACTGCCATTCTCATGGCCATGGTCCCGGTGGTGATATTCTTCCTCATCGCGCAGAAATCCATCATCAAGGGCATGGTGGCGGGATCGATAAAATGAAAGTAGCAACTATCATAATATATTCGGAGGTCACGGAATGCGAGTGACGATAAAGGACATCGCGGCACGGGCCGGCGTATCGAAGACGACGGTGTCCTTCGCTCTCAACGACCCCGAGCGGATCTCCGAGCAGACGCGCAAAAGGGTCCTCGACGCCGTGGCCGAGCTCGGCTACGAGCCCGATTCAGTCGCCCGGGCCCTCGCGACGAGGAGGCTTGGCGCGATCGGGCTTCTCCTTCCGCAGGCCCTTCCCGAATCGCTCGAAAACCCCTATCTCTGCGAGCTCATGCGCGGCATCGGCGAGGTCTGCGAGGAGCACGGCCTCGCGCTCAGCATGCTCCCGCCGATCAGGGGGATGGCGGAGGAGGCGGCCCGAAAGGCCGCGGTGGACGCCATCCTGGCCATCGGCCTCGAGCCGGACGCCGAGGTGACGAAGATTCTCCTTCGCCGCCATCTTCCTTTTGTCAGCATCGACGGAGCTTCCACGAGCGCCGTCCCCAACATCGGCATCGACGACGAGAGCGCCGCCGAGGCCTTGATGTCCCATGTTCTCGAGCTTGGGCATCGACGCATAGGCATCCTCAGACTCAGCCCCGAGGCCTGGACCCACGGCGGCAGCTCGGGGCACTCGCCTGTGAGCCAACGTCGACTGTCGGGCTTCAGGCTGGCCCTGGCCCGGGAAGGAATCGAGCTCGGCGGCCCGGACGCCCTCGTGGTCATCGCCGGCGAATCCTTCGAGGGCGGTCGAGAGGCCACTGAGAGGCTTCTCTCGGAATCGGGCGGGGAATTCACTGCAATCGTCGCCATGGCGGACATCGTCGCTCTCGGCGCCTATGACGCGCTCAGGAGCAAGGGCTACAGGCTCCCGATGGACATGTCCGTCGCCGGCTTCGACGATATCCCTCTGGCCTCGCGATCCTCGCCGACCCTCACGACAATCCATCAACCAGGGCTCGAAAAGGGAGCCGTCGCCGCGCGCATCGTCATTGAACTCCTCGAAGGAGGCCAGGCCGAAAGCCGAAACCTCGTAGCCTCCTTGGTGGCGCGGGAATCGACGACAAGGCCACGATCGCGCAGATGAGTTCCCGCCCTGGGCCTTTGGACTCGGAAGCCGATCTCGACGAGAGTTTTCAGGCCTTCATGGCTCCCGGCTGCGATCGCCTGGTCCGATTGATCGGCATGCTCGCCAGGGTCGGCCTCGAGGGAAGGGTCCTCGCCATCGGAGAGCGCCGACATCTTCTTGTCAGACTGAGGCAGGGGCCTCCTTCGATCATTCTCGTCGCCCATTACGACCGAGTGGACGGAAGCCCGGGCGCCCTCGATAATTCGGCAGCCTGTTTCGTGCTGGCGAGGGCCGGCCGGCGGATCCGCTCAGACCCGCGAGCGAGGAAGGGTATTCTTCTACTTTTTACCGACGGCGAAGAAGCTGCCTTGGAAAATCCCCTTTCGCAAGGCGCCTATGCCCTCGCGACGGGGCTCAAGAAGGTGATCGGCAAGGCAAGGCCCCAGATTTTTATCCTCGATGTCGTTGGGCGAGGCTCGCGCCTCATCGTCTCGACGGCCTCCAGACCGGGCTGGGAGGGCCAGGGCGACGTGGCGAAATCCCTCCTCGACGCCATGGAAGGCAGGGCCGGCGCGGCGGCGATAAGGCTCGGCATGGCGAGCCCGGTCAGGCTCCCCCTCCCCTGGTCCGACGATCTCGGCTTCGCCCTCGCAGGCATGCCGAGTCTCGCCCTCTCCCTCCTCCCATCCCTCGAACTCGAGGGGCTCCTGCATGGGCTAAGCCTAGTCTCATCGCCCTCGGTCGCACGCCTTCCCTCCCGAGCCGAGCTGGGCCCGGCCTGGCCCTCGACCTGGGAAAGGCTCCACGGGCCGGACGACCTCCCCGAGTCGCTCGAAGGGCCGTCATTGGCGTTAATGGAGGAGTTCTGCGCCGGACTCTGCCGAGAGGAAGGAAGCGAGGCGATCGCCCGTCAAGCTCCCCGTCGAAGCCATATCTCCGGAGCCGACAAGTCTCATTAGGCTTTTTCGCGCCTTCCCGCGGCGCAAATACTCGTTCAGGAGCGTGCTGCAATGACAGAATCGCGCATTCGTGAAAGAAGCGATGTTCCGGCAGGGGAAAGATGGAATCTCGCCAGCCTCTTCGCCTCCGATGCAGGGTGGGAAGCAGCTTTCGCCGATTACGGCAAGCTGCGCGTTGAAGCCGAAGGGCTCGGGCTTCGAACGAAGGGAAGTGAGGGGGCGCCCGACTCGTCGACCCTCCTCGCCATCCTCGCGGCGCGGAGTTCGCATGGACTCCTCGGCGAAAGACTCGGCATCTACGCTAACCTCAGGCAGAGCGAGGATGAGGGCGACGCTGCTTCGAGGGGCCGTCTCGCACGCTTCATGAGCGTGGCCACCGAGCTCGAGGCCGCCTGGTCCTGGTTCATCCCGACCCTCCAGAAACTTCCCGCGGATTTCGTCGATGCATGCCTCGCCGATCGGCGTTTCGCCGACTATCGCGTCTTCGTCCGGAAGATCCTCCGCTTCAAGCCCCATGTCCTTTCCGAGGCGGAGGAGCGCCTCCTCGCCCTCCAGTCGGAGGCGAACCAGACGGCGGAAGACGCCTTCTCGGTCTTGAGCGACGTCGACCTCGATTTCGGGTCGGTGGAGACTCCCGAGGGCTCTCGTCCCCTCACGCAGTCGACCTTTTCCTCCTTGCTCAGGCACCACGATCGCGGCGTGAGGCAGCGCGCCTACGAGGCCTTCTACAAGGGCTTCGACGGGCATAGAAACACCCTCGCGACCCTCTACGCCGGATCCGTCAAGCTCGACGTGTATAAGGCGAAGGTGCGCAATTTCGCGAGCTCCCGCGCGGCCGCGCTCTTCCCCGACGATGTCGGCGAGAGCGTCTACGACAATCTCGTCGCGACCGTCGGGGCCAATCTCGACATTCTTCATAGGTATTATGAAGTCCGAAAGCGGGCCCTCGGGCTCCCCGAGCTCAGGCATTGGGACGTCTACGTGCCCCTCGCCCGCGAGGCGAAGGGCGAACGAAGCTACGAGGAGGCGGTCGACCTCGTCTGCGCGGCCCTCGCGCCGTTGGGTGCGGCCTACGTCGACACGATCCGCAAGGGTTTCCGCGGCGGATGGGTTGACCGCTACGAGAATCGCGGGAAGTCCTCGGGCGCCTTCTCCTCCGGCTCCTTCTCGGCCGAACCCTTCATACTTATGAACTACAAGAGCGACGTGCTCCACGACGTCTTCACCCTCGCCCACGAGGGCGGCCACTCGATGCATTCCTGGCATTCGGCCCGCTCGAACCCCTTCCTAAGCTACGACTATACGATCTTCGAGGCCGAGGTGGCCTCCACCTTCAACGAGGAGTTGCTGTTCCGCCATCTCTACGAGGGGGCTCCCGACGACGCGACGAGACTCTCGCTGGTGAGCAATCGCGTGGACAGCATCGTCGCGACCCTCTTCCGTCAGACGATGTTCGCCGAATTCGAGCACAGGGCCCATGCCATGCAGGAAGGCGGCGAGGCCCTCACGGTCGACTCCCTGCGCGCGGCCTATAGGGTCCTGCTCGAGAAGTATTTCGGGCCCGCCTTGGTTCTCGAGGGCGTGAGCGATCTCGAGGGCCTCCGCATCCCCCATTTCTATCGCGCCTTCTACGTCTACAAATATGCGACGGGGATCTCCGCGAGCATGGCCTTGGCCAAGCGTGTGCTTGGCGGCGGGCCGGCCGATCGCGACGACTACTTCGCCTTCCTGCGCTCCGGCGGTTCGCGCTACCCGATCGAGGCCCTGAAGTTGGCGGGGGTCGACATGGCGAGTCCCCAGCCCATCGAGGCGGCCTGCTCCGAATTCCGCGCGAATGTCGCCGAGCTCGAAAGACTCCTCGACTCGGTGCCGAAAGGCTCATCGGGAGGAAAGAAGGCCGGCGCATGAGCGCCGCCTACATGCCGGTGCCCACCGATCTCAGCCCGCCCTCCCCCCGCCTCTGCGCGATGGTGGCGCTTCGCGAAGAGGCTCGATCTATTCTCGAGGAACGGGCCTTCGTATGGAGGCAGATCAACGAGCGGGTCTGGGATTCCGAGCGCTTTCCCTTGCGCCTGGCCCTGAGCGGCGTCGGCAAGGCCCTCTCCTCCTGGTGCTTCGCGCGCCACGCCGTCGAGGCCCGGCGCATCGTATCAATTGGCTGTTCCACGGCCCTGGGGCGCGAGGACGTGGGTTCGCTCTGGATCAGCGACGAGTTCGTGGAGTGCGACCTCGACCTATCGACGCGAGGGGCGGAGGCTGGGATGACGCCATGGGAAGGCATGGAAAGCCCGATCATCCGCGGCTCGGGAAAGGACTTCGTCGAGATGGCCCTCGGTGCCTGTACGGCGGCGCGACTGGAAGCGAGTCTCTGCAGATCAGCCTCCGGCGACGCGCCGCCGGTCGATGGCGAGGCGGCGAGGGCTCTGTCCTCTCGCACCGGCGCCCGCCTTTTCGACATGGAATCCGCCGCCATCGCCAAGCTCGCGTTGCTTCGCGCCTGCGTCAAAGTCGGGCACGACCGCAGGCTCTGCCCGGAATTCCTCGCCTTTCGCTATGTCGCGGATAACGCGGACCATGCCGCTCGGGGATCCTGGAAGGATGAGGAGAAGAAAGCCTCGGTCGACTTCGCCGATTTCCTCCTCGCTCTCGCCGAGGAAGAGTCGAAAGGCTGAAACCCGCCTGGCGGCGGACAGCTCGCATGTTCGAGACGCGGGAGTCCTACATGAACCCGAGTCGCGACAGCGAAATCGAAACCGCCGCCAGGGCCGCCGTCTCGGTCTTGAGGATGCGGTCGCCGAGCCTCGCGGCTTGGAAGCCCGCGGCGGAAAGTCGGGCGAGTTCGGCTTCTGTCCAGCCCCTTTCGCTCCCGATGGCGAGACTCAAGGGTGCGAGGACTGAGACTTCGCCGAGGAGGAGGGCGTTTTCTCCGGGGTGGAGACAGATGCTGCCGCCCGCCTCCCAATCCGGCTCCCCAGCCTCTACTGGCCCGGCCCGCAAAGAGGCGAGGGCCGCCTTGAGGGACCATTCTCGTCGTACACGTGGAAGTCGGGGATTGCCCGCCTGTTCCGCCCCTTCGAGAACGGCCTTTCGATATTCGCCCTTTTTCCAAAGGTCGCTTTCGAGATAGGACTTCTCTCCGAGTTCGGTTCCGCAGAGCACGATTTCGGCGACGCCGAGGCTCGCCAGGTCCTTGAGGAGGCGGCCGCCTTGGATGGGGCGGGGGAAGCCGAGGATGAGCCTGAGGGGCCGGAGGGCCGGCGCCTCGGTTTCGGCCTGGAACTCGAGGATCATTCCCTCCCCGTCGAGTTTCTCTATTCGTGCCCTGCCGAGGCTCCCCGGAGCCTTCGAGAAGGGTCCATCGGTCAGGATCCCCGCAGCGATCTCTTCGCCCCTCGCTTTTTTGAGGACGCGAGCGACATGGAGGGTCCTTCGATCGTCGGCGGGAATGAGGCTTCCGACCTCGCCGCGATCGAGGATGAGGAGATTCACCTAAGTGGAAAGGGGGTCGTAGTCCGGATTTATGTCGAGATCGTAGTTGACCGTCGGAACCTCGAAGCCATGAGCCCTGAGGAAATCGCCCCTGAATCCGTCGACATCGGCGAGCTTCCCGAGATTCTCCTGGGTGATATGGGCCATGCGAGCCTCGATTTCGGCCTGCACGCCCTGGAGCATCTCGAGGTCGTCGAGTCTGATGCGCCCTTCGGAATCGACGGGGATGCCGCCATTCTTTCCGGCATAGAGACGATCGCGGTAGAGCCTGTCTATCTGGGCGCTGCAATCCTCGTGGGTGCCCCTCTCCTTCATCACCTTGAAGAGGGTGGATATGTAGAGGGGAATGATGGGGATGACGGCGCTCGAGCGCGTCACCAGGGCCTTGTTGATCGAGACGTAGGCCCTGAGCTCGAGATCGGCGAAGCGCTCGTTGAGCCGCGGCGCCGTCGCCTCGAGGTGGGTCTTGGCGCGGCCGATGGTGCCGTCGCGGTAAATCGGCCATGAGAGGGTCGGCCCGACGTAGGAATAGGCGAGGGTCTTCACCTTCTTGGCGAGGACACCGCCCGCGGCCAGGGCCTCGATCCAGAGCTCCCAATCCTCGCCGCCCATGACTTTGACGGTCGAGGCGACCTCGGCTTCGGTGGCAGGCTCGAGGGAGGCTTCGCCGATATGCCCGGTAAATGCGTTGACCGTCCGTCCCGAGTAGGCTTCACCGATTGGCTTTACCGTCGACTGATACATCGCGCCCGTATCGGGATCGACCCTTACGGGTGAGGCGAGTGAGTAGACGACGAGGTCGAAGACGAGTCCCATTTCCTTGGCTGCATTGACGGCCTCGACCTTGACGGCCTTGGAAAAGGCGTCGCCGTCGATGGTCTTCGCGGCTATGCCTGCCTTGCGCGCGGCCGCCTCGAAGGCTCGATTGTTGTACCAGCCCGGCGTGCCTGTCTTCGTCTGGCTCGGAGCCTTTTCATATGAAATGCCCAAGGTCGGAACGCCGAAGCCGAATGTGGCGCCGATCCTGCTCGCGAGGCCGTAACCCGTGGAGCAGCCGATCACCAGGACCGCCGTCGGCTTTTCGGGAAGGCTGTCGTAGCGCGGTTTCCGGGCGACGATATAGTCGATCTGTTTTCGCGTCTCGACCTCGCAGCCCCTCGGATGGGCGTTCGTGCAGATGTTGTTCCGGACCATGGGCTTCAGGATCATGTGCGGTCTCCCCCGGCGATGCTCAGCCATTCGGCCTCGACGGCAGGCTCGCCGTCGACATATCCCACACCGCGCTGATGGACAATATTGGGTGTCGCCTTGATGTTGTCAATCTCGACATGGAATCGCTCGCCGGGACGCACGGGGCGGCGGAAGCGCGCCTCCCTGATCTTGGCGAGGAAGAAGGTGCCCGCGGGCTCGATCCCCATGCGCTGGACCCCGCAGCCGCCGATCTGGGCCATGGTCTCGACGAGAATGACCCCGGGGACGACGGGAAAGTGGGGGAAATGCCCCTTGAAGAACCAGGAATCGACGGGTATGGTCCGCGCTCCCTTTATATGTCCTTCCGAGACTTCCACTTCGTCGACGAAGAGAAAGGGATCGCGGTGGGGGATGTAGGAAAGAATTTCTTCCTTGGTCGCCGGACCGCTCGGGATCGGCTTGTCGCTCATCGGGCCCTCCTGATCACGAGGACGCCGTTATGGCCGCCGAAACCGAGGGAGGAGGACGCTGCGTACTCCACTGGCATCGCGATGCCCTTGTTGGGCACGTAGTCCAGGTCGCAGCCGCCTTCGACGTCGGGATGCTCGAGGTTGATGGTCGGCGGCACGAAGCCTTCTTCGACCGCCTTCACGCAGACGAGGGCTTCGATGGCGCCGGCGGCGCCGAGCATGTGGCCCGTCATGCTCTTCGTCGAGGAAATCTTCATTTTTCGCGCATGGTCGCCGAAGGCGATCTTGAGCATCTTCGTCTCGGTGGGATCGTTGATCTGGGTCGAGGTGCCATGGGCGTTGAAATAGCCGACATCCTCGGGCTTGATTCCGGCATCGGCGATGGCGTTCTTGATCGCCACGGCTCCGCCCTTGCCCGAGGGATCGGGGGCGGTGAGGTGGTAGGCGTCGCAGCTGCCGCCGTAGCCCGCAAGCTCGGCATGGATGCGGGCGCCCCGTGCCACGGCCTTGTCCCAGTCCTCGAGAATGAGGATGGCGGCTCCCTCGCCGAGGATGAAGCCGTCGCGATCCGCGTCGAAGGGCCGCGAGGCCTTCTCGGGGTTGTCGTTGAACTTGGTGGCGAGGGCCTGGAGCCTGCAGAAGCCGCCCATCGCGAATTCGGAGACCGTCGCCTCGGTGCCGCCGGCGACGACCACGTCGGCGCGGCCGAGCCTGATCATGTCGAGGGCCTGACCGATCGCGTCGGTCGAGGAGGCGCAGGCAGTCACCTGAGTGTAGGCGGGGCCGTGGAGTCCGAGGCGCATGGCGACATTGGCCGCGCCTTCGTTGCCGATCATCATGGGCACGGTCATCGGTGGCATGCGGCCCGGGCCAGCATCGAAGAGCTTTCGGTGCGATTCGGTCATGATTTCGATGCCGCCGATGCCGTTACCGAGGACGGTCGCGATGCGGTCGGCGTCGTAGGGGCCGACCCAGCGTCGAGCCTCCTCGCCTTCGGCAGCCGGCGGTTCGGCGAAGCCGGCGTCCCTCCATGCCTGGACGGCAGCGGCGACGGCGTATTGGGAAAAGAGCGCCATCTTGCGGGCGTCCTTGCGTTCCATATAGGGGTTGGTGTCGAAATCCTTGACCTCGGCCGCGATCCTCGCCTCGAGCTTGGACGCGTCGAACTTGGTGACGGGGCCGATACCCGATTTGCCGTTGGTGATCGAATTCCAGAAACTCGGGACGTCATTGCCGACGGGGCTGATTACGCCGTAGCCCGTAATGGCGACTCTTCTGTTCATCGTCTTTCCTCCATCCTTACACCGCTTACCATCTGATGACCGAGCCTCCGAAGGTGAGGCCGGCGCCGAATCCGAGGAGCATGAGGAGGTCGCCTCGCTTGAGGAGACCCTTTTCTTCCATCTCGCCGAGGACGATGGGAATGCTCGCCGCCGAGGTGTTGGCGTACTCCTCCATGTTCATGTAAAAGCGCTCTTCGGGGATGCCGAGCCTCTTGGCCGCAGCCTGCACGATCCTCGCGTTAGCCTGGTGGGGGATTATCCAGGCGAAGTCCTCGAGGCGGTACATCGAGAGGTGCATGATGCGCTCGATCAGCACCGTGATCGATTTGACGGCGAAATTGTAGACGTTCTTGCCGTTCATGATGACGCTCGGCACCATGGCCGGCGCCCTTTCAAAGGACTTTGTCCTTTCGGCCTGCTTGAGGTAGAGGTCCATCGCTCCGCCGCCGTCGGCTCCGAGAATCGTCTTGAGGACGCCGCGACCGCCTTCTTCGATATTGGAGAGGACGACTGCCCCGGCGCCGTCTCCGAAGAGGACGCAGGTCGCGCGGTCTGTCCAGTCGGTGACGCGGGAAAGGGTCTCGGCCCCGATGACGAGGGCGTGATGGCCCCTGCGCGCCGTGAGCATGTTCGAGGCTATTTCAAGTCCGTAGATGAAGCCCGTGCAACCCGCCGTGATGTCGAAGGCCGCGCAGCCATGGGCGCCGATCTTGTCCTGGACGATGCAGGCGGTGGAAGGAAAGCCGAGAAAATCAGGGGTCGCCGTGGCGACGAGAATGAAATCGAGCTCCTTCGGAGAGACACCGGCCTTGGCGAGGGCCTTTTTCGCCGCGTCGGCCGCGATATCGCTTGTGAGCATCCCGTCGGCCGCCAGGTGCCGTGCGCCAATGCCGGTGTGCGAGCGGATCCATTCGTCGGTAGTATCGACCATTTTGCCGAGTTCGTCGTTGGTAATCCTGCGTTCGGGGATATGGACACCAACGGATCTGATGAGGACGGACATAGAAGCCTCCTGCTGACATTACTTAACATTCTGTCAACAAAGGGAGAATACCTTTTCCGCCTTGCCTCGGTCAATATGACATTACCTTGTACAAATGTCACATATCCCGACTCAGGTAGCGGTTGAAGAGAGTAAGTTGACGAATTCGGCTTCGTCGACCGTTTCCTTTTCGAGGAGAGTGCTCGTCACCGCGTCTATCACGGCCTTGTGGGTGCGCAGGAGCTCGAGCACGCCTTCATAGCGCTCGGCTATCATGCGGGCTATCTCCTCGTCGATGTAGCGCTGGGTTTCTTCGCTATAGTCCCGGCCGAGCATCGGCTCGGACCCCGGTCCCATCATCGAGGGACCGCGGCGATTCAGGGCCATGTTGCGGAAGCGCTCCGACATTCCATAGTCGGCGATCATCTTTCGGGCGATTTCGGTAGCCCTCGTCAGATCGTTGGCCGCTCCCGTCGAAATCTTCCCGAAGTGGAGTTCCTCCGCCGCACGGCCGCCGAGGAGGACGTCGATCTGCCCGAGAAGCTCGTCCTGGGTGACGACATAGCGATCCTCGATGGGGAGCTGGAGGGTGTAGCCGAGGGCGCCGAAGCCGCGCGGCACGATCGAGATCTTTTTGACGGGGTCGGCGCCCTTCGTAAAGGCCGCGGCCACCGCATGGCCCGACTCGTGGCAGGCGATGGTTTCCCTTTCGGTCGGATTCATCACGCGGCTCTTCTTCTCGAGACCCGCCACTACCTTTTCTATGGCGGCGTCGAAGTCCGAGGCCTGTACCTTCTTCCGGCCTCGCCGCACGGCATGGAGGGCCGCCTCATTGACGATGTTGGCCAGGTCGGCGCCCACGAAACCGGGGGTTCCTCGGGCAACCTTGGCCAGATCGACGCTGGATTCGAGCTTGACCAGCTTGGCGTGTATCTTGAGTATGGCCTCCCGACCGATGAGGTCGGGGCGGTCGACGAGGACCTGGCGGTCGAAGCGCCCGGCGCGAAGGAGGGCGGGATCGAGGACGTCGGGGCGGTTGGTAGCGGCGAGGATGATGAGGCCGCTCGTCGCGTCGAAACCATCCATTTCTACGAGAAGCTGGTTGAGGGTCTGTTCCCTTTCGTCGTTGCCGCCCATGGGCCCGACGATGCGCGACTTCCCGATGGCGTCGAGCTCGTCGATGAAGATGATGCAGGGCGCCTTTTCCCGGGCCTGCTTGAAAAGGTCGCGCACCCGCGCGGCTCCGACGCCGACGAACATCTCGACGAAGTCGGCTCCGCTCATCCTGAAGAAACTGACACCGGCCTCGCCGGCCACCGCGCGGGCGAGGAGGGTCTTCCCCGTGCCGGGAGGGCCGACCAGGAGGACCCCCTTCGGGATCTTGCCGCCGATATCCGTATATTTCTTGGGATTTTTGAGGAAGTCGACAACCTCGACGAGTTCCTCCTTCGCCTCATCGACGCCGGCGACATCGGAAAAGCGCGTCGGGATGTCGCCTTCGGCGACGATCATGGCCTTGTTCTGCCCGAAGGCGAGCACGTTCGAGTTCGCCCCTCCGAAGCGCTTCGAGACGATGCGCCAGAGGAAGACCATGAAGGCGATGGGAAGGACCCAGGAGAATATGAAGGCCAGCATGCCCGAGCTTTCGCGGGACGAGGACTGGTAGGTGATGTTCTTCTCTTCCAGGAGGGGAACGAGGGTCGGATCGTTGACGGGAGCCGTCTTTACGGTCGGAACCGACTGGCTTCCCATTTGGAGAAAGGGCGAGGGCCGGGACGCGGGCTTGTCCGGAGCCTTAGCCAGCCAGCCCACATCCCAATTCTGCCCGAGTTCGACCTTGTTTATCTCTCCCGCCTTGATCTTGTCCTTGAACGCCGAGTAGGGAATGACGGTCGAATCGCTTCCGAGGAGGAAGTAATTGAAAAGAGCCACCCCGACGAGGAGGGCGACGGCGTAGCCCAGGGAAAAGCGCAGCTGCGTCCCTCCGGGGCCCAGGGGGAGGAGAGGATTCCGCTCGCCCTTGGGCGACGGCGGTTTGGTGGGACCTGTTTTGCGGCTTCGGTTCCAGGGATCTTTCCTCTTGGGCATCTGTATTCCTCTCGTGATGCGGGCGTCTGTCCGAAAGATATGCGCCCTTTCGAGTTCAAGATAATGCCGGGAGCCCGCGAAAGCCATCCCGGGATTGCCGCGGGAGGAGGTCAATTCGCTTTTGCTTGACCCTCGAGCCTAGATTTTCGTATATTTCCCTCGCTTCTACTAATTCCATACACAGCACACCTTATTCAAGGAGAGTCACATGAAACTCAAGCCACTCGGAGACCGTGTCCTCGTCAAGGTCCAGATGAGCGAGGCGAAGACCGCGGGCGGAATCATCATTCCCCAGACCGCCCAGGAAAAGACCCAGGAGGGCGTGGTTGTCGCCGTAGGCACCGACACCGACGTGATCAAGGTGAAGGAGAACGACAAGGTGATGTACGACAAGTATGCCGGCACCCAGGTCAAGATCGACGGCGTGGAGCATCTCATCGTCAAGATGCAGGACATCCTCGCCATTCTCGACTAAACTCTCCGCTGTCGCAAAAAAAACCGCTCCGTGCAAACGGGGCGGTTTTTTTGTCCTTATGCCCGCGATGGCCCGGGCCGGACGACCAGGGCTGCGGCGCCATTCGTCTTACTCCTGGTCGGTGAAGACCCTGAGCACGGCCGAGGCGTCCTTTGCCGCGAGGATGGCTTGGCGTTTTTCTTCGCTTCGGAAAAGGAGACTGACCTCGGCGAGGAACTGGAGGTGGGGACCGGTCTTGTCGGAGGGCGAGAGGGTGAGGATGAAGATCCTGCAGGTTTCGCGGTCGAGGGCATCGAAATCGACTCCCTTGTCGGAGACGCCGATGCAGGCGATCAGGGAATCGACAGCATCGGTCTTGCCATGGGGGATGGCGATGCCGTGCTTCATTCCCGTGCTCATCCGACGCTCTCGTTCGAGGATGGAGCGCCGAGCCGCGGCGACATCCTTGAGCTTGCCGCTCTTGGCCGCTGCGACGAGGAGTTCGTCTATGATCTCCTCCTTGTTCCCGCCTTTGAGGTGAAGGGCGATAGAGTCTTCGCGGAGGATGTTCTTGAGGTTCATGCCTACATTGTAGAAAGGCCCTCATCCGCTCGTCAAGACGACCCCGACGCGAAGCGGGCGGATGAGCCCGCCTAAATAAAGAAGCGGGCTTCTCTTTCCTTGGCATGGCCTTCGCGGCGGGCGAGGACCAGGGAGGCGACACCCGCCCAGATGATGTCCAGGAAGGCCCCGGCCGCGGACAAGGGGAGGGCGATGGGCACGGCGATGAGATAGCCGTTCTCGAAGCCGCGGCCGTAGAGGGCCGAGAGCGCGACCAGGGCGGTTATCGTCCCCGTCCCCGGAACCGTACCGAGTATGAGGGTTATCAACGGCGCAGCGCCGAGTATCCAGAGGAGGGTCCCCGCCGAGAGGCCGAGATCCGAATAGGACGCCAGTACGACGACGAAGGTCGTCGCCGTGACGAGAACCGTGCCGGCCCGGCCGAAAATCGCAGCCATGGGCAGGGCTATCGCGCTCGCCCTGCGCCTGACCCCGAGGCTCTCGCGCACGTGCTTCATCAGGGAACCCAGGGGAAAATAGGCGTCACCGGACATGAGGCCGGCGATCGCGGGGCCGAGGATGGCATAGAGGTAACGATAGGGATTCTTTCGATCGAGGAGAAGGAAAAGTATCAAGGGTATTATCACGAGTGCCATGACAAGGGTTTCGACGCCGATGACGAGGAGGAGGGGGCGGTAGTAGTCGCCCAGGAGGGCCGAACGGAGTTGGAAGACGGACCAGGCCGAAACTCCGATGATGAGAATACCGAGGAATTCCGCGAAAACTGCATTTATATGGTAGAAAGCCCTGGAGAGCGCGTCGAACACGAGGATGGCGGGCTTGGTCAAAGCCCTTTCGTGCGAAAAGGCGAGGCCCAGGAAAAGAGCGAGGAGACAGATGGGAAGAAGATAATCTCCCTGGATCAGCGTCGCGAAGACGCTTGCTGGAAAGATCGCGTCGAGGTATTGGGCCAAGCCGGGGACGGGGATCGCCGCGGCGGTGTCGGCCACGAGGGGTATGCGGGCGGGATGGAAGATGGCCGCACCGAGCACGCCGAGCAAGGTGAAGGCCAGGACGGAAAGGAGAAGAAATATGGCCGCCCTTCCTAGATCCTTCCAGAATTCCCTGTCTTCGTTCAGTTCGAAGACGGCCACGGGGAGGGAGAAGAAGACCAGGGGGATGAGGGCGTAGCGGCCGGCGTGGACGGCGATTCCATATATGGTCGACAGGATCCTAGATGCTCCCGCGTCGGAGGAGGGGAGGACGAGGGCGATTGCCGAGCCGACGAGGGCGGCGATGAGGTACTTCAGCCAGATCTTCATAGGCGCGAGGATACCTGCGGGGGGAAGTACCGTCAATGACAGGGGCCGACCCTCATTCCGCTTCGAGCTTGCCCGGTTCGAAAAGGCCGGCTACAATCGGACCGATGAGCATCGGCGGTCCCGAATGTCTGTACTATTCCCATCCTGATCTTGACGAGGCGGAGGCCGTTCTTGTCGATGTCGGAGCGGGAGGGCGGGAGCTGGTCCTCGACAGGACCATTTTCTATCCCGAAGGGGGCGGACAGCCCTGCGATTTGGGCTCTATCGATGGTCTGGGCCTCGAATCGGTGCTGGAGATTTCCGGCACCATCATCCATAGGCTCGCGACTCCCCTCCAGTCAGCGCCGGGGACGCGGCTGAGGCTGGTTCTCGACAGGGGTCGGAGGCGGGATCACACGGAACAGCATTCCGCCCAGCACCTCCTTTCAGGTTTCCTCTACAAGAACCATGGAATAGCAACTATTTCCTTCCATCTCGGCGCCGAGAGATCCACCATCGATGTCGACGCCTCGGAGTTCCCCGAGAGCCTCGTCGAGGAGGTAGAATCCGAGGTCAACATGGCCATCGCCGACGCACGGCCCTTCGTGGTGCATCTCTGTCCTCCCGAGGACATCGAATCGCTCCCTCTCCGAAGGCCGCCACCAGGTGAAGAAAAGATCCTGCGAATCTGGGAGATCGCGGGCCTCGATTTCAGCCCCTGCTGCGGCACCCATGTCGCCTCCGCCTCGGAGCTCAGGATCTTCAAGATCCACGCGGCAGAACGCTACAAAGGTAAGACCAGGATCCATTTCAGCGCCGGAGGCAGGGCCCTGGAAGACTATAGCAGGCTCCATCGCTCGGTCGCGGCGGCCTGCCGCGTGCTCTCCACCCCGCCCGAGGCCTTGGCCGAGGGGGCGGAGCGCCTAGTTAGGAAGTCGAGAGAGTCTTCCGTGAAGGCCGATCGGCTGCTGGGATCCCTAGTCGCCCACATGGTGGAGCATGCCGCTAAAGAAACGCCGATTTGCCTCGATCTCGGCGGTACGGGGGCCGACGGGATAGACGAAGGCATGAGGGCCTTGCGAGAAGGGGGGCTGTTCGGTGTCGTATCGTTGGCCGAAACTTCGACCGTCGGCGTCGTAGGCGCGGGCGGGAAGGCTCTTCCGCCCGAACTGCTCGCGGCCGTCAAGGAAAAGGGCGGCAGGGGGGGAGGAGGGCCGGGCACCCTGCGCGCGACTTTCGCGGATGGCGCGGCCGCAGTGGAATTCGCCGTTTTTGCCCTCGATATCCTTGGAAATGGGCGATAAACGCTTCAATTGACGCCTTTTTTTGCGAATTTCCGCCCGTTTGCATTGACAATTATTACAATCACAAATAACATCAAAGAGAAAGGAGATTTACATGAGTACTGGCAATTCAGATATCCTCGAGGCAATTCAGGCAATCACGTCGGTATCCGTTCGCGCCCGCAGGGCCGCGGAGGCCCGCCTGCGGGGCCGCGGCTTGACCTACGCGCAGTATGGGGCCCTTATCGCCCTTGCCGAGCACGACGGCCTCTCTCAGGCCGAGCTCGCGCAGGTGCTCGAGACCGATTCCACGACCGCGATGGTGCTTCGTGGGTCGCTCGAAAAGAAGCGACTCGTCGATCGCAAGGCGGACCAGAAGGACGCACGAATCCGCCGCATTGGTCTTACCGCCGAGGGCCGCAAGCTTGCGACCCAGGCCAGGCCGGAAATCGCTAATCTTTTCGGCTCCGGACCCTCTGTGCTATCCGATGCCGATGCCAAGAAACTTCTCGGCATGCTGGCTAAACTCAAGGATTTCGTGCAATCCCTCATTCCCGCCCACGAATCTTCCTCCGGCGAGAAGCGAAAGCCCGGCCGTCCCCGCAAGGCCGAGGCTCCAAAGAGCTCCAAGTCGGCCAAGTCCGCCGCCAAGAAGCCCGCTGCCAAACCTGCGGCTGTCAAGAAGCCCGCTCCTAAGGCCCCGGCGACCAAGAAGGCCGCGGTCGCAAAGAAGCCGGCTGCGCGCAAGGCCGCGAAGCACTAGGACAAGGCGCGAGCTTCGGAATGTAATCCGCCGCTTTGCGGCGGTACCGAGTGCGATGAGCATAGAGCGGCCGATCCGGGAGAAATTCCGGATCGGCCGTTTGTGTTGCAAGGGATTGGCCCTTCGGGCCGGGTTCAGAACTCGACCGGGCGGCGATTGTCGACGAGACGGCGGGAAAGAAAATCCACATCGAGTCCTAGATCACCTACTACCCGCTTGAGTTGCTCGATTGAAAGCAGATTCTGTTCGGCATAGAGATAGACGAGGGCTCTCTCCGCGATGCAGGGAACCAGGAGGGCATTGAGATCGACGGGGTCGGATCCTTGCGTCGAATCTGCCCGTCCGCGGAGGGAGGCCGCTAGCCGCGAGGAATCGACATCGCCGGACAGGGCGTTTAATTCCGCGAGGAGGGGCTCGATATCGCCGCGCGCCGCTCGTTCCCCGAGGGGCTTGAGCGTGAGATAGGCGTATTCCTTGCCGGGGAGCCTGTGGTGACGGTCGCAACGCGTGCAGTAATTCGGCTCTCGCCCGTCGTCCTTGGTGCGGTCGCCCCCGATGATGATGAGGGGATCGAAATACAAGGCCGGACATTCCCGCCCGTCGACGAGATAATAACGATACGTATACAAAGAATCGGCGAGGCATTCCTCGTGTTCGCAGTAGGCGGTCAACGGAAAGACGTCGGTTGCCGTCTCGAGGAGGAGCCGCGCCGTCTGGTTGAATATCTCCCGCCTGAAATTGAGGACGAGGGTCGGGCAGACGAATACGAGGCCTCGCTGCTCCGATTCGTTCTTCATGAGATAGGCGATCCGCTCGTCGAAGAAGGAAGCCTCGTCGATGATCCAGGTTCCGGCATCGGGATTCTCCGCGAGGAGGGTCTCCAGGGAAAAGGAATCGCGTGCCTGACCGATGCTCGACCCGCAGCGTTCGTAGCCGCCTCGATAGGCGAGGGCGTCGGGGGGGTAGTCGGGGAAGCGGCTGGAATCGAGGGCCTGTCTTACCACGAAGACCCTACGCCGGTCGGCCCCCGCGGTGAGGGTCTCCCTCGCGGCGGCGCCGTCCTTGCGGCGCGCGACGAGGCTGTCGCGCCAGAGCCTCGCCGAATATTCGGTCTTGCCTGAACCCATGGGGCCCACGACAAGGACGCGCCTGCCCGGTTTGGCGAAATCGAAATGATTGAAGGGGTGGTGGACCTCGAGGAGGGGGAACCCGAGATTCCTGAGCAAATGGGCGTTGTCGTCGAGTTCGTCGCGCACGTCGTCTCCGGGTTGTCAGTACTCGCGCGGTTCGAGGATGCGCCGCACGGAAGCGAGGAGGGCCCCGATCGAGATGCCGGAGAGGCCGACGATAAAGAAGCTCCGCGCCGCGACCCCGAGCCAGGAACTCAACCAGCCGCCGATCGCTTGGAGAAAGCCGAGGTCAGAGGTCGCCTGGGCCTTGGCGGCGATCGAAAGGACGATTGGGGCGCCGGGGATGGAGAGCGCTATTCCAGCCGCGAGGACGAGGGCTGACGGGATGATGAGGAATTTCCCCGTTCGCGCGAGGGAGCGGCCTATGCCACCGCCGCCGAGGAAGCCCAATCCGAGAAGGAGGGCGGCGCTCGCGGCGAGCCCCGTGGTGGCCAGGCGATCGAGCGAGGCCTTTGGGGAAACCCTGTGAGGATCGCCGAGGATGATGGAACCACTTTGTATTTTAGGGTTTACCGAATCGGGGATCGTGGCGATTACGCTCGCGAAGGCCTCGCTGCCCTGCTTGGCGAGCGAGGCGCTCGAAGTTCCGGGCGGCTGAGTCCTGAAATCGGTCAGCACGCCCCTCCGATCGCCTTTGGGCAAGTCAGCGAAATAATCGGCCGCAATGGCCGCTGAATCTCTCGTCAAGGTCGACTTGAGCGGCCGAAGGTCCAGCGCCGCCGCTGGCTTGCCCTCGTCGGAGACGCTAATGAGGGAATCGACGGCGTCGGTCGCGAAGGATTTGAGTGCGGCCTCGGGGAGATGCCTCTGCAGTGCGCTGTAGAGGGCCGGCCCGGAGAAGGTAAAACCCCCGATCTCGACCTTGTCCGGCGCGCCCTTCAGCGCGGTTGGGGAGCGAAGGGCCGTCCAGAGCCTCTCGTCGTCGATCGCCCTCGAGTAAAAGGTCTTGTCGAAGGCCCAGGGCCGAAGCGAAAGGGCCAGGAGACCGGAGAAGGTTATCGGCAGCCCTATGAGAAGGTACAGGATGCCGGAAAGGAAGCGCCTCATGAACCTCGTTCCATCGTGGAAGGTGCGAGGACGACGCCCGGCCTGATCCGGGCCTCCCCGATGGAAATGCTCTTGAAGGGATGGATATCGAGTGCGTTTTCATGCCAGCCGCCGATCGTGTCCGTATCGATCACGTTGAGGGCGATGCTGTAGTGGAGGGGCAGACATGCGGCCCCCGTCAGGAGCCTCGTCTCGGCCTTGGCGAGGGCGGAGAAGCGTTTTTCCCCCTCGAGCGAGGAAGACGCGGCGAGGAGGCTGTCGTATTCGGGATCGTGGTACTTGGCGTCGTTGAGATTGGAATCGCTTTCCCACATCTGCAGGAAGGCGAGGGGATCGGCGAAGTCGCCGATCCAGGTGGTGAGGGCGAGGGTGTAGGGGGAGCTCCCCGTCTTCTGCCGCACCGCGTCGAAATATCCCGCTGCGGGAATCGTCGTGACCTCTACCTTGAGGCCCGCCTTTTCCCAGGCGCTTTTCATGAGACCCGAAACGCGCACGGCGTCGTCCGCCCCCGAGGGTATGGCAATGGATATCGTCGGTACTCCGGCGCCGCCGGCATGGCCGCTCTTCGCCAGCAGATCCATGGCCTTGGCCTCATCGGTCGCGGAAATGCCCTTCGCCTCGGTGTAGCCGGCGAGGGGGAGCACGAGGGTCTCGGCGGGGTTGAGGTAGCTGTCGGTCGACCGAATGTCCTTCCAGGGCAGGAGGAGGGCGAGGGCCTCGCGCAGGTCGGGCGAGTCGAAGGGGGCGGTTCCGCAATCGAAGTACCAATACTGGGTGCCGAACATCGCGCCGGCGTGGATAGCGTCGCGCGAGAGGAGTTTGTCGAGATTCATGGGCCCGGCGAGCCAATCGATTCCGCCGTTATCGAAGAGGCGGGTCACCTTGTCGTCGTCGTCCGTCAGCATGACGCGGATGCCGGGCAGGGGGACGTTCGCCGCGTCCCAATATTGCGGGTTTTTCGCCAGGACGATTTCGTCCTTGGATCGCGAGGCTATGGTGAAGGGGCCATCTACGGGGATGTTCGCGACCGTGGACCAGTCGTGGACGCCGAGCATCGAGGGATGGATAGGGGAGAAGGCGTGATGGCAGAGGAGCCGCGTGAAATAGGCGGCGGGCGAGGCGAGCTTGACCACGAGCGTGCGGTCACCCTCCGTCGATATGCCTACGGTCGAGGGATCGACGCTCTTTCCGAGCCTGAAGGCCTTCGCGCCTTCGATGACGTCGAAGAAGGACGCGTAGTCGGCCTTTTCGGCGGGGGCGAGGGCACGGAGCCAGGCGTTGCGGAAGTCGGCGGCGAGGAGGGGCGTGCCGTCGGACCATTTCGCATCGTCACGGATGGTGAAGGTATAGGTCAGGTCGTCCTTCGAGACATTCCAGTCCGAGCATGCGGCCTTGATGGGCTCGAGGCTCGAGGGATCGTAGGTGAAGAGACCCTCGTAGATCGCCGTGAAGAGCTGGGCCTCCGAGGCGTATATGGAATGGTGGGGATCGAAATTGATGTCGACGGCGTTGAACGCGACGACGAAATCGCGCTTCTCGGCGGGGGCGGGCGTCTGGGCCGTAGCCATGCCCGCGACGGCGAGGGCGAAAAGGACAAGGATTGCTGTTCTCGGTCTGTTCATCGGACTTCCTTCACTCGGAACGTACGCCGAGGCGGCGGAGCTGCTCCTCCTCCTCGACTTGGGCGTGGAACTCGTGCTTCTTTTGGTTGGACTTGATGATACAATTCTTTATAGTTGTTATTTCAGATTTTATGCCCCGGAATTTTGCCTTTTCCTCGACGGGAAAGATCGACTTGAAATAGTCGTCGAGGGCGTTGAGCTTGCGGATCATCCGCTGGAGTTCCTCGAGATTGCGCTCGAGGAATTTGAAGGCGTGGTCGTCGGGGGCGGATTCGAGGCGTTGCATCGTCGGACCGTTGCGTTGGAGGAGGGAGGTGAGGAGCCTGGCGCGCCTGATCCCCTCCTCGATGAAGGTTCCGAATTCGATGCTCTCGCTGCGTTTCTCCCCCGTGAGGGGATCGACGACGGGGACGTCGTAGACCAGTTTGCCCTCGCCCCCGCCGAACAGCTTGCGCATCATCTTCCTGAGCTGGACGAAGAGCCCGCGCTCGACGGACTGGATGATCGCCGAATTCGATGAGAGTTTGAGGACGCAGTCTTCGAGCTGCGTGCCCGCCCCGGCCAGGATCCTGATGCCGTCGATGATGATCGCCTTGTAGGATTTCGACTGCGCCTTGGTGGTCTTTTTCTCCTCCGTGACGGCGAGCTTGCGGAGGAGTTCGGCCCGCCGCGACTCCCCGTCCGGAGCGCAGTCCTCGTCGAGGATCTCGGAGACGAGTTCCGGGTAATAGGGGCGGTCCCCGGCGACCTCGGCGAATTTAGACTTGACCTTGCGGAGCGCCTCCTCGCGGTGTTTCGTCCCGAACTCGGCGTCGATGGCGAGCCCGGGCATCACGAGGGTGCGGACCTCCACCTTGTAGGCCTCGCGCTGGAATTCCGAGACGGCCTTGAGGCAGGCGAGGATGTCTCGCGTGGAACGCTCGAGCTGGCCGATCGCTTCGCTGAGGATGCCGCTCGACATGGGATCGTTGCCCTTGCGGACGAGCCCGACGAGCTCGGCCAGGCCGCGCGTGCTCGGGGCGGTGCTCGTCTCCTGGAAGGAGGTGAAATTGAAATACTTCACGAAGGCGAGGAGGCGCTTGATCCTCCCGATCGTTATGAAATCCGTATCGAATTGGTAATAATTGATAAGGAATTCGGTGTAGGCCTCGAACTGGGAGATGCGGAGGCTCATCTGCTCGGCCCTCTCGGACTCCAGGAAGGGGGTGTCCTGCGGGTTCTGGACGTCGGAGATCTTCAATTCGTACTTGTAGGGGTCCTCGTGGATGACCCCTTTTTTGAGCAACACGTTGGAGATGCCGTGGAACGACGCCTGGAAGAGCTTCCAGCCTTCCTTGAGCCGGGTGAGCTCGTTCCGGTCCAGGCTCGCGCGTTTGGTTTCGAGCGCGCTCTCGAGTCGATGGACGAAGGTCTGCTCCTCTGCCATGGCGGCATTATCGGTGAGAAGGATGCTTTGGGCAAGTCCGCGGGCGGCCATGTGCCGTCCGGAATAGAATATTCCCGTCTTCCGCTTGAATCGTCCCCGGGCGCCCCAGGCGTTGGCATTCCATGACGCAGTCACGCTGCATTGGCCTTTCCCTGTTGGCGGCCGCCCTTTCCGCCTCCTGTTCGCTGGCCGGTCTCGATCTTTCTTCGGTCGATGTCGTGATTCCCTCAATACCGCCTGCCTGGGCAGGACTCGCCGGTATAGAGCTTGTGCTGGTCTGGCGCGACTCGGCGGGAGACAAAAGGCGCGAGTTCGCTTCCCCGGGTGAATCGCGAGCGATCAAACTTCCCCAAGGTCTCCGGAGGGCGATTATCGTGGAAGCCTGGTACAGGGGGCGGCCTTTACGCCCGGCCGGAGCCCTGTGGCCCGATGATCTGACCTTTTCTTCCGGGTCGAGGCCTGCGCCCTTTCTCAAGATCCGTTGGTTCGAGGGTTGGACGGCCAGTGTCCTCCTCGCTCTCGACAATGCGGGCGAGGGGCATGGCATCGATCTTGCGCGCCTCGACCTCGAGGCACGAGCGAGGCTTTCCGATCCCTGGCTGGTCGATCCAGCGCGGGTGGCCCTCGCCATTCGCGAGAGAACTTTCAGGAGCGATTTCCTTATTTCGGGGGCCATGCGCGAACTCGCCCTCCCGCCGGGCGGACCATGGATAGCCGAAAGCCCCTTCGCTTCCGAGCCGATTCTCCGGGAGGGGGAATGGGTAGCCCTGATGGCCACCGGATCGCATCGCTGGTATTCCCGTGACCTCGAGCTTTTCGTCGCCGTACCGGAGGCCGGCGATGCGGTGATGCTCGTCCGTAGTATCGATTGAGAGGCGGGAGAGTCCCCGCGTTAGCCTACCCGATTTCGGCGAGGCGCTTGTCGATTTCCTCGAGTTCCTCGCCGAGCCGGGCGATGCTCCTCTCGATCCGAGCCTTGTCCTTGAGAAGCCTCTCTTCGACATCCTCAGGGGGTCGCGTGGGGGAAACCTTCGCGCGCACGGCGGCCGGACTCATGCCGCTTTTTAGGGAGGCGATGGCTTCGTTCCGGAGAAGGGGATCCCTGATGCCTGCCGCCAGCTTCATGCCGTCCCAGCCCAATTGCGGATCGATGGCGTAGGTCGCCGCTCGGGTCGCGGCGCCCGCCGTCGTTCTCGGGATGCCGAGGGCCCGGTCGAGATAGTCCTCGAAGCGCGTCTTGTAGCGCTCGCAGAGAGTCTGGGCTTCGATGAGGAGCCTGCCGAACTCGAGCATGACCCGTCCGTTTTCGGCCATGCAGGATTCCCGGATCTTTTGCGTGAGATCGATGAATTCGGGCTCGCTGTCGAAGGGGCTGCGGTAGAGTTTCTGCTCTTCGGCCGTGACGAGGAGGTCGTGGAAAATGCCCCAAAACTCGTTGGTATGAGCCCTCCCGGAAATGGCGAAGCCCTTGCGCTCGCAGTGGAGGTGATGGGCGTATTCGTGGAGGGCGGTGTAGATCAGCTGGTCATCGGACCCGAAGTTGCGATTGTGGAGGATGATTTCACGGCTCTTCGGTTTGTACAGCCCATTGACGAGGGAACTCTCCTTGCCCGAAAAGACGAGGGAGAATTCGGTTTCTGCGTCGGCGCAGCGAAGGAGGAGCTCCTTCACCTGATCCTGGTTCATTATTCCTCCGTCGCCTCGTGCGACGAGGGAAACATAATGGGGAGCCACGGATCAGGTAAAGGCCTGGGGAAACGAAGGCTTCTCGGGGCGGCAGCGCCGCGGCGCCGACCTAGCCTTCGTTTGAGGAGAGGGGGTGATCAGGGGCGGTGAAGGGCCCTTTCGATTTCGGGCTGATTGAAGCCGACTATGATGCGCCCGTGGACATCGATGACGGGCACGCCCATCTGGCCCGACTTGTGGACCATTTCCTCTGCCTTGTGCTGATCGCGGGATACATCGTATTCGGTAAAAGAAATACCCTCCTTGCGGAACCAGTCTTTCGCCAATCGGCAATAGCTGCAGGTAGGGGTCGTGTAAATGCTGACGGCCATCGGAGCCTCCTAGAAATGAATATATTAGAAAAATACTATGTATCTAAGATTCTGTCAAGATTGAAGCAGCTCGGATCGGTTCCGGCGTTCTTATCGTATGGTTCCGACCTCATTCCAGGGCCGGAAGGCCCTTGCCTTTCGAGTGCTCGCCCTTCTGGTTTTCGCTTCTAGGCTCCTTCCGTTGAGTGCGAATCCGGCCGAACTCGAGCTTAGCCTCGGGCTTTCGGATCGAGGCGCGGAGCTGCGGGCAATCCTTCTTGCACCGGATTCAGCCTTTGCATTCGAAGTACGGGGCGAGGCGGACTCTGCTTCGACGGATCTGACCCGGGCCTTCGACCAAGCCGGCTATTCGGGGAAATTCTCCTTCGGCCTCGTGAGGGACAAATCGACGCACTTCTCCTTCGGCGCGCTCCGTCCCGACGGAGGCCTTGCCCTCATCCTCGATCCACTCGTCGCCGAACTGCCGGCATTCGGAGCCATGGCCGGGAAGCCTGATCCATCCCTGGACTCGACCCTCGGGGGGCTCATTCTGGGAACCTCGGCCCTGAGCTTCTTCGCCGTCGAGAAAAGGGGCGCCGGCGATGCCGAAACCTTGTCGATTTTTGCCGAACCGAGCCTTGTCGACGATCGACCGCCCCATTCCCTTGTCACGGGCCTCCGGGCAAGCCTTCCCCTCGGATCGGCCCTCGCGGGGCTCTCTGTCGGGGCAGGTCGTTCGCAGGGAGCCGGGGCAGCCGAGTCCTGGTACGACGCGATGCCCGCGGGCGAATGGCAACGGACCGTCGCGGCACTATTTTTCGCATCCCCCAGGGGCAATTCGCGGATAAATTTCGCTCTCGGCGCCTCTACCTCGATCGACGCAGGCAGCGGCCTGGCCTTTCGGCTGGATGCGGCCGAAAGCAGGAATGGCGAAGTACTCGCCCTTTCCCTCGCCATGCGCTCTCCCCGCTTTCATGCGATCGACGGAGACGTGGGCCTGCTGGCTCGAGGCAAAGTCGATTTCAGTTTCGGCCTAGGCAACGGGCTCAGGCTCGGCATCCGAGAATTGATCGATGCGAGGGAGGGGGTCGGAGATGCTCGGCCGTGCCTTTCCCGGAGACTCCGGTTCAGGATCGAAGGAGAGGGTGGGAACGGCCTTCCCCTTTCGCTTCGCCTCGATCTGCTCCGCGAAGACGCGGAGGATGAGGCGGCCTTGGGCGGACTCATGGTTCTTCGCTGGGAGCTTGATGCCCTGCGCCTCGGCGTATCGACTATCGCGCGGCTTGAATGGGCGGAGGCGGGGGCCGCCGTCTTCGAGAACCTGCCCTCCTCCCTCGCCTACAGTCCTCCCGATGCCTTGAAACTCGGCATCGAGGCCAGTTTGGCTACAGACGGAATCCCTGGATTATTCGCGCTCAGCCTGACCTCTCGTTGTGTTTTGGAAAGACAAAATCCATTCCTTGCCGCTGTTCCCGATCCCTATGCCGTTTCTGCCAACCTTGGCCTTCGCTTCGCGGCAGCGCGAAACCTGGCGATAACGGTACAAGGAGTTGCGGACGGCGGAAGGGCTTCCTCCATCGCCGCCTCCCTCGGCCGGGCGAAAATCGAAGCCTCGGTCGAATCCTCGTTGCGTCTCGAGCTTTGATCATGGTTGCCCCGCCGCGCGGGCCCGCGGTACTCTTGCGTGAAGGCTTGGAACGACGGGCCGGGCCGGTGGGGCATCCCTCGGTCGAAAAGCAGCGGGGAGACTGAACTATGCAATTGGAGCGATCGAAGTGCGCCCTCATCGTGGTGGACGTCCAGAACGATTTCTGTCCAGGCGGCGCCCTCGCCGTCCGCGACGGCGATGCCGTGGTCGAGGCGAGCAATCGGGCGATGCGATATTTCGATAATGTGATCCTGACCCAAGACTGGCATCCGGAGGCCCATATATCCTTCGCTGCGTCCTGGCCGGGGAAGGAGCTCTTCTCCCAGGTCGAGGTCGCCGGACAGCCACAGACGCTCTGGCCCGTGCATTGCGTGGCGGGTAGCCCGGGTGCCGACTTCCATCCGGGCCTCGAGACGGATCGGGCTTCCATCCTGCTCCGAAAGGGAAGATCGAAGGATCTCGACTCCTATTCCGCCTTTGCCGAAAACGACAAAAAGACCACCACGGGGCTCGGAGGCTTGTTGCGGTCCCTCGGCATCGTCGACCTTTTTTTCACGGGGCTCGCGACGGATTATTGCGTGCTCTTTTCCGCCCTCGACGCCCTCGCCCTGGGCTTCCGCGTCACCCTCCTCGAAGACGCCGTCCGGGGCGTCGATCTTCCCGCCGGCTCGGCCCAAGCCGCCCTCGACAGGCTCGCGGGACTCGGCGCCTTCATTTCCAATTCACGAGATCTCGGGGAGGGGCGATGACGGCCGGACTCTTCACCGATTTCTACGAACTCACGATGGCCCAAGGCTATTGGAAGTCGGGGCAAAGTCCCCGCGCCGTCTTCGATTTCTTTTTCCGACGCAATCCCTTCGGGGGAGGCTTCGCCATCTTCGCGGGCCTCGAGACCTTCCTCCGGGGGCTCGAAGATTTTCGCTTCGACGAGGAGGACCTCGCCTGGCTCGACAGTCTCGGCTCCTTCGACAAGGGCTTCCTCGACTACCTCGGCAAGCTGCGATTCGAAGGCGACATCTGGGCCGCCCCCGAAGGTGCGGTCGTCTTTCCCCAGGAACCCCTCGTCCGCGTCCACGCAGACCTCGTGCAGGCTCAGCTCATCGAAGGCTTCCTCCTCAACACGCTCAATTTCCAGAGCCTCATCGCCACCAAGTCCGCCCGGGTGTGGCGGGCAACGAACTACGGTTCGGTGATGGAATTCGGCCTCAGGCGGGCACAGGGCCGCGACGGCGCCCTCTCCGCCTCCCGGGCCGCCTTTCTCGGCGGCGCCTCCTCCACTTCCAACAGCCTCGCCGGGAAGCTTTTCGGCATTCCCGTGTCGGGGACGATGGCCCATTCCTGGATAATGTCCCATTCCAGCGAGGAAGAAGCCTTCGATCGCTACGCCGAGCTCTATCCCGACCGCACCACCTTCCTCATTGACACCTACGACACCCTCGGATCCGGCATCGTCAACGCGATCGCGGCGGGAAAGAGACTCGCCGCTAGGGGTCACAATTTCGGCGTCCGCCTCGATTCAGGCGACATCGATTACCTCTCCCGCGAGGTGCGGGGGGCATTGGACGCCGCCGGTCTCGAAAAAGCCTTCATAGTTGTATCAAATGAGCTCGACGAGGACATCATCGAGCACCTGGTCTCATCGGGCGCGCCGGTGGACCATTGGGGGGTCGGCACCCACCTCGTGACGGGTGGGAGCGAATCCTCCTTCACCGGCGTGTACAAGCTGTCGGCCATCGAGCGAGGGGGCGAGCTCGTGCCGACGATGAAGCTCTCGAACACGCCCGAAAAATCCACGACCCCCGGCATCAAGGGGGTTTGGCGCCTCTACTGCGAATCCGGCAGGGCGGAGGCGGACCTCCTCGCGACCGAGGAGGAGCGCCCCGAACCGGGGGAGCCGGCCCGCCTCCATCACCATTCGGGAGACTGGCGGCACGCGGACATCGTCCCCGTCCGCGTCGAGCCCCTCCTCGGTGAGGTGATGCGGTGGGGGCGCGTCGTCGGAGAACTTCCCCCTTTGGCCTCGATCCGCGAGGGGCTGAGGGCCCGGCTTTCGGCCTTCGATTCAACTTACCTGCGGTTCCTGAATCCTCATATCTATAAGGTTTCGCTGTCGCCCGCCCTCCGCGACCTCAAGCTCTCGCTGATCGAAAGGGGCCTCTCCGGAAACGCCAGACCGAATATTTCGCGATAGCCAGGACGGCGAGGATGGCCGCCCAGAGCCAGGGGCGGGGGGGGATGCGCAACGCGAGACTGCCCGATTTCGCCGGCTCGAAGTACTCGCCGGCAGGCGCGTCGATCGCGAAGATCTCGCCATTCGCCTCGGCGAGCCAGGCGCCGGGGCCGGCGGCCCTGATGCGTCCGCCCTTCGGGAAGGCGGTGGCGAAGGGGCGGGGAGCCGCTTCCCTGATGGCGGCGTCGTAGGCGAGGGGCAGGTCCCCGTTCGCGAGGGAGGGGGCCGCCCATTCGAAATCGGCGTCCGCGCCGAATCCTGCCGCGAGGGGCCTGCCGCCGAGAAGGAGCGGATCGGCAAGGTACGGCGCGCTTTCCGTGAGGCGGGTGCTGATCCTCCGCGTCGAAATCGTCGAGCCGTCGTAGCGCGTCGATCCGTCCACGAGGAGTATCGAGGGGCGAGGTCTTTCGACGAGATAGGGCAGGGCTTCCTCCATGAGCCGGGAGAAATCCCCCTCCGCGCGGGTCGCGATATCGATCGCGCCGAGGCTCGCGACGAAGACGGTGGGAATGCCCCCTTGGGGATCGGCGAACTCGAAGCGATAGACGCCGGCATCGCCCATGATCAATCTTCGTCCGCCACCGCCTTCCTCGATCGCATAACGCGTCGGCGAAAGCGTCGCGAAGTCGCCGGTCGCGGGATCGAAGACATCTACCGATAGCGCCGTCCTCCGGCCGCCTTCCGAAAAACCGACCAGCCAGGCGCCGCGTGTCCTGTCAATTCGTAGTCCCGAAGGCCAGATGCAGGGCGCCTCCTCGTCGACGGTTGGTGAGGAGGCCGGGCCGCCTTCGGCCGAGGCTGGCCTCTGCCGACTCGAGGGGCCAGCGAAGCCAGTCTCGATTACCTTGAATCCTTCGGCCTCCATCGGAAAGGAGTCGGTGACGAGGCTGATGTCGCGGTAGCCTTCGGCGGGCAGGCTTTCGAGGGCCCCGTAGTCGACGGAGAAGAGAGAAATGGAGGAAAGCAGATTGTCGACGGCCCTCCGTCTCGCCTCTCCTCCATTCACGTCGGAAACCTTCGCCAGGGATTTCCAGTCGAGGAGGCGGCTTTGCCTGCTCACAGGATCGAAGACGAGTGCGTAGCGATCGGCGGCCGCGAGCCGCGAATTTCCGGAAATATCCTCGAGGGCGATGTCGATCGGCCGGGAGCCCGGCTCCCCGGCGAACATCGAGCGGGAGGAGTCGACGACGACCGCCGCGCGGCCTTTTCCCGCGGCCGCCTTCGACGCGCCGAGGGGACCGCCCGCGTCGAGGAGGGCGAAGGAGAGGGCGAGGGCGATGGCGACATCGAAGAGGAGGTCGTAGCGGGAGCGCAGTTGCCTGAAAAAAAGCCGCGCGAAACGGGGGCCGCCCGAGCCTTCAAGGAGATCGTGGGGATGCCGTATCCGGAGTCCGAAATTCCTCGTCATGAAGAGGATGAGGGCGACGGGGAGGAGGAGCATGACGAAGAGCGAGGCGGCCTCAGGCATGGAAGGCCTCCAAGAGGGCTCCGAGAGCCGCGGGCAGGTCCTCCTGCCCTCCTATGCTCGCGAAAAAGCTCCTCCGTCTTCCGCCCGCCGCGAGGGAAGTCTCGAGCTCCCTGAGGCGCTCTTCATAGTTATTTCTTTCCTTGCCGTCCCAGGGGAGGAGGAGCCGTCTGCCGCTCTCGTTGTCCTCGACCTCGATGTCGGTGGCGGCGCCGGCGAGCCGGCGAAAATCGCGATGGAGCCTGACGAAGTAGAGCTTCCGGAAGGGGAGGGCGTCGGGGTCGAAATTCGGATCGAGAAAATCGGAGACGATGATCGCCCGCCCATAGCGGCTTCGTCTTCTCGCGCTGCGTGCCGCCTGGGTGATGGCGGTGCCGCGGCGCTCCTCGGGTCCGATGCCCTGAAAAAAGGAATCCAGTTCGCGGCTCCCGAGGCCGCCCCTCGGCTTCTCGAGGGCGCGCAGGGGCCGCGCGGCGAAGGCGAGAAGAAAGACGGGCTCGCCGAGTGCCCCGAGGGTCCAGGCTATCGACGCCGACGTGGACTCGGCCGCCTTCGCGGCGAAGTCTTGGCCGGCGCCTCGGCTTGCGGCATCGGCGAGGGCCTCGAGGGAAAGCGAGAGATCGACGAGCACGACGACCCCGTCCCGCTCTTCCTCGTAATACTCCTTCACGAAAAGTCGACCGGTCCTCGCCTCGAGGCGCCAGTCGACCCGCCGGGGATCGTCGGTCGGGTAGTATTCGCGTATGTTCCGAAGGTCGAAGGAAGAGCCCTCACGGCGGAACATGGGGTCGCGGCTCGGTTTGCTTCCTGCAGGGTGACGCCTGGTCCTCATGAGAAAGGCCTTGGCCAGGCCGGCACAGCAGGGATCGACGAGGCTCATGCGGTTCCGAGATAGTCTTTCCGCACGGCCGACAGGACCGCCTCGAGGATGGCGGCGACGGCCACCCCGTCAGACTCGGCTTCGAATTCGAGGAGAACGCGATGGTTCGCGATATCGGGGAAGAGGAGGCTCACGTCCTCGAAGGAGGCCGCGACCCTCCCGTCCAGTGCCGCCTTCGCCTTCGCCGCCGCGAGCAGTCCCAAGGCGCAGCGGGGCGAGGCCCCGAATCGCACGTATTTCTTCACCGCCTCGACGGAGCTCTTGTCGGGATGGGTCTCGATCACGAGGCGGACGATGAAATTGCGGAGATCGTCGGCCACGACTATTTCCTTCGACGCCCTGCGAAAGGTTTCGAGAATCGAGAGACTTGCCTCTCTCCCCGCCGGCGAACCGCGGCGCTCGCGATCACGCGAGTCCAGGATTGAGCGCAGGGTGAGGAAATCGGGCATGTCGAAGAAAAGCTTCATCAGGAAGCGGTCGATCTGCGCCTCGGGGAGGGGATAGGTGCCCTCCAGTTCGATGGGATTCTGGGTGGCAATGACGAAGAAGGGCGAGGGGAGGCTCCTCGTCTCGCCGAGGAAGGTCACGCACTTCTCTTCCATCGCCTCGAGAAAGGCCGATTGGGTCTTGGGCGTGGCGCGGTTGATCTCGTCGCCGAGGACGACGTTGGTGAAGAGGGGGCCAGGGACGAAGCGCAGGCTCCGCGCCCCCTCCGCGTCCCGGGCGATCATCGTGGAACCGATGATGTCGAGGGGCATGAGGTCGGGCGTGAACTGGATGCGCCTGAATCCGAGGCCGAGGAATTCCGACCAGGCCTTGGCGAGGCTCGTCTTGCCGAGACCGGGCGGCCCCTCGAGCAGCACGTTGCCCTCGCAGAGGAAGGCCACGAGGAGACGCTCGAGGGTGGCTTCCCGGCCGAGTATCCTCGAACCTAGCCAGCCGAGGTACTCCCCGCGGAAGGCAGCGATCGCGGCGAGGTCCGAGGCGAGATTCCCCGGGTTGAGGGGTCCATCCTTCATCGAGGCTCCCTTCCCGGCTTCAAGGCCGGTCTTCATGCTTGCGTCCAATATGGATTCCTTCAATTATGAGTTGTTCGAGCCAGATCATGCCGAACGCGAAAGAGGCCCCGAGGGCCATGAGGATTCCCGCCGCGAGGATGGCGGGGGCAAGGTTCCCCGACGCGATGAGGTTGGCCCCCAGATGGAGAGCCAATGCGAAGAGTAGGGCGAGTAGGGTCCTCGCGATTCCGCCCCGCCAGAGGGCGAGGATCAGGGCCATCGCGCCGGCGAGATGCACGGGGAGGGACCAGAGGAGGCGCAGCCAGGTATCGGGCGCGGGGAAACGAACCATATAGGAAATGTTTTCCGTCGCGGCGAAAACGACGATCGCGGAGAGGGCGAGGCCCGGCCAGCGAGGCAGGTCCTCCCTCGTATCCACCGACCCAGGGTCGTCCTTCCTGGCGAGGGCGGAGGCGATGCGATTCTCGGCCAGACGGATCGCGACGATGGCGGCGAACTTGACGAACTCCTCGACGAAGACGGGGCCGGCGACAGCCGCGAAGGCGATGCCCGGCGCGAGGCCCATGGCGAGTCCGGCGACCCATCGATCGAGGAGGACGAGGAGGATCCAAAGTCCCAGGCCCGCCGCCGCGACGAGGAGCGGATCGCGAAGGGCGGCGACAATCGGGGTCCGCCTCATTTTTCCGAACCTCGATCAAGCCATAATTGGGCCCATTTTCGCCTGAGTAGGGCCGTCCAGGCGTCCTCCCTCGGACCGATGTCGGCGGACATTTTAAAGGAGGAGAACCAACGGCGCTGGAGCTCCGGGAAAGGCGTCATCACGAGGTCTCCCGATGCCCTGAGATTTCGCCCTTCGTGAGCCGTAAGTTCCTTGTAGAGTTTCGTTCTGTAGTCGATGAGGGGGCTCGGCACCCCGCTCGCTCCCCTGCCTTCATAGCCGGTGACTCCATCCTGCCCGCCCTTCCCGGGATCAGGCATGCCCGCTCCCGTGGAGGCTGCGGAGGCGTCGGCTCCGATCGGAGTCTGCGGATTCGGGGGCGGCGCAGGCTCCGAAGGAGGGCCGCCGGAGGCAGATGGGTTGGTGGAATCGCCTTTTGCCGTCGCCGAAGCCCTCCCCATGGCACCGAGTCCTCCCTCGGCGGCGCGAAGGCTGCGATCTCCCGCCGAGGTCGACCGCGCTTTTTCCGCCTCCCGGGCTGTCGACGAAGCTATCGGCTCGCGGCCCGACCGGTCCGGAAGCGGCGATTGGCCGGGGCGGGCCATCGATTGGGGCCTCGTCTGGGCCTTCGCCTCGGCGAGCCTCAGGCCGGAACCGGAGTTGGGCTCGCCACCATCCCAGAGGATCAGGGGGTGCGAAAGGGTCAAAATCGCCACGAGCTGCAACGCGCACAAACTTGAGACTGCGAGGAGGGCCGGCTTGAACAGTCCCCTGGTCGCCTCGCGAAAGGCTCCGCCCCGACGATCCAGTCGGGGCCCGAGGGCTTCGATCCTCCGACCGAGGATAGCCCTCGTCTCTCCGGTGGCTTCGAAAAAGGATTCTGCGGCTGTTTCCCTGTCGATTTCACGGAGGGGAAGGAGAAAAATCCGGCGGCTGAAGGGCCAGAAGAGAAAGGCCGGCAGGAGGCTGGCTGTCCCGATGACGGCCGCAGCCTGCCATGCGCGGGGAACCCGATATAGCACGCAGAGGCAGGTCCAGAGCGCGAGCCAAGCGACGGAAAGCGCGGTCCAAAGCAGGCCTCGTCGAAGGAGGGCGATGCGAAGGCTCCGGCGATGGAAGCGACCGAGGGCAGGCGGGAGCTTGGTCATTTCCTGAGCCTCCCGCGAATGCCTGTGGCGAGGAGGAGGGCCAGCACCAGTTCGCCGCTCGCCACGGGGAAGACTAGGTCGAAGGACCAGGCGAAGGCCATTGCCGCGAGGAGGGGAAGGGACGCGAGGGCCAATCGCCACCGAGTGGGGGATCCGAGGGCCGCGACGAAGGCCGTGGCCGAGGCGAGAAGGAGGGCGGCGGCCCCCGTCTCCGCGCCGAGGGCGAGAAGCCCGCCCGAAGCGAAACGCGCGAGTCCCACGAGGGCGAGGGCGAGAAAGGGAAGAGTCAGTTCGAGGTCCCGCGCAGCGGAGAGGCCCTCGTAGAGGGAGGGGACACGTGAAGCTCCCAGGCAGAGGAGGATGACGAGCCATGGTGGAAGGGGCTGATCGGTCGGAGGAGCGAAAACGAAGGCCAAAACTAGGCCTGCCATAGTCGCGAGTCTCAAGGCGGCCTTCGCCCATCCGCTTCCGGCTACTGGCTCCAATGCGGGCTCATTCATCGATGGACCACCCCGAAAGGGCTTCCCGCGACGATAGGGCGAGGCCCTCGTCGTTTCCGACCACTATCGGCGCCTCGGAGAAGCGGATGAGGGAGCCTTCCCTGTCGACGAGGTCCAGGGGCAGGTCCCGACCGGGGGCCAACCTCGCGAAGAAGAGCCGATTCGGGCCCTCTCCCCAGATTCGCAGGGTCCAGCCCTCGCGGCTTTGTGTAGCCAATTGGTACGAACCAGAGAACGAGGCGCCACGCGGAAAGGCGACGATGTCGA
Organism: Rectinemataceae bacterium; assembly: GCA_035530275.1. Lineage (GTDB taxonomy): Bacteria > Spirochaetota > Spirochaetia > Treponematales > Rectinemataceae > CAIJMU01. The sequence goes on along the minus strand of DATKVC010000013.1, from coordinate 126,106 downwards.
GCTCTCGATTCGGGGGAAGGGCGGCGAGTGCCGCCGCGCCGAGAAGGGCCGAGGCCGCCGTCGCCGCTGCGATCCGGATCGCCTCGCCTTTGCCCCCCGAGGCCTTTCCCTGGCCCCTGCGCCTCGAAGACACGACGGCGAGGGAGGCCGCGCAGAGGAGGGAGAGGAACATCGCGCTCATTAGAGGAGGCTCCGATACGAAGAGCCCCTCCGAGGCGGCCCGCCCCGCAGCCTCCAGGTCGGAGGCTCGGGGAGAAAAGGTGGGGGATGGCCGGCCATTGCGAGGCGGATGGAAGGGGGGCTGGGGAGGGGTATTCTCTGCCGGCGACGCAGGGGCGACGGCGATTTCCTCGCCTGTCGGGACCCTCTCCTTCCCGATCGCGAGGGAGACGGCCCGAATTCCGTCATCGATCCAAAAGGCTGCTTCGAATGATGGGAGGCCCGGCGCCGAAGCCCTCTCGAAGAGGATGCGGCTGCCTCCGTCCCAGGTCTTTCCAATTATGAAGACTGGCGCCTCTATGGGCGACTCGGATTCGACCCGGGCGTGGACGATGCGCCAGGGTCCGAGGCCTGCCGCATCGAGGACGAGTCGCGGTTCCCCGAAGACGGAAGCCGCCGTGAGGAGCAGGGCCGCCGCCAAGGAGAGAGCCCCGATAGGCCTCATCGAGCCCTCCTCATGGCGAGGGTTGAGGCGAGGGCGGAGGCGAAGAAAAGGAGGAGCCAGACCTTGCCGCCTTCGATGAGCCTGAACGCGAGACCGTGGTAGTCGGCCAAGGCACGGAGCGAGGGAGTATCCACGCCGTCGAGACCGGAGTCGACGGGAAGATCGAAGGAGGCGAGCCCCGTTCCGCGATCGACGAGGGTGGCGCGCCAAGTGCCGAGGGAGGGAAGACTGAGAGCGAGCCCCCAGGTTTGCCCCTCCGGTCTTTTGAACGCGAATTTTTCCGTCGTCTGTCCGACCTGCGAAAGCTCGAGCAGAGGCGCGATGAGGGCGTCGCTCGCGAGGCTCAGTGTCGCGGCACTTCCGGTCTCGAGGACGGCGATATCGCGGGGAGGTTCCGAAAAGAGACTGTCGAGGCGCGCGCGCATCGTCGAGACGACGGAGGGATTCGCGAAGAAATCTCCGGTGAAACCGCCGTGGATGTCACTGGCGAAGAGCATGACCGCGCGATTGCCGCTTTCCGTCTCGGCGAGGAGGGGATCGCCCAACTCGTTCGCGAAAAGGACGGAGGAACCGGCCTTGAGAGCGTACTGGGCCATGCCTCCGATGGTCGCCACCTTCGTCCCCGCGGGATCGAGGATGGGGATGCGGCCCTCGGAAAAGCGCGGACGGGCGAGATTCTTCCTATCTTCGAATATCAGCGAGGGTATTTCGTCCGCCGAGTTCACGACGCGAAAACTTCCGCCCGTTCCCGCCGCCAGCCTTTCGAGAAGAGGGCGGTCCATGTCCGCGCCGACCCCCATCGTCGAGATGCTGATGCCTTTTTCTTTGGCCTTGGCGGCGAGGGCGGCGAAGTCGGCCGGCCTCGTCACCCCGTCCGAGATGACGACAATGTGCTTTTCGCCGGGACCTGTGGCGGCCAACCTGTCCATCCCTTCGATGAGCGCGGGAGCGAGTTCCGTGCCGCCCTCCGCTTCGACGGGATCGAGGACCGGGGCAGCCGAGATGCTGCGATTGGGGACGAAGGACCAGACCCATTTTCGCTTGTCGGAGAAAAGGAGGAGGCCGACGCGATCGTCGGGTTTGAGGCCTCGCAGGAGTTCGAGGCTCGCCACCTTGGCGAGGGAAAGCTTTCCCCCGAACATCGAACCGGAGTAGTCGAGGAGGATGAGGATGCTCATATCGGGGATGTCCTTGAGGGAAGGGGGGAGGAGGGTTACCGGAAGTATTTCCTCGAGGGGGGGATTGTCTCCCTTCCTTCCGAATGCCGCCGAGTCGGCCGCGAAAAGGACGCTCGTGCGGCCGCTCGCGGCGTCATCGGAAAGGCGCCTCGAAAAGGCTCCATCCAGGTGCGAAAGAGGGACTCCGTCGATGACGACAAGTTCCCAGTCGGCCGGATCGAGGCCGTGGACATCCCCGGGATCGACATGCTTTGTGGCATAGAGGCTGTCGATAAAGGAAGGACCCCTGTACTTTTCCGCGACGACGAGGACCTTAGGCGCCATGCTTCGTTCGGCGGGTACGACAAGGCTGATCGAGCGTTTTCCCCCCGGTGCGTCCAGGTCGACCGAAAGGGAAATAAGGCCGCGGCTTTCCGCGGAAAGTCTGAGAACCCTGTCGGCCGGCACCTCGCTTCCGGCTCCCCTCCAGAGGACTCGCGACTCCCCGCCCTCGGCTCCGTAGAGCCCGCGAACTTCGATGTTCACGCCGGCCATGACAGCCTCGGGGGAGAGGAGGAATTCGAAGGGAAAGGCAAGGCCGGAAGTTCCGGTTCTCCAAGAGTAGGAAAGTACGCCCGGCCGAGTCGATCGCGGAGGAGTAACAATCTCGAGGGGTATGCCCCGGGACTTCGCCGAGCGATCGAGCCCCTCGATTTCCCCCGCCGTCGGCATGAAGTCGGCGATCAGTCTCGCCCTACGCAAAGCCGGAAATCGACCGCTTTCCAACTCCGCTTCGAGTGCGTCGAAGACCGGCCGATCGGGAAGGCTGGCAGCCGCGGCCTTCCATTCATCGTTCGAGGCGCCGGGCCGGGGCAGCCGGAGGAGGGAGTCCTTGCGCAGGGCCCAGGCCTCGCGGGAGCCCCGAGCCATTTCTTTTAGGGCGCTAGCCCCCGATTCGCTGGGAAGGGCGAGATAGCTGCGCGTAGGAAGGAGGAAGGCGGGAATGGGGAAGGGAAGGCCTACGGCGAAGAGGCCGAGGAAGAAAAAAGCGAGAAGGAGGAGACTTTCGGGAAGCCTCCACTTGTTGGAGCCCATCAGGCCGCCTATTCTATACCTTGCGAAGCCACGATTCAAATGAGCTGAAAGGGGACATCCTCAATGGACGAGCGACTCATAGAGGCCTTCCGCGGCGCGACGACGAACACCTTCAGGGACATGTTCGGCGTCGCGGTCTCGGCATCGAAGCCTACGGAATTGTCGGCCAAGGACGGCCACTCCTGGGATATCACGGCCCTCGTCGGCCTCGCAGGGGAGGTCCAGGGAGTCGTCGCCATCAGGCTTCCGGGGACCGTCGTGACAGCGCTGCTCGAAAAATCCGGCATCGAGGTGGCGGATGAGGGCGAAAGGTCCTCGATGCAGAGCGGGCTCGTGGGCGAAATGTCGAACATCATAGCCGGCGGCGCATCGTCAGGGGCCGCGGGCCTCGAGTTTGAAATCTCCCCTCCCGTAGTCGTCCGAGGGCCCAACCATCGCATCGACTGGCCGGCCATCGGGCCCGTCATCTCGATCGCCTTCTCCTCTCCGGTCGGGCCCTTCGAAGTGGCGGTTTGCGCCAAGTCTTAGACGCGACCCGGATTTCGGGGGGAGAGTCGACTAACTCGAAGTCTTTCTCCCCTTCGGGCGCCCCGAGGGGCGAGGGCGCTTCGCTTTTTCGCGGGGTCGTCCCGACGCCTTTGGACCGGCGGGCCGGCCTGGTCGCGATGGTCGCGCAACGCCGGAAGCCTGCGCTGGACCGTTCGGCCGCGCGAGACCAGCCTGACGCGCGGCATCGGTCGGCCGCGCGGAACTAGCCGGCCGCGCAGGACCAGCCGCCCGCGCGGGGCCGCTTCGAAGCGCCGCCGTGAAAGCCTGAGGCGGAGGGCTTTCAAAGCGCATCGCTTCCCCTGATATCGGATGGACGAGTTCGAGGATGCTCGCGTGGAGCATCAGTCTCCCTCCGGGGTCACGGCGCGAGCCGTAGCGCTCGTCCCCGGCGACGGGGTGGCCGATGGAAGCGAGCTGCACGCGTATCTGGTGCCTTCTCCCCGTTTCGAGACTGACCTCCACGAGCGAAAAGCCCGAGCCCTCGCCGATGCGGGTCCATGTGGCCAAGGCGCGCAGGGCTCCTCTTTCACCCGGAGCGGCGATCCTCATCCTCGAGGGCCCAGCCTCGACGAGCCAGGAATCGAGGACTCCCTTCTCGGCTCCCATGACTCCCTCGACGAGGGCGACATAGCGTCGATCCCGCGCCCTTTCGGCCCAGCCGTCCATCAGAGTTTTCTTTGCCCTCGCGTTGCAGGCCACCACCATGACGCCCGAGGTGTCTCGATCGAGGCGATGGACGACGGCCGCCCGCGCCCGCGGGTTGCGGCGCTTGAGGCGCTCGGTGACGAAGTCGAGGACGGTGCGACCCCGCCCTCCTTCGGGGGCGATTACGGGAAGGCCCACCGGTTTATCGAGGACGACGATTTCGGCGTCCTCGTAAAGGACGGTGGGAATGCCTGGTCTTCGGTCGCTTCTGCTCTGCTGCATCCCCCGAGGTTAACGATGTAAAAGAATCGCGTCTCCCCTTCACCAGGGTCTTCGTAGAAAAGTAGGCTTGCTGCCTGACCTTGCTTCCAAGGAGTCCCATCACGGCCCGATCGACCTCGAGCATCTATGTGCGCGCCTTCGCCCTGCCTTTTTTCGGCGCCCTCGCCTTCCTGACGGTCGAGTCCGCCTCCGACCTCTTCCAGCCGACCATCATGGCCTGGATAGTCGACCGAGGGATCGCCGGAAGGGATCTCGGGCTCGTCCTCCGCTATGGGGCGCTGATGCTCGCCGTCACCGGCATCGGCGCCGTGGGATCGGTGGGCCGCAACATCATCGCCAGCAAGGTGTCCTGGGACTTCGCGTCGAGGCTGCGCGCCGACCTCTTCAAGGCCACCCTTTCGATGGGATTCCGCGACCGCGAGGCCTTCGACGAGGCCTCCCTCGTCACCAGGCAGACCAACGACGTCACGCAGGTCCAGGCCTTCGTCAACGGCATGATGCGCATTTTCGCCAAGGCGCCCATCATCGGCGTCGGCTCGGTCATCATGGCCGCCCTCCTCGAGCCCCGGCTCGCCCCTATCTTCCTCGTCGTCGTGCCCCTCGCCTCCCTCCTGATATGGATCAACCTCCGCACCGGCTTCGGGCGATTCAACCGGGTCCAGAGCGCCCTCGACAGGGTTTCGGGCCGCGTGCGCGAGTTCCTTTCGGGCGTCCGCCTCGTCAAGGCCTGGGGCCGCGAGAAAAGGGAAGAGATCCTTTTCGCCGAGGCCAACGGCGAACTCGCGGCTGCCACGACCAAGGCGCTCCGCGTGATGGCCCTCCTCAACCCGGCCGCGGCCCTCTCCGTCAATCTCGGCCTCGTCGCCATCCTCTGGATGGGCGGCTACGGGGTCAGGGCGGGCACGATCCCCGTCGGCCATGTCATCGCCTTCTCCACCTACCTCTCGCGCTTTCTCTTCGCAATTACGATGATCACCGGAGTCTTCACCTCCTTCGTCCGCGCGCGCGTCTCGTGGAACCGCGTCGCCGAGGTGCTCGAGGCTCCGAGGCGGGAGGCGGAAGTCCTCGGCGCGACCCGGGCCGGGGCGGCGAAGGGCCGTCCCGTATCGGAAGAAGCGAAACCTCGCCCCGCGCGCGGGCCCTCCATCGCCCTCGAGAATCTCTCTTTCTCCTACTCGGGCAGGAGCGAACGTCCGATACTCGACGGGGTCGACGCGATTTTCGAAGGGGGGTCGGTCACCGCCTTGGTCGGTCCGACGGGTTCGGGCAAGACGAGTCTCGTAAGCCTTCTCCCCCGGTTCCACGAGCCGACCGCTGGTCGCATTCTCATCGAAGGCGAGGACATCTCGACGATGGACCTCGCGAGGCTCCGTTCGCGCCTCGCCCTCGTGCCCCAGCGCAGCGTTCTTTTCGCGGGCACGATTGCCGACAACATCAGGCACGGAAGGTCCGCGGCCACGGACGCCGAGGTGGAGGAGGCGGCGCGGCGTTCGGGCTCCCACGAGTTCGTGGCGGGCCTCGCGGAGGGCTATGGCGCCTTTCTCGGCCAGGGCGGCGTCAATCTCTCGGGAGGCCAGCGCCAGCGCCTCGCACTCGCTCGGGCCCTCGTGCGCCTGCCCGAAGTCCTCATCCTCGACGACACCACGAGCGCCGTCGACTCCGTCACCGAGGCCGCCATCCTCGCTTCGCTCTCGAGACTCAAGGGCTTTACCACCATCGTCCTCGTCACCCAGCGCGTGGCCGCGGCCCGACAGGCGGACCGCATCCTCGTCCTCGACGGGGGAAGGGTGGCGGGCTACGGCGAGCCTTCCGTTCTCGCCCGCGAGGAGGGAGTCTTCCGCGACATGATCCTCGCCCAGCTCGGAAGGGAGGCACTCGATGCCATCGCCTGAAGATCGGAAACCCGGCGAAGGGAGGATGGACGAGGGTCCGAAATCGAGCCTTCAGGGCGGCTTCGGCCATAGAGGCATGCCCGGCGGCGGCGCGGCCCGCTTCGGAAACCGCCAGCGTCCCGCCTCGACGCGCACGACTGTATTCCGCCTCGCTCGCTTGTTCCGTCCCGAATTCCGCCCCCTCTCCGTCATTCTGTTTTTCACCCTCACCGAGCTCGCGACGAGCGTGGCCACTCCCTGGTTCACGGGCCGCGCCGTCGACGCGATGTCGAAATCGGCCGCTTCGGTCGGCGGGGACTTCCTCCACCCCGCCATCCTCCTCCTATTCGCCGTCGTCGCAGGGGCGCTCTCGTCTACCGTTTCCGGTTGGATCATGGCCGGCCTCTCGCAGCGCCTCGTCCGCGGGTTGCGGACTTCGCTCTTCTCGTCATTTCTGAAATTGCCTCTCGCTTTCTTCGACCGCCGGAGCCATGGGGACCTCATGAGTCGGGTGGCGAACGACGTCGACGCGGTGAGCGTCACCCTCACCCAGTCCTCCATCCAGCTCATCTCGAGCGGTCTCACCATCGTCGTCACCCTCCTCGTCATGCTCCTCATCAATCCCCTCCTCACCTTCGCGAGCCTCATCTCCGTGCCCTTCGTCTTCATCCTCGCCTCGACGATCTCGAGGAGGACGCGCAAGCTCTTTCGCGAGCAGCAGGACGCCCTCGGCGCCGTCAATGGCCGCATCGAGGAGACCATAGGCGGGATCGAGGCGGTCAAGGCCTTCGGCCTCGAGGGAGGGACGGTCGCGGCCTTCGAGGAGCACAACGCGAGGCTCTCCCGCGTCGGGGCGAGGGCCCAGGTCTGGACCGGCTATCTCATGCCAATTATGAACGTTCTCGGCAACCTCGGCTTCACCTCGGTGGCCGTGACGGGAGGCCTCATCGCCCTTCGGGGCGGGATCTCGATCGGTTTGGTCGCGAGCTTCCTTTCCTGGTCGCGACAATTCGTGCGGCCCCTCAACGACATCGCCAATATCTGGAACACGATCATGTCCTCCCTCGCCGGCGCCGAACGCGTCTTCGAGGTGATAGACGAAGCGCCGGAACCACCCGATCCGCCCGGCGCCCTTCCCTACGACTCGCCTCGCGGCGAGCTGGAGTTCAGGGAGCTCAGCTTCTCGTACGTCCCCGGCAAGGAAGTGATTCGCGGCATGGATTTCCGCATCCGGGCGGGCAGCTCCATGGCCATCGTCGGCAAGACCGGGGCGGGCAAGACGACGATCGCCAATCTCCTCCAGCGCTTCTACGATCCGGACAAGGGCAGCATCCTCGTCGACGGCCGGGACATCGGCTCCTGGAAGAAGGCCGACCTGCGCAGGGCCTTCGGCGTCGTTCTCCAAGACTCCTGGCTCTTTTCCGGCACGGTTCGGGACAACCTCCTCTACGCGAAGCCCGAGGCCGACGCCGAGGCCATCGAGCGCGCCTTGCGCATCTCGGGCGCGGCCGATACCGTGGCCCGCCTTCCCGGCGGCCTCGAGGCCCCCGTAATAGAGGGAGGCCGCAATCTCAGCATGGGCGAGAGACAGCTCATCGCCCTCGCCAGGGCCATACTTGCCGAGCCTTCCTTCCTCATCCTCGACGAGGCGACGAGCGCCATCGACGCCCGCACGGAGCTCAGGATCCAGGCCGGGATGTTCGCGATGATGGCGGGGCGTACGAGCGTCATCATCGCGCATCGCCTCTCGACTATTCGCGACGTGGACCGCATCATGGTGGTGGACGCCGGAAGGGTCGTCGAGGACGGGGATCATGCGAGCCTGATCGCGAGCGGCGGCTGGTACGCCGACCTCGTCGCGGCCCAAGCGGGAGGCGTCGAAACTTAGAGGAGGGATCGTGGTACATAACGCCGAATTGCTTTCAAAGCTGAGCGTCGACGAGAAGATCTCCCTCGTTTCGGGCGATGGTTATTGGCACACCCGGAGCATCCCTCGGCTCGGGATCCCCGCGATCCACCTCACCGACGGACCTCACGGCGTGCGAAAGCTCCAGGATCCGAGCAAGTCCTCCGATTTCGTCGGCGTGGTGCCGACCACGGCCTTTCCGACCGCCTCCCTCCTCGCGGCGAGCTTCGATCCCGAATTGGCCTTCGAAGAGGGGAGGGCCCTCGGCGCCGAGTCAAGGCTCCTCGGCGTGGATGTGCTCCTGGGCCCCGGCGTCAACATCAAGCGCTCGCCCCTCTGCGGCCGCAATTTCGAGTATTTCTCCGAGGATCCCCTCCTGTCATCGGGCATGGGAGCCGCATGGATCAAGGGGCTCCAGTCGACGGGCACGGGCGCCTCGCTCAAGCACTTCGCCGTCAACAACCAGGAGCGCAAGCGCATGCAAGTCGACGCCGTCGTCGACCCGAGGGCCCTTCGGGAAATCTACCTCGCGAGTTTCGAGGACGCGGTGAAGGAGGGCCGGCCGGCCACGATCATGGCCGCGTACAACAGACTCAACGGCGACTATTGCTGCGAGAGCGATTTCCTCCTCGAAAAGCTCCTTCGCGGGGAATGGGGCTACGAGGGTCTCGTTGTCTCCGATTGGGGGGCCACCGACGACAGGCTCCGCGGCCTTGTCGCGGGCTGCGATCTCGAAATGCCCGATGGGGGAAAGGGTCGTTCGCGGCAACTTCGCGCCGCCCTCGACGCGGGGAGCCTCGATGAGGCGATCCTCGATCGAGCCGTCGACAGGGTCCTCGATCTCGCTCTTCGGCTCGGGCGCAACGAAGCCGGTCCCGCCTCAACAGGCGTTGAGGCGAAGGGCTTCGCCGCGGAACACCATGAACTCGCCCGTCGCATCGCCCGCGAGTCGATGGTCCTCCTCAAGAACGAAGACGACATCCTCCCCCTCGCGCGAAACATACCGCTCGGCGTCGTCGGCGAACTCGCGCGAAGCTCCCGCTACCAGGGCGCCGGATCTTCCACGATCAATCCGACCCGCCTCGTCTCGCTCGTGGACGCGCTTAAGGAATCCGCGATTCCCTTCGAATTCGAGGCGGCCTACCGCACGACCGGGGAGGAACGCGATCCCGATTTGGAGGAGTCGGCCCTGGCCCTCGCCGAACGGATCGGAAAGGCGGGAGGCTGCCTGATCTACTTCGTCGGCCTCCCTCCGCTGTTCGAGTCGGAGGGCTTCGACCGCCTCCACCTCGATCTGCCCGCGAACCAGCTCGAACTCTTCGAGCGGCTCGCGGCCGCCTGTCCCCGCCTCGTCGTGGTCTGGTCGGGCGGATCGCCTGCCAGTACCAATTGGCTTCATCACGCGCAAGCCTTCCTCGCCGCCTACCTTGGCGGACAGGCCGCGGGCGAGGCGATCCGGGACCTCCTTTTCGGCGAGGCCAATCCCTCCGGTAAACTCGCCGAATCCTGGCCCCTTCGCGTCGAGGACACTCCGGCCTTCGGGAATTTCTCGGGTCCGGAAGAAAGGGTTCTCTACAAGGAAGGCATATTCGTCGGTTATCGATGGTACGCGAGTTCGGGGCGCCCCGTCCGCTTTCCCTTCGGTTACGGCCTTTCCTATACCGATTTCGTCTATCGCGACCCGCGCCTCGATCGACACAGCCTCGGCACCGGCCAATCGGTCACCCTCTCCTTCGAGGTCGCCAATGTCGGCCGCCGAGCGGGCAAGGAAATCGCCCAGGTCTATCTCTCCTTCCCGGAATCAGCCATCGAAAGGCCGACGATCTCCCTCGCGGCCTTTCGCAAGGTGGAAATCGGCCCCGGCGAGAGCGCGAGGCTGGAGTTCGGCATCGGACCGCGCGAACTTCGTTACTGGGATGTCGAGGCGGAGCGTTTCCTCGTCGAGTCGGGACCTGTCGTTGTGCGAATCGGGCCTGCCTCGTCCGAACTGCCCCTCGAGGTCCTCCTGCATGTGGAAGGCGGGTCCTCGCCCTCCGCTCCTCCGCCCCGCCTCGCCCTCGACGGCCACCCCTCCTCGATGGGCGAAGCCGATTTCGTCCTCCGCTATCGCAGGCCCCTGCCCTTCATACCCTCCCTCCGTCCCTTCAGTCTCGCCTCCACCTTGAGCGACATGGCCGTCGATTCGGCGATCATCCGACTAGTTAGGAACATCATCGTATCGGCGCAGACGAAGGGCTCGGGGACGAAGAAGGGAGAGGTCAACTACCGGATGCTCGAGGAGATGGTGAGCGAGATGCCCGTGGGGCGCTTCGAGGCGATGTCCGGCGACAGGGTCGGCGCCCGCTTCCTCAAGACCCTCGTCGCGATCGGGAATCATCGCCCTTTCCGCGCCTTCCTCTATCTGATCGGCCTTAGGCGACGGCCCCCGAAACCCTAGCGGGGACGCTTACGCTTTCACGAATTCGAGGATCTTGTAGACGAGGAAGGCCGGCCAGACCAGGGCCTTGAGAAAGCCGAGCACTCCCATCCAGAAGCTCCCTGCCGTGCCGATGAAATAGATCGCGGCTCCGATGAAGGCCAGTCCATAGACGCCGCCCGCCGATGCGTTTCCGTTTCCCGAAGCCATGATGCCTCCCATACTTGCGATGCTTCATGGAAGCATCGAAGAGTCCGGCTGTCCAGACCTCCAGCCCTCCTCGACCGGGCTCCCCTCCTCGGCTACACTCCATCTATCCCTTTCCTGGAGGTACATAAAATGGAAGCCGTTCGTTGGGGCATCCTTTCGGTATCGGGGCACTACGCGCTCCGCGTGCACGGCCCACTGTCGCGTCTTCCCGATGCGAGGATTGTCGCCATCGCGAGCCGCGACAAGGCGAAGGCGACGGCTGCCGCCTCGCGCTTCGGCATCTCGAAATCGCACGCATCCTACGAGGCCCTTCTGGCCGATCCGGAGGTCGAGGCCGTCTATATCCCCCTGCCCAACCACCTCCACGCCGAATGGACGGAAAAGGCCCTGCGCGCGGGCAAGCACGTCCTCTGCGAAAAACCCCTGGCCATGGACGCGGTCGAGGCGAAGAAGATGGCCGTCGTCGCGCGCGAAAAGGGCTTATTGCTCATGGAAGCCTTCATGTATCGCTTCCATCCCCAATGGATTCGCGCGAAAGAGATCGTGGAGGCCGGCGAGATCGGGGCGGTGAAGGCGATCAACGTGAATTTCAGCTACAACAACGGCGACCCGGCCAATATCCGCAATCGAATCGACAGCGGCGGCGGGGCCCTCTACGATATCGGCTGCTACGCGATTTCCGTCTCGCGCTGGATGGCCGGCGCCGAGCCCCGGCGCGGCCTCGCCCTTGTGGAACGCGACCCGGATTTCGGCATCGACAGACTGAGCTCCGCCATCCTCGATTTCGGTACGTGCCGTTCGGTCTTCACCGTGGGCACGCGCTGCTATCCGGTCCAGCGCGTCGAGGTGATGGGCGAGAAGGGTGCCATCGCCGTCATCCTTCCCTTCAACGCCTATCCCGACGTGCCCCTCGCCCTCGAGGTCTCGACCAGCCTCGGCACGAGGACCGTGGAGGCGGGCCCGACCGACCAGTATGCCGCCATGTTCGCGGCCTTCGGCCGGGCCCTCCGCTCGGGCGCTCCGGCACCCACCCCCATCGAGGACGGCATCGCCAACATGGCCGTCATCGACGCCCTCTTCCGCTCGGAAAAAAGCGGCGGCTGGGCAGAGCTCGCCAGGTAGCCGTCCGTCGCCGTCGAGCCCCTTTCGGACTCGACGGCCATCATTTCAATCGAGAACGGCCCCAGTCACGGCCGAGGTCACGACCTTGCGGTAGCGTCTGAGGAAGGGGCTGTCGACTTCCTGGACATAGGGCTTCCAGGCCTTGCGGCGGCGCTCGAGCTCGGCCGCGTCGACGAGGAGGTCGAGCCGCTTCCCGGGAATGTCGACCGAGATCAGGTCGCCCTCGCGTACGAGAGCGATGGGGCCTCCCACCGCGGCCTCGGGGGAAACATGGCCGATCGCGGCGCCCCGCGTCGCGCCCGAGAAGCGCCCGTCGGTGAGAAGGGCCACGGTCTTGTCCTTGCCCATGCCGGCGAGGGCGGAGGTGGGGGAGAGCATTTCGCGCATGCCCGGCCCGCCCTTGGGTCCTTCATGGCGGATGACCACGACGTCTCCGTCGAGGATCTTTTCCGCGGCGATGGCGGCGTAGGCCTCTTCCTCGCTTTCGAAGACTCGAGCGGGCCCCGTATGAACGAGCATTTCGGGGGCGACGGCCGATTGCTTGACCACGGCCCCGTCGGGCGCGAGGGTGCCGTGCATGATGGCAAGCCCTCCCGTCGCGTGATAGGGATTGGCCATCGGCCTGATCACCTCCTCGTCGCGGACGCGGGCGCCGCGGATATTCTCCGCGACCGTCTTTCCGGTTACCGTGGGAAGATCGCCGTGGATGAGCCCAGCCTCCGAGAGCCTCCCCATTACGGCACGGACTCCGCCCGCCCGGTAGAGATCCTGGATGTGGTGACGCCCGCCGGGGCTCATGCTGCAGAGGTGGGGCGCCTTCTCTCCTATCGTATTGAAGAGATCGATGGGCAACTCGAGGCCGGCGGAATGGGCGATGGCCGGCAGATGGAGGGCAGTGTTGGTCGAGCCGCCGAGAGCGAGGTCGACGGCGATCGCGTTCTCGAAGGCCTCCATGCTGAGAATCTGCCGCGGCCGGATGTCCTTTTCGACGAGCTCCATGATCTTGCGGCCGGCGTCCTTGGCGAGGCGGTCTCGTTCGGCATAGACGGCGGGAATCGTGCCGTTGCCCGGGAGGCCGAGGCCGAGGGCCTCCATCATGCAGTTCATCGTGTTGGCGGTGAACATGCCGGAGCAGGAGCCGCAGCCCGGACAGGCCGCGTTCTCGATCTCGAGGAGCTCCTCGTCGCTGACCTTGCCCGCCATGTGCTTGCCGACGGCCTCGAACACGGTGGAGAGGTCGATGTCCTTGCCCTCGTGGAGGCCGGCGAGCATGGGCCCGCCGCTGAGTACGATCGAGGGGATGTCGAGGCTCGCGGCCGCCATCGCCATGCCGGGGATGATCTTGTCGCAATTGGTGACGAGGACGAGGGCGTCGAAGGCGTGCCCCCTGGCCATCACCTCGATCGAATCCATGATGAGCTCGCGGCTGGCCAAGGAGAACTTCATCCCGATGTGGTTCATCGCGATGCCGTCACAGACGCCGATGGTGGGGAACTCGATGGGAAGCCCTCCCGCCGCATAGATTCCCGCCTTGACCGCCTCGGTGATCCGCCTGAGGTGGACATGGCCGGGAATGATCTGGTTGTAGGAGTTGGCGACCCCGATCCAGGGCCTTTCGATTTCCCAATCCGTATAGCCGGAAGCCTTCATGAGAGCCCGATGCGGCGCCCTCTGGGGACCTTTTTTCGCGCTGTCGCTCTGCATCTTCATCTCCTTTTCAGCCCGCTCTTCATTCTGGTACTACCATGGCAGTACCAGAATGTGATACTCTAGCACCCGGGTTTTCCAGTGTCAATTCAAGCGGCTGCAGGACTCATCGGTCCTTCGGGCCAGGGGAGAGGTATGGAAAGAAAGCGAGCCGAGCTCATGCAACGTCTGCGGGCGATGTTCGATGAGCCTTCGGTCTTCGCCGACGGACGGCTGCCTCCCGAAAGGGAGCTCGCCGCCTCGCTCGGCGTAAGCCGGAATCTCCTCCGCGAAGCCATGGTGAGTCTCGAGGCCCTGGGCTTTCTCGAAATCAGGGAGAGACAGGGGGCCTTCATCCTCCGTCCCAGCGGCGAGGATTTTTCGGCCAGCCTCAAATTCGTCCAGCTATGGCCGGATGACATCCTCGTCCAGCTGATGGAGATGCGGCTCATGATCGAGGCCCCCATCGCCGGGCTCGCGGCCCTGAGAAGGACCGAGCCGGAGCTCGACAAAATGAAGGAATGCCTGCGCATGCTGGAGAGCGCCAGCGGAGCGGCCGACGGGGGAGCCTCGTCGGGAGCGCAATGGGACTCGATGCTCCATAAGGGGATCGTCGATGCCGCGCACAATCTCCTGCTTTCGAGGCTTTACGAGGGCCTGGCGATGACCATGGAAAGGCATATCGTGATCAGCAGGGGCAGGCTCCTCGGTCTCAGCGATTGGCCTGCGAAAATTCTCGCGGAGCATCGCGAGCTGATAGAGGCCATAGCGCGTCGCGATGCCGAGGCGGCCGTCGAGGCCCAAAAACGCCATTTGGAGAGTGCCCTCGAAAAGCTGCGAACCCTGTCCGCCGGCCATGGCTAAGTCGGCATCGCATCCCGCTGCTGTCGGCCGGCGAGGTCCTTTCGACGGCGAAACTTAGGGTAGCTGCCTCATGTTTTTTTTTCGTCCGCGCGAGGTAGATGGTAGAGACTAAGTCTTTGATATGTGTTATTATCCCCTTCGAGAGAGTTATTCGAGCCATAGACGTACTGCCCTTTCCGGAACATGAGATCGATTTGGGCTTCCTTACGGCCGCTTTTGAAAGACCGTAAGAACCCAAGTTGTTTGCTTGAGGAACGTACCGTTACGCTTGTCCGATGCTCCACTCATCCCTCCTAAACCTGTAATGGGGTGGAGGACAAGCGTTTATCTCCGATAAACGTATCACAGAGTCCCGGGGCGAAGAGCCGGCGGGAAAAAGGAACTGGTCATGGGAAAGAAAATCTACGTTGGGAACCTCAGCTACAACACGCACGAAGCCGATCTCGGCGAGCTGTTTCACGCCTACGGTGAGGTGCAGTCGGTGAAGATCATCACCGATCGCGATTCCGGCAACTCCAAGGGTTTCGGATTCGTCGAAATGGCCTCCGACTCCGAGGCTTCCGCCGCGATCGCCGGCATGAACGGCCGCGACGTCGACGGCAGGCAGCTCAAGGTCAATGAGGCCATGGACAAGCCCCGCCGCGACAATTTCCGCTACTAAGCAAGAGGGTCCGCCTCCGTAAGCAGGCCCGACCCTTAGGGGTCGGGCCTTTTCGTCTTCCGTATCTCCGAATTTCGTGGGAGGAAACATGGCAAAGCCCAATTATCAGTTCGAAAAGCGCGCGCGGGAATTGGCCAAGAAGCAGAAAAAGGCCGACAAACTCAAGCGAAGGGAAGAACTTCACGAAAAGGCCGGCGAAGCCGCCCCGACCGACGGCGTCGATGGCGCTCCGGCCGCGGACGAGGGCGCCCCTGTGGCAGACGATGGCGCCACCGGCGAGGAAGCGAAGACCTGAGCCGGTCTTGCGCTTAATTGATTTCAGGACAAGCCTTCAGGTATAGTCACGCCCCATGAATCTCGAAGCATTCGTCCTTGGCTGCGGCGGCATGATGCCGCTGCCCCAGCGTCAACTCACGAGCGTCCTCCTTCGCCGCGAAGGGGAGCTCTTTCTCTTCGATGGCGGCGAGGGCACCCAGGTCTCGATCCGCAGGCTCAATCTCCGCTGGAAGAAAATCACCGCGATTTTCGTGTCCCACATGCACGCCGACCATGTCACGGGACTCCCCGGCATATTGATGCTTTCGAGCCAGGTGGACCGCGAGGAGCCCCTCTACATTTTCGGGCCTCCCCGCATCGCCGAGTACATCGAGCAAAGCCGCCGTGTTCTCGACATGTACATCAACTACGAGATTATCGTGAAGGAAGTGCCCGAACCCGGCATCGTCTGGAAGGGCGATGGCTTCACGATTCGCTCCTTCCAGCTCAGGCACACGAAGAACTGCTTCGGTTATACGCTTGAGGAAGAGCCTCGGCCGGGGGCCTTTCATCCCGAGCGGGCTCAGGAGCTCGGCGTGCCGAGGGGCCCACTATGGTCGAGGCTTCAGGGCGGTGAGAACGTGAGCCTCGATGACGGGCGGGTGGTCGAGCCCGCGCAGGTCCTCGGGCCCGCCCGTTCGGGCCGCAAGTTCTCCTATGTCACCGACAGCCTCTACTTCCCGGAGATCGCCCGCGAGGTAGCCGGCTCCGACCTCCTCATCTGCGAGGGCATGTTCGAGGACGCACTCCTGCAGAGCGCCATCGAGAAGAAACACATGACCGCCCTCCAGGCGGCCAAGATCGCGAAGGCCGCGGGGGGAGTGAGGAAGCTCGGCCTCATCCACTACAGCCCCCGCTACGCCGACCGCGAACTGAAGGTACTCCTCGACGAGGCCCGCACCGTCTTCCCCGACACCGTTCTCACGCGCGACCGCATGGCCTTCCCCATCGAATACATCGACTGAGCTGTAACCGTCGGCATCCCGACAGGGTTTTCAGGGCGGTCGATTTTCTCGGGTTCCTCCAGGGTCGAGCCATGTCCCCCCTTCGGACCCAAGGCCATCGATACGCTGGCGTTAGCCACTCTCTATACGTGAAACCAAGGCGAGACGGCAGAGGCCTCTCGCCTCTTCAAGGAGTCAACGTGATAGAAGCGAAAGAGCTCCGTAAAAGCTACAACCGGGTCGAGGCGGTGAAGGGTGTCTCCTTCTCCGTCGAGCGCGGCCAGGTCGTCGGCCTCCTCGGCCCCAACGGCGCGGGTAAGACCACGATCATGAAGATCCTGACGGGCTACCATTTCCCGAGCGAGGGTTCGGCCCTGATCGACGGGGTGGACGTCACCGAGGATCCGGTCGCGATCAAACGCAAAATCGGCTACCTCCCCGAATCCGCTCCCCTCTATCCCGATCAGAGTCCCGCGGAATATCTCGACTTCGTGGCCGAGGCACGAGGATTGGTAGGCGCGGCGAGAAGGCAGGCTATCGACAAGGCCGTCGCCGCCTGCTCCCTCGGTCCGGTGTTCAACAAACCGGTGGAGGAGCTCTCGAAGGGCTACCGCCAGAGGCTGGGTCTCGCCCAGGCCATCCTCCATGATCCCGACATCCTCATCCTCGATGAGCCGACGAGCGGTCTTGATCCCAACCAGATTCTCGAGATCAGGGCCCTCATCCGCGAGCTCGGCAAGGAGAAAACCGTCATCCTCTCGACCCACATTCTCCAGGAGGTCGAGGCGGTCTGCTCCAAGGTTCTCATCCTGAACGAGGGCCGCATCGCGGCCCAGGGAACGGCCGAGGAAATTGGGGAGGCCCTCAAGGGCGAGGCCCGGGTGTCCTTCCGGCTGCGCCCTCGCAAGGAGGGAATCGGGGCCAAGGACATCGAATCAGCCCTCAAGCGCCTGCCTTCAATCGGGGCGCTCCGTTCGCTCGAGGCGGCCCAAGGTTCGTCCTTCGCCGTCGAAATCGCCCTCCAAGCGGGGCAGGCAGAGGCTGATTCGGGCGCCCTTGTCTTCGAGTGGGCTGTCTCCGAAGGGCTCGTCCTTCTCGAACTCGTTCCGCGCAAGCTCTCCCTCGAAGAAATCTTCGTCAAGCTTACGACCGAAGGAGGAAAGGAATGAAGGGTTTCCTTCCCGTCTTCCGCCGCGAATTCCGAGCGGCCTTCAATACGCCGATAGCCTACGGCCTCATCGTGGCCTTCCTCGTCTTCACCTCGGCCTGGCTCTATTTCGTCACGGGCTTTTACGCCGTCGGCCTCGCCGATCTTTCCTCGTGGTTCGGCATGATGCCCATCGTCCTCGCCTTCGTCGTTCCGGCCCTCACGATGAGGAGTTGGGCGGAGGAGGCGAGGCTGGGCACGGGAGAGCTCCTCCTCACCCTTCCCTTCGCCGAACTCGGTCTCGTCGTGGGCAAATTCCTCGCGGCCTTCGCCATCGTCGCCATCGCCGTCCTCTTGACGATTCCTGTGCCCATCATGGCCTCCTTCCTCGGCAGCTTCGACCCCGGCGTCCTCGCTGGCCAATACCTCGGCGTCCTCCTCGTGGCTGCCGCGGCCACGGCCATAGGCCAGTGGGTTTCGAGCAAGGCGCGGAACCAGGTGAGCGCCTTCCTCGGCTCGACCCTGCTGCTCCTCCTCCTCGTCCTCATCGACAGGTTGGCCTCCTACCTCGGCTCGGCGGGGACCCTCGCCGACCTCCTCAACTGGCTGTCGCTCGCCAGGCATTTCAACGGCTTCGGCCGCGGAGTACTCGACTCGCGCGACCTCGCCTACTACCTCGCCGCGACCTTCTTCTTCCTCTACCTGACCGCCTGGACCCTCGGGCGCCGGAAATGGAGTTGACAGCATGAACTCGAGAACAGGCAAGCTTCGGGGGGCGATCCTCCTCGCGCTGACGAGCGCGGTGATCGTGGCCGCCCTCCTCGTCGTGGGGCGCTTCGCCTTCCGCCTCGACCTCTCCTCGGACCACAGCCAGAGCCTCTCCAAGGTCTCCCTCGGACTGTGGAAGGAGATACCGGAACATCTTCATATTACCTATTATATTTCCCCGACCCTCTCGGCCCGGCACCCCGGCCCGAAGACCGTCGAGGACATGCTGCGCGAATTCGAGGCCTCCTCGCACGGACGCATCGACGTCTCCGTGGAAGATCCGACCTCGAAGGCCGGGGCCGTGGAGGGTCTCGGTGTCCAAGGCAGGCAGATGCAGATCGTCGATCAGAACGAGCAGCGCGTCGCCGTCGTGTATTCGGGGATCGTCGTCCAGTATCTCGACCGAACCGAGGTCCTGCCCTTCGTCCTCGACGTCTCAACCCTCGAATACGATCTCGTGAAGGCCATTCGCCGGGCGGTGAAGAACGAGCCGCAGAAACTCGAGGTCCTCGTCGGTGACGCGGACAAGTCCCTCTCCAACGACTACAAGACCCTGAACGACGAACTCACGAAATCCGGCTGGCAGGTGGCCGAGCTCAATCGCGGCGACGCCGTGCCTCCCGACACCAAGGTCCTCCTCGTCCTCGGCGGCAACGACCTCGATGACTACGACGTCTACAGGATCGACGAATACCTCGAGCGCGGGGGCGCCCTTTTCGTCGCCGCCAAGGGCATCAACGTCAACGCGAGCCAGAACCTCACCGCAGGTCCGCTTGCCAAGGACGCCTTGGTCCGCGCCCTCGGCGCCTGGGGCGTCGAGGTGCAGCGGAGCCTCCTCCTTGACGCCTCCGCCCTCACCGTCCCATTCCAGCAGATGGCGCCGAACGGTGCCCAGATCATTCGCTATACGCCCTATCCGCATTTCGTCGTAACGCGACCCGAATACGCCTCGAAGGCCAATCCCGTGACCGCCCACCTGGCCGGCCTCGACCTCTTCTGGCCGAGCCCCCTCACCCTCAAGCCGATAGCCGGCGTGAAGGAGGAGCCCCTCGTCAAGTCCTCGCCCAAGGCCTGGCTCCAGACGGCCAACTTCGCCGTCCAACCCGAGGAATCCGCATCCTTCGATGCGGAGGCCGGAAAGACGGGCGGACAGTATCTTCTCGCCGCAAGCCTCACAGGTGTATTCCCGAGCGCCTTCTTCGGCGATTCGAAGCTTCCCGCGAGGGCAGGTGCCCCCGCCCTCCAGCCCGAGCAGGGGCCAGCCAGCCCAGGCCGGCTCTTCGTCGTCGGCTCGGCCGATTTCGCCACCGACCTCATGAATATGACCAATTCCCAATTCAATGCCTCTTTCATCGCCTCGGCCGCCGACTGGCTCTCCTCGGGCGACGAACTTGCGGCCATCAGGAGCCGCGGCGCCCGCGATCCCCGCCTCGCGAAGATCCAGGATCCCATCGCGAGAAATTCGATCATCCTCCTGGCCTACGCCCTAAACCTCGTTCTCATACCGGGGGCCGTCGCCCTCGCGGGACTGCTGCGCCGTCGCCGTCGCCGCCTCCTCTCCCGCATGGGCGGAGATCAGCCCGCCAAGGTGGATGGGCAGGCGACTTCGGGAAAGGGGAGGAAGGAGTCATGATGCGCTACGAAGACAAGGTGAAGTGGCTTTCCGGCTCCCTCCTCCTCCTCCTTCTCGTCTGGGGCCTCGGCCTGTTCTTCAGCCCCGAGCGCGTCGCCGCGCGATCGGAATCGGGGGCCCTCCTCTCCGGCAAGGCCGACGCGGCGGCCGATATCGCGATAAACGTCGGCGCCTCGAGCCTCCATTTGGCGAAGCAGGGCGGGCAGTGGCAGTTGCTGGATGGCGGCGACGCCCTCCCTGTCCAGACCTCCCGGGTAGAGGCCTTCCTTTCCGCCCTCGCGAAAGCTGGACACCGAAGACCCATGGCCACGGCCAAGGAAGCCTGGAACAACCTCGGTCTCGACGATGCCCACGCGAAGTCCCTCAAGATTTCGGACGCCAGGGGCAAGGTCCTCCTCGACCTCAAGGCGGGCAACCGAGGGCCGACTGGGGCGGGGCTCTATGTCCGTTTTGCGGCCTCCGATGCCTCCTGGCTCGTCGACAGCGACATCTCGTCCTGGCTCACCGCCGATCGCGGTTCCTGGCTTGACCTCAGGATCTGGAAGACGGCGACGGGGAGCGATAGCGTCCAGTCCGCCCTCGCCTCCGCCGATGTGGATTTCGCGGCCCAGGCGGCCGCGACTCCGGGTGCCGCGGCTCCCAAGCGCATCGCGCCGAAGCACATAGCCTTTAGCTTCGATCGCGCCGCCGACGGATGGAAGAGCGGCAGTCAGGTCCCCGACACCGTCGCCGTCGAATCGATGCTCAGGGCGGCCCTTAACCTCGAGGCTGTCGACCTCGCCTCCCACCCTCCTGTCGGAGCCTTCGACAAGATTAACGCGACCCTCAGCCTTTCTCTGGGCACGGGAAAGACCCGCGTCATCGAGGTGGGCGGCCAGGCGGGCGACGGACGGTGGTGGGTGAGGACGAGCGACAACGGCCAAGCCTCCGCGCTGAGCTACCAAGTCTCCTCCTGGTCCCTCGGCTCCATCTTCAAGGACGCGGCATCTTTCATGAAGAAGACGCCCTGACAATTCGGCGATTTCCGGGGGGGATGGGCGAGTCGGAAGCTTGTGAACCCTCCCCGGATAGCCTATCCTGCGATATAGTCGGATTCGTCATGGGCTCATCGAGCTCCATGACGATGACTCGTACGCGGAGGAGGCTCGCGCTGCATCATGGCAAAAATATTGATAGTCGAGGATGAGCCCGTGCTCGAACTCGAATTGACCGAGGATCTCCAGGGCGCGGGACATGAAGTCGTCGGCGTGGAGGACTCGGGCGACAAGGCGATGTTCCAGACGATCAAGAATCGACCCGATCTCATAATTATGGATATCAAGCTGCACGGCTTCAGGGACGGCATCGATTCGGCGATGCAGATCCGGGGCTTTTATCCCACTCCCATCGTCTATCTCACCTCCTACGCCCTCAAGGACGTCGAGGATCGAATCAAGAGGACGAGCCCCGCCTGGTATTTGCAGAAACCCTATTCCCTTCCGAGCCTCCTCAAGACCATCGACGGAATCCTTTCCGGGAATCTCGCGCCACTGTTCTGAGCCGATGAGTTCGACTATCTGACGGCTACAGGCTCGTCAGCCGAATTCGGGCCAGGATTCCGCCGCCCTCCCTCTCTTCGACCCCGAAGTTCGCGCCGATACGCCTTGCGTAGTCGGCGCATAGAATGAGCCCAAGACCCGAACCGCATTCCCCCGCCGTGCCGAGGCTGCTGACTCTGACATCGATGCGGTACAGGCGGGACCTGATGTCGGGGTCGATTCCTCTTCCCCTGTCCCCCACCGTCACTTCGAAAATCCCCGAAGCGTCGCTCTTCGTCGCGATCTCTATCTCCGCCCCCGGCGGGCTGAATTTCAGCGCGTTCGAGAGCATGTTCCTGATGACGAGGTTGACGGATTTCCTTTCGTTCCGTATCCGGGCGGGCTGCAAGGATTCGCGCAGACGGATACCCTTGTCCTCGAAGGCGGGGAGAAAGAGGCCGATGACCGCGCGGGCCTCCTCGGCCAGATCGAACTCTTCGAGGACAAGGGGATAGTCTTTCTTTCCGGACTTGCTCCACAAAAGGAGATTCTCGAGGAGATTGGCCGCCTTCTCGAGGGAAACGACGAGGATGTCGAGGGCCCCCCGCTTTGCGTCGATATCGACTTCGAGGGGAAGCAGGTGTTTGCGCGCATAGCGCGCCGCCCCCGAAATGGGGCTCCTGAGATCGTGGGCGAGCATCGACAGGAAGAGGTCCTTGACGCGATCCGCCTCTTGAAGCGCCGCGTTGGCCTCGGCGAGGCGCGTCCCTTGGGATTCAATGAGGTAACGCCTCCTCTGCGTGGCAAGGAGGAAGAACCCGAGAAGGGAGAAAGAGGCCATCGCTATGGAAAGGAGGTAGATGAAGGCATGCCCGACGCCGATATCCCTGTAACTCATCGTTCTCGGCGCGTTCAGCGACATGATCGCCTGGGCGAGATTGCCCGCCGCCCCGAGGGCGAAGGGCAGGGCCGTGAAGAAGGCCGCGGTGCGGTAGCGTTTGTCTATTCCGCGATAGAGGATCGTCGAAGTCCAGCCGCTGACGCTCCCCATTGCGGCCGAAACGACGATGTTCCGGAAATTGAAGGAAAGGCGATCCGAGGCGATGAGAACCACCGCGACGATTAGTACCAATGCGTAGGTCCAGAGAGGGAAGCGCCTTCCTCGTCGGTAGGCCCAGGCGGCATGTGCGAAGGCAAGCTCCGCGGCCACGAGGAGGGCGTTGGCCGCGACCAAGGCGAGGTAGGGGCTGTCGTCACGCTCTGAAAAGAGGAGGGTGCCGATTGCAGCCATAGCTTGGGCGAGTATCCAGAGCCGTGCCCCGGGGAAGGGCCCCTCGATCCGGTAGAGGACGAGGGAAAACAGGACCGTCATGCCGAAGGTCAGGGAGAGAACCCAAAAGAGCGTGTGCAGGTCGAGGGTCATGGAGCGGCCGTGGGTCCCATCGGATTTTCAGCCGGTAGGGGCGGCCCTGTGGGCCGGCCCATTGGGCTCTCTAGTAGTGGCCCATCGAGGCGAGCCACAGCCTGTACTTGTCGGGATCGGGCTTGAAGGCGATGATTCGGCTGTCGTCCTCCTCCCTGGCCCGATCGAGGGCGAGTCCGGCTTCATCGATCAGGCGACGGGCTTCGACGAGGCGCGCGGCCCGCGATGAAAGCCCCATGTAGAGGGGGAGGGCCGTCTGGGCACCGCCTTCCTCGCGCCCGCGGATCTGGATAGTCAGTTTTTTGTGGAATTCCTCGGCCATGCGAAGGGCATGGGCGGCATCCAGGTTGGGTAGGATTACGGAAAAGCCGTCCTCTCCCCGTTCGAAGGCGAGGTCGCGGAAACTGAAGAACTCGCGCAGGGACTGGGAAACGATGCCGTAATCGGCGCTCTCGGGCGAGAGTCCGTCGATCGTCATCACGAGGAGGGAAAGGTCCTGCTCGATGGCCGC
The DNA here is from genome assembly GCA_035530275.1 of Rectinemataceae bacterium. Taxonomy (GTDB): domain Bacteria; phylum Spirochaetota; class Spirochaetia; order Treponematales; family Rectinemataceae; genus CAIJMU01. The sequence continues at coordinate 102,720 of DATKVC010000013.1, read as the reverse complement.
CGCCCTGGATAATTCGCTGCCGAGCCTTTCCTCGAGCCATGCCGCGTAGCCGAGCCCCGACGCGGGGGAATAGAGCTCCTGAGTCGCCGGTTCTCCGGAATCAAGTTCGGGGATTTCGAAGCCGTCGGAATCAGCGCCTCGAATCGACGCCGATGTCGATCCTACCAGATAATCGTCCGACTCGCCGCCTTCGCCTCCGAAGAATTCTTCTTCTTCGATCTCGGCTGCGGTTTCTCCGATAGAGGCCTCGGGCGGCTCCTTTCCGACCTTCGAGGGGGCGGGCCCCTCGCCCGACGCGGCCCGAAGGGCTCCTGGCCTCCAGCTCACCCTTTCCTCTTCGCCCCCTCCGAGGAGGATTACGAAGAGCGAAACGAGAAGCCAGGCGCCGAGGCCGATGGCCGCGTCGCGGAATATCACAAAGGCCCTTCCCTGGCTAAGGGTGACGTAGAGGGCGTCTATTTCCGCCCTTCGGCCCTCACCGCTCCAGTCGGCGCGGAAAAGTCGGGTCGCGAGGGGCGGGGTCACGATGCGGGGAGCCCGCGAATAATTCTCCGAGCTCGGTAGATATGCCGAGCGGTCGGGCAGCCGCCAGAGAATTCCCCTATCCCTGTCCCCGACCCAGACCAGGAGGAGGCGGGGATCGCTTGCATACAGATTGAGGAGGGCAAGTCGTCGCTCGCGATCAGCGAGCCCGCTTGCCGCGCCCGGCGCGCCCAGCGAGGGAACGAGTTCGTCGAAGGAAGCCCGCGCCTCGGCCCTTCCCTCGTCCACCGCAAGCCAAAGCCTGATGACGATGGAGAGGATGGCGGCGACAATGACGAAAATACCGACGACGGCCAGCGTCGCATTGCGTTTACCGTTCATGGATGAGGGGAGTATAATTGATGAAAGAGGAGAGCGCCAGATGAGTATTCGCAGGGCCTGCTTGCCGACAGGCTGGTATCCCCGGGATGCCTCCTCGGTTCGCCGCGCCGTCGAAGCCTGGAAGCCTCGCCCCTCCGGAATGGGTTCGAAGGCTGCCATAGCCCCACATGCGGGATGGACCTTTTCGGGCCGCATCGCCTCCATAGCCTGGTCGGCCCTCGGCGAGGCGGAAACGGTGGCCATCGTCGGCGGTCATCTCCCATCCTCCTCGCCGATTCTGTTCGCCCCCGAAAATGGCTTCGAAAGCCCCTTCGGCACGATAGCCGCCGATCTCGAACTCCGGGACCGCCTTCTCGATCTCCTGGCAGGGCTCTCGCTACCCACCGCCGGCGACAGGGCGCCAGACAACACCGTGGAAGTCCATCTGCCCTTTATGGGGCTCTTCGCCGCCGGCGCGCGGGTCCTTTGGCTCAGGGCTCCCGCAAGCGGGGCGGCCATCGAGCTCGGCAAGGCCATTCATGAAGCCGCCTCCAGCCTCGGGCGGAAGGTCGTCGTCCTCGGCTCGACCGACCTGACGCACTACGGGCCCGATTACGGCTTCGAGCCCAAGGGCAGGGGCTCGGCAGCCGAACGGTGGGTTCGCGAGGTGAACGACCGCAAATTCCTGGATGCCCTTATCGCCCTCGATCCTACCTCAGCGATCAGCTTCGCCGTCGAAGAGGGTTCGGCCTGCTCGCCGGGTGCAGCGGCTGCGGCCCTCGCCTTCGCCCTTGCCGAGGGTGCCGGAACCTTTGCCGAACTTGCCTACGGAACGAGCCTCGATGTGAGACCGGCCAGTTCCTTCGTCGGCTACGCGGCCTTGGCGAGCTCTCGCGATCCTTTGACCGGTGGCCCGGAGTCCCGCTAAAAGACGGGAAAGGGCCTTTTTACCTGACACCGAGCCTGGCGGCGAAACGATCGAAAGACCGATCCAGCTCGGCGATGACGGTGGCCAAGGCTTCTTCGTCCTCCCTCAACCTGAGAGCCGCAGCCCCGACGATCGGCGACTCGTCATCGAGGAGCCGAGCCGTCTCGGTCACCAAGAGTTTTTCAGTGCTGCGGTCGAAGTCGACGAGAATATCCGCCAGTGCCTCGTCGAGGACGGGATGCTCGCCGAAATAACCCTTCGATGCAAGTTCCCCATGTTCATGGACGATTTTTTCCCGAAATGCCGCGGATTTTCCGATCCAATCCCCCTCATCGAGGGACATAAGCCAATCGACTTGTTCGCGATAGCTGCGCCTGAGGAGGAGGGCGGAGCATTTGTCGGCGAAATCCACGAGGTAGGCGAGGAGCACTCGTTCCCTCGCAAGAACCTCTCCTTTCTCGGAGGGGCCTTTTCCGGTAAGTTCGATTAATTGGGTCAATTTCCCGATTCGGGTCTCGGTCGCGGCGAGGCGCGCGAAATCGCCCTCCACCCCGGAATACTCCTCCCACTCCCGCGACGAGGCCTCCCAATTCCCCATCCCCTCATCTCGATCTTCCCTGCGTCCCCTCGTGCCGAAGGCCGCCAAAAGGGTGGCGGCTATGGCTCCGCCGGCGAGGACGGCGAGTAAGAGCAGTAGCCAGGGCCCGTCGAGCATCTACGTCTCCCGGGGATCCGCAGGACCCCCTACTTCAAGTATACGTCATGGGAGCCGGAAGCGATATTCGAGACTCAGCCCAGGAGCCTGCGCACGGTCTCCTTGAATTTTCTTCCCCTGTCGAATTCGTGGAGAAACATGCCGAAGGAGGCGCAGCCGGGGGAAAGCAGGACCCTATCGCCTTCGACCGCGAGGGCGGCGGCCGTCCTGACCGCGGTTTCGAGATCGTCGAAGGGACCGAGATAGGGGGTGCCGTCCCGATCAAGCCAAGAAATGAGCTTGTCGGTGCCCGTTCCGGCGAGAAGGATGATGGCCTTGGCCCTCGCGTAGACGCCGTGAACCGGCTCGAAGTCGAGATTCTTGTCCGTGCCGCCCGTGATCAAAATGAGGGGATCGTCGAAACTCTCGAGGGCCGCGGCGACGGCCTGCGGTATGGTTGCGGCCGAGTCGTTGTACCAGACGATTCCATCTTTTTCGACGAAGGGCTCGAGCCGGTGTTCGACGCCGGTGAAGCTTCCCATGGCCTCCCTGATCGCTCCGGCCTCGATGCCGAAGAGCCTCAAGGCGAGGGCCGCGCCGAGGAGGTTCTTGCGCTGGTGGCCCCCCGGCACGAGAAGCCTCTCGGGAAGGATGTCCTCGATTCGGGTCGCGCTATCGTCGTCGCCGCCGGAAGAATCACTCCTTGGCAGGATACAGCGACCCCGGCGCCCTCTTCGCACGGCCTCGGTCCTGTCCTCGAGCCAGGCCAGGGCTTCACTGGCTATTCCGTCTTGCGTTTCCTCCCCCCCTCGAGCAGATTCGCGGCTCTCGGCGTACCAGGCTACCCTGGCCTTTGTCTCCGCCGCGAAAAGGGGGCTCCACAGATCATCGCGATTGAGGACCGTGTAACAATCGCCGTCCTGGTCGGCGTAGATGAGCCTCTTGTCCGCCACGTATTCTTCCATCGAAGAATAGCGGTTCATGTGATCGGGCATGATGCTCGTGAGCACGGCGATCTTGGGCTTGAGGACGCCTTGACCGCGCATGTCGGCGAGCTGCCAGGAGGAAAGCTCGAGGACGACGGGGCTGTCGGGGCTGGTTTCGTCGAGGAAGGCGAGGGGAGAGACGGTGATGTTGCCGCCGAGAAAGGCCTTTTTCCCTGCCACGACGAGGCCATGATGGAGGGCCGTGGCGACGGTGCTCTTGCCCTTCGATCCCGTGACCGCGAGTATGGGCGATTCGCAAAAACGGAGGAAGAGCGAGACGTCCGTTTCGATGGCCTTGGCCGCGAGCACATAGGGCGAATCGGGCCGCACCGCCGGGTTCTTGACGACGATGTCCGCAGAGCTGAAGTCCTCGATGTCATGACGACCGAGGACGAAACGGATCGGCAGGCCTTCGAGGGCGGCCACCGAATCCGCGAGGTCCTCCTCGCCTTTCATGTCCGTGACGGTGAGTTCGGCTCCGGCCATCGCGAGAAAACGGGCAGTGGCTATGCCTCCCCCATGGAGGCCAAGTCCCATTACGGTGACGCGGAGCCCGCGAAGATCAGACCGCCTGAGTGTCCGGAACGGCAAGGGCATACTCCTTCTGGTCCCTCCCGTTGAGATAGGGTCGCGACGAGAAGCCGCGGAAGATATCCTTCCAGCCTGCTGGCACGCGCGAGCGCATCTCGAGGAACTCGGGCATCTTGTCCGAAAATTCGCTGTCTTTCAAGGAGCGCTGGATCTTCTCCATCTCGGGGCCGAGGAAGGAGATGGCCCGGTGGAGGAGGGGCAGGATACGGCGTCGCCCCTGGGGATCGGGGGTCGGGCTCATGGCGCAGACTGTTTTGTATTTGCAAAAGATCGGAAACCAGGGATAGATGCGCGCCCCGTCGGGGAGAAAGAGCTTGGTGAAAAAACGCGAAAGGCCGTCGTCCATCCAGATGCCCTGGATGTAGTGTCCCCGCCTCGTCTCGCCTATCCATGTGTTCGAAATCATCTGATGGATGCGGAAGGCCTTGACGCGGCCGAGCTCCCACATCACCGCGTCGAGGGGAATGAACTCGCTTTCGACCCAAAGCTTGTTGCTGCTATAGGCCGAGGTGTAGTCGTTGCTCCCGGCCTCGAGGATCTGCCCCTCGAAGGGATGTTGGGCCAGGTTCAGCCTGAGGTGAAAGAGGTAGACCGATTCCTCCACCTTGTAGAGTCGATAGAAACAGGGCCTGAGGATCTCGGCCGGATCGAAATAGTAGGTGAGTCCTCGGAAGCTGGCCGGGAGGAGGGTGATGAGATCGGCTACGAAGGCGCGAAGAGCCCTGATGTAGGATGCAGCCGGCTCCGGATCGTGGACATCGTGATGGATGGGGAGCTTCGGGAAGACTAATTCCCGGGGGAGTACAAGGTGGAGTTCCTCGGATTGGCTGAAAAGGACGCCATAATCCTTGTCCTCGCCCTCCGCGGGAAGACCTTCGAGAATGGCGTTGATCTCCGGGTCGAGGGTCGCCACTCGGATTTCGTTCTGGAGCTGGTCCATCAGGTTCTCCAGTATACCGACATGCGAGGGTCGGCGCAAAAAATCAGGGTCTTTGCCGCTGTCTCGTCCTCGAAGCATCCGGCGTCCCATGGACTTCCCAATGATCCCGCGAGTTCGCTCCGCTCTTTTATAGGATAGATTCTGCAATAGTGCAATGAATAGCGATTTCCTTGACAAGGAGTGATAGCCGATTTACCCTTTTTTTAGTCCCCCCGCGAAACGACGTTCCGAAAATCGAAACTTCCTGCTAGTGCGCAGAACGCGCGTGTCGACATGGCTGAGGGATCGGAGAAAGCATGCGTAGGATAACGAGCCATCCCGTGGCAAGTCCGCCGATCGATCGGGAAGAAGTGACCTTCAGCTTCGATGGGACGGCGCTCAAGGGCTATAGATCCGAGCCGGTCTCGACCGCGCTCGAGGCGGCGGGAGTAGTCGCCTTTTCGAGGCATTCCAAGGATGGGGGGCCCCAGGGCCTCTTCTGCGCCAACGGCCAATGTTCGCAATGCACCCTGGTCATCGACGGCCTTCCCCGCAAATCCTGCGTCACGCCCCTCGAAGAGGGAATGGTCGTCCGCAGCCTCGTCGGCCTTCCCGAACTCCCCCTCGATTCGCGCGCCTTCACCGGTTCGAGCCGAGATACCCTGTCCTGCGACATTCTTGTCATAGGCGGCGGGCCCTCGGGCATTTCGGCGGCCATCGAGCTGGGCAGGCTCGGCTTCCAGGTCATCATCGCCGACGACAAGGACAGGCTCGGCGGAAAACTCGTCCTCCAGACGCACAAGTTCTTCGGTTCGGAGGAGGATTGCTATGCAGGCCTCCGGGGCATCGACATCGCCGCGAAACTCGAGGCCGAACTCCACGACACTCCCAACGTGCGGATCCTCGCGAATTCTCCTGTCGTGGGCATCTTCAAGGATCGCAAGGCAGGTATCAACCTCGGCTACAAATCCTATGCATTGGTCGAATTCAGGGCCCTCCTCGTCGCGGCGGGGGCCCGCGAGAAATCCATACTCTTCCCCGGCAACGACCTTCCCGGCGTCTTCGGGGCCGGAGCCTTCCAGACCCTCGTCAATCGCGATTTCGTCAGGCCCTCCAAACGGGTCCTAATTGTGGGTTCGGGCAACGTCGGCCTGATCGCCGCCTACCACGCCCTGCAGGCGGGCATCGAGGTAGCTGGCATCGTCGAGATACTCGGCAAGCCCAACGGCTACAAGGTCCACGCCGACAAGATCGTGCGGATGGGCGTGCCCATCCACCTATCCACCACGGTGCTTTCCGTCGAGGGGCCGGGCAGGGTCGAGAAGGCGACGATCGCGAAGGTCGACGGTTCCTTCAACCCCCTCTTCGAAAGCGCGCGGAGCTACGAGGTCGACACCGTCCTCGTGGCGACGGGACTTTCATCCTGCGACGAATTTTTTCGACAGGCCCAGGCCTTCGGCATTCCCGCCGTCACCGCGGGCGACGCCGAGGAAATCGCCGAGGCCTCGAGCGCCATGTTCGGCGGCCGGATCGCCGCCCAGCGTCTCGCGCGGATGCTGGGCGCGAATGTCGCCATCGACGAGGGCTGGGTTGCCCTCCGAGACGTGCTCAAATCCAGGCCGGGCGACTGGGTGGCCCGGCCCCCCGAGCAGCCCGAGGAGAAATGGAAGCCCGTCTTCACCTGCAACGAGGAGATTCCCTGCAATCCCTGCACGACCGTGTGCCCGACGAACTCGATCAGCCTCAAGCCCAAGCGCGGAACCATCATGGATGTGCCCTGGTACTCGAAACGCGAGTGCATCGGATGCGGAGCCTGCGTCGCCGTCTGTCCGGGGCTCGCCATCAGCCTCGTGCGCCGCGTCGACGAGGAGCGGGCCGAGGTCATGCTTCCCTGGGAGTTCGAGGCGGCCTTCGACAAGGGCAAGGAATTCCTCGTCCTCGACAAGGAAGGGGCGACCCTCGAGACCGCGCGTCTCCTCAAGAAGGTCTTCAACCGGAAGAACAAGGTCTGGCTCCTCACCCTCGAAATGAGTTCGCGCAACGCGACGCGTGCGGCGGGCCTCAGGGTGCAGGACGAAGCCATCGTCGCTTCCAAGGAGGAGACGATCGCCTCCTGCCCGCCCGACGAGGCCATCGTCTGTCGTTGCGAAAGAGTGACGGTAGGCGAGATCATCGCCTTCATCCGGGACAACGAGGTGCGCGACATCAACCAGCTCAAGAGCATCCGCGTCGGCATGGGGAGCTGCGGCTCGAAGACCTGTTCGGCCATACTTCCTTCGGTCTTCCGCAAGGCAGGTCTCGATCCCCAGTCGATCGAAAAGGGCAGTCTCCGGCCCCTCAACATGGAGGTGACGATGGGAGACCTCGTGAATGAAGGCCGGGAAGGGCCCGTCGATTCGAGCCACGCATGGAGGGGCGAGCCGTGAAACACTACGACCTTGTCATCGTCGGCTCCGGGTCGGTCGGCCTGCCGCTTTCCTATTGGTGCGCGAAGAGGGGGCTCAAGGTCTGCGTCCTCGACCGCGAGGCCTCCTGGGGCCGCGGCCAGAATCGGGCCGCCATCGGCGGCATCAGGGCGACGCACTCGGACCCCGCGAAGATCCGCATCGCCAAGGAGTCCATCGCCATCATCTCCACGTTGCGCGAAGAGACCGGCCACGACGTGGAATGGCGCTCGGGTGGTTATCTCTTCGTCGCCTACGACGAAGAGCGCGAAAAGGCCTTCCGCCAGCTCCTCGTCAAACAGAAGGCCTCGGGCCTCGATATAGACTGGGTCGAACCCCGACGGATCGACGAGCTCGCGCCGGGCATCAAGCTCGACGGACTTCGAGGCGGCACCTATAGCCCTGGGGACGGCTACGCCTCGCCCCTCCTCACCGCGACGGCCTTCCATCGCCTGGCCATGGACGCCGGCGTGGAGTTCCGCTTCCGCGAAAAGGTGACGGGTATAGACGTCGCGGGCGGCCGGGTGACCCGGCTCGTGACCGACCTCGGCGACTACGCGGCGGATCTCTTCGTCAACGCCGCCGGCGCCGAGGCCGCGGAGATCGCCGGCCTCGCGGGCTTTTCGGTCCCGGTGCGGCCCGACTCCCACGAGGGCGGCGTCACGGAGCCTGTCGCTCGCTTTATGGAACCCATGCTCGTCGACATCCGCCCCGACGGAGAATCTGGCAATTATTACTTTTATCAGGCGACGACCGGCCAGGTCGTCTTCTGCATCACCCCAAAGCCCCAGCTCTGGGGCAAGGATTGCGACTCCACCTCGACCTTCCTCCCCCTTGTCCTAAAACGTATGATCGAGCTCTACCCCCGCCTCCGCAACCTCAAGGTGCGGCGGAGCTGGCGGGGGCTCTATCCGATGACCCCCGACGGGTTTCCCGTCGTGGGTTACCCGCGGGAGGCGAGCAACTTCCTCCAGGCCGTCGGCATGTGCGGCCAGGGCTTCATGCTCGGCCCCGGCCTCGGCAAGATCCTCGCTGAGACCTTCGTCTCGGGCGCCTCGATCGACAAGCCCGCGGGCTCCACCGAATATGGCTTCGTCTTCGATCAGCTCAGTCTGTATCGAGACTTCGGGGGGATGGAGATGCTGAAGTAGCGGCTTGCCTCGCGGCGGCGGCCTTCGCCGCGCTGCGCGAGCGAAGCGCGAACAATTGTCGCTCCAGTTCCTCGATCGGCAAGGCCTTCATGAAATAGAACCCCTGCATCCGCGCGCATCGGCGCTCGCGGAAATAGGCGAGCTGGCCGGTGTTCTCTATGCCCTCGGCGACGACCTGCATATCGAGGCTCTCGGCGAGGTTGAGGATGGCGTTGACCACCTTGCGGTTCTGCTCGTTCGTGAGGGAGCGCACGAAGGAGATGTCGATCTTGAGGAAGTCGACGGGAAAGCGAGCGAGATAGGACAGGGATGAATAACCGGTGCCGAAGTCGTCGATGACGAGCGCTATTTTCGGGAATCGTTCTTTGATGGCGCGAACCCGGGAGTCCGCTCCTTCGCGGTCGCCGAAAAGAGTCGTCTCGGTGATTTCGAGCTTGACGCGGGAACTGTCCATCCCCGATTCCTCGATCGCGCTCGTGAGACCCTCGAGGAAGTCGGCCTGCTCGAGCTGCGTTCCTGACACGTTGATGCTCATGTCGAGGTTGCGGAATCCGCTCCTGTCGAGGCGGCGGAGGTCGGCGAGCGCTGACCTGAGCACCCAGGTGCCGAGCGGCACGATCATGCCGTTGCCTTCGGCCTTGGGGATAAATTCGGAGGGAGGCAGGGGAACCCTTCCGTCCCTCTTCCATCGGACGAGGGCCTCGAGGCCGACGATCCGACATTCGCGGTCCACGAGGGGCTGGTAATGCATCTCGAATTCGCCCCGCACGAGGGCTTGCCGCATCTCCTGCTCCAGGCGCCAGTCGCTCGTCGCGCGCGTCGAAAGGGATTCGTCATAAATGGTAAGGAGATTTTTGCCCGACTCCTTCGAGCAGTACATCGCGATGTCGGCGATCTTCGTCGCCTCCTCGATGGTCGAGCCGAAATCAGGAAGCAGGGCGGCGCCGACGCTCACGCCGACGTCGATGCGCGCGCTTTCCGCCGAGCCCGGATTCAGGACGAAGGGCTGATGAATGGCCCTGATGATGCGTTCGCCGACGATGCCGACATCCTTTTCGTCGTTCACCTTCGGAAGGAGGATGACGAATTCGTCGCCGCCGAAGCGGTAGGCCGAGTCGCTGTCGCGGAGGCAGTTGCGGATGCGCTTCGCGGTCTCGATGAGAAGCTCGTCCCCGGCCGGATGCCCGTAGGTGTCGTTGATGTGCTTGAAGCCGTCGAGATCCATGAGGAGGAGGGCGGCCTTTCGCGCTCCCTCCTTTTGGCATTCGTCGAGGGCTGTCTTCATGTCCTCGTTGAAGAGGTCGCGGTTGCCGAGACCGGTGAGGGTATCGTGGAAGGCGAGGTGCCTGAGCCTTCGCTCGGTGGTCTTTCGCTGTGAAATTTCCCTAATGATGCAGGTGAGGGTCCGTCCCCGCAGGTCCTTCGAGTTGCCGAAGGAGATCTCCATCGGCGCGAGTCCCCGATGCTTGGTGAGGCCGAGGAGCTCGATGGTCGGCTTGAGGCCGATGCGCAGCCTGTCTTGGTCGTCAACGTAGAAATACTTGCGGAAATCCCCCTCGTGCCTGCTGAACACCTCCTCGGGGAAGAGACGGACGAGGGTCCCGCCCACGAGTTCCTCCCGATCGTAGCCGAATGTTTGCTTCACGCCCGAGTTCGCGAAGAGGATCTTGAATTCGCTGTCGATGCGGAGGATCGCCTCGGTAATTGTCTCCGTGAGGGCGACGTACTCCTCCTTGCTCTGCCGGAGTTCCTCTATCACCTCCTTGTTCACGGACAGGTCCCGGATGACGGCGAGGGCGCGCGGAGCCTGGCCGCCCTCGATGATGGCGAGGCGGCAGTCCATCGACAATTGGACGCCGTCGCGCCTGATTCCGCGAAAGGCGAGGATTTCGCTCGCGCTCGATTCGGCCGATTCGTCGCTTGCGAGCAAACGCAGCCCTTCGAAGAAGGCCGGCCTGTATCCTGGCGGAAGGAGTCCGAGCATCGAGCTTCCCTCCAGCTCATGTTCGGAGTACCCGAAGGTCGAGGCGAAACTCGGGTTGGCTTTGACGACGAGCCCCTCCATCGTGAGGGCCGCGAGGGGCACGGAGGAATTTTCAAGGAGAATGTCGAGGCTCGTCTCGCCGTCTGCATCGGCGCTGAGATCGATCCTCCGACCCTTGACGATCCTATCGAGAACCTGGGAGAAGAGGGAGTCGCCATGGCGGCTTCCGGGTTCGGTGTCGGCATTGGCATCGGCCTTTTCCAAATCGGAATACGGGCCGACAAGGGCGCTGAAAAGTTCCCCATCCATCGCTTAGCCTTCTTTTTTTTTCCTGAATCGAATAACTAGGGGCCGGAATTTTCATGATGGCGCGCAAGGCCCTTTGGAGGCGCGGAGGGCCATCAATACCGCCAAACCCAAATATATAGGGACTTCCTACTAGGTCAAGCCCGGAAGGATCCTCTCCTCGTTGGTGCCTCGAAGCAAGCGAGCCATTAGGAACAGGTTAAAAATATATTTCTGGATTGACTCAAGCGCCAAGCCGTGCTCATATTCTGTGTGTGAAAGTAAAATTTCACATAAGAAATTAACCTAGGAGCCTGAATGGAGGAGCGCAACTGGGCCGAGCGGCTGGCCTTGTATCGGGTCGATCTCTCGAAGCGGGAACTCGAAGTCATCGACTTCGTCTCGAACCATCCCCTCGAAGCCTCGTTCCTCAAGCAGAATGAACTCTGCCTCCGCGCCGGCGTCAGCAAACCCATCGTAATTTCCTGCTTCCGGAGGCTCGGCTACGAGGACTATCAGGATTTCCTCGAAGGCATCCGTGGTTTCTACGCCGGGCAGATCGATTCGGCCCAGGCGAGCCTGGTCGCCCTCCATGACGTCGCCGATGTTCCCGAGCTGATATCCCTGGCCCTCGACGTCGAGGCGGCGACCATCGAAACCCTGCGCCGGCAGCTCCAGCCGGCCCAAGTGGAGGCCCTTGCGCGCCTCCTCCTCGATTCCAGGGAAATCTATCTCTACGCCGAAGGCTCGGGCTTCGAGCCGGCCCACTACCTATACCAGCGGCTGCGGCGCTGCGGACTCAGGGCGAGCCTGGTCGGCCTCGATCGCCCGCATCTCCTCGACGATCTCGCGCCCCTCGGCGCTGGCGGCCTCTTCGTAACCTTCTTTTATACGCAGGACGCGCGGATCGTGGCCGAACTCCTCGATTACGTCCGGGCCCACGGCGCGGTCTCGGCCCTGATCACCGGCGCACCCGATCCCGAGCTCTATCGCAGGACAGACCACCATGTGTTCGTGCCGCGTGGCCAGTGGAATTTCAAGAACTCGATGGCGGCCCCCATGGCCTTCGCCCAAATCCTCTTGCTGGCGGTGGAGCTCCTGGGCGGGACAGAACTTCAGGAAGGTCTCAAACAGTTGGAATCGGAGCGAAAGAATTTCGACTCCGGATATAGAGAGGAGGCATCATGAGAAGATTCGTTCTTTCGTTGGCCCTGCTCGGCCTGACGCTGGGATTCGCCGTCGCGGCGCCGGTGGAGATCAGTCTCGCCTATCCCGTCGCGGTCGATGCTCCCATCACCGCGATGCTCAAGGGATGGGCCCAGGACTACATGGCCCAGAACCCGGACGTGAAGGTGACGCTCGTGTTTTCTGGCGGCTATCCGGACGTGAAGACGGCCGTGCAGACCGCCATCCAGGGCGGGGCCAAGGCGCCGACCCTCGCGGTCATGCTCGCGACCGACGTATACGACCTCGTCAACGCCAAGTACGTGGACAGCCTCGACGACCTCGCGGCCCAGGCTCCCGGAGGCGAGGCCTTCGTCAAGGACTTCCTTCCCGCCTACATGGGCAATTCCACCTACAAGGGCAAGCTCTGGAGCCTTCCCTTCCAGCGCTCGGCCGTCGTCCTTTATTACAATGCCGATCTTCTCGCCAAGGCCGGGCTCAAGCCGCCCGCCAGCTGGGACCAGCTCGGCAAGGACGCGCAGGCCCTGACCCTCGACAACGGCAAGACCCGTTGGGGTATCGAGATTCCCACCGAAAATCCCTATTGGACCTTCCAGCCCCTCGCTATCGGCGGCGGCAAGAACGTCTACACCGACGACGTTACGGTCAACTTCAACTCGCCCGAGGTCATCGACGCCGTGCAGTTCTACATCGACCTGAGCCACAAGTACATGGCGACGCCGGCCGGGGTCCAGTCCAGCTGGGGCACCTCGACCCAGAATTTCGCCGCCGGAAAGACGGCGATGATCATCCACACCACGGGCAGCCTCGCCGGCATTCTGAAGGGCGCCCGCTTCAAGGTCGGCGTCATGGCCGTTCCCGGAAAGAAACCCGGCAGTCTCGCGAGCGTCACGGGCGGCGGAAACCTCTATCTCACCGCCGGTCACAGCGCAGCCGAGCGCAAGGTGGCCTTCTCCTTCGCCCAGTTCCTCCTCGCTCCGGAGCGCGTAGCCCAGTTCAGCGCCGCCACCGGCTACATCCCCAACCGCGCCGCCGCCACTTCCACCTCGGCCTACAAAGCCTGGCTCGCCTCGGTGCCCCAGGCCGCCGACGCGGTAGCCGCCCTCGACGCGGCCGGCCCGGAGCTGGCCACCCAGGACCTGAATGGGGTGAAGACGATCTTCAACAAGTATCTCCAGGCCGCATTCAACGGAACGATGTCTGCCAAGGACGCAATGGACGCCGCGCAGCGCGAGGCGGACAAGGCCCTGGACGACTACCGCTGAGTCTTCAGCGAGGACGGCGCCATGAAACGCAACCGGATCTTGCCCTATCTTCTCGTGGCGCCGACCCTCGCCTTCGTCGCGGCCTTCACCCTCCTTCCCCTCGGCGAGGTCCTGGTCGGGAGCTTCTTCAAGCAGAGGCTCAACATCCCGAAGTTCCAGCACCCCGTGTTCACCGGCTTCGGCAATTTCGCGAGTCTCTTCGGAGATCCCGACTTCCTCCAGGTGCTCGCGAACACGGGCATCTACCTCGCCGTTCTCATCCCGCTTCTGCTGATCGCCGCGCTGGGATTGGCCTTTCTCCTCGAAAATGACATTCCAGGCCTCGGCCTCTTCAGGCTTTCGGCCTTCCACCCGGCCATCCTTCCCATGGTGAGCGCCGCGACGATCTGGATGTTCTTCCTCACCCCCGGCTACGGGCTTTGGAACCAATTCCTCCATCTTTTCGGCTACACTGGCCCGCAGAACTGGGTGGGCAACCCGGCCCTCGCCCTCGTCTCCCTCGTCCTCGTCGCCTTCTGGAAGAACGTCGGCTTCCTGATGCTGTTCTTTTTGGCCGGTCTGCAGAATCTCGACAAATCGGTCGTCGAGGCGGCCCGCCTCGACGGGGCCGGGGGACTCAGGCTCGTCACGCGGATCATCCTTCCCCTCATCCGCAGACAGACCCTCTTCGTGACGACCACGGCCTTCATCGGCGCCTTCCAGACCGTCGACCATCTCTTCGTCCTCACCCAGGGCGGACCGAGCGGGAGCAGCACCCTCCTCCTGTACTATCTCTGGGAGGTACGCTTCGACCGCCTCGACATCGGCAGGGCCAACGCCGTCACGGTCATCATGATCGCAATCCTCCTGGCCTTCACGGTCACCAACTTCCTCGCGAGCGAGCGCAATGAAAACTAGGTTGTCAGTCATCCTCCGATTCGCCGTTCTCACGGTTCTCGGAGCCCTGATGTTCACGCCCATCGTCTGGGCCTTCGCCGCCTCATTCAGGCCCCCCGACATCCCCTTCGCCTCGGGCAACGTATTCTTTTCCCATGGGCTCAGCCTCGCAAACTACGCGAAGGCCCTTTCGCTCGCACCCTTCGCCCGGTACTACCTCAACACCATCCTCCAGGTGGGCTTCATCATCGGCGCCCAGCTCCTCACCGCGAGCCTCGCCGCCTTCGCCTTTGCCCGTTACCGCTTTCGCGGCGACAGCATCATCTTCACTATCATCCTCCTTCAGATGATGATCCCGACGGCTGCCCTCCTCGTGCCGAATTTCTCGACGATTCGCTTCCTCGGCCTCTACGACACGATTCCCGGGATAGCCTTGCCCTTCTTCGGCTCGGCCTTCGCCACTTTTTTGCTCCGCCAGAGCTTCCTCTCGCTCCCCCGCGATCTCGGGGACGCGGCGGCCATCGACGGATGCCGCTGGGACCAGGAGCTCAGGCTCATCTACCTCCCCACCGCCAAGTCCGCGGTAACGGCCCTCATGCTCTCCGCCCTCTCCTTCCACTGGAACGACTTCCTCTGGCCCCTCATCATCACCCAGTCCGACACGGCCCGGCCACTGACCGCCGGACTGGTGCGTTTCACGCAGATGGGCGAGATCGGGGCGCAGTGGGGCCTCCTTTCCGCGGCGACCATCATCGTCACCTTCCCCCTCTTCTTCCTGTTCCTGGTCTTCCAGAAACAGTTCGTCAACGGCTACGTCTCCTCCGGCATCAAATGAACGACACAATTAAGATCATCATCCGCGACGAGGGTCATCTCCGCGCCCATCTCGACGACTTCGCCGTCCCTCTCGAGGAGGCCCTCGGATGGGCGGTCTCCCGCCTCGCCGCCTCGACCAGGCGATCGGGCTGGGAGCACTTCGATTTTCGCGCCCCGCGCATGGCGGGTCTTAGCGGCCTCAAGAAGATTCGGCCTTGGACAAGGGGCGATTTCTGGGGGAGGCGAAAGGGAAGGAACCTTCCTTCCCATCTCGTCGTCGGAAAGAAAGCCCCCACCGACAGGCTTTGCGTGTGGGGACTCTGGCAGGAGGACGGAAGCTTCCTCCTCCACACCATCTACCCCGGCAGGGCCGCGCCTCGTGAGATCCATGACCCGGAACTCGCCCTTGCCGAGCTTCCCGCGGCCATCGGATTCTGGACCCGCCACGCCATCGTGGTCGGTCCCGGGGAGTGGGAAGCATGAGGGCGGAGCATCCCGTTATCGGCAATCGGCGCCGCCTCGAAAGCCTCGGCTTCGGCGCTCCTTGGGTGGCCCTCTTCGACATCGATTCCACCCTCATGGACACGACGCCGCGAAACGTAGCCATTCTCGAGGCAGCCCGCTCGGAGCTTCCCGGCCTCGAGGCTTCGTGGGACGCGCTCGACCTTTCGCGGCCCTTCTGGGACATCCGCGAACCCTTCCGCAGGGCGGGCATCGCCGACGAGGGCCTGCTCGCCGCCGTCCGTGCCTTCTGGGCCGATCGCTTTTTCAGCGACGAGTGGCTCGCCCACGATAGGCCCTATCCCGGAGCGGCGAATTTCCTCGGGGAGCTCAAGGCCGAGGGCTTCGTGCTCGCCTACCTGACCGGACGTCACAGCCCCGGCATGGAAGCCGGCACGCGCTCGAGTTTTCTCGCGCACGGACTGCCGGCAGGTCCCGAGGAGCATTTCTTCTTCAAGCCCGATTTCGCGATGGAGGACGAGGCTTTCAAGGCCTCGGTCTGCGAAGGATTGCATAGGCTCGGTTCCCTCGTCGTCACGGTCGACAACGAGCCGGCGAACATAAACCTTTTTCACAAAGCCTTTCCTTCGGCCCTGGCGGTATGGCTCGACACAGTGACCTCGCCGCACCCCTCCGTCCTCCTGCCTGGCATCGAGAAAAGAGGTCCGGAGCTTTTTACCTCCTGGCGGTAAGCGCCTGGAGGCGCATCTGCAATCGGTCGTCGGCATACTCTACCCCGAGCCCGTCCGGCCGTCCACAAGAGATTGCGCCGTGTCGAGTCGCCGAATGCCTGCAGTCGCGCGAAATAGCCTCTCCGCGCCTTTACTTTGTCTCTTCTCGCCCCTAAACTCGAAACGGTCTCGTTGCAGATCAAATGTATACATGTTGCCTTGAATCGTGGGGCATGTCGCGGGGCGGGATGCAAGCTCTAAAAGGGGCGAATATGGCCAGACTCACGAAATGGACTATCGGGAAGAAGATTGCCGCGGGTTCGATACCTATTCTGATAATCGTCGCCGTCGGCATCGGAGGCCTCTCGTACGTGCTCGCCTCGAAGGCAGTCCGAACCCAGGTCTCGGAAAACGCCCCCCAGATCGCAGCCTACGGAGCCATGCTCGTCAGGGGCACCCTCGATCGCTACGTGGCCGAAATGCGGGAATTCGCCAGCGATCCTGATGTCATTTCGATGGATTGGAAGCGCCAGGAGCCGGCAACCGTCGCGGCCGTCAAGCGCATGGGGGTCTTTCAGATCGCCATCGCCACGGCCGACGGCGCCACCCATCTTAACGACGGCTCGACGACGAACGTCATCGATCGCGATTATTTCAAGCAGGCGATAGTGGGCAGTGTCGCCATTTCGGATATCATCATTCACAAGGTGCTGAAGAAACCCGTCCAAGTAGTCGCCGTTCCGATATTGTCGCCCCAATCGCAGGTCCTCGGCATCACCTTCGCGGTCTTCGACGCCGGCTGGCTGAGCGAGACCTCGGACAAGATTTCCTACGGGAAGAAGGGCTTCGCCTTCGTGATCGACGGCAAAGGCACCTTCATCGCCTCGCCCAACAGGGACGATGTCCTCAAGCAGCGCAACCTCGTCGACGAGAGCGCGAAGGATCCCTCGCTCGCCCCGATCGCCGGGATGTTCGGCCGGATGATGAAGGGAGAATCGGGCTACGAGGAGCTTCCCTACGGCAGCGACCGCGATATCTTCGGCTACGCTCCCGTGCCCGGCACATCCTGGGCGATCGCCGTCGGGGCTCGCCAGGTCCATGTCTTCGGCGGCCTCGACATCATCAGGAACAGCATTCTCATCGTATCGATCCTCTTCATCGCCCTTGGCCTCCTCATACTCTCCTTCGTCACCCGCGGCATCGTCCTTCCGATAAAAGAATGCGTCGTGTTCACCGAGATGCTCGCGCATAACGATTATACGCAGGAGGTGCCCGAGGTCTTCTGCAAGAGGAGCGACGAGATAGGCGATCTCGCGCGCGCCTACGCCATCCTCATGCGCAATACCCGCGAGCTCGTGATGTCCATCCAGAAACAATTGAAGGTGCTGTCGGGAGTGGGCACGACCCTTTCATCGAGCATGGGCGAGACGGCCTCCTCGATCACGCAAATCAGCGCCAATCTCGAGGGACTCAAGAATCGCGCCCTGAGCCAGTCGACCAGCGTCACCGAGACGAACTCGACGATGGAGCAGATCACCCGCAACATCAAGCGCCTCGATGCCCATATCGACGAGCAGGCAGCCAGCGTGGCCCAATCTTCCTCCGCCATCGAGGAGATGCTCGCGAACATCTCCTCGGTCACCTCAACCCTTCAGAAGAACGCAGAGAACGTCGGCGAGCTCGCGCAGGCTTCCGACGAGGGGCGTTCGAGCCTCGCCTCCGTATCCGAGAGCATCCGCGAGGTGGCCAAGGAATCCGAGAGCCTTCTCGAGATCAGCGAGGTGATCCAGTCTATAGCGAGTCAGACCAATCTCCTTTCGATGAACGCAGCCATCGAGGCCGCCCACGCGGGCGACTCAGGCAAGGGTTTCGCCGTCGTCGCCGACGAGATCCGCAAGCTGGCCGAATCCTCCGGGGAGCAATCCAAGACCATCTCCGCCTCTCTTCGCAAGATCAAGGACTCCCTCGACGGCCTGACCCGCTCCACCGATTCCGTCCTCGCCCAGTTCGAATCCATAGACGCGCGCATCAAGACGGTTTCCGAGCGCGAGCAAAGCATCCGGAACGCGATGGACGAGCAGGGCACCGGCAGCCACGAGATACTCGAGGCGATCAGCCAGCTTAATGACATAACCACGCAGGTTAAGTCGGGATCCACCGAGATGCTCGAGGGCAGCAAGGAAGTGATCAAGGAGAGCATGAACCTCGGGCGAGTCACCGAGGAGGTCAACAGGAGCGTGAACGAGATGGCCGAGGGGGTGGGGCACATCACCCATGCGGTGAACAGCATCAACGAGACCAGCCGCGGCAATAAGGAGAGCATCGAGGCCCTCATGGAGGAGGTCGGCAAATTCAAGGTGGGAACCGCCTCGTGAGCTCGAGGGATGGGGGCTCGGGACCGGGGGCCATGACCTTGTCGGAGGGGGGCCTGGGGAACAGGAAGGTGGCCCTCGCCGTCGCCTGTTTCAGCTCCTTCATGACACCTTACCTCTCGTCGGCCGTGAGCATGGCCCTTCCCGCCATCGGCAGGGATCTCGGCCTCGACGCTATCGGCCTGGGCTGGGTCAACACCGCCTTTCTCGTCACCGCGGCCCCCCTTCTCCTCCCCTTCGGCAAGCTGGGCGACATGGTCGGGCGGAAGAAAATATTCATAATAGGTATAGCCTTCTACACCCTGTTTTCCGCCCTCGCATCGTTGGCGCCGACGGGTGGAGCCTTGATAGCGATGGTGGCCTTGGCCGGCGCCGCCGCCTCGATGATCTTCGGCACGGGGGTCGCCATCCTCACCTCCGTCTATCCGCCGGCGGAGAGGGGAAGGGTTCTGGGCATCAACGTCGCCTTCACCTACGCCGGCCTTTCTCTCGGTCCCTTGGCGGGAGGCTTTCTCACCCACGAGTTCGGCTGGCGCAGCGTCTATCTCCTCAATGTGCCCGTCGGGCTATTCGCCTTCGCCCTCGCGTTGATCAGGCTCAAGGGGGAGTGGCGCGGCGCGCCGGGCCAGCGCTTCGATTTCGGCGGAGCCCTTCTTTCGGCTGCGACCCTCGCTCCGCTAATTTACGGTTTGTCAGTCCTTCCGGGCGCCATCGGTTACGCCTTCATCGCGGTGAGCGCCGCGGCCCTGATGCTTTTTATCTGGTGGGAGGCCCGCGCGAAGCATCCCCTCCTCTCCATCGCCCTCTTTCAGGGAAACAAGGCCTTCGGCATGTCGAACCTCGCGGCCCTCATCAATTACTCCGCGACCTTCGCCCTCACCTTTTTCATGAGCCTCTATCTCCAATACATAAAGGGTTTCGATCCGGAAAAGGCGGGCCTGATTCTCATTTCGCAACCCCTCCTCATGGTCATTTTCTCGCCCCTCGCCGGAAGGCTATCGGACCGGGTCGAACCCCGGCTCCTCGCATCCTCGGGCATGGCCATTATGACTGTCATGCTCGCTCTCTTCACCATCCTTGATTCCGCGACGCCTCTGGGCCTCGTCGTCCTCGAGCTCGTGATCGTCGGCATCGGCTACGCCTTTTTTTCCTCGCCGAACACGAACGCCGTCATGGGATCGGTCGCTCCCCCTTCGTATGGGGTGGCTTCGGCGACCCTCGGCACCATGCGCCTCGTCGGCCAGATGCTCAGCATGGGCATCGCCATGCTCCTTCTGAGTTTGGGCCCGGGGCGGAGGGCTATTACGGCGGCTGTTTTTCCTGAATTCCTCGGGAGTCTCCATCTGGGAATGGGCATTTTCGCCGCCCTCTGCCTCGTCGGAGTATTCGCCTCCCTCGCAAGGGGATCGCGCCTCAATCCCTAAACCCTGTTTTTCGCCAAGCCACACATCAGCGGTATCGGAGGACGGGACTACTGATGCCGGAGGACGGGACGAGTGGTTCCCGTGGGCGGAATTACTCGATTCCTAGATGCCGAAGAGGGTGGAGGCGAGGAGGGGAATCGTGACGAGGGAAAGGGCCGTGGACACGAAGATCAGCGAACTCGCGCGCCGGTGGTCGCCGCCGTAGGCCGCGGAGAGCATGGTCGCGTTGGCCGCGACGGGCATGGCCGTCATCACCACGAGGAGGCCGAGGGTCCTACCCTCGACGCCCAGTGCGCGGAGGGCGAGCCACATGACGAGGGGGAGGGCGAGGAGCCTCCAGATCGCGGTCACCCAAATTCGCCAATCGCCGAGGGCTCCGCGGATATCCGATTCGGCAAGAATGGCGCCGATAACGCACATCGACAGGGGCGTGGTCGTGTCGCCGAGGAGATTCATCGCCTGGTAGAGGGCCGGGGGCAGCGCGATGTTCAGGAGAAAGAGCCCGAGACCGGCGACGGCGGCGACCCCGGCGGGCTTGATGAAAGCGGTCAGGCCGAGTTCGGCCTTTCGGCCCGTCCCGCTCGCGAGCATCGCGGCGCCGATGGAAAAGGCGAGGATTTGGAAGGGCATGGTCGCGATCGAGGCCTCGAAAAGGATGTCCTTGCCGAAGAGCCCCTGGAGGACGGGAAAGCCCATGAAGGCCACGTTCGAGAAAACCGCCGCGAAGGAATGCACTCCCGCCTGGGAGCCCTTCAGCCTCATGAGTTTCGAGAGAAGAAAGGCGAGGGGAAAGGCTATGGCATAGGTGGCGAAGGAAAGGCCGAGGACGAGGAAGGCCCGATCGCGGAGCTCGGGGCTGAGGGGCTTTTGCATGGAGATGACGATGAGACAGGGGACGATGAAGACGACGAGGAAGCGCGAGAGTTTCTTTACCGTTTCCTCGTCGAGGATGCGCATCTTGCCCGCCGCGAAGCCGGCTGCCATAAGGAGGAAAAGAATGAATATCTGCAGGGCAGAAGGTGGAAGGCTCATCACTCGATTCCCTTCGCGAAGCTGAGGGTGGCCCCGTGGGAATCGACGTGGGCGAGGGCGCCGAGGGCCTCCTTCCAAAGACCGAAGCCCTCGTCGTAGATCCCCTCGAGGTCCAGGTCGGGTTCGTAGCGCGCGGCCACCCGCGCCATGGACCGCGCCGCGGTGGCGAGATCGGGATGGTCGCCCAGGCCCACGGAGGCCGCCGCGGCGTCTCCGACGAGTTCGCAGTCGCCCACCTCGGGGATGGCGACGGGCAGCTTGAGGATCGAGGCTTTGAGCGAGGCGAGGAAGGGGCTCCGGGCCGTGCCTCCCGTGGCGCGAACCTCACGAAGCGCATAGCCCCCGTCGCGGGCGAGCTCGGCGGGCAGCCTGAGGGCGTAGCAGAGGGCCTCGCAGGCCGAGCGCGCCATCTCGGCCCTGCCCGTCGAAAGCGAAAGCCCTGCGAAGGCCCCACGCCTTTCGGCATCCCAGAGAGGCGCTCGCTCCCCGGCGAGGTAGGGGATGAAGACCAGTCCACCCGAGCCTGGCCGAGCCGTCGCGGCTGTCTCGACGAGGTCGGCGGACCCGCCGAGGCCGAGATTCGTGGCCAGCCATTCGAGGGACTTGCCCGCCGTGGAAAGGCCGCCTGAAAGATTCCAGAGTCCTTCGATGGCGTGGGGGAGGGAGAGGAGTCCGCGGCCGGGAAAGGGCGAACGAGCGGCGATGTTGATAGCCTCGGAGGTGCCGCCCCTGTCCCCCGCCATGCCCTCCTCGACGATGCCAGCGCCGACAAGACCGGCGAGAAAATCGGGAAAGCCCGCAAAGGCCGGGATGCCTTCAGGAAGGCCGAGCTCCTCGGCAACACGCGGTCTGAGCCTGCCGACGGGCTCCGTAGGCGCGACGAAGGGTGGAAAGAGCCTCTCGTCGAGGCCGACGGCCTCGATGAGCCCGGGGCTCCAAATGTAGGGCAGATAACCTGGAGAGGGGAGGAGGGTCCATGCCTCTCCCGTAAGTTGCTGGACGAGATGCTCGGGACAGGAAAGGAAGCGCCTGATCCGTGAGGCTTCGGGATGCTTGCGCGCGAACCAGAGAGCCTTGGGCAAATAGAAGCTCGCGTCTATGGGCATGCCCGCGTGATGGGACACCAGGGCGGCCTCCGCCGAGGCTCGGCGATCAAGCCATGAGAGGGCGGGCCCTACTGGCCTGTCATGTTCGTCGAGGGCGACCAGGGTCGGACCATTGCCCGAAACTACGATGGCCCGGGGTTGCGCTTCCGATAGAACCTGCGCCTGGGGCCCGATCTCGCGGATGGCCTCGAAGGCCGCCCTCGTCCATTCGTCGGCGTCGACCTCGTGTTCGTTGGCCCGCGCTCCGTGGCTCATGCCCACGGGGCGCCGAGCGAGGGCGAGGAGCCTCCCATCCTCCGCGATAAGGGCCGCCTTGACGAGGGAGGAACCGACGTCGATGGTGAGGAAGGCCATCCTCAACCCGCCTTTCCGCCGAGGAGGTGGCGGACGTCGCAGCGCTCGGCCCAGCCGCAGGACTTGCAGGCGGCGCCGGGGCATTCATTGAATTCCTTCACCTTGCCCAATTGGGCGATATGCCAATCGAGTTCCGCTATGTAGGACTCAAGGGCCGCCTTCTTGCGTTCGGCCTCCTCGCGTTTCTCTCGGTACTTTTCCGCCAGCCTCGCGCGGACGGTTTCGCCGGAGCGATCGCGACGGGCCAGCTCGAAGAGTTCGCCGATTTCCGCGAGCGAAAGGCCGTAATCCTTGAGCTGCTGGATTCGTTTGAGGTGGATCACGTTGCGCGCCGGATAGCGTCGGTGCGAGCCTTCCTCGCGGCCCGCCGCCTCGAGGAGCCCGAGCTCCTCGTAGTAGCGGATGGTCCTGGCGGTCACGCCGAACATGTCGGCGAGTTCGCCGATGCGGTATTCGAAGGCTCTTTCATCGCGATCCATCGGGGAATCTCACCTTTCACGTCAAGTTGCGCGCGCGTCAGTTCGGAAACACTAGGGGCTCCGCAAGGCCCCTCAGTATACTTGCGCCGAAAGCCCAATGAGAAGGAGTGCATCCATGATGAAGCACGAGGAAAAGACCGGGATCACGGCCGCGATCGGCCGGGTCGCCGTGACTATAGCGTTGATCGCGACGGGCATGGTCGCGGCAACGGCCTTGGGCGGCTGCGCCGCCAAGACCTCGCAGGCGCCCCTCACGTCGGTCGCCGTCTTCATTCCCGGCGTCGTGTCGGGAAGCCCGACCTACGAGGAACTCGTGGCAGGCGTCACCAAGGCCGTCTCCGCCACCAAGGGCGCGACGATGAAGGTGATCGAGGGAGGCTACAACCAGGGCGAATGGCAGGACAGGCTCGCCGCGGTCGCTGCCTCTGGGCAGTTCGGTCTCATCGTCACGAGCAATCCCTCCATGCCCGAGCTCTGCGCCGCCGTCGCGAAGCAGTTTCCCAAGATCCGCTTCCTCGTCACCGACGGTTGGCTTCAGGGTAATCCTGCCATCCACACCATCCTCTACAACCAATACGAACAGGCCTGGATTATCGGCTATCTCGCCGGTCTCGTCGCCACGACCCCGGTCGGCGGCCACAAGCCGCACGGCATGGCGGCCATGGTAGTCGGACAGCATTATCCCACCCTCGACCGCCTCATCGAGCCTGGCTTCGAGGCCGGGCTCCGAGCGGCCGACCCCGAGGCCCGCTTCGCCGATCGAGTCCTTGGCAATTGGTATGATGCCAACAAGGCGGCCGAGCTGGCCAAGTCCCTCATCGCCGAAGGCGCCGACATAATTCTGCCCATCGCCGGAGGGGCGGGGCAGGGCGTACTCACGGCGGCGAAGGAAGCCGGCATCAAGGCCCTCTGGTTCGACAATTCGGGCTACGCCCTCGCTCCTGGAGTCGTCGTAGGCTCGGCCATCGCCCGGCAGGATCGCCTCGTCGAGGAAAAGCTTTCGACCATACTCTCGGGCAAGGGGGCATCGCTCTTCGGCACCGCCGAGGTCGTGAGCGCCGCCCAGGGCTATATCGACTTCGACGATTCCGGCGAGGCCTACAAGAACCTGCCCCAGTCGATCCGCGACGCCATGACGAAGCAGATCGCGGCCCTTCGCGACGGCAGCCTCGCCTTCCCCATCAACGGCTTTTGATCGCGAAAGACCCGCGTCACCCATGCCCCTTCTCGTCGCCCGAGGCCTCCGGAAGTTCTACGCGAGCACGGGCGTCCTCGCCAACGACGATGTCTCCCTGTCCGTGGATGGGGGTGAGATCGTCGCCGTCGTCGGCGAGAATGGGGCGGGAAAGAGCACCTTCGCCCGCATCGTCGCGGGCCTCGTCGCTCCCGACTCCGGCGAGGTCGAGATACGGGGCAGGAGCCTCAGGGGAGGGGATGTCCGCGAGGCGGAAAAGTCCGGCATCGGCCTCGTCCCCCAGCATTCCTTCCTCGCCGAGGGACTCGAGGTCGCCGAGTCGATCTGCCTCGGCCGCGAGGCCAAGCGCTTCGGCCTCTTTCTCGATCGCAGGCGGATGCGCGAGGAAACGGCAGCCCTCGCGAAATCGGCCGGCATAGATCTGGATCTCACGCGCCGAGTCCGCGAACTGTCGCCGGCCGATCGCCGCCATGCCGAGATACTCCGAGCCCTCGCCTGGTCGGGCGACCTCCTCATCCTCGACGAACCGACAAGCCTCCTCGACGACGAGGAGAGCGCAAGGCTCTTCGAGCTGATACGAAGGCTCGCGGACAGCGGCAGGGCCATCATCTTCATCTCGCACCGCTCGGCGGAGCTAGCCGCCATCGCGACGCGGATAGTCGTCCTCCGCTCGGGCAAACTCGTGGCCGATCGCGCTGTCGGCGATTTCGCGCCTGGGGAGCTTCCCGCCCTGATGTCGCGTTCCCGCGTCACCGCGGGTGAGTCCGACGCGACCGACAAGCTCGAAGGCATGACGATGCGGCGCGGGAGGGTCGTGGCCGCGAGCAGGGGCTTGGGGCTTTCAATTTCACGTGGCAGGGTCTTGGTCGATTTCGAAGTCCGCGAAAGGGAAACCCTGGGCGTGGTCGCCCTCGCCGGCAATGGACTCGAGGAACTCGAATCGATCGCGGCCGGCCTCTCTGCGCCGATGGCGGGCCGCTTCGAGCTCGAAGGGCGCGATGTCCGCGACTGGCCCAGGCGACAACTCCGCTCCTCCCTCGCGGCCTACGTTCCCTCCGATCGCGAGGGCAGGGGCCTCGCCCTCGAGGCGAGCATCGGGGCCAATCTCACCGTTCTCGAAGGCTCTCCGCGGCGGACGCCTGGCTTCCCTCCCGTCCTCGGCCCCACGGGGGATATGCGCAGAAAGGCCACATCCCTTTCAGGCGGAAATAGGCAGCGCCTCGTACTTTCTCGCGAACTCGCAAAGCCCCGGGCCTTCTTCCTCCTCGCCGATCCGAGCCAGGGTCTGGATATTTCGGGCGTCGCGGAGCTATCCGGAATCATCGCCGCGAGAAAGACTGAAGGCGGCGCAATACTTCTTTTGTCTTCCTCCATCGAGGAGACCCTGAGGCTGGCCGATCGCATCATCGTCCTCTATCGGGGAGCCGTGGTCTGGGAGGGCGCGAACCTCGGCGAAGGGATGGCGCACGAACTCGCCTCCCATCTCACCGGCCATTCCCGTCGCGAGGCCCTGCAATGAGGCTCGTGGTCAAGCGCGATCTCGGCACGAGGATTCCCGCCGTCCTGGCCGCCCTGGGCTTCGCCGTCGTCGAGGCCTTGATCGGAAGCCGCGATCCGGCCGGAGCCCTCTCCGCTTTTTTCCTGGCCCCCGTATCCGATCCCTGGCGCCTCGCCTCCCTCCTCGGGGCGATGGGGCCCCTCCTCGTCGCCGGCCTCGGAGCGGCCGTGGCCTTTCGCGCGGGCATCTTCAATCTCGGAGGCGAGGGCCAGGCCGCAATAGGCTTCTTTGCGGGCAGCCTCTTTCTCTCCAGGGTGGAGGGGCTCTCCCCCTTCCTCGCCCTGCCCTCGGCCTTTCTCATCGCCTCCTTGGCTGGAGCCCTCCTCGCCTTCGCTTCCGCGATAGCGGAGCGCAGGCTGGGCGCGAGCGTCCTCCTCAGTTCCTTTCTCCTGTCGCAGGCCGTCATAATTGTCATCGATTGGGCCGTGGCCGGCCCCTTCCGCGATCCCGCCTCCAATCTCCTGGGCATGAGGCCCTTGCCGGCTGCCTATCTCCTCCCCAAGTTGGCTGGAACATTTCCCCTGAGCTCAGGCATTATCGTCGCCCTCGCCCTTGCCCTCGCGATGATCTGGCTCCTTCGCCTGAGCAGGCCCGGATTCGAGCTCGGACTCTTCGGCCTTTCGCGCGAATTCGCCCTGGCCCAGGGGCTCGATCCTTCCCTCGACCTCTGGCCCCTCTGCCTTTCCGGCGCCCTTTCCGGCTTCGCCGGCCTTCTCGCCACGGCGGGTGCCTCGGGGCAGGCCGTCCAAGGTATGACCGCCGGCCTCGGCTGGAACGGGCTTGCCGTGAGCCTGGTGGCGGGGACCGATCCCATCCTCGCCATCCCTTCCTCCCTCCTCTTCGCCTGGCTGGCGGAGGGGGCAAAGGCAGCCTCCATCCTCTCCGATCTTTCACCCGCCACGGCCTCCATCATCATCGCCCTCATCATGCTCCTCGTCACCGCGAAGGGCGGGGAACTCCCGGGAAAGAAACTGCGAAAAGCGCTTTCGGCCGGAAGGGGAGGGGCAAAATGAACCTGGCCTCCCTCATCGGAACGCTCACCGATTTCGGGACATCGTCGGTCGCCGCCGCCTTGCCCATCATCCTGGCCGCAATGGGCGGATTGTTCACCGAGTCGGCGGGCAGCCTTTCCGTAGCCCTCGAGGGAGCCATGCTCGCCGGGGCCTTCACCGCCGTCGGCGTCGCCACGGCTACCGGATCGACCCTCCTCGCGATGGGTGCCGCCCTCACGGCCGGCCTCTTCGTAGGCGCATTGCTCGGGCAGGTCTCGACGAGACTCAAGGCCGACGTCTTTGTCGCAGGCCTCGCGGTGAACCTCCTCGTGCCGGCCCTGGTGAGCCTGCTTTCATCGGCCCTTTTCGGGACCCAGGGCGTGGTCAACCTGCCGCAGGGAGTGGCGGGTCACGCCCTGTCGAGCGACGGCTCCACGGCTCTCGCGCTTTTCTTCGCCTGTCTCCTCCTCTGGGCGACTCACGACCTCACGCCCCTAGGGCTCAGGCTCAGGGCCGCGGGGGAGAGGGGAGAGGCCGCGCGGGCAGCGGGCCTCGACCGCGATGGTCTTCGGCGCCTCGCCCACCTCGTGGCCGGCGCCGCCTCGGGTCTCGCCGGTTCCTGGCTCGCGCTTTCGGTCGCCGCCTTCGTCCCCGGCATGTCGGCCGGGCGCGGCTGGATCGCCCTCGTCGCCATCTATCTCGGCGGCCGTCGACCCCTGGGCATACTCGGCGCGAGCCTCGGATTCGGCCTCCTCCTCAGCCTTTCCAACAGGGCCCAATCCGTGGCTCTCGTCCCGCCCGAATTGCTGCCGGCCCTTCCCTACCTCGTCACCCTCGCCGCCTACCTCGTCTCCCAATGGAGGAAATCGAGGCCGAAGGTCTGATGCCAAGGGCAGAAGCCGAGGGGCGACGCCCATCGCAGCCTGCAACCCTTCCTCGACTGCAACCTTTCCCATTCCGGATGGTCGAACCCAAGCGATGGGCGAGCGATTCCCGTACATGCTTGGAGGCGAAGATGATAAACATGGCAATTGGTACTGCATCGGCACGGACCGACCGCGAAGGGGCCGCCGAAACGCGGCGCCAGGTCGGACCCGAGGTCGCGAACGCAGTCACCCACGGGCTCGGCGCCCTCCTCGCGATCGCCGGCCTCGTCGTCCTCGTCGCCTCGGCCGCGGCGACCGGTGATCCCTGGCGAATAGTCGCCTACGCGGTTTTCGGCGCGAGCATGGTCTTCCTCTATTCGGCCTCGGCCCTCTATCACGCCCTGTCTTTCACGAAGGTGAGCCGCCTCTTCGAAATCTTCGACCATTCGGCCATCTTCGTGCTCATCGCTGGCACTTACACGGCCTTCAGCCTCACCATCCTCAGGCAGAGTTCGGGCTGGTGGGTCTTCGGGGCCGTCTGGGCCATCGCGGCGGCGGGCATCGTCCTCGAAACGCTCTTCCTCAATCGCAAGCCCGTCGTCAGCCTCGTCGCCTATTTGGCCATGGGCTGGCTCATCGTGGCGGTGTGGAAGGATTTCGTCGCAACGGCTCCGGCTGCGACGACGGCCTTCCTGATCGCCGGGGGCCTTTCCTACACCCTGGGCACCCTATTCTACGCGATCGGCAAGCGGAGGGCATGGTTCCATCCGGTCTGGCATCTCTTCGTCCTAGCCGGTACGATCTGCCATTTCTTCGCCGCCCTCTTCGCCCTTCGCGCCTGACTCAGCGGGTGAAGAGGAATCCGGCGATCTGGCCTATCACCCTTCCGTCGACGTGGCCCGGCTTGTCGTATTCGGACGGCGTCGAGGGGCCCTTCCCCTTCATCATGAGGTGATTGAGGCCGTCGATGAGGACGACCTTCGCGGTCTTGATGCCCGAGAGCCCCTTCTTCCACAGGGCCGCCTCCGCGAGCCCGACCTGGTAGTCCCGAGAGCCGTGGATGACGAGGAGGGGCAGGGCAAGTTCGCGAGCCGCCTTCACCGGATCGTAGCCGGCGATCGAGCGCCACCAAGAGGCGGGAATGCCGAGGGGGAGGAGGGCCGGGGCGGGGTCCTCCTGCGAAGGGAGGGACGTAAGCGCCTTGACCCGCTCCGCCGCCGCCTCGATCCGCGAAAGTTCCGCGGCGCCGAGGTCCTCTCCACCCGCCCCTGACTTGGCGAGATAGTTGAACTGATCGACGATGACGTCCTCGAGGGGACTCGCGCTCGGCGCGAGGAGTACGAGCCCCGCGATGGCAATTCCCCTGGCCTGCGCCTCGGCGGCGATCTTGGGGCCGAGCATCGCGCCGAGGGAGTGTCCAATTATGAAGATATGTTTCCCGTCGATGCGCCCATCCTTCGCGAGAAAAGCCAGGGCCGCCACCGCGTCGTCGACGGTCTCCTCGCCGACCCCGATGGTTTCCGCGGACTTCGCCATCTCGCTCGCGTACACGAGTGTGCGCTTGTCGTAGCGAAGCACGGCGATGCCGTCGGTCGCCAGTCCTGCCGCGATATCGGCGAATATTTTGTTCGGGCCGACCGCCTCGTCGCGATCGCTCGGGCCCGAGCCTTGTACGAGAAGCACGGCGGGGAAGGGCTCCTTGCCCGATGGAATCGAAAGGGTCCCTTTGAGGGGCCAACCGGCCGCACCGACCTCGACCTCCTCGTCCTTCCAAACGCCGGCCTTGGCGTAGGGGGGAAGGGTCCATTCCGCCTTCGGCGCGAGATTGGAGACGAAGAATCCCGCGACCAATCCCTTCTGGTCGACGGTGACCTTGAAATCGAGGGACATCTTTTCATAATTGCCGCGGATTAGCACGACGCTATAGTCGTCCTTGGTCTCGATCTTCGACTCGCCGAGCCCTATGAACGTGCCGCCCTTGGCGACGAGGGAGTCGGCGAACTGCGCGGCCTTGGCCGCCCCGAAGGCAGCCTTCATCGTCTCGTCCATCATGTCGACGATCTCGGAGTCCTTCGCGACAAAGTGGCCGAGAAAACCCCGAGCCACCGATTCAGGCAAGGGAATCGCCCGAATCTCATGCAAAGGAAGGCTGAGCACTAGTCCGAAAGAGGCGATGGCCAGTCCGATCTTCATTCCTTAATCCTGAACCAGAAAGAACGCAAAATCCATAGGGAGGGGAATCGCTTTTTCCCTCTGTGCCCTCGTATTGACGATTTAGAGGAGTCGGTATATATTCCCACCATTCCCATAGGAATTAAGGAGTTCCATGTTTTCGGTCTCGACCAAGGCACAATACGGCATTCGCGCCCTCGTCCACCTCGCGCGCAACGAGGGGGAAGGCGGAGTCGCTCTTCATAGCGAAGACGCCGACGGAGAGCTCAGCGTCGCCGAGCCCATCGTGACAGCCTCCGTGATCGCGAAGGCCGAAAATATCTCGCAAAAGTACCTCGAAGGGATACTGGCCCAGCTTACGATGGCCGGGCTTCTCGTATCGGAGCGGGGAAAGCGGGGCGGCTACAGACTCGGCAGGCCTTCTTCCGAAATCACGATGCTGGAGATCGTCGAGGCCCTCGAAGGCGAAATCAGACCGGTCGGCTGCGTCGACCGACAAGACTCCTGCTCCCACGGACAATCCTGCCTCCCGCGCCGCTTCTGGCTAGGGCTCAAGGATTCGATCGACGGTTACCTGTCGTCGCGTACCCTGCGCGACAT
This sequence comes from Rectinemataceae bacterium, assembly GCA_035530275.1. Taxonomy (GTDB): domain Bacteria; phylum Spirochaetota; class Spirochaetia; order Treponematales; family Rectinemataceae; genus CAIJMU01. Next base: position 72,431 of record DATKVC010000013.1, on the reverse strand, counting down.
ACTCGACTCGTGAGGTGAAGGATGGAACATCCCTTCGTATACATGGATTACAACGCGACCACGCCCCTCCATCCCGAGGTGAAAAGGGTGATGGTGGAGGATCTCGACGTCTTCGCCAATGCCTCGAGCATGCATGAGGCGGGGAGGAGAGCCCGCGACCGGGTCGAGACCGCACGGGCCTCGGTCGCCCGTCTCATCGGTGCCCCCGATCCCCTTTCCATTTACTTCACTTCGGGCGGCTCCGAATCCAACAACACCGTATTCGAGACGGCCCGCATCCTCGGCCCCAAGGCGGGGCGCAGGCGGGTCATCACGACAGCCATCGAACATCCCTGCGTCATCGAGGCCGGCAAGCGCCTCGAAAGCGAGGGCTTCGAGGTTACCTGGCTCGGCGTCGACCCGACAGGCCGCATCGACATGTCGCATCTCTCCGAAGAGCTCGATCCCCAGGGCCGAGGCCGCGAGGTCTTCCTCGTCTCGGTCATGCTCGCCAACAACGAAATCGGCACGATCGAGGATCTGGCCGGCGTCGTCCGCCTCGCCAAGCAGGTGGGAGCCCGCGTCCATACCGACGCCACCCAGGCCGTCGGCAAGATTCCCGTCGATGTCCTCGCCCTCGGGGTCGACTACCTCACCATGTCCTGCCACAAGATCTACGGCCCCAAGGGCATCGGCGCCCTCTATGTCGCCAAGGGCGCCCCGATCGAGGCTCTCATCCGCGGCGGACACCAGGAAAAGGGCGTGCGCGCGGGCACCTACAACAACCAGGGCATCCTCGGCTTCGGCAAGGCCGCGGAAGTCGCCCTCGCGGAGCTTCCCGAGTACGGCAAGCGCGTGGGAGCCCTACGCGAGCGGCTCCGCGCCGGCATCGTCGAAAAGGTTCCCGACATCCACGTGAACGGCCATCCCCTCCATCATCTTCCCAATACCCTCGATGTTTCCTTCCCCGGGGCCGAGGGCGAGGCGATCCTCCTCTCCCTCGACCTCGAAGGCATCGAGGCCTCCACCGGTTCGGCCTGCGCCTCGGGCAGCCTCGAGCCCTCCCATGTCCTCATGGCCACGGGGGTCGGTCCCGAATACGCCCACGGCTCCATCCGCTTTTCCCTGGGCCGGGGTACGACCGAGGCCGAGGTCGATTATGTGCTCGAGAAACTCCCTCCCATCATCAAGCGGCTCCGCCGCTTTTCCACCCTGCGCCCCGCGACCGCGGCGAACTGAGAGGACCACATGAGCGACGCCGATGCCTTCAAATGGCTCTATTCCGACATCGTGAAGGACCACTTCACGAACCCGCGCAACGTCTACGACCCCGACGAGACCTTCGAGGCCGACGCCGACGGCATGGTCGGCAACATCAAGTGCGGCGACCAGATGGCCTTCCATCTCAAGATAGCCGACGACGTCATCACCGACGTGCGCTGGCAGACCTACGGCTGCGCGAGCGCCATCGCCTCGACCTCGATGCTCTCCGAGGTCATAAAGGGCCTTCCTATCCGCAAGGCCTACTCGATCAAGCCCGCCGACATCGCCCAGCGCCTCGGCGGCCTTCCGGAGAACAAGATCCATTGCTCGGTCCTGGGCGACAAGGCCCTCCGCGCCGCGATCGACGTCTACCTCGACAAGACGGGCCGCCCCGGCGCCTTCAAGGGCGAGGACGCCGTCGTGATCTGCAGCTGCCTCAACATCACCGACAAGGACATAGAGGATGCGGTCAAGGCCGGGGCCCGCGACTGGCACGCCCTCCAGGAGGCCACGAAGATCGGCACCGTCTGCGGGGAGTGTAAACCCAAGGCCGAGGGCCTCCTCCACGAATTCGCCCACATCTACGGCGAGTGAGATAGCCGGATTCCGGGCCAGGGTCCTCGACTGGTACGCCGTCAACAGGCGTACCTTCCCCTGGCGCGAGACCCGCGATCCCTGGGCCATCCTCGTCTCGGAGCTGATGCTCCAGCAGACCCAGACCCTTCGCGTCGTCCCCAAATACGAGGCCTTTCTCGCCGCCTTCCCGACGCCCGCCGTCCTCGCATCGGCGCCGACGGCCGAGCTCCTCAGGCTGTGGTCGGGGCTCGGCTACAACCGCCGCGCCCTCTCGCTCAAGGCCGCCGCCGCCGAGATCGAGACGCGCTTCGGCGGGGCTGTACCCGATGAGGAGGAGAGCCTCCTCTCGCTTCCCGGCGTTGGCCCCTATACCGCCAGGGCAGTCCTCGCCTTCGCCTTCGACCGCCCCGTCGCGCTGATCGAGACCAACGTCCGAGCCGTCTTCATCCACGAATTCTTCCCCGGCAGGGAGGGGGTCCGCGACGCCGAGCTCGAGCCCCTCGTCCGTGAGGCCCTCGATCGCGACGATCCTCGCAATTGGTACTATGCCCTGATGGATTACGGCGTCATGATCAAGGCGAGCCTCCCCAACCCCGGGAGGCGGAGCGCCCACCACCAGCGCCAGAGCCCCTTCGCCGACAGCCACCGCAGGGTTCGCGGCGCCGTCCTCAAGGCCCTCGGCCCCGCGGCGGGGGGCCTTCCTGCCGAGGCGATAGCCGCCGCCATCCCCTTCGCGCGCGAGCGCGTCGACAAAGCCCTCGGCGAACTCGTCGCGGAGGGCTTTGTCGCCGAGAGGGGAGGGCGTTACTCGCTCTCCGAATCGCGGGAAATTATGCCAGGGATTTCGGGGCGAAGATCGACTTGAATAATCGCTCGATCGCGTCGCGCAGGAAGATCAGGAAGTTGCCGCGTCGGTCATCCGAGGCGGCTACGAGATCCACCCGCCTGACTATCTTCTCTCCGCTCGTGTAGATGACCTCGCCGAGCTTCTGGCCCTTGGCGACGGGGGCCACCGTTTGGCGGTCGATTTCGGCCCTCACGGCCAGGCCGGCGATTTCCGACTCGGGCAGGGTCACGGCGAGGGCGGAAGTCGGCACGAGGCTCACGCGGGAGGCGGCGCCGTACCAGGCTCGGATCGTCGGGATCGCGGGGACCGTCGGCGTTTCCGTCTTCCAGTTCGCGAAGGACCAGTCGAGGAGCTTCGCCCCGTCGCTCGCCCTGATGGAGCCGCCGCCCGAGGTCGAAGATCCCGAGCCCCCGAGGGTGACGATGATGAAACGCGTGCCGTCGCGCTCGGCCGTGGCCGCAAGGTTGAAGCCCGATTCGATGATGTAGCCGGTCTTGAGCCCATCGCAGCCCGGATAATCGAGGACGAGATTGTTGCGGTTGTACTGGATGATCTTGCCCTTGGGCACGTAGTCCTTGGTCGCGTTCTCCGGTCGGGGAAAATCGATGTAGTGCAGCGAATGGAGCTCGGCGATCGATTCGGGGTGATCGTGGAGATACATGCGGCAGAACTCGGCGAATTGGCGGGCCGTGACAAGGTTTTTTTCGGAGAGGCCCGAAGGCTCGACGAAGTGGAGGGCTGTCAGGCCCTTGCTTTCGACGTCAGCGTTCATCAGCTTGGCGAAGGCCTCGCTCGAGCCAGAGACGGCTCTCGCGAGGGCGAAGGCCCCGTCGCAGCCGGAGACGACGGCCGTGCCCTTCATCAGGTCGAGGATGCTGACGGGCATGCCCGGCCTGAGGTACATGATGCTCGAACCGATGGGGATTATGGGCGAGCAGTCGCGGGGATCGACGGTCACGATCTGGCTGCGCGAGAGCCGACCCGCGTTCAGCTCGTCGTAAACGACGTCGAGGGTGACGAGTTTCGTCAGGCTGGCCGGGGGAACCACGAGATCGGGATTCTTGGAAAAGAGGATGTCCCCCGTCGCGTCGTCCATGATGACGACGGCCTTGGCGGAAACTTCGGGCGGCGGTCCGCCCGGCTCGATCGTCCTCGTCCTGCCCGCCGCTGACAGGGATTGAAGGCCGATCGCAAGAACGAGGAGGGTGAGGAACCGGAATCTACTCGAAAATCGAAGAATCATGAAAGCTCCGCGAATACCGCCGGAAAAACCGGCGAAGATGGCATCTTCAATGTCGTCATGACGCGAGTGCCTCTCAAATGCAACTATAATGCGACGATCAAAAATCCGCGAGTTTGGGAGCCCGCGGGAAGGGGATGACGTCGCGGATGTTCTGCATGCCCGTGACGAAGAGGATAAGTCGCTCGAAGCCGAGGCCGAAGCCCGCGTGGGGCGTCGAGCCGTAGCGTCGAAGATCGAGATACCAGGAATATACCTCCGGTCTGAGGCCGAGCTCGATAATTCGATTTTCGAGGAGGGCATGGCGCCATTCGCGCTCGGAGCCGCCGATGATTTCTCCGAAGCGCGGCACGAGGACGTCCATCGCGGCGACCGTCTTTCCGTCGTCGTTCTGCTTCATGTAGAAGGCCTTTATTTCCTTCGGGTAGTCCGTAACGATGAGGGGGCCGCCCACGACCTTTTCGGTGAGCCACTTCTCGTGCTCGCTCTGGAGGTCGCAGCCCCAGTAGGGCTTGAACTCGAAGTCGCCGGCATTCTTTTCGAGCCGCGCCACCGCCTCGGTGTAGGTCATACGCTCGAAGGGTTTCGCGGCGATGCCCGAGAGGTACTCGACAAGGCCTTTTTGGATGCGCTGGTCGAAGAATTCGAGGTCTTCGGCGCAGTCCTCGAGAGCGGTCTTCACGAGGGAGCGGACGAAGTCCTCGGCGAGGGCCATGTTGTCGTTGATGTCGTTCCAGGCCACCTCGGGCTCGATCATCCAGAATTCGGAGAGATGTCTCGTGGTGTTGGAGTTCTCGGCGCGGAAGGTCGGGCCGAAGGTGTAGACCCGGCCGAGGGCCTGGGCATAGGTCTCGACATTGAGCTGCCCCGAAACCGTGAGGAAGGCCGGCTTGCCGAAGAAGTCCTTGGAGTAATCCACGGCGGCGCCCGACTTTGCGATCCGGTCGAGGTCGAGAGTCGTCACCTGGAACATGGCTCCGGCGCCTTCGGCGTCGGAGGCCGTGATAATTGGCGTATGGACCCAGGAGAAGCCGCGATCCTGGAAAAAGCTGTGGACTCCCCGAGCCATCGCGTTGCGCACCCGAGCCACCGCGCCGAAGGTGTTGGTGCGGGGCCGCAAATGGGCGATGGCGCGAAGGGTCTCCATATTCGTCCCCTTCTTCTGAACCGGAAAATCCTCGGGCGATTCGCCGATCAGCTCGATTTTCGTCGCTTTGAGCTCGACCCTCTGCCCGGCCGCGGGCGAGGTTATGAGGAGGCCCTCGACGGTCACCGCCGCTCCCGTGCTCACCTTAGCGAGGATGGACGAGGCCTCGGCCGATGCCGCCTCGAAGACGCACTGGAGATTCCCGAGCCTGGATCCGTCGTTGATCTCGAGGAAAACGACGTTCTTCGATTCCCTCTTGGTGCGGACCCATCCGCGCGCGGTCAAGGTCTGCCCGGCCGCTTCGAGGCCGTCGATTTCCTTCAGGGTAAGGCGCTGCATCGGAATTTCTCCTTCCAGTGGCGAAAAGAAATACCATGGGCCGGAAGCCTTGGTCAAATCCCCGCGGATTCGTTATCATCCGAGCGAGGAGAACAGCGTGCGGTATAACGTCGGCATTGCCTACATCCTGTGGCTTATTTCGGGCTGCGGGGCCCTCGGCTTCCATCGCTTCTACCTCGGCAAGGCGGGGACGGGCGTGGTCTGGCTCCTGACCGGCGGCGTGGCCATGATGGGCTCGATCTATGATTTCTTCACCTTGCCCCGGCAGGTCGCCGAGGCCAACTTCAGGATCGCCTATCGCGAAAGCCTCCTCTCAGGGCAGGTCGGCATGCGCAACGTGAGCGAGGCGCCGAAAGAGCCCGTCGAACGGACCATTCTTCGCGTCGCCCGCAAGAACAAGGGCGTGGTGACGCCCGGCGAGGTGGCTCTCGAGGGCGATTGCAGCATCGACGAGGCCAAGCGCAGTCTCGAGAAGCTCGCCGCCTCGGGCAGCGCCGAAATGCGCGTCCGGTCGAGCGGGGTAGTCGCCTATGTTTTTCCCGAATTCGGCGACCAGAGCGACGATTTCGTTGTCTGAAAGCGGTCGATTTCGCCCACACTTTTGAAGCAAAGCCCCGTCTCGCGGGCGTACTAACATCCGGAGGCTCCCATGGACGACAAGGAATTCAAGTTCGAGGTGACGAGGCAGATCGGCCTTCTCGGAGAAAGCTCCAAGGGTTGGCGCAAGGAACTCAATCTCGTGTCGTGGAACGAGCGCGAAGCCAAGCTCGACATTCGCGAATGGTCCCCCGACCACCAGAAAATGGGCAAGGGCGTGACCCTCTCGAAGGAGGAAGCGACGAAACTGGCCGAGCTACTGAAGGGCTACCTCGCGACCTGAGCGTGAGAGGCGCCGAGGCTCGACGGAAGGGGCTTCGGCGCGGAGTGCCGCCTAGGAAAGCTCGAAAGTGCCGCGTCTTCCGATAGCTATAGTGATGTAACTATAATTTTTCATAATACCCCTGTTCTCGGCTCGCAACTCTCGCTATTTCTAATACGGAGGTCGAGATGAAACTGAGAACCCGGCTCCTCGCATCTTTTGCCGCCGTGATAATCGTCACCGCGGCCATAGGCATATACGGCGTCGTCAGGCTGCGAGAAAGCCAAGCGGCGAGCGATTTCCTTTTCGCGAAGGCGACCCTGCCCCTGGGCGACCTCGTCACCATCAACGGACGTTATCAACGGATCCGCGCCAACCTCTATAAGATCGAAGTGGAGAATCTCGATCAGGCAAAAAATGACGCCGAGAAGTGCCGCCAATTCGCCAAGGATATCGAAAGCAGCCTTGACGCGTATTCGACCACGAACATCGACGCCGCGGACGAGGCGAGCTATAGGCAGATGCGGGCCCTGCTCGAAAAATTCATCTCGCAGGTGGAGCCAATCGTCTCGCTTAGCCTCTATGGAAAGCAGGCCGAGGCCTTTGCCCTGATAGGCGGCGATCTTGATGCGACCGTCTCCCAACTCAATACCCTCCTCGACAGCATCGATGCCGCCTCGGTCGCCTCGGGAAGGGATGCCGATCTCGCCGCAGCTCATGACGCCAGTTTTGCCAGTATATTGATGATCGTTTTCGTGTTTGCCGGAGCCGCCCTCTCGATCCTTCTCGCCATGCTCATCACCCGCTCCGTCCTTCGCTCAGTCGGCGGCGAGCCCGCGCGCATCGCGGAATCGGCCCTCGCCCTGTCTCGCGGCGATCTCGGCGTCGAGAGCGGAGCCGAAGGCGCGGAGTCCAAGGGCAGCGGCATCGCCCAGGCGATGACCACAGGCATCGCCAAGGCGATGATCACGGGAATCGCCAAGGCGATGGCGGATTTGCAGCAAAGACTCCAGGAGATCATCGGCGCGATGCAGGATGCCTCGCGGAACGTGGCCGATGCCTCGAATCAGGTTTCCGAGTCGGCCCAGTCCATGAGCCAGGGCGCCACCGAGCAGGCTACGTCGATGGAAGAGGTGGCGAGTTCCATGGAGGAGATGGCTGCCAACATTAGGCAGAATGCCGATAACGCAGCTCAGACGGACGCGATCGCACGGAGCGCCGCCGAGCAGGCGGAGCGCGGGGGAGAGGCAGTCAAAGAAGCCGTGCTAGCCGTCAAGGACATAGCCTCGAAGATCGGCATCATCGAGGAGATTGCGCGACAGACCAACCTCCTCGCCCTCAACGCGGCCATAGAGGCGGCCAGGGCGGGGGAGGCGGGCAAGGGCTTTGCCGTGGTAGCCAGCGAAGTCCGCAAGCTTGCGGAGCGAAGCCAGGTCGCGGCGGGCGAGATCACGCAGCTTTCGTCCAGGACCGTCGCATCGGCGGAAAACACCCAGGCGATCATCGGGGCCATCGTCCCCGAAATCCGGAAAACCGCGGCCCTCGTGCAGGAAATCCTCGCGGCGAGCAAGGAACAGGATTCGGGGGCCCGCCAGATCAACGATGCCCTCACCCAGCTCGACAAGGTCATTCAGCAGAACGCGGCGGCTGCCGAGGAACTCTCTTCAACGGCCGAGCAGCTGTCCGGTCAGGCCGCCCAATCCCTCGACGTCATGGGCTACTTCAGGCTGGAAAGAACGGGTCGCAAGGGATCCGGAAAGGGCGGCACTTCGAGCTTCGTGGATCGGGCCGTCAATGCCCACGTCAAATGGAAGGTCAGACTCCTCGCCCACCTCAACGGCGATGAAGTCATAGATCGGGAAACGGCGGCCTCGTCGGATCATTGCGATCTGGGCGCGTGGATCAACGGGGAAGCCCCACGTCTCGGAGGAAACGCCGCCTTCGAAAATCTCCGCGTCAAGCACCGGCACTTCCACGAGGTCGTGGGCGAGGTGATCGATCTCAAGGCGAAGGGCAGCGATGCAGCGGCCCGCTCCAGCATCGAACAGGGATCATTCGCCGCGAGCACCAAGGATTGCGTTGCGGCGATCAGGGCGATTGAAGCCTTGGCAGCCGACCGGTCCGGCAATGATGGTTCGCGGACCGCGACTCCCGCGAAGAGACCGAACCAAGGACCCGCCGCGGGTCGCGCCGCCACCGCAGGCCAAAGCCTGCCGTCGCCACGCCTACCTTCCGCCTCGCGCGGAATGACGGTCAAGAAGGAAATTTCGGATTCCGATTTCGAAGAATTCTGAGGCTCCGGGTTCCCGGAGACTTGCCTCAGGCCTTCGGGAGCCCTCGTTCAGCGCTTGTCGTAGAGGACTATGTCGCCGGAGCCGCCGGAGATGCGGGGGAGAAAGTCGGCCATTATGACCTTGCCTGTCGCCGGATCGACTATTGGTGTATATGGATAAGAAGCATTAGGAACGTCATAATTTATTGCATTCCAATTTGCTATTAGCTTGTCCTTGGCGTAAGCGTAGGCTTCAGTTGCAGTTATTAGGCGATCCCCATTGGTGTCGGCGGCGGAATCCGTCCCAGCTTGCAAGAACCAATAGGTGAAGGCACCGTGGCTGTGTCCCCCGTCATCGTAGGAAAGCTCCTGCGAACCTGCCGCGGAAATAGTCATGATGGTGGGATCGCTCGCGGCCGAGAATGCCTTGCTCCAGAGGTCGCTTGCGTTCGCGAACGCGGTCGAGAGATAGCCTTGAGTGGTCCCGTTGTCGAGAGGCCCATAATTCGCTGGAGCCGCATCCACAGAGGCAGCATCGTCCACGAATCCTCCCGAATAGCAGGAATCCAGGATCATGATCCTGTTGTCCGCAGGTATCGCGAGCATCCAGGAGTTCAATTCTCCGCTAGATATGACAGTTGAAAGATCGATGGCCGAACCCGAAATGTTGGTGTCCCACGGCGCAATATATGCGACATCGCCAATCGTGGTTCCATGGCCGGAAAAGTAGACAAGGAGGCTTCCAGAGCTCCCCATCAAGGGACCTAGGTTCTGAATTGCAGCCTTGATGCCGGATTTGGTCGCCGCCGATTCTGTCAAAATTGTGACATTCCATCCGGTAGATGAAAGCAGATTATACATGCTTGTCGCATCCGCGTCGGTGTAGGAAAGACCACCGACATTCGGATAGTTCTGTACCCCGATCACGAGCGCATACCTATTCGGCGGCGCGCTCGGCATGCTGCAGCCTTGGATCCCAAAAGCGAAGGTCCCGACGAAGGCCGCGAGCACGGCGAACCGGCCGACACGCGTTCCCTTCATCGGTTTTTTCGTCCTCGTATTCCCGGCTTCACCGCGCCCTCCGCCCATGCACTCCTCCGCGTCCCCGCGCGAAATCTTCGCTTCTCTCATTTTCCGCCCTCGCCTTTCGGCGTCCACACGATGGCCAGCGAAAGGCCGCCCAGCCAGGTCGTCGCCGTCGCTCGCCTCTGGACCTCGATGGGCAGGCCGACTGACCAGCTCCAATCCGAATTGAAGGTCGTCACGACACGGCTGTCGAGTCGCAGAAAGGGCAGCAATGAGACGAGGGTAGTACCCGTATCCTCGGTCGCGGCGATCCCGGCCCCGCCGACGAGGTCGAGCCTGCTTTTTGCCAGGGGCTTCCAGCCCAGGCGGGAGAGCTCGAATCGCGGTCCCGTGCCGAGGAAGAGGGAATTGCCGCCGTAGCCTCGGTAGAGGAAGAGGCTCGCATCGGGCATCGATTCGCCGAGGGCGAAGCCGTCGAGGCCGAGGGCGATCCAGGTCCACTTCGCGTCGCCGAGGGCGAGGAGGCTCGATATCGCATAACCTGTGCGCGGGAGGAGGGGGCGGCCCGCCATGATGGTGCCGCCGCCGAAACCAGCGGCCTCGAGCGAAAGGCTGATGATGTTCGATTGGGAGGCCGTCGCCTTGGAAACCGATTTGGGCGCGGCAAAAATGCTTGCGCAGGCGCAGAGAAAGCAGGCGATGCCCAGCACCCGTCTTGAGCGTGTTGTCACTTCTCCAAACTCCCGGTCGGCTGTAGATTGTGCAGGACGTTCCGTATTCTCCTGCCACGTAGAAGACGGGGGAGCCACGAAAGGATTTCCATGCCGTTTTTTAAGGATACCACTAAGAAGGGCCTGCGGTTTCTACCCCTGGTCATTTTTCCTCTTTTTTTCACCGCCTGTCTGCCTTTTTCGAACAAGGGCCTCGTGCTTCCTCCGACTCCCTCCATACTCGGCGATCCAGGCTGGCTTCTCGTCAGAAAGGCCTACTCGACGATCAAGGAGCGACCCGGCCTCGATGCCCGCGACGCCGGCCACCTCCACGATGGCCTCGTTCTCGAGATCAAGGGTAGGGCCTTCGCGACGGGAAATAACGGCGATTCATCCATCCTCTGGTATCTCGTCACCTCGGATGACGGCTCGGGCTGGATATCTTCCGAAGACTGCGACCTGTTCGGGTCGCGAGAACAGGCGCTTCGCGGTCTCAAGCAAGGGTCGGGCGGATGAGGTTTTTTCTCGCGGCCCTTATCTCGGGGGCCCTCGGCGGCCTCTTCGGTTGGCTCGTGGTGGCGCTTCTCCGTTTTATCCTGTTCCATCCAGCGAATCCGCGGAGCGCCTTCGGCCATCACCTGCCTTTTACCCCGAGTTTGTGGATGAGGCATCGGGAAGCCTTTGGCAATGTCGTCGCGGGACTATTTGAGCGGGAACTCGCCTCAGGGGATATGCTCCGCGAAAGGCTTCGTGACGCGGAACTCAAGCAGGAACTCGAGAAGGCCGTCGCTCAAAGGCTCGGCCCCCTCGTCGAGCAGCCCTTGGGCAGCCTTCGTCTCGGGCGCATCGGTGTCGAAGAGGCAAAGCCCGCTCCCCTAGCCTCACAGGCCTGGGCAAGGCTTCTATCGAGCCCGGTCCTCGCCAAGGCCCTGGAAAGGGCCTTGGCGGAGGCCCTCGCCGTAGTGAAGGACCTTCCTCTTGAAGCGATCTTGTCGCCCGACAAGGCCCGGGATCTCGCCTCATCCCTGCTGTCGGACCGGTCGCTCAAGGGCTTCGCCGATCGCCTCCACGCATGGATCGAGGCATCCCGCGGAGGCTCGGAGTCCCGGCCCCGAGCCGGGTCGGGACTGGGTGTCGACGCGCCCCTCGTCGTGATGCGCTCCTCCCCCGAAGCCGATGTTACCGAAGCCCTCTTCGCCAACCTTCTGCCGACCAGCTCCCTCTCGCCCCTCGTCGGCCTCTTTATCGACGCTCTGTATGATGCGGCCATTCCCGTCGTCGAAACCTTTCTCAACGATCTGGATACCCGCGGCACTATAGATACGGGGGCGAGGGAGATCGTAAGGCGGGCGATAAATCGCCTCACCGTGATGCAAAGGCTCATCGTCGGCGCGGCGAACTACGAGCGCAGCATCGCCGAAACGATGCCGGATACCATCGAGGACCTGGTCTCGATGGTATCGTCCCTCCTCCGTTCGCCTTCCATGCGAGAAAAGGCCCGCGCCGCGGCCCTTGAAGGTTGGGAATCGAAGGATTCGGGAGGCCTTGGTCTCGCCCAGAGGATTGGTCGAAGCCTGTCCCGGGACGCCCTCTGGCGGGCGATCGCTTCCGTGTTGGGCCGGCTCCTTGAGGAGGGCCCCCTGGTCGCTGATCGGCTGGCTGCCATGGCAGCCGCCGGCAAAGACGCAACCCTTTCATCCCTGTTGGCGACCTTGGGTCTCGAAAAAAAAGAGATTGAAGCATTCGGGCGCATCGACATCGCCGCCTTTCTTTCCCCCGAGAGTCCGGCTGGAGCCGCTCTCCTCCATTCGCGGGAAGCCTTCATCTCCTCCTTCGCCGAGGAACTTGCCTCCCGATCGCTATCCGACTTCCTCGATCTCGACGAGACAGGACGCGCGGAACTCGGCTCATGGCTGGCCGATTCCTCCCTCGCGATGTTGGATGAGGAAGCCGATTCGATCGTCGCGGGGCTTGGTCTGAAGGATATGATCATTGAAAAAATGCGATCTATCGATAATAATGAAGCGAGTCGCGTTTCCGAGCCGGCGATGGGAAGACTTACGGGCATTCTCGTCGCGTCCTCGGCGATGATTGGCTTCCTAGGCGGACTCTTCAATGGTTTGATAACTAAAATAATGGGCGGCTGAAGCTTCGCGGCCATGCCGTCCGGGACCTTCGGGTCCGAAGGCGCGGTATATGAAAAACGATGTGTCCATGACCGTTCTTGCCGTGTGCAGGGACGAGGATCTCTACGACAGGTTTCGAGCCGCCTCGCCCGAGGCGACGGAGTGCCTGCGCGCCGAAAGCGTCGAGCAGGCTGTCCATGCCTTCGGTGAACGCTCTCCCGACCTCGTCGTGATCGAGCACGGCCTGCCAGGCGAGGCTGAGGCTCTGGTTCGCCGCCTGAGGCAGAGCCGCCTTTCCGAAAGCAGCCAGTACCTTGTCGTCGCCGGCAGCGCGGCGAGCGCCGAAATCGCCCTCCTCGCAGGTTTCGACGCCGCCATACTCGGTTCGACGAGCGTCGAAGAAGTACGCCTTGCCATCAGGGCGGCTTTTCTCAGACGAAAGCGCTGCGCGACCCTCGTCGCCGAGAGAAATTTCCTCGGCGCAGCCGTGAGACGCGAGGAGAATCTTTCGCGTCAGCTCCTCGACCACCATGTCGCCCTCAAGGAAAGCCTTTACAGCCCCGGCAGAGATTCGGCGGACAGTGAATCCAAAACCGTGTATCAGGCTTCCTGAATGAGCTTGGCCGCTTCGGCGCAGAGATAGAAAGAGCCGGTTACGAGCAGAGCCAGGCCTTCCCTTCGAGCCTCCTCGAGGCATGCGGCGACAGCTTGGCGCGTATCAGGGATAAGCCGGGCTTTGGAATTGGCGGAAGCGAAGCTGCCGTGAACCGCCTCAGGATCGCTCTGCTTGAAGCTTCCCGGCTTGGTAACGACGATGTCCGCGAAATGTCCAGCGAGAATCCGCGCCATCTCCTCGTGCCGCTTGTCGATCGCGCAGGCGAAGAGGAGGAGCTTCGGGCCGGGGAAGAGGCGCTCAAGGCTATCGAGGGCGAGGGCCACCGATGCGGGAGTGTGGGCTCCGTCGAGGACCACGGGCGGATCCTCGGACACGAGTTCGAAGCGGGCGGGGAGGCGTACCGCCGCGAGGCCGCGGCTCACGGCATCGGGACCCAGCTTTTCTTCGACCAAGGCGGCTGCGAGAATTGCCTGGGCCATGTTCTGCGCCTGCACCTCGCCGATAAGGGGCGTCGCGAACTCGCGCTTGCCCGACCAAGGCCAGCCTTCGGCGAATGAAAAGCTCGCCCTCGTGCCCCGGCGATCGATGGAAAGATCCGCAATTGTCGCGCGTTTCCCGACATCTACCAAGCGGCAGCCGCGCTCGCCCGCCGTCCCTTCGATTACGGCCATCGCCTCGGGAACCTGGGGAGCTACGCAGACCGGCCTCCCCGGCTTGATGATGCCCGCCTTTTCGAAGGCGATCTTCTCGATGCTGTCGCCCAGCCATTCGGTATGCTCGAGCTCGAGCCTCGTGATGAGGCTGGCCTCCGAAGCGACGATGTTGGTGGAATCGAGGCGGCCGCCGAGGCCCGTCTCGATCACGGCGATGTCGCAGCCCGCCAACCTGAAGGCCTCGAAGGCGACGAGTGTCGACAGCTCGAAATAGGTGGGCAGCTCGTCTCCGGGGAAATCCGACGCAAGCCTCCCCTCGACGAGGGGGCGCAGGCGATTCGCCGCCGCGATGATGCAGGATTCGTCGATTTCCTCTCCCGCGAGGCTGATGCGCTCCTTCCATCGAAGGAGATGGGGCGAGGTGTAGAGCCCCACCCGATGCCCCGATTCCCGAAGGATGCAGGCGAGCATCATCGAGACCGAACCCTTGCCCTTCGACCCCGCGACATGAATGGTTCGGTAGCTCCGCTCGGGCGAACCGAGCTCGGCCGCGAGTTCGCGCATCCGGTCGAGCTTGAAAACGGTGGCCTGTCCCTTTTCGACATTCACGAAGCCGAGGAGCCAGGAATATACGGCTTCGGAGCCGTCGAATTGAATCGAATCCATGGCTGCGGATGCTGCCTCCTCCTGCGAGTCGCGTCAAGTGCGGGGCCCTATCGGTCGATACTCGGTGGAGAGGAAACAGTGCGAGAACCTTCGCTTCAGCGTCCACGTCGCGGCTTCAAGAGAACGGTCCGCACCGACGGGCTCATCATCCTTTCGGGAGAGGACCTCCTTTTCGCGGAGGCCGACGAGCTCCTGCGAGGCATCCATTTGCCCCTGTTCGAGGCGCATTTCGGTCCCGTTTGGCCTCGCGAAGCCCTGGACGAGGCCTGGAAGCGCTCGTCCTTCGATCGCGGCGGGGGGAGCAGGGCCCGTCTCGCCCGCCTCGCCGCCATGCTCTCCCGCTTGGCGACCTCGGCCGAGGAAGGCGATCGCAAAGTCGATTTCGCTCACTTCGCCCGCGCCCTTTGGTCGTGGCTCGCCCTCGTGCGCTCACCTTCGACAGGGAGCCTGGCGCGTTTCATCGCGGGACGCGGGGAGCTCGCGAAGGCCTTGGTGCCCGTGCTTTCCTTTTCCGTCGACCTCGACGCGCGTCTCAGGGCCCTTCGCCTCCCCGGTTGCAGGCCGGGGCTGAAGCTCCTCCAATCCGTCCTGCCCGCCAGTCTCGGTCTGGCGGCCCTCACGGGGCTTCCCACCTCCGTTTTGGGTTCCGTGGAAAATATCGGGCGCTTCTGGAGGATCTGGGACGATGGGCTTCGGAGCCCCGTGACGACCTTGGCCGCCGATCTGGGCATCGCCCGATGCCTCGCCGACGAGGAAGCCGGCGCAAAGCCTCGTTTCGGCGGTGGGAGGCTCCTCCTCATCGGTACGCGCGACGGGGACAGGCGCCTGGCGAAGTCCCTCGGCGCCGACTTCGTCGAAGTCCGGAGCGGGCTCGAAGAGGAAGCACTCCTCGGTCTGGCCCGCGGCTTCGCCGCCCTTCGCCCCAGCCAGGCTAGCGTTTCGGAGAATTCCCCGGCCTGAATCTGGCATCGACCAGGAACCAGGAGAGGAGCCAGGGTTGGGGGCCTCGCTTCGCCCTCGCGATAAGGCCGGCGCCGATCGCCTCGATTCGACTCCTGTCCATCGCGGCCGCAAGTTCCGCACCGAAGGGCGATTCGGGAGAAAGCCAGAGTTCTATGTCTCGCTCGCCCAGCGTTCGCGCGATCTCCGCGGAACCTTCGTCGAGCGCAAGGGCCTCGACCCCCCCGCCCGTCGCCCGCAGGGCCTCGGCGAAGGAGTCGGGATCGGGACCGAGGGAGGGGAGATCGACCCTCCCGTAAAAAGTATTTTCAATTGCGACGAGTCCCGCGGCCTCCGCCGAGCCTTGCTCGAGGAGCCTCGACAGCCTGCCTCCGCGCCTCGGGAGCGATTCGATGAAACGGCAATCCGCTCCGGGGAAAACCTCGGCGAGCCTTTCGAGGAGGGCGGCCGGCTCCGCGGTCTTGCCGAGGAAGTCGAGTCCGAGGACGAGATCGAATACCCCGGCGGTTTCTCCTCCCTCCGCGAACTCGCGAAGTCTGTCCGCATCGCGGCCACGCTGGCCCGGCACGACGATGGCCTCGGGCCTCGCGAGTTCCGGCAGCCCCTCGGAGAAGGCCCTAATCCTTTCGGCGTCCTCCTCCCGCTCGACGAAGGCGACGACCGTGCCCTCCGAGGCGCGGCGCAGGGCCTCCCAGACGAGAAAACCTTCACCGGCGTCCAGGACGAGGATGCGGTCGCCCCTGCCGATTTCGAGTCCCGCGAAAAGGGCTTCGCGCAGGACGGCAAGCCTCGAGGCGACCCCCGCCTCGGCCCGGAAGCTCCACTCCGATCGACGCTCGCCTTCCCGCGACCAGACGAGGACCTCGTCTGTTCCCTCCGCCCCGCGGCTCAAGGCCGCGAATTGGGCCTCGCGCCTTTCGAGGACGAGGGCTCGTCGCTCTCCCTCGAGGCCGAGATTTCCAGGCCGGTAATAGAACTTGCCGCGGACGGCGGCCGGAAGGTAGTCCTGCTTGACCCAATGATCCTTCCAGGCATGGGGATAGCGATATCCTTCGCCGTCCCCGAAACCCTTGGCGTCGCGGTTGGAGTCGCGCAGATGTTTCGGCACCTCGGCTCTCTCAGCCTCGACGGCGGCGAGTGCGTCGAAGTAGCCCAAGACCGAATTCGATTTCGGAGCCGTGGCGAGATAGAGGGCCGCCTCGGCGAGGTGATGCTGTCCCTCGGGCATGCCCACCCTTTCAAAGGCGGCGGCCGCGGCGGTCACGACGGAAAGGGCCTGGGGGTCGGCGAGTCCGATATCCTCGGCCGCAGAGATGACCATGCGTCTCCAGGCGAAGGAGGGGTCTTCGCCGGCGTAGACCATCCGGGCCAGCCAATACAGGGCTGCGTCGGGATCGGAGCCACGAATGCTTTTGATGAAGGCGCTCGCCGCGTCGTAGTGGTAGTCCCCATCCTTGTCATAAAGGACGGCGCGTCGCTGGATGCTTTCCTCGGCCGTCGCCATGCTCACGAAGATCGACGCGCCCTCGGCCGGCGGCCAGCGCTCGACGCTCGTCTCGACGGCCAGCTCGAGGGCGTTGAGGAGGCTCCGCGCGTCCCCGTCGGCCACGGACACGAGGTGGTCGAGTGCACCCTCCTCGAAAACGACCTTGTAGCGCCCATACCCCCGTTCGATGTCGGCTAACGCGCTATCAGCCACCTTCCGGAGGTCAGTCTCGGTGAGGGCGGAGAGCTTGAAGACCCGCGAACGCGACACGAGGGCGCGATTGACCTCGAAGAAGGGATTTTCGGTCGTCGCTCCGACGAGGATGATGGTTCCGTTCTCCACCCAGGGGAGGAGGGCGTCCTGCTGGGCCTTGTTCCAGCGATGCACCTCGTCGACGAAGAGAATGGTCTTGCGGTCATGAAGCTCGCGGAAGCGCTTCGCCTCCTCGACGGCGGCCCTGATGTCCGCGATGCCCGCGAGCACGGCATTGAGGCTGACGAAACGGCTGGCAGTCGTGTTGGCGATGACGCGGGCGAGGGTGGTCTTGCCGGTTCCGGGCGGGCCGGAAAACAGAATCGATCCTAATTGGTCCTTTTGAATCGCGCGGCGGAGGAGCCGCCCCGGTCCGACGATGCCGTCCTGCCCCGCGATCTCGTCGAGATTGCGGGGCCGCATCCTGTCGGCCAGCGGCGCGCCCTTGGCTCCGCCTCCGGACGACCCCCTGTCGGGCGCGTCCGCGGCGGAGAATAGGGAAAACTCCTCCTCGCCCGACATCGGCTAGTTTATAGGCGACCAGCCGCTCCAGGTCGAGGTACCGTCCCAGGTGGTGGTCCAGAGCCCCGAGGCGCCGGAAATTCCTGCGCTCGCCGTAGCCGCGAAGAGCCTCTGGCCCGTAGCGTCGTATAGAAATGCCTCTACTGGCTTTCCGCTTAGAGTCGTGTCGTAGTTGGTGGCGTTGGACGCGACAGCGGAGGAATCCCCGCTCGTTGTAGCAAGTGTCGTAGGGTCAACCTGAGCATAACCGCTTCCGCCCGTGATCGTGGCATTAGCCCCGTAGCCGGCGAGGAGGACCCAACCAGTCGACGAAACCGTGGAGGAAACGGGTGCTTTGCCGAGGGCTGTCACCGCATAGGTAAGGGAACTCCCGTTCGTCCAGTTGCCGCCCGTCGTGCGCTTGTAGACGACGCCAGCGTCGGTACCTGCATAGAGGGTCGTAGAGTCCCATGCGAGTATGGAGTCGATGGCCGCTCCAGTCGGTGGAGCGCCGATTTCTGTCGTACTCGTCGCAACGACCTGCGCGAATGAGCCACTTGCCGAAACGGCGGAGTAGAGCCCGTCCTTCGCGATGATCCAATAGGAACCATCCGCGTAGGCGACCCCAGCAAATGGCATCGTCGAATTTTGGGCGCCGCCGGATGCAAAAGTCACAGGATTGAAGGTTGTGCCGTCGGATGAGGCTTTCAGCGTATAGATATCGTCCGCCGAAGAAGCCGTCGTATTATTCTCATTATGGTATTCGACGAATACCATGTCGTTCGCCGTAAAGACATTGTCGATCATCGGGCTGCTCGTTTGGCTCGTCGTCGGATCGGCGATCACCTGCGTCCAATTCGTGCCATCGCCGCTGCTATAAAGACCCACCCCGTCGATGACGGCCCAAAGAGCCGTCGAAGTCGCCGCGAGTCCCGTGCAGAAATAGCTCGTTCCGAGTCCGGTGATGGCGATCGGAGTATGACTACTTCCGCCCCAGGTCGTTCCGTCCGTGCTCGAGATCAGGGTCGCGCGTTGGGCGTAATAGGCGCTCTTGAATAGGACGACCTTGCCCACCGTGGTCTTGTAGAAGGGGCCTTGGGTCGAACCCGGCTTTTCCAACTGGATGCTTCCGTAAATCGGGTAGTTGTTGTCGCAGGCCGAAAGCGAAGCCGCGAGGGCAATGGAGCCGAGTATCGCCGCGACGAGGCCGGCGCCGGTCGTCGCTTTCTTCATAATGCTGCGCATGTCGGCTCCTTAGATGTGGTAGACGGCGATGAGGCCGGTGTCGAGGCTGAGTCCGTACCTCGTGAGGGAGGAGTAGTCGCCGTAATGGATTTCTGGGATGAACCAGCCCTCGGCCCTGATGCCGACGCTCCAGCCCGAGCCCGTCTGCCACAGGGCGCCGGCGCCCAATTTGGCGAAGGGATCGATGATGCCATAGCTGTCGAGCCGCATCATGTAGGCTCCGAGGCCGGACTCGACGAAGAATTCGAAGGGCACGACGGCCTTCCACCAGGAGATTTCGGCGTCGAGGGGTGCGGTGAAGAGGCTTCGGCCGGCCGTGGTCGAATTGAAGGCGCCGGCGATGGCCCCACCGACCGCCCATTGGCTATCGAGGAAGTAGCGATAGGAGAAGGCGAAGTCGGCGCCGAGATAGGTGCTGCCCGTCGCCGTGCCGCTTCCGCCGTAGATGCCGAGGGGGATCATGGCACCGGCCGAAAGGGAGATGGCCTGGTCTCCGAATTTATAGGGCGAGGTGGAGGTGTTCTGGGTCTTGTCGGGAGAAGTGACGATCGCTTCTCCACTAGGGCCCTGATCGCCGGCTCCAGGGGGCGGGACCGCCGTCGCCTGACCAGCGGCGGGGCTTCCCGATGGCGGCGGGGGCGGGTTGTCCTGGGCCGCGAGGGAGCCAAGGCCGAAGGCGAGAAGCGCCAGGCACGCATACAAACGAATCATGATACCTCCACATTTCCGGGAAGGGAAAAGATATAGCACGAACTATCCTCGCAGGAAAAGGTGCGGGAAGGATTCTGGTTACCCGGTCTCGGCGCCAAACGCGTTTTTTTGTCCAGGTCTTCGCCGCGCCGGGCGCCACGAATAAACCTCTTCCCTCCACCGAAGCCCTGTTAGGCGGGAAAAATCGCCCTCCATCAGGAGTATCGCGGCCTTGGAGGAATGCCAATGAAGGGGCTCCGCGAGGATTTCGTCAAGCCGCGACTTTTCTCCGGCTTTGATTTCGCCCAAGCCTCCCAGAAAGAATCCGAAAGCCGTTTCGAAAGGCAGGACTTGTTCCTCCTCGAAGAGCTCCCGGGCGTGAGCCGCGAAAAGGGCGAGAGGGCCGGAGACGGGCAGGTACAGGCCGGACTCGCGAGGCACCGCATGGTCGGAGGAAAACTGGCCATCGATGTCGGTCCAGATACCGCTCAGCCCCGCCTTCCCCTCCCTGCGAAGCAGGCCCGCGGCGAGAACCACACAGTCGGGCAAGGCGAGTGACGTGGGGTCGCCCGAGAGGGCGAAGGCGCGGGCCGCGGCCAGGTTGGCTTCGCGGCGCTGGGGGCCGGGAGGCCAGAGGACAAGGGCGCGGATTCCTTGTGTTCTCAATTCCACGGTGACATGCTACAATCCTCTTCAACCGAGGCTCAAGCGGGCGTTTGGTGGCTGGTGGCGTTTCCAGCCGATGCCTGAGGAAAGGGATCTTCAATGAAAGTGAAGGTAGAAAAGGTCGCCGAACGCATTGGCGGCATCTGTTCCGCATGGGGCGCGGTTGAGGCCGTGTGTCTGTCGGAGCTTTCGGGCGAAGATATCCTCGATCCCTACTTTTCGCTCAGCTTCGACATTTTCCATGCCGCAACCCTGCCATCGGTGGAAGAACGTCGCAAGGCCTTCGAAGGCGTCGGCGCCTTCGAGTCCTCGTTGCTCCAGACGAAGGATCGTTTTCTCCTCGACGGGCTCCCTGTCCGTCTCGAATACAAACCCCTCGCGGCTCTCGAACTCTTCCTTGACGGAAGCCAGGCTGGAAGGGCGAGTCTTCTCGCCGCGGGAACCTATCCCCTCTACCGCCTCGTCCACGGTCGGGTGCTCTTCGATCGTTCGGGCTGGATCGCCTCGGTCCGCTCGCGCTGCACGGCTCTTCCATCGGGATCGTGGGAAGCTCTCCGCGAACTCGCTGCGGCGAAGATGGAGCACAGCCTCGCCGATCTCGCGGCATCCGCCCTGCTCGACGATCCCTTTTTCTACCTGGAATCCACCGCCGGTTTCGCCCGCCATGCCCTCTCTCTCGTTTTCATCGCCAACAAGTCATTCGAGCCCTCGCATCGATCGATCGAAAGCCGTTTGCGCGATCTGCAAACCCTGCCCGATGATTTCGCGGGACGATGGGAAAGTTTTCTCCGCGCCGACCTCGGCATCAGCAAAGAACAGAGATACGAGATCGCAAACCTGATAGCCAAGAGCATTCTTTCGCTGGGATGATGGCGCGTCGCTTCGGAATCACCATCGTTGCCGTCCTGCTCTCCCTCGCGGCTTGCAGCGCGCGCGAAGTCTCCGACTTCGTGTGGACCGATCCACAGGGCGGAAAACTGGGCTTTTCAAGGCCGGGGAGCGCCGAGGGGTCGGAGGGGCGCGTCGAGTCGGGCGCTCCGGCCGCGCGTTTTTTGCTGAGCCATCGCTTCGCGGTCAAGGGCGAAGGGGGCCTCGCCCTCGATCTCGCCCTTCCCGAGGCCGCAAAACTCTCCCTTGTCATCCTCGGTGGCGATGGGAAGCCGGCCCTCGATTACGAACTCGGCGCTCCGGATCAGTCCATGAGCCTCGTTTTTCCCCTGGGGGAGCTCCAAACGGTGCGAGGCGTCGAAATCGGAATCCGGCCATTCGAGGGCGGGAAAGCGACGGTCGCGACCATCAAGGGAATCGCCTTCGTTCCCGCCTTCCACGGCTTTTCGAAGGGCTCAAGAGGCACGACCCTCTCCCCCGGATTCTCGCTTCTCCGGAGCGGCGGCAGACTGGTCGCCCGAATCGACAAGCCCTTCGCCGGACTCATCGCGGGCAAAGGACAGGTCCCGGCCTTGAGGCTCGGCTGGCGGCCCG
The DNA here is from genome assembly GCA_035530275.1 of Rectinemataceae bacterium. Lineage (GTDB taxonomy): Bacteria > Spirochaetota > Spirochaetia > Treponematales > Rectinemataceae > CAIJMU01. The sequence goes on along the minus strand of DATKVC010000013.1, from coordinate 50,830 downwards.
ATTCCGCGAAAGGCACAATTGAACTGATCGTCCCGGGGCTCAGGCAACATAGCGTCGCCATTCGCCCCGGCTCAGACGGCATTCTCCTTCCCATGGGCTGGTTCGCCGCCGGCGCGGCCACCCCTTCGGTCGAATTCGTCGCCCCCCCGGGCCTCGATATAGTCGAATGCGATGCCAGGGCCTTCGCGGGCGCCGAGGCGGCTGCCCTCGATCTCGGCGTCGTCCTCAATCTCCCGCGACCCTCGCCTGCCGTGCCCTTCGAGGTCTATCACTGGGATGCCCTGCCCAAGGTCCTCGTCTTCGATTTCGCCGACTATGCGGCCCAGGACGCCGCCCTCAAACGACTGGCCTTCTTCGTCGAGAAGGCCGGCTACCGGGGGCGCCTCGCGCCTGACGCGGAGATAGCCCCCCTGCACGGGTGGAATGCCCACGATTACAGGGCCTCGGATCTTGCGGCCTTCTTCGCAAAGGCCAAGGAGACATCTTTCCAATTAGGTCAATCAGAAATCGCCGTCAGGGATATCCTCCTCGCCGCGGGCATCATCAAGGCCTCCGAACGCGGCTATGACGCGGGGGAAGGCGCGATGATTTCCATCTCGCGGGAATCGCCCTCCTGGCTGCGCGCGACCTTCATGGCCCATGAGGCGAGTCACGCCATCTATTTCACCGATCCCGATTTCAACGCCTTCATTCGCAAGGAATGGGCCGGGGTCGACAAGGACGAGCGCTGGTTCTGGAAGCTCTATTTCGGCTGGATGAACTACGACACGGCCGACGAAGACCTCATGGCCACGGAGTTCATGGCCTATCTCTATCAGCAGCCGGTATCCCATGTCGAGGAATACTTCACGAAGATCCTCCCGCCCCGCGTTCTCGAAAACCATCCCGAACTCAAACCCCGCATTGACGCGTGGATGGAGCGCTACTCCGGAACCTTCGTCGCTCACGCGCAGGCCATCGAGGATTGGCTCAAGGAACGTTACGGTTTCGTCGCCGCCCGACCCTGGTCCCTCTACTGAAACGATCGAACCAGGCAAAACGCTTCAGTGCGAATCGAGCGCCTCGTCGATTTCTTCGAGGGCCCAGGATCTCGTCCTCTCGAGAAGCTCGGCGCTCGCATGGCGGTCCCTTCCAGAAGCTCGCCTGAAGGCCGCGGCCGTCGGCAGGAGGGTCGTCCAGAGATCGCGCTTTTCATGGTCGAGGGAGCCGAGATAGACGGCGGCCGGTTCGGTCGGAAGGGGCAAGGCCGCGAGCAGCCGGGCGTAGTTGAGCAGGAACGCCTCCGCTCCCAGCCGCGCCGCGCCAGCGGTGAAGAGCGGTTTCGCCTCCCTCCTGCCCTGGATCCTTTCCTCGATGCGGATGGGCACGCCTCTTCCGCGCAGGGCGTGGATGACCATGCGCGACTTGGCGGCATAGTCCTCGAGGTGGATGCGGTACGCCAGGAGCGGCTTCGTGACGTAGCGCGAATAGGCGAGGCCGGCCTCGTCCACGTCGATTTCCCGCTGCACGGCGGGTGTCCTGAAGACGAAACCGGCGAAGGATGATTCAGCCGGCGTGAGCCGCGACGATGTCTTCGCGAAGTAATCATGGATATAGGTTCCTCGGGCGTAGCTCTTCCCGTCCGGGTACGAGAAGTCCGCGCCGACGACGAGTGTCCTCTGCGCGCCCAGGGCCTCGGCGAGCGAGAGGGCCGCGTGGGTCACGTTGCCGCCCGAGGTGTCGAGGGCCGGAAAGGGCCTCCAGCGCGATGAGAGAAAGGCGCAGAAGGGATGGCCGGAGGAAAAGAACCGCACGTTAGGCGAAACACGAGCGAGCCTGTTGGGCGAGGCGAGGTCGAGCACGAGGGGAACGTCCGAAGGGATGCCCTTGAGGAAGTGATAATAGCTGATGGCCTGGCAGTCGATCGAAACGGCCAGGTCGGGCTTGATGCCCATGCCGAGGAGCGCGGGCAGGCTCGTATCCGTGGCGATGACGACGGCCCCAGCCTTCCTTTCCGCCGCGATGGCATCGACTCCCGATTCGAGGGAGGGCCCCGCGGCAGTCACGACGGCGCGCCGGGCCGGGCGTATCGGCGATGAGGGGCGCTCCGCGACGAAGAGATTGCGCACTGCGTTCCTGAACCAGAGCCTGCCGAAAAAGGCCTGGACGCTGTAGTCGTCCGATATCCTCCCGAGGACCTCGCGAAAGGCGTCGGTCGCCTCGGCGAAGCGCTCCGGCTCGAGTTCCGTCCGCGGACGGAGGGGGAGGGTCCAGATGTCGCCGGCGAGGGCGGGAATGTAGGTGGCGAGGAGGCGCTCGCCGATTTCCTCGGGCGAAGGATCGAGGAGGAGGGTCACTCTGGGGTCGGCGAGAATCTCGGAGAGATCGAATTCCTCGAGGATGAAGCGAAGGAAATCCGCTTTATATTCGATGATGAGTATGCCGCTCGTCTCCTTTCTTTTGAGATGGGGCATGATGCCGTATCCGGCTCCCAGGCCGAGGGCGACGATGAAACCTCCGGATTGCTGCGCGTTGGCGAGTCTCAGTCCCTCCCTTTCGGGGTCGATGAGGGAATGCAGGGAGATCTCGCGCTCGCCCATCCTGCAGATCGGCACCAAGGCTCCCGATTTGGCTATCTTTACCGAATATTCGCCGCCGGGGCTCGTCGACACGAGCTGCTCGCCGAGAGAGGGAGCCCGTCCCGATAGGGCGAGGAGATTGCGCGAGAACACGATCGCGCTCATGCCACCCACTTCCTCTCAAGGTCGTCGAAGAAATCCTCGACCTCTTCGGCCAAGCGTTTTCGTGAAGCGGTGATGTCGCGCCCATCTCGGAGGGCTCGACGCATGGCGGCCCAGTCGGGCAGATCGACGCAGCGCAGGATATCGGCGATGTGCGCTTCCGGCAGGGCGCCTGGGACCCCGGAGTCCGTGAAGGCCCTCGCGGCCCTCCGCCACGCTCTCATCCTGGACACGAGCCACGCTCTCCGCAATTCCTGGGGCGGAGGGGCCGTCGCGAAGACCCGATTCCCTTTTTCGGGCGACCTTCGTGCTAATGCGAGGAGGGCTTCGACCCCGATCTCCGGCACTCCGTCGAGGAGGACGGGAGAAGACCTGAGTCGGGAAACCCTGCCTTCGAGCCTCCTCGCGTCCGAGGCGATGGCGTCGGCATAGATCGCCAGGGGGCGCGAAGATCGCCAGCCCGATTCGCCCAGGCGATCGGGATGCTGGGTCGAGAGCCGGTTCCAGCGAAGCGTATCCCCGGGTTCCAGACGCGATTCCGAGGCGAGGATGAAGGGATCAAAGGCGTGGGGTCTCGCATGGGATTCGGAGCCTGTGACGGCGAAATCGAAGCCGGCCACCACGATGGGTCCCTCGCCGAGCGAGGCAGCCACGGCGAGAGCGCTACCGGAGACCGTTCCGTGGCTGGGAAGTCGCAGCGCCTTGCCGAGGAATCCGCTCAGTTCCGACTCGAAGCCCCAGCCCTGATCGAGAATGAGAAGGGGCGACCTTCGCCAAGCCGCGCATGCGGAAAGCGGCATTGCGAGGGGAATGCTTCCTTCGGCGATCGCCCTGAGATGACTCAGGCTCCACCAGCCCGGATCCGTGCTCACGACAAGGTCCGGCCTTATGCCCCGCCCGAGGACGGCTGCCGCCGCCGAGGAAACCGTCACAATGCTGAAGGCTTCTATCACGGGGGAGAGGAGGTCGAGGGCCCCTGCCAAGCTGGGGCCTGCGCCAAGGACTGCCAATGGCCTCTTGCCGAGGTCCAATGAAACGAGCCTTTCCGCGTCTAGGAAGTTCCGGATCGAATTGGAGATCCATCGTCGACCCATCGCGCGTATGGTGGCCGCGTCGGAGGCGAGCCTCGCGATGCAGGCTGAAACGGCCTTGCGCGCGCGATCCGCCTCCTCGGGAAAGGCCGCGACCCCGGGCGGCCATTCCAGCATCGCGATGGGGGCGAGAGCGTCCTGGTCGATGGTTTCGAGGATGAAATTCTCGAGGGAAAGGTCCAGGTCTGGGTACCAGCGCGCGCCGGCACCCCCCCGCTCGTGTCCACGAAAGCCGGGGGACAGTTGTATGGAAAGAACCTCGGCGGATGGATTGCGCTCGGCTATGCATTCGGAAAGAAAATCGAGGCATGGACCGATGAGGATGATGAGTGACATGCCTTCGTTTGACGGCTTCGGGAGATTCTGCGAATCGAGGTAACGGCAGGCTTCTGCGCGGGGATCGCGCGCCGAATGAAGGCTTTTGCCTCCCGCGCTGCAGGTCGGAAGGCCGGAAGGTGAGGTCGAAAACGCCAGATTCACGGTTTTAGAGCCCGGCGAATTTCGCTACCTCAGCCTCGAGATCGGGGGCTCTCCTCGCAAAGCGGCCGACGCTGATCGTCCAACTCGCGGTCGCCGGCTCTCCGAGGCGGTTCCGAATGCTCCGCATTAGCTGCAGTTTATATATCTCAGGGTCCCATTCCCCTTTTGGAGAGGCGAAGGCTACCATCTTTCCCTTCGCGGAAAAGAAAATCGAAGAGGGGCCGAGGGCTTGCTTGATATGGGCGAGGAGTCTGGGATTGGCCTCCTCGGCTCGAATCTCGCCCTTTGCAGGCTCGACAAGGATGCCGAGAAAATCGGATTTACCGGGGAGGCTGGTCTGCAAATCCAGGGGCGAACCCACCTTAAAAGGCGCGAGGTCGAAATGCGCGTCCGGATTGTAGTTTGCCGCCAGGGCTTCGTGTCCGAACGAAGCCTCATTCCCTGGATGCGCGTTACCCTCGATCGAGGACCGATCGAGGGTATTGTGCGCTTCCTTGCTTGCCTTTGCGAGGAGTCCCATTCAAACGAGGCCCAGCTCCTCGAAGAGCTTCTTATAGGTGTCGAAATGCTCGGAATGGGCGAATTCCTCGATCTTCTCTTCGGGTAGGGATTCGAGAAGACGATCGAGATAGGAGAGCACCGAGCGAATGTCGCTCTTGAGCTTTTCCGTAGGATCGCCCAGGGCAGCGGCGGCAGCCGCAGCGGACGGCCTTACGGCCGCCGGCGGGACCTGAACGGGCTTGGCGGCCGCGGTTGCCTCGAGAGGCGCTTCCTCGCCGAAGGGCTCGACCTCTTCCTCGAGTATCAATTCCTCGACCCCGTCGTCCTCCGGGCGGGACGAAAGACTAATGTCCTCTGGTCGCTTTTCCGAAGGAGAGGGAACGAAGAGCTCGCTATCGAGCTCGATTTCGTCGATCGCTTCCTCGGAGGGCAGTTCATAGGCCTCCGGTTCGGGCTCCAGGTCCTTGTCCTCATGGTGGAGGACTTCCTCGATGGGGAAACTGTCATTTTCGAAATCGGCGAGCTCTTCGACGAGTTCTTCCTCGACGGGAGCCGTGGCGTCAAACTTGTCTTCTGTGGCGAGTTCGATGTCTCCAAAGGAAAGATCCTCTTCGAACTCGGGAAGCGGCTCTTCTTCGAGGGGCAGGACCGCCTCTTCTGTTTCGGGGAGGGCAACGGCATCCAACCCAAGGGCGATATCGGATAGCTCCTCGGTCTCCATCACCGGTAGGTCGCCGGATATCTCGAAATCTTCCTCGCCGACACCGAGGTCGAGGGCGAGTTCGGAAAGATCTGGTTCGACGAGGGGAGCCTCGACGATCGGAGCCTCGGGCATATCACCGAGGGCCTCTTCCTCAAGGGGTTCTTCCAGATAACTCGTATCTTCTGGAGCCGGGGTGAGGGGCAGGATTCCCTCGTCGGCGAGACGGGCGATGATCTCATCGTCCGCCTTGCCCTCTTCTCCCATCGCCTGCTCTGCGGTCTCGCCCTCGAGGCTGATTCTCTCGACGACTTCTTCGGTTTGGGCATAGTCGCCAGTTTCCGGCAGAATGCCTTCGTCGAGGATTAGCTCTTCGGGGTTGGTCATGGCGCCGAAATCGCCGGCACTGGCGCCTTCCTCGGGGAGGCCTTCGGTCGAGGCTTCCTCAGTGAAATCGGCCGAATTCAAGATATTATCGAGTTCATCACCGGTGAGCGCAATCTTCTCGTCGTCTTCCTCATCGAAGAAGCCGCCCGTCGCTTCCGGTTCCTCGGGAAGGTCTGCGCCTTGGGCAGGCGCCGCGGGCTGTTCGACGAGGCGCGTAGCCGAGAGTTGGGACTTGAGGGTGACGAGTTCGCCGCGGATGGACGAGAGTTCGTTGGCGATCTTGAGGAGGAGTTCATTAGCGAGCCCGGGTTCGGAGGCGGCGACCGTTTGGCGGGAAGCCGCGCGCGTCGAAGGGGCTGCGGCCGGGGATTCTTCCCCGAGATCCCTTTCCAGGGCGGCGATATCGTCAAAATCCTCGACCCTCTCTTTGGTGTCGAGGAATCCGTCCGATTCTCCTATATCCTCGAATCCGGCTGCGGCATGATCGACCGGCGCCGATCCCGTCTGCTCGTCCTCGAAATGGAGCTCGATGTCGAGGGCCTCGAAATCGGGCTCGGCAGTTTGCTCGACTGGCCGGGAAGGCGCGGAAGGGGATTCGAGATCGAGGAACTCATCTGTCACGTCATGGACTGTCGAGGCGTCGGAAGCGTCGGCGGCCTCAGAACTAGAAAAACCCTCGAGGAATTCGCTGGAGACATCTTCGAGCTCGGGGCTCGAACCTGAGGCTTTGGTCTGTTTTCGCAAGGCGCCTTCGGGCACGGTTTCGAAGTCCTCCACTTCCTCGGGGATGTCTATATCAGGCAGGGATGAAAATTCCTCCGCCTGGTCCGAGCCGTCAAGCCCTTCCACCGTCGAAAGGTCGATGGGAGTATGGGGACTGATTGGCTCTTCCTGGAAACCGGCCGAAAGATCCTCCATAGACAACTCGAACTCGAGATCGTCGTCAGATACTTCGGAGGGTTTCGCTCCCTTTTTCGCGTCTTGGGAATCCGATATTTCGAAATCCTCGATTTCCGGCAGGGACTCGAAGATATCGTCGCTCTGGTCGCCTTCGGGAATCTCGAGATTTGCTGCTTCGCTCGTATCGATATCGCTAAAGCTGCCCAAAAGACGCTCTTCCTCGTCGGTGAGAAAGGATTCGGGGCTCGGGCTACCCTCGGGCGAGGCTCCGGATTCCGGCTCCGGGCTTATATCCTGGGGCTCGGCCTTGACCCAGACGCCATAGCGCTCGAGATCGTCCCTTCGAGCCTGGGGACGAGTGCTCTTGCCGTCGTGTGTGGTATCGGGACGTGCTGCCATGGCTACTCCGTTCGAAGCGGTCGTTACGGAGTTTATCGGAAGGATTTCTTTCCGTATTTACGACCGTTTTCAAATCTATGCGGCCCTTCGGCGGTTGTCAATGACGGGTCAACTTTCGAAGCTCCCTCATTCTGGCCTCAACCGCCGAGGAGGCCCTGCCGTTAATAGCAGGGATGAGGCTACTAACGCTGCCGCGCGTTCTCGCCGCGGCATGGCTCGGCTTGGCATGCTATTGCCTGCTTTCCCTGTCTTTTGGCAAGGGGGGAGTCCTCGCCTCCACATCCAGTACCGTCGAACTCGCCTCGATGAGGGCCAATATCGAGTCCCTCCGCGAGCTCAATGGAAGTCTTTCGAACGAGATAAAGGCCCTGCAGAACGATCCGGATCGCGCGAGGAGGGAAGCCCTCCCTCTCGGCTGGATCGCCAAGGGCGACTACGAAATCGTGGTGGAGGGTAGGGACAGCGGAATTCAACCGCGGCTCTCGGCCGGCAGGGTCCTGCCCGCCACCACACCGACCGGGCTGGCCGATGCGGATATCAAGGCCACATCGCTCTTAGTCTGCCTTTTGGCCTTCGCCTTGTCGCTTCTTCGCGACCGCCAAGGCTTCGAGCAGGGGAAAGGGCTACGTAAAAAGCATGGGCGATATGGGCTCAAGCGGGGTCGAAAGGCCGCCGGAAAAGCCCAGGACGTCGCCGCCTCTTCCCCGATCGCCGGAAGCCTCGCCTAGTTCAACAGGCCGCTTTGCGGTGCCGGAGTCTGGGGCGTCGAATTCGGCGTGCCTCCCGCGGGCGGGCTCGAGAGATCGATGCCGGGAATATCGATATTCAGCTTCGTGTCGAGATTCGGGAGCCCATTTCCGTAGAGTTTGGTCTGGTCTTCGAGCTTCTTGATGAGCTTCGAGTCCCTCTCCGCGCTGTACTGGTGAATCTCGCAGGTCTTGGTGGGTTGGGTGCCCTCGAGGAAGAGCAGATTCTCGAAGCCATCGGTGCAGTATTCGGTGGGAAGCTCGCCCGAGACGGCGCAGACCTGGACCTGGACGAGCCCGTTCGGCGGTCTGACGAAGTTCCTCATCGGAAGCCCCCGATTGATGCCCCGCATGTATTGGGCCCAGATGTCTCCTGCGAGGGTGGCGCCCGTCTGGCTGACGCCGAGCGAGTTGCCCGGCTTGTCGAAGCCGAACCACACCGCAGTGGTGAAATAGGGGGTGAATCCCACGGTCCATGCGTCGGCCCAGTTCTGCGTCGTGCCCGTCTTGCCTGCGGCCGGAATGGTGTACTCCTTGCCGTTGGCGTCCTTGTACTTGAATATCGTGCCCGATCGCGTCGGCCACGCGAGGGTGCCGCTTTGAACGGTGCGCTGCAGCATGTCGACCATGATCGCGGCGTTTTGCGGGGAGACGACCTGGGCCGCCTGTCCCCGCTTTCTCTGCATGATCCTGAGGTCTTTTTCGGGCTCGAGTATGACCCTGCCGTCGCGGTCCTCGACAGAGGTGATTGCGATGGGATCGACAGCTCGGCCCTGGTTGGCGAAGACGGCGAAGGCGCGGGCCATCTTTATAGGCGAGACGCCGATGACTCCGAGCCCGAGGGGATAGACCCGCGGGAAGGTCCGCCTAATTTCGGCCGGATCGGTGATGTCGAGGAGGGCCGCGGCCCGGCTTATGGCCGCGTCGAAACCGATTTTGTCGAGTATCTTGAGCGAGGGGACGTTCATCGAGTGGGCGAGGGCATACCAGGTGAGGACCGTCCCTTGAAATTCTCCCTTGTAGTCGAGAGGGATATAGGGCGTGCCGTCCTCATTGTAGAACACCACCGGGCTATCGTCGATCATCGTGCCTTCGGTGAAGAGCTTGGAATCGATGGCGGCGGAATAGTAGAGGGGCTTGAAGGTCGAGCCAGGCATGAGCTTCGCCTGGGTGGCTCGGATCAGCTGGTTCGACTGATCGAACTTCGAGCCTCCGACTATGGCTTTGATGTAGCCGGTATCGTTGTCAATCGTAATGAGGGCGCCCTCAACCGTCGATTTTTCCAGGTCAACCTTCATTTTCGCGTAACTCGCGTTGGTAATGGCCTTGAGATCGGGGAGGCCGAAGAGGAGGGCCGCCGCGTCGACGGTAGGCGTCAATCGTCTTTCGAAGAAGTCTTCGGCATTCGACCTGATCTTGCCTTCCGACGCGAAGAGAGGTTCGAGATTGAAGCCGAGCCCCAGCATCTCGACGATAGGGACATAGGTCTTCGTGGCGTCGCCGAGGCTGGCGGAATTCGTCGCCTGGAATTCCTTGTTGCCCTGGTCTATGCCCCGTTTCATCAACGCATCGGCCTGGGCCTGCATGTCGAGATCGAGGGTCGTATGGACGGTGAAGCCGTCCTTGTAGATGTCGAGCGAACCGTAGAGCATATCCTCGAGCTGGCGGCGGACATATTCGCTGAACCAGGGGGCCTTGTCGTCCCGCGTGAAATAAGCGGTAGTCGCTACCCTCGTGTAGTCGAAGTTGGACCAATAGTCGTCGAAGGAGGCATCGGCGTCTGCCTTCGTGCAATAGCCGAGCTTGATCATCTGGTCGAGGACTTCGCGCGACCGTGCCTTGGCGTTGTTTGGGTTGGATATGGGGTTGTATTTGGCGGGGCTCGAGAGCTGGATCGCGAGGACGGCCGATTCGGCGAGGGTGATGTCCCTGGCGGAATGCCCAAAATAGAATTTGCTCGCCGCTTCGACGCCGTAACATCCGGCGCCCATGTACATCCTATTTAAATATAACTCGAGGATCTCGTCCTTCGTGTAGCGTCGTTCGAGTTGCAGGGCCCACCAGAGCTCGACGATCTTCCTTCGATACGTGATGTCGGCTCGATTGGCGTAGAGTGTGCCGGCGAGCTGCTGCGTGATCGTCGATCCGCCGCCCAAGGACAGGCCGGTGAGCTTTCCCAGGGCAGCGCGGAAAATGCTTTTGAAGGTGAAGCCGTGGTGCTTGTAGAACGACTGATCCTCGCGAGTGATGACGGCATCGATGAGATGTCGCGGCAGCTCTTTCAGTGTGATGATTTCCCGCTTCTCGTCGGAGGAGAACTCGGTGATCAATCTGCCTTTGACGTCGAGTATTTTCGTCGGCAGGGCGGCCTGGAAGGTGGTGAAGTCTTCGGAATTGACGATGTTGCTGGTTGCGGCGATCGCCAATCCCGCGAGCGCGCCAAATAAAAGGGCTGCTATCGGGGTCGCGATCAGAAGGATGCGAACGACTCGCGCGCCCCGTGAACGGGAAGCCATGCCTGTCACACTATGCGAAGAGCCTTCCGTTGGTCAATCGCGAAGGTCTCGGGGCAAAGGACAAAAAAAGGCCGGTTTTGGGGAAAAACCGGCCAACCCGTTGAGGTATCGGAATCACGACATGGTGTACTGGGAGGGGAACCATGCCGCTGTCCCGACAAAGAGAATATCGTCAGCGGGCACCTTCAAATTTAGCATAAAGCTGCGGCAAAAGCGATGCCTTTCGCTTCGAGCTCCTCCAAGGACCTAGGTCGACTATCAAAAGGACCTCTTAGGCCGAATGCGAATTATAGTTGACAGAATTGCACTTTGACCCTTGTTGACAGCGCTCCTCTTTTATCGTTACCATTTTTTTGGTTCATGGCGATCCGAAGCCGCGAAGTCGGCCAACGGCGCCTGATTCTTTCCTTACCTACGGCCCGATTCCGGGCTCATCCGTTTCTATATTGAGGGGGTTTTCGATGAAAGTAGCCATTAACGGCTTCGGCAGGATCGGTCGCCTCGTCTTCCAATCCATCGTCGATCAGGGACTCCTCGGCAAGGACAAGATCGACGTCGTCGCCGTCGTCGATATTTCCACCGACGCCGAGTATTTCGCCTACCAGCTCAAGTACGACTCGGTCCAGGGTCGGATGAAGGCCCAGATCTCCGCGAAGAAGAGCGACCCCTCCCTCGCCGAGGCCGACACCCTCGTGGTCAACGGTCACGAGATCAAGTGCGTGATGGCCGAGAAGGAGCTCAAGAACCTCCCCTGGGCCAAGCTCGGCGTCGAGTACGTGCTCGAGTGCACCGGCCTCTTCACCGACGAGAAGGCCTTCGGCCACCTCGACGCCGGCGCCAAGAAGGTCATCATCTCCGCGCCCGCCAAGTCCAAGGACGAGGCGAAGAAGATCCCCACCTTCGTCATGGGCGTCAACCACGAAAAGTACGACCCCGCCAAGAACAACGTGGTGTCCAACGCCTCCTGCACCACCAACTGCCTCGCCCCCGTCACCTACGTCCTCCTAAAGGAGGGCATCGGCATCGAAAAGGGCCTCATGACCACCATCCACGCCTATACCGCGACCCAGAAGACTGTCGACGGCGTGTCCAAGAAGGACTGGCGCGGCGGTCGCGCCGCGGCCATCAACACCATCCCCTCGACCACCGGCGCCGCCAAGGCCGTCGGCGAGGTCCTCCCCGAGACCAAGGGCAAGCTCACCGGCATGTCCTTCCGCGTTCCCGTCCCCACGAGCTCGGTCGTCGACCTCACCTTCACCGCGGCCCGCGACACCTCCATCGAGGAGATCGACAGCCTCATGAAGAAGGCGAGCCAGACCTACCTCAAGGACATCCTCGGCTATTGCGACGAGGAGCTCGTCTCCACCGACTTCATCCACGATCCCCGTTCCTCAATCTACGACAGCCTCGCGACGGTACAGAACAACCTGCCCGGCGAGAAGCGCTTCTTCAAGGTCGTTTCCTGGTACGACAACGAGTGGGGCTATTCCAACCGCGTAGTGGACCTCCTCCGCTACATGGCATCGAAGAAGTAATCGGATACGATATCGACGGGGCACCTCACTATCGCGCACGATAGTATGGTGCCCCTTTTTTCTGACCGGAGGTCATCATGATCAAGACCGTTAAAGACATTTCGCTCAAGGGCAAGCGCGTCATCATGCGCGTCGATTTCAACGTCCCTATGAAGGACGGGAAGGTGCAGGACGATACCCGCATCATGGCCGCCCTCCCCACCATCAAATATGTCCTCGACCAGGGCGTGAAGAGCCTCGTCCTCATGTCCCATCTCGGCGATCCCGACAAGGACGCCGCCAAGGCCAAGGAGAAGGCGGACAAGGCCGGCACGGCCTTCGATATGGAAAAGTATCTCGACGGGAAGCACCGGATGAAGCCCGTCGCCGAGTACCTCGCCGCCAAGCTCGGCAAGCCTGTCACCTTCCTTCCCTCCTGCATGGGCCAGAAGACGACGATCGAGGCCCTGCCGGTCGGCAGCGTCGCGATGCTCGAGAACACCCGTTTCCATAAGGAAGAGACCTCCAAGGACGAGGCCAAGCAGGAAGTCCTCGGCAAGGAGCTCGCCTCCTATGGCGACGTGTATGTGAACGACGCCTTCGGCACCGCCCATCGAGCCCATGCCTCCACGGCCACCATGGCCAAATTCTGCTCGGTCAAGGTCGGCGGCTTCCTCATGGAGAAGGAGGTGGCCCACCTCGAGCCCATGCTCAAGAATCCCGCCAAGCCCATGATCGCCATCATCGGTGGAGCGAAGGTCTCTTCGAAGATCGCCGTCCTCGAAAGCCTCCTCAAGAACGCCTCCGCCCTCATCATCGGCGGCGGCATGGCCTACACCTTCCTCAAGGCCCAGGGCCACTCGGTGGGCGGTTCCCTCGTGGAGGATGACTTCATCGACACGGCGAAGAAGCTCCTCGAGTCCGCCAAGGCCAAGGGCACGAAGATCGTCCTCCCCGTGGACCACGTCGTCGCTGACAAGTTCGCGGCCGACGCGAGCCCCAAGGTCGTAGACTCCCTCGACGTACCCGCGGGCATGATGGGCCTCGACGTGGGTCCGAAGACCATCGCCCTCTACAAGGACCTTATCCTCGGCGCGAAGAGCATCGTCTGGAACGGCCCCGTGGGTGTCTTCGAGTTCGATGCCTTCGCAAAGGGTACCGAAGCCGTCGCGAGGCTTGTGGCAGAAGCGACCGGCAAGGGCGCGATGTCCGTCGTGGGTGGGGGCGACTCGGTGGCGGCCGTCAACAAGTTCGGCCTCGCCGACAAGATGACCCACGTATCCACGGGCGGCGGGGCCTCCCTCGAGTACCTCGAGGGCAAGGTCCTCCCCGGCATCGCCGTTCTCGAGCAAAAATAAGGAAGCTCCATGAAACAGTTCTATATCGCCGGCAACTGGAAGATGCACAAGACGGTGGGCGAGTCGATAGCCCTGGCAAAGGACCTCGTCGCCAAGCTCGGCTCGACGAAGCGGAAGGTCATGATCGCACCGGCCTTCACGGCCCTCGCCGCGGTGGCAGAGGTCGTCAAGGGAAGCCCAATCCGTCTCGGCGCCCAGAACATGGGGCCGGAGGAGCAGGGGGCGCACACGGGCGAGGTCTCCGTGCTTATGCTCAAGGACCTCGGCGTTTCCACGGTCATACTGGGCCACTCGGAGCGCCGCCACTCCTATCGCGAGGACGACGCACTGATCAACAAGAAGGTCCTCCTCGCCCTCAAGCACGGGCTCGAGCCCATTCTCTGCGTGGGCGAGACCCTCGAGGAGCGCGAAGCCGGCAAGCTCGAGACGGTGGTTGGCGGCCAGATCCGCGAGGGACTCAAGGGGGTCGACGCCACCGCCCTCGCCAAGGTCGTCATCGCCTACGAACCGGTCTGGGCCATAGGCACGGGCAAGACCGCCACGCCCCAGGACGCCGACGCCGTTCACGCCTATATCCGCAAGGTCCTCTCGGGCCTCTATGGCGAGGCCGCGGCGAAGACCATGGTCATCCAGTACGGTGGATCGGTGAAGGCCGACAATGCCAAGGAACTCATGGGCATGGCCAACATCGACGGAGCCCTCGTCGGCGGCGCAAGTCTCAAGGCGGAGACCTTCGTACCGATCGTCGATTTCTGATCGATCGCGGCGGCTGCCGCCCGGCGGCAGTCGCCACCTCCTCCCCGTTTCCGCTTGCCAAAAAAGTCCCGATCCGCTACTATCCCTTGCCGTCTTCCGGGTATTGATCGCCCCGGTTTATTCACCCAGGCGATTTCCGGAAATGCATGCCACCAAAGCTGGAGTCTTCCATGAGCATTTTAAGCGTCTTTCTTCTCGTGATTTTCATCATTGTATCGCTTCTCCTCATTTTCATGGTCGTCATCCAGAACGAGGGTGCCGACGGCCTCGGCGGCATCTTCGCCGGCTCCAGCAACACGGCCTTCGGCTCCAGATCCAGCAATGTTATGCAGCGCTTTACCTATATATTGGGGGCGCTTTTCTTCGTCTGCGCATTCTCCTTGGCCCTTCTCGACAAGGGCTCGACCGGCAACGTCGAGGCGGCGGCCCTGAAGAACGCCCCCGCTCAGACCACCTCTTCCGAATGGTGGAAGACCACCGGTCAGACCAACCCTGCAAACCCTGTCGTTCCGCTGCTTCCCGCTCCGGGCGCCGTTCCATCGACTTCCACGACGCCGGCTCCCGCGGGTCAGGCGCCCGCGCCCTCAAGTTCGGGCAATTGACGCGGACATAAGCGCGAAGAAATGGAGCCGGGAGTACCGGCTCCGTTTTTTTCGTGGCATCGCGCAGCGTAACTTTCTTTCAAAAAATAGGGGCCGGGTGGTTTTAGGCCTCGACAGTTTGCGAATCTTAGGGAATTCTATTTTGCCTCGATCAGAACCAACGATAATGCGGGGGCTTCAATGCTAGCAAAGGATCAAGACCTTCTCGACAAGCTGTTCGATGTCGAGAGCAAGGCCGAATCGCTCGTCGCCGAAGCGAGGAAAGAGGCGGATCGCAAGATCGCCGCCGCGAAGGAAAAGGCCGAAGCAGATGTGGCCTCGGCCCATGAATCGGCGGTCAAATCGGCGAACGAGAAGAAAAACGCCGCCGCCGCCGCGGTCGTCGCCGAATACGAAAAGGCCGTCGCCTCTTTCAAGGCGTCCCTCGATGCCACGCGAGTGGATGAGGCGGCCTTTAGGGCGACCTGCGAGACCGCCCTCGCGAAGAAGTAAGATGGCAGCGAGTTTCAGGCCGGAATACACCTACGCCAGGGTGCTCGGTTCGGTGGCGAGATTCCGGCTCGGTTCGCGCGCGTCCCAGCTCGCGAAGGGCGGACGTGTCGCCGAGGTCTGGAAGTCTCTGTTCGACGAGACTCCTCCACAGCTCCCGGAACGCCTGCTCGTGGCCGCCGCGGAAAAACGGCTCGAAGAGGACGCCCAACGCGATTTCATTTCGTTGGCCGGTCTCCTCGCGCGCCACGAAGATTTCTTCAAGGCGCTTCTCCGCAAGCCTGAATACGGCTACGTGAAGCGGCTCGTCATGGCCCTCCAGTCCGGAGAGTCCTCGGCTCCACTCGGCGCAGAGCTTCCCATCAAATCGTCGCTCCAGGTCCAGTCCTGGCCAGACAGGCTCCAGATGTTCTCGGGTCGTCGCTTCGGCTGGCTCGCGGAGGGCGACAGGCACAATCCGGTCCTCGAAAAGATCAGGCTCGATCGTCAGTATTATGGCGAATTGGCCCGCTCGGCCTCGAGGCTTACGGCCGAGCTCAAGGGCAGTCTCCCGAGGGTCCTCAGGCGGGAAGTCGAACTCGAGAACATCATATGGGCCTTGAGGCTCAGGCGATACTACGGTCTGGGCGCCGAGGAAATTCGGCCCTTCCTCATCGAGCTTCCGGGTTCAGACGCCGTCTCCGCGGCCATGGATTCCCTCGCCCGCCACCCGGACAACAAGGCCGATTGGTCGGGCTGGGAATTCGAGGACCTCGTCAACGAAACGGCCAAGGAGGGGGAGGAGTGGCATCTCGACCTCCGCCATGTCGAGGTGCAGGCCAAGCGGAGGATCTTCGCCGACCTCATTCGCTTCATGCATGCGGAAACCTCGAGCTTCGTGCCGCTCTATACCTGGTATAGGCTGAAGGAATACGAGACGGCCTCGATCTTCGGAGTCCTCGAGGGTATTCATCTGGAGGCCCCCGTCGACGAGATAGCGGCCTTCGCGTCGCAGTACACGGGGGCCAGGGCATGAGCATCCTCGCCATGAAGAAGGTGGAGATCGTCGCCCTTCGCCGCGATTTCGACTCCATCCTCGAGATTCTCGGCAAGGAGGGTTGTTTCCAGCCCTCCGCGCAGAAATCCGAAAAGGCTGAGTCCGATGGCGAAGGCCTGGGGACTCGCCCCGGCAGGCAGGCCCATTCCAGCCCCTATGCGCCTGCCCTCGATAAGGTCTATTCGATCAAGAGGACCCTCGGACTCGAATTTCCCGAGACCATGCCTATCGGTACCAGAATGCCGGGACCTACGGAGGAAGAAGGCATTTCGAAGCTGTGGGCGAAGGTCGAGAAGTTTGACCTCGAACTCAAGGAAAACAGGGAGCGGATAGCCTACGCGACCAACGCCCTCGAGGAGGCGAAGGCCTTCGCCGGTCTCAACATGCCCTGGACTTCTCTCGACAAGCTGTCTTTCCTCGGTATCAGGATCGGTCAGCTCAATCCAACGAATGCGGCCGATATAGACAAGAGGATGGGCGCCAAGGCGATGCTCTTCCCCGTCGACGGGAAGAATCTTGTCGTCGCCGTCGCCACGAAAAGCGGTCGCTTCGCCCTCGACGCGGAACTCGCAAAGGCCGGTTTCATCCCCAAGACCTTTGCCGCCGATTTCAACGGCGTTCCCCTCGAGGTGCCCGGCGCCCTCGAGAAGGAGCTCGACCGCCTCGAGAGCGCCTCGATGGAGCTTGAAACCAGGCGCGCGGTCCTCAAGGCCGAGCTCGCCTCTGAATGGCAGGCCTTGGCGGCTTCCTATGCCGTGGCCGATACCATCGAGACTATCAAATCAGGCCTTTTCGGTTCAGAGCAGACCCTCAGGCTCGTCGGGTGGATGCCCAAAGAAAGGGTAGCCGGTGTCGTTTCGGCCCTCCGCAAGGCTACGGGCGAAAGGATAGCCTTCAGGACCTTCGCGCCCCGCGAGGTGGAGAGCGTCAGGAATGGCGAGGAGGAAGTCCCCGTCCTCATGAAGAAGCGATTCTTCGTCAAGAACTTCGAGCGAATGGTCAACTCCTACATGGTGCCGGGCTACGGCAGCATCGACCCCACGCCCTTCGTGGCGGTCTTCTTCACCGTCTTCTTTTCGATCATGTTCGGGGACGTGGGACAGGGTTTCGTGATCTTCGCCGCGGGCATCGCTCTCCAGTTCGAATGGATCAAATCCCTCCGTAAATGGAAGATCTTCGCGCCGATAGTCATCTCGGCAGGCTCGGGTTCGATGTTCATGGGTCTGCTGACGGGTTCGTTCTTCTCCAGCGAGACATTCCTCGAGCCTGTCGAAAAGGTGCTCACCCAGCTCTTCCTTGGTCACGAGCAGGAGCGTTTCCTCAACCTGCTTCCCGGGACCGACACCATCGGCACCATCATGGTCTTCTTCGGAATCACCCTTTGCATCGGCGTCCTGGTCAATTCCCTCGGTCTCATCTTCAATATCGTCGAGAACATCAAGAAGGGGAGGGTGGGGCACGCGATATTCCAGAAGACGGGCCTTTGCGGAGCCTTCTTCCTCTGGTGGGCCATCGGAATCGCCATCCGCGTACTCATCAATAGTTCCTTCGGCCTCGGCTGGTGGGACGCGGTCGCCCTGGGTCTCCCCGTCGTCCTCCTCATCTTCGAGGAGCAGCTCGCGGCCCTCGTCGACGGTCACCATTACCACAGCGACGACGGCACCTTCGCGAACGTGATCAAGGCCGTGGTCATCGTCATCGAGACCTTCTCCTATTACTTCTCGGTGACCCTTTCCTTCCTTCGTATCGGCGCCTTCGCCCTCTCGCACGTGGTCCTGTCCTACGTGACCTTCAAGATGGGCGGCATGGTCAACGACGGGAGTCCCCTCGGCTTCTTCCTCGAAGCCCTCATCGTCGTGCTTTTCAACGTCATCATTCTCGTCCTCGAGGGCATGGTCGTGGCCATCCAGGTCGTGCGTCTCCAGTACTATGAGTTCCTTTCCAAGTTCGTCATTGAACCGGGGACGCTCTTCGCCCCCTTCAGATTCAGCCTGTCCAAGGAGTAAGTTGTGACAAAGCGCATTCTTCTCGCAGCCCTTCTCGTCGTCGGTACCGTCCTCGCCGCCACCGCCCAGTCGGCGGTTCCCGCGATCGACCTCAAGAGCCTCAAGTACATCGGCGCCGGATTCGCCGTCGGCCTGGCCTGCATCGGCGGCGGAATCGCCGTCGGCGGCGTCGGCGGGGCGGCCATGGGCGCGATCGCGGAAGACGCGAGCCTCTCCGGAAAGGCCCTTCCCTTCCTCGGCCTCGCCGAAGGAATTTGCCTCTGGGGCTTCCTCGTCGCCATCCTCTGCCTGACGATGTAAAGTGGCCGGAATCTTCGTCATCGCCGAGGAGGAGATCGTCCTCGCCTTCCGCATGGCGGGGGTGGACGGGCGCTCCGCCTCGGGCCGCGAAGAGGCGCTCGAGGCCTTCAAGAAGGCCACGGGCGAGCTCGTGGGCGGTCAGACTATCAAGGTTCTCGTCCTCACCGAGGCCGTTTCGGATATGCTCGATGAGGAAGTGAAGGCTTGGCAGCTGTCAGGCGCCTATCCGCTCATCGTGGAAATTCCAGGCCAGGGTGAGCGGTCGGGCAAAAGGAAGAGTATCGTCGACGCCGTCCGCGAGGCGGTCGGCGTGATGATCTGAGATTGTCGTATCGATGGAGCGGGCTCGTACCCGTTCCGGCTAAGGTCGGGATTCGATGGCGATGCGCGCTACCGACCCGGGCGAAGTAGCTGCGACGGAACGGTACGGGCCGCAGGGTTTTCCCGTTTCGTCGAAGCCCCTCCACGGGGCGCGCACTACCAGGAGCAGGCATGGAAGAGATTGGAACAACCGAGGCGATACAGAAGGAAATCCTTGACGAGGCCCGCAAGGCCGCGGACAAGGTCCTTCGCGACGCCGAGGAAGAAGCGGCCTTCACCACCGCCCAGGCGGTCGAGAGGGCCAGGAACGCAAAGGAAACCGTCGGGCAGGCTGCTGATGTCTGGATCGCCCGAAATCGCGCGGAGATGCTCGCACGCATTCCTCTCGAGAAGATCCGCTATCGTACGGCCCTCGTCGACGGGCGCGTGCGCAAGGCGCTCGCCTCCTGGTTCGAGGGCATGAGCGAGGACCGGATCGCGGGGCTTCTCGAGGAGCACATGAAGGCGAGTTCGTCGATCTTCAATGGCAGGGCGGTTAACATTCGCTACAAGGGCCTGTCGAAGACCCGCGCCGTAGCCGTTGTCCAGAAGGCGCTCGGCGTTCCCGAGCCTGCCGAGGCTCTCGAGGATTCGAAACTGCCGGCGGCCGGCCTCGTCGTCCATTCTGCGGATGGCAAGATGACTCTCAGGGCGACCATGGACCTCGTCGAATCCGATCTGCTCGACAGGCAGCGGGGCGAGCTCTCCCGTGCCCTTTGCGCGGAGGCGCTGAAAGAATGATCAAAGGTCGCATAACCCGCGTCGCCGGTCCCGTCGTCCAGGCCGAGGGCCTCGGCGGCGCCGGCCTCTACGATGTCGTCGAGGTCGGCAACGCCCGCCTCGTCGGCGAAATCATCCGCACGGATGACAAGGGCGCCACAATCCAGGTCTACGAGGAAAATACCGGCATGAGGCCCGGCGAGCCGGCTGTCTCCCTTGGCATGCCCCTCTCCGTCACCCTCGGTCCGGGCCTCCTCGGCAAGATCTACGACGGTATGCAGCGTCCTCTGGAGATGCTCAAGAAGAGCTCCGGTTCCTTCATACAATCGGGCGTCAAGGGCGATTCCCTCGATCTCGACCAGAAGTGGCCGACGAAGCTCAAGGTCAAGGTCGGCGACAAGATCGGTCCCGGCGTCCTCATCGCCGAGGTCCAGGAGACCCAGCTCACCGTCCATCGCGTGTTGGTCCCTCCGACCACCAAGAAGGGCACAATTACCAAGGTTCTCCCCGACGGGGACTATGACCTCCGGACGCCCATCGTCTTCACCGACCAGGGTGAGGAACTCGGCCTGATGCACCACTGGCCGGTTCGCCTTCCCCGCCCCACGACGAAGCGCCTTCCGCCCACCGAGCCCCTGATGACGGGTCTTCGCGTCATCGATATTCTCTTCCCGATCTCCAAGGGCGGGACCTCCGCGGTGCCCGGCGCCTTCGGCACCGGCAAGACCATGACCCAGCACGCCATCGCCAAGTACTGCGACGCCGACATCATCGTCTACGTCGGCTGCGGCGAGCGCGGCAACGAGATGACGGAAGTCTTGACCGAGTTCCCCCACCTCGTCGATCCGAGGACGGGCCGCTCCATCATGGAGAGGACGATCCTCATCGCCAACACCTCCAACATGCCGGTCGCTGCCCGCGAGGTTTCCATTTATACGGGCATCACCCTCGCCGAGTACTACCGCGACATGGGCTACGACGTCGCCGTCATGGCTGACTCCACCTCCCGCTGGGCAGAGGCCCTCCGTGAACTCTCCGGCCGTCTCGAGGAGATGCCCGCGGAGGAAGGCTTCCCAGCCTACCTCCCCACCCGTCTCGCCGAGTTCTACGAGCGCGGAGGTCGCGTCGAGACCCTCTCCGGCAAGCCCGGATCGGTTTCGATCATCGGCGCGGTTTCGCCCCCCGGAGGCGACTTCTCCGAGCCGGTCACCCAGCACACCAAGCGCTTTATCCGCTGCTTCTGGGGTCTCGATAAGGACCTCGCCTATGCTCGCCACTATCCGGCCATTTCCTGGATCGACTCCTACTCGGAGTATGTCGAGGAACTCCGCGAATGGTGGGACAAGGTCGATCCGGGTTGGGCAGACATCCGCGGCAGGACGATGGAGCTCCTCAAGAAGGAGCAGCGTCTCGAGCAGATCGTCCGCCTCATCGGCCCCGATGCCCTTCCCGAAGACCAGCGCCTCGTCCTCGTGTCGGCGGAGCTGATCAAGAACGGATTCCTCCAGCAGAACTCCTTCGATGACATCGACAAGTACTGCACGCCGCAGAAGCAGATGCTCCTCCTCCAGGCCATCATGCAGTTCCACGCCAAGGCCGACGACGCGATCAAGGCCGGCGTTCCCCTCGCCAAGATCGTCGCCCTCCCGATCCGCGAGAAGCTCACTCGAATCAAGAGCGAGGTGCCCAACGAAAAGCTCGAGGAAATCAGGCTTGCCATCCGCGAGGTGAGCAGCCAGTTCGAAGAGCTCCAGCGCCGCAAGGCAGGGGAGGAAGCCCGATGAAGGGTCTCGAACACACCGGACTCGTCCACGCCGAGGGTCCGATCGTCATGGCGAAGAGGACCGAGCCTGTCGGCTACGGCGAGCTCGTCGCGGTCTTCGGCCGCGACGGCGGGCGAAGGATCGGCCGCGTCGTCGAGACCTCCGACGATGCCGTGGCGGTCCAGCTCTTCGCCGCCAACACAGGGCTTACCCTCGATGAGACGAGGGTCGAGTATCTCGGCAAGCCCCTTGAGCTCCGCGTCGGCACCGACATGCTTGGCCGCGTCTTCGACGGCCTCGGCCGCCCGGCCGACGGCTATCCCGACATTCTCACGAGCGAATTCCGCGACGTCAACGGCGCGCCGATCAACCCGGCGGCCCGCGTCTATCCGAAGGACTTCATCCAGACCGGCATCTCCGCCATCGACGGCATGAACACCCTCATTCGCGGCCAGAAGCTTCCGCTCTTTTCGGGCAATGGTCTTCCGCACAATCGTCTCGCGGCTCAGATCGTCCGCCAGGCCCGTATTATAGGTGGGGGAGAGAAGGGCGGTAGCCCTTCTCTCGACGCCACCGGAGGTGGCGAAGAGCCCTTTGCCATCGTCTTCGCCGCCATGGGCATCAAGTACGACGTCGCGCGCTACTTCCAGGATTCCTTCGAGAAGTCAGGCGTCCTCTCCCGAGTCGTCATGTTCTTCTCCCTCGCCGACAGCCCCTCGATCGAGCGACTCGTCACGCCGAAGTCGGCCCTTACCGCGGCTGAGTACCTGGCCTACGAAAAGAACATGCACGTCCTCGTCGTCCTGACCGACATGACCAACTACTGCGAGGCCCTTCGTGAGGTTTCCGCCTCCCGCGGCGAGGTTCCCTCGCGCAAGGGCTATCCGGGCTATCTCTACTCCGACCTCGCCGCTCTTTACGAGCGCGCGGGCAAGATCGAAGGTTCGACCGGTTCCATCACCCAGATTCCCATCCTTTCGATGCCCAACGACGACGTCACGAACCCCATCCCCGACCTCACGGGCTACATCACCGAGGGGCAGATATCCATCGATCGCGAACTCTCCCAGAAGGGTGTCTATCCGCCGATCGCGGTCCTCCCCTCCCTTTCGCGCCTCATGAAGGACGGCATCGGAGAAGGCATGACCCGCGACGATCATAAGGATGTCTCGAGTCAGCTTTTCGCCTGCTATGCCCGCGTCAAGAGCATCCGCAACCTCGCGGCGATCATCGGCGAAGAGGAACTCTCCGCCCTCGACAAGCAGTATCTCCGCTTCGGCGAGCGCTTCGAGTCCGAATTCCTCGCCCAGGGCGAGGACGAGAATCGAAGCATCGGGGAGACCCTCGACATCGGCTGGAAGCTTCTCTCCATCCTTCCGCGCGAGGAGCTCATCCGCGTGTCCCGGAAGTACATCGAAAAGTACCTGCCCGGCGCCGCCGAACACGATGCCAAGGCGGCGACAACGGCGGCACAGGGAGCGCACTAATGCCCACGCAGACGATCGCCCCGACGAAATCGAATCTCCTCAAGGAGAAGGACAACCTTGCGCTCGCGGTCGAGGGCTACGAGCTCCTCGAACGCAAGCGTGAAATCCTCATGATGGAGCTGATGAAGAGGGTCGATCAGGTTCGCGTGCTCGAGCGCGAGATCGACGAGATAGCGCTGTCCGCCTACCCGGTGATGCGGCGCATGATTCTCACGATCGGACGCGAACGCGCCCGCGAACTCGCCGAGGGCATGAAGAACGACATGATCCTTAAAGAGACACTGGTGCAGGCGGCGGGACAGCGAATCCCCTCCCTCGAGGCGGTCGTGCCCGCCCGCAAGCTCCAAACCTCATTTACCGGATCATCCGTCGACACCGACGAGACGGTAGCGGAGTTCACCGCCCTCCTCGAGAAGCTCGTCGCGATGGCGGGGCTCAGGACGGTGGTCTGGCGTCTCGCCCGCGAGGTGAAAAAGACCCAACGTCGAGTCAATGCCCTCGACAAGATCGTCATTCCCGAGTCGCGGGCTCGCAAGGCCTTCATCGAATCCTCCCTGGAGGAGCGCGAACGCGACGCAATTTTCGCGACCAAGCTGCTCAAGGCGAGAGGCGAGGCCAAGAAAGACTGAGCGGAGGCGGGCTACGGCTCGCCTTCGCCCGTCGGTCAACCCTTCGGCGCAGGATCGAAGGCGAGAGGAACCAGCGTGCTGGACTACTACGATATCCTCGGGGTCGGCCAGGACGCGAGCACGGCCCAGGTAAAAAGCGCCTTTCGTCGACTTGCGAAGAAATTCCACCCCGACATAGCTCCCTTCAAGAATTCTTCGGGCGCGCCCGAGGGTGAGGGGAGGCGCGCCACCGAAGGCGCGATGCGGCTTCTCCTCGAGGCCTATCGCGTCCTTTCCGATCCGGAAAGGCGCAGGGCCTTCGATCGCCAACTCCGCAGGAAGGCTTCCGAGGAGGGCGGCTTCGATTTTCGCGCCTTTCTCAAGGCCCGAACGAACGATCCCGAGAGCCAGGCCCGCCTGGTCGTCTACGACCTCCTCCACGATCTCGACGACGAGGCCCTTGAAATCTATGAAAAGGCGCTTTCCCTCGGGGACTTCAGGCTCGAACGTTACCTTGATCGGGGCGAGGCCATGGACGCGGAATTCTGCATCGCGGAGGCCTATGAGCGGAGGGATCGCGTACTCAAGGCCTGGCTCCATTACAAGCGCCTCGTCATCATGGAGGCGGAAAAACCCTGGTTTCGCTATTTCTTCGATGTGGTGGCCCTGCGCTTCAGGACCGTCCTTCTCCTCAAACTTCCCAAGGTCCTCGACGAAGAGGATTTCATCGATCGCCTCGATGAAGCGACGGAGCTGGATCTCCCGACGAGGGATCTCGCCCAGTTTTATCGGAAGAAGGCTGAGGTGCTTCTCCGGCGCAGGGAAACCGTCGCGGCCATCGAGGCGCTGGGGAGGGCCGCCGAGCTCGAGCCGCGTCTGGCCGGCCTCGCGGCCCTCCGCCGACGCGCGGCTGCACAAAGATCATGACGGTGCTTGCGGGCCGTCGCGGCTTGCGGGCCGCGGGGCTTTCTGTTACTTTTGTCAGGTTGGCGCCTTGTATTCCGGTATGCGTGCGCCCCACTTTTCTCCGATCGGATTCATCGGAGAAAGGATTTTTTTCGTCAAGGCAGTCCCATGAAACGAAGAGCAGCGTTACTCATCCTTTTTGCCCTCCTGGCCATGGCTTCATTCGGTCAGACCATCGACAAGCCGGTGGCGACTCTCAGACTCACGAAACTCGAGGTCGTCTCGCTGCTTCAGTTCAAGACCGACGTCGAGAAGATACAATCGATCATCGGCAGGGCCCTCACCGTCGACGAAAGGAAGCAATACCTCAATTCGCGCATCAACACGATGCTGTTCTTTCAGTACTGCGAAAGGGAGAAGCTCTACGCCTCGGATTCGGAGGTGAACGCGGCCGTGGCCCAGGCCAAGGCGAGTCTCGGGCCCGGGGCAGATGACGCCCATCTCGATCAGGCTCTCCATTCGCAGGGAATTTTCGTGGACGCGAAGACCTATTTCAAGCAGCAAATCCTTTTTCGCGCTTACCTTCAGGCCAAGCGGCAAGCGGACCTCAAGACTCTTCAACCTCCGACCTCCGACGATGTCCTCAAGGCCTATGAATTGGCGAAGTCGAGTCTGGTAAGGCCCGATACGGTTCGCGTTTCGGTGATATTCGTCGATTTCAGGGGGCTTTCTGCCGACGCGAAGGCCAAAGAGCGCGACGCGATTACGAAGGTTGCGGCCAAGATCAAGGCAGATCCTTCCAAGTTCGATGAATACGTCATCAAGTCCTCAGATCCCGGAGCCCTCTACAAGGCTACCCCCTCGGTCTATGTGTCGCGGACCCAGCAGTTCCAAGACATTTATGGAGTCGCCTTCATGGACAAGGTCTTTAAGATGAAGGTCGGCGACGTGAGCGACCTCATCGAAAACGAGGCCGGACTCCAGCTCGTCCGCGTCAACGAATCCCTCCCGCAAAAGCAGCTTGCCCTGTCCGACACTGTGCCCGGCCAGCAGGGGACGGTGCAGGATCTGCTCGTGCAGCGCTTGGCGGCCGAGGCCCAGCAAAAACTCCTCTCCTCGATCGAGGAAGGACTCGTCGCGGATCTCAGGAAACAGGCAACTGTCAAGATCTACGAAGAGAACCTCAATTTCTAGGTCAAGCTGATGGCATCACGGCGCAAGGCGCGAATCCTGGCCTTCCAGGCCCTCTATGCCTGGGAGACCTCGGGGACGCCCGTCTCCGAGTTACTTTCCTTTTCCTGGCTGGAACCCGAGCGTTTCGAGGGATTCGAGGAAGAGCATCGCGTTTTCGCCCGCCTCCTGATCGCCGGCACGATCGAGAATATCGGGGAGGTCGATGCGGCCATCAAGGCGCAGCTCCAGAATTGGTCCTTCGAGAGGCTCAAGCGTGTCGATCTCGCCATCCTCAGGATCGGCGCCTATTCGCTGATGTTCCAGAAGGACATTCCTATTCAGATCACGATCGACGAGGCCATTGAGATCGCCAAGGAATACGGGTCGGATGACTCGTTCCGATTCGTCAACGGTGTGCTGGATGGGATCCGGAAAGCCAAAGCGGGCTGAAACCCGAGGGCTCGGGGGACAGCACCTCGCCGCCTCAGGCCTCATTTTCGCCTGCGCCTGCGCCTGCGCCTTCGCCTTCCTGGTTTCCTGCGCGGGGAAGGACGCGTCGTCCTTCCTTGTCGCCCTCTCGCAGGTCGATGCGATCATCGACCAAGGGCAGGGTGCCGAGGGCCTTGCGAAGGGCTTCGATCGACTCTACAAACTGGCTCGCGATTCGACGGAGTGGATGTCCATCGCCAAGCGAAGTCTTCGGGCCGAGGCCTTGGGGGACAGGGGGCGCGGCGCAGCCACGGCCGAGACCTCCCTTCGCGCCTTCCCCGCGAACGAGGAGATCGCCGCTGCCGCCGGTTGGCTATTTCTCCGCGACGGGCAGGGCGAAAGGGCCTTCAAGCTCTTCCCTTCGCCGCTCCGACCCGAGTCTCACCTCGATCTCTGGGCCGAAGCCAGGCTTTCGATCCGCGGGGCGCATCCCATCGTCGACCAGGAGGACTGCAGGAAGCTTGCCGTCGCCTCCGGCGATCCTTCTTGGTACATCGACGCGGCCCTCCTCGCGATGAGGTCGGGAAATCGTTTCGCCGCCCAGGCATGGCTCAGAAAGGCGATTGGCGAAGGGCAGAGTCCCGCCATCTCCGTTTTGTGGGACGCCGGCATGACAGGGGAAATCCTCGACTCCCTCGGGCCCAACCCTTCGCCGAACGACGCGGTCCTGGGGGCGGATGCCGCTTGGCTCGAAGGAGACAAGTCGCGCGCGCTGACTCTGTGGAATGGCGCCAGGATGGGCGGATCGGGATCATCGTGGCGGACAGAAGCGGCCATCGCCGTCTTGCAGCCGACGGGCGAGACGGCTGTCGCTTCCGCCCGTGCCCTCGCGGAGGGCAACGCCTCCGAGCCGGAGGCCCTGCGCTATGCCGCCGCGATCCTCCTGCGCGAAGGCGAATCCGCGGAAGCGGCGGCCCTCGCGCCGGCCTTGGAGCGAAAATCGATCCTTTTGCCCGAGGCCCTCGGCCTCGAATTCGACTCGCGCAGGCAGGGCGAGGGGCGATTCATCGCCCGCTCAATTCGCCTCGCCGAGGAGCATCGCGACGATCCGCGAGCCAGGGAATTCGCCCTTCGCGTGCTGCTCGCCCATGGCCGCTGGGATGAGTATCTTGTCATCCATGACGGCGCTTCGCCCACGGACCGGGCCGACCTTCGCTGGTGGTTTTGGGCAATGACAGCCGACATCCTGCGAGGCGACTATGCCGACGCGGATTCGAAGGCCCGCGACGGCGCGTCCAATTACAGGGAGGATGGCCCCGAAGCGGCATTCGCCCAAGCACTGAGCGCCTCACTTGTCGGGAACGATGCCGCGGCCCAATCGCTTTTCGGGACGGCGCTGACGCTTTCGCTCAATGGGCATCAGCGAGCGGCGGCTCTCAAGGAATTGGGCCGTCTCGCGGCGAGGGCAGGGAAAAAGGCGGATGCGATCGCGGCCTTCAACGCCGCCGAGACAGCGGATCCGGGCGATGTCGAGGCTCGCGTACTTGCCTCAAGTATGGCGCGATGAGCGCCTCGCGTCGGGGACCGCCCTTCAGCGGCCGCGCCGCTCAGACCAAGGCTCTCGTGGAGGATATGTGACGCGCTTGAAGAATCAGGATCAGATCGAAGAAATAAGCAAGTCCTGCGCCCTGCTGTCCCGGCTTTTCGAGGAGATCATACCCCTTGTTCGACCCGGCGTGACTCCCCGCGAACTCGATCGCTTCGCTCGGAGTTACATAGAAAAGAACGGGGGAACCCCTTCCTTTCTCGACTACGAGGGGTATCCGGCTTCGTTGTGCGTATCGCCGAATGAGGTGGTCATCCATGGCATCCCCGACGGGAAGGTCCTCGAGGAAGGCGACATCGTAGGCCTCGATTGCGGCATAAATCTCAAGGGCTATTTTTCCGACGCGGCCATTACCCTCCCGGTCGGCAAGGTTTCCGAAGATGCGGATCGTCTTATGCGGGTTACGAGAGAGTGCCTCGATAGGGCCCTCGAGGCGGTCAAGCCGGGGGCGCGGATCCATGATGTCTCGCGCGCGGTGTACGGTCACGCACGGGCCAACGGGTACGGCGTCGTGCGCCAATATTGCGGGCACGCGGTCGGTTTCGACGTCCACGAGGACCCGCAAATTCCCAATTATGTCGGTCCCGGCGCGAATCCGAGGATCGTCCCCGGCATGGTGCTGGCTATCGAGCCCATGGTCAACCTCGGTACGGGCGACGTGAAGGTGCTCGCCGACGATTGGACGGTGGTCACCCTGGACCGAGGTCTTTCGGCGCATTATGAGCATACCGTGGCAGTAAACCATGACGGCAGCGTCAAAGTGCTGACTGCATGGAGTTATCCTAATTGATAAGTTCCGACGCGTCGGCTCGACGGAACCGGAGACCCTTCGGATTCGAAGGGATCGTCCCGATTGGCTCTCGCCTGTAACCATCGCCCTCTTCCGTCGTTATCCTGACGTAATCCCATTTCGAGGAGTTGGCCATGTCAATCCTGAAGAGACTCTATTCGCGCAATTTCTTCGTGATGAATCTCGTGCTTGTGGGCGTGATCTTCGGGTTCGCGCTCGCCTTCGCGGGATTCTCCTTCGGAGCCCATCACGGACAGGCCGTGAGCGCGGAGTCGCCGTCGACGACTTCCACTCCCGTCCCGCCCGGAGCCGGACTCACCTCCGCCCTGGCTGTGCAGGATGCGTTCAGATCGATCGCGGACAACGTGCTGCCGGCCATCGTCGAACTCGACGTAACCGAGAACGTGGCGCCGCAGCAGGCCCAGCCCAATGACCAATTGCCCTTCCGCTTCTTCTTCGGACAACCCCAGGACAACGGAAACGGTCAGCCGCCCGACATGCAGACCAAGGGTCTGGGCTCGGGCATCATCGTGCGCCGCGACGGAAATACGGTCTATGTTCTTACAAACAACCATGTAGCCGGCAGCGCGTCCTCCATTAAAGCGGTCCTTTCCGACGGAAGGGAATACAAGTCGCAGCTCGTCGGCCACGACGACAGGCTCGACCTCGCCCTCGTCAAATTCGAGACCTCCGACAAGAACATCACCGTCGCCACCCTGGGCGATTCGTCGGCCCTCCATGTAGGCGATTGGGCCATAGCGATCGGCAGCCCCTTCGGCTACGTATCGTCGATGACCGTCGGCATCGTCTCCGCTCTCGGTCGTTCGGGCGGTCCGGACGGCAACATCTCCGATTTCATCCAGACCGACGCATCGATCAACAAGGGCAATTCCGGCGGCGCCCTCGTCAACATCAAGGGCGAGGTTGTGGGCATCAACACCTGGATTGCCTCTCCCACCGGCACGAGCGTCGGCCTCGGCTTCTCGATTCCCATCAACAACGCGAAGAAAGCCATCGACGATTTCATCACCAAGAAGCACATCGAATACGGTTGGCTCGGCGTATCCCTTAGGGAACTCGATCACGCCAGCGCTGTCGATCTCGGCGTCGACGGTCAAAAGGGCGCCTTCATCGCCCATGTATTCAACGGCGGCCCGGCCTCCAAGGCCGGATTCCTCCCCGGAGACTTCATCGTCGGCGTCGACGGCAAGAGCGTGAAGGATCAGGCTGATGTCGTCCGAGTCGTCGGCGAGCTCGAGGTCGGCAAGACCGCAAGCTTCCGCGTCGTTCGCGACGGCACCTCCATCGAGCTCAATGCCCATATCGAGGCCCGCGATCCCAAGGTGGCCGCAAACGATGGCAACCTCTTCCCCGGGATCGACGCGATTTCCTTGGATTCCTCTGATCTCGACCAGACTAAGTTGCCCAAGGGTCTTAGCGGCGTCTATGTAGCCAATGTCGTACCCAAGTCCATGGCCTCCGTGG
The DNA here is from genome assembly GCA_035530275.1 of Rectinemataceae bacterium. Taxonomy (GTDB): domain Bacteria; phylum Spirochaetota; class Spirochaetia; order Treponematales; family Rectinemataceae; genus CAIJMU01. The sequence goes on along the minus strand of DATKVC010000013.1, from coordinate 21,002 downwards.
CCGGCCTCAACCCCGGTGACATCGTCACGGCCATGAATGGCGGAACGGTGAAGAGCTTGCGCGACTTCTACCGCCAGCTCAACGACCCCAAGGCGAAGGATCTGTCCATCACAGTCAACCGCGACGGCCAGAGCGTTACGCTTGCATACGCGAAGAAGTAAAAGTATAGTCGGTTAAGAGCGCCGACCGTCGGCCGCCGGATTCGGCGGCGTGTCGACGGTCGGTTTTTTTTAACCGCGAATTCCTGGGAGGTGCAGATGTCGAGCGTCAAGAAGGAGTTCGTCCCCTATAACGTGATCAGGAATAACGCCCTCAAGATGGCGCACAGGATCCATCTGGACGGCTTCGTCCCCGACGTGATCTATGTGTCCCTTCGGGGCGGCGCCTACATCGGCAATGTTCTTTCCGAGTATTTCAAGGCCGTGAGAAAGGAAGGCCGGCCGGTCTTCTACGCCGCCGTCGTCGCTCGCTCCTACACGGATATCAGCAAGCGGGACCAGGTCCGCATCGACGGCTGGACCTACAGCCCCGAGTATCTGCGTTCCGGCGACAATGTCCTCCTCGTGGACGACATCTACGATTCGGGCCGGACTATCAACTACCTGACCGAAGTAATTCTCGAAAAGGGACTTCCCCGCAAGGACGTGAAGATCGCGGTCCATGACTACAAGATCTGCGAGTACCGGGGGGATTCCCTGCCCATAGTTCCGGATTACTGGTGCCGCAAGCATGTCGTGAAGCGGCCCGAGGACGAAATTTGGATCCATTACATGAGCCATGAACTCATGGGGCTTACAGAAGAGGAACTCAGGACACATTATTATCCCGAAGATCCCGAGCTCCAGGAAATTCTGAGGATCCTCAAGAACTAGCCATGCGCAGGGGCTTTCTGGTCATCGCGGCGGTCGCTGCTTCGTTTTTCTCCCTGGCGGGGGAAGCGTTCGCGGCTCCCGTCCCGCAGTCCGCGCGAGGCCAGTCATTCCGCCTTCCCGTTCCCGCCGCCGCGGGGGCCATGTTTCGTTTTCTCCCCGACGGCGAGTGGCGCGACTTCGATCGCCCCCTCCTTCTCGAAGCCTCGCCCGGGGAAGAACGTCAGTATTCGTTGGAAATTCGCGATTCGTCGGGCGTCGTCCGTTCGGATTATCTCGTCGATCGCCTCGCACCCCCGCCTCCCGTCCCCGATCCGCTCTCCGGTTCGTACGCTGGTCCCCTGACCGTCAACCTCGCGGGCGAGGCTGGTTCCGCGATCCTATTTTCGATTTCGGGACCGGGGATCGATTTCGGATCCCTGGCGAGTTGGAACCCGGAGCGACCCCTCGTTCTGCCGGTGAGCAAGGGACAGACCGCGACCTGGGTTCTCGTCGCCAAGACCGTCGATGCGGTCGGCAACGAAAGTCCCTTGGCGAGTTTCGCCTACAAGGTGCTGCCTGAAGGCGTCCCCGCGTCGGGAGCAGGAGCACTCGCGCCAGCTCAAACCCCGAAGCCCGATCCCTCCTTCGACCCCGGGACACCCGCGATTGAATCGGGCGATTCTTCGGCCATCCTGCGCTTTGCCCTACCGAGTTCCGGACAACTCGTGTACGCAGTCGGCACTGACTCGGACCTCGGAAGCCTCGGCCGCTGGCAGCCCCTCGAAGCGGAGGGGCGATTGGCGGTCCTCCGCCTCCGCGGACCCTATGGCTGGTCCTCCGACCTTGCCGTGGCGATCGGCCTCCTCAAGGACGGCCTCATTCGCTATCGACCAAGCCCCATTACGGTGCGGCTCTCGCCCATTTCTCCTGCGACGACGACAGCCGCGACGCCGGCCCCTCCTGCCCTCATCGCCGGAGAACCAGGCTCGGCCTCGCTTGTCGCATTTCCTCCCTACGACGGGGATATTTTGTATAGTCTGGACGGGGAAAAAGAAACGCCGTGGCGAGGTCCGATTCCCCTTGAGCCTGGCGAGGGTTCTGTCCGGCTCGCGTGGAGAGGCAGGAGCGCCGGCATGCTCGATAGCGCGCCTTCCTCGATTCGCCTCGACCGACCACCACGATTTCCCTCAAAGCCAATACTCGGCCTTGACGGGTCCCTTGTCCGTGCGGAGACCTTTACCCTCTCCGCCGCTCCGGGCGCGACTCTCCGCTACGAGCTCGCGGAGGGAAGGGCCTTCCCCGGTGCCGTGACCGCCTCCTCGCCGCTCATGACGGACGGACTCATCATCGACACTGCCCCGAAAACGACACGAATTGTGACGATCAGATATAGGGCCTTTTCCGGCGCTGGCGCTTCGGCAATCGGAGGAGAGGAGGGCTTCGCCCGCCTGACCGTCGACCGCCAGCCTCCTTCGCCGCCTTCCATTCAAGGCTCGCTGCCGCCATTTTCTCGAAGTCCGATCAATGTCTCGCTGGTCGCCTCTTCCGACTCGCGGATCATGGTCGAGCTCGACGACGGATCGGGCAGGTCGACAGATCTGGACTATCGGGGGGCCCTTACCCTCGACGCGGCGGGATCGAAGGCGCGGGCCTGGCGCCTGAGCGCATGGGCCATCGACGAGGCTGGAAATGTTTCGACAAGGATCGGGCCTTTCTCGAGCGTGATCGATCCCGAGGGACTCTATGTCGATCAAGGCGCGCCCGAGGGAGGCAGCGGCGAACCCGACAAGCCATTTTCGAGCATAAATGAGGCGCTGGCGGCCTCTCGCACCGCCGAGTCCGTTCTTCGCGTCCGTTCGGGCTTTCGCCAGAAATCTCCCCTTTCCCTGGGCAATCGTTCCCTCGAGATTACGAGCGGAGCTTCCCTTTCGTGGCTCTGGCCCGATTCCCCGGAGCAAGGCAGCCTGAGCTTCCCCGCGCCGGCCGCCGGCCAACCATCCATTTCGGCGAACGGAGGCAGGATCGGTTTTTCGGGGCTTTCCCTCAATTTCGCCGACGGGGATGGCGAGGCCGTCAAGGTGATGAATGGCCGCCTCGAAGTCCGCGACAGTACGATTTCCGGGCGGACGGCGAAGACCCTCACGCTGGTCGATGCAACCGCTTCGAATGTAGACCTGAAGGGCGCAATCCTTCGCCTCGGCGGCTCAGGAGGAGGAGCCGATCTGGTCGCCCGCGACTCGACTGTCGCCGTCGCCCAATCGGACCTCGGTGCGAACGGTTCGACGGCATGGATTACCTGCCTATCGCTCCAGGGCGGCAGCCTCGGGCTCAGCGCCTCGCGTCTGGGCGCTCCCGCCGGGATCAGCTCGGTCGGTCTCTCGGCCGATTCCACCGCACTCGCGATCGACCGGATGCAGCTTGAGGTCGCGGGAGCGGCAGGATTCAGGCGGGGCGCCATGATCAAATCCTCGACAGGCAAGGTGGTGAATAGCCATATAACCTCGTCGGGGCCTCCGACCACCATCGTGGAACTTAGCGATTCGAATGTCGCTTTTGTCTTCGACAGCTTCATCGATGGCGGAGCGGGGAAGGGGGGCCTGGTCTTTTCGGCTCGCGGAGGGATGCCCCTCCTCGTCGACGACCTCTTCATCGCGCGGGGCGGGGCGAGACTTCTGGACAGCGATCGCGCTCCGGAGCGAGGCGAAATCGGCTCTTGTGCCTTCTCCGGCTTTGTAACCCTTGTCTCGGGGGCCTCGACGATTGCGACGGTCGACGGTCTTCCCCCCTTCGACGCGTCGTCGTCGGGTAAGGGTGCCTCGATCAATCTGGGCGCCGTCGCCGTACTGCGATCGGCGCCCAAGGGCGGCTACGAGTTGCTCGAGGGCTCGCCCATCGTCGACCGCGGCATCGTCTATGGTCCGGCGGAGACAAGCCATGATTTTTCCGGACTTCCCCGACCTTCCGCCGCTGGCCTCGGTCTTCCCGATATCGGGGCGGACGAACTACAGTGACGGCCGGCCTCGCCCTGTCGCGCGGTCGAGGTCGGTCCACGTCCGTTTAGACGACGGTTCCCGGCGGGAGGACGGCTTTTTTCGGAATCACGATGATGCCGTCGATGATGTGCCAGTTCCCGTAGTCGCCGTCCTTTCTCTCGACATCGTCGATGCCGATGCGGCAGTTCTCGCCAATGCGGGCGTTTTTGTCGATGATGGCCTTCTTGATGATGCTCCCGCCGCCGATCCCGATGTTGGGCAGTCTCGATCGGGCATTGGCTTCCTTGTCGGCCTCGGTTTCGTAGTAGTCGGCTCCCATGCAGACGACGCCGTCGAGGCTGGCCCCCGACTCTATGATGGTCCTGATGCCGATGATGGACTTGACGATGCTCGCGTTGGTGATGATGCAGCCGTCGGCGGTCAGGGACAGGTTGATGTTCGAGAAGTTGATCTTGGAGGCCGGCAGGTTACGCATGTGCGTGTAGATCGGCCTCTCCATGTCGTAGAAGTTGAACTGCGGATTGATGGAGCAGAGATCGATGTTCGCCTCGTAAAATGACGCAATTGTTCCGATGTCCTCCCAGTAGCCGTCGAAGACGAAGGCGTTCACGGGCTCGCTCGACAGGATCGAGGGAATTATCTCTTTTCCGAAATCGTTCAACTCGTTCGCGAGGCTCTCCTCGAGGAGTTCGGCGTCGAAGATGTAGATACCCATGCTGGCGAGGTAGTCGCGACCCGTCGACCTCCGCTCGGGAAGGCGGGGCGGGATGCGCCAGGCCGAAATGTCCTTTGTCGGGCCCGGTTTTTCCATGAACTCGGCGATGAGGTTTTTCTCGTCGATGCGGGCGATGCCGAAGGCCGAGGCGTCTTCCCTTGTCACCGTCGTGCAGGCGATGGTGAGCCTCGCCTTCGACTGGATGTGGCTTTCGAGCATGGTCTTCAGGTCCATCCGGTACAGTTGGTCGCCCGATACGATCATGTAGTGCGTGGGGTTGTGGTTGCGGAAATGGAGGAGGTTCTTGCGGACCGCGTCCGCCGTGCCCTCGTACCAGCCCGAATGCCTGAGCGTCTGTTCAGCCGCGAGTATCTCCACGAAACCGCGGGAAAAAGCGTCGAATTTGTAGGTCCGCGACAGATGAAGATGGAGTGAGGCGGAGTTGAATTGGGTGATGATGTAGACTTGGTTGAAGCCCGAGTTGATGCAGTTTGAAATGGGTATGTCGACGATTCGGTATTTGCCGCCGAAGGGGACGGCGGGCTTGGCGCGGTCCTTGGTGAGGGGATAGAGGCGGGTTCCCTTGCCCCCGCCGAGCACTATCGATATGACCCTGGCCACGATTCCTCCTGGATGGTAACGCGGTCGGCTTCCCATTGGCGTCATCCGACCGGCATGCTAAGAGTATAGGACATGAGCACCCTTGCCGCCAGCGAGAGGATCGACGAACTTCTCGCCGATCCCGAGATCGCCCCGTCGATCGTCCATATCGAGAGGGAGGAGGCCAGGGATGCCGTATGGGCCGAGCTGCCCGAAGACATCGATCCGCGGCTTCGTTCGGCCCTCGCCGGCCGCGGCATCGATCGCCTGTATTCGCATCAACGCGAAGCCTGGGACCGGATACGACGTGGCGGCAACGTCGTGGTCGTGACGCCCACGGCCAGCGGCAAGACCCTCTGCTACAACCTACCCGTCGCGGACAGGCTCCTCCGCGACCCGGATGCCCGTGCCCTCTATCTTTTCCCGACCAAGGCCCTCTCCCAGGACCAACAGGCCGAGCTCAACGAACTCACCCTGTCGGGAGACCTCGGGCTCAAGGTCTTCACCTACGACGGCGACACCCCCGATTCCCTTCGCGCCGCCGCCCGTGACACGGGGCGCATCGTCATATCGAACCCCGACATGTTCCACACCGGCATCTTGCCGAACCACCCGAAATGGATCAGGTTTTTCACCGGTCTCCGCTATGTCGTGGTCGACGAGATGCATGCCTATCGCGGCGTCTTCGGCTCCCATGTGGCCAACGTCCTGTCGCGGCTCAAGCGCGTCGCTGCTTTTTACGGCGCGAAACCCCAATTCATCCTCTCCTCGGCGACCATAGGCAATCCCGTGGAACTGGCGACGAAACTTGTGGGCGCCGAGGTTGAGGCGGTCACCAATAACGGCGCTCCTCGCGGGGGCCGGGTCCTCGTGTTCTACAACCCGCCCCTCGTCGACGCGGTCCAGGGCATACGCAAGAGCACGGCGACGGAGTCCGAAAAGCTCGCCCTCCTCCTCCTCAGGAGGGGAATTAAGACCATCCTCTTCGCCCGCTCACGGCTCCGGGTCGAACTCATCGCCTCCTACATCAACGAGGCTCTCGCCAATCCCTTCACGAATAACGAGGGCATTACCGTCAAACCCTACCGCGCGGGGCTCCTGCCGACGGAGCGACGCGCCATCGAGCGGGGACTTCGCGAAGGAAGCATCCAGGGTGTGGTGTCGACCAACGCGCTCGAGCTCGGCATCGACATCGGCGGCCTCGATGCCGCCGTCGTGGCCGGCTTTCCGGGAAGTTTCGCGAGTTTCTGGCAGCAGGCGGGGAGGGCGGGGCGTCGCGGCGACCTCTCGGTCGCCTTCCTCGTCGCCTCCTCGGCCCCCCTCGACCAGTACATAATCGGCCATCCCGAGTACTTCTTCGGACGGGCCCCCGAATCCGGACGGATCGATCCCTCCAACCCCTACATTTTCATGGACCATGTGCGTTGCGCCGCCTACGAACTGCCCTACGAGGAGGCCGAGACCGGAGGCGAGCTGCGGGACGCCCTCGATTGGCTTCAGGAAGACGGGATCGTGCGACTCGCCGGCGGCCGCTGGTACTGGTCCGCCGACGCCTATCCGAGCGAGGGGGTCTCCCTGCGTTCTGCGAGCTCGGACAACGTGGTGATCGTCGACAGGACGGGCGGCGGCTCGAGGGTCATCGGCGAGATGGACAGGCCGGGGGCAAAGGAACTCATCTACGACGATGCCGTCTATATCCATCTCGGGCGACAGTACATCGTCGAGAAGCTCGATCTCGAGAACCGGACCTGCTTCGTCACCGAACGCGAAGTCGACTACTGGACCGATGCAATTGTGAAGACCGACCTCTCGGTGCTCACCGAGGACGAGGAGGGCTCTTTCGTCACGGCCTCTGGTGATGCGGCCTGTCGCTTCGTCGTCGGCGACGTCCTCGTGCGGAGCCAGGCGGAGAGATTCAAGAAGCTCCGCTTCCACAGCCACGAGAACGTCGGCTACGGCGAGATCCACCTTCCTCCCGAGGAGATGCAGACGCGCGCCATCGCGATTCTGTTCGCCGAGCAAAGCGATTCGGGCCGCTTTCTCGCGTCCCTGGGCGAATCGAAGAAGGGCGCCATCGTCGCTGCCGTCGGCCGTCTCCTCCACGACATCGCCCCCATATTCCTGATGTGCGATCCTCGCGACCTCGGTCTTTCGGAGCGCGTGCGCGATCCCCACTTCGGCGAGCCCGCCATCTTCCTCTTTGATCGCTACCCCGGCGGCACAGGCCTCGCCGAGGGCCTCTCTTCCAGGTTGCCCGAGCTCTTCTCCGCCGCCGCGGACCGCCAGGGCAGCTGCGGCTGCAAGGACGGCTGCCCCTCCTGCATCGGCGTCGATTTCGTGCCCCAGGGTTCGGGGAGCCCGCTTGTGGTGGGACGAGAGCTCAAGCCCCTCGTGCGCGATTTTCTGAGGACCCTGGGCGGTTCGGTCATGGCTGGAATCCGGCAGGACGATCGGGTCTGACATGGCCTCGTCGCTCAAGTCGAGGTTGGTCCGTCTCAAGGAGAGGGCCGCGCCGCAGACCTTCGCCTCGGCGCCACGCGATGGAGACCTTCCCGCTTTCCTCGCATCCTGGGAAAGATTGGACGAATTCCTATTTCGGAGGAGCCGGAGCTTTCCCCTTCGCCTCCCCGAATTCTACGATCCCCTTCCTTTCATTATCCGTCTTGGGCGCGCCGAGTTCGCCGCGACCCCTTCCCGCGAAACCGCTCCGCTTCGGACAGTCGATCTCAGGTTTTTCGATTTCGAAACGACTGGCCTGTCAGGAGGAGCGGGCACTATCGCCTTTCTCGCGTCGACGGGAATCGTCGAAGGCGACTCATTGAGGATTGACCAGCTCTTCCTCGCTGACTATCCGGGCGAGGCCTCCTTCGTGCGGGCCTTCGTAAGCACCCTAGGCTCTTCGCCCGATCTCGTCAGCTTCAATGGCAAAGCCTTCGACTGGCCGCTGCTCTCAAGCCGCTGCGTAATGAAGAAGATCAGGCGCCCCGACTTCGGCGTCCATATCGACCTCGTGCATACGGCTCGCCGCCTGTGGCGACCACTCATCGGGAGCGCCGCCCTGGGAGAACTCGAAGGCCCCGTCCTGGGGAAAGAAAGAGGTGAGGACATCCCCGGGGCGGAAATTCCCGGCGTGTATTTCTCCTACCTCGAAAAAGGCGATGATCCGCGTCTCGACCTCGTCGCCTCGCACAACCTCAGCGATGTCGCGAATCTCGCGGGCCTTTTTGCCTCAGCTTTGCAGCTCTTCGGCGACCCTGCCTCCGCGGGGCCGCGTCCCTTCGCGGACCCGCGCAATCTCGGGAGAATCTTCATCGCCTGCGGACGAACCGGGGAGGGGGAGGCCTTGTTGCGGGAGGCTGCGGAGGGAGGCGACGAGCGCGCGGCCCTTTCGCTCGCAAGGCGCCTGAGAAAAAATGGCGACGCGCCCGCCGCGAGGCGGGCTTTGGATCTAGCGGGTCGGGGCTACGAGAGCCTTCTCGAATCGGCGCGCCTTTGCGAGGGGCTTGAGAACAATCTCGAAGCTGCCTTGGACTTTGCCAGGTCAGCAGCGGAAGCGGCGGGCGACGAGCCTCGGCGAAGCCGTGCACTCGCCCGCGTCCGCAGGCTGGAAGTCAAGCTCGCTGAAGCTTCGCGAGGGCGTCCTGGACGTATACGTTCCTGATGCCGAGGCGCTGGAAATCCATCAGGGCCTCGAGGGCCTTCTGGCGCTCGCCGGTCGAGGTGTAACACTGCGAAAGCTCGATATAGAGCCGATAGTTCTTCGGATCGTTTTGGATGAGCTTGCGCAGCGACACGATCGCGTCGTCGAACTTCCCCTGAAGCCGCGCGATGACCGAAAGACCCAGGACCGCGTAGACGTCGAACTCGATGTTGAGAGCCCGCTGATAATAGTCGATGGCCTCGTCGAAGCGCTCGAGGGCTCGCAGGGCGTCGCCCGCCCGCGTGAGGATGACCTTGTTGCGGGGATCGCGGGCGAGGATCTTGTTCCAGTGCTCGAGGGACTTGGCGGGTTGACCCAGGCCGCGATGGCAGTCGGCGAGACCGAAGAGGGCGTAGAAATTGTCGGGTTCCTTCGCCAGAGCCTTCGAGAAGGGATCGATGCCGAGCTCGAACTGCTTGAGCTTGCGATAGCAGTTGCCGATGGAGGTGAGCACCCTGATGTCGACCGAGTCGCCTTGCAGCTCGACCATCCGCTGCCAGAAACCGAGGGCATCCCGGTATTCCTTGAAATCGTAATGGAGATGGCCGAGACCTATCAGGGCGTAGGGATTGTCAGCCTCCATCTCGAGTACGCGGAGATAGATGGCCTTCGATTTGCGGAAGTCGCGCACCTTCCTGTAGGCGTCGGCGACGCGGGTGAGGACGGTGATGTTCTTGTTGTCGTGGAGGAGGTATTGCTCCCATATCTCGATGGCTTTCTGGTACTGGTTGAGGGCCTTGTAGCAGTCGGCGAGTCCGAAAAGCGCATAATTGTTGCCAGGATGGTAGACGAGGCATTTTTTATAGTGATCGACCGCGTCGCGATAGGCTCCGCGCTTGCGCGCGGCGTCGCCGAGGCCGACCAGGGCGTAGTTGTTCTCCCGATCCTTTTCGAGGATGCGGGCGAAGCACTCCTCCGCCTCTTCGATCCGGTTTTCCTTGAGGTACTGGTATCCCTTTTTCGAGTAATCCGCGATTTCCGCGAGTTCGGGATTGCTTTCCCTCGATGAAACGGAATCGTGATATTCCGCTTCCTGCTTTTCAAGGTCGCTCATTGATTACCTCTTCCTCGAGGAGTTTCCGGATGGCGGCGGCGGCTTTTTCGATCAATGGCTCTGTCCTCGATCCGTCCCGTGCGAGCCAGTACATCTTGAGCGCGTCCACGGGGCGACTCGCCGAAAGGTACCGGTCGCCGACACGGATCAGGCCATCGGAATAGCCCGTGGTCTGGAATATCCGTCGTGCCGTCTCGGTATCGCCCTTGTTGAAGAACTCATTGCCCCTTCGGTTGAGCCTGACCCGGTCGTCACCGGGAAGGCCTTTTCGAGGCAGATCCGCTGTCTTGATGAGTCCTTCAGCCGCGAACCGTTCGAAAACCCTCTTTTCCATTTTATGGCCGTAAGATGAATATAGGCTGGGTTTGATGAATATTCAATCGATTTTTTTCCGCCGTTTGCCCGCGAACTTCAGGATTTCGGCGAGGACTTGTAAAATTTGACGATGGAACGCCCGAATTCCCTCTCATCCACGAGATGAATTCTCCCTAACTCCGAGGGAAGTCCGTCTTCCCGCGGATGGTGGATGAGCAGAAGGCCGTCCTCGGCGAGGGTCGGCGAGTCGGCGAGCCTCGAGAGCAATTCGAGCCTGAATTCATAAGGGAAGGGCGGATCGAGGAAGATCACCGAAAAGGCGTGCTTGTTCCGAAGGAGAAAACGCTCGACGGGCATCGCGTGGCATTCGATCCTGCGCGGAGCGATCGAGACGTTCTGCAGCAAGGTCGGGAATTTGCTCCTATCCTTTTCCACGCAGGCGACCGGGTCGGCCCCCCTGCTGACCGCTTCCAGGCCGATGATGCCGGAGCCGGCAAAAAGATCGAGGAAGGAAAGGCCCTCGAGATCGCCGAGAATCGCGAATATCGATTCGCGCATCCTGTCCATAGCGGGCCGTATTTCGAGCCCTCCCTCCGGCACGCGCACGCTGCGTCCCTTGAGGCTTCCGCCCGTGATCCTCATTCCCTCAATCCTCGCCCTTGCGCCGGAAAGCGCGATTCATTTCACGGTCGAGATCGCGTTCGCGGATGTCGTCGCGCTTGTCGTAGAGTTTTTTGCCCTTGCAGAGTCCCAGCTCGACCTTGATGAGTCCATGTTTGAGATAGACCGCGAGGGGTATGAGCGTGTAACCCTTCTCCCTCGCGCGTCGATCGATCCGTTTTACTTCCTGGGCGTGAAGCAGCAGTTTCTTGAGGCGCTCGGGATCGTGGTTGAAGATCGACGAGAATGGATATTCGGCGATGGAGAAATTGCGGAGCCACACCGCCCCGTCCCGCACCTCTCCGAATGCGTCGGGGAAGGAGAGCCTTCCGTCCTTTACCGATTTGACCTCGGTACCGAGAAGGACGATGCCGGCCTCGAAGCTCTCCTCGATCGTGTAGTCGTAACGCGCTCGTCTGTTGACGGCGACAAGCTTCACGCCATCGGGAATCATCTTCGCTCCTCCGCGAAGGCGGAGTATAGCAGCGCCCCGCGAATCGTGTATACCTTGCGCCGCATCACCTTTCTCCATTGCTTGCCATCGCCCCTCCTTCATGCTAGTGTCGGCCGCGGATATCTCGTATGGCACTATTCAAACGCAGATCGTTCACCGAAAAGATCGAAGGCCGCAGGAAGTTGTTATTCCGGCTCGGGCTTTTCTTCCTCGTCTTTCTCGGTTTCGAAACGATTACCGGGCTCTTTATGGGCAATTATGCCGTTTCGTCCACATCGATGGCCCCGACCCTCCTTGTCGGGGACCGCATCCTCGCCACACCCGCCCCCTTCGGCCCACGCACCGCCTTCGGCAAGTTGCCCGCGATGGCAAGGCCGCGGCGGGGCGACATCGTCATCGTGAGTCCCCCCTTCGTCCCCCATCGTGGTTTTTTCGGAAGCATGGCCGAGGCCTTCGCGCGCTTTGTCACCCTTCAGCTTTATCGGCCCGTATCGCGGACCCGCGATCCCGCCATCATGGGACCCTTTCCCCTTCGCGTGATCGGGCTTCCCGGCGATGAGGTCTCGATGGAAGATTTCGTCTTCAAGGTCAAACCCGCCGACGCCTCGAACGCCCTCACCGAATTCGAGTTTTCCTCCCGTCGCTACGATATCCACAAGCCGAGTCTGCCCGAGGGCTGGCAAAAGGGATTTCCCCTTTCGGGCAGCATGTCGCCCCGGGTCCTGGGCAAGGGTGAATACTTCGTGGCGGCCGATGATCGAGCATCGAGTGCAGATTCGAGAACCTGGGGACCGGTTGGATTGGATTCCTTTGAAAGCGAAGTGCTTCTCGTCTATTGGCCCTTCAAGCGCTTCGGGAGCCCCTGATCGATCCTCGATCCTCCCGTGGACCGGGCGAATTCGAAATCCCGTCCTCCCTCTACGTCCACGTTCCTTTTTGCGCCTCCCGATGTTCCTATTGCGATTTCTTCTCGACCGTTCCCGGTTCCCGAGGCCCTTCCGTCATGGAGGCCGTGGTGTCTGGGACCCTCGCGCGTCTCGAGGCGCTCTCCGATCGCTTTTCCGCCAAGGAATTTCGGACCCTCTATGTAGGCGGCGGAACACCTTCTTTCCTGCCGAGACAGGCTTTGCGACGACTCCTCAACGGCATCGGGATGCGCGCCGACTCGGGGGCGGAGTGGACGGTGGAAGCCAATCCCGAAAGCGTCGACGAGGAATTTCTCGCAATACTCGAAGGCGAAGGGGTGACGCGGCTCAGCCTTGGCGTCCAGAGCCTCGACGACAGGCTTCTCGCAGAGCTCGGGCGTCCATCCGACGCGGCCTCCGCCCTGTCGGCCCTCCGACTTGCCGCGCGGCGGAAATTGCGCCTGTCGGCCGATCTCATCGCCGGCTTCGAGCGCGAAGGGGGCCTCGCCGAGGAGGCCGGGATCCTCGCCGACGAGGGCTGCGGCCACGTCTCGATCTATGACCTGACCCTCGAGTCCGGCACCCTCCTTGAAGGCCGTTGGAGCAAGGGCGAATTCGCCCTGGAGGACGAGGATAGGGCGGCCGACGAGCGCGAAGCGGCCGAAGACGGGCTCTCGCGGCGAGGCCTTACGCGCTATGAAGTTTCCAATTATGCCTTGCCTGGGATGGAATCGGAGCACAATCTCGTGTATTGGCGAATGGGGTCGTGGCTAGGGGTGGGCCCCGGCGCCTCGGGGACGATTGCCCGCCGATCCGAGGGCCCGGCGATTCCCGGCGTCGACGGGGGCTGCCTTCGCGTCGATGAGGCTCGATCGCTCGAGGCATACTCCTCGGAGTCGGGGCCGACCGCCGTCGAGACCGAAGTGGGGCCCTTCGATGCCGCCTTCGAGGTCGTGATGATGGCTTTCAGGACCAAAGCCGGCCTCGACCGCGACGCCTTCGAGCGGCGCTTCGGGCTCGACCCCCTATCGATCATCGGCGAGAGCCTCGAGAAATGGAGGCGGCATGTGGGGAGGGAGGGGGCCAGCCTCTGCCTCGACAGCCGGGGCCTCGACCTCCTCAACTCCTTCCTCTCCGATTGCCTCGCAGAAATGGAAGGGATCTTTCCCCAGCGGCCCGGTGAGGTCAGGGCGGAGCCGTCCGCGCGTCACACGAAAAAGTCGTAATTCGTCTTAGTATTGCCTGTCCACGCGGGATCGAAGGCCGGGTTGTAGCGGCGCTCGCTGCCCAAGGTTGAGGGGGGGCCGTGACCGGGGAGGAGGACGATGCCGTCGGGGATGTCGGCGAGCCTCTTTTTCACGCGGTCGGCGAGGAGCATAGCGTTGTATGTCGAGAGCGTCTTTCCGGGGAGGCCGGCCTGTATGGCGTCCCCCGTGAAGAGCATGCCTCCGAAGGAATAGATGACGGAATCGGGGGAATGGCCGGGAACGGACAATACCTCCACCTCGAAGCCCGCGACGTCGAGGATTTCACCGTCGCGCACGACGCGCGTGGGGATGCCTGAGACCTTCGACGAGGCGGCGAAGGTCCTCGCCGCGTAGACGCGAAGGAGTGCGGCGAGGCCCCGCACGTGGTGGATGTGCGAATGGGTGATAAGGACAGCCGAGACGGAGTAGCCGTTCTTCTCCACATGATTGAGCATTCCCACGGTGAATTCTCCCGGATCCACGATGAGCGCGGAGTTCGTCTCGTCGTTCCCCAATATGTAGGAATTGGCGAAGCCGTAGAGGGAGTAATGTTGGTACAGCTTGAAGGTCACTGCCATGCGTGGTCCAGGTCGCGGATGGCCTCCGCCGTGTTCGAATAGCGATAACTCACGCCGACCTCCGACGCCGGAATGAGATGGACGCGTTTGAGGTCGCAATCCTCGAAGGCGGAGGTGACGATTTCCGTCTTTATGAAGCGCGAGTCGTAAAGATTGGAATTGCTCAAGGTGCAGTCTTCGATCCGCGCCCCGGAAAAATTGACGTGGAGAAGCTCGGAATGCTCGAAGGTCGAGTTGAGTATCCGAGCTGAACCGAAACTCGAAAACTGAGCGTCGATGCCCGAGAAGTCACAGGAGACGATGTCGGCCCCGTCGAAAAAGCAGATTTTGAAATGGGCTCCCGTGAACAGGACGGTCTGGAGGGAGGCCGAGGCGAAGGAACAGCAAATGAATGATTTACCTGAGAGGTCGATGCCTTCGAGACTGATGCCGGATAGGTTGAGATTGCGAATTTCCTCCGAGGCGCGGAGCATCTCGATCGCCCGCCCGATCGCCTCGGCCGGTGCTTCGGCGTGGAGGAGGCAGTGCTCGTCGTCGAGGAAGGCGGAGAGGCCGCAGCCCGGTTCGGGGCAAGGCCGATAGACGTACATGGGCTTACCCTAGCCGATGGTCTTGCCTTCGGCAAGCCCGAGTCCCTATTATGTGCCCATGTGTGCGTTTTGCGGCGCCGCCATGGCGCGCGAGAAGCCGGGATTCAACGAAGTCTGCGGAGAATGCGGGCAGGATCTCCATGCCTGCCGCAATTGCCGCTTCTTCCGTAAGGGAGCCCGGTGGGATTGCGCGGAAACCATCGAAGCGCAGGTCGTCGACAAGGATCGCCGCAATCTCTGCGATTGGTACGAGACCGATCCTGCGCGTTTCATCGCGGGTACAGGCGACCGGAAGGGTCGCCAGTCAGCCGACAAGGCCCGCTCCGATTTCGACAGGTTATTCGGTGCTTCCTGAGCGCAACAAAGGGCCCCTCGTCGCGATCATGGATTCGGGAGTGGGCGGCTTGCCCTATCTCGAAGCCTCTCGGCGCCACCTGCCCCGGGCGAATTTTGTCTACCTCGCCGATCGCGAGGGTTTCCCCTACGGCACGAAGACGAGGGAGGAAGTCGAAGCCATCGTGAGAGACAGGGTGAGGCGCCTCGTCTCCGCCTTCGCTCCCGATGCCCTGGTTATCGCCTGCAATACGGCTTCGCAAGCCGCCCTCGCCGCCGTCCGGGCCGACCATCCCGGCCTCCCCGTCATCGGCACGGTTCCCGCCGTCAAGCCGGCGGCCTCGGAATCGAGGAGCAAGGTCATCGGCATCCTCGCCACCGAGCGGAGCGTCGTCGATCCCTATCTCGACGAGCTCGAGGATCGCTTCGCTTCTACCTGCCGGGTGGAGAGGCGGGGGGCCCAGGATCTCGTCGCCTTCGTCGAGCGGCGCTTCCTCGAAGCCGAGCCATCGGAAACGATGGGAGCCATAGGCCCCCATGTCGCCTTCCTCGTCGAAAAGGGCGTCGACGAAATCGTCTTGGCCTGCACCCATTTTCTTCACGTCGCGAAGGAGATAGAAGTCATGGCGAACGAGCTGGCGGCGAGAAGGGGAGGCTCCGCGGTGAAGGTCGTCGACTCCCGGGAGGGCGTGGCCAGGCGCCTACGCGATCTGATAGATCGCGGCGATCTCATAGATCGCGACGATTTCGTCGATCGCGGCGATTTCGATGGTCGCGACCAGCTCTTGGGCGAAGGCGGGACGCGACCGGAGCAGGGTCATCGCGATCGCTTTTATCTTACCGGCCCCGAGCCCTTCGAAGCGGTCTATGCAGGCTTCGCGAGGCGCTACGGGCTGGAGGGCCCCTTCGCCCTCGACGGTGCGAGACGGTGAAGGGTCTCGTCCTTTCGGGCAGCAATAGTCTCTTCCAGGTCTCCTGTGACGATGGAAGCAAGAGGCTCTGCGGGATCAAGGGCAAGAGGCTTCGCGATCTGACGGGTACCTGGAACAGCCTCGCGGCCGGCGATAGGGTCGAAATAGAGATCGATGCCCATACCTCCTCGCGGGGCCTCGTCACGGCCATGGAGCCGCGACGCAATGTCTTCGGCCGATTCAACGAAAAGGGCCAATCGTCGCAGGCCATCGCGGCCAACATTGACCTGGTCGTCTGCGTTACTTCTCCGCGCCTCCCGCCGTTCAGGCCGCGATTCATAGACCGGGTCGCCGTGCTCGCGGAGGCTGCTTCCGCTCCGCTGCTCATCGTGCTCAACAAGTCCGATCTGGGCTTCGACGAGGATATCGAGGACAGGCTCGCGGAGTACCAGGAACTCGGCTACGACGTCCATGTCGCCTCGGCCGATTCGGGCGATGGCATCGGCGAGCTTCGCGAATTCATCGACGAAGACGTCTCGGTCTTCGTGGGGCAATCGGGGGTGGGGAAATCGAGCCTGATCAACGCCCTCGAGCCTGGCCTGCTGAGACGCACTGCCGCCGTGTCGGAAAAATTCGATCGGGGCAAACACACGACGACGATGGCCGAGCTCCTTCCCCTCGCCGACGGTAAGACCTGGATAGCCGACACGCCGGGCATGAGACGCCTCGCCCTGCGCGGCATCGAGCCTTCGGCGCTGATCGCCTATTTCCCCGAAATGACGGGGCTCGAAAGCGAGTGCGCCTACGGGACCTCCTGCACCCACAGCCACGAGGCGGGCTGCGCCGTCAGGTCCGCCCTCGACGAAGGCCGCATCCATCCTGATCGCTTCGAAAGCTATCTCCGCATCAGGGAGGAACTCCTGAATTCCGCCGAATACGCGAGGGCGGAAGGCCGAAAGTCCCGCTTAAGGCGGCCGGGCAACACGCGACCCGAGGATTGGGAAAATGAATGACCATGCGCTGAGGCTTCTCGACTTCACGCGGATCCGCGAGGATCTCGCGGGCTACTGCCTTTCGGAGGAGGGGAAGTCTGCCGTCAGCGCGTCGCTTCCCCTGGTCGAAAGATCAGTGGTCTCGACTCTCAAGACCGCCTCGGCCTCCCTCGTCGCAGCCCTCTCCGGCGATCGGGCCCTCCCCGAGCTCGCCTTTCCTCCGATAGACGCCGGGGCCCGGGCCATAGCGAAGGAGGGCATGAGCCTCGAGATCGAGGAGCTCTATGCCCTCGGACTCTGGGCCGAATCCTTCAGGCTGTTCGCCGCCTGGCTATCCAGCTGGCAGAATTCCCGGGAAGGCGGCGATCCCTTTCTCGCCGAAAGACTCGTCGACCTCCCCGACATGACGCCCATTACAAAGATCGCCTTCCGCATCATCAACAAGGACGGCAGCCTCCGCGACCTGCCCGAACTCCGCGAGGCTCGCGAGCGCATTGCACGAGCCCATCGCGACATCGCGGCCATCGCCGATTCCTTCTTCCGCAATCCGGAGACCCGCAACCTCCTGCAATCGGACGAGCCGACCCAACGCGATGGTCGCACCGTCCTCGCACTCCGCGCCAATTTCCGTGGACGCATCAAGGGTATCGTCCACGAGGTCTCCTCGACGGGGCAGACGGTCTTCGTAGAACCCGAGGAACTCGTCTCCCGCAACAACGACCTCGTCCAAGAAGAGGCGCGTTACCGACTCGAGCTGGCTCGCATCCTGCGCGAGGCCTGCGCGGCCCTCCTTCCCCATGCCGCCGTCCTCGTTGCCGCCCGCCTTTCGATGGCCGAACTCGATGGAATCCTCGCGCGGGCGAGGCAGGCCAAGGCGACGGGGAGGGTTTTCGCCCGGGATCTCGACGAGGGCTTCGTCCTCAGGACGGCCCGCCACCCCGCCCTCGGACCCCGAGCCGTGCCGATCGACGTGGAATTGCCCCCGGGCACCAGCGTCCTTCTCGTGACCGGCCCGAACACGGGTGGCAAGACGGTGACGCTCAAGACCATCGGCCTCCTCGCGATGATGAACCAGTTCGGCCTCGCCCTTCCCGCCGCGCCGGAGACGGGCTTCTCGGTCTTCGACGCCGTCTTCGCCGACATCGGCGACGAACAATCGATCGACCAGTCGCTTTCGACCTTTTCGGGTCACATGAAGGTGATAGGCGAAATCTGCCGCGCGGCGACGCGCCGGAGCCTCGTCCTCCTCGACGAGCTCGGTTCAGGCACCGATCCGGAGGAGGGCTCCGCCGTCGCGATGGGACTCCTCGATTTCTTCATCGACCGGGGATCTCTCACAATACTTACGACCCATCACAGCATCCTCAAGAACTACGGCTATACCCGGCCCGGCTGCCTCAACGCCAGCATGGACTTCGACTCGGCCTCCCTCCAGCCCACCTACCGCGTCCTCATGGGCGTGCCGGGGGAGAGCCGCGCCCTCGAGATAGCCTCCCAGCACGGCCTGCCCATCGACATCGTCAAAGGGGCGCGAAAATACCTGGCCGAGGAGAGGGCCGACGTCTCCGAGCTCATCAGGGGGCTTTCCGAACGCCATCGCAAGCTCGAGGACCTCGAGGCCGAAAGACGGGCCCGGCTCCGCGAGGCCAAGGATGCCCAGAGAAAGGCCGATCTCAGCCGCCTTCAAGTCAGGCAAAAGGAGATCGAGCTCAGGGAACAGGGCGTCGGCGAGCTTCGGAGGCTTCTCGCCGAAAGCCGCAGGACCCTTGAAAACCTCGTCCGCGATATCCGCGAAAACCCGCTCACGCCGGAGCGCACGAGGGAGGTTAAAAACTTTCTCTCCGATTTCGCTTCGAGGGTCGAGGCGGCCGAGACGGGACTGGAGACTTTCCGCGAGGAAGAGCCGCTTATCTTGCCCGACGACTCCGTCCCTCCCGGTCCCGCGACCGGGGGCATTCCCGGACGCATCGAGCCGGGTCTCAGGGTCCTCGCGGGGAAATCGCGGATCGAGGGGAGGGTCGTCCGCGCCGCGAAAGAGGGCCATTGGATAGTAGAAACCGGATCGATGCGCCTGACCCTGCCGGAGGCGGAGCTCCAGCCACTGGCCGATCTCGCGGAAGCCAAGACCTCTGTCGCGGTGGAACTCGCGCCGAGGGAGGCCACCGGTCGTTCCGTCGCGGTCTTCGAGCTCGACCTGCGCGGGTATAGGCTCGCCGAAGCCCTCGAGGCCGTCGAAAAGCAGATCGACGCGGCGAGTCTCCAGGGCCTCTCCCTCTTTTCGCTCCTGCACGGAACGGGGAACGGTATCCTCGGCAAGGGCATCCACGAATTCCTCCGCGGTCAGCCCTCGGTCGCCGACTATCACTTCGCCCGCCCCGAGGAGGGGGGCTATGGTAAGACGGTGGTGAGGTTGAAGTAGGGCTTCACTCGGCAAGGTTTCCAAGGTCCTCCCATCGAATGCCCTCGCCTGCGGGTATGGCCTGCCTCGCGCGCCGCCCGACTATCCGCGGCCATTCGCCGGGTTCGAGGCCCGGCCTGAGAATTTTTTCCGTCCTGAGGAGGGCGCTGTTCGTCTCGTCGATTATGTGGCCGGCTTCGATGTCGACCAGGGCGTGGATCGAGCGATTGGTCAGACCGTAATTGGCGGCCTCGCTCGGGGCAAGGCGCTTGCGGCCCGATCCCAAGGTGGCTTCGACGAGGCTGCTTCCATATTCGCGATTGAGCGCCTCGATCGCGCCCTCGGGATCCCTCGCCGCCTCGTCGATCGCCCTGCG
Organism: Rectinemataceae bacterium; assembly: GCA_035530275.1. Taxonomy (GTDB): domain Bacteria; phylum Spirochaetota; class Spirochaetia; order Treponematales; family Rectinemataceae; genus CAIJMU01. The sequence goes on along the minus strand of DATKVC010000013.1, from coordinate 1,330 downwards.
CATCTTCGCGAAGGCTTCTGGGTCGAGGGCGATGGGATCGTCGAGGCCTGGATCGTCTCGGCTGAGGCAGATGTGTTTTTCCACGACGCTTGCGCCCGAGGCCACGGCCAGGGCCGGCACGAGGACGGGATCGAGGGAATGATCCGACACGCCAACGGCGACGCCGAACAGTTTGGCGTAACTTGCGAGGAGTCGGAGGTTGTAGTCCTCCGGTGGAGCGGGATAGGCGGTCACGCAATGAAGCAGTGCCACGGGGAGCCCCTCGAGGATATCCAAGGCGTCTTCGATGTCGCCGAGGGTGGAGACGCCGCTCGACAGTATGGTCGGCAGGCGATAATCGGCAAGGCGGCGCAGCAGGGGGAGGTGATTGAGCTCAGGGCTGGCGACCTTCATCGCCCCGACCCCGATGCGCGCGAGGAGATCCGCGCTCCGGATTCCGAAGGGCGTGCAGAGAAAGACGAGCCCTGCCGCCTCGGTGAGGCGCTTGAGTTCTGCGTAGAAGTCCTCGTCGCGCTCGAGGGCCTTGAAGACGGAAAAGAGGGGAGTCGGCCCTCCGGGCAGGGGCACGAAGCCGGTATTCGGATGGATGATCTCGTCGGCGAAGACGCATTGGAATTTCGCGCAGGCCGCGCCCGCCTCGGCTGCGGCGGCGATAAGGTCGGCCGCCCTCGCCCCATCCCCGCCGTGGCCCGTGCCGATTTCGGCAATGACGAGGGGGGCGGCTTGGCTGAAGGTAGCGTCTCCGAAATGGAAATTCCCCATGCAGTGCCCCCTCACATTCGCTTGCCTCGCAGGACGCAGTAGGCTATCATGATCACGTCAACGCAACAAAGGGGAAGGGGTGCTCATGAAAAAGCTCACCTGTGATGCCTGCGGCCATGAAATCGAAAGTCCTTCGCCGGATCGCAACTATTTCCATATCGAAGACTGGGATGTGTGCGAGCCCTGCAAGGAATCCATCGAAATGGAAATCAGGCCGATTATGCGGGGCAAGGTGCCTTTCGATTACGACTGGTATCGCGATCTCATGATCAAATCGATCGCGCAGCACAACGCGAAATTGAAAGGCGACGTCAAGCGCGGCCGATAAGTTCGGTTCTCGCTTCGCGAGCGGCGGGGTGGCTTCTTGAGAACCGACCTGCTGGCGCGATACGCCGTCAATGTAAGGGATCGCCGTGCGATCCCTTTCTTTTCGTGCGCCAGGCATGGCGCGTAGCGCCTGACTGGCGCTGTCCGACCCGCTGTGGTGGTGGGAAGGACGACTTGGAGGTGAAAGTCCTCTCCACACCCGGTAAGGGGAAGTGGTAGCCGAACGGCAAGGGTGTCCGTC
>DATKVC010000012.1:0-69896 GCA_035530275.1 Rectinemataceae bacterium | reverse complement strand
GCTATTGCGAAGATTCGCGGCGCGCGCTAATGTGGGTGAGCGGAATGAGCGTTAGCGAGTGCAGCGAACCCCGACGAAGGAGCCGAGCAGTGCGAGGCGACTGAGGAGCGACAACTGGGTGTTAGGTGCTGTTCCTTTTTTGCTTCTCGTAATATTGCCCTCGACAAGGATGTCGAGGGCAATAATTTTCTTCACAAGGCATTTTTGGCAATTTTCGAAAGCCATTTGCGCACATATCTCTGCAGATATCCAAGGCAGAGCATTTCTAGGCCTCAAGTCCGTATTAAGCAATTGTTTTCGAGAAATCCTATATAATGGACCGCAGTAGCCAGCCTAGAGGACTTCCTCTAGGCTGACAACAGCCACTCGCTCCTCTTTCGAGGCCTGCGGAGTTGCCAAATTTAGGCCAATATCAATTGGCTGAGCATGTGCATTGCCCTTCTTTATCTTGCTTCCTCCATTACATATTTCGAAACGTGCGTTCCTCCATTGTACATTTTCAATATCCCTAACTTTACCGACGCTTAAGGAATTGTAATACCTCTTCCTGTTATAGATTATTCCAAATGCCATTGCATTGCTTTCTGGTTTTCGATAGATACCAACAAGCTGAGGGGGGCCTCCGATTGTTACTTCTTTGCTGGTATCCAGTGTTATATTTAGGCAATGATAGACATTTCTTGAAGTATGTTTGTTTCTTCCCTTCTGCATGTTGGCATAGTTATTCCTATATTCATTTTCTCCTGAACCCATAACACAGATAACATCAGATTCCTTTGGTAATACAATTCTTCTACTGTAGAAGCCAGTTTTCTTTTTCCAACCTATTCGATATGCGTGGAATGAAGGATAATTAATTCTTGACACCTCTTTGTTTATATACACTAATTCAAAAGAGTCGCACATATATTCCTTGGGATATTTATGAAATTCATTAAAAAGCAATTTCTTGAACTTTTCATATCTCTTTAGTGCTCCATCTGTTGGACCAAATAACATTCCATTATCTATACTATTCATTATAGCATTAATTACTAGTGACGGGAATAACACATCTCCACAATACCCAACAATTTCCGGATATTTGCTTGAATGAAATACCTTCTTGCACGCATCATAATATTTTTTCCCATTCCATGACACCCTACTTTCACTAGCAATATAGGCAGAAGTAATGCCATGAGTATCGATGCCGATCCAAGCAATCACTAAGGACAAATGTTACCTCTTTTTGCGCAGTTTTACTCAACATGACTAATGATGAGCTTATATTTTTATGCTTTTGCGCGCCAGGACGGCGCGCAAACACGTATTGTCGGCAAAAAAGGAATTGCACCTAACTTAATTTAGGTGAATAAGAGATTCAGGATATTTTGTTCGAGAAATGTACTTTGGCGGGGCGATATGTGTACCCTGCCGGGGGATTGCGGACCTTCCCGGGCGGGGATAGCGAGATAACTGTGGGGATGTGGGGTAATCTCAGTCGAAACTTGATGGTTACTGTGGTTACATCCCGTTTGTGGGGATTATCGCGCAGTCTGGCTGAGGCCGCAATCTAATAATTTATTTACTCGTGTCGAAAGGACTTCGGATTTTAAGTACATCTCTTTTCGCTACGTGGGTATAAATCTGTGTGGTTTTTGGGGATGCATGGCCTAAAAGGGTCTGTATATACCTGATATCGGTGCCATCTTCCAGCAAATGGGTGGCGAAGGAATGGCGGAGAGAGTGTATGGAAACTTGTTTATCGATTTCAGCGTCCTGGCATGCTTTATAGAAAATGGCTTGGAGACTCCTGATCGATAAGGCCATGCCATCGGGCCCTTCGAGGAGCCATTCATGAGGGCGGTAGAGGTCCCGATAGGTCGAGATCATGGTGGCGAGGTTCTTGGCAAGGATGGTGTAGCGATCCTTTCGGCCTTTTCCGCCCCGGATGAGGAGCACACCTCGATCTATGTCGATATCGCCTATTCTCAGTCTGGAAATTTCGCTGACGCGGAGGCCTCCGGAGTAGGCCAGGGCAAGGGCCACTCGGTGTTTCAGGTTCTTTGGGGTTTGGCAGATGCGGATGGCTTCGTCTTTGGAGAGGACCCCGGGCAGTTTTCGGTCGGCTTTTGGTCTTCGGGTGCAGGGGGCGTCGCGTCCGAAGACGGTTTCGATGGTGAATTTGATGGCGCTGATCGCCTGGTTGAGCGTTGAGGCGGAGGCTTTTCTATCTTTTTCCAGATGTGACAGGTAGGTTCGGATGTCCGTGGGGTCGGCGTCTTTCGGGGATTTTCCGATCAAGAAGGCAAAATCTTTCAGGATCGCAAGGTATCGCTTGATAGTGCGAATCGAGTATTTTCGCGCACGCATGGTCGTTTCGATGCGGATGCTGTCTGTTTCCGAAAGACAATTGGCGAAGGCTGGTTGAGCTTCGACGGTTCCGACCGAGTGGTTGCGGGGGGCTGAGCTGGGGTCGGCCGGGGTTTGCTGCAAAAGAGAGGGTGGAGAGTTATCAACGTTTACGTGGTCTGTGGGAGGGGGCGACGGCATCCTCGGGCCCTGCGATTCTTCGAGATTGGCAAGAATTTGCCAGTCTGAGAATACCTTTTTGACTTCTCCAAGATGGAAAGCTGGTACTTCCCATCTCTTCATATCCCAATTATATCGGCGATTGGATAGGCTATGGACGCAATCAAGTAGCTGGGCGCTGTAAGGTGCGTCGATGCCTATCCAATCTTCTTCGTCAGTGCGGACAAGGACTATGTAGCGTTGTCTTTCCATCGCAACTTCCTTTGTCAGAAGACGTCAGAGATAGGCAAGTTTGCTTCAATCGGAGGTGATGTTTCTGCTTCGAGTAAGGCAAGAGGATACCGGAGTCTTTTAGTCGAGGATGGGCGGCTGGCGGATTGGTGTAGTCTTCTTGCGCGAGGGATCGAAGCGAGTACCCCGGAGGCGGGGAGCCGCGGAGCGGGGCCCCGCCGAGGAGTACTCGCGGAGAGCCCGGTCCCCCCGCGGAGCGGGGGGACGCGCCCAGAAGGGTGGGGGGATGAGGGAAGAAGAAAAGGAAAGGCCCGATCCTGGGGGACCGGGCCTTCGAGTTCCACGGCGCGCGCGGGGCGCGGCCTTGGGTGTTTAGCGCTTGCTGAACTGGAAGCGTCGGCGGGCGCCGCGCTGGCCGTACTTCTTGCGCTCGACCATGCGGGGGTCGCGGGTAAGGAAGCCGTTGGTCTTGAGGGCTGTGTGGTTGGCGGGGTCGACCTGGGCGAGGGCCCGGGAGATGCCGTGACGGCAGGCTCCGGCCTGGCCGTTGGGGCCGCCTCCGGCGACGGTGATGACGATGTCGTACTTGTTTTCGTTGGATGTCACCATCAGGGGCTGGCGGACGACGTACTGGAGTTCACCGAGTTTGAAGTAGCTACCGAGTTCCTGGTCGTTGACGAGGATTTTGCCGGAGCCTTCGCGGAGAAAGACGCGAGCGACGGCGCACTTGCGACGTCCGGTTCCGATGCCGAGGTTGCTGACCATTGTTCTGCCTTTCCTAGAGTTCGATCGCCGTGGGCTGCTGGGCGGCGTGGGGATGGGTGGGGCCCGCGTAGAGCTTGGCGTTCAGGAGGAGTTTGCGGCCGAGGGGGCCCTTGGGAAGCATGCCTTTGATGGCGAGTTCGAGGGGCTCCGTGGGGTGGCGCTCGAGGAGGGCCTTGAAGGTGAAGGACTTGATGCCACCGACGAAGCCGGTGTGGTGGTGGTACATCTTGTCGCTGCGTTTGCGGCCGGTGATGCCGATCTTGTCGGTGTTGATCACGACGACGAAGTCACCCGTCTCCTGGGAGGGGGTGAAGGTCGGCTTGGTTTTGCCGCGGACGATCGAGGCTACTTTGGCGGCGACGCGGCCGAGGGGTTTGCCTTCGGCATCGATCACATACCAGGCGCGCTGGGCGGTTTCTGCCGTCACGAATACGGTCTTCATCTTATCTCTACCTTCACCTTCACGTGGATTCTAAAGGAAAACATGCGCGGGATTTCGCGGCCGGATGGGCTTTTCGATCGCGCCCAGCATGATGGCGTGGATCCTCGGCCGCTCCGGCTCTAATTCTTTCGACGCGCGTGGGATATTCCCATAAAGCGGCCCGCCTGTCAAGGCGGGCTTGAGTTCGGGGCGCGATGCGCTCGGGGAGGGGGCTGGGGCGCGGCGCGGGGAAGCCGGGGGCCTCGACTCCGAGGGGGTCGCTTAGTCTTTCTTTTCGGCCTTGGCCTTGGCTTCTTCTTCTTCCTCTTTCTTCGCTTCGGCGCGGTCCTTGATGTCGGCGATGCCGATGAAGATGGCGACGAGGCCGATGAGGACGGCGAGTACGGGCAGGGCGCCCCGGAGGAAGGTGAGGACGTCGCCCCACCAGCCGAGGGGGGCGGGAAGGACGGCGAAGACGGCGAAGGCGATGAAGACGATTCCGACGATCAATGCGAGCATGGGTATACCTCCTGGGCAATTAACGAATTTAGGCTAGCAGATTTTCGGGAGGGGCGCAATGCGGGACGAATTCGCGAGGGGCGAGGGCTGTGGGTGGGGCTGATGGAGCGGCGGGTAGGTGGCGGTGGGTTCGGGTGGCGGTGGTGGCGCGAGGCTCCCCCTTCCCGAAAAGGGGTGTATGGTATAGGAAGGCTTTCCAAGGAGTTCCCGTGATCGCTTCCAAGGCTCTCGTCATCTATAAGAATCGTCCCGCTTTTGTCGTCGAGCGTCGCGAGGACAAGCTCGAAATCAGGCTGGAGGACGGTTCGAGTCTGAAGGTGCGCGACAAGGACATCGAGGAGTTGCACCCGGGGCCGGTGCAGGGGATTCCCTCGCCCGCCGAGGGGGGGGATTTCGAGACGGCCTGGTCGATGCTCGCGCCGGCGGAGGGGTCGGCTGGGGCGGCTGTTCCGGCTCGCGAGGTGGCGGAGCTCGTATTCGGGGCGGGAGGGCCCGCGGAGTCGCTTGCCGTATGGACGGCGGGGCTCGAGGGGCTGCTTTTCAGGGTCGAGGGGGTGAAGCTTCTGCCTCTGTCGACCGAGGAGAGGGCTCGAGAGTCGGAAAAGCGGGCGAAAAAAGAGGGGGAAACGGCGGCCAAGCAGGCTTTCGTGGAGCGGGCACGGAGGGCGAAGGCGGCGCGGGGGAAGGCTCTGGCGGGTGCGGCTGGTGCGGGTGCGGCTGGTGCGGGTGCGGCAGGCCCGGGTGGCGCGGTGGCTGGTGGCGCGGCGGCGGGTGCGGCGGGCGGGGCTGGGGGGCCGTTTTTGCCTGAAGACGAGCGCTTTCTTCTGGATATCGAGGCTCAGGCCTATGGGAAGTCGGTAAAGGGAAAGCTTTGGGCGGAAATTGGCATCGGCGAGTCGGCGGAGGATGCCCAGGCCTGGCTGATGGCGGTGGGGCGATGGGACGAGGGGGTCAATCCGCATCCGCGGCGCTCGGGCTGTCCGCTTTCGGCGCCGAGGATCGAGCTGGGGCCGGAGCTCGGGGATGTCCAGCGCCGCGATCTCCGCGAACTCGAGTCTTGGGCCATCGACAATGCCTGGAGTCACGATCCGGACGACGCGGTTTCCTGGGACGGGGAGGCGGTATGGGTTCACGTGGCCGATCCGGCCTCGGCGATCCTGCCCGATTCGGCGGCCGAGCGTGAGGCTCTCGGGCGGGGAATGACGCTGTATCTGCCCGAATTCACGTCGACCCTCCTGCCCCCCGAGGCACTCGAGCGGTTCGGGCTGGGTCTCGGAGACGGTGCGGCTCCCGGGGAGTTGCCCGATTCGCCTGCCCTGTCTTTCCGCATAGCGCTCGACCCTGAGGGGGCGATTGAATCGGTGGAGGCCTGCGCTTCGATGCTCCATGTGAGGCGGACCCACTACGCGGAGGCGGACGCGATCGGGGCGTCCGACGCTGCGGGAGCTGCGGGGCTGAGGAGGCTCGGGGAGATCGCGGAGCTCAGGATGAAGCGTCGGCTGGCGGGCGGCGCGATCGACATTGATATTCCCGAGGTGCGGGTCTTCGTTCGCGATGGGGAGGTGGCGATCGAGCGTCTGCCGGATACGCGCTCGAGCGGGACGGTGCGCGAGATGATGCTCCTCGCCGGAGAAGCGGCCGCGCGCTGGGCCTTCGAGAAGCGGCTGCCCTTTCCTTACTACAGTCAGGAATCGCCCGGGGAGGCGGCGGGCGTGCCGGAGGGGCTCGCTGGGGAATTCGCCAAGCGCAGGCTGATGCGCGCGGGGATCACGGGGCCGACGCCGAGCGCCCACAGGGGGCTCGGGCTGCCTTTCTATTCGCAGGCGACGAGTCCGCTCCGTCGCTATGCTGACCTCCTCGCCCACATGCAGATCCGCGCCGCTCTTTCGGGTCGGCCTCCCCTCGACGAGGACGAGGTGATGCGGCGCTCGGCACTCGCCCAGGCGGCGGCGGCGCCCAACCGGCAGGCGGAGCGGGCGAGCGAGGCGCACTGGACCCTCGTCTGGCTGCTCCGACATCCGGAATGGGAGGGCGAGGGGATCATAGTGGGGGCGGCGGGTCCCGGCGCCTGGTCGGTCTACGTGCCGGCCCTGGGCCTCGAATCGAGGATGAAGCTGGGGTCCAATCATGCGCTCAATGAGGTGCTCGCCCTGCGCGTCGCGCGCATCGATCTTCCGCGCCTCGACGTGGCTTTCAAGGCGGATTGACGATACCAGTTCCTACTTCTACACTCGCGGCATGGAACAGAAGGACTATCGCCTCGCGGCGATCATGTACACGGACATCGCCGGTTTTTCCCGGATGATGGAGCGCGACGAGACCGGCACCCTCGAGCTCCTCAAGTTCCACAACGATCTCATCGGCGGCATCGTGGCCAAGCGCCACGGCACGGTCATCAAGACGATCGGCGACGCCCTCCTCGTGGATTTCCGCAACACGGTCGAGGCGCTGCAGACGGCCCTCGAGGTGCAGGACAGCATCTACGCGCACAACCAGACGAGCGGCAAATTGCCTCTGCTCGTGCGCATCGGGCTCCACCTCGGCGACATCTACTTTTTCGAGAACGACGCCCTGGGCGAGGGCATCAACATCGCGGCGCGGCTCCAGTCCCTGGCGCGGCCGGGCTGTATCTGCTTTTCGCAAGACGTGTACAACCAGGTCCTCAACAAGATCGAATTCCGAGCGGACAAGCTCGGCAAGGTTTCGCTCAAGAACATCACGAAGGAGATTCACGCCTTCGAGATCACGACGCCGAATGTCGAGTTCGATCCGGATCGCGACAAGCCGCGGCCGGGTTACAAGCCGGGGATCTGGCTCGAGGGCGAGTCCAGCGTCGCGTCGACCGATGTGTCGGGTTCGAGGGAGAGTCCGGCCTGGGCGAGCGCCTTGCATGAGAGAAGGGCCGAGCCCGAGGCGCAGCCCATTATGGCGAAGCCCATTTCGGCGAGCGCCCCGGCGGGCAAGAGGATCGAGAGCGAGGCCGGGTCGAGGACCGCGACGATGTTGGAGAACGAGCGGCGCTTCCCGCCCGAGGCTCCGGCCATGCCCCCTCCCCCGCCGGGTCCGATGGCGGCGCGGGAGCCCTCGGCCGATCGCTCCTATTCCGAGGAAGGGTCGCGATCCCTTCTCACCGAGATTCGGAAGGCCATTCTCGAGGATATCAAGAAAGAGGGAAGGCGACTCACGGTGGAGGAAACCCGCGAGCGCTATGGCTTCTACGGGGTCGAGGCGCAGGAGGTCATCGCCGAGATGGCCGAGCAGGGGCTCCTTGTCCGGACGAGGGGGCCGTCAGGCGGCGATCGCTCGCAGCCTCGCGACGGGGAAGCGGCGTCTGGCCATGGAAGGGCAGCGAGCACCGATATCGGGAAGACCATCGAGGCGGCCGTCCACGGCATCGTCACCGAGATCGAAAAGTCAGTGGAGCGCAGCGTGGCCTCGGGCAACGTGCCCGATTTCATGAAATCGAAGATGGAAAGGCTCAACGACAAGCTGGCCGGCAAGGGCGACAGGATCCAGGAAAGGATCGCGCGCAAGAGCGAGAGGTTACAGGAGAGGATGGAGCGCCATGCCTACCGGCATGAGTACCGGCACGGCCGGCGCGACGGCGAGTCCTTCGAAAGCGGAACGGGCCGCTGGGAAAAGGGACTCGACGAGGACGAGAACTGGCGGGACTCCAATGGCGGCGCCGAGGGAGTTCAGGGCGGCGCCTTCGCCCGTTACCGCGATTCCCTCGTTTCGAAGGCCAGCCGTTCGGCCTCGGGGTTCTTCGGCCATCTCGCGAGCTACCTCGGCGTGAACGGCTTTCTCTGGTATCTCAATCTCACGAGTTCGGCGGGATTCCACTGGGCGGCCATCGTCAGCGCGGCCTGGGGCATCGGGCTCGCGAGCAACGCAGCGGCCGTCATCCGCGGGGGAATCAAGGCGCGGCAAGTAGAGGCCCTTCCCGATCTTGACAACGAGCAGCTCAAGCTCTACCGCAGCATCAATCGCTCCAACGACGGGATGGTTCAGCATCTCGTGTCGAACGTCATGGTCACCCTTCTCCTCGCGCAGATCAACCTGATGACCGACGCTCATTTCCTCTGGTTTCTCATTCCGACCGGGGCGCTCGCGATTTCGGTGATCTCGCATTTAGGCGCGTGGCTTGCCTCGAAGCCCAGGCTCGAGCGCAGGTTCCGCGAATCCCTCGGGATCTCCGGGGATTGGCGCAAGGCGACGAGAGCAAGTGCGACGGAGGGGAACGCTGGGGCGGAGCTTGGGGACTACGGTCCTCTCTGGCGGGAGGCTGAGCGAACGAAGGCGGCCATTCTCGCGGAAAACGCCGGCCATGACGCGGCGGGAGACGATCTGGGCCCGGTTCTCGAAAACTATGTAGCCCAGGTCCGACTGCTCGCCGCCTCGGCCCGCGACATAGACCGCATCGTCGACTCGATCCCGATGGCCGAACTCGGCCGCGACAAGGCCGCCCTCCTCACGAAGGAGGCGGCAGCCTCGGGCCCGAATCTCCGTGCAGAATATCGCAAGAACATCGACGAAATCGAAAAGCAGGAGCGGAGCTACGCCGAGCTTTCCGAGCAACGGGAAGTCATCAAGCTCCGGCTTTCGTCCTCGGTCAATCAACTCAAGCAGATGCGGATGGACATCGCTCGGGTCCGCGCGGCGGGTCAAGGCGAGGCGGCGGCCGGGGCGGCGAGCGAGGGCTTCGGAACTTTGAAATCGCGCACCGAGGAATTGACCCATTACCTCAAGGACCTCCGCAAAGGTTACGACGAAAGCAGGAAAGACCCCTTCGCGGAGCTGGAGGCGGCGGAGAGGGAGAAGAACAGGCTCGGGGCGGCCGACGGAGAAACGGAAACCCGCTAATCGCCCCATCGGCCGAAACTGCGGTCTGCTCCTCAAACCCTCACTGGGCCTCCGCGGGGGGATCAGGCCGTCTTTGAGCGATTTCCCCAGGTGAGGATGACGCCCAGCGCTATCGATAGAAGGGCCGCAACGAGGACGCGATACTCACCGGGCAGGAGGAAGGTGATCGTGTGTGCGGGGATCCAGAAAAGGGGGATGGTCTTGCCGACCACGAAGGTGAAGAATCTGTTCCAGTCGATCGAGGCCACAACCTCGCCGAGTCGCGGGCTCTTCCGCTCTCCGCCCATTCCGGCGGTCGCCCGCGCCGAGCCCTCCCTCGCGGCGTAGCGCGCCTCTATCCAGGCGTCACTCACCCGATGGGCCGCCATGAAGGCGGGGCCGAAGGTGAGATTCATCAGGGTGCTGGTCCAGAAGGCCTGGAGGAAGATCGCGAGCCGGCCGCTTCCCAGCGGAAGGAGGCCCTTGGAGGCCGCGGCGGCCACGCCCGCCGAAAACAGGGTGAACATCAGCACTATGAGAATGCCGACGAGTCCCCAGACTATCGCACGCAGCGGGAGGCCCCGCGGCGCGACCCACGAGCCTTTCGCCATCCTCAGCACGAGCAGCTCGCCCATCGAGGCGAGGAGGGCGAATTTCGCGAAGCCCATCAGATAGGGATGGCTCGCCGTAAGAGAGAGCAGGATCTTCCCGCTTTCGGGGTAGATGAAGGCGGCGAGAACGGCCGCAAGAACTAAAATCCATAGGACGTCAAACTTCTTCATAGGATCTCCCGGGCCGCACTCGACGCGGCCCATAAAAAGGCCGGGCCCGAGGCCCGGCCGTTCCAGCCCATGCGAGCCGGCTCAAATACCGAGGTAGGCCTTGCGCACGCTCTCGTCGTTCGCGACATCGGCCGCCTTGCCCGAAAGCACGATGGCTCCCGTTTGAAGGACATAGGCGCGGTGGGCCACGGAGAGTGCCATCAGGGCGTTCTGCTCGACGAGGAGGATGGTGGTTCCCTTCTTGTTGAGCTCCCTTATGACGTCGAAGATCTGGTCGACGAGGACGGGCGCGAGTCCCATCGAAGGCTCATCCATGAGGAGGATGCGCGGCGAGGCCATGAGACCGCGGGCGGTGGCGAGCATCTGCTGCTCGCCGCCGGAGAGTGTGCCGCCGTATTGGCCCTCGCGTTCGAGGAGCCGAGGGAAGAGAGCGTAGGCATAGTCTATTCCCCTTTTCACCTCGGCCTTGTCCTTTACGGTGAAGGCTCCCATCTCGAGATTCTCGCGGACGGTGAGACGGGGGAAGACCCCTCGCCCCTCGGGCACCATGCCGATGCCCTCGCGATGGACGAGGTGGGGCTGCATGTTCGAGATGTCCTTGCCTCCGAAGACCACCCTACCCTTCTTGGGATGGAGGAGACCGGAGATCGAGCGCAGGGTAGTTGTCTTGCCGGCGCCGTTCGCGCCGATGAGGGTGACGACCTCGCCTTCTTCGACGGTGAGCGACACGCCCTTGAGGGCATGGATATTGCCATAATAACTGTGAATATCCTGGAGTTCGAGAAGGCTCACGCTTCACCTCCCTGGCCGGAGAGCTTCGAGAGTTTGGCGGCTGAGCCGGCGCCCTCGCCCGAGGTCGCGCCCCGACCGAGATAGGCTTCGATGACCCGGGGGTTCGACGCGATTTCCACCGGCCCTCCCTCGGCGATCTTCTCGCCGTGGTCCATGACGGTGATGCGCTCGGAGATGCTCATGACGACCTTCATGTCGTGTTCGATGAGGAGGATGGTGACGCCGAGCTCGTCGCGAATGCGCCTAAAGAGGTGCATCGCGTCCTCGGATTCCGAGGGGTTCATGCCGGCCGTAGGCTCGTCGAGGAGTAGGAGGATTGGCTCCGATGCGAGGGCGCGGGCGATCTCGACGCGGCGTTGGCCGCCGTAGGGAAGACTCGCCGCCAGCTCGTTGCCGACATTCTTGAGCCCTACGTACTCCATGATCTCCTCGGCCCGCTTTTCGGCATTGCGCTCCTCGTCCTTGAAGGCCTTGGACCTGAGCAGGGTGTCGATCGCGGTTTGCTTGAGCCTCGTGTGGGCGCCGACGAGGATGTTCTCGATGACGGTCATCGAACCGAAGAGACGGATGTTCTGGAAGGTGCGCGCGACCCTGAGGGCGGTGATCTTCTCGGGGGCCATGCCCTGGATGGATTGGCCGTTGAAGACGATGCTGCCCTCCTCGGGTTTGTAGAGGCCCGAGATGGTATTGAAGAAGGTGGTCTTTCCCGCGCCGTTGGGGCCGATGATCGAATAGATCCGGCCCTTTTCCATCGCGAAGTCGACCTTGTTGACGGCGGTCAGGCCGCCGAATCGCTTGACGACGCTCCTCGCGTCGAGGATGTATCCCGAATCAGGCATTGCCGTTCCCTTCACCGTGGCCCTTGGCCGCGGCGTTCGAGTCCGTTCCGGACTCGCCATTGGTTCCCGAATTCGCCCCGTCAGCCGAGACGACGACGGCCTCTTCCACTGCCGCCTCCCCTTTGAGCTCGCGCTTGCGCCTCTCGGCGGGCAATATCCCGGCCGGCCGATAGATCATCATAAGTATGAGAATGATGCCGAAGACCAGACGTTGGTATTTCGAGGGATCGAGCTGGTTGGAGAGGTCCTTCCAGTGGAAATTGATGATCGGGATCATCGCGTCGCTCTGCCTGAGCTGGGCGAGAAAGAGTGAGAAGCTCTGGAGTATCTGGAGGTTGAGAATGATGACGACCGCCGCACCGATGATGACGCCCCGGATCGAACCGATGCCGCCGAGGATGACCATGGTGAGGACGCTCACCGACTGGAGGAAGGTGAAGGACTCGGGGGAGACGAAGGTGCGGCTCGCCGCGAAGAGGACGCCCATGGCGCCGGCGAAGGAGGCGCCTACGGCGAAGGCGCCGAGTTTGAGCTTGTTCGAGGGGATTCCCATGGCGCCCGCCGCGAGTTCGTCCTCGCGGATGGCCGTCCAGGCCCGTCCGATCCTCGAGTCGTCCAGGCGATAGGTCACGATTATGACGACGATGACCACGATCAGGGCGAGGAGGTAGAAAAGGATGTTGTAGAGCTGGTCGACGGTCACGCGCCGCCCCACCAGGGGCTGGAAGATCATGTTGAAAAAGTGAACGACATCTGGAGGAAGCGAGGGCTTCTGGATCGGCGTGATTCCCTGGGGACCGTTGGTGAGGTTGAGGGGCTTATCCAGGTTGTTCGCGAGCTGCCTGACGATCTCCCCGAAGCCGAGGGTGATGACGGCGAGGTAGTCGCCTCGGACCCTGAGGACGGGAAGGCCGAGGATAAGGCCGACGATCGCCGCGGCGATGATGCCGAGGAAGATGAAGAGGTAGAACCAGTCCGGCGCGAGGAAGAAGGGCGTTCCCGGAGGCACGGTGCCGGGTATGGCGTGGAGGAGGAAGGGCTGCTGCGATCCGAAGAAGCCCCAGAGGTAGGCGCCCACCGCGTAGAAGGCCATGTAGCCGAAATTGAGGAGGCCCGAAAAGCCGACGACGATATTGAGACCGAGGGCGAGGGCCGCGAAAACGGCTATCTGGAATATGACTTCCAGGTAGAAGATGTTGCGCGCGCCCAGGATAGGCACGAGGACGATGGCGATCAGCACCGCGAAGGCCAGCTTGAGCGAGCCCTTCATCTTGAGGAAATAGGGCAATGCCGCTGAAACCGCGAAGAGGAGGAAGGCCGGTATGGATCGGGGGCTCACGTACACGAGGACGAAGCTCCCCGCGATCATGACGAGGGTGACCCAGTAGGGGTTCTTGCCCTTGTTGAGGAAGACCCCGATGGAAGCGAGTATTTCTCGCAACTTGGACTGCATCGCGCGCCTCCCCTAGGCCTTGTGCCCGACCTGCTCGCCGAGCAGGCCCGACGGCCGGAATATGATAACTATGATCATTACGAGGAAGGCTACCATGTCCTTGTACTCCGATCCGAAATTGCCCATCGTGAATACTCCGAGGTAGGCGCCGGCGAAGCTCTCGAGCATGCCGAGGATGATGCCCCCGAGGAGGGCCCCCGTGAGGTTGCCGATGCCGCCGAGAACCGCGGCCGCGAAGGCCTTCATGCCCGGCATGAAGCCGACGAAGGGATCGATGCGCGTGAACTTCAGCGCGTAGAGCACGCCGGCCGCCCCGCCGAGGGCGCCTCCGAGAAAGAAAGTGAAGGCGATGATGCCGTTGACGCCGATGCCCATGAGGGCGGCGGTGGTGCGATCCTGGGCGACGGACCTGATGGCCTTGCCCATCTTCGTGGCGTTGACGATGAAATTGAGGAGGACCAGCATCAATACTGCCGCGACGATGACGATGATGGATTTTACCTGGATGTTGACGGCGACGGGCGAACCGGCGATAGGCAGGGTGAAGAGGGAGACGCGATGCTCGAAATCGCCGAAGGTCGGAATGACGCGATAGAACTGGCCGGTCGTGAGGCTTTCGACGAGACGGATGACGTCCTGGAGGGCGAAGGAGACGCCGATGGCCGAGATGAGGGGAACGAGGCGCGGCGAATCGCGGAGGGGCCTATAGGCAGTCCTCTCCATCAACATCGCGACGCCTCCCGCCGCCAACATCGCCAGGATCAAGGCAATTATGAGATAAACGTAGGCGCCCATCGTGCCTGCAGAGGCGAGGACGCCGAGGTGGTCCATCGAGATGAGGAACTCGACGCCGACAAAGGCGCCGATGGCGAAGATTTCGGAATGGGCGAAGTTGATGAACTCGAGGACGCCGTAGACCATGGTGTAGCCGAGGGCGATGGCCGCGTAGACGAAGCCGAGGGTCACTCCGTCGATAAGGACCTGCGGCAGGCTCTGCAGCGTATAGCCGAGTATTCCAATCTGCTGCGTATTCTGCAGAAGCTTGTCGGCACCCGAGCCCTGCGAAAGAAATGCGAGTACGATCATGATGGCCGAGAAAAGCGCTCCCGCTCCGACGACGAATACAGCCATTCTTCCCAAGGGCAGGAGGATCTCCCTCAGGGCCTCGGAACCCAATATCTTGCGCATGAAGCCTCCGTGTTCAAGCTTAGGTTTGGCACGCACTGCGCTCGAAGCGAGGGCGCCTAGAAGACGTTTATCGGATCGCAGCGGCAAGGGGCGCGGCGCGCGCTCCCCTTCCCGTTGCGGCACTGAGGCGCCGAGACCGCTTTGGTCGCGCGCGCTCAGTTCCCGAGGCCAAGGTAGGGGCAAAGACCTGGGTCTACAAAAGACCTGATTCAGCCTCGCCTTCGAGCCTCGGACGAATCCGGCCAAGGCCGGATTCGTCACGTGATCGGGGATGGCTACGGCCATTCCCGATCACGAAGGACTCATTGCGGGGGTTCGATGTCGAGGGTCTGGGCGATCTTGTTGTTCGACCACTGGGTCGGATCGGCGGAAGACACCTGGATGATGAAGTACTTGGCCTTGGTCAGGTCACCCTTCGAATTGAAGTTGATGGTGCCGGTGATACCCTGGAAATCCTTGATGTTGCGGACGTCGGCGGCGACATCGGCGCGGGCGGGCATTTTCTTGCCGGCGGCAATCGCGGCTTCCTCGATCGCCTTGAGGGCGATGGCGGTGCAATCGTAGGACTGGGCGGCAAAGGGCTGGGGCTCGGCGCCGAACTTGGCCTTGAAATCGGCGATGAACTTCGCGGTGCCGGGATACACGGAAGCGGGTCCGGAAACCGTGGAGTAATAGGTGCCGGCTCCCTTGAGGAGGGAATCGCCGCCGATCTTCGCGGCATCCGAAGCGTCAAAACCGTCATCCGAAATGAACATGCCCATGTAGCCCTTCTCTCGGGCCTGCTTGAAGAGGACGGCAGCCTGATCGAACATGCCGCCGAAGTAGATGGCATCGGGCTTGGCGCGGATGATCGGGGAGAGGATGGAATCGAAGTTGGCCTTCTCCTCGGTGCCCTCGAAGCCGAGGACCTTGATCCCGAGCTGCTCGGCCTGGCGCTTGAAGTACTCGGCGATGCCCTGGCCGTAGGCGGTCTTGTCCTGGAGGACATAGGCCGTCTTGATGCCCTTGGAGGCGGCGAACTGGGCGCCGACGGCGCCCTGGACGTCGTCACGACCGCAGATGCGGTCGATTTCGGCGTAGCCGCGATCGGTAACCTTGGGGTTGGTGTTCGCGGGAGAAATGTTCACGAGACCGGCGGCATGGTACTCCTCGGAGGAGGGGATCTGGACGCCGGAATTGTAGTGACCGACGACCGCGAGAATGGCGGGATCGGCGACGATGCTCTTGGCGTTGGCGACGCCGGTGTCGGGGTTGCCCTGATCATCGAAGGGGGCGAGCTCGACCTTGAAACCAAGCTTGGTGAGGGGATCGGAGAGCTGCTCGAGGGCGAGCTGGGCTCCGTTCTTGATATCGGTGCCGACGGCTGACATACCGCCGGAGAGAGGGCTCTGGGTGGCGATCTTGATCACCTTGGGCGCCGGTGCGCCGCAGCTGGCGAGCACGAGGCCGGCGACCGCGAGAATCGACACGAGCAGCAGTGTTGCTCTTCGCATGGGAATTTCCTCCGTTGAATCTGCGTCAGATAATCGGCCGGCCGCATCGGCGTCCGGGCATGTTTGCGAGATGGCAGGTCTCATTTATGCCCCCAATTCCTCCTTGCATCGAACACAGGGCTCTAGGGTCGGTGCGACATTTCGCTTGGCCGACAAGAATTACAAGAAACCGCGGAAATTTCACGAATATTTATGCCTTTCCGCGGATTTATTTGCCTACTCTAGAGTGCCCCGGAGCAGCCGTCAAGAAAGGAAATGTGCATGTCCCGAATTGAACCGGTTTATTTTCGGCTCTGCCCACGCATCGTATCGGAGGCTGAAAATGGAGCATTATTAATCGTTACTAAAATAGCGAATACTTCTTGGCAGAAAAGACGAAGGCCGCCGGTTTCCCGGCGGCCTTCGGTTGCGAATGACCCAGGCGCGACTCGAACGCACGACCTACTGCTTAGGAGGCAGTCGCTCTATCCACCTGAGCTACTGGGCCTTCGTCATCAAGATTGAAGACCGTGGTCTTCATTCTTGATGACGGTACGATTGCTGCGCAATCGTCGCTGGATTTGGCCAAACCCGACAGGCTTCGCGAGCACACGGCATGCATGATCGTCTCCGAAGTCCAGGCAAGCTAGCCCGCGGAGAGGGGCGCTGTCAATTCCTACCATTCTTGACAGTCTTTAACAATCCGGTCGATTGACAGTGCCGCTTGTCGCCTCTACCATCCGCCTGTCATGGCGAAAACCCACTCTACAGACTTAGCTTCGAAAGGTCCCAGGCGCATGCACTTAAAAACTTACTTCTTTATCGCTTCCCTCGTTATAGCCGCCCAGGCCTTCGGGCAGGCCCAACCCAACCCAGTCCCACGAATAGAAAAATTAGCAAACGGACTCGAAGTCGTCATCGCCGAAAATCACGCGTCGCCCTTTGTACGGATCGATCTGGCATTCAAGGCGGGAGGCATCGCGCAGACCGCCGCCACTGCCGGGGCCTTCCATGTAGTGGAGCACGCCCTGCTCGCGCAGAAGAACGGGGGCGCATCGGCGGAAGAGGGCATCGGAAAACTCGGAGCCCTGGACTGGGAAGCCCAAACAGGCGCCGAATACCTAAATTTCAGCATGAAGCTCCCTTCGACGGAGTATGCGGATGGAATCGGGTTATGGGGAAGGATGATGATAAGCGGCAGCTTGGATCAGGCCTCGGTGGATGCGGCCAAATCGCAGGCTGTCGACGAGGCGAAGGCCCAGACGACCGACCCGCAGGCCGTATACGAGGCGGCGATGACGAAGCGGGTGTTCTCACGCTACCCCTGGCGTCGCGATCCCCTCGGCGACGCGAGGCTCATTTCGGGGTTGACCCCCGAGAATCTTGAACGATTGAAGGATACCTGGCTCGTGCCATCAAACGCCTTCCTCATCATCACCGGCGACGTGAGCGGGGACCAGGCCCTCGCCGCGGCGCAGACGGCCTTCGCGAACTGGCAGGCCGCGCCTTCGCCCTGGGTCAAGGCGCTCGTGCCCCAGCCCAAGCTCGGCGTCATGCGGCCCACCTGGTTCTCGATCGCGGACCCTCGGGTGCCCGAGGGGCTCGCTATGGTCGAAATCAGATATCGGGGGCCGGATCTCGAGGACGATCCCAAGGGGGCCTTTACGGCTGACCTCTGGGCCGAGCTCGTCTCGACCCCGGACGCTCGTTTCGAGAAGGCGGTAAAGGCCGCCGTTCCGACCCTCCACGGTCCCGCCCTGGTCCAGTTTCTGAGCCAGCGCGACGGCTCGATGATCAGCGTGAGCGCCGCCATCGATTTCGCCCCGAACAGCCTCGCCTTTCGGCTTGCGGAAAATTTGAAGGAAGCATTCCGCGGCACGGAAGTGATGGAGATGAAGATCGACCCCTCCTATTTCAGCGCCGAGGAAATCGCCGCTGCCAAGACCAAGATGATGGCGGATCGCGCCGCGAGCCTCGATTCGATAGACGGCATGGACGCCGAGCTCCGTTTCGCCCTCACCTCGGCCTCGGAGGACTGGTTTAAGGGCTGGAACGCGGGCATAAACGGCGTCGATAGGGAAGCAATGGCCTCCCTCGTCAACGACTGGGTCCTCCACAACCTCGAGGTCGTGGCTGTCCGATTGAATCCCGCCGACGCGGAACGCGAGGCGAGAGCCCTCGAAGCCGGAGGCTTCGAAAGAGCCGACGCGGCGAACTCCTTCTGGTGGCAGGCGAGATAGGCGGAAATATGGACCCTCGGCTCGACAATTCAGTCAGGTCGGAGATAAAGCGTTCGCGATCACGAGTAAAAGGCGTCGGAAGGGCGCTGATTGCGACAGGGGCCGCACTGGTTCTTTTCGGCGCCTGCGCCTCGACACAGCCGCAGGCGTATAAGGTAGAGGGCGCCAAGGGGGAGGCGGTTCCCTCGGCCCCTGCTGGCGGCAATGCGGCCCCCTCCGGTAGATCGGAGGTCCCCCTGAACGCTGGAAGGACTGCCACCCCCCAAGTCTCCGTTTCTCCGACTTCAAAAAATGAGGCTGCAGCCGGCGCCGCAATCGCTTCTCCCAACGGAAGTTCACCGGGCACGACAGCACCCGCCAATGGCGCCGCTGTTCTTCCATCCCCTGCTCAAGGAGGGGCAGGCCAGGCTCAGCCTACCCAGGCGGCAACCGGGGCCAGGGGGTCAACCACGCAGCTTCCCACAGGCATCGCCGCGCTGCCCGCCGACACAAGGTCCACTTCCCCGACAATAGCGTCAAATCCGCCGGCGCCTGTCGCCGCGCAGGTGGCGGTGAAACTCGCGGGGACAGCCCCCGCAGCGATCGGCAAGGAAGGGGAAATCAAGCTTACTTCAGGCAGCGATCGCCTCGGCGCGGCCAATTTCGGCGAGCGAGCGCTGGCAGCAATGTCGACCATCAGCTTCAGCGCGGGACAGGAATGCCTCTTCTGGAATACCGGCGGACGAACCATGGCGACGGGCATGTTGGCTTTTCCCGGCTTCGCTGAGGCCGAAACGCAGGAAGACGCGGGATCCGCGGCCCTCGCCCTCGCTCTCATCGCCAAGGAACTGGACGGAGGGAATCGGAGCGCCGCCATGACGGCGAGACTCGTGGACCTGGGGGGAGGCAGCCTCGGAATACTCGTCGAGGGCAATCCAAGGATCGTAGTAAGAGCCCTCGCCTCCTTCCCCGCCCTCGCGTCTCGGCCGGCTTTCTTGGAAGCGAATTATCCGGAAGCGGAATGGCAGGATGCCCTAAAGATCCTCAGGATTTCGGCCCTCGGCGCAGATGCGTCCGGAGGCCCTGGCAAGGGCTGGCGGCTCGGAACGGCGCAGGGTCTTTTCGCCGCCGATCTGGCACGCGCCCGCGATGCCTGGCGCTCAGCCTACACGAAAGATCGAACGAGAAGCATCCTCATCGCGGATAGGGCCGCCCTCGCGGATTCGCCCGATTTTGCGGCGGCCCTGCCGACCGAGAATCCCTTCCCCGCCCGCGAAAGACCGAGACTCGAAGATCAGGGCGCCCAGGTAGTCCTGGCGGAGTACCTGGCCCTAAAATCCGGCAATGCGGGGGAGTTGCCCTGGAACCTTGGGCCTCGGGGGGCGGCGATCTCCGAATCTTTCTTGCGCCTTATTCCGTCGGCGTTTCGATCGACAGGGCCGGCAAACCCCGGAAAGGTCCTTGCGGCCGCGACAATGCCGCGATTCGCGGCGGCGAAGACGCAGGCTCTCTACGAGCTCTTCGGCGACGGAAGGGGAGAGAGAGCCGCGATCGCCATGGGCCTCGATCTCGCGGCGGGCGGGGACGGGTCCCTGCCCTTTATCCTCGGCGACGCGATAGAAGCCACCGACGCGGCGGCCCTCACAATCGCCGCCGGGAATCTCGGCATCGCCTTTCCGTGATGTGCCGGGACCCCTGAGAAGCGCGGGGCCGGCCGCTCGCTCCGGCCGGGGATCCCTCGCTCACAATTTGCGTTCAATTGTAAGGACCGCCGGAACGCTCCTCACGGCCTTGATCACCTTCTCGACGTCCTCCGCCTTTTCGACCTCCATCGTGAAACTGCCCTCGTAGGCCCCGTCGCCGCGCTCGCCGAGCTTGCCCTCGCGGAGGTGGCCGCGGAATTTGCGGACGGCAGCCTCGATCTCGGAGAAAAGATCGGCGCTTCGGCGGGCGGTCAGGCGGAACCGGGCCGTCACGAAGGGCGTCATCGCCTCCCAATGCACCTCGATGCCGCGTTCGGAGAAATCGGGGATGGCGGCGAGGGTGCGACAGTCGGCCCGATGCACGATGATGCCCCGACCGCGCGAGACGTAGCCGGCGATGGGATCGCCCGTGACGGGACGGCAGCAGCCCGCGATGCGGATCACGAGGCCCCGGGCGCCCCCGATGGCCACCCCGGCCTTCTCGTTTCGCACAGCCTCGCCGGCCGCCCAGTCGCGGTATTCGATGACGCCCTCGTCCTGGCGCTGCACCGCCGCGCCGGGCCGCAGCTCGAGTTCAGCCTTGGCCGCGGCCTCGAGGGCTTGGGCCCCGTGCGTAGCGGCCTGTCCCTCCGCGTGGGCCGCGCCGGCGTGGGAAGTTCCGGCATGGGAGGCCCCGGCCCCCGCTTTCTTCCCCGCGACGATATTTTTCTCGATCGCGAGAACCAGCCCGCTCTGGACGAGCCAGGCTCGAATCCTCGTCCGCGCCTTTGTCGTCTTGGCGAGGGAGAGCCAGTTCATCGTGGGATGGGCGGCGGGCGAGGTGAGGATCTCGACGACCTGGGTGTTCGAGAGCTCCCCGTCGAGGGGGACGATCTGGCCGTCGGCCTTGGCGCCCACGCAGTGGAGCCCGACATCGGAATGGATGGCGAAGGCGAAGTCGAGGGGGCCGGCGCCGATGGGCAGCTCGATCACGTCGCCCTGGGGCGTGAACACGAAGATCGAGTCCTTGAGGAGCTCGCGCTTGATCTCCTCGAGGAATTCCGAACCCGAACCGGCGAAGGCCGACCACTCCTTGAGGCGGTTGACGATGCCGAGGTCCTCGGGCCGCGGAGCCTCGGCGGTCGTGCCCTTTTTGTAAAGCCAATGCGAGGCCACCCCGTATTCGGCGAGGTGATGCATCTCGCGGGTCCTGATCTGCACCTCGAGGAGACGACCTTCATAACACATAACGGTCGTGTGGAGGCTCCGGTAGCCGTTGGCCTTCGGCATCGCGATGTAGTCCTTGAAGCGGCCCTCGATGGGCTTCCACAGCCTGTGGACGAGGCCGACGAGGGCGTAGCAGTCATTTTCGGTGTCGCAGACGAGGCGGACTCCGAAGAGGTCGAAGAGTTCGTCGGCGGCCTTGGCCTTTTTCCGCATCTTCTGGTAGATCGAGTAGAAATGTTTGGCGCGGGCCTGCACCTCGACCTCGACGCTGTCCTGCTTCGCCGCCTCGCGGATGGCGTCCTCCACCTTCGAGAGGAAACGCTCGCGCTCGCCCTTCTTCTCCGCGACGATGTCCTTGATCTGGTCGAAGGCCTCGCGGTTGAGGTGCTTGAGGGCGAGATCCTCGAGCTCGTCCTTGACCCAGCTGACACCGAGGCGGTCGGCGAGGGGGGCGTAGATGTCGAGGCACTCGGAGGCGATCTCCTTCTGCCGCGCCTCGGGGAGCCAGCGGAGACTCCGCATGCTGTCGAGCTTGTCGGCGAGCTTGACGATGATCACCCGGATGTCGGCCGTCATCGCGAAAAGCATCTTGCGGATACCCTCGGCAGCGTGGACGCTGCGATTCTTGGCGCGAAGTGTGGCGAGGCGCGAGACCCCCGCGACGATCCTGGCGACGTCGCTGCCGTACCGGGTTTCGAGTTCGGGGCGGAGGTCGAGGGCGAGGGCCTTCGCGGCCTGGTTGGCCTGGCCCCTCGCCGAGGCCCTCGTCGCCGGGGCCTTCCCGGTGCCCTTCGCCGATCCCGAGGCCGAGGATGGGGGCTTGGGCGCGGATTTGAGGGCGAGACCCTCCTCGACGCCTTCCTTCTCTTCGACCTCGTCGAGATCGTGGAGAAGGCCCGCGATCACCGACTCGGCGTCCATGCCCAGGTCGATCAGGACGAGGGCGACGCGAAGGTCGTGGGTCCACGAGGGCAGGCCCGAGGCCCGCTTCGCCTCGCCGGAGCGGGAGATGGCGAGACCGAGGGCGTCAAGGATCCTGCTCGCCTCCGGACGGCCATAGGCCGCGACGATCCGCGCCTCGAAGGAGCGCCTCTCCTCGATTGTGTTGTCGCCCCGGGCTGAATCGTCCTTGACGGCCCTCGATTCGATCATGGATGGACTCCGATGCTGACGCGTTCGATGCCCGCGAGATCCCGGAGGCTTCTCGGGTCCACGAGGCCGGAGGCCACGAAGAGAGCGCGAAGCATGGGCGCCTGCGGACCGTCGGCCTCGACGAGGAGGAGGCCGCCAGGGGCCAGGCGGGCCGCGGCCTCCGGCACGAGGCGGCGGCAGAGTTCGAGACCGTCGGCTCCCCCGTCGAGGGCGAGGAGGGGCTCCCCCCAACGGCCCGAAAGATCGCGGGCGAGAGCCGATTCGACATAGGGGGGATTGGCGAGGATGAGATCGAAGGGCCCTTCGGGGCCAGCGAGCCCCGGCGAGCCTGCCAGCCCCGGGGAGCCTGCGCTTCCCGTGGGACGCGCGAGGAGGTCCGATTCGTAGAGTCTCGGCGCCCCGCCTTCCCTGTCCGCAGGCAGGAGGCGCGACGCGTTATACGCAACAACTTCGAGGGCGGCGCCGGAAATGTCGCTCGCCGAAACGATCCAGGAGGGTCTTTCGGCGGCGATGCTCAGGATGACGGCGCCTGATCCGACGCAGCACTCGTGGAGCCGCGGCGGTCGGCCGCCGCGGGCAGCCAGCCGATCGCCTTCCTCAAGCGCGAGTTCCACGAGGAGTTCGGTGTCCGGTCGAGGCACGAGGACGGCTTCGCTCACGGCGAAGATCCTTCCATAAAATTCCTTCTCGCCGGTGATATAGGCCACAGGGCTGCCAAGGGCTCGCCTTTCTATCGCCTCGTCGAATCGGCGGAGGACAGCGTCCTCGACCTCCACCTCAGGTCGGGTGAGCAGTGTTTCGCGGCGCATGCCGAGGAGGGAGGCGAGGATGAGGGAGGCGTCGAGGGAGGGAGTCGCGGAAGTTTCAGGAGGGGCCGGCGACGAAGAGGCGGAATTGGTCGGCGACGCGGCGGCGAGTCTCGCCCTCCCCCTCCCGAGCGCCTCGGCCCTGGTCATGGACGGCTCACTCCTCCCCGTTGTGGAGGAGCTCCTCGCGGGCGTGGAGGACGAGGGCGTCCACGAGTTCGTCGATGTCCCCTTCCATGCAGAGCTCGAGCTTGTAGAGGGTGAGGTCGATGCGATGGTCGGTGAGGCGGTTTTGCGGGAAATTGTAGGTGCGGATGCGCTCGGAGCGATCGCCCGAGCCGACCATGCTCTTTCGCTCCGCGGCCCTCTCGGCTTGGCGCTTGGAATCCTCGAGCTCGAAGAGGCGGGCGCGGAGGATGCGCATCGCCTTGGCCTTGTTCTTGATCTGGCTCTTTTCGTCCTGGCAGTGGACGACGAGGCCCGTGGGAAGGTGGGTTATGCGCACCGCCGAATCCGTGGTGTTGACGCTCTGACCGCCGGGGCCGCCGGCGCGCATCACGTCGATGCGGAGGTCCTGATCGCGGATGTCGATCTCGGTTTCTTCCATTTCAGGGAGGACGGCCACCGTGACGGCGCTCGTATGGATGCGACCCGAAGCCTCGGTCGCCGGCACCCTTTGGACGCGATGCACGCCCGATTCCCAGCGAAGCCTCTCGTACACCGATTCGCCGTTCACCGAAAAGACGATCTCGCGAAAGCCGCCGAGCCCGGTCTCGCTCGAATCGAGGATCTCGACCTTCCAGCCCATCTTATCGGCGTAGCGGGAATACATGCGGTAGAGGTCGGCGGCGAAGAGGGCGGCTTCCTCGCCGCCCGTGCCCGCGCGCACCTCGACGATGACGGACTTGTCGGCCAGGGGATCGCGGGGGACGAGGAGTTCGCGAAGCCGGAGCTCGAGGGCTTCGCGCTTGGATTCGAGCTCGCGTAGCTCCTCGCGGGCCAGTTCGCGCATGCCCTGGTCGCTTTCGTCGCGGGCGATGGCCTTCGAGCCCTCGATGCCCTCGAGGACCGAAAGCCACTCGCGATAGGACTCCTCGATGACGCCGAGGCGGGATCTTTCGCGCATGAGATCGCGATAGCGCGCCTGGTCGCGGGCGACTCCGGGATCGGCCAGCGACACCTCGACCTCGCGGTAGCGCGCCGCGATGGACTCGAGGCGTTCGATCACGGGCGATCCTTTTCGGTGAAGGAGGGACAGGCGAAAATCGCTATCTCCATGCCTTCGCCGTCGGGGGCGGTGACGTCCGCGATCGAGGTGATGAGACGCTTCCGGATCACGCAATCCTTGAGGTGGGAGCAAATCGGGCAGGCCCCGTTGCCGCGAGGATTCAATTCGAGGTTCATGGCGATAATGCTACCTCGAAGGGGGGCTTCCGGACAAGGCGCGTCACGAAAGAGAAGGGAGCCGCGATGAAGCGGGAGCAGGCGCTTCGAAGAACGAAACGGGAGGTTCGCCCGGCAAGCCATTCGTCCCCAGCGCCGCAACTGTATCCATGGAAAGATACAAATGCGTTTTTAGGCCGAAACTATGACCCAGGCCATCCATTGACTGTCATTTTTCACGCAAGCTAGCATCCCGTACCATGAAAGACCTCAAGCTAGCGGCCGCTCTCCCGAACGGAAAACGGAGCGTAATGGACATCGGCGGCGTCAAGGTCGGCGAAGGCCTTGTCGTCATAGCCGGACCCTGCTCCGTCGAGAGCGAAGAGCAGGTTCTGCGCACCGCTGTGGCGGTGAAGGAAGCCGGCGCGCATATGCTCCGCGGCGGGGCCTTCAAACCCCGCACCTCTCCCTACGCCTTTCAGGGGCTGGGCCTCAAGGGTCTGAAGATCCTCGAAAAGGCCCGAAACGAGACGGGCCTGCCCATCGTCACCGAGGTCATCGACACCCGCGACGTGTCATGGGTCGGGGAGTACGCCGACGTTCTCCAGATCGGCGCGAGGAACATGCAGAATTTCTCCCTCCTCCGCGAGGCGGGAAAGTCGGGAAGACCCATCCTCCTCAAGAGGGGCATGTATTCGACCCTCGAGGAATGGCTCAATTGCGCGGAGTACATCCTCGCAGAGGGCAACAGCTCGGTCTTCCTCTGCGAGCGGGGAATCCGCAGCTTCGAGACCTACACCCGCAACACCCTCGACCTCTCAATGGTTCCGGCCGTGCACGCCGAGAGCCACCTGCCCATCTTCATCGATCCTTCCCACGGGACCGGCATCCTCGACATGATCGAGCCGATGAGTCTCGCCGCCGTCGCCGCCGGGGCTGATGGACTCGAGATCGAGGTCCACATCGATCCCTCGACCGCCCTTTCCGACAAGAACCAACAGCTTACGCCCGCCGCCTTCGCCAAGCTCATGGACAAGATCAGGCGATTGCGCGCCTTCATGGACGAGATGCAGGCCACGGGCGGCGCCGGGGCGCTTTGATGTTCGCGGAAATCAGGGTGAAGGGACGGCAGGGAGAATCGCTCGTCAAGATCGGAGCGATCGACGCGGCGGCGGAATTCCCTCAGAGCGACATCGCCACCCTCCTCGTGACCGAACCCGAGGTGCTGAGGCTTCACGGTGGTCGCCTGCCCTCCTTTCCCCGGATACTCGTCGCGCGCGGCGAGGAGGCCAAGTCGGTCGAGGGCCTCGAGGCCCTCTGGTCGGCCTTTTACGAAGCCAACCTCGACCGGGACGCAAGGATACTCGCCGTGGGAGGCGGGGCCGTCTCCGACCTCGCAGGATTCGCCGCCTCGACCTGGAAACGCGGCATCACCTTCGAATATCTTCCGACGACCCTCCTCGCGATGGTCGACGCGGCTGTCGGCGGCAAGACGGCCATCGACTTCCGAGGCCGAAAGAACCTCGTCGGAAGCTTCTGCCAACCCCGACGCGTCCTCTGTGACGTCGCCTTTCTCGACACCCTCTCCGACCTCGAATTCGCCTCGGGCATGGGCGAGGTCATCAAGCATGCCCTCCTCGCGGGGGGCGAGTACCTGAGCCTCATCGAAGGACTCGAGGGCCGGAGGCCGCGAGCCGACTCCGGCCCGGGAAGGGAGGCCCTCGAGGCCATCGTCGCCGGATCGATCGCCTGCAAGGCGGCCATCGTCAATCGCGACGAAAGGGAAGAGGGGGACAGACGCCTCCTCAATCTCGGCCATACGATCGGCCATGCCCTCGAATCCATCCTCGAAATTCCCCACGGCCACGCCGTCGCCGCCGGGCTCGCCTCGGCCATTCGTCTGGCCGAGCGCAGGGGAGGTTGCGAACCGAGCCTCCTGCCCCGCATCGAATCCCTGCTGCGGGTCTGGGGCCTTCCCTCCTCGGTCGGCGAGGCCATCGGAATTTCCCGGAAGGCGCGGGAAGGCGGCCCCGCCGCCGACGAGCCCTGGCTCCGCAAAACCATCGCTTCGGCCGTCGCCGCAGACAAGAAGCGTTCGGGCGACGGCATCCGTTTCGTCCTCCCCCATGATCCGGCCGCGATGGAGATCATCCGAATCCCCCTGGCAGAACTCGAAGCCTTCGTCCGGGAGACCTTATGAACAGCATCGGCAGCCTCTTCCGCGTCTCGCTTTTCGGCGAATCTCATGGACCAGGGGTCGGCGCCGTCCTCGACGGAGTGCCGCCCGGCCTCCCCCTCCGACCCTCCGATTTCGAGGCCGACCTCGCTCGGCGCCGTTCGGGCGCCGAGGGCACGACGCCGCGGCGCGAGGCAGACATTCCCGAGTTCATTTCGGGGCTCTGGCAGGATCATACGACGGGAACGCCGCTGACCATCCTCTTCCGCAACGCCGACACGAAGTCCTCGGACTACGAGCGTTTCCGCCGCGTCCCGAGACCGGGCCACGCCGACTTCACGGGCGCCCTTCGCTACCGCGGCTGGAACGACCCGCGGGGCTCGGGCCACTTTTCGGGCCGCATCACCGCCGGACTCGTGGCGGCCGGGGTGGTCGCCAAAAAGATACTACCAACTGCCACTTTTTCCACGAGGTTGATCGAGGCCGGAGGCAGGAAGGACGTCGAAGCCGCCGTGAAGGAAGCCGCCGAGGCGGGAGACTCGATCGGCGGCCTCGTCGAAATCAGGGTGAACGGAATCCCGGCCGGGCTCGGGGAGCCCTTTTTCGGCAGCGTCGAGGGCCTCCTCGGACAGGCCCTCTTTTCCGTGCCCGCGGTCCGCGGGCTCGAGTTCGGCGACGGTTTCGCCGCCGCTCGCATGCGCGGGAGCGAGCACAACGACCCCTTCCTCGACCGCGACGGCCGCACCGCGAAGAACGGGGCTGGCGGCGTCAACGGCGGCATCACCAACGGCAACGAGATACTCCTCCGCGTCGCGGTCAAGCCCGCCTCCTCCATCGCGAAGGAACAGAGAACCCTCGATTTTTCGACGGGCGAAGAGACGACCCTCAAGGCCGAGGGCCGCCACGATGCCTGCATAGCCCTCCGCGCGGCCGTCGTCCTCGAGGCGACGGTAGCCGTCGTCCTCGCCGACCTCGCCCTCGTCGCCCAAAGCCGCGACGCAGCACCTACCAGGGAGACACCATGAACCTCGACGACCTTCGGACCGACATCGACCGCATCGACGAAAGGCTCCTCTCGCTCCTCGAGGAGCGCATGGAAAAGGCCCTTTTGACCAAGGTGTTCAAGGAGGGCCGGATCGGCGATCCGCGCCGCGAGGCCGAGGTCCTGGAGAGGGCCCGCCGCCCCCTCAGGCGCCTCGTATCGCCCGACTTCGCCGAGGGAGTCTGGAAGGCGCTGATGGCGGAAGGACGGTCCATCCAGGACAGGGAGCTCGCCACCATCGGCTTTCAGGGGGAGCACGGGGCCTGGAGCGAGGTCGCGGCGAGGGCCTGGCATGCCGACTACGCCACCATCCCCTGCAAAGAGTTCGTCGACGTCTTCGACGCGGTGCGCGACGGCAACTTCGATTTCGGGATCGTACCAGTTGAAAACACCCTCGGAGGCCTCGTCGGACCGGTCAACGCCATCCTCGTGTACGCCGACCTCAGGATCGTCGCCGCCGTCGACCTTCCCGTGCGCCACTGCCTCCTCACCCTCCCCGGCACCGACTATCGCGAGATACGCCAGGCCTATTCCCATGTGCAGGCCTTGACCCAATGCAGGGGCTTCCTCGCGAGGAACCACCTCGATCCCGTGCAATACTACGATACGGCAGGAGCGGCCAAGATGATCGCGGAGGAGCGCCCCCGGGATACCGCCGCCGTCGCAAGCCGCTACGCGGGCGAACTCTACGGCCTCGAGGTGATAAAGGAAGGCATCCAGGACGCGGAGGTCAACCGCACGCGCTTTTTCGTCCTCGCCCGCGAGGACTCGGCGAGACCTGCGGGAAAGGCCCATCGCCAAAAGTGCTCGGCCGTCTTCAACGCGACCGACAAGGCAGGAGGGCTCTTCGGCGTCCTCGAGATCTTCGCCAAGGCCGAGATCAACCTCACCCGCATCGAGTCCGTGCCCGACAAGCCCGGCGACTACGCGATCTTCATCGATTTCGAGGGTGACGAAAAGGAACCGCGCATCGCTCAGGCGATCGCGGCGGCGACCGACATGACCCGCGGCTTCCGCATCCTCGGTTGCTACGACGAGACGAGAGTCGAGGAATGAGAGTATTCATCCTCGGCGCCGGCCGCATGGGAGCATGGCTCACCGAAGAGCTCTGCTGGGATCACGAGGTCTGCGTCCACGACGCTGACCCGCAGAAGCTCAAGTACTTCATCAAGGTGCGCCGGGCCCTCGAACTCGGGGAGGTGGACGATTTCAGGCCCGAACTCTTCATCAACTGCGTGACCCTCGGGGCGACCGTCGAGGCCTTCGAGAAGGTCCTGCCCCATCTGCCCCAGGATTGCATCCTCTCCGACATAGCCTCGGTGAAGGGAGGCATCGCCGATTACTATCGCAAGAGCGGTCGCCGTTTCGTCTCGACCCACCCGATGTTCGGCCCCACCTTCGGCAACATCAGGGACCTCTCCGACGAAAGCTCCGTGATCATCTCCGAGTCGGACCCCGAGGGCAAGGAATTCTTCCGCTCCTTCTACGCCCGCCTCGGCATCCGCATCTTCGAAAAGAGCTTCGAGGAGCATGACAAGACCGTGGCCTATTCGCTGGCGACGCCCTTCGCATCGACGATGGTCTTCGCCGCCTGCATGAAAAAGCAGGACGCACCGGGCACGAACTTCAAACGCCACATGGCCATCGCGAAGGGCCTCCTTTCGGAGGACGATCGACTCCTCTCCGAAATCATGTTCAATCCCTTCACCATACGGCAACTCGAGCTCATCAATTCGCAGCTTACCTACCTGACCCACATCATCAAAGATCGCGACTACGAGGAGATGACGCGGTTCCTCGAAGGGCTGCGCGAGAAGATCAAGGACTGATGGCCTCGGGCGCGATCGGCTAACCTTATTGGAGAGCGGTTTCGGGCCAGGAATCCCGCCAGACGGGACAATCGATCCATGGAGCAGCGGCTCCTCCGTAGAATTGTTTCTATTTATTTATCTAATCGAATATTCCATTTCAATAGTGACCGCTTGAATCATCGGGCATATACTACAACTCCTTCGTCGACCTGCAGGCGAAATATCGGCCGCTCGAATTCCCGTTCGCGGTCGATAGGGACAAAGGAGAAAATATGCGCATCCGCGGGAAGCTTCTTTCGATGAGCCTTTTCATGATGGCCGGATATATCGCTATAACGGGCATCACCTACTCTTCCGTCACTCAAACCCACCAATTGAACGCTCTGGCGAGGAAGGGATCGGCCGTGAAGGCCGAATTCCTCTCGTTCATGCTCGCCAGCAAGGACCTCGTCGTCACCACCAATCTCGGCAACTCGCTGACGGAGTGGCGCAAGCAGGCGGAAGTCTTCAAGAAAAGCTACGAGGATTTCGCCGGAAGCAAGGAGCTTCGGGCCGTCCCCGGAGCCGTCGAGAAGGTCAAGCAATTCAATTTTCTCTGGGAGACGACGCAAAAGCAGATCGACGATCTCTCGACGAAAATCGAGGCCCTTGTCCAGAAGAACAGCCAGGGAGGGAGCCAGTTCGTCGTCGGACTCCTCCAGGGCTTCGACAAATACGGAGACATGGATTTCATCTCTCCCTTGTCCAAGATCGGCACCCTGTCCGCCTCGCTCACGACCTACGCATTGCCAGCGATCTCGGACATCGTCAACATGGTAAGTGCCGAGGCGGGAAAGCAGGAGAACGCCCTCATCATCTTCATCGTCGGCCTCGCCATCGGGGTCATGGCGGTCTCCTTCGTGATATTCATGCTCTTCGCCCGCCATCTCGTGAGGCGGCTCCAGAAGGTCGGCGATTCGATGGAAACGCTCAAGCGGAAAGACTTCTCCGTACGCCTGACGATCGAGGGAAAGGACGAATTGCGCGGCATCGTCGACGCGGTCAACGGCTTCGTCGACGACTTCTCGAAGGTCATCAGCGGCGTGAAGGGCCTGTCGACCGAGGTGGCGGCGATCAAGAACGAGGCGGCCAGCGCCACCGTCGAGTCGGCGGCGGCCGTGACGGAGATGACGGCGAGCATCACCTCGATCGCGGCGAAGATCCGCCAGCTCGTCGAGAATCTCGGCCGCTCGAACCAGGCGGTACGGGGCATCTCGGCGAGCATCGACGCCCTCATGACGAGGATCGACGGGCAATCAGCCCTAATTGGACGGACCATCGAATCCATCGAGCAGATGAACTCGTCGACGGGGAATGTGGCCCTGATCGCCGGGAAGCGCGAGACCTCGTCGCGCGAACTCGTCGCGACGACAAAGGCCGGAGGGGCCAAGATCGACGAGACCAACGCGATGGTCCACGAAATCGTCAGGGATATCCAGGAAATAGCAGGCATCGTGAGCATCATCGATGACATCTCCAGTCGGACCAATCTGCTCTCGATGAACGCCGCGATAGAGGCGGCCCATGCAGGCAACGCGGGAAAGGGCTTTTCCATCGTCGCGGAGGAGATCAGGAAGCTCGCCGACTCCACCAACGAAAATTCCACGCGCATCAAGAAGATGACCGACGGCATTTCCCGCAAGATCGACGAGGTCCTCGCGAAGAGCGAGTCGAGCAAGGTGGCCTTCATCGCCGTGGACAAGGAGGTCGACTCGACGAGCCTCGCGATGAGCGAGATCGCCGCAGTGATGCATGACCTGTCACAGGGAAGCGGCGAGATCATGGCCGTCACGAAGGAACTCTCGGCCATCGCCGCCCAGGTAAGCGCGGAAGCCCAAGGCATGCGGACCAATACGATGGCGGTTCTCGAGGGCATCAAGAACATCGAGGAGATCAGCACGATCGTCGAGGACGGGATGCTGGAGATGGAAACGGCGACGAGGGACATCAATTCGGCGATGGTCCACGTCACCGAACTCCAGATGCAGAGCGGCGAGTCGATCGAGAGGTTGAACGGAGAGGTCTCGGTCTTCAAGACCGTCCAGGCGCCGATCTCGGATTCCGCGACGTCCGCAGAGGAAATCGAGGTCCTGTAGGGTTAGCTCAGCTCGCTCTCCTGGACCTTTCGACGATCGCGAGGGCCGTCTTGAGGTCCTCGATGGGCACCTGACCGGGGGCCGAGGCGTTGCGCCCCACGGCGAAGGAGAGGGAGGAACCGAAGGCCCCTCCCACCAGCCTGCTGATCGCCCCGTAGCCCCCCATCGACATAGTTATGAGAGGCAGGGCGACGAGCTTCTTCCCCTCGAGGGTGGCGGCGAGGAGCTCGAGCACGTCGTCCATGCCCTTCGGCATGACGGCGACCTTCGCGACGTCGAGCCCGAGCCTTTCGGCCTCGAGGAATTTGCCGACCAGGAATTCGCGTTCCGGAGTCCTCTCGAAATTGTGGTACGAGGCGATGATCTTGGCTTCGTGGGCGTGGGCGACATCGCGGAGGCTAAGGATACTCTCCGCCCCGGCGCTCAATTCGCAATCCACGTAGCCGAAGCCCGTCTCTCGGCAGATGGCCTCGTCAATTTCAATTGCATCGATGTCAGAAAGGGCCGTCGGCTGCCCGCCCTCGCGACGCGAGCGGATGGTGAAGATCAGCGCGCAGCCGGGGGCGGCGGCCTCGATTTTGCTCGCCATCGCGACGACGACCTTGGGATCGGCGAGGGCCGAAAAGAAGTCCGCCCGCCATTCGATGGCGTCGGGGGCCTTGGGAAGAACGGCAGCGAGTTCGGCGAGGAGGGCTTCCTCTGTCGCTCCGACGAGGGGCGTGCACACGAGGGGCGCGGCACCCTCACCTATCGACTTCCGCTTCATGCTGCTGCCTCCTCGTATCGAAGCTAAAAGCGCGCCTCGAGCCACGGACTATTCTCGGCGCGGCAATGTTACGATATATAACAACGCCTGCCGAGAAGCCGTCAAGCGAGGCTTCCGAGTCCTCACAACCGCCCCGAGCGATAGGGGAGGAACATCACTTCACCGAGAGATGGAGCATCCGCGGCAGGGCCAGGGTCAGCTCGGGGAAGAGCGCGACGATCGCAAGTCCCAGGGTCATGATGACGAGGTAGGGAGCGAGCTTCCTCGTGGAGCTCTCGACCGTAGATTCGAGGACCGAACAGGTGACGTAGAAGCAGATGCCGAAGGGCGGCACGAAGGTGCCCATGCCCATGGCGAAGAGAAGGACGATGCCGTAATGGAGCTGATTGATGCCGAGGGTCGCGGCGATGGACAGCAGCATCGGCCCGAAGACGATCAGAGAAGGCATGCCCTCGAGGAGGGAGCCCATGATGAACATCGTGATGATCGACGCCACCATGAAGACGGCCTTGGAGCCTCCCAAGGTGTGGATGAAGCTCAGGATCATCGTCGGCAGGTTCGCGATCGTCAGGGTGTTCGACAGGGCCCCGCCGGCGCTGACGATGAAGAGGATCATGCCGGCGTTCACCGCAGCCCGGCCGATGGCCACGGAGAAGTCCTTGAACTTCATGGTGCGGTAGAGGAAGGCCGAGATGAGGATGGCGTAGACGACGGCGAAGGAAGAGGCCTCGGTCGGCGTGGCGAAACCTCCCACTATGCCCACGACGAGGAGGCCGGGGACGAGAAGGGCCGGGAAGGCGGTGAGGGTCAATCTCCCGCGTTCTCCCCAGGTCGCTTTTTCAGCCTGGGGCCAGCGATTGCGCCGTGCCTTGATAGCTATGAAGATCATGAGGCAGATCGCCATCAGCGCGGCGGGAAAGACGCCTGTCAAGAAGAAGGTCCCTACCGAGAGAGTAGTGATCGAAGCCAGCACCATCATGATGAGGCTGGGCGGTATCGTCTCGCCCATGATGCCTGCCGCCGAGAACACTGCCGTGCTCTCGGCCCTGTCGTAACCCTGCTCCTTCAGCATGCCCCTCATCGTCGTGCCGACGGCGGTGACGTCGGCGATCTTGGATCCCGAGATCCCGGAGAAAATGTACATGGCGACGACGACGGCCTGCATCAGCCCGCCGCGCAGGTGCTTCACGAGGGAAAATATCCAGTCCGCCAGGGGCTTCGTCAGGCCGCCTTCGGTCATGATGTCGCCGGCCAATATGAAGAAGGGAATTGCGAGGAGGAGAAAGCTTGTGATGCCGTTGTTCATCGCGAAGGGAACCGCGATGATGGGGGCGGACTGCGAGCCAATCATGTAGATATAGGAAGTGATGGCCAATACGTAGGCCACCGGGAGTCCGAGGAAAAGCAGTACTATCAAGAGTATGATGACGAAGAGGAGACCGCCGCCGCCGTTCCATGGGCCTATGAGGCGCTGGGCCAGGAACCAGGCCGCCACCAGAGCGAGCATGATGGCAGCCGAGCCGAGGACCTGCCTCGCCCTGTTCATGGCGAGGCGCCTGATGACTATCACCGCGAGGAAAATCATGCCGACGACGAAGGGAACGAAACCCCAGCTGCGCGGAATCTGGAGGATGCTGCTGTATTCGTCCCAATTGTCGATGAGCATCGTCGCGCCGAGGTAGACGCCGAGGCCCGCGATCAGAAGCACGAAATAGTATCCGAGCAGCTCGAGATAGACCTGGGCCTTGGCCGGTAGCCGGTCTACGAGCATGTGAATGGACATGTGCATGCCGCGATGATAGGCGACGCTGCCGCCGATGAAGGCCAGCGTCGATAGCGCGTATTCGGCCAGCTCGCTGGACCAGACGATCGACTGGCGCGAAATGGCCCGGAGCATGGTATTCGCGAACAAGAGGAGCAATTCCAGGAAAAGAACCGTGCCGAGCAAGGCGTCTATAGCCTTTTCTGTCTTCGGCGAAAATCGGTAGTCGATCTTGGCCGAGGGATGGGCATCCATCATCTTCGTCATAGGTATCTCCAATTTCGACCCATGGTGACTCGAGGAATGAGCTCCGCGTTCTTTCGGTGATTCGACATCGCGGAATCACGAGAGTTCGGCATACGCTACAAATCTGCCATGGACGCTATCCCATCTATCGGGACATCGTCCTGTATGGTAGCACGGGCTGTCGTACTGTCAAGTTATAATTGAATCCATCACCACCGGCAACGCCATCGGCATTCCGAAACCAGTACCTATCAATTAATATTATATAACAAATGAAGGGGATGCGTGCCGCATCGGGGCCGTGGCGCCGAGCCGGCGCACCGGGCGATCAGCCGAGGAGGGGCAACAGCGCGGCCAGGAGGGGAACGATCACCACGAGGGCGCCGTTCGAGGTGAGCCAGAGGGAGTTGGCGAATTCCTCGTCGAGACGGTACAGGGTAGCGGGAACCAAGCCGAGAAAGGCGACGGGAGCCATAGCCAGGGCCAGGCAGACCTTCAGGGCCATCCCTCCGGGAATCCTTTCGAGCCCAAGAGCCCAGGCCAGGGCCAGGACCGAGGCGGGAACGATCAGGATCTTGCCGACCGTCACCATGACGGCCGCCCTGATATGGCTCCTCGCTATCTTGAATCGCAACCTCATGCCGATCGTGAACAGGAACAAGAACGAACTCATCGGCACGAGTACCGAATTCAGCGGTCCATAGAAGGAGGGACGGGGAAGTCGGGAGTAGTTGAAGGCCAGGCCCGTCCCGATCGCGGCGACCGAGGCCAGGAAGAAGGGATCGCGCAAAACCCGGAGTATTCCGGCCAGCGGACCATGGGGCCCTCCCGCCGAGGAAAGGGAGGGGTTGGCCTTCTCGCCATAACTCCGCGCGATCGGGAAGAGGACCGAGTAGTACCAGAGCTCCTCGAAGGCCTTGTAGATGGGCACGAGTGCGAAGGCGGACTCCCCGAGGAGGACGAAGACCACCAAGCCTCCTATGCTGCCTATGTTCGTGAAGGAGGCGCTCGTGACGTGGACGCCCGCCTGGAGGGGAGGCAAGCGCAGCGCCCTGGCGCCCGCGAAGCCCAGGGCGAGGCCGAGAGCGAGGGCGGCGATGCCGACCAGCGGCAGGAGGAAGTAGCGAGGGTCAGAAAGATCGAGGGACCAGATCGCCCCGCAAAAAGCCACGGGATTGATGGCCAGGAGGACAAAGCGCTGGAGCCCCCGCCTGAGCCTCTCGGTAGCCTGGGTGCCGAGAGGAATGAGACCCTTTGCGATGAGGCTATTGAAGAGGAAGCCGGCGGCCAGCCCGACGAATATCACGGAAAATGACTGGATAAATCGCAACATGGAGGCACCGCGAACGGGCTGCGGGGTCGGTCCTCACGGGAGGTGAGGAATCGGCCCCGCGCGCCGTCGACTCAATGAATATATCCGAAATAGCGTGGCAGGAACATCGACAGGGGCTCGATATAGGTAACGAGGAATAGGACGACGACCTCAACGAAGAGGAAGGGAAGCACTCCCTTGACGACGCGTTCGAGCGACATCTTCGTCATGCCGCAGACGACGTAGAGGAGGAGGCCAACCGGCGGCGTGAGGAGGCCGATCATGAGGTTGAGCACCACCACGATGCCGAGGAAGACCGGATTGATGGCGTAGATCGCGGTTATCTTGAGGAGGATGGGAACAAGTATGATCATCGCCGCCGTACCCTCCATGAAGGTGCCGACGAAGAGGAGTACGATGTTGATGGCGAGGAGGATCATCGCCTTGGAGTGGATGAAGGTCCCGACGAAGGTGGCCATCGCCTGGGGCACCTGCTCGACAACGAGCATCCAATTGAAAACGTTCGAGCAGGCGATGACGAGAAATACGACGCCTGTGGTCTTGGCCGTGGCGAGGAAGGCGGTCTTGATGGCGCTGAGTGGCAGGTCACGATAGACGAGTATCCCGACGACGAGCCCGTAGATGACGGCGACGGCAGAAGCTTCCGTGGCAGTGAATATTCCGGCGATGATGCCGCCCAGGATGATGAAGGGCATCATGAGGGGGATTATGCCGTTGAGGAGGGCCAGCAGCACCTGGCGGATGCTCGTGACCTTCTCGCCGCGGGGAAAATTGCGCCGGCGGGCGATGACATAGGTCGCGATCATCAATCCAATGGCGATCATGACGCCCGGGACGACGCCGCCGAGGAAGAGGGCGGCCACGGAGGTCGAACTGAGGAGGGAGTAGACGACGAAGGGAATGCTCGGTGGGATGATGGGGCCCATGACGCCCGCGGAGGCGATAAGGCCTGCAGAGAATTCCTCGTCGTAGCCGGCCTTCTTCATCGCCGGAATCATCATGACGCCGACGGCCGAGGTATCGGCGATGGCCGAGCCGGTGACGCCGCCGAAGAGCATCGAGGTGACGACGCTCACGTGGCCCAAACCGCCCCTGAGCCTACCGACGAAGACCGAGGTAAAGGCGACGAGCCGCTTTGTGATGCCCGAACTGTTCATGAGCTCTCCGGCCAGCACGAAGAAGGGAATCGCCATGAAGGTGAAACTATCGAGGCCGGTGAAGAGGCGCGTCGCGATGAGGCTGAGGGAGACGCCCTTGATGACGAAGTAGACCGTGGCTGCGGCGCCGAGGCTGAAGGCCACGGGCACGCCGATCAATATGAAGATCGCGAAGGCGATTAGTGCTTCCCACATGCTTTCCGTCCTACTTGCCGTCGATGGCGGTCTGCGCCGGCATCGGCGCGGATGAAGGCTTCGTGAAGAGCCTCACGAGGTGGGCGATATTCTCGATCAGCATCAGGAAGACCCCGACGGAGACCGCCGAATAGGGTATCGCCATCGGTATCTCGAGGGCCGGCGAGGTCTGGATGCCGAGGAGGCCGAGTTGCTTCCCCGACTCCGAAAGTATTATGACGAGGAAGACGATCACGACGAGACGCGCAATAACATGGAATACGCGCTGCGCTCCGGGCTTAAAAAGCCCGACGAACATCTCGACGCCGACATGGCAGTTGTCCCTGGCCGCCAGATAGCAGCCGAAGAAACCAACCCAGATCATCATGTAACGTCCGAGTTCGTCGGTCCACGAGAGCGCGTTGTTGAGGATGTAGCGGAAAAAAACGCCCGCCGATGTATTGACGACCATCAGGGCGACGAGCAAATAGGCGATGTAGACAACCACCTTTTCGATGCCGCCCAGAATTCTTTCCCCGATACTCATTCAGCGGGCCTCCTGCATTAATTGCCGAACAAGGCATTCTCGCGACATCCTGCCCCATCGGATTTCCGTCCGGAAGAACCGAAGCCTCCGGACTAAGAACCGAAGCCTCCGGACTAAGGAAAGATAGGGCCGGCCATACCGACCGGCCCCTTCATAGTTCTGTTTACTTGAGTTGCTGCTTCTGCTTGGCTACCGCGACCGCGACGGCGTCCTGCGCTTCGGCGATGAGCTTGGGATCGATCTTGGTCTTGAGCCATGCGATGACCGAGGGCTGCATGGCATTGCGGAAGTCGGCGATCTGGGCCTCAGTGGGGCTGTACACCTGAACCTTGGCGTCGATGAGGGTCTGGAGACCGGCGGCGTTGATGTAGGTGAGGACGCCGCGTCCGACCGTGCTGCTGGCCTGGGCCGCGTCGAGGACGATGTACTGGAGGTCGGGGGGAAGGCTCTCGAAGAACTTCTCGTTGATGATGAACCAGTCGACGCCGTAGACGTGCCCGTCGAGGGTGACGTACTTCTGGACTTCCTGGAGCTTGCCGGAAAGGATGGAACCGATCGGGTTCTCCTCGCCGTCGACGAGGCCGGTCTGCAGCGCGGTGTAGGTCTCGGTCCAGGCGATGGGGGTCGGGCTCGCGCCGACGGCCTTCATCATGTTGATGTAGACGGGGGTTTCCTGCACGCGGATCTTGAGGCCCTTGAGGTCGGCGGGCGTCTTGATCGGGCGCACGTTGTTCGTGAAGTGGCGGAATCCCACCTCGGCGAAGGAGAGGCAGCGCATGCCCGTCTCCTTGAGGAACATGGCGCGGAGCTTGTCTCCGAAGGGACCGTCCATGACGTTCCAGGCCACCTCGCTCGTCGGGAAGAGGAA
Source organism: Rectinemataceae bacterium (assembly GCA_035530275.1). Lineage (GTDB taxonomy): Bacteria > Spirochaetota > Spirochaetia > Treponematales > Rectinemataceae > CAIJMU01. The sequence goes on along the minus strand of DATKVC010000012.1, from coordinate 31,592 downwards.
GGGAATGTCGGTGACCGCGGCGGAGGGGAAGAAGTTGGTGATGACGCCGGAGGCGATGCCCGCCTCGATGGTGCCGGCCTTGATGCCTTCAACATACTCGCGCTCGCCGCCGAGGGCGCCGCCGCCGTATACAGTCACGTGAATCCGCCCACCGCTTCGGGAATTGACCATGGACGCGAAGGCGAGGGCCTGGGCCTGCTTGCGCGAAACCGTGGGATCGGTCGAGTCCGCGTGCGCGAGCTTGAGTTCCCAGACCTTCCCCTGGGCGAAGGCCATGCCCGCCGTAAGAGCGACCATGCCTACGAGTGTCAGAAATCTCTTCATCACTCCACCTCCGGATAAAATGGATCGGCGCAACTGCACCGAGGACGATAAAAGAATATCGGCTCCATCGTTCGGCCTCTTATGTCCCGCTAATCGAGACACTGTCCTACAAGGATATCATGCCGGGCCGGCACGTCAAGGCATATTCGAATAGCACGACCCGGACGGTCGGCCTCGTTCATTTGGTGTCGGCATGCTGGAAGCGGGCGGCCGACCCGTCCAGCAAGCGGCCTTCGGCGACATTGGCCTTGGCGGTATAGATGTCGTTGATGTTCCAGACGCCCTCGGTGGGCACGCCGATGTTCTCCATGGGGACATCGAGGAGATAGGGCTCGTTCGAATCGAGGGCCTCCTTGAAGGCGGCCTTGAACTCGTCGGCGGAGCCGATTTTCTTGCCCTTTACTCCGTAGGCCTCCGCGACTTCCGCCCAGTCAGGATTATAGGAGCTCCCGTCCGGCTTCGCGAATTTCGTGCCGAAGGTGTGGTGGTAGTGGCCGGCGGTGAGTCCGGCGATGGTGCCGAAGGCGGAGTTGTTCATGACGACCCATACGACGGCGATGCCCTGCTCGACTGCCGCGGCGAGGACGCTCGGATTCGTGCCGAAGCCTCCGTCTCCGATCAGTGTTATTACCTTCTTGTCCGGTGCCGCGAGTTTCACTCCCAGGACAGCCGCTGAGCCGAAGCCCATGGTGGCAAGACCGCCCGGATGGTGGATGCCGCCGGGCATCGTGATGTCGAATTGCTGGCCCACGCCGTTCTTGTTCCAGCCCACGTCCGTGACGATGATTCCGTCCTCGGGGAAGACCTCGCCGACGTCCTTGAGAATGCGCTGAGGGGTCATCGGATAGCGACCGTCCTCGGAAATCGCCTTGTTAAATGCCTTGAAGGCGGTCTTGTAGTCCGCGATGCTCTTTCTGAGCTCGGGGCGCTTGATACCTTCGGGCTTCAGCTTTTTGGCGGCCTTGAGGATCGCCTTGAGCGCCTGCTTGGGATCCGCGACGGCGCCGATGACCAGGGGATAATTCCTTCCCAATTCCGCGGGATCGAGATCGATCTGGATAAACTTTGAATTGGAAGGATTAAAGGTCACGCCCTGGTACCAGGAACTGGCGTCGGCCTCGGCGAAGCGAGTGCCCAGAGCGAGGATCAGGTCCGCAGTGGTGGTGATACCGTGGACGAAATTGGTGCCCCAAAAGCCCGTCATCCCCACATGAAGGGGGTGGGCATCGGGTATGGCGCCCTGGCCCATGAGGGACCTCGTGACCGGGATATCGAGGAATTCGATCAAAGCCTTGAGCTCTTCCGAGGCTCCGCTGCTGACCACCTGCCCGCCGATATGGATCAGCGGCTTCTTGGCCTCTATCAGCATTGTGGCAATCTCGGCCGCCGTTTCCTCCGGCAGACCAGGATTCACCGTCGACCGAGAATCGTGGTAGGTCCTCTCGAAGTAGGAAACGTCGAGCTCCCGCGACCACATGTCCATCGGAACGGAGATAAGGACGGGGCCGGGCCGCCCAGACTCGGCGAGGCGAAAGGCCCTTTCGATAATGTCGGGCAGGAGCTCGGGCCGATCCAGCCGCCAGGCCCGTTTCACGAAGGGCTTGTAGATATCGAACTGCGTGGCGTCGCCGTGGAGGTTGACTTCCTGGTGGGGGTGCTTGCCCTGATAATAGCTCGGCACGTCACCAGCGATGACCACCATCGGGATCGCGTCCAGGGCCGCGTTGGCGACGCCCGTGGTCGCGTTCGTGAGTCCGGGTCCGAGGTGGGTGAGCACGACGCTCGCCTTCCTCGTGACTCGCGCGTAGCCGTCGGCCGCGTGGGCGGCGATCTGCTCGTGCCGCACCGAGACGAAACGGATCTTGCTGTTCTTGAGCGCGTCGAGCAGGGTGATCACCGTATGACCGGTGAGGCCGAAGACGTACTTCACGTCACGGCGTTCGAGATAATCGACCAATTGATGCGCTAGCGTGTTTTTCAAGGCTTTACCCTCCTCGATGGAACCGCGGAACTCGGCTCTCTTCAGCCCGGCCCGCAGCCAATTATAGACGATGCTCCGGACTGGCGGAGCCGTTCTTCGGTCAGTTTTACACGCCTTCGTTCCGCGACTTGACGAGATCACTGTTCTTGCCTGCCCGGAGGATGAAGCTGTCGGTGGGATGACCGACGAGATCCCGGGCGCGACGCGAGATCGAAATCACCTCGTCGAGGTCGTAGCCGGTGTCGATACCCATTTCATGCAGCATGTGAATGAGATCCTCCGTGGCGATGTTGCCGGCCGCGTCGGGGATGAAGGGGCAGCCCCCCAATCCAGCGAAGCCTCCGTCGAAACGCACTATGCCGGCGAGCAGGCCGGCCGTCACATTGGCGAGACCCATGCCCCTCGTGTTATGGAAATGCAGGTTCCAGGTGATTTCCGGATACTTCTCCTGGACCATGCGGCAATACTCGTAGACTTGTCGGGGGGTCCCCATGCCGGTCGAGTCCGACAGGGAAATTTCCTTGATGCCGATTTCGCGGAAGTAGGAAACGACCTTGAGGACCTGTTCGACGGGGATCTTCCCCTCGAAGGCGCAGCCGAAGGAGGTCGGGATGGCCCCGGAAAGGGTGATGCCGTGGGCCGCGGCGTAGTTCGCGCAATCCGCGAAGGACTTCACCGCGTCCTCGGGCGTCTTGCCCGCGTTCTTGAGGGAGTGGGTCCGGCTCGCGGAAACCGTGAGCTTGGCCTTCTTCAGCCCCACGGCCTCGGCCCGCTCCAGTCCTTTCATGTTAAATATGAGGACCCTGTACTCGACGCCGTCGAGGCGCTTGATGCGCCGCGCCACCTCGTCCGTGTCGGCCATCTGCGGCACGGCCTTCGGGTTCACGAAGGAACCAACTTCGATGATCTTGGCGCCTGCCGCCGCGATGCGGTCGATGAGCTCCACTTTCTGCTCGATCGTGAGCATCGTCTTTTCGTTCTGGAGCCCGTCGCGGGGCCCCACTTCGCAGACGGTTACGCGAGATGGCCAAGCCGGCTCGAAGCGCGATTCGCTTGTCATGGGTCTTTCCTCCCTACATCTTGATGAGGACTTTGGCGGCGCCGCCGGAACTCGCGAGCTCGAAGGCCCGGTCGATCTCGGCGAAGGGGATCGTGTCGGTGACGATCCGGGAGGGTTTAAGAATTCTTCGCGAGACCAGGGAGATGGTCGCGGGAAAATCGAAGGGGTGATCGTAGATGAGGGAGCCCGAGAGCCTGAGCCCCTCGCGGACGAATCGGAGGGGGACGAATTTGGCGGCCTCGGTAGCGAGCCCGAGGAGGAAGATCTCGCTGCCCCGGGGCGCCGAGGCGAGGGCCAGCTCGACGGTGGCGTTGACGCCCGTAGTGTCGAAAATCTTCGTAACTCCCTCCTTTTTCCAGAGGGCGGCGACGTCGTCGCCGGAGGGGATGATCGCCCCGAGTTCGCGGGCCATGCTGAGTTTTTTCGCGCTCATCTCGTGGGCGATGACCCTGAGGCCATGGGCGAGGGCGGCCTGCACGAGGAGGAGGCCGATGGCCCCGCATCCGACGACGGCCACCGTGTCGCCGAGACGGGCGCCCGAATGCCTGAGGGCATGGACGGCGACAGCGAGGGGCTCGATGGTGACGGCGTCGGCATCGGAAATCTCCTCGCCCACCGGCCAGGAGAATTCCGCGGGAGCGACGCAGAGTTCGGAGAAGAAGCCCGGCAGGTTGACGCCTGCGCTCTTCTTGTCCGGGCAGATGTTGCCCCGGCCGCTCCGGCAGAACTCGCAGACGCCGCAGGTATAGTTGGGCTCGACGACGACGCGTTGGCCGACGGAGAGCTTGGTGACCCCTTCGCCAAGGGCCTCGACCCTGCCGACGATCTCGTGCCCGAGAACGTGGGGAAAAGAGGCCACGGCCCGATGCCCCAGGAAGAGGGAGACGTCGGAGCCGCAGATCCCGGCATAGGCGGGACGGATGAGTATCTGCCCCGGACCCGCGGCCGGAGCCTGGGTCTCGCCGATGGAAATTTTCTTTGCAGCCTGCAAAAGTGCCGTCTTCATGATTCCCCCTAGCTAATCGAACGTAGAATATCCGCCGAACCGGCACGCCGAACCGGCGACGCCTCGGATGGCCGCGATCTGCGAAGGCGCGGTCCTCAGGCGGACAGGGCAGCCTCGGGCCTGGGATGGGCCGCCAAATAGGCCTTGGCAGTTTCGAGGCAGAGCCTGGCGTGTTCCGCGTTGCCGTACTGCTTCACTCGCGCGAGATGCGGAAGCTCGATGGAATAGGTCACTTCCGGAAGCCTGTTGAGAATTCCCGCGATGTCTATGTCGCCCTCGCCCACGTAGAGTCTTTCGTCGCGCGCGGTATGGATGAGCCCTTCGCGGGTCGCCGGTATCTCGGCCGGCGCGTCGCAGATGTGGGCTATGTGGAACAATTCCCTCGGCAGGGCGTCGAGTTCCTCGGGATTTACCCGCGATCGCTGGAGGTGGAGGGTATCCACGAGGATGCCCGAGTTCTCGCGCCCGCTGGACTTCACGATGTCGAGGGCCCCGGCGAGGGTCGTGACCTCGGCGAAGGTGACGAACTCGAGCTCGATACTGAGCCCGAGGGGTCGGCCGAAATCGCAGAGCTGGCCGTAGCAGTCGATGGCGAAATTCCTGTCCTTGGTCCACACGCTCGAAATGACGTGTCTGCAACCGAGCTCGGCAGCCGCCTCGAAGGCGGGCAGGTAGGATTTCGGATCGAGGCCGTCGTGGATCTTCGCCAGTTCGATGTCGCTGAGGGCGAGGCCCGTTTCGGCGAGGGCCCGCTTCGTCTCGCGAAAGAGGGCCCTGTCCTCGGCAAAGGCATAATTAGGCTCGTTCGGCAGGCCCATGTAGATCGGCCGAAAACTCACGAAATCGTAGCCGGCCTCGGCGGCGATCCGGGTCATCTCGGGAGGGGGGCAGCCCTGGACCGTCAGATATGCAAGGGAAAAGCGCGTCGCCACCTTGTCCTCCTCGAAAGTCGCCCGCCAGACAGGGAGAGGACGGGCATCTGTCCCGCATATCAGGACATTGTCCTATATGATAGCACATTTTCCATCGCCGTCAAGCCGGAATCGGAGCCTCACCCCTTCGCCTTGACGTCATTTCCCCCCATCTATAGATTTACGCGAACGCAAGGCTCGCAAGCGCAAGCTAAGGACTGCACATGAACGGTCGTGGAACTCCGCCTCTCGTCATCACCGGCTTCATGGGGGCCGGCAAGACCTCCGTCGGCAAGGTCGTAGCCGACCGGCTCGGTCGCGAATTCGTCGACATGGACGTCGCGATCGAGGAAGCCGAGGGCATGTCGGTCTCCAAGATCTTCGAGAACCGCGGCGAGGCCTATTTCCGCGAGCGCGAATCGGAAATGTGCGCCCGCCTCGCAGCCCGCGAGAACCTGATCATCTCGACCGGCGGCGGCGTCTTCGTCAATCCGGCCAACCGCGAGCTTTTCAAGGACGCCCTCGTCGTCTGCCTCGACGCCGATTCGAAGGAGATCTTCAACCGGCTCAAAGAGGAGGGCAATCGGCCCCTTCTCAAGACCCCCGATCCCTACCAGCGCATCGTCGAGCTCATGGACGCGCGCCGCAGCGCCTACTCCCACGTGGAATGGCACCTCAGCACGAACGCCAGGAGCGTCGCCCAGGTGGCCGACGAGATCGTCGGCCTCCTCCAGCCGAAGCGCATCAACGTCTCGGCGCCAGACTCGGTCTGCCCGATCTTCGTGGGAGCCGGGATCCTCGGCCGCGCGGGCAACCTCATGGACCTGACGACGGGCGACTTCTCGCCGAGATGCGCCATCGTTTCGAGCCCGCGCGTCGCCGAACTCCACGCGGGGCCCGTCATGGAATCCCTCCGCTCGCGGGGCTTCGAGCCGGAGCTGATCGTCATTTCCGACGGCGAGAAGGACAAGACCCTCGATTCGGTCCGCACGATCTACGACAGGATGGTCGATGCGCGCATCGATCGGCACTCCCTGGTCTTCGCCCTCGGCGGAGGGGTCATCGGCGACGTCGCGGGTTTCGCCGCGGCGACGTATCTGCGCGGAGTGTCCCTCGTCCAGATGCCGACGACCCTTCTCGCCATGGTGGACGCGAGCATCGGCGGCAAGGTCGCCGTCGACCATCCACGAGGCAGGAACCTCGTCGGCGCCTTCAAGCTGCCCTTCGCGGTCATCGCGGACACCGAGGCCCTCGCGACCCTGCCGGGCGAGGAGCTCCACTCCGGCATGGCCGAGGTGGTCAAGCACGGCATCATCGGAGACGCCGGCCTCTTCGAGCTCCTCGAGCGGGACCCCGCCTCCTCGCCCGTGCCCGAGGAGGGACGGCGAAGCTGGATCGTCCGCGCCATGCAGGTGAAGATCGACATCGTCGCCCGCGACCCCCTCGAGCAGGGCGAGCGGGGCAAGCTCAACCTCGGCCACACCTTCGGCCACGCCTTCGAGCAGCTCTCGGGCTACGCCTTGTCGCACGGGGAGGCCGTGGCGATAGGCATCGTCTGCGCCGCGCGGCTCGCGGCGGCCGCTGGTCGATGCGAAGAAGGCGTCGCGAGGCGCATCGAGGCCCTTCTCGGCTCCCTCCGCCTGCCCACGCGAATACCCGCCTCGATGTCGACCCGGTCGGTCCTCGACGCCATGGCCACGGACAAGAAACGCATCGCGGCGCGACAGCGTTTCGTGCTGCCGCGCGCGATCGGGGAGGTGGAGATCGTCGACGACGTGGATGAGGAACTAGTTAGGACAGTCATCGAGGCTTCGCGAGAATAGCTGTCCTCGCAGCTCGAATAGGCGCTCCGCCGGCGGCGAAGGGGCCAAAATGGAAAGCCCGCGAGTCTCGCGTTTCCGCGAGGCCCGCGGGCCTGATCGCGAGCGACCTTCCTCGGGCTAGAGCGCCGGAGTCCCGTAGAACTCGCCGAAGATTTCCTGCTCGGAGGGCTTGTCCTCCGGGATCGGCTTGCTCACCCAGGTGACGTTCATGTAGTGCTTGAGGTTGATGTTCTCCGAGGTGCTATTGCCGCCCCAGGTGCCGCAGCCGAGGCTCGAGGTCATCGGCATGCCGTTGTTGAAGGCGCCGGCGTTGGCCTTGGACTGGGGCTGTCGCACCATGATGCGGCTCACCGGGGCCATCATCGCGAGCCTGTGGATGTGGTCATCGTCGAAGGAGTAGATGCCGCAGGAGTGGCCCTTGCCGCCGACGTTGTAGATGGCCTCGACCATCTTGAGCGCCTGGTCGAAGCCCTTGTACCTGAAGATGGAGAGGACGACGCAGAGCTTCTCGCTTGAGAAGAGGAATTCCTTCCCGATGTTGGTTTCCGGAACAATTATGAATTTCCGGTCGGCCGGGATCTCGAAGCCGGCGCGGGCGGCGATGCGCTGCGCGGAGATTGCGACCGTGTCCGAGGTGCGATGACCCTCGGCGTCCCAGAGGGCGGCCTGGAGCTTGGCCTTCTCCTCTGCGTTGACGAGATAGCCGCCTTCCTTCTGGAGCTGGGCGAGGAAGCGATCGTAGATCGAATCCTCGACGACGAGGTTGCCGTCGGCCGAGCAGCCCGAGCCGTAGTCGGAGGTCTTGCTGGCTCTCGTGTTGCGGGCAGCCTCCTCGATGTTCGTGGTCTCGTCGAAGACCATGGTGGAGTTGCCGGCGCCGACGCCGAGGGAGGGCACGCCCGAGCTGTAGGCGGCCTTGACCATGTCCTTGCCGCCCGTGGCCTGCACGAGGTCGCAGTTCGCCATGAGGTAGTGGGAGAGGGGAATGCTCGGCTTCTCGATGCACTGGAAGACGTCGGGGTTGACGCCCTCGCGCTCGAGGACCTTGCGCATGACGCGCACCATCTCGAGGGTCGTGTTCTTGCTGCGGGGGTGGGGGGAGAAGATGACCGTGTCGCGGCACTTGAGGGCGAAGAGGCCGACGCCGGGAGGCGTGAGTTCGGGGTTGGTGGTCGGGATGAGGGAGGTGATGAGGCCGGCGGGCTTCGCGTACTTCACGATGCCCTTCTCGGGTATCTCCTCGATGACGCCTACGCTCTTCTGGCGGAGGATATCCCTCATAATACCCATGACCTTGAAGCGCTTCCCCACCCGGTTGTCGGGATCGCCGAGACCGCTCTCCTCGACGCCCATCCGCGCGATGCGGTCGAAGGTCTTCTCGTTGTAGGTGGCCCAGCCCACCGCCTGACAGAGCCGGTCGACCTTGGCCTGGTCGAAGTCCGCGATATCGGCGAGGGCCTTCCGGCCCTTCTTGATGAGCTCGTCCGCGTAGGCCTTTTCCTCGGGAGTGATCGGTCGCTGTGCCATGTTAGCTATCTCCTTTCGCCGTTCGTCGGCGCCTTGCTTTTCATTTGATCCTTGACTCGCCGTCGTAGCCGAGCGTCCGCGAGAGCCTGTCCGCGAGCTGCATGATCTTGGGGCCGAATTTCTCGACATGGGCGTCGGTGAAGCGCATCTTGGGACCCGCGACGTTGAGGGCCGCGATCACCCTTCCCTCGGCGTCGAAGACGGGGGCGGCCATGCCGATCGCGTCCTCGAACCTTTCGCCGTGGCTCGTCGCGTAGCCGCGCGCGCGGATCGCCTCGAGTTCCTTCATGAGATTCCGGCGCGAGACGATGGTGTTCTGCGTCATCTTGCCGAGGGGGCCGTCGAGGATCTTCTCGGCCTCCTCCGCGGGCATGAAGGCGAGGAGGGCCTTTCCGGCCGAGCCGGCGTGGAGGGGCATCTGCTCCCCCACCCTCACGACGACGCGAACGGGTTCCTTGCTCTCGATGCGGGCGACGCAGAGGCGATGATCGCGTTCGAGCATGTAGAGGCTGACCGTCTCGTTCGTCAGGCGGTGGAGCTCCTCGAGCATCGGCCTCGCGCTCTCCCGCGCGTCCAGGGAGTCCGTATAGACGGCGCTCCAGGCCATCACCCTGGCCCCCATACGATAGAGGCGGGAGAGGGGGTCCTGGTTGAGAATGCCCGCGGCGTTCAGGGCGGCGAGGAGCCTGCCGACGGTGCTCGCCGACATGTCGAGCATGCGGGCGATCTCGCGCACCCCGAGCTGGGGTTTCTCCGAGGAAAAGCAGTCGAGGATGGCGATCGCGCGCGACAAACTCTGGATTTCGTTCGAAGCCATGGCCCTTTGCACCTCATCTGTCCCATCATTCAGGACGGTGTCCTATATAATAACACAGGAGGGCCATTCGTCAAGAGACATTCGACGCGCGGCAGAGTAGCGCAGGGGAAATGGCATCGCGACGCGGGGGGAGGAGCCCCACGACAGGTTGAAGAAAAGAGGACGCTATGGCGCTGATCTTTTGGAAAGAAACGAGGAGGGAAGTCGCTCCGGCGCGAAGCCCTAGCGAGTAAGGAGCTCCGCCGCGGGGCCGGAGCTCAGCGAGGGAGTCGAATCCCTTCGAAATCCTCGAAGAACTCGGGCCAGGATTTGGCGACGCATTCGGCGCCTTCGATTACCACCGGCTCTTCGGCGATGAGTGAGGCCACGGCAGCCGCCATCGCGATGCGATGGTCGCCGTGCGAATCGACGAGGCCGCCCCGGATGCGGCCGGCGCCCGCGATCCTCAAGAGGTCGCCTTCGAGTTCCACCCTCACACCGAGCTTGCCGAACTCGTCGCGAAGCACGGTGGCGCGGTCGCTCTCCTTGCCGCGAAGCCTCGTGGCGCCGCGGAGCAGGGTCTCGCCCTCGCATGCGGCGGCGAGGGCCACGAGGGGGGGAAAGAGGTCGGGGCATTCGGTGGCGTCGAACTCGAAGGCTTTAAGCCCTCCACGGGAAACAGAGACGCCATTGGGGAGGAGGGAGAGCCTCGCGCCCGCCGCCTCGACCGCGCGGAGGATGGCCCGATCGGGCTGGCTCGAGTCGAGACGGAGGCCCTCGATGGCGAGGCCGCCCCCGCGCGCGGCGATGGACGCGGCTACGACGAGGAAGGCCGCGCCGCTCCAGTCGCCTTCTACCTCGAAGCTTGTTGGGAAGAAGGACTGGCCGCCCCGGATCTCGAAACGGCCTCCGGGGAGGCGTTTCGCCTCGACGCCGAAGGCGCGCATCGTGTCGATCGTGAGGTCGACGTAGCCGCCGGAGACCAGGCCCTCGACCTCGACCACCGAATCTTCCTTCGCCGCCGCGAGGGCGATGAGGAGGCCGGTGACGAACTGGGAGCTTTCGCGGCCGTCGACGCGGACTCTGCCCCCGCGTAGGGGACCCCGCACGAGGACAGGCGGCAGCCCGCCCGAGGTGCGGCTGGAGGCACCGAGGCCGTCGAGGGCCCCCTCGAGCATGGAGAGGGGCCGCTTTCTAAGGGTGCCCTCGGCCTCGAGGAGGGTTTCGCCCGGAAGGAGGGCCGCTATAGGAGTGAACATCCTGATGCAGAGGCCCGATTCGCCGCAGGTGAGGCGCCTCGCCTCGCCCCCGGCCATCCGCGAGGAAAGATCGAGGCCACCGCGGACGAGGACGGAATCGGGCCGGCGCTCGACCCTGGCTCCGAGGCCCTCGGCCACGGAAAGGGCCGCGAGGCAATCGGCGGAGAAACTCGGGTTCCGGAGGAGGGATTCGCCTTCGGCAAGGGCGGCACAGGCGACGGCGCGCTGCATCGAGCTTTTGGAGGAGGGGGCCCGGATGGAGCCGCCGACCTCAGAGGTGGTGAGCGACTTCTTCATGGATCCACTCGGCGATGGCGCGTGGGCTCCGCCCCTCGCAGGGCAGGACGAGGTCGGAGGCGATGGCGTAGGGATCGGCGTGACCTTCCCCCGATTGATGGAGCCAGATGGTGGCATGGTTTTCGCGGAGGCTGGCCACGACCTCTCTGTCGGCGAGGAGTCCCTCGTCGAAGACAGCGACCTCGGGCCTCTGGCTCGACTGGATATCCTGGGCCCCCTTTCTCTCGACGAAACGAAGACCGAGGGAGGAGGCCAGTTCGGCGCCGACTTCGGCGTTCTGTTTTCGCGAAGGGCCGAAGAGGGCCACGCCCATCCTCCCCTTTCGCCTTTTGCCGTCGTAGTCGACCAGCTCAGCGGCGATGCGTCCGGGATCGAGGGAAGGCAGGGGGCCGACGAAAAGCTCGAAGGCCGGAAGGCCCTGATGGACGAGCCAATCGATGCCGCTGACGGCGACGCAGGAGCGGGCCCTGGCGTAGCCGTGGAGGAGGCCGTCGCGATAATCGGCGTCGACGACGACGAGGGGTCCCGAAGCGGCCGTCTCTCGCCTCGCGGGAAACCAGGACTCCGGCGGCGGCAGGTTGGCTGACATCAGGGTGGATACGATGATGTCCGCCTCGGCGGCCAGCTCGGCGAGCCTGTCGAGTCCGGTAAAATCGCAGCCGAGTCCTTTAAGGAAGGCATCCGACCGATCTACGGTCCTGTTCACCACCCCCACCGAGGCACCGGCCTTCGCCAGGGCGAAGGCGGCGGATTTTCCCGCCCCGCCCGAGCCGATCACGAGGCAGCGTTTGCCGGCTATCGCCACCCCGGCGGCGCGAAGGGAACCGCTGACCCCGACAGGGTCCGTGTTCCCGCCGAAAAGCTTGCCGCCGGGCCGCTTGAGGACACAATTGATGGCGGCGAGGGAAGAGGCCTCCGGGGAGAAGTCGCCGAGGAGGGCCGCGACGCTTTCCTTATAGGGGGCGGTAACGTTCATGCCGACGACGCCGAGCTCCTCGAAGAGGCCGAGGGCCTCGGCCGCGTTCTCGGCGGCAATACGCGTATAATTGCCCTCGATTCCAGCGATCCTGAAAAGGCTGCGGAACAGCACAGGACTCAGGGAATGGAAGACGGGACGCCCCGTAACGCCGAGCAGCGCGCGATCCGTACTCATGCTGGGGGACGATACACGATGCGTCGGCCCGGGTCAACGCGTTACTTCCCATCGCAACAAAAAATTATTCCTTTTTGAAGGTAATTGTAATGGTGGTCACGCAATCGGCGGTCCCGCCCCCCACGTGGGCCGAGGCAGGGCGGCGGGGAGCCGCATCGGCGCCTCGTGGAACTCGGCCACGCTCGATGCGGTCGCTGCCCGATGACAGTAGCGGTGCCCCGAGACGCGGCCCGAAATCATCGTTTCGCATATTGAAACAATCATCAACACTGCATAGAGTGCCGCGAAAATCTTCATCACAAATCAAAGATTTTTGTTGACAAATCGGCCAAGCGCCCCTTTACGCGATCGGCCCACGCGAATAGCGTACCATGCAAGTCAAACGGAACCGACTTGGCGCGGTTCTCAAGAGGGTGTATGGAACGGCACATGCTGTCGGCGCTGGTCCGCAACCATCCGGGGGTCCTCTCCCGTGTGGCAGGGCTCTTCAGCCGGCGCGGCTACAACATCGAAAGCCTCACGGTCGGCGAGACGGACAATCCGGAGTACTCGCGGATGACCATCGCCCTGCGCGGCGACGACGCGGTGCTCGAGCAGCTCCAGAAGCAGCTCGAAAAACTCTACGAGGTCGTCGCGGTCAAGCTCTTCGAGCCCGGCGCCGCGGTCTGCCACGAGCTCGCCCTCATCAAGGTGACGGCCTCCGAAAAAGAGCGAGAGGACGTCATTCGCCTCGCCTCGGTCTTCCACGCCTCCGTGGCCGACATTTCCGCCGACAGCCTCATCGTCGAAGCCATCGGCGATTCCTCCCTCATCGATTCACTCATCGCCCTCCTCAAGCCCCACGGCATCCGCGAGCTCGCGCGCACCGGCGTCTCCGCCCTCGAGCGCGGCCCCGTCGCCCTCCCCCTCATCCTCTCCCTTATTTAGCCGCCTCCGCGCCGAAAGGCCCGGGGGCGGCAATACTCATCACCACGGCACAGGGCCGGGCGAATTCCCGCATGACGGGAAGCCCGGCGAAGGAGTAGTCCAATGGCAACCATGTTCTATGAGAAGGATTGCGACCCCAAGGCCCTCGCGGGCAAGACGATCGCCGTCATCGGCTACGGCAGCCAGGGCCATGCCCACGCCCTCAACCTCCGCGACACGGGGCACAAGGTCATCGTCGGCCTCTACCAGGGTTCGAAGAGCTGGAAGGAAGCGGAGGCGAAGGGCCTAACTGTCATGAACGCGAAGGACGCGGCCGAGGCGGCCGACTTCACGATGATCCTCGTCAACGACGAGAAGCAGGCCAAGCTCTACGCCGAGTCGATCGCCCCCGCCATGCGCAAGGGCAAGACCATAGCCTTCGCCCACGGCTTCAACATCCATTTCCAGCAGATCAAGCCCCCCGCCGAGGTCGACGTGGTCATGATCGCCCCCAAGGGCCCGGGGCATACGGTGCGGAGCCAGTTCGAGGAGGGGAAGGGCGTGCCCTGTCTCGTCGCGGTGCAGCAGGACGCCTCGGGAAGCGCCATGAAGAGCGCCCTCGCCTACGCGGCCGGCATCGGCGGAGCCCGCGCGGGAGTCCTCCAGACCACGTTCAAGGAAGAGACCGAGACCGACCTCTTCGGCGAGCAGGCCGTCCTCTGCGGCGGCGTCACCGCCCTGATGAAGGCGGGCTTCGAGACCCTCGTCGAGGCAGGCTACCAGCCCGAGAGCGCCTATTTCGAGTGCGTGCACGAGATGAAGCTCATCATCGATCTCGTCGTTCAGAAGGGCATCGGCTTCATGCGCTACTCGATCTCGGACACGGCCGAATACGGCGACTACACGGTGGGCAAGCGCATCGTCACCGACGAGACCAAGAAGGAAATGAAGAAGGTATTGGGAGAGATCCAGGACGGGACCTTCGCCCGCAACTGGATCCTCGAGAACCAGGCCAACAGGCCCTATTTCAACCGCATGCGCGAGATCAACGCCGCCCATCCCGTCGAGGAAGTCGGCAAGCGCCTCCGCGCGATGATGAGCTGGACACAGAAGAAGGAGTGAGCGTATGACGCGCAGGTTAGCGATTTTCGACACGACTCTCCGCGACGGGGAACAGGCGCCCGGCTGCAGCATGGGCGGAGCCCAGAAGCTCGAAGTGGCCAGGCGCCTCGCCTCCCTCGGCGTGGACGTGATCGAGGCCGGCTTCGCCGCCTCCAGCCCCGGCGACCTCGCGGCCATCCGCGAGATCGCGCGCACCGTGGAGGGGCCGGCCATCGCGAGCCTCGCGCGGGCGCTCGACAAGGACATCGACGCGGCCTGGGAGGGCGTGCGACTCTCCCGGAGGCCCCGCATCCACACCTTCATCGCCACCTCGCCCATCCACATGGAATACAAGCTCAGGATGAGCCCCGACGAGGTCGTCGAGCGGGCCAAGGCCGCCGTCCGCCACGCGAGGAAGCTCTGCCCCGAGGTGGAGTTCTCCGCCGAGGACGCATCCAGGTCCGACCCCGCCTTCCTCGTCCGCGTCTTCGAGGCGGTGATCGCGGAGGGCGCCACGATCATCAACGTGCCCGACACGGTGGGCTACGCCCTGCCCGACGAATTCGCCGCCCTCATCGCGATGCTGAAGACCGGGACGAGAGGCATGGGGAACGCCCTGCTTTCGGTGCACTGCCACAACGATCTCGGCCTCGCGGTGGCCAACACACTGGCCGCGGTCAAGGCCGGCGCCGATCAGGTTGAATGCACGGTCAACGGCATCGGCGAGCGGGCGGGGAACGCCGCCCTCGAGGAGATCGTGATGGCCCTCCGCACCCGCGGCGAGGCCTTCGGCATCGAGACCGGCATCGACACGACGAAGATCCACGGAGCGAGCCGCCTCGTCGCCACGGTCACGGGCTCGCGGGTCCAGGCCAACAAGGCCATCGTCGGAGAGAACGCCTTCGCCCACGAGGCAGGCATCCATCAGCACGGGGTCCTCGCGAACGCCGCCACCTACGAGATCATGACGCCCGAATCGGTGGGCCTACCCCGCAGCGAAATGGTCCTGGGCAAGCACTCGGGCCGACACGCCTTCGACGAGCGCCTTGCCCTCCTCGGCGTCAAGGCCTCGGGGCCCGAGGCCGACGCCCTCTTCGTCGCCTTCAAGGAACTCGCCGACCGCAAGAAGACGGTGAGCGACCGCGACATCGAAGCCTTGGCCCTCGGGAGCGCGGGCCTGGCCCTCGGTTCGGCCGCCCACGAGAGCGAGCACTGGAGGCTCGAGCGCTTCGTCATCAATTCCGGCACGAGCATCACCTCCACCTGCGCCCTCCGCCTCGCCACGGTCGAGCCCGACGGATCGGAACGGCTCCACGAGCGAGTCGCCGTGGGAGACGGTCCCATCGACGCGGGTTTCAAGGCAATCGACAAGATCGTGGGCAAGCGCCTCACCCTCGAGGACTTCCAGGTCCAGGCCGTCACCGGCGGCAAGGACGCCCAGGGCGAGGCCCGCATTCGCATCGAAAGCGGGGGCCGCCGCTGGAACGGCTCGGGTCTCTCGACCGACGTGGTCGAGGCGAGCGTCCGGGCCTACCTCGCCGCCATCAACGTGATGGAGCGGGAACTCAAGCTGGAGAGCGCTGTCGCCGCCGGCGAATCGGCGGAGGGGGCGGCCCCGCCCCTCGCGAAGGGAGCCTGATAGATGGAACGCGTCGAACTCCTCGACTCCACCCTCCGCGATGGAGCCCAGAGCGAGAGCATCAGCTTCTCGGTCAACGACAAGCTCCGCGTCGCGAAGGCCCTCCTCGACCTCGGGGTGGACCTCGTCGAGGCGGGCAATCCCTCGTCGAACCCCAAGGATCTCGAGTTCTTCAAGCGGGTCGACGAGCTCGGAGCGGAGGCCAAGCGCCTCTGCGCCTTCGGCGCGACCCGCCGCAAGGACACGAGCGTCGATACGGACCCCGGCCTCGAGGCCCTCCTTTCGGCGAAGACCGAAACGGTCGTCATATTTGGGAAGAGCTGGGACTTCCACGTCACCGAGGTCCTCCGCACCGACCGCGAGAACAATCTGCGAATGATAGCCGACACGATCCGATTTCTCCGCCGCGAGGGGAAGACCGTCGTCTACGACGCGGAGCATTTCTTCGACGGCTACAAGGCCGATCCCGCCTACGCCCTCGAGACCCTCAGGGCGGCGAAGGAGGGAGGCGCCCGCTGCCTCGTCCTCTGCGACACCAACGGAGGCAGCCTGCCCTGGGTCGTTCAGGATGCCGTCAAACACGCGGCGCGAGAGCTCGCCATGCCCCTCGGCATCCACGCCCACGACGACGCGGGCATGGGCGTCGCCAACAGCCTCGCCGCAGTGGAGGCCGGGGCCGTCCATCTTCAGGGAACCCTCGTCGGCTTCGGCGAGCGCTGCGGCAACGCCAACCTCGCCGTCTGCGCCGCCGGCGTCGCACTCAAGCTCGGCCGCGAGGTCATGCACCAGGGCTCCCTCAAACAGCTCGGCTACGCCGCCCGCCTGGTCGCCGAGATCGCCAACTTCGGCTTCAACGAAAGCATGCCCTACCTGGGCCGACGCGCCTTCGCGCACAAGGCCGGCATGCACGTCGACGCCGTCACCAAGGCCCCCAATACCTTCGAACACGTGCCGCCGGAATCGGTGGGCAACGAAAGACGCTTTCTCGCCTCGGAGGTGGGAGGCCGGGCCGCCCTCCTCGACCGCATCCGCGCCGTCGAACCCGGCATCGGCAAGGACTCGCCCCTGGCCGCCCGCGTCCTCGGCCGCCTCAAGGACCTCGAGGCCAGGGGCTACCAGTTCGAGGCGGCGGAGGCCAGCCTCGAGATGCTCGTGCGCCGCGAGACCGGCAAACACCAGCCCTTCTTCGAACTTCGCACCTACCAGGTCTTCGGCGAACACCCGGCGGCCATGCCCTCCCTCAGCTCGCGGGCCTTCGTGAAGGTGCGGGTGGACGGAGCCGAAGAGCTGGCCGCCGCCGAGGGCGACGGGCCGGTGAACGCCCTCGACCTCGCCTTGAGGCGGGCCCTCGGCCGCTTCTATCCCAGCCTCGGAGCCATGCACCTCACCGACTACAAGGTGCGGGTCCTCGACGGCAACGACGCGACGGCGGCCACCGTGCGGGTCCTCGTGGAGAGCTCGGACCTCACGAGCGCCTGGTCGACCGTCGGCGTCTCCACCGACATCATCGAGGCGAGCTGGCTCGCCCTCGTGGACTCCATCGAATACAAACTCGCCCGAGATGGCGTCGAAGCACCGATATCAGAAACGAAGGCCGTCGCGATCGGCGGCGTCGAGCCACCGGCGGAGGCGGTCGAGAACCGCGCTCCCGCACCCCACGTTTCCGGAGGAACAAAATGAAATTCAGCATTGCCACCATTCCCGGCGACGGGATCGGACCCGACGTCGTCCGCGAGGCCTGCCTGGTCCTCGACGCCCTGGGAAGGCGCTTCGGCCACGAATTCGCTTACACACCAGTCCTGATGGGAGGTTGCGCCATCGACGCCACCGGCAATCCCCTTCCGCCCGAGACGGTGAGGGCCTGCAAGGCCGCCGACGCCGTCCTCCTCGGCGCCGTCGGAGGACCCAAGTGGGACAATCTTCCCGGCAATCTCCGGCCCGAGGCCGGCCTCCTCGGCATCCGGGCCGCCCTCGGCGCCTGGGCCAACTTGAGGCCGGCCCTGATGTTCCCCGAGCTCGCGGCGGCCTGCCCCCTCAGGCCCGACATCGTCGAGGGCGGCCTCGACATCCTCATCATCCGCGAACTCACGGGCGGCATCTACTTCGGCGAAAAGGGGAGGAGCCCCGACGGCCAGAGCGCCTGGGACACGGAAAAATACTCGCGGATGGAGATCGAACGACTCCTCGGCGTGGGCTTCGAGTCGGCGATGAAACGAGGCAAAAAGCTCTGCGTCGTCGACAAGGCCAATGTAATGGAGTCGAGCAGGTTCTGGCGCGAGGTCGCCGAGGGCATGAAGGGCCGCTGGCCCGAGGTCGCCCTTTCTTATATGTATGTCGACAACGCGGCGATGCAGCTCGTCCGCAATCCCCGCCAGTTCGACGTCATCGCGACCTCCAACATCTTCGGCGACATCCTCTCAGACGAGGCCTCGATGGTGACGGGCTCGATCGGCATGCTCGCGAGCGCCAGCGTCGGCGACGGAAGCCTCGGGCCAGGGCTCTACGAGCCCATCCACGGCTCGGCCCCCGACATCGCGGGGACCGACAAGGCCAATCCCCTGGCCACCATCCTCTCGGTCGCCCTCCTCCTCCGCCACTCCCTCGGCCTCGAGGCCGAAGCGAAGACGATCGAGGCGGCGGTGAAGGCAGTGCTCGCCTCGGGCCTCCGCACGGTCGATATCGCAAGCGCGCCGGGGAGCGGCGCCAGAGCCAAGGAAAGGCTGGTGGGCACCAAGGAGATGGGGGCAGCCGTCGTGAAGGTCCTCGAGACGGCCACGCCCGAGGCGCATACGCCTAAGGCGAGCGCGAAGGAGCGTCCATGACCAAGGAAGCGGAAACCACGATGGTGGAGTACAGGGCTCGGGACGGAGCCGGGGCACCTGCGGCGGCCCAACAGTCAGCGACGGCGAGCCAGGCGGCGACGAATCGGAAATCCGGCACGACGATGACGGGTTCGCGGATCCTCGTCGAATGCCTCGTCGAGCAAGGCGTCGACACGATCTTCGGCTATCCCGGCGGCTCCGTCCTCAATATTTACGACGAATTGGGACGAAACGCCGACAGGCTCCACCACATCCTCACCTCGCACGAGCAGGGAGCCTCCCACGCCGCCGACGGTTACGCCCGTTCCACCGGCAAGGTCGGGGTCTGCCTCGCGACGAGCGGCCCGGGCGCGACGAACCTCGTCACCGGCATCGCCACGGCCTACATGGACTCGATACCGATGGTCGCCATCACGGGCAACGTTCCCGTTCCCCTCCTCGGCAAGGACAGCTTCCAGGAGGTCGACATAGCCGGCATCACGATGCCCGTCACCAAGCACAGCTTTATCGTGAAGGACGTCGCCCGCCTCGCCGAAACCCTCCGCGTCGCCTTCGCCCTCGCGCGCTCGGGCAGGCCGGGGCCAGTCCTCGTCGACATTCCCAAGGACGTGACGGCGGCGAGCGCCGAGTGGAGTCCCGACACGGCCGAGGCCGCGGCGGCCCGCCTCCGCGACATCGAGCACGGCGGAACGCGGCATCCGACCGAAGAATTCCTCGACAAGGCCGCCGCCCTCATCGCCCGTTCCCGCCACCCTGTCATCTACGCGGGGGGCGGCGTCATCTCATCGGGAGCCTCTGAATCCCTTGTCGCCCTCGCCGAGCGCCTCAAGGCGCCCGTCGCCGTCTCCTTCATGGGCACGGGCTCTATCCCCGCCCGCCATCCCCTCTGCATGGGCATGGTGGGCATGCACGGGAGCAAGGCCTCGAACATGGCCATCACCAGGGCCGACCTCATCATCGCGGCCGGGGCACGCTTTTCCGATCGCGTCGTGGGAGACGCCTCCCGCTTCGCCCGCGACGCGACCATCATCCACCTCGACATCGACGCGGCCGAGATCAACAAGAACGTCCGCACCCATCTGTCCATCGTCGGCGACGTCGGCGAGTCCCTCCGCGGACTCCTTGCGCGCGTCGAGGAGCGCCGCGAATCGGAATGGACCCACCGCCTCGAGGAGTGGAAGAAGGACAGGGCGCCGCTGCGGAGCTTCGACAGGAAGGGGATCTCCCCCCGCTTCGTCATGGAGGAGGCGGCCTCCCGCGCCGGCGAGGACGCCTTCGTCGCCACCGATGTCGGCCAGCATCAGATGTGGACTGCCCAGTTCTGGCCCTTCACCAAGCCCCGCCACTTCGCGAGCTCGGGCGGCCTCGGCACCATGGGCTTCGGCCTCGGCGCGGCGATGGGCGTCCAGATGGGCAACCCCGAGGCCCGCGTCGTCCTCGTCACGGGCGACGGATCATTCCGCATGAACATGAACGAACTCGCCACCGTCGCCAATTACCGCCTGCCGATCGTCATACTACTCATGAACAACGGCACCCTCGGCATGGTGCGCCAGTGGCAGACCATGTTCTACCATCGCAGCTACACCCAGACGACCCTCGACCGCGGGCCGGACTTCGTCAAGCTCGCGGGGGCCTTCGGCATCGAGGCCTGGAGGGCCGAGGACGAGGAGGGCCTCCGCGCAGCCCTCGACGCCGCCTTCGCGAGGCGCGAGCCAGCCCTCATCGAGGTGCGGATCGACATAGACGAGACGGTGCTGCCGATGGTGCCCGCGGGTAAACCCATAGCGGACCAGATCATCGAGGCCTAAGTACCGGGGAAGAAAACCTTTCGTTTCGAGCAAAAGGTTTTCTTCCCCGGACCCCATCTTTCCAAAGCCCGACCAGGGGTTCCACCCCTGGACCCCGCCCATCCGCTGGGTTTCCGCCGCGCAAGAGGGCGACGAGGAGCAGTCCCTTGGGCCGACCTCGATCCGACAATCGGCAGCGAGAAGTCGGGGAAACGACCGGTTCTCGTTCTCAGTTCATCGGTCTTCAACAAGAAATCGGGAACCGTGATCGCCGTCGCCCTGACGAGCCAAGAACCCCGGGCGGGCTTTCCGCTCACCCTCGAGCTCATGGATACCAGACTGCCCAAGCGATCGTGGGCGAAGATCAGCCAGATACGGACCCTCGCCGTCGAGCGGATCGGTGCGAAACTCGGCTCGGTAGATGAGGCGACCATGGAGCAGGTGCTCGAAGGGCTGAACGAGATTCTCGATGACTAAGGGGCTTTGGAAGGTTGGGGCCCGGGGAAGGGAACCTTTCGCCCCATTCGAAAGGTTCCCTTCCCCGGAAAGGTCTCGCGTTTTCGGTCGGCGCTTCGGCAACTCGTCTGAGTTACACCGAGTCGCAGTTGGGACCGTGCCAGCGAAGGTCGATCAATAGAATACAGGATATTCCGGTTGATCAGGGCTTTGTGTACGCCTGCGGCAAGAGAATGACCGGCAGGTTATCGCTGATGCCAAGTTCGGCGCTGATAGATGAACGCTGATCGCGAGCCTCGACCGGCGACGGGTAGTCGCCGACGGCAATGATGTACCAGTACTGCCCTGAATTGTCGACAACCGGAATGACCGACGAGACGAGACCTACCGTCATGATCCGTCTGTCGACAGCAACCGCCCCATCCATACTGGCGAACTGGCCGGCCTGGAGCGCGTACTGCCCATTGTTTGGGAGAGGAACCGGCACCAGCAACTGCTCCGCCGGAATCCATGCGTTCTGCGTCAACGCGACCGGCGGATTCGTCGCTACAGGCCCGTTATCGCAGGCGGCCAGCGTGGCTGCAATAATTAAGATGACTGCGGTACATCCGAAAGCTCGTTTCATCGCACCTACCCCATTAATTTAATTGTTACGCATACTACAGAAAGATATCTCATCCCGATCCGCGCCTGCCCCGGTAGCCGCTCTCCTTGATTATGGCGACCTCGAGGGCGTCAATCAAGGCGGCTAGCAGCAGCCCGAGTCGCCGCAGTCGCAGTTGGGGGCGGTGCCGCGGAGCTTGCCGTTGATGATGGCGGCGGCGCAGCCGACCCCCGCCTTCACGCTCAAGGCCGAGGTTGGGCAGTTGAGGGCGCAGGCACCGCATTCCATGCAGGCGGCGCGGTCGAGGATGGCGATAAGCTGGGCCGAGAGCCTCCGCCCACCCGCCACCTCGCGGCCGCCCACGCGTTCGACGAGGGCAAGGACGCCGTGGGGACAGACCTCGGCGCAGTCGCCGCAGCCGACGCAGAGCTCGGCCCGGAGTTCGAGGCTCGTTCCGTTGCCGACATAGTGTCGAGTCTTGATGGCTGTCTCCATGATCCCTCCTTAAAACCGCAAGGCTATCGAAAGGGCGGCGAGGGCCAGGCCCGCGCCGGTGCCGATCGCGGCCGGCCAGATCGTGCGCTCGACCTCCTTGGCCGCCCCGCTCGGGGAGGTGAAGGTCGTCGAGCCCGTGAAATTGAGACCGATCCAGGCTACGACGGCCGTGGAGATCAGGCAGAGGCCGGTGGCCAGCCCGAGCGGAAGATGGAAGGCCCAGGAGGCCAGGCCGCCCCAGAGGGCGCCGAGGAGGGCGCCCTTGATCGCGAAGGACCGCGTGGGGAGGACGAAGAGGAGGGCCGGAAAGCCCGCCGCCCCCGCGAGGGCCGCGCCGACGAGGACGATGGCCACGGCGAGGGAGCGCTCTGACCATCCGGGCCCGAAGGGAAGACCCGCGAGGAGGCCCAGGCCGAGGGCAGCGAGGAGGGCGGGCCAGGCGTGGACTATCTCGATGGGGGCGAGGAGGAGCCGTTCGGAGAGGCCGAAACTCACCCGCGACATCACTTCGGTCTTTTTCTTTCCGGCGGCGAGAAAGGCTGGTATGTCCCGCGCTCGCACAGGCCCCCAGACGGCGCGAAAGTCGCTCGCCTTGCGCAGTTCGGGCCCCGAGACGCCGGCCGCCCCGAGCTGGGGCAAAATGAGCTCGCGGTGGCTTACGATTTCGCCCAACCTGCATCGGCCGATCTTGGCGACGAGCTCGGCCGTGCCGAAGCTCCCCTTGCCCGCCGCGCACCAGACATTGACGCCCTTCGTGTCGATAACGAGGAGCCAGAGGTCGAGGCCGCCGAGCTCACGGCGGAGGGCGTCGAAACTGAGCTTGTAATTGGCGGAAACGAGGACGGGGCTGTCCCTGCCGGGGGAACCGATCGAATAGAGCCCGGGCAGGATCCGATAGCGGTCGCGGCCGAAACCGAGGCGAACCCTGAGGGCGCCCAGGCGGTCACTGCGGTCGAGGCGGGCCGAGACCCTCGGGATCGATCGCGAGCCGAGGGAAAGATAGCCCTCGATCCAGGGCCCACCGTCGGCACCAAGCTCGCGGTAGCCCGCCACCCTCTCCTCGACCTTCTTCGCGAGCGGCACGAAGCGCCGCGCCATGATCTGCTTCATCCTGGGATTCCTCCCTTCGCGGCAGGCCCCGCAAGGAGCCCGACGCAGACACGGACATCCTCGAGCCTCTCGACCCGAAGGAAGTAATAGACCCACTGCCCTTGTTTGCGGCTGTCGATCAGGCCGCTCTCGCGCAGGACGCGGAGGTGATGCGAAATCGTGGGCTGCTTCGGCCTCTCCCCCGTGGCCTCGTCGGGAAGACCCACGGTGCCCTCGAGATCGCAGACGCAGACCTCGCCCGAGCGCTGGGAGAGTATATCGAGGATTTGGAGCCGCGCCGGATCGCCGAGGGCCTTGAACATCCGCGACAAGAGGAGACTCCGGCGGTCGTCAAAGCGCAGGGCCTTCCGCGGAAAACCGCAGCAGCCGCCGAGCTCGCGCCTGGCCTCGAGGGGCTTCTGATCGTGGACATCGACTGTCGCCATGGCGAGAAATCTAGCGCGTATATTGATTGGTGTCAATATAAGGAGAACGAACCTTCTTGCTGGTCCTCAATTTTCCGAATCGAGTCGGACGGCAGGCTCCATCCCATCGAGATCAAAAAGAGCGCGAATCCCGGGAAGGAGGCAATTGCCTCATTCCGTGTGCTGGAGGGCCTGGGAATGGGAGTGGGATCGGGTGGAGTCGTCTGTTGCGCCTCGGAGTACCTGCCGCTCGACGCGAACAATTCCATCGTGCCCTGGTGGATGGTGTAAGGCTCGCGACGGAAGAGGCACAGCCCCCTCGTCCCGGCACTTGCGGCCCGAAGGCCCACTCGATAGTATCCTCCAATCATGCTCGACTACCGATACATCAAGGACAACCTCGCCGCGGTCAAGAAGAACATCGCCGACCGCTACATGAAGGCCGACGCCGACCTCGTCGTCTCCCTCTTCGAACGCCGCAACGCGGCGATCAAGGAACTCGAGGGCGCCCGCAAGGAGCGCAACGACAACGCCGCCTCGATGAAGGCCAAGCTCGAAAGCGAGCAGCGCCAGAAGCTCATCGACGAGGGCAAGGCCCTCAAGGAGCGCATCGCCGCCCTCGAGGCCGAATCGGCCGACATCGAAAAGCGGCTCGACGAGGAAGGGCGCAAGATCCCGAACATGGCCCACCCCGAAGCCCCTGTCGGCAAGGAAGACAAGGACAACACCGAGGTCAAGCGCGTCGGCGAGCCCACGAAGTTCGACTTCGAGCCCAAGGACCACGTCCAGCTCGGTCAGGACCTCGACATCATCGACTTCGACGCGGCCACCCGCGTGTCGGGCACCAAGTTCTACTACCTCAAGAACCAGGGCGTCATCCTCGAACTCGCCCTCGTGCGCTACGCCCTCGACATCCTCATGAAGCGGGGCTTCACCCTCTTCACCACCCCCGACGTGGCCAAGACCGAAATACTCGAGGGAATTGGTTTCAATCCCCGGGGCGCCGAATCCAACGTCTACACCGTCGAGGGCGAGGGCACCTGCCTCATCGGCACCGCCGAGATCACCCTGGGCGGCTACTACTCGGGCTCAGTCCTCGACCGCGCAGACCTTCCCCTCCGCCTGGCGGGCGTCTCCCACTGCTTCCGCCGCGAGGCCGGGGCCGCGGGCCAGTTCTCCAAGGGCCTCTACCGCGTCCACCAGTTCACCAAGGTGGAAATGTTCATGTACTCGCTTCCCGAGGACTCAGGCCTATACCACGAGGAGATCCGCGCCATCGAGGAGGAGATCTTCGCCGGCCTCGGCATCCCCTTCCGCGTCGTCGACACCTGCACCGGCGACCTCGGCGCCCCCGCCTACCGCAAATGGGACCTCGAGGCCTGGATGCCCGGACGCAACGGCGGCGAATGGGGCGAGGTGACCAGCACCTCCAATTGCACCGACTTCCAGGCCCGTCGCCTCAACGTCAAGTACAAGGACGAGGACGGCAAGAACAAGTACGTCCACATGCTCAACGGCACCGCCATCGCCTGCTCCCGCGGCATCATCGCCGTCCTCGAGAACTTCCAGCGCGCCGACGGCTCCGTGGCCATCCCTCCGGCCCTCATCCCCTACTGCGGTTTCGACGAGATTCGTCGCAAGTAGTACGAAGACTCGAAAGGGGGGGCAGGGCCGACGACGCGGCGCTCCGCGCGCCCGCTTCGACGCGGCCCCCCCTCGCTCCGCCCTCCTCGGCGCTCCGCCCTCCAGGCGCTCCGCTAGGCCTTCGGCTCGGCGCTTCGCGCCTCCGGTGGGCTCCGCTACCCCCTCTCCTTCCATGGAGGCGCCCATGTCCGGCCCCTTACCCCTCCTCCCGAGCGAAGCGGCGGAGGCCGCGACGATGGATGCCGCCGATACCGCCCCGCAAACGAGGCAGTCGATCCTCGAGGGACTCCGCGAACTCGGCGTCCGAGAGGGCTCCGTCCTCCTCGTCCATTCTTCCCTGAGCGCCCTCGGATGGGTTTGCGGCGGAGGGGTCGCCGTCATCCAGGCCCTCCTCGACGCCCTGGGCGAGAGGGGCACACTCGTCATGCCCGCCCATTCCGGCGACCTCTCCGATCCTTCCACATGGTCCTATCCCCCCGTGCCCGAAGGCTGGTGGGCTCGTATCCGCCAGGCGATGCCCGCCTTCGAGCCGGCCATCACGCCGACCCGGGGAATAGGCCGTATCCCCGAACTCTTCCGCTCCTGGCCCGGGACCCTTCGCAGCTCCCACCCCCAGGTGAGCTTCGCCGCGCGAGGGCCCGAGGCGGCGGCCATCACCGGCGGCCACTCCCTCGACTACGGCCTCGGCCCTGGCAGCCCCCTCGCCCGGCTCCGCGAGGCGCGTGCCTCCGTCCTCCACCTCGGCTCGGGCTGGGAGAGCACGACAGCCTTCCACCTGGCCGAACACGAATGCGAGTGGCCGGGCAAGGCGGAGGTCGCCCTGGGCTCGCCCCTCCTCAGGGAGGGCGAGCGGGCTTGGACCGAATACCGGGACAACAATTACAATTCAGACGACTTCGGCGCCCTCGGCTCGGACTTCGAGAGAGGGGGCCGGGTCCTCCGCGGCGGGATCGGAAGGGCCGACTGCCTCCTCTTCGACCTCGGCGAGGCGGTCGAGTTCGCCAAGGAATGGCTGCCGAGTCACCGATAAGGAGGGGCGATGAAGCGAGGGGATCGCGTCATCGCGACGCTCGAGGGGCGAGCCGCGGACAGGCCGCCCTTCATGCCCATAACGATGCAGTCAGAGGCCTCCGGGCCGCCTCCAGCGGCGAACTTCTCGTCGAAGGATGGGTGGAGGGCCCCTGCGCGGAGGCCGCCAACCTTCGTGGCCTGAATCGCCTCATGATCGACTTCTTTGACGAACCCGGCTTCGTGGGCGACCTTCTCCGCTTCGTGCGGGAGCTCGAGATACCCTTCGCCTCGCGCAGATAGGAGCCGGGGCCGCCTTCGTCGTGGGCGCGGGTTGCGAAATACCGCGGGACACGCCCCACGCCAACATGGACGCGATGCGCGCGGGAGCCGAGGAGGCTTGGGCTGAAGACCAGGCCGCGTGGAAACGAGAGATGCTCGGGAATAGGGCTCTTCGGCAAGATCGGACCAGGCTCTCGAGCTTGTGACCACTTCGACAAATCCGTTATCATGGCGATTCCGGCTGTCGCGATTCCGCCTCGGTCGCAGCATTAAAAAGGATGGACCAACATGACCGAAGGAGATGGCTTCACGGCGCCGCTTTCCAAAACAGAGACAGTCCGCCCCGCGGCAAGGGCAACCCCGACCAACCCCGACGGAAGCCTCATATCGGCCCGGGGCCTCGTCAAAACCTTCGGCCAACTTCGCGCGGTCGACGGCATCGATTTCTCCGTCGCCAAAGGCGAGGCCTTCGGTCTCCTCGGGCCCAACGGCGCGGGCAAGTCCACCGCCATGCGGATGGTGGCGAGCGTCTCCAAGCGGACCGAGGGCGAGCTTTCCATCCTCGGCATGGACCCGAGCCTTCGTGGCCCCGACATCCGCGCCCACCTCGGCGTCGTGCCGCAGGAGGACAACCTCGACACGGAGATCAGCGTCCGCGAAAACCTCATCGTCTACGGCCGCTATTTCGGCCTTCCCTTTCCCTACCTCCGCCGCAAGGCCGAGGAGCTCATCGACTTCGCCCAGCTCAAGGAAAAGGCCCGCGAAAAGGTCGACAACCTCTCGGGAGGCATGAAGCGCCGCCTGACCATCGCGAGGGCCCTCGTCAACGAGCCCGACATCCTCCTCCTCGACGAGCCCACCACGGGCCTCGATCCCCAGGCCCGCCACGTTCTCTGGGACCGCCTCTTCAGGCTCAAGGAAGCGGGCGTCACCCTGGTCATCACCACGCACTACATGGACGAGGCCGAGCAGCTCTGCGACCGCCTCATCGTCATGGACCACGGCCGCATCATGGCCGAGGGCAGCCCCGCCTCCCTGATCCGCGACCACTCGAGCCGCGAGGTCGTGGAGCTGCGCTTCGGATCGGAGCGCAACGCGGCGGCCGCGGCAGCCCTTTCGGCGGGCGGCCTCCTCGGCGAGGGCGACAGGGTCGAAGTCCTGCCCGACCGCCTCCTCGTCTACACCGAGGACGGCGAGGGGACCCTCGCCCGCGTCATCGCCGCGGGCCATAGCCCCCTCACCTCCCTCGTCCGCCGCTCGAGCCTCGAGGACGTCTTCCTCAGGCTCACGGGCAGGAGCCTCGTCGAATGACGGCAGGCGGCTCGAAAGCGCGGGGCGGCACCGCCACGGTCGCGAGGAGCGCGGCGGAGCTCCTCGGTCCGAGGCGGAGCGCCCGGAGCCTCCTCTTCGGCGCCTGGTACGTCACCGAGCACCAACTCGTCATAATGCGGAGCTACCTGACGACCATCCTGATGGGCTCCGTCCTCAACCCCGTGATGTACCTCTTCGCCATCGGCGTGGGCATCGGCTCCTTCGTCGACTCGAACGCGGGGGGCGCCGGCGTGGGCGGCGTCTCCTACCTCGTCTTCGTCGGCCCCGCCCTCCTCGCGAGCACGGCCCTCACGGTGGCCTTCGAGGAGTCGGCCTTTCCGGTCATGGCGGGCTTCAAGTGGCAGAAGGTCTTCTTCGCGATGAACGCCACGCCGGTCTCGGGGGGCCAGATCGCGACAGGCATGCTCCTCGCCATGGGCCTGCGGGTGACCTTCACGGTGGCGGCCTTCTGGGCCTTCCTCGCGGCCTTCGGCGCGGCGCCGGCCTCGACCTCCTTCCTCGCCGTGCCCGCCGCCCTCCTCGGAGGCATGGCCTTCGGCGCCATCATCGTCGCCTTCGCCTCGGGCATCGAGGACGACGAGGGCTGGTTTACCATCCTCCAACGACTGATCATAGCCCCGATGTTCCTCTTCTCGGGCACCTTCTTCCCCCTCGAGAGCCTCCCCCTCGGAGTGCGCTGGATCGGCTGGATCTCGCCCCTCTGGCACTCCACCCAGCTGGGCCGCATCGCCACCTACGGCCTCGCCGAGCCCCCAGCCCTCCTCGCCTCCCACCTCCTCTACCTCGGCGCCCTCCTCGCCCTCGGCCTCCTCGTCTCCTTCCGCAATTTCGAGCGGAGGCTGGCCGCATGAGCGGCATCTACGCGGGCCGCCCCCAGGCCATCCTCTACCGCTCCTTCACCGCCCTCAAAACCTCCAATTGGTTCATCATCGTCACCGGCTTCTTCGAGCCCCTCTTCTACCTCCTGTCCTTCGGCCTCGGTCTCGGGGGCCTCGTCGGCGCCGTGGCCGGCCCCGACGGACAGCCCGTCTCCTACGCCGCCTTCATCGCCCCGGCCCTCCTCGCGACCTCGGCGATGAACGGGGCCATCTACGACTCGACCTGGAACATCTTCTTCAAGATGCGCTTCGCCAAGCTCTACGACGCGATGGTCGCCACCTCCCTCGGCACCCTCGACATAGCCCTCGGCGAGATAGCCTTCGCCCTCCTCCGCGGCCTCGCCTACGCCACCGCCTTCACCGCCGTGATGTACGCGATGGGCCTCGTCCATTCGGCCTGGGGCCTCCTCTGCATACCGGCGGCCCTCGTCGTCGCCTTCGGCTTCGCCGCCTGCGGCATGGCCGTCACCTCCTACATGAAGACCTTCCAGCAGATGGACTGGATCACCTTCATCCTCCTGCCGATGTTCCTCTTCTCGGCCACCTTCTACCCCCTCAGCGTCTACCCCCCGGCCATCCAGCTCCTCGTAAAGGCCCTCCCCCTCTGGCACGGCATAGCCCTCATGCGGGGCCTCGCCCTGGGCACGCCGGGGCCCGAGCTCCTCTGGGACCTCCTCTATTTCGGCGTCATGATCGCGGTCGGTCTCTTCGTCACCGCCCGGAGGCTCGAGCGGCTCTTCATGAGCTAAGGCGGTCCCGGAAGGCCGCGTAGGAATGGCGGAAGGCCGGGGTGGCGAGTCGGAAGGCTGCGTAGGAACGGCGGAAGGCCGCGTAGGAATGGCGGAAGGCCGGGGTGGCGCGAGGGAAGGCCGGGGTGGCGCGAGGGAAGGCCGCGTAGGGATGGCGGAAAGCCGGGGTGGCGAGGGAGAAGGCCGCGTAGGAACGGCGGAAGGCCGGGGTGGCGCGGCAGAAGGTCGCGTAGGAATGGTGGAAGGCCGGGGTGGCGCGAAGGAAGGCCGCGTAGGAATGGCGGAAGGCCGGGGTGGCGAGGGAGAAGGCTGGCCAGTGTCGGTTTCGTGGGCCTGGCTGCAACAATGGACACGATGAATGCTCCATCCGACGAAGGGAGGCTTTGTCGAAGGCCGAAGCGCCAGCGGGGCGCGTAGAGAGGACAGCAGCCGCATAGGAATAATCACAGGGCTCGCTGGAGGAGCCGCGAAGTTTGTAGGAGGACCCGCAAGGCCTGGGGGCAGGATCGCCGGGCCCGGAAGAAAGACTCCAAGCCTCGTAGGAATAACAATGAGCTTCGCACGCGGGGCGACAGGGCGGAAAGGGCATCATGTAATGCAAGGTTGCAGCTTCTCAGTCGCCTCGCACTGCTCGGCTCCTTCGTCGGGGTTCGCTTCACTCGCTAACGCTCATTCCGCTCACCCATATTGCGCCCGCCGACGAACCTTCGCTTACGCTCAGGTTCGTTCTTTTCGGCGGGCGCAACGTAAGCAACTGGAAAACGTTAGGCGCAATTTCCCAAACAAAAATAGAAAAGTGAAATATAGGATAAGATGAAATATAAGGCTACTTCTACCGGCTAATTGTTAGCTAATTCCTTGATGCGTAAATAGAAGGCATGCTTCCCACACGGAAAAACTCATTGACAAGAACGCAATATTGCCTGAATATTGTCTTGCTGACTAAAAATAGCATTAAGCAGGTAGTTCAAGCTAAGAATCGAAATAGTCAGTAAAAGGTGGGAATCATGAAATCGAGGAGAGCGCTCAGATTTGTGGCCGCATCACTAGGAATACTGCTCGTACTTACGTCTTGCCAAGCACTATTAGGTTATGCTTCAACGTATACTGTAACAGTAACACAAAGTTCTGGCGGTAGTATTGCGATTTCTCCGACGAAGACCCAATATTCCCCTGGGGACGTTGTTTCAGTTACTGCTACTCCTAGCAGCGGATATGTTTTTGTATCATGGAATGGCGCACTTAGTGGATCAACAAATCCAGCAACCCTTACAATCAATAGCAATGCGACTATAGGTGCGGTATTTGCACTGCAGCAATCGCAGCAATATACAATTACCCTAACTCAGACTTCCGGAGGAACCATTTCTATTTCTCCGCAGAAATCAACCTACTCGAATGGAGATTCTGTTATTGTAACAGCAACTCCTTCTTCTGGATACACTTTTGGATCCTGGAGTGGAGGGATTAGCGGAACAACTAATCCTATTTCTATCACAATAAGTAGTAACCTAACTATATCGGCAACCTTTACAGCTCCTTCGCCGAGTATTTCAGTAAGTGGTAGTGCTTCATCAAGTCAGAATTATGGATCGCTAAGTGTTACCTACACGATTACGAACAATGGTAACACCCCAATTTCAATAACTAACGGAACCTACATAATCTATGGCTCAGCAGGTTTGGCATTGTCTGATTTCGTAAAGACAACCGATACTCTAGTCCTAAATACTCCGATTCCAGCGGGCCAATCAGTAACATTTAGCTTTGGTGGATATTCAGCTTCATATGTTCCATATTCACTTAAGTTTACCTTCTATTATAGCGACTCTTACGGACATACTGGGACTTATGTAGCGACAGGGAATTGTGCTGTCGGTCCATAATTTAAGGGCAGAATAGTAGTCGTGAGGGAATTGCGGAGCGAGGACCAATGCTGATGAGTTTTGGCAACTGCGCCTGACAACACACTAGCAACTCCTCAGTCGCACAGCTCGGCTCCTTCGCCGGGGTTAGCTGCACTCGCTTCGCTCATTCCGCTCACCCATATCGCGCCCGCCGGCGAACCTTCGCCTTCGCTCCGGTTGGTTCTTTTGTGTTATGTCAAGCAAAATTCCCTGAAAAAACCGCGAGGCATTCCGGAAAACGCCGTGGGGAATTCCCGACTTTCACCGCCGGATTTTCCCTGTTGAAGGAAGGCGGCAGCGGCGACGCCTCCAACCGTTCACCGCCGCC
>DATKVC010000011.1:0-31519 GCA_035530275.1 Rectinemataceae bacterium | reverse complement strand
GTTCGACGAAAGCCATTGGAAAAGTTGAAAACTGGCTTCGCTCGACAAGACTCAGGATTGAAATTCCATCATCGACAGGCGTCGATACTCATGCCTGGCTTTCGTAAACACATAAACGCTGCCTCAGTCCTGATACGGATTTTATGTTCTCTCAAAGGAAATTGCCGGGGCTCGCCCTACTTGAGCGCTTGTCGGACCATTGCTGCGGCTGACTTGAAGGTAGCTTCGCAGGTTTCGTTGGGGTCACTGGCGGAGAGGGCGTTCAGGAGGTTGAGGATGTGGTGGTCTTCAGCCAGGGCATCCTCATCGGTAATGGTCGGGGCCTTGGGCCGACGGTGAGATTCTTGTTTAGAAACGAATTTAATGGCTCGTGTGCCCTTTGCATTTTGGGCGGCTTGGTGGATGATCTTCGCCCCTGAAAGCAAACAGCCGCGGCTTCATCGGGATCTGTCAGGACGATCCCCGCACGCTCCACTTCAGCCATGGATTCAGCGTTCGAGGCCCCCTCTCAACGGTCGAATACCGCCTCAGGGGCCACCAACCGGCAAGCTTTCGCCGGAAGAAGATTTTCGGCGGCGGATGGTCGGGCCGGAAGGAGCCTTGGCCAGCTCGTAGGCCTTTCGCCTGCCCTGCTTTCCCGCCTCGACGAGGAGACCCGCCTTCGCGTAACAATACAGCACCTTCCTCGCGCGCTCGCCGCCGATGCCGAGGGCCTCGCCGAGGGAGGCGGAGTCGCAGGGCCAGGCGAGGTCTCGCGGCAGGAGCCCCAGCCAGCCCGAGCGGCCGCGGAGGGACCGCGATTCGAGGA
Organism: Rectinemataceae bacterium; assembly: GCA_035530275.1. Taxonomy (GTDB): domain Bacteria; phylum Spirochaetota; class Spirochaetia; order Treponematales; family Rectinemataceae; genus CAIJMU01. The sequence continues at coordinate 30,711 of DATKVC010000011.1, read as the reverse complement.
CTTCGACGAGCTCCCGCGACAGCACGCGGTCGCCCTTCTTGCGCCAGGTCCACTTGCCGTCGCGGGTCCGGATCTCCCGGGCCTTCACCAGAAGCACCTCGACGGTGACGTTCCGCGCCGCTATGAGGCCGCTCGACATCACGAGTTCGTCGAAGACCGACCAGAGGTCGCCTCGCCTCGGGCCCTTGCGCTCCGACTCGACCTCGCCCGTCGCCGGATCGAGGCGGATGATCGAGTAGGCCGCGAGCACGGGATGGACGACGCGCACGGGCCTCTGGCGCGCGAGGGAGAGCACCTTGGGAACGATGCGGTCGAGGCGCTTCGTCTGGACCTCGACGCATTCGCCGTCGGCGCGAAGCAGGTCCACGATCTTGCCGTCGAGGCTCACCTCGAGGCGATCGCCGGGCCGGGCGAGCCAGGATTTCAGCGAAGCGTGGAGGGCGCTTTCGGCGAAGGTATTGATGCCCTCGGTCTCCGCGTCGAGCTCGATCGAGGCCTCGGCGAGAGACTCGGCGGCGACCGTCACGGCGCCGAGGCGCGCTCCCCCGCCGCCGCCTTCCATGTCCGGCCTCGGCTCGAGGCTCCACCCGGGCCGCGACTCGCGCAGCTCGCCGGCGGGTTTCCTGGTCTTCAAAATACCCCTTCCTTGGCCGGCATTCGTTTTATCTGCGAATAGTCGAAGACGGGCCCGTCGGTGCAGACGAAGCTGCCGCCGATGTTGCAGTGGCCACATTTGCCCACGCCGCACTTCATGTAGCGCTCGAGAGTCATCACGATGGCCTCGTCGGGAAAGCCCCGCTCCGAAAGGCCCGCGGCGGCGAATTTGATCATGATAGGCGGCCCGCAGAGTATGGCCACGGCGTTCTCCGGCGAGAGGGCGGCCGCGTCCCAGAGGGCCGTGACGAGACCGACGGGGCCGGTCCACGCGGGGCCGGCTCGATCCACGGTGAGGAGGACCTCGACGCCGGGAATCTCGTTCCAATTGGCTAGTTCGTCGCGGGAGCAGAGTTCCTCGGGGTTCTTGGCGCCGTAGAGGATCTTCACCTTCTCGAAATCCCGCTTGGAATCGAGGACCATGTTTATGAGACTGCGGAGGGGCGCTAGGCCGATGCCCCCCGCCACGAAGTAGAGATTCCGCCCCTTGAGCTCCTCGAAGGGGAAGGCGTTGCCGTAGGGCCCTCGCAGGTGGAGGATGTCGCCCACCTCGAGCTCGTGCATCGCCCGCGTCACGCGTCCGGCGGCGCGGATGGTGAATTCCAGGGGGCCCTTCCGGGTTGGCGAAGAGGTGATGGAAATGGGAACCTCGCCCTCGCCCAGCACGGAAATTTCCGCGAATTGTCCCTGTTGGTACGAAAATCTCCCTGTGTCATCGAGGAACTCGAGGCTGAAGGTCTTCACGTCGAAGGTCTCGCGACGGATCGCCGTGATCTTCGTTGGGCGAGGAAGGTATTCGTTGTAGGCTGAGGCGCCGGTCACATTTCCTCCGACCCATCCGCGACCTCGCGGATGAATTTCGACATACCGATGCCCACCGGGCAGCTGTCGAGACAGCGACCGCAGCCCACGCAGCCGCTCCGGCCCGCGACGAGGGGATCATACTTCAGCTTGTGTTCGTAGCGTCGCGCCGTGCGGGCTGCCTTCGTGGGCCGAGGATTGTGGCCGCTCGCCTCGCGCGTGTAGCCTTCGAAAACGCAACCGTCCCAGGTCCTCATCCTCGTTCCCTCGCCGTCCACCGCGCGATCGACCACGTTGAAGCAGGTGCAGGTCGGACAGACGTAGAGACAGGCCCCGCAATAGATGCAGCGTTCACCTATCCTCGCGTAGTTCTTCTCGAAGTCGCCGTCGCGCATGAGCTCGAGGGCCGTGGCGAAGGCGACGCCGGGCCCGAGGGCCCCCTTGGCCGCTTCCTTGACGGCCCTCGATCGCGCCGCCGCATTGGAGGCTTCCGCCTCTCGAATCGGGTCTGCACTTCCTCCGCTCCGCGCGAAGAACCGCTCGTGGGCCGCGACGAAGCCCTCGCCCCGCTCGGAGCCCGCCTCGACGAGGAAGTAAGCGCCGAGATCGACGAGCTGGAGGTCGAAGCCGGCCTCCGCGAAGGGACCGGTGCCCGCCGAGTGGCAGAAGCAGGAGCCGGGCCGAGGCGGCCTGAGGCAGCCCTTCACAATTATGAGACGACCCTCCGCGCGAGAAAGGTAGTATTTGTCGGGAAAGTCCTTAGCGAAGAAGCCGTCGGAGAAGAGGATGCCCGCGAGGTCACAGCTGGCGATTCCGAAGAGGAGCTTGGGCGAGGCTTCGACGCTTTCGCGGATCCCCCCCTGCCCGAAGGAAAACATGGTTTCGCTCTGAGGAAAGAAGAGGGACTTCGGCGAGAGGAGGGTCGGCTCGTCGTCGAGGGAAAGGTTCTCGAGGGAGGCGGCCGGATCGGCCTTGGGCAGGGCCTTGAAATTGACGTCGCCCGATTCCTCGCGGAGGGGGGCGTAGATTTCCCAATCGGCCGCTGCTTCCTCGAGGAGGGGTCGGACATCGACCTTGCGGAGAAGGTAGGTATTCATACTTTACACCCGCGCCTTTTCGAGCTTGACCGCGCAAACCTTGAACTCGGGGATTTTGGCGACGGGATCGAGGGCGGCGATGGTGAGGAGATTGGCCGCGGCCTCGCCGTAGTGGAAGGGGATGTACACGGAGCCCTCCCTCACGCGGGCGGTGACGTCGGCCTTCACGGTGATGGCGCCCCTCCGGGAGCTCACCGCCACCATTTCACCCTTGCGGACGCCGAGGATCTTCGCGTCGGCAGGATTGATCTCGACGAAGCATTCGGGGCTCTCGCGCTCCAAGGTGGAGGTGCGGCCCGTCATGCTCCTCGTGTGCCAATGCCAGTACAACCGCCCCGTGGACAAGACGAAGGGATATTCGGCGTCCGGCTCCTCGGCGGGGGCCTTGTAGTCCCGCGGCTTGAAGCTGCCCTTGCCCCTCGTGAATTTCCCGACGTGGAGGACGGCTGTGCCGGGGTGCGCGGAGTCGGGACAGGGCCATTGCAGGCCCCAAGGCTCGAGTCTTCCGTAGGCGACGCCGCCGTAGATGGGCGTCAACGAGGCGGCCTCCTCCATGATCTCGGAGGGATGCTGGTAATTCATACCTTCGTAGCCCGCGCGTCTCCCGATCTCCGAGATGACGCGCCAATCCTCGCGGGCCTCGCCGGGGCAGTCCACCGCCTTGCGCACGAGCTGGCATCGCCGTTCCGTGTTGGTGAAGGTGCCGTCCTTTTCGGCGAAGCTCGAGGCGGGCAGGACGACCTTCGCGAAGCGCGCCGTCTCGGTGAGGAAGATGTCCTGCACGGCGAGGAACTCGAGATTCGACAGGGCCTTTCGCACGTGATTCGTGTCGGGATCGCTGACCGCGGGATTCTCCCCCGCGATGTAGATGGCCTTGATGGTGCCCGCCGCCGCGCCGTTCATGATTTCGGTGGCGGCGAGACCGGGCGTATCGGGCAGGCTCGCGACGCCCCAGGCCTTGGCGAATTTTTCGCGCACAGCAGGATCGGCGACCTTTTGATACCCGGAGACGACATCGGGCAGGGCACCCATGTCGCAGGCGCCCTGCACGTTGTTCTGGCCGCGGAGGGGATTGACGCCCGCGCCGGAAATGCCGACGTGACCGGTGAGCATCGCGAGGTTCGCCAGTGCCTGCACGCCCTCGACGCCGCTCACATGTTGGGTGATGCCCATGGCGTAGACGATCATGGCCTTCTTCGCACCGGCGTAAAGTCGGGCCGCCTCGAGGAGGTCGCGAGCGGGCACGGCGCTGAGCTCCTCGACCCGCTCAGGGGTGTAGGCTGCCACGAGCTCGCGGAGCTCGTCGAAGCCCTCGGTGCGCGAGGCGATGTAGGCCTCGTCCTGCAAGCCCGCGCTGATGATGGCATTCATCAGGCCGTTGACGAGGGCAACGTCGGAGCCGTTTCGTTGCCTGGCGCTGACGGTCGCGTATTTGACGAGCTCGATGGTCCGCGGATCGAAGACGATGAGTTTGGCTCCCCTGTCGAGAACCGATTTGACGATGCGCGAACCGATGAGGGGATGCTGGGCCGTCGTGTCCGACCCGATCACGAGGAAGAGGTCCGCCTCGTCGAAGTCGGCGATCGAGTTGGTCATCGCGCCCGAGCCGAAGGTTTCGGCAAGCCCCGCGACGGTGGAGGCATGGCAGAGGCGGGCGCAATGGTCGATGTTGTTGGTGCCGAAGACGGCCCGGGCCAGCTTCATCATCAGATAGTTCTCTTCGTTGGTCATCTTCGCCGAACTCAGGAAGGCCACCGAATCGGGACCGTAGCGTCCCGCTATCGCCTTCAGCGACGAAGCCACCAGGTCGAGCGCCGAGTCCCAGTCGGTGGGGACGAAGTCGTCGCCCTCGCGGAGAAGCGGGCGCTTGAGCCTCGACGGATGATTGACGAACTCGTGGCTGTTCCAACCCTTGACGCAGAGGGCGCCCTTCGAGACGGGATGGCGGGAGCTAGGCAAGGTCCCGATGACCTTGTCTCCTTCCGATACGAGGTAGAGCCCGCAGCCGCAGCCGCAATAGGGGCAGATCGTAAGCGTGTGCCTGGTTTCCATCGCTGTGCCTGCCCCATGATACAATGCCGCCGCGAAGGGCCACAACCGGACTCGGAGGGCCTGAAAGAGGGAGGTCGGAGGTGGAAGGGAGGAGGGACGATGGAGACGCGACGGGCATGCCCCGCATCGCTGCCATCCTCGCCGGAGGACGGGGCAGCCGCCTCGGCGGCGTGTCCAAGGAATCGATCCCCGTCGACGGCGAAGCCCTCGGCCCCCGCCTGGCGCGCATCCTGTCGGGGCATTTCGAAAACATTATCGTAGTTACCAACAATCCGGAGATGTACGCGGGGACGAGGGCTCGTACGACGGCCGACCTCATTCCCGGCTACGGCCCCCTGTCGGGCCTCCACGCGGCCCTCTCCCTGGCGCGCGAAGGCGGGAAGGGGGAACTCGTCTGGTTGGCCGCCTGCGACATGCCGGCCTTCGACCTCCGCCTCGTCGAATTGCTCGCCGAAGGCTATGCGGCTGCCCTCGAAAAGGCGCGCCGCGAGGGGAGCCCGGGCCCCCTCGCCTGCCTCGCGCGATTCGGGAGGCATTTCGAGCCCTTCCAGGCCATCTACTCGACGCATCTGGTGGGCGAGCTCGAGTCTCTCTTCGAGGCTGCCGCAACGGCGGCCACAATGGCAGCCTCAGTGGCGGCGAAGACCCAGGAAGGAGCCGGAGATCGCGGGATCAGACGCCCCTCCTTCAAGGAACTCTTCGCGCGCGCCCCCGCGGCCTTCGTCGCCGAAGAGGAGGTGCGGAGGATCACTCCCAACTGGGCGCTCTATTTCAACGTGAACACCCCCGCGGAATTGGCTCGACTGGGCGGAAGCGACGGATCCTGAACGACGAGGGCAGCAAGGGCCGCGGTCTCGCTCTGCCAGTCAGGTGGTCGCGTGGATCGAGCTATCCCATCGCGCCATGAAGAGGGCGCCGATCGACCAGAGGGCGCAGAGCCCGGCCACCGAGACCCACAGGGTCGGCGCCCCGCCCGCGGCGATGAGGGGGCCTGCGATGAGGGGACCGATCGTGTTGCCGCCGCCGAAGCCGAGGCTCATGAAGGACTGGAAGGTGGCCCGCCAGTTCGCCGGCGTATGGCGGGCGACGAAGATGCCGAAGACGTTCGACCCGACGATCTCGCCCGTCGTCCAGATCGCCGTCGAGATCGCATAACCCGCGAGAGGCAGCCGGAAGGCTAGCATGCCGAATCCGACGACGTAAAAGAGACCCGAGATCGACATGCAGACCAGGGGCGGGAGGCCCCGCATGAGCCTCGTGACCGGAATCGACAGTACTATGACGAGGAGGGCGTTGAGCGAAATGTTGAAACCGAGGTACCTCGGCCCGTCGACACCGAAGGAGGTCGAAAGCGATAGGGGGAGGGCGAAGAAGGTCTGGCTATAGGTGAGGCTGTTCGCGAGGGTCAGGACCATGAAGGCGAGGAGAATCGGCCTCGCGAAAAAGGCTCTCACGGCGCCTCGCTCGTCGTTGCGCTCCAGGGACGTGGCGGCCCGGGCGGCAGCCCGCAACTTGACGCCGCGACTGATGAGCAGCACGGAAATGAGGGTGCAGAGGGCGTTGCCCGCGAAGAGGAGGTCGATCGCTCGGTCGAAGAGAAAGGCCGCGACGAGGGGGCCAAAGGCGACACCGACGTTTATCGACCAATACTGAAGACCGAAGACCTCCTTGCGCCTCTCGGGGGGCGCGAGATCGGTGAGGACGGCGCCGATGAGAGGACGGGCCCCTCCGCCGAACAGGGAGCCGACGGCGATGAGGAAGGGGGCCCAGGGGCGCGACCACAAAAAGGCCAGGACGAGATTGACGAGTGCCGAGCCCGCCTGGGCCGCGATGAGCGCGCGCTTCCTTCCGAGAGCGTCGGCGAGGCGGCCCGAAAGGAAGGAGCCGGCCATCGATGCGGCGAAGACGAGGGAGATGACGGCCCCCGTGCGCACAGAATCATAATGGAGGATGCGCGTCAGGTAGAGGGCGAGAAATGCTCCGACGAAATCCCCGAAGCGATTGATCATAGTCGCGAAGAACATCGACCAGAGGGAACTTCCGAGCCCCTTATAGGGCTCGATGAGACGACGGGAGATGAGGACCATGTCGGCGACGCCGGGGATTTTGGAGAATGATGACATGGGAGCCGATTGTATCGGCGGCGCCCATCTTGGTCGATACGGGCCGAAGCCCCGAATGACGAAAGGCGGCCCCGCGTGGACCCCCATGGTCCTTTCGCAGAGCCGCCTGTGGCCGTGCCCACCCGCCTATCGCGCTGGGAAGATCAGGCGGGGTCCGAACGAATCACCTGTCGCGCATCCTGACGACCACCTTGAGGAAGCGCTCGGTGTTCTCCGACATACGCTGCGCGAGTCGCGGATCGAAATGGTGACCGGCTCCGTCGAGGATGAACTGCATCGACTTGTCGATGGGCCAGACATCCTTGTATGGCCGCGGGTTCGTGAGGGAATCGAAGACATCGCAGAGACCGACGATCCTCGCGAAGAGGGAAATGCTCTCGCCCTTGAGGCCCTGAGGATAGCCCGTGCCGTCCCAGCGCTCGTGGTGCTCGAGCGCTATCGTCGCCGCGCGCTGGAAGAGCGGACCCTTGTGCCGCGCCAGAATGTCGTGGCCGAGTCTCGTATGGTTCTGCATAATGGCGAGTTCCTCGGTGCTCAAGGAGCCCGTCTTGTGCAGAATATACTCGGGCAATCCGATCTTGCCGATGTCGTGCATCGGCGCCGCCTCGGTGAGGAGGATGGACTCCTCCGGATCGAGCTCCAGGATGTCCGCGAAGATCTTGGCGAATTCAGCCACCCTCTCTACATGGGCTTCCGATTCCCGGGTCCGGAATTCCACGAGCTCGGTGAGGGTGATGATGATTTCCTTTTGCCCCTCGGCGATCTCCTGCGTCAGGGCCGCGACCCGTGCATCGACGTCCGTCGAATCGTCGACGCGCTTTCGAGCTGCGGTTTCGATCTCCTTGTTGGCCTGGGCGCAGCGCGCCCGGGTCGACAGCCAGAGTCCGAAGAAGACGAAGGCTGCGAGCACGGCGAGAATGGCGATGACGAGTGCCGGGTCCGACATGGCAGGCTCCTTTCGTCCTCCGCCCCATTACCGGGGCGGTGAACTCGTTCTCCTGCCTTAAATGCTAAGACCTCGCACCCTCCGCTGCAAGGCGGAAAACGCGATTTATTTATCGTTTGCTCCCACGGCAGCATAAACCGGGCCGGAGCGGATTGACCGCCCCGGCTATCGTGGAGACCGAATCATGTGGGAGAATGGGTTGGGTAGGGGAAGACAGCCCTAGCGAGCCGCACGTGAGGTACGTAGCACTATGCCCTCATGCGACCCTGACCCCGCTTTTCTTGATTTCCGCCAGGAACCCTGAGGGGTCTTCATCCATGTACCCGAAAGGATGGGGCTCGATCCGAAGATCGACGCCGCGCCTTAGCTTCATGAGGTCAACTTGGGTATCGAAGCTGTTCGCCATCCCGTCCAGCATGAGGGCTATGTCGATGTCGGATTCGGGACCGGCGGCTCCTCGCACGGTGGATCTAAATAGGAAAGCTTCACGGACACGATAGCCGGCAGCCCGCGTCGCTTCGAGAAACGCACGCGCGATCTTCAAAGCTTGCTCTTGATCCATAGCCCGAGCTCCTCGATTTTCCCGATCATGGTCGCGGTGAACTGGCTAGTACATCGAAGCGCGAACTCGTGCTTGTAGTCGTCGTACCTCGTGCTAGACGAAACCAGGATGAAGAGCATCAGCCGCAGATTGCGCGGATTTTCGCCGAAGGGAGAATTCTCCCTTTCTTTCTCCTAATCTGCGTCAATCTGCGAAATCTGCGGCTATTCTTTCTTTCGCCTGCCCTAGGGGTCGACCCACGCCGAGCGGGCCTGCAGGGTCAGACCCCTCGTGTTATCGGTCAGCTCCGCGGCCCCGGCTCGTCATGTTGTCGCCGGTCCGGAGAACTGCGCTGAACGCTCCGCTAGAGCTGCGGTTCTCGCGGCTTCGCCGCCGGGCAGCGGAGCTGCCCGCGGCCCCGTCTCATGCTTCGACGACGGGGCCGGAGAACTGCGCTTCATACAAATCCGCGTAGAAGGCTTTTTTCGCGAGGAGTTCTTCGTGGGTGCCCTGCTCCACGATCGAGCCGGCGTTCATCACGAGGATGAGTTCGGCGTCCCTGATGGTGGACAGACGATGCGCGATGACGAAGCTCGTACGGCCGGCCATCAGATTGCCCATGGCCTTCTGGATGAGGAGTTCGGTGCGGGTGTCGACGGAACTCGTCGCCTCGTCGAGGATGAGGATGCGGGGGTTCGCGATTATGGCCCGGGCAATTGTGAGAAGCTGACGCTGTCCCTGCGAGATGTTGCCGGCCTCCTCGTCGAGGACGGTGTCGTAACCGGCGGGGAGGGAGCGGATGAAATGGTCGGCGTGGGCAGCCTTCGCCGCGGCCACGATCTCCTCCTCGGTGGCGCCCTCCCTTCCGTAGGCGATGTTGTCGCGTATCGTGCCGGTGAAGAGCCATGTGTCTTGGAGGACCATGCCGAAGAGACCGCGGAGACCCCGCCGCGGCATCGAGCGGATGTCGCGGCCGTCGATGCTTATGGTGCCCGCGTCGATTTCGTAAAAGCGCATGAGGAGGTTGACGAGGGTCGTCTTGCCGGCCCCCGTCGGCCCGACGATGGCCACCGTGTGCCCCGGCCTCGCGTCGAGGGCGAGGCTTTCGATAAGGGGCTTGTCCGCGACATAGCGGAAGGAAAGTCCCTCGATGCCGACGTGACCTTCCATAGTCCGCGGCATGGCGGCGTCCGTCGCGTCGCCGAGCTCCTCTGTCTCGTCCAGGACCTCGAAGACCCTCTCGGCGCAAGCCATCGTCGACTGGATGATGTTGGCGATGTTGGCCGTCTGGGCGATGGGCTGGGCGAAGTTGCGGGAATACTGGATGAAGGCGACGATGTCGCCGATGGACAGGCTGCCCTTGGTCAGCCAGAGGCCGCCGACGACGCTGATGAGGACATAGCCGAGGTTCCCGATGAAGTTCATCAGGGGAAACATGATGCCCGACACGAACTGGGCCCGGGTCGCCGAGGAGCGCAGGCGACCGTTGATGGCGTCGAATTTCTCCCTCGAACGCCCCTCCATTCCGAAGGCCCTGACGATCGCGTGGCCGGAGTACATTTCTTCGATGTGGCCGGAGAGGGCGCCTATCTCGCGTTGCTGAGCGATGAAATGTTTCTGGGAGTTCTTCGCTACGAGAATGGTCGCGAGGATGTAGAGGGGCAAGGTCGCGAGGACGATGAGGGTGAGCAGGGGGCTGATCGTCAGCATCATGATGACGAAGCCGATGAGCTGGATGGCGGAGGTGATCGCCTGCACGATGCTCTGTTGGAGCGTCGTCGCAATTGTGTCGATATCGTTGGTCACCCGCGAAAGGAGGTCTCCGTGGGGCCGCCCGTCGAGGTAGCGAAGCGGAAGCCTGTCGATCTTCGCCTGGGCCTCGCGCCTGAGCTTCGAGACCGTCATCTGGGCGACGGTCGACATCACCCACTGGGTGACGAACATGAAGAGCGAGGCGAGGACATACAGCGCGAGGAGGGTGAGGAGGATGCGGCCGATGCCCGCGTAGTCGACCTTGCCGCCCGTCTCGCGAAGGGCGCGACGGGCGTCTGCCATTTGGGCCTCGGTCAATCCCGATGGCCCTTGTGCCGCGGCTGGGGCCATCGCCGATCCGGCTGTCGGGGCGGCTCCGACCGCGCCGCCGCCCATGACCATCCGCGCCACGAAAGCGTCCTTGAGCTTGTCCATCACCACGCCTTGAATCTTCGGAGACACGATATTGAAGGACATGGAGAGGATGGCGAGGAACACGACGGCGACGAGCCTGGCCCGGTGGGGCTTGAGATAGGCCAAGAGCCGCCGCATGGTCTTCCCGAAATCCTTGGGCTTTTCAGCCGGCCTGCCCATGCCGCCCATCGGACCCATGGCATGGCCGCCACGGCCGCCTCCCGGTCCCGGACCGGGACTCTGTCCGCCGGCTCCGCCGCCCGTAGCTCCCTGGACCGCCTCCCCCCTCGGGGGTCGTGCCGTGTCGCTCATGCGATCCTCTCTTCCGAAAGCTGCGAAGCGGCGATTTCGCGATAGACGGGGCAGCTCTCGAGGAGTTCGCGATGCCGTCCCGCGCCGACCACCCGCCCCTCGTCGAGGACGATGATGTGGTCGGCTTCCATGACGGTGCCCACGCGCTGCGCCACGACGATGACCGTCGCGCCTCCCGTTACTTCTTTGAGCCTCGCTCGGAGGCGGGCGTCGGTGCGGAAGTCCAGGGCCGAAAAACAATCGTCGAATACGTAGATGTCGGGCCGGCGAGCCAGGGCCCGCGCGATGGATAGGCGCTGTTTCTGACCGCCGGAAAGATTGAGGCCGCCCTGCGAAACCATGTGTCCGTAGCCGCCGTCGAGGGTGTCGATGAACTCGGTGGCCTGGGCGATGTCGGCGGAGGATCGCAGGAGTTCGTCTTCGGTCTTCGAGGCGTCCTCGCCCTCACCGCCGTCGGCGATGCCGACGCGGATGTTATCGCCTATCGACATCGAGAAGAGCACGGGTTTCTGCGGCACGTAGCCGATGCGGGAGCGCAGCTCCTCCTGTCGGAGCTCGCGGACATCGACGCCGTCGACGAGGATGCTGCCCCCATCGACGTCGTAGAAGCGAGGCACCAGCTTGGCGAGGGTCGACTTGCCGGAGCCGGTGGACCCGACTATCGCCGTCATCTCGCCCGCCTTCGCGACGAAGGAGACGCCCTCGATCGCCGCGGCCTCGGCGCCGTGGTAGCGGAAGGTCACGTCGCGGAACTCGACAATGCCCCGCGCCCCTTCGGGGATGGATGTCGGGCTCTCCGGATCGCGGATGGAAGGCTCGACGGCGAGGACCTCGCCGATGCGGATCGCCGCCGCCTGTGCCCGCGGCACCATGATCGACATCATCGCGAACATCATGAAGGAGAAGAGGATCATGAAGGCATACTGGATGAAGGCCATCAGCGAGCCGATCTGCATGTCGCCGCGATCGACGCGGATGATGCCGAACCAGAGGAGGGCCACGCTCGAGAGGTTCATCACGAGCATCACCGAGGGGAACATGAAGGCCATCACGCGGTTCACCTTGATGTAGGTGGAGGTCAGGTCGTCGTTAGCCTCCTCGAAGCGCTCTCGCTCGCGATTCTCGCGGCCGAAGGCGCGCACGACGCGGACGCCAGTCAGCCCCTCGCGGAGCACGAGGTTGATCCGGTCGATCTTCTTCTGGATGGATCGGAAGAGAGGCATGGCCTTGGAAAATATGGACAGCACTACGACGAGGAGGACGGGGATGGTGACGGCGAGGACCAGGGTCAGTGAGCGATCCTTCGACAGAGCCATCACGAGGCCGCCGACGGCCATGATCGGCGCCGTAACCATCATGCGCAGCGACATGAGGGTGACCATCTGGACCTGGGTGACGTCGTTCGTGCTGCGGGTGATGAGGGTCGAAGGACCGAAGCGGTCGAATTCCTCGAGCGAGAAGGATTCGACCTTGCCGAAGACCCGCTCGCGGAGGGCGGCGCCGAAGCCCGAGCTCGCCCTGGAGCCCAGCCAGCTCGCGAGCACGGAACCGAGCACCGAGCCGGCCGTGACGAGGAGCATCCAGGCTCCCGTGCGGCCGATGTAGGCCGCGTCGCCGCGCATGACGCCCTTGTCGATGATGTCGGACATCAGGGTGGGCAGGTAGAGATCGGCCATCGTGGCGCCGAAGACGAGGATAAGGACACCGACGATGTCGGGCAGCCAGGGCCGGAGATACCGCAGGAGTTTCAGCATGGGGATGACGGTACTCCTAAGGCGGACGAGGGTCAAGTTTGCGTAACTCGCGCAGCTCGGGGGGATGATGAATTCGGTATGAACGAGGGAAGGCCGCGCCGGCGGCCGGATAATCCTCGATACCGGGAGAGATGGCGATCAGGCGATTGGGCATTCACTTTTGCCGATGCTTCCGCGATACTATCTGCGTGCCCCAAGGGAGGTTCTCGTGTCCAGCATCAAGGCCAAATTGATTCTTGCCATGGCGATCGTGCTCGCCTTCGTCCTCGGATTCACGATATACACGGTCGCCACCGGTGCAATCGAAGCCTCCACCCTGCGAGAGCTGTACGCGATCGAGGACGAACGCGACCAGATTCAGTCCCTGGAACTCGACACCTCCAACCTCTGGCAATTCCTCACCGACGCGAGTCTCACGCAGAACCAGTCCGCCCTCGACAGCGGCAAGACGAGCCTCGACCACGCGCTCGCGAACATCGACGCGATGAGGAAGCTCGAAAGGGATCCGAGCCGGCTTTCGGCCATCGACGCCATGGAGAAAAAACTCCAGTCCCTGTACGACAAGGGCACCGCGATGAAGTCAGCCTACGCGAGCGGCCTGGCGTCGGGAAACGCGGCTATGGACGATTTCGACCTGACTGGACAAGGCCTTCTCGATTCCCTGTCGGTCTTCTCGAACTCCGTCACCGAAAGGCGCGACAGCCTCAAGGGCGGCTACTCGTCCATGGCCGAAAGCGACCGGCTCGTGGCCTGGTTCAGCGCGGCGGTGGTGCTCCTCATCGTCCTCGTCGGCGGGATCTTCCTCATTCGCCGCATCACGATTCCCCTCGCGCGGGTCTCCGGCGCCCTGGAGAACATCGCGACGGCGAAGGGCCATCTCTCGACGAGGCTCGACATCAAGGGCGGAGACGAAATCGCCCAGCTCGCGCACTGGTTCAACGACTTCACCGGCAAGCTGCGCACGATACTCGTCAACGTCGACGATCTCGTGGGCAAGAACCAGCGCCTCGCGGTGCGCCTTTCCGATAGCGCCCGGCAATCGGCCCAATCGATCGCCGAAATCGTGGCGAGCGTCGGCAAGCTGAAGGGCGGAATGGAGACGCTCGACGGCGAGATCGAGGGCTCCTCGGCCGCGATCGAGGAGATAATGGGATCGATCCAGAGCCTCGTCAGGCAGGTGGAGCAGCAGTTCCAGGCCATCGAGCGCTCGAGCGCCTCCATCGAGGAGATCATGGCCTCGGTCGCCAACGTCGCGCGCATCGCCGACGCCCGCACCGCGGCCATCACGAGCCTCGTCGACCTCATTCGGAACGGCGGCGACAAGGTCCAGGAGACCAACTCGATCATCGTCGACATCGCGAAGAACGCCGACGACATGATGGAGATGATCGACATAATCGACAACATCTCGAACCAGACCAATCTCCTCGCGATGAACGCCGCCATCGAGGCCGCCCACGCGGGAGACGCCGGCAAGGGCTTCGCGGTCGTGGCCGGCGAGATCAGGCAGCTCGCCGAGGGCACAGGAGCCAACGCCGCCCAGATCGCCTCGTCCCTGCGCTCGACCACCGACAAGATCAGGCTGGCGGCCGAGTCCGGCAGCCAGAGCGAAGAGGCACTCGCCATCATCAACCGCGAGGTTTCCGAATTCGCCAAGGCTCTGCAGGAAGTGTCTAGCTCCATGAACGAGCTTTCCCAGGCGGGCTCCGAGATCCTCGAGTCTATCAATACCCTGGTTACGACGAGCGAAAGCGTGAAGAACACCTCGGAGGAGATCAGGACGGCCGCCAAGGACATCCTCGATTCGGTGCAGGACATCAAGGAAGTATCGAAGTCCTCCCTCGCGGAGACGGGCGATATCGCCGCCTCGTCGAAGGAGCTGGGCACCGTGTCGCTCCAGGTCTCCGCCTTCGGGAATCAAAACAAATACAACAATAGCCTCCTTTCCATCGAGAGCGCCAAGATCGACACCGGCGTCCCGCGAGAAACGGAGGAGACCGAAGTCGGCGTCGGCATCGATTGGTCGGACGTCCTCGGCACGGGCATCGACAAGATGGACGACGAGCACAAGGAACTCTTCAAGAGGATCAACTCGCTCCTCGTCGCCCTACTCGCCGGGGACGAGAGCGCCGATCTCCACGGAATCGTGAAGTTCATCAGCGAGTATGTCGACTTCCACTTCAGGGACGAGGAGAGACTACTCGTCGCCGAGGGCTATCCGAAATACGACGCCCACCGCGCCCTCCACGCCGCCTACGAAAAAGAATTCGCCGACATCGGCCGCCAACTCGCCGAAGAGGGCTTCACCCCCGCCCTCCTCATACGCATCCAGGACAAGGTCGTCAACTGGCTCCTCGAACACATCGCCCGCGTCGACACCGAGTACGGGAAATGGATCAATGCGAAGAAAAGCGAGAGAGGAGCCGCCTAGATCCGACGAAGCCTCGGGGGGAGTCATCCGTGCCGGTCGATCTCATTCCGCCCCCTCGACACGGTTCCGCCCGCGTTCCTTGGCGCGGTACATCGCCATGTCGGCGAGCCTGAGATTCTCCGCAAAGGAGGCGTGGGCGTCGCAATGGACGCCGAAGCTCGCCGTCATGGCCACCTCGCGACCGCCTGCGGCGACGGGGCAAGTGGCGAGCGAGGCGCGCAGCCTTTCCGCGGTCGCGAGACTGCCCTTGAGATCGGCCCCGGGGAGGATGGCCACGAATTCCTCGCCGCCGTAGCGGCCGAGGATGTCCACGCCGCGGAGACAGGTCTTCCAGCGCTCGACCGCGGCCTTGATCACCTCGTCGCCCGCCTCGTGCCCGTATTTGTCGTTCACCGACTTGAAATGATCGAGGTCGATCATCACAATGCCTATGGATTGGTCGGCGCAGGACTCGCTCCCGAATTGCCGAGCCCCGGCTTCCATGAGGCTCCTGCGGTTGAGGATGCCGGTGAGGCTGTCCGTCTCGGCGAGCTCCGTGAGGTGTTGCACGAGCCGCGCCCGCTCGGTGACGTCGCCCACGAGGATGGCCGTGCCCGGCGCGCGGAAAGGCCCCTCCGCGACGGGCCAGGATCGAGCGAAAAGCCGCTGCTCGACCCCATCGCGCCCGAGGGTGAACTCGAGTTCCCCCTCTCCGGCTCCCACCAGGGAGAGGAGTATCTGCCCGAGTCTGGATTCGGATGAGGGGGGAGCCCCTTCGTCCAGGCCCTCCGCGCCGGGAAGTGCGCGCGCCGCCTTGTTCATGTCCTGCAGCCTTCCCCGAGAGTCCACGACGAAAAAGGCTTCGCGGGAAGAGTCGAGGGCGAGTTCGCGAGCCGCCGGCACCAATTCGAAGAGCCCAAGCCTGAAGATGACGAAGCCGTAGACGAGGGCCGAGAGGGAGGCCGCCACCGGCGTCGTATCGAGCCTGTAGGGGACGACGTCGGCGAACATCGCGACGGCCCCGAAGAGGGGAGGCAGAGACCCCGCGACGAGCGCGAGGGACTGCCGCCTGGCCTTTTGGGACGCGCGGAAGGCATAGATGAGGAGGACCAGTAGGGCGGCGACCGACACGGCGATCTGATAGGCGAAATTGAAGACATACCAGGGTCCGCGGATGAAGCCGAAGGTCGTGTAGAAGCCGTTGTCCGCCAAATGCGGCTCAATGTAGAAGAAATCATGCAATTCGGTCGTCCAGACGACGAGGATGGTGAGCGCGGGCTGGATCAGGATGAGGGCGGCGATCCTTTTGCGCAGGGGGCCCGACCTCGTGAATGCGAGGGCGAAGAAGAGCCCGAAGCTCGCGATGAAGGCGATTCCCAGATACTCGAACTTCACCGCGAGGAGGATGTCCGCCAGCTTCGTCCGCGAGATCTCGACGGTGTAGCCCATGGCGTCGAGCGAGATGGCCGACACCAGAAGGCCGAACTCACGGGCGCCCCTGAGCCTTTGCCTTGAGAAGGCATAGGCGGCCATGAAGGCCGAGAACAGCGAAGTCACGCCGAGGAGGAGGACGATAGGGACCGGAATCTGGGGCATCGAGGGCCGATTATTACCCGCTTTCCGCGGGAGCACAATGTCGGAACGTAAGCTCTAGTCCGAACTCGCCCCGCGCCCTCAACCGATCGCGCCGAAGCGCTCCTTCGTGGCCCAGAGTCCAAGGGCCGGGTTCGGCACCCAGAAAAGCTCTTCGCCCCCGCCTCGGTTGAAGCCGGGGACGAGGTTCCCCGGCTTCCAGATCGTCTCGACCTCGGCGAGCTCGGCGTAGCGGAAGCCGACGGACTCGACGGCCTCGCGCCCCAGGCCCGGCGCGCAGTAGGTGATGGAGAAGCGGCCCTCGCTCGAGCCGTGGATGAGGTGGGCCGCCGCCGAAAGGTTGGCCGCGAGCTCCTCGTCCTTCTTGACGGCCGCTAGGGTCGCCCCGGTCCCTCGATAGCCGTGCCTTCGAATCAGCTTGTCGATCGTGGCGTCCTCGCCGAAGCGCTTGACGCCAGGCGCGATGATGATGAGTTCGCCGCCGTCGGCCATGGCCATGCGCGTGCGATAGACGGCCTTGTTGCCGAGCCAGGTCGACTTGAACTCCTCGGGATCGAGGCGGACCAGGGCACGGCGGATCGGCTTATCGAGGAGATTCACGTTGAGGGCGAAGGCGAGGGCGGAGGCTTCCTCGAAGCATGCCCTCCCCTCCCCCGCGAAGAAGCCGCGGAGAGCATTGGCTTCGCCGCGCCCCTCCTCGGCGGGACCGACGACGGTGAGGGCATAGAACAGCGGCAGGTTCTTGGCGAACTCGCGCGAGGCGTAGTCGAAGAGGGCGCGGACCGGCGTGTCGGCCCTTCCCATGATGCGCTCCATCCCGTACACCGCGCCGAGGAAGTGGCTGCGATGGATGCCCTCCGCGCCGCCCGTGCCCACGAAGACATTCTTCGCGTGATTGGCCATGCCGGCGACCTCGTGGGGCACGACCTGACCAATTGATACGATGAGATCGTGGCCGCCCTCCGCGATCAGGCGATTGACTTCCGCCGGCCAGTCGTAGTCGAGCTTGCCCTCGGAGAGCTCGCTCACGTAGGTCGCGGGAACCCGCCCGAGGGTGACGAGGTCGCGCCTCCAGTCATGGACGCGGAAGAGGGAGGCCGGGACGCCGGGATACATCGAGGCGATCTCGGCGCCCGACATGGGCTCGTGGGTCCCGAGGGCGGGCATGACGGCGGTCAGCGCCGCGCCGTAGTATTCATGGAGAAGCCTGAGCACGAGGCCGGAGCGCGAGTGGCCGCGGGTCGCGTCGGGGGGAAGAGCGAGCACGCGCTTTCTCGGCCCGAGGGCCTCGAGGGCGGCAAAGAGTTTTTCGCGGACAAGGTCTTCGGTGAAGGTCATGCGACATGCTACCATGAAGGGCATGGCTTGGACACGATCCCCTTCGGCCGCCCTCCGGACAGTCGCCCTCCCGAGGGCGGCCCTCCTCGCTTCCCTCTGCGCCGCATTGGCGGCCTGTGCCCTCGCTCCCGAACCTATCAAGCAGACGCAGACCCCCGCCCCATCGGCCGCGCGACCTGATGCGATTCATCGCTTCGTCCGCGAATCCTCGAGCGGCCCAGGTTGGACCATGCGCCTCGAATATCCCACATTCCCCGCTCTGGATGCCCCCACCGCGAAGATCCGCGCCTTCGTCGAAGCGGCGAAGAGCGACTTCGTGACGGCCTCGATAGCCAACGACAGGGCCTGGGCCGCGACGGCGACCGCGGCCGAAAAAGGCCTACGCCGCCCTCCCCACGAGATGATCCTTGAATGGAAGGCCGGGAGCCTCGGCCCGCGCTGGCTCAGCCTCGAACTCCACCGTTACTGGTGGGTGGGCGGGGCCCACGGCGAGGACGAAATACTCTCTGTCAATTATGATATTTCCGCCGGGCGCTTCCTCGAATTGGCCGACATCCTCCCGCCCTCCGCCCAGCCTCTTGAATATGTCGCGGGCATCGCGCGGGCCGAGCTCCTCAGGCGGTTCTCCTCCATCCCCGGCATCGCCCCCTGGATCGAGAGGGGCACGGCCCCAAATAGCGCCAATTATGCCTGTTTCACCTTCGACGACAGGTCGATAACGATCCACTTCGCCCGCTACCAGGTCGGGCCCGGCAGCAACGGCCTCGTCGATGTCGTCATCCCCCGAGGACCGCAATCATAAGAATGTAAAACCTTCGATAAGCCGCCCCGGGCAAGAGACCAAGCCCGAAGGCCATGCTAGCATTTCAGCGAACAGAACTCACCCCAAGGAGCGACCATGCAATCAAAAGGTAACACCATAGTCATCACCGGCGGCAGCTCGGGCATCGGGGCCGAACTCGCCGTCCGCCTCGCCGCGGCGGGAAACCGCGTGATCATCTCGGGCCGCAGGGCCGACCGCCTCGCCGAGGTCGCCGCTCGCGCCCCCGGAATCCTGACCCGCGTCTGCGACGTCGCCGACGAGAGGCAACGTGCCGACTTCGTCGCCTGGCTCGCGAAGGAGCATCCGGAGACCAACGTCTTCGTCAACAACGCGGGCGTGCAGATGTCGGGCAACTTCATGACGGGCCTCGATACGACGAAGATGCGAGCCGAAATCGAAACCAACGTCGTCGCCCTCTTCCACCTCTCTGACCTCGCCTCGCGACTCGTCGCCGGAAAGCCGGGCGCCGCCATCGTCAACGTATCCTCGGGCCTCGCCTTCACGCCCCTGGCCTTCCTCCCCGTCTACTGCGCCACGAAGGCCGCCGTCCATTCCTTCACCATGTCCCTCCGCCACCAGCTTCGCTCGAAGGGCGTCGAAGTCGTGGAGATCATCCCGCCGGCCGTCGACACCGAACTCGGCCACGACCGCCGCGCCGGGGCGCCGACTCCAGCGGCTAGCCATGGCGGCATGTCGGTGAAGGAATTCATCGATGAGGTGCTGAAAGGATTCGAGGCGGGACTGCCGGAGATCGCCGTCGGCGGCGCCGTCGACCTCCGCGCCAATGGGGAGAAAGCCTTCGAGGGGATGAATAGCAGGCGTTGATGTGAAAAGGCCCGATGAGGGGAGAGCAAAACTGCCCTACTCTTCCCCAATTGCCTCGAGATCAGCTAAGTCTTTTTTTCGGCCAGTAGCCCGCTTGTTGTCCGCGAATTCCTTGCGCCCGAGGAACCACGTAGGAATATCGCCATAATTAGCCGCGATTCGGCCATTCTCCGCATTCTCCCAAGCAACTCCGGTGATCGAAAGCAGCAAATCGACGCGGACCGGGGCGACGCCAAGTTGAATCACATTGTCGGCAGCCGAAAAGTCCTCTTCTCGGAGCCCCAATGACCCGAAGCCGAAATCCTCGAGGGCCGCCAATACCCGCCGTGCGTTATCGATGCCCGGTTTGAGGAGTAGATCCATATCGCCGGTACTCCTCGGCACGCCATGGAATGCCAGCGCATAGGCGCCGACAATGACATATTCAACTCCTCGTCGAGCGAAGCACTCGAGCAGATCTCTGAAGTCCGGTTGCACTTCCATAGAACTGCCTCCGTAAAATTTCGACTGCGGACAAGCGCTCTTCTGCCGGCTTGAGAAGCCAGAATTCAAGATCGCTCCGGCCCTGATCCTCATGCATCGACAGTATTCGCAGCTCTTTGACCATGGCTATCAGTATAGCATTTTCCTGTAAGTTGCCCTAGCCATGAATGCCTCCATAAGCCACCGAGCCCCGCTCCCCCGGCGCGACCGCCCAGCGCAGCCTCGCCGAGCTCGAGCGCGGGTTGGCGCTCCTCTCCTCCCGGCTCGGCCTCGTCGCCTCCGCGGACACTGAGGCGTAGGCCCCCGAGGCGAGGCCCGCGGCGAAGGCACGCTCGACCCGGCCCTCCTCCCCCGAATGGAAGGAGAGGATCGCGACCCTCCCGCCGGGATTGAGACAGGAGGGAATCGAGGCGAGCAGTGCGTCGAGGGCGGCGAACTCCCCGTTCACCTCGATGCGGATAGCCTGGAAGATCCGCGTGAGGATCTTCCGCATGCCCGGATCGTCGAAGTCGAGGGCGGGGAAGGCGGCGCAGATGGCCTCGGCGAGGTCCCTCGTCGTCGAAAGCCGGCCCCGCCGGAGGCAGATCGCGCGGGCGACGGCGGCCGCCTCCGATTCGTCGGCATTGTCACGAATCGCCCTGGCGAGCTCAGCCTCTCCCACCATGGCCAGCCATTCGGCCGCCGAGGGCCCACGGGACCGGTCCATGCGCATGTCGAGGGGGCCGCGGCGCTTGAAGGAAAAACCCCGCTCCGGATCGTCGATCTGCATCGAGGAGAGGCCGAGGTCGGCGAGGATGAAGTCAACGCCCCCCACCCCTGCCTCCTCGAGGACCTCCCCGAGTTCGGCGAAACTCGCGTGCACGGGAATGAAGATGGCCGCTTGGCTGGCGGTGTCGTAGCCCGCCGCGGCGCCTTCCGCCCCCCCGCCCGCACCGCCGCGCCTTCCGAGCTCGGAGTCGATCAACGCGGCCGTGCGCGAAAGCTCGTCGGCATCGCGATCGAATCCATAGAGCCGCCCGCCCGGGGCGAGGGCCGAAAGGAAGGCGCGGGCATGGCCGCCGTGCCCGAGGGTCGCGTCGACCCCCGTCTCGCCCGGCCTGGGGTCGAGACAGGCGAGTATCTCGTCGACGCAGATCGGCCTGTGGCTGCCGGCAGGCGTCGCCCCCCGCGCGAGGATGCGCGCGATGTCCTCAGGATACTCGGCGGCCCGGTGTTCCTTGTACTTCTCGGAGAAATGCCGTGGATGCGTGCCTCGGTAGCGCTTGCGCCTCTCGTGCTTCTTCCCGCCCTCTCCCGCGCCTTCGGCCCCGCCATCGCTCACAATTACACTCGATATCTCGCGGTGAGCCCCGCGAGGAAGTTGCGGAGGAACTGGTCGCCGCAGGGCCTCCAGTTGACATGGCCATACTTCCTGAAAAAAGCCGAGAGCTCCGACTTCGAGACCTTCACCTTCACGAGGTCCATGATGGCGATGATGTCCTCGTCCTTGAGCTCGAGGGCGATGCGGAGCCGCTTGAGGATCTCATTGTTGGAAAGGTGGGGTGGCTCGCTCGCTCGCGCCGTCCCCGACGCGACTCTTTGGCTCGCCGCGACGGGCTGTGCCGCGACGGGGCGAGCCGCGCGAGTGACCGACGCCGCCGGCTTCGCCTCCTCGCGAGGACCTCGCCGCGAAATGATCAGGCCATCGAGGAAGGAGGCGAGAACCTCGTCGGGACACTCGCGATAGCCCGGTTCTTCTTCCTTGAGAAAGAAAGGCTCGAGCTCCTCTCGCGACATTTCGCGGCCCGCCAGGACGAGGATTTCGAGGACCTTGAGGTCCGTGATATTGAGCGCGTAGCGCAGGCGCCTCAGCACGTCGTTGCGGTTCATCGGCCCTCCCCAGGTCAGACTAGCATGGGGGGCAGGCGGAGGACGAGGCGGGACCGACCAAGGGAGAGGCGGGGGGGGCGCCCACGATTCGAGTGACCAGGGCCTCAGAGCCAGGAAATTACCTCCACAAGTTTCGACCTTCGGAAAATTGCGGAGTGGATCATGGAGACAGACCCCGATTCCGCCGCCGAACCGCCTTCATTCCGCGTTCCGCCAGGGCACCGTCACCGGCTTTCCCGCCTCGGGAAGTTTCGCGCGGAAATCGTTGATGTAGACCTTGTAGCTGCCGCCCAATTTCACGTCCACCGCGACGAGACTCTCCGTGTCCGGGTTTCCCGTCCCGCCCCTGGTCACGTGCCCGTAGGCTACGGGCTGATCGCTCGTGTAGCCGTAGTGGTAGTCGTCCGGCGCCTCGACGAGGCGGGCATAGAACACGTACTTCCCCGGCTTCTTGAGGTCCACCATGATGTAGGGCGTGTGGGGATCGTAAGGGACGGTGAAGGTCGCCCCGCTTTCGACCTCCTGGACATAGACGCTCGCGGCGAAATTGTTGTCGCCTCCGACGATGTCGAACTTGACATGGACCTTGGCCACCTTGGGTCCGCAGCCGACCAAGGCGAGGGACAGGGCCAGCGCCAGAAGCGCCCCCGCCCCTCTCCACGACGATTTCATCCTAACCTCCCGAGCCGATGGCTTCTCACCTATAGAAGATGCGGGGGGGAGGTGGAAAGGTGCGGGGAAGGCCTAATTATTCGCGAAAACTCGATGGCACATGCGTATCGAACGAGATTCGGAGGCTCCTGCCTCCACGGGCTCCCGCCGTAATGCCCAGGCCCGCGCCCTACATCACGAAGGGAATAAACCTCTTCGAATGCTTCATGTATTCCCGATAGTCATCGCCGAAATAGGCGAGGCATTCCCTCTCATCGGCCAAGGCTGTCGCTATAAGAAGAAGCGTCGCACAGAAGGCAAGTATCGCCCCGAGGAGAGAAGGCAGCTTGAAGAAGATTCCCCAGGAAAGAAAGAGCAGCGAGCCATAAAGCGGATGGCGGATGTATTTATAGACGCCGTTGGTAACGAGTACCGTGGTCTTCTCGAAGGTGAAAAGAGAAGGTTCTCGCCGCAGGGACTTCGAGGCTTCGCCCCTCGTCATCAGCATGCGGACGCCGAATGCCAAAGGGATGAGGGAGAGGCCGAGGAGGGACCACGAGATCAACTGGTGCCAGGCGAAGGGATTCCTGAACCAGTCCTGAACGACGAGAAGGACCTGGGCGAGCATGAACTCCCACGCGAAGAAGCGAAGGAAGCCATGGGAGCGGGGAGAGCGGAGCGAATCGCGGGAGAGGTAGGCCAGCAAAAGGCTGAGGATGAGGATGAGGATGATGATGCCTTTCACCGCCATGCTTCCATTATCGCGCAAAATCAGGCGCCCGACATGGACGTTCCCCGGCCCGGGCCTTATCATTGGCTTTTGATCGGCAAAGGGGGAAGTTATGGGTGCGATTCTGACGGTAGCCTCTGTCGTCCTCTTCTTCATCGTCGGCCTGATCTGCCTCTTCATGGCCTACTCCACGATGTTCGCCAAGCAATACCTCCCCTTTCACGAACAGGGGGCGGGAATGAAATGGGAGGAACATCCTCCACAGCTTCAGGCCACCATCCTGACCCTCGTCAATCTATCGGGTCTCGGCTTCCTCGTCGTGGGCCTCATGCTCCTGGTTCTGCCCATCCTCAACGCCTTCGACCACAGCCTCGTGCTCGCCGTGTCGATTCCTATCCTCGCCCTCGTCTTCTGTGCGGGACTCTTTTACTTCAATTACCAATTGCACAAGAAGACTCAAGCCGATACGCCCTGGAAGGGCGCAATAGCGACGATGCTCTTCATAGTTGTCGCCTTCGTCCTCGCCTTGCTGGGGAGATGAAAAATGGACAATCTCAGAATCGGAACCTGCTCCTGGAACTACGAATCGTGGGCGGGACTCGTCTACGCGGCCCCGAGCCGGTCGGCGGCGGGCTACCTTCCCGAATACGCGCGGCGCTTTCGAACAGCCGAAGTGGATTCTTTCTTCTATCGCCTGCCGGAAAGCCGCGACGTCCTCGACTACCTCGGGGCCGTCGACGAGGATTTCCGATTCACCGTGAAGGTGACCGAGGACATCTCGTTGACGCACATGAGGAATCCGGGTTTAAAGCAACTCATCCAGAATCACTCCTTCCTTTCCCCCGAGCTCTTCTCCACCTACCTCGATCGCATCGAGCCCATGCTCCCGCGGATCGACGCCCTCATGCTGGAATTCGAGTACCTGAACAAGGACAAGATGAAGGACGTCGGCGACTTCATGAGGGCTCTCGAGGGTTTCGTGGAATCGACGCCCAAAGGCCTTCCCATCGCCGTCGAGACGCGAAACAAGAACTATCTGACAAAGGACTATTTCCAGTTTCTCGCCGAAAAGAAGATCATCCACGTATTCTCGGAGAAACTCTTCCTGCCCCACATCTACGAAGTCTACGAGAAATTCGGCGACTTGATATCAGGCACCTCGGTGCTGCGGCTTCTCGGCGGAGACAGGAAGGAAATCGAAGGGAAGACCAAGGAAAGGTGGAACGCCATCGTCGAGGAGAAGCCCGACAAGGGGCGTATCGCCGACATGGCGAAGACCATCATCTATCGGGGCGGGAAGGTCGTCATAAACATCAATAACCATTATGAAGGGTCGGCGCCGCTGACGGCGGAGTTCTTCGAGAAGGAACTGGTGGCGGAAGGCTGACGGGGGTGCCCCCCGCCGCCCGCCGCGTCACCCCGTTTTCTCCCGCGCAGCTATTTTCCGGATGTCCCGAAGCCCGCAAGCCGTAAGCGGATCCGGCCTTCGCAGCCCGCCTCGCCGTCGATTTCGAAACTGCCATTGATTTGGGAGCTCAGGGCCGTCACGAGATGCAGTCCGAGCGCCCCGTTCGCGGCCGCGTCGAAACCGGAGGGAAGTCCGACGCCATTGTCTTTCACGGACAAGGTGAGATTTCCCGACCCGTCGGCGCGCGCGCTCAAGACGACCCTGCCGGCGCGGCCCTCAGGGAAGGCGTGCTTCAAGGCGTTCGAGGTAAGCTCGTTCACGATGAGGGCGCAGCAGATCGCGGTATCGGCGTCGAGTTCGACCTCTTCCCCTTCGACGGTGACTTCGACGCGATTGCCTCCCGCGCTATACGAAGCGGCAAGGCTGGCGGAGATCTGGCGCATATATTCGAGGAACTCGACGCGGGCAGTTCCCGTCCGCCCGTTGTCACCGTGTTGATAGAGCAGCTCGTGAACGAGGGCCATCGAATTGATCCGATTCTCGCTCTCGCGCAGGGCCTCCTCCGCCAGGCTGTCCCGCATGGTTCCCGCCTGGAGATTCAGGAGACTCGAAATGATCTGGAGATTGTTCTTAACCCTGTGATGGATTTCTCGGAGGAGGAGGTTCTTTTCCCGAAGCGAGGCGATGAGCGCGCGATGGGCTTCGTCGAGTCGCGACAAGCCCGTGTTGGCGATCGAAGCCAGGTTCGCGAATTCGTCGTCCCCATCGAGCTCCACCCTCGCACCGGGATCGGACGCGTTCCCGACCCGTGCGATTTCCCGCCCGAGCCGCGACACGCGATCGAGGATGAGACGGTCGACGATAAAAATGACGGCCAAGGTGGAGATGATCGCCATGATGCAGAGGGCGACGAAGACGAGGAGCAGGTTCACGAGGCCTTCATGAAAAAAACCACGGGACAGGCTTACCTTGAGGAAGGCGACGGTGTTGCCCTCGAGGTCGCGAAGCGGGGCGTAGCCGGCCACCCTGTCGAAGTCGATCGCCTTCACGTAGATCGAGTCGGCCGACGGAAGCTGCGCTCGGGCCTCCGCGGTCTCTCGAGGGACGCCGGAGCCCTCGTTCGGCAGAAAGCCGATGTCGAGGCTGAGCCTGTCGGAAAGGGCCGCGGCTTCGCGCCGATCCAACGCGAGGCCCACGATGAGGCTGCCCACCGGCGCGACACGCATATCGCTCGTCGTTATGGCGCGGGAGGAAACGAGCATGAGCCCGGCGGCCCCGAATCGCACGAGGCCGTCGGCTCCGCTCCGGATATCCGCATGCCTGAGGAGGGGATCATCGGATGAAAGTCGCGGGACCTCTGGCAAGGGAGGGAGAAAGGACTGCGACTCGAGATCGAAGCGCCGGAGCACGACGAAGGAGCCCTTGCCGTTCAGGATCGCGAAAAGGTTTATCTTCAGGTTCGCGACCGTCGCCGCGTCGAGGTTATCCGCTTCGTATTTCGGATTTTTGCCCAGCACGTAATCGTAGGTCTCGTCCCAGGGGGCCCAATCGCCTGCTATCGAAGCGATGCGCTTCTCGTCGGCGAGTAGCCCCTTCCGGGCCCTTTCCACCTCATTCCGCACCTCTTCCCTCTCCATGTTGAAATAGCCGCTCAAGGAGAAGAAGGCAATCATACCGCCGAGGGCTGCGCATAGGACGGCCATGGTCACCGCGATGATCCTGATCGCCTTTCGTCTGAGGCTCCGCTGTCTTGCTTCTCGCCGCGCGGCCCGTTTCATGGTGGGGATTGTAACAGGGACTTTGACCTGCGGGCTATCTTAATTTTCCGCAAAGGTCGCTTAGGGCTCCGCGAAGAACCAAGGCCATCTGTAATGAAAAGCAAGAGGGCTCGGCTTGCCTCATAGGATTCCAGGGCTTATTCTGATAATAAAGGAGGCCGTCATGCTTGCGGTAAATGTCCCCGCTGAAATCGAACGACGTGCTGCCCTGGTGGCAGGCGCCACCGGCCGTCCCCTACTTTCCATTCTCGAGACCGCCCTTTCCGAAGGACTCGACGAGATGGAGGAAATGGCGAGCGCCGAGGCAAGACTCGAGGCCATCCATTCAGGCAAAGTCAAGACCGTGGACCTCCAGACCCTGATCGATGGCCTGGGCGATTGAATTCGCGCCAGATGTGGCCCACGATCTTCACGGGCTCGATAGGCCCGTCAGGGAACGCATCCTCCGCTTCATCCACGAACGACTTGTGAGCCTTGACGATCCGCGGACCATTGGCGAGGCCCTTAAAGGGCAGCGTTTCGGAAATCTGTGGCACTACAGGGTTGGCGATTATCGGGTCATCGCAGAGCTCGTGGATGCGCGCCTTGTCATCCTCGTCGTCAGTATCGGTCACCGACGGGAAGTGTACCGATAGCCAGTTCAGGAAAGGCAACCCCAGACCCGTCGAATTCACCGCCGTCCTCGAAGGCCTCGGCGCTTAGTGCGGGCTTAGTCCGAGGGGGGGGGAACTGGAGGGCTGTCGCCTCCCCTCAGAGCAGCCCCACCGCCTCCCCGAACTTCCGCCCCGCCTCTTCCCGCTCCGTGAAGGCCGCTTCGAGACGATCGAGGACGGCCATGAGTTCCTGAACACGAGCGACGATGCGGGCTTGCTCGGCGAGGGGGGGAGGGCAACTCAACCTGGGCAAGCCGAGAAGCACTTAAATGAACGGTTCATATCCTTCGCGTTGTACTCGCGATCCTCGATGAGGAGCTCGTTCTCGTCCCTCAATCCCGGCTCGGGCCTCCAGCCGAGATCGCGGTCGAGGGTCACCCGGATGACCTTGTAGGGGGCGAGAAAGCCGTCCTCGATGCCCTGCCTGAGGGAATACTCGTAGATAGGAGAGCCGAAGTACTCGACATTGTCGGCCCCATCGTCGCGATTCGGCGTCGCCGTCATGCCCAGGTGGATGGCCGGCGAGAAGTGCTCGAGGATCGCGCGCCAGGCCGAGTCCTCCGCTGCGCTCCCCCTGTGGTACTCGTCCACCACGATGAGGTCGAAGAAGTCCGGCTTGAGCTGCTTGTAGACGTTCTGGGCCTCCTCGATCAATGCCAGCTCCATATCCTCACCGCTCGGTTCATCCCCACGCCCGTGGGGAATGCTCAATCACATGATGGACGTGAACTGCCAAGCGCGGTTCATCCCCACGCCCGTGGGGAATGCTGTAACCACCTATAATTTTCATCATGGCTCTCCGGTTCATCCCCACGCCCGTGGGGAATGCGCGAGCTGCGATCCGTACCCGGAGGCCGCGAGCGGTTCATCCCCACGTCCGTGGGGAATGCCGAGGAGTGCCCAGAACGAGGCCCAAAACGCCGGTTCATCCCCACGCCCGTGGGGAATGCCGCATCGTGCTCGGCGCGAATACGGGCGACCTCGGTTCATCCCCACGCCCGTGGGGAATGCGGACGAATGGCTATCGCACCTGCGTGCGGACCCGGTTCATCCCCACGCCCGTGGGGAATGCATATAGATATAATATCCCAATATATATATTTGCGGTTCATCCCCACGCCCGTGGGGAATGCATTGGTAGATATATCGAATGATAGATTGTGTGCGGTTCATCCCCACGCCCGTGGGGAATGCGGATCGACAGGCTTTTCGAGGACCGCCCATGCCGGTTCATCCCCACGCCCGTGGGGAATGCTAAATGCCTCGACTGCCCTCCTGCAAGCCCTCCGGTTCATCCCCACGCCCGTGGGGAATGCGTGATTTTGCAGCTCGCGGAGCTCCCGGAATACGGTTCATCCCCACGCCCGTGGGGAATGCAAGTATCTATTGCGTCACGTAGGCAAGAGGAGCGGTTCATCCCCACGCCCGTGGGGAATGCGCCATGAGCTGGATCTTTTGCGATCCCGACACCGGTTCATCCCCACGCCCGTGGGGAATGCCTCCAGGTTATCGACTGGGTTGTCGCATCGAGCGGTTCATCCCCACGCCCGTGGGGAATGCGGCGCGATGACTCCGCGCACACGCACGGGGGCCGGTTCATCCCCACGCCCGTGGGGAATGCCTCCCCGGCCGGCGTTGTCTTATCCCAAAACTCGGTTCATCCCCACGCCCGTGGGGAATGCGCCGCGGCGGGCGAGGCTTCCAGGCCTCATCGCGGTTCATCCCCACGCCCGTGGGGAATGCGTTCACGATTGGCAGTCGGCGCAGATCGCGCTCGGTTCATCCCCACGCCCGTGGGGAATGCGTGACTGGATCGTTTTCGTCTCTCCCCTCGGCCGGTTCATCCCCACGCCCGTGGGGAATGCGGCAAGATCGAAAAGCGCGAATTGGCCGCGGCCGGTTCATCCCCACGCCCGTGGGGAATGCGAGGATGATCATTCCCACATTCAGCGCATGGCCGGTTCATCCCCACGCCCGTGGGGAATGCAGGTGCAGACAGTCGAGTCACCCTCGACGTGGCGGTTCATCCCCACGCCCGTGGGGAATGCTCCTGGAAAAGTTCGGCGAGCCCGGTTATCTGCGGTTCATCCCCACGCCCGTGGGGAATGCAGCGCGCTGCGGGAGCGGATGGCATCCAGGCCCGGTTCATCCCCACGCCCGTGGGGAATGCTCTTGGAGAAGGGGAACCGGTCTCGGCTGCTACGGTTCATCCCCACGCCCGTGGGGAATGCGGCAGAAACGGAGAGGCCAAGTAAAGCGGACGCGGTTCATCCCCACGCCCGTGGGGAATGCTGATCGGCAAGGATCGCCGTCGTGCCAGTATTCGGTTCATCCCCACGCCCGTGGGGAATGCCATTACTTTCTCCTTGCTATTACTACAATAGGCGGTTCATCCCCACGCCCGTGGGGAATGCCAGACAAGGCTCCCGGTGAGAGTATATCGATGCGGTTCATCCCCACGCCCGTGGGGAATGCTAACATCTCCACAACACGCTTACATGCGTTGCCGGTTCATCCCCACGCCCGTGGGGAATGCGCAGTACAGGACAATCCAATCGCCAGCCCGAACGGTTCATCCCCACGCCCGTGGGGAATGCAAATACTTTACAGACATGAAGACGGATGTCAGCGGTTCATCCCCACGCCCGTGGGGAATGCTTCCATTCCTCATAACAACATCCTGGGCATTGCGGTTCATCCCCACGCCCGTGGGGAATGCCATAGGGATGTAGTAGCAGCTCCGATATGCGTCGGTTCATCCCCACGCCCGTGGGGAATGCCAACGATCAAATGGCATGGCGAGATCATCGAGCGGTTCATCCCCACGCCCGTGGGGAATGCTAAGCGCCGTCGTTGTAAATGGCCAAATAAACCGGTTCATCCCCACGCCCGTGGGGAATGCCCGCCATTGATGACCTGGCCAGCGAGATAGCCCGGTTCATCCCCACGCCCGTGGGGAATGCACCTCGAACCGGAATCCTCGGCACTGCAAACCCGGTTCATCCCCACGCCCGTGGGGAATGCGTCTGCCCCGATTGTTCGAGCTGCGTCCAGATCGGTTCATCCCCACGCCCGTGGGGAATGCTCCAAGGAGGCGCTCTTGAGCTCTCAGCAATCCGGTTCATCCCCACGCCCGTGGGGAATGCTCTTCCAGGCCAGCCTTCTCACCGAAAACAAGCGGTTCATCCCCACGCCCGTGGGGAATGCGTATTAGCCGCAAGGCAAGATACCGGGTCGGCCGGTTCATCCCCACGCCCGTGGGGAATGCGTCCTGTCTAAGGCCCTTGCCGGTTCGCTCGCCGGTTCATCCCCACGCCCGTGGGGAATGCGCAGCCTGGCACCTTCGGGCGGTCGCCTGAAACGGTTCATCCCCACGCCCGTGGGGAATGCACCGCGCCGGAGGAATACGTGGCTCTGGTTCTCGGTTCATCCCCACGCCCGTGGGGAATGCCAGACAGCGCCATTTCGACAGCACTCGCCGCCGGTTCATCCCCACGCCCGTGGGGAATGCATAAACGCATTATCTAGCGAATCCCGTGTATTCGGTTCATCCCCACGCCCGTGGTGTCGAGTCGCGCAATCTTTTCTCAGGGATGAGGTTTTTCTCCCGATTTCTTGAATAGCAAGAAGCAGGGGGAAAAGATAAGGAGAGCGGGAACAATGGTGTGGCAACCTCCCGCTCTCCTGTCCAAAACCAACATTAT
>DATKVC010000010.1:0-325545 GCA_035530275.1 Rectinemataceae bacterium | reverse complement strand
CTGCAATTGTGAATAATTGCCTGGTGATTATTGTGAGGGGGTCATACCCGTTCCCATTCCGAACACGGAAGTCAAGCCCCTCAACGCCGATGGTACTGCCTTCGTGGTGGGAGAGTAGGTCGTCGCCAGGCTTTTTTATTTGCCCTGCGAAAACCGCGTAAAGGCTAGGGGACCATTTGGTCTTGGAGTCGTGGTTCTTGCTTGGTGCTTCGCGGGATGCTACACTTGACCAAGCATTTCTTTCCCGGGGGAGCAGATGAACGAACGTGACACGCAGCTTCAACTCGTCACCTTCCAAATAAGCGAAGAATACTATGGAATCGACATAATGGACGTAAAGGAAATAGTGCGCGTCCAGGAAGTGCGATCCATTCCCAATGCTCCCGGATATGTCGAAGGGCTTTTCAACCTGCGCGGAGAGATCATACCGATAATTTCGCTGCATAAGCGATTCCATCTCAAAAAGGCGGTATTCGGGGAAGAGGAGGATCTCCTTTCCGGATTCATCATCATAGATATCGACGGTATGAAACTGGGCATCATAATTGATCGAGTGGAGCGCGTCGTGACTATCGATGCGGTCGATATTCAGCCGCCCCCGAAAATGATCTCTGGAATCGGTTCGGAATACATTCAAGGCGTCGTCAACAGGGAAGAGGGCTACCTCATACTTCTGGACATTCGAAAGCTCTTCAGCGCGAAGGAACTCAAGAAGATCAGCGAAATGAGGGCGTAAGGCAAGGGGCGATGAGTATACCTGTCTTCAGTTCATATATAAGGCGAAAGGACATGGACAGTGTCCTTTCCTGCCTGATGACCGATTCGATAGGGCCAGGCGTCTATCATGAGCGTTTCCTGAAATCTGCAAAAGAATACTTCGGTTTTGAATTCTGCGTGCTGACACGCAGCCCAATAGACGCCTTGGGGATCGCCTTGGCGGCCCACGATCTCAAGACCGGTGATGCGGTCGCCGTCTCCGCCCTTGCGCCAAGGTGGCTTGGCTTTGCGCTAAGGAATCGGGGAATCGATATCGGATGGGCAGATGTTTCCCTCGAAACGGGCAACCCAAGCCCTGCGGATTTCGCGACGGGCATGGAATCGGTCGGGCAGCATGCCAAGGCTTTGATTCTTGCCGGTGGGGGCGGATTGCCTCCCGTTGAAGGAGCCTATGGAGAACTGGGGCTCCCCATCATCGAGGACCTGACCAGGAATCTCTGTGCTTCGCAAGAAGGCCCGATGACATTGCTTTCCGGGACTATCGGTCTCTTGAGTTTGGAACAGGGCTCTCCACTAACTTCAGGTGGAGGGGCGATGGTTTTCGCCACCGGAAAACGGGAAGCGACTGTCTTGAAAAATCTGGCAGAGGACCTCCTTCCCGAGTATCGAATGACGGATTTCAATGCGTCGCTCGGACTTGGACAGCTTCGCGATCTCGACAAGGGTCTCATAAAGCGCAAGGAACTGAGGAGCCTTTTTCTCCAGGCGATCGCTGGGAAGAAGCACAAGACCTTCATGCAAGGCGGGGACACGGAGCCCGGCTGCTGGAGCTTTCCCGTCGTCTTGGAAAGTTCGATCAAGGACGCCATTGCCTACGCGAGGAAAAAAGACGTGGAAACGGAATTCGCTTTCGCCGATTCCTGCGTCGCTTCAGGATTCGTTCCCGAAGGCCGCTGTCCAAACGCCCGCTCGCTCGCGATGCGTACCCTTCTGTTTCCCCTCCATCAGAGGATAGGGAACGCCGGCGCCCAGAAGATATCGAGGGTGCTTGCATCCCTACCCTGAAGGCCTCGTGATGGCGCGACGGGTTCTCATCATCGCGAATCTCCAGAAGGAAGGGGCGGAGGCATCAGCCAAGGAAATCGCGAGCTATCTCGAGACCCTCGGCATTTCCTCAAGCGTCGCGATTTCTTCGAATCCGACAGGACCCTACCCGGACGCGCGGGGTAGCGATCTTGTGATATCGCTCGGCGGCGACGGCACCGTGCTTTTCGCGGCTCGCGTTGCCGCGCCCCACGGCATCCCCATACTACCCTTCAATCTCGGGCGACTTGGCTTCATTGCGGGCTTCGGCCGCGACGATTGGGAAATATGCATCGACGGTTGGTTGGCCGGACGGTTAGGGCTCTCCGCTCGCGTGATGCTCTCGATAAGCGTGCTCAGGGGCGATAGGCAAATCATGGCCTTCAGCGCCCTCAACGACGGGGTCGTTTCGGGCCAAGGCATCGCGAAGGTCATCGCGCTGGATCTGCGAGCCGATGGATTTCCCCTCGGAGTCTACCGCTCCGACGGCATGATCATTGCAACGCCGACGGGATCGACAGCCTACAATCTAGCCGCCGGCGGTCCGGTTCTCCATCCCGAAACGGATTCGATCGTTATCAACCCTATCTGTCCCTTTACGCTTTCACACCGGCCCCTCGTGGTTCCCGCAACCGAAAAGATCGAACTCTGCGTCGAGGAAGGGCGCCGAACCTCGGTGATGCTGACGATCGACGGACAGGAGACCCTCGCCCTCGAGCCCCATGATCGCGTGCTTTTCACGAAGGCCCGTCGCAAGGCTCTCTTGCATGTTCCCGAAAGATCGTCTTTCTACGAAGTCCTCCGGAAGAAGCTCAACTGGTCGGGAGGCAACGATGCTTGAGGAGCTGAGCGTTCGTGACTTCGCCATTATCGACCGGCTTTCCGTCAGTTTCCCGGGAGGGTTTACGATCCTTTCGGGGGAGACTGGGGCAGGGAAATCCCTGCTTATTGGGGCACTCGGTTTCCTTCTAGGGGCGAAGGCCGATACCGGCATCATCCGGGCGGGGGCGGAAGAGACCCTCGTTGTCGGGCAATTTGACCTTTCCGATAATCCCGAGGCGATGAGTTGGGTGAAGAGCCGCGGAATGGAACCCGACGAGGGGCGCATTGTCATACGGAGAAGCATCAAGAGCAGCGGAAGAAGCCAAGTATTCGTGCAGGGACAGCCGGTCCTGAGGAACGATCTGGTCGAACTCACCTCCATGCTCGTAGATCTTCATGGGCAGCATGAGCAGCAATCCCTCCTCCAAAATGACATGCATCGGCGACTTCTCGACCGCTTCGCCGAACTCGGTCAGGCGGTGGAGGCTTATGCTGCGAAATTTGAAGGGCTTGCGAGGAAGAAGAAGGACTTCGAAGCTGCCGAGGCTTCGAGCAAGGAACGCGCTCGGGAATTGGATTTTCTCGATTTCACGGTAAAGGAGATCGAGGCCGCAAAGCTCAAGCGCGGGGAACTCGAGGAACTCGGCAACGAGGAGCGTCTTCTCTCGCAACACGGCAAATTGTTCGAGTCCGTTGAAACGGCTCATCAATGCCTGAGCGAGGTCGAGGGCGGCGGTGCTCTTCCTGCCTTGCGCCGCGTCAGGGCCGCCTTCGAAACCTGCGTATCCATCGATCCTGCCCTTGGCCCACTCGCGCGACGACTGGACGACGCCTTTTACGAAATCGAAGACATATCAGATTCGCTGAGATCCTATGCCTCGAGCCTTCATTTCTCGCCGGGACGCCTCGAGGAAGTGGAATCGCGTCTGGCAGAGATCGGCAAGCTGAGGAAAAAGTATGGAGATAGCACGGAATCCATTCTCGCGAGGCTCGAGGAGGCCCAATCGCGCTATCAGGCGCTTTCGACTTGGGAAGAGGATCGGGAAGGGATGGCGAAGGAAATCGCGACGCTCGAAGGAGTAATCCTTGACGATGCTCTTGCGATTTCAAAAAGGCGCATGGAGGCGGCGAAGGACCTCTCGGCGGCAATCGAGAAGGTCGTTTCGGTTCTCGGCATGGCTCGGGCCCGATTCATCGTGCGGGTAGCGCGCAAGGAGGGGGAGGGAGGCAAGGCTGTGGTCGGGCCTTCCGGAATCGATGAGGTCGAGTTCCTGATCGCGGCCAATCCGGGTGAATCGCCCAAACCCTTGGCGAAAATCGCCTCGGGTGGTGAACTCTCCCGCGTCGCTCTGGCAGCGAAATCCGTCTTCGCCTCCGGTGATCGGGCCACGACCCTCATCTTCGACGAAGTCGACGCCGGAATCGGCGGTGAGGTCGCCGTCGCCGTCGGAGAACACCTTGAAGCCCTCGGAGGCGCCAAGCAGGTACTTTGCATAACTCATCTCGCCTCGATAGCCGCACGAGCCGATAATCATTTCAGGGTCGAAAAGAGCATCGAAGGTGGAAGGACCATGACGCGGCTCGTCCGAATTGAGGGGCGGGAGCGGGCGGAGGAGATTGCCAGGATGCTCGCGGGAGACCAGCATGAGGAAGCATCGATCGCGCACGCGATGGAACTTCTCAGGAAATACGGGAACTGGCGGGACTGAACATGGCGAAGATCTCACAGGAACAGCGCAATCGCTATTTCGAGAGGGTCAAGGAACACAAGACCACCATCGATGCGATCCTCGCGCGCGAGAAGACCCTCGTGGAGATGCTCTCCAAGGAAGAGGGGGGGACGGCCTTCAAGCGGCTCCACCTCTGCGAGGAGATGCTGGATCTCGCATCGTGGCATCTTCTCATCAACTCTCTCTCCCTATCCCTGCTCGGGATCAAGAACGAGGACATCCTGATCGATGGCCGCAAGGTCCTGGTTCGAGCCCTCAAGTATCTCGAGGATGTCGTGACGCTCAAACTCGATGTGCCTTTTTCGGACTACGAGAAGAACCTCGATGAAATACGCGACATCGATCCGGCGAACAGGTTCAGGCTGGTTCGGAAAGTAGGGTTCACCATCGAGTCCTTCGAAGCGGCCTTCGGGGAGAATTCCAAATACAGCAGGGGCTTCAACGAAATATGGGGAAAACTCGCCGCGTTGGCGAAGAACCTCATCGACCTCAGGACAGTCGTTTCCGATCTCGATTTTAATTCACCCAATCGCGAGGTTCTGAAGGAACATTTGGCCTTCGTAAAGGATCTCTTCAAGAAGACGGCCGACCGCTACCGGGAAGAGTACGAACTCTATACCCACAAGCTCTCCGATTTTCGGGTGGCCGTACAGTTCCTCACGGCGCTTCGGAGATTGCAGATGCTTCTCGGAGAACGCGACGAGGCGGAAAAACTCAAGAGGAATATCGAAGTCTGGAACGCCAAACTCGAGGCGGATTTCAAGCGAAGCGAGGGTCAGAAGGCCTGAACATCACGAGGTACCCTTGAGATCATGAAGTGCGTCATGGGGCAGGAGAACTCCTATCGTCGTGGCGACTAGGTCTTCGGGCCGCGACCCGAAATGGACAGGGGCATCGGGATCCATGAATTCCGAGAGGACCTGTCGGCATGCCCCGCAAGGACTCACCGGATATTCGGCATCGGGCGTCGCGATGACCAGCTCGGTGAACCGGCGGTGACCGGCGCTGACCGCCGCCACGAGGGCGCTGCGCTCAGCGCAGATCGTCAGGCCGAAGGAACGGTTTTCCACATTGGTGCCGGTAAAGATCGTTCCATCCTCGGCGACGAGAGCGGCGCCGACTCGGAAGCGCGAATAGGGCGAATACGACTTGGCGGCCGCTTCATTGGCGATCTTGAACAGTTCCTTGGCGTCCATCAAAGCCTCCAGGATTGACAGCAGAAATCCTACTCTATACCATTCGTCCTGTTCACGGAAGCTCACTCTGCGTCTGCGGGAGAAGGTCTTAGGGTCATGGAAGAGAAGACGAAGGTTCGCATCACCGTAGCCGTCACGAGTTTGATAGGAATTGCTTATTTTTTTCTTTGCGCAGTCCCGCTCCCGCGACAACTCGTACTGAAGCCCCGATGGGACAACGCGGTTCCGGATTCGTACCCGTACGCGGCCGGGAGCTCAGCTCCGGTGAATTCGCTTCACTCATTCCAGATTGGCGAGCGTTATGGCTTTTTCGACGGAAATTCCGGCCTCGTCTTCGCGGCGACGCGAGGATACGGCGTTAGCGTGTCGGACTCGGGCTATGTCGCGTGGGAGATGAAGCCCGGATTGCTCCAGTTCAAGGACCCGCGCGGCGTCGTGCTCTTCACATCTCCGGCTTCGGGCTATCCCTTCATGGATGGTGCTCGGCGTTTTGTCATCGCCGCGAACCAGGAAAGGATCTCCGAGTTCGACGCTTCGGGAGCCTTGCTTTGGGAGCGGGATTTTCCCTCCTTCGTGACTGCCTTCGCTTCGAATGCCGCCATCACCGTCATCGGAACCATGGATGGACGGCTCTTCGGCATCGACAGGAGCGGCAAGGAAATTCTTTCATTCGCGCCTGGAGGCAGCAGGATCGATTGCGTCTACGGATGCGCCGTCTCGCCAGACGGCAGGAACATCGCGGCCACAACAGGCCTCGACAAGCAAAGGGTCATCGTCCTCGAAAAGCGGGAGGAAGCCTACCGCGTGACTTGGCATCGCTGGACGGATTCCGATTTTCGCAGACCCGTGTCGATGGCCTTTACCCCTGATGGCAAGGAACTTGTCTTCGAGACGACCGGTGGCCTTGGTGTCTACGATACGGCGACCAGACGAGAGCGCGTCATTTCGATGCAGGACCCTGTCGTAAGTTCGGCAGCCATAACGGGCCGGGATATGCTTCTCGCCCTGGAACGAGGAGGAAGACCCTCCATTGTGGCCGCCTCCTACGGAGGACTGGGCTATTTCAGGTTCCCGCTCGTCGCAGACGATTCGACGCTTGTCAGCGAGGGGAATGCCATTTTTCTCGGCATCGCCAAAGGTGATTCGACCAGTCTTCTCAGGCTGGATTTCGTGGAGGAATGATGGGACCCCGGATCCTTTCGCTTGTCGCCTTGGCCCTCGGCGTGGCGACGACATCGCAGGCTCTTGATTGGCCCGCGGCCGCTCCAGTCGCCGTCGAATTCGGCGGCCCCAACGCGGGATCTCCCATACAAGGCATCGTGATGTCCGGCTCGGGCGTCGATATTCGGGCTTCCGAGGCGGGAGAACTCGTCTTCGAGCGGGCGACCAACGATTTCCATACGAAATTGCCGTCGGCAACCGGCGAGACGCTCGTCCTCGAGGGAGGACACGGGTTGGCCTCCGTTTACGCCTATCTCCCGTCGGTCGCTGATCCAGGAGCGGAGAATTTCGTCTCTGACGCCCTTATAGGGAAATCCGGGCCCGCCGGGCTTCTCGACGCGGATGGCTTCATGTTCGCACTCTACGATCGCAAGGCCGGGCGTTGGGTCAATCCCCGCGTCTTCCTTCCGAAGTCCGACGATGCCAAGGCGCCCCTTATACGGAAGGTTAGCCTCGAGTCCAAAGGAAAGATCTGGGTTCTTGGCGATTCGAAGTCGATTCCCCAAGGATCATATTCCATCATAGTTGATACTGCCGAGCAGGGGACGGGGACGCAGGGGCTCGTCATCGGACCGCCCTGGTATCTCAGGGTACTCGTAAACGGCGAGAAAGTAGTGGAGGCTAGGACCGAGATCGCCGAGGCGAAGAACGGCGTCCTTTCGTTCTATCCGAGCCCGCGCGAGGGAGCAAGCATCGTCATCGACGGAAACGGGTCTGTACGCGTACCACCCAGGTCCTTTTCGCGAGGCAAGTCCGTTATTGAGCTCCTCGTCCGGGATTTTGCCGGGAATGAGCGCTCGGCGGCCTGGACCCTACTTTTCGAATGAAAACCTTCGCGACCGATCCCCGACCCGAAAAGAGGACGTTGCGGCCTTGCCCGATTTGCGGCTCGACGCACTTTTCTTCCCTGTGGGATCTGGGCGCCTTTTCCTTCTCTCGCTGCTCGATCTGCGGGCTGGTCCAACAAAACCCTCAGCCTGACGTCGAGTTCGTGCTCGCTCGCTACGACGAATCCTATCTCGATTACGAAGTCGCGCGGCATGAGGATTACGCCAAGCTCGAGAGGATGGCGCTGGCCGATCTCGGCTTCGCGGAGATACAGCAGAGACTCATGTCCCGTGACGCACCAGGCGGAAGGACGCCATCCTTCCTCGATGTCGGCTGCGCCACGGGGGCCTTGATCGCCGGTCTCTCAAACGAAGGCTGGTCCTGCGTGGGGGTCGAGCCCTGCGAACCAGCCGCTCGCTACGGCCGCGAGGTATTCGGCCTCGATATCCGCCCCGTCGTGCTTGGAAAGGCTGCGCTCCACCCGGCCTCCTTCGACATCGTCCATGCCTCGCACCTCATCGAGCATCTCAACGAACCGGTCGAATTCCTTGCGGAGGCGAAGCGCTTGCTCGCCCCGGGTGGAGTGCTCATCCTCACGACGCCGAACATCGATGGATTCCAGGCCCGCGCGCTAGGAGCCAAATGGAGAAGCGCCATTTACGATCATCTCTTTCTCTTCTCGTTCCGCAATCTGGGCAAGATGGTTGAAAACGCCGGATTCGAGGTGCTTCGCAGCTCGACCTGGGGCGGCTGGGCAAGCGGGCAGCGGCCCAGGTTCGTCAAGAAACCTCTCGACAAGGCGGTGAAGATTTTCGGTTGGGGCGATGTGATGGCCCTGCTATGTCGACCGGTCTAGCCGACTCCGCGGGGCCCCGTCCGTCGAGGGGGCCGCATGGACGAAAAAGGTCATAACTTATATGAAGATTATCTCTCGGCAATCGGCACGAGGCTGGCATCGCTTCGCCGCCGCGCCGAACGGGCCGCGGCCCGAACAGGGCGCGATTCCTCGGGAATTGAGATCGTAGCGGTCTCGAAATTTCACCCGGCAGAGGCTGTGGAGGCGGCCCTGGCCTGCGGCATCAAGCGATTCGCCGAGAGTAGGGTTCAGGAAGCCGAGTCCAAATTCAAATCGCTTTCGCAAGCGTTTCCTGATCTGCGTCTTGATCTCATCGGCCATCTCCAAGGGAATAAGGTGAAACGCGCCCTATCCATTTTCGATCGCATTCAATCGGTCGATTCGCTCGATCTTCTCGAATCCCTCGTCGCCAAGATCCGAGACGCAAGGGAAGAGACGGAGAACGGCCCAATTATGGAAATTCTCTTCGAGCTGCATACGGGGGAAGAGTCGAAGAGCGGATTCCCTGACATCGATAGCGTGCGAAAGGCCTGCGAATACATGCTTGCGCTCCCCTCTAGTCCGGGACTCGAGCTTCGTGGCCTGATGACCATGGCTCCTCTCGGCGCCGGCGAAAAGGCGATCCGCTCGTCCTTCGGAGCCCTTCGCGCTCTCCGCGAATCTCTTGTCGCGGATCTCGCTCTTCCCGACTTCACGGTGCTCTCGATGGGCATGTCGGGTGATTTCGAGATCGCCATCGAGGAAGGAGCGACCGAAATCAGGATCGGCACCGCGCTCTTCGGGGAGAGACCGGCATGAGACTATCGCGAGCCCTTTTCGTCATCATGGGAGTACTGTCCCTGGGCAGCATCGACGCCGCCCCGGCCGTATGGACACCGGCTTCCGATGCCCTTCCCTCCAGCACTCCCCGATTCACTGAAACTCCCGTAGGCCGATTTGAGGCCATCGCGGTGGGAAGCTTTCCGATCGCCCTGTTCTATGTCGGTTTCGGTTTCGATCTCGCGACCTTCGTTCGCGTTTCCGTGGCTGAAAATCAGATAGACCTCAGCTATGCGCCCTGGCCCTTTAAGAGCTCGAACGCTCCGGCATTGAGCCAGGCCGAGCTGGGACAACGACTCGGCGCCACGGTCGCTCTATCGCTCGGGGTGGCCGTTTTGGATGCCATCCTGCGGCCGATCGTCATCGACCGCAAGAATAAAGCCAGGCCCGATTCCAGCTTCCCAAAGCCCCCCGAAGCATCGAGTTCGCAATCGACCTTGCCGGAATCGGCGAAGACGGTGACGACGACGGGATCCGGCGAGACGACGCCGAGCGCGGAGGGGAGCGGTGATAGCTCGAAGCCGGCGGTGCCGTGAGACCTGGGCCCTCTGTCTCGAGCCTCAACTTGACAGGGTCTACGCGGGCCCGTAGACTTTCTACTCGGCGAAGCGATGAAAACAAAGACCCTTGTCGTGTGGCAGGATGGCCGTCCCGAGCTCGAAAGGATGGCTCATGACCTCGGGGAAAAACTCGAGGCGATGGGCATCGCACCTGTCATAAAGGTTGCGAGCGCGGTCAGTATCCCAGAAGTGCTTGCGGCCTCCTCATATTTGTTCGGCGCCGACGAGGCGGGAAACGCCAGCTACGGAGAGCTCGTCCGCCTATTGAAAGGCGTCAATCTTGCCGGTCGACCCGCGGCCTTTTTCGGGGCGAACGGCGCAGCGGTCGCCTGGCTCAGGGACATGACCAAGGACGCGGAACTCGTGGCGACCTCGGTCGACCTCATCGGACCGAAACCCGAGCATTCCGCCATAGCCGCGGTACTTCGTACCTTCGCATGATTTTCACCTAAGGATCATCCATGCCCATTCAGGAAGGTTTCAATCTCGACGATGCGATCAGAAAAGTGCCCGATTTCCCGAAGCCCGGCATCCTCTTTTACGACATAACGAGCATTCTCGCGAATCCCGACGCTTTCCGGCATTGCCTCGACTCAATGGTCAAGCTCTACCGCGACGAGCGCCTCGATGCGATAGCGGCGATAGAATCGAGGGGCTTCATTTTCGCCGCGCCGCTCTGCGACAGGCTCGGTCTGCCGCTTCTCCTCGTCCGCAAAAAAGGGAAGTTACCAGGAAAGACCATCGGAAGGCGCTATGAACTCGAATACGGCGCCGCGGAAATCGAAATGCATGTTGCTGACATACCCGTCGGCGGCCGGGTCCTCATCGTCGACGATCTCATCGCGACGGGAGGCACCATACGGGCCGCCGCCGATCTTCTCATGGACGGAGGCGCTGAACCCATCGGGGCCTTCGCCGTCGTAGGCCTGCCCTTCCTCGATTATCGGAGTGCCCTTGGCGATCTGCCTATTCGCACCCTCATAGAATACTTCGGGGAATGACCGGCGGAAGGCCGGCCGATTTGAAGTGGCGCCGGCCCGCGCGTCGGATGCCAAGGAGAACACTATCATGGTCGAAGCGCTCGTTCAGAATCCATCCTGGAAGGGAAGGAAGGGTCCCGTCGTCCTGGTCATCATGGACGGGGTCGGCTACGGCGCCTTTCGCGAGGGGGATGCGGTAGCCGACGCGAAGATGGACGCCTTCCGCGCGATGGAGGCCGCATCGCCCCATACGAAGCTCAAGGCCCACGGCAAGGCCGTGGGTTTGCCTTCCGACGAAGACATGGGCAATTCCGAGGTCGGGCATAATGCGATCGGCTGCGGCCGCGTCTATGCGCAGGGGGCCAAGCTCGTCAGCTCCTCGATCCAGAGCGGGGCCATGTTCGAAGGCGCTACATGGAAACGCCTGGTAGCCAAGGTGAAGGCTTCCGGCGGGAACATGCATTTCATCGGACTATTTTCCGACGGCAACGTCCACTCCCATATCGATCACCTAAAGGCCATGCTCACGAAGGCCGCGGCCGAAGGTGTCAAGAAAGCCAGGGTCCATGCCCTTCTCGACGGCCGCGATGTCGGCGAACAAAGCGCGTTGGAGTACGTCGAGCCCTTCGAAGCCTTCCTCTCGGGCCTCAACTCAAAAGGGGTTGACTATCGAATCGCCTCGGGCGGAGGTCGCCAGTACATAACGATGGATCGCTACGGCGCGAACTGGGAGCAGGTGCGCCGCGGTTGGGAGTGCCATGTGCTCGGCCTCGGCAAGTCCTTCTCGAGCGCGAAGGAGGCCATCCTCGCCTACCGCGAGGCCCAGCCCAACCTGATCGACCAGGACATGAAAGAATTCGTCATAACTGATAAGGGCAGGCCGATCGGGACGATTGAAGACGGCGATTCCGTCATCTTCTTCAACTTCCGCGGCGATCGCGCCATCGAGATCACCGCAGCCTTCGAGAAGGAAGACTTCGACAAATTCGACCGCAAGCGATGGCCGAAGGTGGAATACGCGGGCATGATGGAATACGACGGAGATGCCCACATACCGAGGCAATACATCGTCGAGCCGCCCTCGATCGAACGCACCCTGGGCGAATATCTCGTCGCGACGAAGGTCCCGATGCTGGCCATATCGGAGACGCAAAAATACGGGCATGTCACCTATTTTTTCAACGGCAACCGCCAAGGCAAATTCTCGGAGGAATTCGAGGACTATGTCGAGATCAAGAGCGACGTCGTTCCCTTCGAGCAGAGGCCATGGATGAAATGCGCCGAGATCACCGACGCCGTCATCGGGGCGATCGATGGCGGTCGCTACCGCTTCATTCGACTCAATTATCCGAACGGCGACATGGTCGGACACACGGGCGTCTATCAGTCCGTCGTCTGCGGCGTGGAAGCCATGGACATCCAACTTGGACGCTTGCGCCAAGCCGTCGAGAAAGCAGGCGGCGTCATGATCCTCACGGCCGATCATGGCAATTCAGACGACATGTACGAGCACGACAAGAAGACGGGTGCGGTATCGCGGAAGGCCGACGGCTCGCCCCGCGCCAAAACGAGCCACTCCCTCAATCCGGTGCCCTGTGTCATCTTCGATCCGGATTATCGGGGAGAGTACGGAAAGGAGCTGTCAGGAGGCGCCGAAGGCGGCGAATTGGGCATCTCGAGCCTCGCCGCCACCATCGTCGAACTCCTCGGCTTTGTCCCGCCCGCGGATTACGACCCCTCCGTCCTCGTGAAGGTCTAGCGTTACAATGATAGAAGTCGAATTGAAGGCCCATGTCGCTGATCCGGGAGCAGTCAGGAAGAGACTCGAGGGATTCGCGGTCTACCGTGGGGACTTCGATAAGCGCGACGCCTATTGGCACGGCCCCGAATGGCGGATTAACAGGGGCACTCGAGGATTCCGCGTGCGATCCGAAGGCGATGCCGTGACGGTGACCTTCAAGAACAAACGCTCCGAAGGCGGCATCGAGATCAATCGGGAGCGGGAATTCGCCGTCCTCGACCGGGAGATCTTCGCCGAATTCATTGAAAGACTCGGCTGCGAACCCTTTTTCGAAAAGCGAAAGATCGGCTCTCGCTGGGAATGGTCTCCAGGCGGAGCCGATCCCATCATACTTGAACTCCTCGAAGTCCCGGGCCTCGGTCTCTTTCTCGAGATAGAAGCGCTGGTGCCTGACGAGGACCCTGCAGCTATCGCGCTCGCGCGAGGAGAGATCGCCGCCCTTCTCGAAAGAGCGGGGCTCGACGAGTCCACCGTGGAGCCCCGGTATTATTCGGAGTTGCTGATGGAAGTCGGTCTGGGTCCACGGCCTTAGGCCGCCTCGCGGAGCTTTCGCCGACATCCTGTCGGCTCACGCTCGCTTCCGGTCGCGCCGCTCCGCTCGGTCCAAATCCCTTAGCGCCTAATGGAAAAGCCGTCGCTTTCGCGACGGCTTTTCTGGGCGCTGAGGGATTTGAACCCCCGACATCCTGGGTGTAAACCAGGCGCTCTGACCAGCTGAGCCAAGCGCCCATGGATGGCGACTTTTGTAGTCGAGTCGTTTGTGTAGCACGCCGGAGCGAGAGGGTCAAGGGAGAGGGGAATTGGCGAAATGGGAGAAGGAGAGGAAGGGCCTTACGCTTGCGAAAGAGGCGCGCGCGGCCTATCTTCAAAGGGGAGTCACTCGTGGGAATACGCCTCGTCGCCATCGGCAACGCATTGATGGATCTTTTCGCTTTTGTCGATGCGGAAGTGCCCGCGTCGATGGGTTTTCGCGTCAACGCGACCAGCCATCTCGCGAGCGGCATGCTCGATCCGCTTCTGCCGCGCCTTTCGGAGGCGAACTTCGCGGCCGCGGGCGGGGCTGCCAACACGGCCCGAGCCGCTGCCCTCCTCGGCATGGAAGCTACTTTTGTCGGCTCGGTCGGCGATGATGAAATGGGCAGACGGTATGAGCGAGATCTTACCTCAGCGGGAGTATGCACGGTTCTGACGCGCGCCCCGCTTCCAACCGGGCTTTTTTGCGTCCTGATCCATCCGGACGGCGGACGGA
This sequence comes from Rectinemataceae bacterium, assembly GCA_035530275.1. GTDB lineage: Bacteria > Spirochaetota > Spirochaetia > Treponematales > Rectinemataceae > CAIJMU01. The sequence continues at coordinate 311,683 of DATKVC010000010.1, read as the reverse complement.
CCATTCTTGTCGCTCCCGGCGCTGCCTCCTTCGTCGGCGAGGATCGAGGCTCCATCGAAAGGCGGAGCGGGGACATTCTCTATATCGATGGATTCGCGATGGCGAACTCGAGACTCCTCGAGGAGGAGGGGGGCAAGGCAAGGGCGGCGGGGATGAAGGTGGCCATTGATCTCGGCTCGAAATTCCTCGTCGAATCCCATCGCGATCTCGTGATTGATGGTATCCGACGCTATTGTGATTTCGTCTTCGCCAACGAGGATGAGTTCATGAGCCTTGCCGGTTCCACCGTCGAGGATGGCTGCAAAACCTTCGCCGATGTCAGTTGTTCCTTCATCGTAAAGAGGGGCGAGCGCGGGGCACTCCTCTGCCGGCAAGGGCAGGTTTTGGAGAGTCCGGTGCGAGCCCAAATTCCCTTCGATGAGACAGGCGCTGGTGATGCCTTCGCCGCAGGCTATCTGGCGGGTGTCTCCCGCGGCTTTTCCCCGGAGCGCTGTCTCAGGCTGGGCAATAGGATCGCTGAGGAGGCGATTGCCGTGCGGGGCCTCGGCATCGACCCCGCGAGGATCGGAATCGTTTTGGCCGCGGCCGGTCTATGAGGGGGCAAAAGTAGAAAAATCGTCCGAGCTTTGTCTGAAATGGCTTCCATAACTTGTCGCTAAGGGGCTGAAGTCGTATTTTTTGACTGAAAGACCTCATAGGAGCGACTATGGCTGAGAATGAGATAATTCCCATTGACCTAATTCTGCCCGGCAAGCTGCCCCTCATTCCCCTGATGGGACGTCCGATCTTTCCAGGCATTTTCACCCCGATAATGATCGGAAATCCGGATGACGTGAAGATCATTGAAGAAGCGGTGGTCGGCGACGGGATGATCGGGCTCATCATGATCAAGTCCGAAGTCGAAAAGCCCAAGGGCGAAGATCTCCACGCGGTCGGAACCGTCGCGAAGATCATGAAGAGAATCAATCTTCCCGACGGCGGGGTAAACATCTTCATATCCACGCTGAAGCGCTTCAGGGTGAAGAAATTCCTCTCGAAGGAATCGCCCATCGTGGCGGCTGTAAACTACCTCGAGGACGAAGGCGAGGGAACCGACGAGATCAAGGCCCTGACCCGTGCCCTGCTCTCGGAGATGAAGGGCGTCCTGGAAAACAACCCCCTTTTCTCCGAGGAAATGCGGCTCAACATGATCAATATCGATCATCCGGGCAAGATAGCCGATTTCATCGCGAGCATTCTCAATGTCGACAAGAACGACCAGCAGAAGATCCTCGAGACCCTCGACATCCACGAAAGGATGGAGCGGGTGCTGGTTTTCATCAAGAAGGAGCAGGAACTCCTCCGCATCCAGAAACGCGTGCAGACGGAGATTAACGAGAAGATCGAGAAGAGCCAGCGCGAATACTTCCTCAAGGAAGAGCTCAAGGCCATCAAGACCGAGCTCGGCATGCCCACCGATTCGAAGTCCAGCGACTACCAGAAGTTCAAGGACAAGATCGAGGCCTTCAAATTCCAGGGCGAGATCAAGGAACTCGTCGAGCAGGAGCTCGAGAAGTTCAACCTGATGGACCCCAACTCGAGCGAGTTCATGGTGACGAGAAACTGGCTCGATCTCGTGGCGAACCTTCCCTGGACCTCCCAGGTCTCCGGCGAATTCGATTTAGGCAAGGCCCAGGAGATGCTCGAGGCGGATCACTACGGCCTCAAGGACGTGAAGGAGCGTATCCTCGAATTCCTCGCCGTGCGCAAACTCAAGAAGGATGCCAAGGGATCGATCCTCTGCCTGGTCGGCCCCCCCGGCGTCGGCAAGACCTCGGTGGGCAAATCCATCGCCCGCGCCCTCAACAAGCAGTTCTTCCGCTTTTCTGTCGGAGGCATGCGCGACGAGGCCGAGATCAAGGGACATAGGCGCACCTACGTCGGCGCCCTGCCAGGCAAGATCATCCAGGGTCTCAAGATCACCAAGAGCCGCGACCCGGTGTTCATGATCGACGAGATCGACAAGATGGGACAGAGCTACCAGGGCGACCCCTCGAGCGCCCTCCTCGAGGCCCTCGATCCGGAGCAGAATTTCTCCTTCCGCGACCACTACCTCGACCTGCCTTTCGACATTTCAAATATATTCTTCGTAGTTACGGCCAATACCCTCGACACGATTCCGCCGCCCCTCATCGACCGCATGGAGATCATCCAGCTTCCGGGCTACGTCGACGTGGAAAAGATAGAAATCGCCAAGCATTACCTGATTCCGAAATCCCTGGAAAAAAACGGGTTCAAGAAGAACGCCGTGCGGTACACCCGCGACGCCCTCGTCCACATCGCCGAGAGCTACGCCCGCGAGGCGGGGGTCCGCAATTTCGAAAAGGCCCTCGATAAGATCCACCGCAAGCTCGCGAAGATAATGGTGTTGGAAGGCAGGGAGACGGAGAAATTCCTGATCGACAAACAGGGCGTGCAGAAGCACCTGGGCAAGCCCATGTTCCGCGACGACGACATCAAAAAGGCCACGGGACCGGGCATGACGATCGGCCTCGCCTGGACGAGCATGGGCGGCGACACCTTGCTCATCGAGGCCATGGCCAATCAGGGCAAGGAAGGCTTCAAGCTCACGGGCCAGATGGGCAACGTCATGCAGGAATCGGCGGGAATCGCCTACACCTATGTCCGGCACATCGCGAACGAGGAATACGGGATCGACGGCAACTGGTTCGACGCAAGGCAGATCCATCTCCATATTCCGGAGGGCGCCACGCCGAAAGACGGCCCTTCGGCAGGCATCACGATGGCGACAGCCCTTCTCAGCCTCGTGCTCGGCAAGAAGATCAAGCCATGGCTCGCAATGACGGGGGAACTTTCGCTGACCGGGCAGGTGCTCCCGATCGGCGGGTTGCGCGAAAAGACCGTTGCGGCCAAGCGCAACAAGATACGCGATATCATCATACCTAAGGCGAACGAGAAGGACCTCGACGACATCCCCGAACATGTGCGGAAGGGCATAAGCTTTCACCCCGTGGAACGCTTCGAGGAAGTGGTCGCCATCGCCCTTCCCGAATGAGCGCGAGGGAGGCTCGAGCTCTTACGACTGGCTGCTGACGGCTCCGGCTGTCCGCCGTCAGTCAGCGGCGGACCAGCGCCCCTCCCGGAGTCGCAATCCGTATTCGCCCTCCAGCCTCGCGATGAGCCCTCGGTGCAGCATGGCCGAAGCCGCTGCGAGATCGGCCGGCACGCGTGGATCGCCGAGACCGAGTCCGCTCGCCAGGAGGGTCTCGGCGAGGAGTTTCGCCGCGATGAAACGCTCCTCCTTCCTGACCGCGAAGGAGAGGAAGGAGGGGAGGAGGGAGGCCACCTCCCAGGTGACCTGTTCGGCCTGCGAATAGCGGCCGGCGTCCTTGTCCTGGTCGGTGAAGCGAACCGGCAAGGCGCGGCCGATCTCGTCGAGACGGGGGACGAGCCACTCGAGGTCGAAGAGCCCGGTGGCGCAATTGAAGAGAATGGAAGAGCCGCCCTCCTCGAGGCGCCTGACTTCGTCAAAGGAGATGGCGGGACCTATGTCGGCTATCGTGCATCCTCCCTCGCTCGTCTCGACGAGAATTCCGCCCTTCACGTCGAGGGGGCTGCGATAGGCGAACTCAAAGGCGGCGGGCTGGCCGGAGAGCGCGAGGACGGCCAACCTAAGCGGGTCCGGGACGAAGCCGAGATTGTCGACGTTGCCCAACCAGGCCCATCGAATGCCGGAAGCTCGAAGATCGCGAAGGACCTTGGCCAGAATCCTGAAGGATTGGCCGTGTCCGCCGGGCAGGGCGAGAGCCGAATCGGGCTTGCCCCAGGCAGAATCGAAAATGCGCTTCGCCTTCCCCTCCGAGGAGTGGCTGAAGGCCGCGATCATCGGCTGGATTCCGGTCGCCCAAGATACGGCGCCCGAGGCATCGATGCCGCCGAGGCTGGCCGCCGGCCCGGAAAGAAGTGCCTCAGCCCGCATCGCCTCGTAGGCCTGCGCGAGCTCGGCGTCGTTGCCCGAACTCGACATCTGGAAAAGGGGAAGGATAGGCATATCGGAATCGCCTAACCTGCCTCGGTATTTTTCTGCGAGTAGCAGCCGAGCTCGCATCTTGAGGAGGAGAAAGGAAGGCCCGGGGCTGCCGTCGGGATTGAGGAAGGCCGGGGCGAGACCCTTCGGCTTATCGCGGCATAGGGGTTCAAGACGGTCGAAACCAGCAGCGAGCAAGGAAAAAACATCGTCGCCATAGGCCCTGTTCTTCTTGCGATCCGCATAACTCGTCGCCGAGCCGCCGTTGAGAACGCCCCAGGCGGCCCTGGAGAGAAGGCGAAGGCCGAGTTCCTCGAGGGAGGCTCGGTCGAAGAGGAGATTGGCGCCGCTTCGGGGTAGGCCCTTCGGCAAAGGAAGATTTAGGGAATCGTAGAGGAGTTTCGCTTGATCGAAGGGACGGATCAACGTGACGAGGGCCGAGGTATCGATGACGCTTTCGCCGTCGATTGCCGGCACCGAGACCGCCTTGACCGGCTTCACGTTGTCGTAGAAGCCCGAGTTCCAGTCTTCGAGGATCGACAGGCTGAGATCGATGTCGATGCCTTTGGAGCTCATGTCAGCAAGGAGGGCTTCTGATAGCTTTTCCATGGGGCACTCAGCAGGAAAGGGCGGCCGCGTTTGCGGCGCCGTAGAGCGAGATCGAGTAGTCGCGGACGATCATCACCGGAGTCGCCGCGAGGATTTTTCGAACATGCTCGCGGTAGCTCTTTTCGAACATGGCCATGAAGCGATCGCCTTCGGTGAAGCGCGCTTCGTTCTTGGCCGCTATGCCGCCGGCGAGAAACACGCCTCCTGTCGGGAGGAATGTCGCCGCGGCGTCCGCAGCGACGCGGGCGTATAACTTGACGAACATATCCATGGCCTCGGCGCAGATCGGATCGGCTCCCGCATTGGTCGATACGAGGACAGGCCGTTCCTCGAAGGGATGGGCCAGGATATCGAGGGGGAGGCCGACCTTGATGCCGCGATGAGCGACGAGGAACTCGAGTATGTTGGCGATGCCGATGCCCGAGATGGCGGCTTCGGCCCCGGGGACGAAGCCCATCTTTTCCGTAAGCCAGGTTTGGAGGGCCCGCGAATCTTCGTCGTAGACGGGGAGGGTGACGTGACCGCCCTCGGAGGGGAAGGCTTCGACGCGGTCATGGACGCGAACGACATAGCCCAGGCCGAGGCCCGTGCCGGCGCCGATGACGAGGCGCACGCCCGATCGCGGCTCGGGAAGGCTGCCGTCGCAATGGGCGAGGCGTCTGAGTTGGTCGGGATTGTGCGGATCGAGGAGGATGACCCCGTAGGATACGGCGGTGAAATCGTTGATGACCTTGGTCGGAAGGCCGAACTTGGCTTCGATCGCGGGCCCGTCGATGTTCCACGGTGCGTTGGTGAGCACGATTCTTCCCGAGTCGACGGGGCCGGCGCCTGAAATGCAGCAGGCCTCGGGAGCGAAGACCGGATAGTCGCGCCTCATCTCGACGAGGAAACGCTCGAGGGGCTCGATCAAGGATTTTTCCTCTTTCGTCTTGTAATGACGATCGGCGATGAGGGTGAAGGTTCCGCCTTTCTTGCCGATCATGGCGAGATTCACATTGGTGCCGCCGATATCGCCTGCGAGGACGACGAGGTCGTAGTTCGTGCGTGTCGTAACCATGGGCGGATTTTAGCGGGAGGATTGAAGGCTGAAAAGGGGAGGCTATTTTTCTCCCTACGCGCGAGGCCATGAGAAGCGAAATGCAAGCGGCCGCCCGAAGGCGGCCGCGCGCTAATGATCGGGACGCGAGAGGGCCGATCTAGAGCTGGAGCCTCGTCATGAAGGAGGCGCCGAGATTTTTCGTAGCCGGCACGTACATGACCTGGGTATCGAATTTGAGGACCAGAATTTCGAAGGAGAGGCCGCCATAGACGCGGAGCATGGGGGTGTTGGCTGTGGTCGTGAAAGTGTAGCCGGCCGAGGTGAAACTGGGCGCGGCGGCTCCGACGGACTGGAGATCGCCCGCGAGGGTCGCCGCGTCGGAGGGAGTAAGCGTTCCGCCGCTCGTTGTCGCGAAACCATAGTTGATTTTGCTCACCACCCCTCCCGTCACGGTCGAGCTGCCCATCGTGTAGCCGAGACCCGCATAAGGACGGAAGAGGAGAAGCGACTTGGAAACCTGGAGGGTCGCGTCGAAATTGGTCGACTTCCAGCCCAGGGAAAGGTCCGGATCGGTGGCGCTGACAGTCCACCAATGGCTGGAGGTGACCTGTTGATTATTGACGAGGGTGGTCGAGCCGACGCCCAGGGGAGAGCTCACCGAGCCTTCTTGGTAGGAGACGCCAAGCCCGAGACTGATGTCCGGGAAGAGGATGTTCTCTTTGAGGAGGGCTACGCGGACCTGCCCGGCTATGTTCTTGTAGTCCACCGAAACCTTGGTTGCGCTGCGAAGCTGGTCGCCGAGGGATTGGGGAATGTAGCCGCCCGAAACGCCGACATCGATGGGCAGGAAGGGAAGGCCGATCTTGGCGCTAAGGCCGGCGACCGGAATGGGAATGCCGAATTGCGAAAAATAGATGGGCGCGTTCTGACCCAAGGCCGTAAACAGCGGGTCGACGCTGCCCTTGCCCGAGAAGGCGCTGCCTACGACCGCTCCGACCCCGAATCGGGGAAAGCCTCCGACGTAGGCGTCCGACCAGGTCGAACCGACGCTTGCGTTGAGGGCGAGGGCGCTGGCCATCGCGTTCGAGAAGGTGCCAAGGGCAGTCTGGAAGGGCGCGAATGGATCGCTTTGGGCTGCCACGCCCCCCGCGATGGCGATGGTAAGGGCGAGTGAAAGGAAGAGGCGTTTCATGATGTCTCCTTGAGATAGATTACTCGCGTCAAGATATCGCGGTTTCGGCGAAAAGGGAAAACGGCGGCTTTTTTCAAACCTTTTGCCGGTTCGCCAGGCCGGTAAGTCTCCTCCCCGCCTCGACGAAGACCCTCGCGGCCGCGATCGCGTCGTCGAGGGCCCGATGGCTTCGCTCGCTCCGTATGCCGAGCGAGGGGAGGAGGCGAGGCAGGCTATAAGAGGAGAGACCGGGAAAGGCGGCGCGGGCGAGAACGAGGCTATCCATCGCGGGATTGGTCGGGGGCAGAAGGCCCGCGCGCGCGAACTCGCCCCGGATGAATCCAAGATCGAAAGGCGCATTGTGCGCGACGAATATAGCCCCCTCGGCGAGGGCGGCAAAGTCGCGGGCGACGGCGGAGAAACTGGGCGCGGAGCGTACATCCGCGTCGCCTATGCCATGGATAGCGATGACGGCGGGGGGAATGGGCATTCCAGGATTGATCAGTCTCTCCATCGAAGGGCCGTCGAAGACCTCGCTTTCCGGAACGAAGAGGACGGCCCCGATCTCCACGACCCTGCAGGTCTTCGAATCGAGACCGGTGGTCTCGACGTCGAAGGCGAGATAGCTTCGCCTCTCCCAGTCGGCGGGGAAAAGGGACGCCGCTTCCTCTTGGGAGAGTCGTCCCTGTTTGCGGCCTGAAGCGGGGTAGGCTCCCCTCGCTCCCTCCCTCACCTTCCGCCCTTTGCCGCGGTCTCGAGAGTCTGCTTGATCTCGGCGATTATGGCCTCGTTCTTGGCAGTCGAGGCCTTGCGCGCTCCGGCGAGGCCCTCGGCCCCGATAACCGTGCGGGAAAGCAGGTAGTATTTGATTTTGGGTTCGGTGCCGCTCGGGCGGACGGTGACGATCGTGCCGTCGGTCAGCCACCATTGGAGGACATCGCTCGAGGGCAGGCTGAGTTTTGTCGCGGCCCCTTCGGCTCCGGGTCGCCATTCCCGGCCCGATTTCACGTCCCGGATCTTAACGACGGCGATTCCCCCGAAGGCCCTGGGATGATTCGCTCGATATGCGGCCATGATGCCGGCCATGACGTCCATGCCCGAGGCGCCCTCGAAGTAGCGGTTGACTCCCTTTTCCTCATAATACCCATGTTCCGCGTAGATCTCGTCGAGCCGGTCGAGGAGGCTCTTGCCCTTCGACCTCCAATACAGGGCCATTTCCGCGGTGATGGCCGCGGCTGATATGCCGTCCTTGTCCCTGACCTCGGTCTCGACGAGGTGACCGTAGCTTTCCTCCGTGCCGTACACGAAATCGAGGCCTTCCTTCTCGAGGTCGCGCATGACCTCCGCTATCCACTTGAAGCCCGTCAGGCATTCGCGGACCGTGGCTCCGTGGCTTTCGGCGATGCGGGTCTGGAGGTCGGTCGTGACAATCGTCTTGATGGCGACAGGTCGCTTCGGCATCCTTCCGAGTTCCTCGAGGGTGAGGAGAATGTAATCGAGATGGAGGGAACCGAGCTGGTTGCCGGTGACGAGGGTATAGGAACCGTCCCTGGCCCGGACGGCTATGCCGAGACGATCGGCGTCGGGATCGGTGGCCATCACCGCGTCGGCTTTTTCGCGGGCCGCAAGCTTGATGGCCGGGTCGAGGGCTGCAGCTTCCTCGGGGTTGGGGAAGGCCACCGTGGGGAATCGCCCGTCCGGCTCGCGTTGCTCGGGCACGGTTGTCACCTTGAGACCGAGTTCGCCCATGATGCGCTCGAAGAGCATGGCGCCAGTGCCGTGGAGGGGCGTGTAGACGAGCTTGACCTGCGAGGCCATCTCCTTGATGAGGGCGGGGCGAAGAAGGTGGGACTTCACCATCGCGACGTAGCGATCGTCGATCCCTCTGTCGAGTATCTCGATGAGCCCCTTGGCGAGACCCTCCTCCTTGGAAAGGAGCCTCGCCTCGACAACTTTTCCGACGCGGTCGATTATGCCTGTATCATGGGGAGGGGTCACCTGGGAGCCGTCATTCCAATAGGCTTTGTAACCATTATATTTGGGAGGGTTGTGGCTCGCCGTCACGACGATGCCCGTGTCGGCTTTGAGCTCTCGCACGGCATAGGAAAGCTCGGGCGTGGGCCGAAGCGAAGGGAAAAGCCAGGCCTTGATGCCATTCCCCGCGAACACGCGGGCAGCAGCGAAGGAGAATTCGTCGGAATGATCTCGCGAATCGTGGGCGATCACCGCGGAGAGCTTCTTTCCTGGGAAGGCGGCGATGAGGTAGTCGCAGAGGCCCTGAGTCGCTCGGGTCACGACGAGGAAGTTCATCCTGTTGAATCCGCCACCGATGACGCCACGAAGACCGCCGGTGCCGAATTCGAGATCGCGATAGAAGCGATCCTCGAGCTCCGCCCATTCGGTGGAGCCCTCGGGCTTTCCTGCCATATCAGCCCGGGCGAGGAGATCTTCGACTTCCTTCTTGAAAGCTCTATCGGTTTCGGCAGCGATATAATCTTTCGCGCGCTTTCTGATCGTTTCGTGGTCCATGCTTCCTCCTCAAAATATCCGGCCGATGGCGGCGGGCGACCCGCGCGCGAAGATCAACTCATTTTAGTTCGGCCCGCGGTCGCGAGCCAGTCGGCAATTTCCAAAGGGCTTTCGAGGACGGCCGTGGCCCCCGCGGCTTCGAGTTCTCCGCGTCCCCTGAAACCCCATCCCGCGCCGAGCGAATCGCATCCCGCATTCCGACCGGTCTCGATGTCCACGGCCGAATCACCGACGATGGCGACCTCCTTCGGGGCGAGACCCCAGCCGCGAATCATCTCGAGCGCGGCTTGGGGATCGGGCTTCGTCGGGACTCCGGGAAGTTGTCCGCGAACGAGGGCGAAGGGACCTGCGGGAAAGAGGGCGGCGACGATGGAGGTCGCGAAGTCGTCGGGCTTGTTCGAAAGAACGCCGAGCTTCAGCCCCTCGCGCTTCAAGAACACGATCAGCTCATCGATGCCTTTGTAGGGCCTGGTCTTGTCGAGGCTGTGAAGCGCGTAATGCGCTTCGAGGACGGCCTTGATCCGGGCCGTTTCTTTTTCGTCGACGTCCTGCCCTTCGAGGGCCCGTTTGACCAGGACAGTCATGCCGTTGCCGATCATCAGCCTGACTTCGTCGCGATTTCGCGTCGGCAACCCAGCCTCGGCGAGGGCCGTGTTGAGCGAAACCGTGAGATCGTCGAGGCTGTCCACGAGGGTGCCGTCGAGGTCGAAGATGATGCCCTTATACATGGATGGACAGTATCCTCGGGCCAAGGATCAAGGTCAACGCCCGGGCTTTGGGCCCGGGTCGGCGCCTTTGGCCCACCCCTTGCGGAGTACGCGCGAGACTGCGCTAGAATCCCCGGTTGATGAGCAAGGAAAAACCCGCCACGGGCCCAGAGGCCTTCGATGCGCGCTACCGCGGCCTTTTCGGCGATCGCTGGCCTGCCCTTGCGGCGGCTCTCGAAGGCCCTTCCGCTCCCTTGCCCTTTATCGCCTCTCCCGGCTGCGAACCCTACTTCCTCGACAAGGCTTCGGTCGAGGTGGCCACCCTCCTCCCCCTTGCGGAGGGAGAAATTCTCGACGCCTGCGCGGCTCCCGGGGGCAAGACCCTCGTCCTCGCCTCGCGCCTCCCGCCCGGCGCCAGCATCGTCGCCAACGAACTCTCATCCGATAGGCGAAGACGACTCTCCGAGGCCCTCGATCGCCATCTTCCTCCCGGGCTACGCTCGCGAGTCCGGGTGTCGGGCGAAGACGCCGCAGCCATGTGCCGCCGCAACGAGGGGCGCTTCGCAGCCATCCTTCTCGACGCCCCCTGTTCGAGCGAGCGCCATGTGCTCGGCGACCGAAAGGCGATCGAAGCCTGGAGTCCCGCCCGTCCCCTCGCCCTCGCGAGGAGGCAATGGGCCCTGCTCTCCGCGGCCTTCATCATGCTGAGGCCCGGCGGCTCCCTCGTCTATTCCACTTGCGCCCTTTCGCCTGAAGAGAACGAAGGAGTAGCGGCGAGACTCGCGCGTCGCGCCGGCGCGGCTGCGTCATTCGAGGCTCCTCTGGGACCGATTTGGGAAGCGCGAAGCCTCGGCTCGGCCCTGCTCCCCGATCGCGCAGCCGGGGCCGGACCGATGTATGCGGTCCTCGTACGGAAGCTCGGAAGCGACGAGGATTGACCCCCCGACTAACCTGGGAATTTCGCCACGAGGAGAGGGGTGCCGAGTATGCCGAGCATTGCGCCGCAGCCGAGGGACGCGGCGGAGAGAAGGCCGAAAATCGCCACAGTGAGAAGGTTGTCGAGGGGAGACATCAGGGCCATCCACGCCACCAAGAGCGAGAAAACGAAAAAGAGGGAAGCATAGCGCTTTTTCCTCAGGAGAATGGGCGTCGTCGTCTTGCGAAAGCGGAGCTTGGCGTCGGCCTGACCGGAGACGAAGGCCGCCAAGACGGTGAGAGGCAGGGCGACGCCCAGACTCCTTGCCGTGTCGGTGACTAGGGTCCTGAAACCATCAACCGAAAAGGCGATGATGATGGCGAGGACGACGAGGGCAAGGGCGAAGGCCTGGGGCGCGTGGACGATGACCGGGTGGATGTGGAGATCGAGAAGCCTTCTGCGTTTCTCGCTGACCTTATCGTCATAGGGCTCGAATTGCCTCGCCGGCACGCCGCAAGCGGGGCAGACCTCCCCGAGGTCGGCCGCTTCCATGATGTATCCGCAGGCCTTGCATCTCACGAGTGATGACATGGTTCGACTCCTTTCATGCCGCGATGGAAAGTCCGCCCGCGGCGAGGCGGATAATGAAGAATAAACTGAGGCAGCCCGAGGCGAGAAGGTTCATCCTCATCGCGTGGCGGAAATCGGCCATGGCCGGGTCGCGAAGCGTCCGGGCGAACCAAACAATGAAATATATCGTCGCTGGAAGTTGAATCCCGAGATAGGCAAGGGTCCAAGGCGCCCCGCCTCGCATGGCGACGAAGGCGCCGAGGCCGAGTATGCCGATGCCGAGAAAGACGCCCGAAAGGATGAAACTTCCCGGAATGCCCACGAGGCGGCTGATGGTGAGATCCCCCCGGCGGGCGTCTTCCTCATGCTGGTAGATCTGCGTGAGAGGATAGACCCCGAGGAGGAGGGCCGTGGCGGCGAGGGACTCGAGGAGGGTCTCGCCGCCTATACCCGCTAGACCCGCCTTGCCGATGCTCGCCACGACGAGCAGGAAGGTGAGTCCGCCTTGGCCGATGCCGATCAAGAGCCAACCGGCGATCGGGCGCGCCTTGATGCGGGTTTTGTCCCAAGAGTAGAGCTTCGACGCGAGGCCGTAGACGATCAAGCCTCCCATGAATAAGGGTCCGAGCAGGGTCAGGCCCGCGACAAGGGCGAGGAAATCGAGGATCAGTGAGGCGGCGAGAAGATCCGCGCCTACCGGGGGCGGCTTGGCGAGGCCGCCGATCGGCCCCTCGTCGCGGTCGTAATAACTGTTGAAACCATTGCTCGCGGGATAGAGAAGGAGGTGGAGTATGAAGAAACTCGCGAGGCAGCGGAGCGGATCGACTTCCCTCGCCGCGGAGACGGCGGCGAGCCAGATGGGGAAGAGAAAGAAAGAAAAAGGAAAGCGAAGGTGAACGAGGGTCGACCGAAATCCCATGGGGAAGTCAGTGTAGCCGTCTTTTCGAATCTGGCAAGGGGCGGCATCGCCGGAGACTCGAGGTCGAGACGACGCGAATGCTTGTCAAGCCCAGCCTGGGAAGCTAGGCTCAGACAAGGAGGATCCCGATGCGTTGCCCCCATTGCGGAAGCGACGACGACAAGGTCGTCGATTCCCGCACCCTCGCCAACGGCGAGTCGATCCGCCGACGCAGGGAGTGCCTGGCCTGCGGTTTTCGCTTTACGAGCTACGAGCGCATCGAGGAAAAGCCGCTGATGGTGGTAAAGCGCGACGGGAGGCGCGAGCCCTTCGAGCGCTCCAAACTGGAAAAGGGCGTCGCGCGAGCCCTGGAAAAGCGACCGGTCTCCCAGCTTTCAATCGAGAATCTCGTGAATGAAATCGAGGACGAGGCGGCCATGCGCGGCAAGGCCGTCAACGAAATCACCACCACCGAGTTGGGTGAGATGGTGCTCGCGAAGCTCTATTCCCTCGACAAGGTCGCCTATGTCCGTTTCGCCTCCGTATATCGCAAGTTCGAGACCCTCGAGGAGTTCCTCGAGGTGATCGAAGGCCTTGTCAAGGAAACGGCCCTTTCACAGCCTCAGGCCGCAGCCAAGGCCAAGGTTCAGGAGCCTTCCACCGGCGGCGCAGCGGCGTCTCCGCCCTCCGATCGGTCGGCTTCCTCGGTCAAACCTTCGGCTGAGACGCGTCCGGCCGCGGCTCAGCGCGGAGCCAGGGATTCCCTCTTCGAACCGTGAACGACGCCGAAGGCCCGCTTCGAAACTTCCATCCCCTGGTGTCCGAATGGTTCCAGTCTCGCTTCGATGCGCCGACCCCCGTTCAGTCCGAGGTCTGGGCGGCCCTCGGCAGGGGCGAACATGTCCTCGCCGAGGCCCCGACGGGCAATGGCAAGACCTTCGCGGCCTTCCTCCTCGCCCTGTCGCGACTCTACGATGAGACCTACGATCCGCGCTCGCTTTCGGTCCTGTATGTATCCCCTCTCAAGGCCCTCAACGAGGACATTCGCCGCAACTTGCTCGAGCCGATCGAGGAAATTGCGGCCTTGGCCAAGAGACGGAGCCTTTTTCTGCCAAGCGTCGCTGCGGAAACGCGATCGGGCGATACCTCGGAGACTGCGCGAAGACGTTTTCTAACTCGGCCTCCCTCCATCCTCTGTACGACGCCTGAAAGCCTCGCCATCCTCCTCGATTCGCCGAGGGCACGCCCCATCCTCGCCTCCATACGATTCGTCATCGTCGACGAGATCCACGCGGTGGCCGGAACCAAGCGAGGAGCCCACCTCATGGCGAGCCTCGGCCGCCTGGTACTCTTGGCGGGGGAATTCCAGCGCGTCGCCCTGTCTGCGACACTCAGGCCCGCCGCAAGGATCGCCGAATGGTTCGGAGCCCGAAGGCTCGTCGGAGAGGCGGGCAGGGGAGCCCAGCTGGTGCCCCGCGCGGTGAGCCTCGTCGCCCCGCGGGTGGCGAAAGACATCGAATTCCTCGTGTCCTGGCCCAGCCCGGCTGTCTCCCAGTCCGGAGTCCCGGCTACCGAAATAGAATCGCGCTACGCGGCTCTCGTTCCCGCATTGCTTGAGCGGATGGAGGGAGCCCGGACGACGATGATATTTTGCGACGCGAGGCGGAGAGCCGAACGCCTCGCATTCCTCCTGAACGAGGAGGCCGCGCGGCGAGGCGCCGAGGAGTCGATCGTCTGGGCCCACCACGGTTCCCTCTCGCGCGAGATCAGGGAGCAGGTGGAATCGAGGCTGAAGGCAGGAGAACTTTCAGGGGTTGTGGCGACGGGCTCCCTCGAACTCGGCATCGACGTGGGCTCCGTCGACAAGGTGGTCCTCGCGGGCGCGCCTCCCTCCATCGCCCAAGCCCTCCAGCGGGCGGGCCGTTCGGGGCATGGGGTCGGCAGGACCTCGCGGGTGGAAATCCTGCCCTTCCACGGCCTCGAACTGCTGAACGCCGCGACGGTCGTCCGCGAGGCGCGGAAGGGCTCTATCGAAGAAATCGATCCTCCCCGCAACCCCCTCGACCTGCTCTCCCAGGTCCTGCTCTCCCTCGCGACAGAGAATCCGCGATCCCCCGACGCCTTGTACGATATCGTACTAAGTATGTCATCATTTGTCGATTTGCCGCGAAGTCTGTTCGACGGTACCCTGGACCTCCTCCGCGGACGCTGGGCCCCCTCGGAGGGGGGAGCCGGGTTGAGAGAACTCGAGCCCCGCGTAATCCTCGACGTCGCCAGCGGCTCGGTCCATGCCCTGCGCGGCGCGTCGCGACTCCTCTGGACATCGAGTGGAACCATCCCCGACAGGGGGCTCTATAGCATGCGGCTCGCCCGCGACGGCAAGCGGATCGGCGAGCTCGACGAGGAATTCGTTTTCGAAAGGAAGAAGGGCGACGCCTTCACCCTGGGAAGCCAATCCTGGAGGATTGTCGACATCGGAGCCGAGGCCGTGACCGTGCTTCCCCTCGACAGACCGGCAGACTTCATACCTTTTTGGAAGGGGGGACCACTCCACGCGAGCCGAGAACTCGCCCGAGGCCTCCTCGATCTCCTCGACAGGCTTGAGCTTTCGGTGAGCGAAACCGATTTCGGACGATTTCTCGAGGAAGAATGCGCATTTTCCGAGGACGCCGTCGCCGAGCTGGGCAAATTCCTATCCGCGCAAAGGAAGGCCCAGGGAGCCGTGCCCCTGCCTACTTCGAAAAGGATCGCCATCGAGGTGATGGGAGGGAATGCATCGGAGGGGGATGCCGCCCTCCTCGTCCACGATTTTCGAGGAGGACGCGTCAACGAGGGTCTCGCTTTCGTCATCGCGGCGGCCTTCGCCGAGGAAGGCCTGGGGGATGTGCAGGTGCATGCGGACAACGAGGGCGTCCTGGTACTCGTACCCGGGCGAAGGGGGGACGCGGCTCTCGTCGAAGGCCTTACCGCCATCCTGCGCGGCGTCGGCGAGCGATCGCGCCTCGAGGCCCTTCTCAGGACGCGCCTCGAATCCTCGGGCCTCTTCGCCTCCGCCTTCCGCGAAAACGCTGGCAGGGCCCTCCTCCTGCCGAGGGGTGGGGGAAGAAAAAGGCAGCCCCTATGGAGGACCAGGCTTCGCGCGACCCGGCTCTTCGCGGCCGTCCGCGACAAGGAAAATTTCCCCGTTACCCTCGAAACCTGGAGGACCGTCCTCATCGACCAGATCGATCTGGAGGGACTTGCCGCCTTCCTCTCCGAACTCTCAGAAGGCAGCATCGAAATCGGGTCCTTTTTTACCGACCATCCCTCGCCCTTCGCCTCGGGCGCCGCATGGCTCCGCGAGGGCGATTTGATGTACCGGGCGGACGATATTCGCGGCGACCGGGCGACCGTTTCGACGGATGCCGTTTCCCTGGCCCTCGATTCGCCTCGGCATAGACCGCTTCTCGATCCGGTCCTCGTCGAGGCCTTCGTACGCAAGAGAAAAAGACTCCTGCCCGGATGGGCGCCCGAAAATCTCATCGAGCTTGCGGCCTGGATAGACGAACGTGTCGCGGTGACCCAAGGCGAATTGTCCGAGCTCGCCTCCTATGGCGGTCTCGAGGGCTCGCTCTTGGAGGACGAAAGCGCCGGCGGCCGCCTCGAGAGGTTCCGCCTTCAAGGAGGCTCATGCGACCTCGTCGCAACGGCCGCCCGGAGGAAGGAGCTTACGGATGATGCCGGCGCCTGCCTTTCCGAATGGCTGCGTTTCGAGGGGCCGGTCGAAGCCGGGACCGTCGAAGCCTTGTTCGGCATCGGCCGGGAAGAATTCGAGGTCGTCGCGGAAGCCTTGGTCGAAGAGGGGACCTTGGTCAGGGGTCTGCTCGTGCGAGGAGGGGGCGAATCCGTAGTAGATCGATATAATTATGAGAGCATTTTGCGGATCGGCCGGGCGGCGGCGCGCCCCTCCATCGCGGCCCGCCCCCTCGTCTCCCTTTTTCGCTTGGTCGCGAAGACCCAGGGCTTGGAGGGGGGAGGGGAGTCCAGCGGCAATCCTCCCGAGGAATCGCTCCGCAAGATAGCCGGCTATCCCGCGCCTGTTTCAGCGCTCAGGGATTCGATACTCCCCGCGAGACTCGGTCCGGGCTGGCTCGCCTCGGTCGACGCCCTCGTTGATACCGGAGGCTGGCTCTGGTTCGGCACGGGAAAGGAATCGGTCGCCCTGAGCGATGCATGGAGCTATGAGCTGTTCGCGAACAAGGTCCAGGCATCCACGATCATTCCCGCCGATTCGGTTCCGGCGGATTTTTGGGCTCTCCGTGAAAAGACGAATTTGAGCTCGAGGGATTTCGCCCTAACGCTGTGGAAGGAGGCATGGGAAGGGAAGATCGCATCCGACTCCTTCTCTTCGCTCATCCGCGCCATGGGAAACGGTTTCGGCAGAAAGCTCGTCGATGGTCGAACCGAGGGCCTTCCATCCCCCGGCGCGGGGTCACGTCGCGCCGGCAGCGGGATGCCGCTTTCCTTTCGGCATCGTTGGCGGGCCGGCCCTCCCGTCGAGGGAATGTGGAGCGCTATCGGCATCCCCGATTCGGAAGGCGATGTCCTCGATGACGAGGAACTCGACCGAGGGAGAATCAGAATCCTCCTCGGCCGCTACGGCATCCTTCTCCGCCCCCTCCTCGAGCGCGAACTCCCTTTTCTCTCCTGGCAGCGGCTTTTCGCCTGCATGAGACGGATGGAGCTCGCTGGCGAACTCGTCTCGGGCTATTTTTTCGAGGATGCACCGGCCCCGCAGTTCGTCGGGCCGGAAGGCTTGGCCTATCTGCGACGCAACGAGGAACCCGAAACCTTTCGCCCTCTTTGGCTTTCCGCCCTCGATCCCGCGAGTCCCTGCGGATTCCCCGCCGCAGGCAGGGTCGGCCTAGTTGCGCCTCGGTCCTCCACAGTATCCGTCTGCCTCGTCGGGGGGCGGGTGGTCGCGCTGACGCGCAGATCGGGCAAGGCTCTCGAGTTCGATAAGGGGCTGAAGGACGAAGAACTTCGATCCATCGTCGAGGTCTGGGTCGCTTCGGTGGGAAGGTTGCGACTCGAGACGATTGACGGCGTCGCGGCTATGCAATCGCCGATTGCATCTCTCATCCTCGAGCGTGGCTTCGAGGCCGATCGAGGCAGCCTGCGACGATGGGAATGAGGAACGATAGCGCTCGTCGCTTCGTGTTGATCTCTAGAATTCTTCGAAATCCTCGTCCTTCCAGTCCTTCTTGATGGTCATACCGGTTTCGCGGCGCGCCGACGCTTCGGCCTTGGCTTTTGCGCGCGCAGACGCTGAAGGGGTTGGCGCCGGAGATTTCGTCTCAGTCGCCTTCTTATGTGCCCCGGTTCGGGGCGCAGATTCGGGCTTAGGCGGCTTTTCGCGAGCCTTGCGACCGCCGACGGCCTCGGGGGCCTCGCTTCGGGCTGCATCTGCCCTAGTATTTTCCGGAGTTCTCCGGAAGAAGGCGATTCGCGACGAAAGGCCCTCGGAGAGTTCGGAAATTTCTTTCGTCATCGACGCTATGCGTTCGCTCGAGCCGGCGTTGGCCTGCACGACCTTGTCGAGCTGCATGATGGCCTTGGTGATCTGATCGGCCCCAGCGCTTTGCTCGTTGCTCGAGGCTGAGATCTCCTGGACAAGCTGGGAGGTCTTGCGAATATCGGGCACGATGTTGCGCAAGACGGAGCCGGCCCGTTCGGCGATCGACATCGATCGGGCCGAAAGCTCGCTGATTTCGGTCGCAGCCTTCTGCGATCGTTCGGCGAGCTTGCGCACCTCGCTCGCGACGACCGCGAAGCCTTTTCCCGCCTCGCCCGCCCGCGCGGCTTCGATGGCGGCGTTCAGCGCGAGAAGATTGGTTTGCCGCGCGATCTCCTCGATGATAAGAATGCGCGAGGATATATCCTTCATGGCCTCGACCGTCTCCAGGACGGCGTGGGAGCCATCCTCGGTATCGCGGGAGGCCTTGAGTGAGATCGCCTCGGTCTGCTTCGCGTTGTCGGCGCTGTTGCGGATGTTCCCGCTCATCTCCTCGAGCGATGCGGAGACTTCTTCCGTGCTCGCCGCCTGCTCCGAGGCTCCTTCGGAAAGGGAGAAACTCGAGGTAGCCAGGTCTTCGGCCCCCTTCGCGAGAATGGCTATCGAATCCTGGACGCCTTCGACGACCCTTTCTATGCTGACCGCCATGCTGCCGAAGGCTTCCGCCAGCTCTCCGATTTCGTCCCGTCGCGAGCGCATCGTCGCGTTGACCTCGACCGAAAGGTCCCCTGTCGAGAGGCGGCGCGCGAGGCTCGTCAGCGCTCCGAGGGGCCGTGAGATGCTGCGCGAATAGAAGAACACGATCGCGATGGAAATGGCGACGGCCAGCACCATCACGACGAGGAGTCGCATGAGGAAGGCGGTGAGCGACCCATAGATGTTTGAGAGCGGGCCCGTCGTGAGAAGGATGGCCTGGAGAGAGGGTACGCTCCGAGACGCGAAATACGTCGAACTCCCGCGGAGGATTCCGAAGGAACTCTCATTGCCGAGGACCTGCGTCTTGACCGCCGCGAGAGGGCCGGAATCGAAGGGACTTGTCTGAAGAATCTGCTTCGCATCCTCATTGGTTATGAACTTGCCGCCCTTGCTGATAAGCCAGGTCTTTCCATCTCGCGAGATTCTCTTGTCGGCGACGATGCCGACTATCCTGGTCAGCTCGAGGTCTATTCCTGCTACCCCAAGTTGGGGGCTGACAGCCAAGGCGAGGGTGATGACGAGTTTTCCCGTTCCCGCGTCGACATAGGGTTCGGTAGCGATTATGTCGGGGCTTCCCTGGGCGGCAGTATACCAAGCTCGAATGGTTTGGTCGTAGGTCGCGGGCAGCGCGGTGCCGGTCGCCAGCAGCATCTGTCCTCCATCCTTGAAAGGCTTCGCAGAGCCCCAGTAGACCTCCATGTTGTCCTTGTCCTCGGGAAGAACCTTTTGGAGGAATGTGAGGATCGGCTTGCCGTCGGGAAAGAATTCCTCGACTACCGCCTTCTGGCTGCGAAGTATCCCATACTTCGTACCGATCCATGAATCGAGTTCCTGCTTGAGAAGCGAGGTGGTCGTCATCGCGTTCTTGCCGAGTTCCTCGTCGAGGGTCGATCTGAAATCGAAGAAGATGATGGTTCCGACGGCGGCGAGGATGCCGACGATGAGAAGGGATATCGCGAGAACCAGCCGTGACCCGAGACTCGTCAAATTCTTCATTGCAGCTTCCTCCCCTTGCCGAGCGTCGGCGCTATAGTTGTGTATTTTCTATCACGGGCGGCGCGGCGTCAAATCCGCTCAGCCGGAGTCGCCGCTCGAGCCGCCGCGGCCGTTCTTCGTAAGTCGGCCATGGCTGACTCCGCGGGCCCATTGTTGAAGAGGCCTCAAAAGACCTACACTGGCCAAATGAGCGACATAAGCGGTTTTGAGTCCTTCGGCCTCGACCCGGCAGTCCTGGCCGCGGTCAAGAAGAAGGGCTTCGAGGAGCCAACCCCCATCCAGCGCCTCGCCATTCCGAGGCTCCTCGTGCCCGGCGGTGATCTCATCGCGAGGGCTCGAACGGGAACGGGCAAGACGGCCGCCTTCGGCATTCCCTTGCTCGAACTCCTCGCGAAGTCCCCCGGCAAAGGGATACTCGCCCTGGTTCTCGTCCCGACCCGGGAACTCGCGATCCAAGTGGCCGGCGAGATATCCTCGCTGCGGAGCGCCGCCCGCCCTCGCATCGCGGCAATCTATGGAGGAGCCTCCTACGGCGAGCAATTCCGGCGGCTGTCCGCCGGCGTCGAGATCGTCGTCGGCACGCCGGGGCGTGTACTCGACCACATGGAGCGCGGCTCCATCGACCTCTCGAACCTCGAATACCTCGTCCTTGACGAGGCGGACGAAATGCTCGACATGGGTTTCATAGAAGATATCGAAACCGTGATGGCGAAATCGCCGGAGAGCAAAAGAACGGTGCTCTTTTCGGCGACCATGCCCGACGGAGTCCATCGCATCGCCAAGCGTCACCTCAAGAACCACGAGGTCATCGAGGATTCGAGCGAGGCCGTCGCGACCGAGCTCGCCGAGCAGGTCTGGATGGAGGTGCGGGAGCAGGACAGGATCGAGGCCCTCTGCCGCATCATCGACGCCGAGGAGGAATTTTTCGGCATCGTGTTCACCGCGACGAAGATAGAGGCAGACCGCGTCGCGAGCGAGCTCGAGGCGAAGGGCTACGAATCCGACGTCCTCCACGGCGACATCAGCCAGGATCGACGCGAGCGGACCCTCGCGCGTTTCCGCGATCGAAGGCTCAGAGTGCTCGTCGCCACGGACGTCGCGGCGAGGGGAATCGACATCGATCGGCTCAGCCATGTTATCAATTGGTCTCTTCCCCACGATTCGGAGTCCTACGTCCATCGCGTGGGACGGACCGGCAGGGCGGGGAACGCCGGTACGGCGGTCACCTTCGTCACGCCAGACGAGTACCGCAAGCTGTTCCGCATCAAGAAGGTCGGTGGCACCTCCCTCAAGAAGGGCAAGGTCCCGGCCGTTTCCGAGCTCATCGCGACCCGCAAGGAGCGCCTCAGGGGAAGGCTCCTCGCCCGGGCCGAGAAGTTAGGGGCCTCGGAGGAGGTCGTGGCGGCGGGCAAGGAAGGCGTCGACGAGCAGGGACCCTGGAAGGAGTTCGCCGACGAGCTCATCGCCAGGATTCCAGCGAGGGATGCCCTCGCCGCCGCTCTCTTCGAAGCCTTCGGCGCCGAACTCGACCCGCGTCGCTATCGCGAGATTGCGGAAACCTCGGTCGACGCGGCGGCGACCTCTCGCCTCTTCGTTGGCGTCGGCCGCCGCGACGGGGCGACGCCGCGGAGCCTGGCTAGTTTGGTCAAGCGCCTGTCGGGCCTTCCCGATCGTCTTGTCGGCGGTATCGAGGTCTACGAGAATTTCTCGTTTCTTACGGTGCCTTTCGACGCGGCAGAGAAGGTCATCCGTTCTGCCCAGGGCTCGGGTGGCCTGCCTCCCGTAAGGCTCGCGACCCAACGCGGAGAGGGTCCGGTCAAGAGGAGCGGACCCTTCCGCAAAGAAGGGCAATATCCCCGCAGCTTTAAAGACAGGCCGGAACGGTCCGACAAGCCGGAACGGTCCGACAAGCCGGACAGGAAGACACCTTCCCATGAAACATACGGAAAGACCTCGACGCGACCGCCCCGGCCGCGAAAACCGAAGGCTTGATCATATCAATTGCAAGGAGCTGGGATGAGCGAGAGGAAGATTGTTGAATGCGTCCCCAATTTTTCCGAGGGCCGCGACAAGGCGAAGATCGAGGCGATAGCACAGGCCATCCGCTCGGTAGTAGGCGTGTCGCTCCTCGACGTCGATCCCGGCCCCGACACGAATCGAACCGTCTATACCTTCGTGGGCGAGCCCGAGGCCGTCCTTTCCGCGGCCCTCGCCGCGGCGAGGGCCGCCTGGGAATCCATCGACATGGCCCGGCATTCCGGCGCTCATCCGAGGATGGGCGCCCTCGACGTATGTCCCTTCGTGCCCGTGTCCGGCCTATCGATGGAGGACTGCGTCGCCCTGTCGAAGCGCTTCGGCGAGTCCCTCGCGAGGGAGCTCGGCGTGCCCGTCTATCTCTATGAAAAGGCCGCGAGCCGCCCGGAGAGGAAGAGTCTCGCCGACATCCGTTCCGGCGAATACGAGGCCCTGCCCGACAAGCTCGCGAAGTCCGAGTGGAAGCCCGATTTCGGACCCGCGACCTTCGTACCCCGGTGGGGAGCGACCGTTACCGGCGCCCGCGAGTTTCTCATCGCCTACAACGTCAACCTCAACACGAGGGACAAGAAGCTCGCCAACGAAATTGCCCTCACGATCCGCGAAGGCGGAAGGGCCGCGAAGGACGCAGCGGGCAACGTCCTCAAGGATGCCTCCGGCGCAACGGTAAAACTGCCCGGCCTCCTCAAGGAGGTGCGGGCTATAGGTTGGTACATCGACAGCTACCGTCTTGCCCAGGTTTCGATCAATCTTCTCGACTATCATGCGACGCCCCTGCATGTGGTCTTCGAAACCGTCAAGGCCGAGGCCGAAAAGCTCGGCATGCTGGTCACCGGTTCGGAGATCGTCGGACTCGTTCCGCTGGAACCCCTTCTCGCAGCCGGCAGGCATTTCCTCTCCAAGACTGGCAAGAGCGAAGGCGCGAGCAGCCTCGAACTTGTCGAGACCGCGATCAGGTCCATGGGCCTCGCCTCGGTGGGAACCTTCGACCCGGCGAAGAAGATCGTGGAATGGGCCTGCAATCCGCAGCGCCCCCTCGTCTCGATGCGAACCGTCGATTTCGTCGACGAAGTGTCCAACGATTCAGTGGCTCCCGGAGGCGGTTCGGTAGCTGCCCTCGCGGGCAGTCTCGGCGCGGCCCTCGCCGCGATGGTCGGAAACCTCACCGTCGGAAAAAAGGGCTACGAGGCGAAGTGGAGCGAACTTTCGGCCCTCGCAGTCAAGGCCCAGTCCGTGAAAGAGCGCCTCCTCGACGCCGTCGACGAGGACACGGCCGCCTTCAACGGCATCCTCGAAGCGGGGCGGCTGCCGAAGGCCACCGAAGCCGAGAAGGCAGCGCGCGAAGCGGCGCTGGAGGCCGCCAACAAAAGGGCCGCCGAGGTTCCTCTCGCTTCGGCAAAAGCCTCGCTGGAAGCCGCCAAACTCTGCGTGGAAGCGGCGGAAAAGGGCAATGTCAATTCCGTTTCCGATGCCGGGGTGGGAGCCCTCATGGCCCGTTCGGCGGTAATCGGCGCGGCCTTCAACGTCCTCATCAACCTCGCAGGCGTGAAGGATAGGGCCTTTGCGGAGAACCTCGAGAGACAGGCGAATGCCCTGATTTCCGAAGCCGAGGCCGTCGAGGCGAAGGCCATCGAGAAGGTGAGGGCGACCATCGGAAGATAATCCGGCCTCCTTCCGCCCGGTCCGGCGTATTGACTAATAGGGAGCCTTGTCCCTATACCCTAGAAAACCCATGAGGGCGGCCGCCGGGCCGGGCAAGGAGCGATACCGGGATGATAGGTTCGGATGTCAGCGTCTCGGGTATTACCAAGTCCTTCGGCGATTTTCAAGCGCTGAAGGATGTCTCCCTCTCGATCAAAAAAGGCGAATTTTTCAGCCTCCTCGGTCCCTCGGGTTGCGGCAAGACGACCCTGCTTCGCGTCATCGCCGGTTTCGAAGAGCCTGATGTCGGCCTCGTCCACCTCGACGGCAAGGACGTCACCGAGCTTCCCCCCGACAAGCGGGGCTGCAACACCGTCTTCCAGAGCTACGCGCTTTTCCCCCACCTCAGCGTATTCGAGAACGTAGCCTTTCCCCTCCGCATCAGGAAGACACCCCATCGTCTCCTCAAGGACCTCGTGATGCGGCATCTCTCCCTCGTCCAACTCGAAAAGCACGCGTCCAAGAAACCCTCGATGCTTTCGGGCGGACAGAAGCAGAGAGTCGCCATCGCGCGAGCCCTGATCAACGAGCCCTCGGTCCTCCTCCTCGACGAGCCTCTCTCCGCCCTCGACGCGAAACTGCGGCAGCACATGCTCGTGGAACTCGACTCGATCCACGATAAAGTAGGCATTACCTTCATTTATGTGACCCACGACCAGGCCGAGGCCCTGTCCGTCTCCGACCGGATAGCGGTCATGGACGGGGGTAGGGTCCTCCAGGTCGGCAGCCCCCAGGATATCTACGAGAATCCCCGGACCGACTTCGTGGCTCGATTCATCGGGGACACCAACCTCTTTTCGGGAACGGTGATCGAGCGAGAGGGGGAAATCGCCACGGTCGAGGTCGATCGCCTCGGTCGGCTCGCCGTCGAGGCCAACGGAGAGGCGCCTGTCGGCGCCCGCGTCAGCGTGGCGGTCCGCCCCGAGAAATTGCATATATCCCTCTCCCGTCCCGATTCATCTTTGGCCGAAAAGAACGTGGTCGCCGGCCGCGTGGAAGAGCCCATCTACTCGGGGTTTCAATCCAAGTATTTCGTTCGTACCGAGGGTGGGGCGAGTCTCGTCGTCTTCCGCCAGCACGCCCAGTGGTCGGAAGGCGTACCCGATATAAAGTGGAAGGACGAAGTCTACCTTACCTGGAACCCCCGCGATGCTGTAATCGTCGAGAGTTCGCATCGCGAGGATGAGGGTCCGGGGTCTCGGCCGTGAGGCAACGCAATTTCGGTCCCATCTACGCCCTGCCCCAGGGCCTCTGGCTGACCGTCTTTTTCGCGGCCCCCCTCGGCATCATCGTCGCCTATTCCTTCCTCGCGAAGGGCCTCTATGGCGGTGTCGTGCCGCAATTTTCCTTGGCGGCCTGGCATACCCTCGGAAGCCCCATCCTCCTGTCTGTCGCGCTGAGGACCCTCATCGTATCCATCGTCGCGACCGCCATCACCATTCTTATCGCCCTTCCCGCGGGATACTCGATCGCGCGGAGCCGCAACCAACCGATGAGATTGTTTCTCATAATTGTTCCCTTTTGGACCAATTTTCTCGTGCGCGTGTACGCCTGGATATCGATTCTTGGCGCGGAGGGATTCCTGAACGATCTCCTCAGGGCGATCGGCATAATCGACTCCCCGGTTCAATTCCTCTACAACCAGACCGCGGTCGTGGTCGTCCTCGTGTACATGTACCTGCCCTACGCGATCTTGCCGCTCTTCTCCACGATCGACAAATTCGATTTCACCCTCCTCGAGGCGGCCCGGGACCTCGGGGCGAGCAAATTCGACGCCATTGTTCGCGTCCTCCTCCCCAACATCAAGGGCGGCATCGTCACCGCCGTCCTCTTCACCTTCATCCCGATATTCGGAGCGTACGCGGTGCCCCTCCTCGTCGGCGGCAAAGACTCCTATATGCTCGGAAATATCATCGCCGATCAGGTGACGAAGACGCGGAACTGGCCGCTCGCATCCTCGATCTCTATGGCAGTCACCCTGATCGCTGCCCTCGGAAGCCTCGCCTTCCTCTGGGGATCGAGGCGACCTTCTCCCGCCCTCGTCGTCGATAGCGCGGAGGATCAGGGGCTCGTCGGACCGGATACGGCCAATGCCGGGTCGCGGAGGGGCATCTCGTGAAAGCCTCCAAGCGGCCCTCTTTCTCGAATATGGTGTTTTGGACGATCGTCTTCTTTCTCTTTCTTCCGCTTCTCGTCCTACTCCTTTACTCCTTCAATGCGTCGAGAGGCGGCTCCTTCACCTCCTTCTCGACGATTTGGTACGAACGCCTCTTCCTCGAGTCGCCGGAATTATGGAAGGCCTTCGGAAAGAGCGTCATAGTCGCCCTGGGATCGGCCTCCGCTGCCGCGGCCCTCGGCAGCCTCGCCGCCGTGGGGACGAGCAGATTCCGCTTCAGGGGCAGGGGTTACGTCGCGGCGATGAGCTTCATGCCCATGATCCTGCCCGAAATCGTCGTCGGGGTGTCCCTCCTTGTGTTCTTCGCCGCCATAGGCCTCAAGCTCGGGATCGCGACGATTCTCATAGCACATACGACCTTCAATATTCCCTTCGTGTTTCTCCTCGTTTCGGCGCGGCTCGAGGAATTCGACTCCTCCGTCATCGAGGCCGCGCGGGATCTCGGGGCGAGCGAGCTGCAAACCCTCGTCAGGGTGATCCTGCCCATGGTCGCTCCGGGCATCCTCTCGGGCTGGCTCACGGCCGTCACGCTTTCCCTCGAGGATTTCGTCATAACCTTTTTCGTGGCCGGACCCGGATCCACGACCCTTCCGCTTTATATATATTCGGCGATCCGCTTCGGCGTGTCTCCGGTGATCAATGCCCTTTCCGTCGTGATGGTCGCCGGGACCGTCCTCCTCGTCTATCCTTCGAGGCGCTTTCTCAAGGCCTTCGCGTCCCGCGCCTGAGCGAGGATCGGGCATGGCGAGTAAGCCTGGCGGCACGGTTTCACATGGGTTCCAGGCGACGGCCTCCGCCGTCGCATAAACAAAGGAGGAGGTATCCGCATGAAGGCATTCGTATCCCTGCGCGGAATCTTGAGGAGCTCGATTCTCGTCCTGGCGGCTGTCGCAATCGCCGCGGGGACGGTCTCGTGCTCGAAAAGCGAGGCGGGGCCCAAGAAACTGTATATTTTCAATTGGACGTATTACACCCCCGATTCGGTGATAAAGGGTTTCGAGAAGGAGTACGGGGCGCAGGTCGTCTACGACACCTTCGCCTCGAACGAGGAGATGTTCGCGAAGCTCAAGGCCGGCGGCTCCAATTACGACATCACCTTTCCCTCGGGCGACTACGTTTCCATCATGATAAAGGAAGGCATGCTCGCCCCCATCGACCACGCCAAGATACCCAATTTCAAGAATATCGACCCGGCGGTGCTGGCGAAATGTACTTTCGACCCCGGCAACAAGTACTCAGTCCCTTATTACATGGGCGCCGCCGGCATCGCGGTCAACAAAACGAAGGTCAAGAACTACGATCGTTCCTGGTCGATATTCGGGCGAAAGGATCTCGAGGGAAAGATGACCATGCTCGACGACATGCGCGAGGTCATGGGCGATGCCCTCGCCCATCTCGGATATTCGGTGAACACTCTGGACGACGGCCAACTCGCGGCCGCGAAGAAATTGATCAATGACGAGTGGAAGCCGAACTTACTCAAGTTCGACGCCGAGGCCTTCGCCAAGAACTTCGCGGCCGGCGACGTCTGGGTTGCCCAGGGTTACGCCGAGAATATTTTTGCCGAATACGATCCGGCGAAAAGATCCGATGTCGACTTCTTCATCCCCGCCGAAGGCGGACCGATGTACATAGATTCAATGGTCATTCTCAAGGGCTCGAAAAACCTCGATCTCGCCGAGAAGTTCATCGACTACATCCATAGGCCTGAGAATTACGCGGCCTTCGTCGACGCCTTCGGCTTCCCAAGTTCGGTCAACGTGCCGGCCAGGGCCCTAAAGAAAGGGGACATGTGGTACAAGGTGGAGGATCTCGCCAAATGCGAAACCAAGGACGACCTCGGCCCCGGCCTGGACAAGTACAACGCGATCTGGCAGGACATCAGGGTCGGTCAATGATGCCAAGCAGGAATCGATGAATCTCGTCGTACTCGACAGGCTCGGCGTCGCGCTCAAGGACGGCTATCTCTTCGAGGATGTCACCGCCGGTATCGAAGAAGGCGAGAACATCGCCGTCGTCGGGAGGAACGGCTCGGGCAAGACGAGTCTCCTTCGCCTCGTCGCCGGCAGCCTCGTTCCCGACAAGGGCCGCGTCGCCCGCAAACGCGGCCTTTCTATCGCGGTTCTCGAGCAGGCGCCGCCGACTCCCGCCGGTACGAGTCTTATAGATTTCCTCTACCTCGGGGAGGCCCCCGAAATCGCTCTCGCGCGACAGCGCAGGCATATACTCGCATCGGGTGGCCTTCCCCCGACCTCGCTCGAAGAAGAACTCGAGAGCCACGGCCCTGTCAGCCTGGAGAATCGTTTTCTCGCCCTCTGCGCGGAGTTGGGACTCGACGATCCAGGCGCCGACATCGGGAGCTTTTCCGGCGGCATGGCGAAAAAGGCCGCCATAGCGCGGGCCCTATCCACGTATTCCGAACTCCTCATCCTCGACGAGCCGACCAATCACCTCGACGTGGAGTCGATCTCCTGGCTCGAAAGGCGTCTCGCCGCGCGGGAAGGCGCCCTTCTTTTCGTCACCCACGACCGCTGGTTCATCGACGCCGTCGCGACGAGCATTCTCGAGATCGACAGGCGCCAGGTCTTTGCCCATCCGGGAAATTACTCGGATTGGCTTCAGAGGAAGACCGAACGCGAAGCCGCCCTCGAAAAAGCGGAAAGCCGCCGCCTCGCCAAGCTCAAGATCGAACTCGCCTGGCTCGCGCGGGGAGCGAGGGCCAGGGCGGGGAAGAGCGAGCGCCGCAAGGATGTCATTCGGGGAATGCAAGCCTCGGGCCTGGAGCGCGAATCCGAGGGTGCTAAGTTCGCTTCCGTCAGCGTTCGTCTCGGCAAGAAAGGGATAGTGTTCGATTCGGTGGCAAAGGGCTTCGACGGGAAGAAAGTCCTTGATCCCTTTAGTTGGGACTTTTTGCCGGCATCTCGCATCGGCGTCATCGGGCCGAACGGCTCGGGCAAGTCGACACTCTTGGCGCTGGCCGCGGGAGGGCTCGAGCCCGATCGGGGAAGCATATCGCGCGGCGACACCCTCAGGGTCGGGCTATTCGACCAACGGGGCGAATCCATGGACGGCAGGGCGACGCTCATCGACATAGTGCGGGACAAGGCCGAGCGCATCAGGATGGGAGACGGAACAAGCCTCTCCGCCGAGGATTTTCTCGAGCGCTTCGGTTTTCCTCGAGCTTTTCAGTCGATGCAGGCGTCGAGACTTTCAGGTGGCGAGAGGCGCCGCTTGCAGCTCGTGCGTCTCCTCGCCGACTCGCCCAATGTCCTCCTTTTGGACGAACCGACCAACGATCTCGACATTGCGACCATCGAACTCCTCGAGGACTGGCTGGACGATTTCGCGGGCTCCCTCCTCGTGGTCTCCCATGATCGGGCCTTCCTCGACAGGACGGTGGATAGCCTTGTCGTCCTCGACGGCAAAGGCGGCTTCGGCAGCTTTCCGGGAGGCTGGAGCGACTGGGTGGCCAGCATGGAAGCCAAGCCGCAGAGTGTCGCCGCTCCCTCCGCGCAGACGGAGGACGGCGCCTCGTCGAAGCAGGGCGCCGGCCGAAAGCGAGAAGCCAAGCTGTCCTGGTCGGAGCGCCGGGAGCTTGAAGGCATTCTCGACATCATCGCCGAGCTCGAGGCGGAGAAATCGGCATTGGAGGAACTTTTTGCTTCCCCCGCCTTCAAGGATCGGGATCACGCCGCCGAGACCCGGCGCCACGCCGAATTGGATACCCTCATCGCCTCCAAAACGCAGCGATGGGAAGAACTCGCGGAGCGAGATCTCACGTGAGGGCGTCCCTCGAAACTTCGGGCTTCGACGCACTCTCCCCGGCCTTGTCGATAGAAGCCGTCGAGGAAAATTACGGACTCAGGTTGGACGGAACTGTCTCCACCTACCCGAGCTACATCAATCGCGTCTATGGGCTCAGAACAGATGAGGGCGAGTCCCTGGTCGCCAAATTTTACCGCCCGGACCGTTGGACCTACGAAGCGATACTTGAAGAGCATCGCCTGATCGCGGACTGCGCGGCCGTGGAAGTGCCGGTCGTCGCGCCTATCCTGGCGCCGGACGGCTCGAGCCTCGGGACCCTCGAACTCGAGGAGGACGACCGGACGATAGAATTTCATTTCGCTCTCTTTCCAAAAAAAGGCGGAAGGAATTTCGACGCCGAAGCCGAAGGCGACTGGCGAAGATTGGGGGCCCTGGCGGGTCGCCTGCACCAGGCTGCCGGTGGGCAGATCACAAGTCATCGCCCGCGATTCGATTCCGGCCTCATCAATGGTTGGATAAATGAACTTCGCCCGCTCGTCCATCCCGATATCCGCGAAGATTTCGAGGAGATCGTCGGCAGAGCCACGGGCCCGATCGCCTCTCGCCTCGCAACGATGCCCCTGCAACGCATCCACGGCGATCTTCACCGAGGCAACATTCTCGAAAGACCTGGTGAAGGCCTCCTTCTCATCGACTTCGACGACTGCATGATGGGCCCGCCCGTCCAGGATCTCTGGCTTCTCCTCCCCGACAGGGCGCCGAAATGCGAAAGGGAACTCGGGCTCCTCCTCGAGGGCTACGGCGAGTTTTCGACCCTCCCTCCGGGCAGCGTCGCCGCCATCGAAACCCTGCGCTTTCTCAGGATGCTCCATTTCCTCGCGTGGCGCGCGCGGCAGCGTCATGATGCCTGGTTCGTCAAGGAATTTCCCGAATGGGGGAGTCGAGGCTATTGGTCCCAGGAGATAGAATCCCTCCGCGAACAGTCCGAAGAGTTGGAACGGCCCCCGGCCCCATATTGACATGCCGCCCGCCTCGTCGCTATTTTTAGCCTCGCTCGCGCCGGTCGTATAACGGCTATTACCCCAGCCTTCCAAGCTGGAGACGAGGGTTCGACTCCCTTTCGGCGCTCTTGAAAAGGCTCGCTACGGCGAGCCTTTTTTCTAATACGACGAAAGGGAGTCGAACGGGAATCGCGTGCCCGGGGCTTTCCGAGACATCGAGGAAAGCCGCGGGTCGAGCGTCAGGAAGACGCGAGAGCGATTCCCGCGGCCTGGAGCGAAGCGTCAGGAGGATGCTGAGCGGAAGGCGACTCCCTTTCGGCGCTCTTGAAAAGGCTCGCTACGGCGAGCCTTTTTTCTAATACGACGAAAGGGAGTCGAACGGGAAGCGCGTGCCCGGGGCTTTCCGAGGCGGGCGGCGCCATTGACGCCTGGTGACCGGGCATGGAATAGCTGAGGGTAAGTTTCGAGCCGAGGCTGGAAAAGCCGCAGGGTTCGCGGCTCGGCTCGCAGCAGTCTGGAGGGGCTCCAAAGATGAATCCAAAGGTTGACGCGTTCTTGACCAACGAGAAAAAATGGCAGGAGGAATTCAAGAAGCTCCGGCAGATCATTCTTGGCTGCGATCTAACCGAAGAGCTGAAGTGGGGCCAGCCCGGCTACACGCTCGACGGTAAAAATATAGTACTAATGCATGGATTCAAGGAATATTGCGCCCTCCTCTTCATGAAGGGCGCCTTGCTCAAGGATGCCAAGTCCATCCTCATACAACAGACGGACAACGTCCAGGCTGCGCGCCAGATACGGTTCACGAATGCCCAGGAAATCACAAAGATGGAAAAGACGCTAAAATCCTACGTCAAGGAAGCCATCGAGATCGAAAAGGCCGGGTTGAAGGTCGAACTGAAGAAGACGTCGGATTTCAAGGTGCCCGAGGAATTCCAACGCAAGCTGGACGAACTCCCGGCCTTGAGGTCTGCCTTCGATGCCCTGACTCCGGGAAGACAAAAGGCTTATCTCTATCATTTCGCCCTACCCAAGCAGTCCAAAACGCGCGAGTCCCGGGTCGAAAAGACCATCCCGAAGATTCTCGATGGGATGGGGTTGGACGACTAGGGAAGCCGACGGAGCTCTCGACCCGAATATCCCCGGTTGAGGGGCTGCAAAAAATAAACTGAAGGACCGAGGGCGCGTCTCTTTAGTCGAGGTCGGGCGCCCGCGCCGACCGAACCCTGCTTATCCCTTGTCCACCACATAATGCCCGAGCCCCACCTGTTTGGCTTTCGCGAGGGCTGCGCGGGCTCGGTCGAGTACGCCGAGGCCTTCCGTGGCCGGGCCGGAGGCGGCGCCAACGCAGGCGCCGATCCAGATGACGCCTTCGGGAAGCTCAACGGGGCGTTGGAGGACTTCGGCCATTTTCGCGGCGATCTCCGAGGCGCGCTCCACGGAATGTTCGGGGACGACCGCGACCTTCGAGGCGAATTCTCCCCCGCCTGTTCGCGCAGCGATTCCTTCCTCGCCGGCGAAGACCGCGATTCTATGAGCCACTTCTATCAATACCTTGTCTGCGACGACCTTGCCTCTACCTCTGACGATCGCGTCGAAGCCTTCGAGCGAGGCGGAAAGCACGACGATACTGAGCTTTTCCTCTACGAGCCTCGGCGTGTGTTCGGCGAACCATGCCTTGAGGCCGTTTTCATTTGCGAGACCGGTGAGTTCATCGGTCCTATCCTCGGGAATCGATGGGGAAGGCTCTATCGTTGGTTTCGATGCCTCGGCCTGAGGCGCTGCGGCGGGAGCCTTCGCGCCGAGCGCGGGAACGAGGAGGGCCGAAGCCACTCCCGCGAGGGTTGCGGCGACGATGGCGCCGCCAACACCGCCGATCGCCAAACCGAAGCTTCCGACCACGGCTGCGCAAAGGGCGATCGCCCCGGAGACGTAATCCAGCCCGCGCCAAACATCGGGCCGCTTGTTTTTCGTTGTCATGCTATTAATATCGGAGGCATTGTCGAAAGCGAAGAGAGTATATCGAGGTTCTGGCCTACCGCATTGGTCCCCTCTTGCCGATAGATGGTGCATGATGAGTCTTTATGAGGAGCTTGAGGCGAGGCTCCAGACAGACCCGAGTCTCTTGAGGCGAAGCGGCCCTCGCCAGGATCTCGGCCTCCTGCTCTTCTCACATCGCGGAGAGGTAAATAGGCTTTGGAAAGCGGCAGAAAGGGCTCTCGTCTCGGCTGGGAAGCCGGGCGAACCCGGCCGCGATTCGCTCGATGAACTTCGTGCGGCGGTCGACGGTTTGCGGATCCTTTTTGGAGAAAGGGAAGACCCTTAGCAGGCCTTCGCCACTCCTCTGGCAGGACTAGGTATGACTGCAATTAGTTTCCCGATACGAAGAACGGAATGAGCCGAGGGCGATGAAGGGCTTGCGCACCGAAGAAATCCCCTAAAAGCTCCGCGATCTTCGATCCCCCTTTTGTCTGTCTTAGCCCGGCCTCCTTACCGATATGTATAGTAGTAAAGGTCCATCGTCCACTGTTGGGAAGGATACTCGAAGGATGGCGGAGAGCCGGTTACCCGAAAAGGCCGCATATACCATCGCGCTCCTCATGGCCCTATTGGCCGGAGCGCAGGTCTCGGCTGCCGATATGGCCTGGCAGCAGTATGAAAACGGCCGACAGGCCTTCGACGCGCGTCGCTTCGATGTCGCGCTGACGGATTGGCAAAATGCTATCGCCCTGCGCAAGGAACGTTTCGCGCTCGCTTCGGCGGACATCGAGGCCGCCTTGCGACTTCCCGAGGCGACTGACTCCTGGGACAGGATCGACCTCATTGTCGAGCGTCTTGCCACCAAGGAATTCGGCGAGCGCGAATTCGGGGTCATCCGCGACTCGGCCGCCGGGTCTTTGAGGAAGGAGATGGAGAGCCTCCATATCCGAACCAAGTCTCCGGATCTGGCGAATTTCACGAGGGCCTGGCTCGCGGTCGAGGAGCTTCGAGGCTCCGCCGCTATTCATAATTCGCTCAAGGCCCTACAAAGCCTCGCCGTAGAACTGCAAGCCTATCCGGAGGCCGAATTCGGCATCGGAAGGGTCTTCTTCATCGAAGGCGAACTCGCCTTGGCCGAGCTTCAGTATCGCAAGACCCTGGATGAGGCCGCCTCCCTCGAGGTGCCGGACGATCGCCTCGGCGTCATCCTTGCCCTCGCCGCCGTGCACAAGGCAAAAGGCGACTGGAAGGACTATGAGGACGATCTCAGGCTTGCGCTATCCGATTCGGTCATTTTCTCCTCGAGCGATGATTTTCTCAGGACGGCGATGGAAAGGGCCCTTGATCTCCAAGGCTTCGACGTCATGCTGCGGCTCTATCCTGTCGATGAACCCAAAATCATCGATGCCGCCTCGGCCTTGGGCGAATTCCTGTTGAGGAATGGGCGTTCCCAGGCCACGATAAGCCTAGCCCTGGCTGCCGATGCGATCCTTACCCGGGCCCTGGCAGCCCTGAGGGAATACGATCCGGCATTGCGCTATACCACGCTAGAGGCCTTCTCGTCCCTGATCGCCGAAAGAAAGGATCTCGCCTCCTGGTGCGACGAGAAGGGACTGTGGAAATATCTCTATTACTTGGGGGAATCACTTCTCGCCGATTCCAGGCTGGAATCGGGCAGACAACTCCTGCAAGGACTCGTCGCGTCGAAGAGAAGCGGCGTCTGGGGAAGGGCGGCTGCCCAGGCTCTTGCACGGCCAGTGGGGAAGCGCCCGGCTATCCTTCCCTGAGGTCCTGATTGTCAAAGGGCCGGGACAGGGTTCTCTTCGGCGATTTTCGCGATAATGCCGGCGATGAAGGGATCAACGATCGAGTAGACACGCCTGGTCTTCTGTACCTCCGCCGAGACGATCCCGTTCTCCTTGAGGATTGCCAGATGCTGGGAAATAACCGGTTGGGGCTGCTGAAGGCAGCGCCACATATCGGAGACGCAGGGATCGTCCTCCCTGGAGATGAGGATCAGGAGCCTGAGCCGGATCGGATGGCCAATGGCCTTGAGTTTCCTCGCGTATTCCTCGAGGGCGGCATCCGTGCAAGGGATATTGTCGAGATCCATGATATAGAGAATAGCTTATGGTTCAGGAACTATCAACATCCCCGACGCCGTGGCAGAAAGTTCGCGTTCGAGGCTTTTTGCCAGCCAATCGTCCAGAAGGGCGCGTTGGACTTTGTCGATCGTGCCGAAGGATAGGCCTATGAGGGAGCCCGTGCGCACGATTCGGCAATCCAGGGAAAGGATATTATCGCCTACCCTGAGACTGCTGGACTTTAATACCGTTTCCTTTTCCAGATCGGTGATGGCGTCGAATTCGTCGGGTTCGAAGGACAACCCCGTCGCGGAAATCGTCGCGACTCGCCCTCCGAGAATTCTGCCCGAATGAGGATGGACGAAAAGCAAGATGCACCTGTCCCACTCGGCGACCTGGAACCTTTCGGCGGCTCGCGCGTTGCGTAGCTTCGAATATCGGCCGAGGAGGCGCACGAGATGGTCGCGGGCGTGGGGCTCGGAAATCCTGTCGGAAACGATACCGTTGACACCGAGGTGGGTGGCCTTGTCGGCCTCCTCGGTTCCGAAGTGCTCGCCTCGAAGGATGACGATCGAGCAAGCATGCCGATCCTTTGCCGCACGGACGACGTCAGCGATGATCTTCCAATGGCGCGGAAAGTCGAGGGCGCTGGCGATGATGGCATCGGGCGCTATTTCATCGAGGTTGTCGAGGGCCTTGAGGGGATTGCGGTAACGAATCACCTCGAAGCCGACGGGATTGATGCAGGCGGCGATCTCGATTGCCTTGAGATCGTCCTCGATGAGGAGAAGAGCCTTCATTCAGTACCCTTGTTCACCACGGTATAGCCGACGATGAACCAGATGTCCCCGCGCCTTTGCAGTTCGTAATCGTATTCCTTGATCGAGGTATAGCCCTTTTCGGCGAATTTTTCGAGAACGGTAACGAATCCGTGATCCGCCGTATACCGAGTTTCTTCGATGGTGAATTCCTTGGGCAGGGTGACGATGGGATTGGCGCCTTTATTATTCTGGAGGTCAGAGCGGAAGCTGTCGAGCATCCTTCTCCGTCCCTCGTCCGATTGGCGATCGTAGGAACGCGCGAGTTCGGCCGAGCGCCTGAGCAGGGACTCGAGATCGAGGTAGAGGAAGAATTCGTTCCATCGCGAGCGCTGACGGGCTTCTATGGTTCTGGTCACCACCTCGTCGGGAGGAATGGCTTCGGGGTGGAGGAGTTCTCCCGTCTCGAGCTTGACGGAGTCCAGGGGGGTGGGGGAGGCCGGCGGGGTGGGGCGCAGCGACAGCATGAGGACATTGGACAACAGGGGGGCCAGATCTCCGCTCCCCGTCGAGGGAGCGAGGCCGGGCCAGAAGCTCGCCTGGATGGCATAGGTTCCCGGATCCTTGAGCGCCGCATAGGATGAGAGGCTCTCGACGAAGGAGTATTCCTCGCCGGGTTCTATCGAGACATCCCGGTAGAAGACGGGACCCGAATCGGCGCGGGCACGCTTGAAAGAATCGGAGGCGTCGACCTGGCGGTTCGCCGGGGTCCTCACGTCGAAATCCATGCTATAGACGCGGTTTTCCGCGAGCTTGAAGCGATAGGTCAGCGCGCTCCCGTTAGAAATGCTCACCTTGATGGCTATGTCGCTGTCGGGATAGTACACACGCTTGTCGTAGTAGCGGATGCTCAGATTGATCGCGCCGTCGGCGAAACAGAGCGAGGCGACGAGAACAAGGGCGAATGACAAAAGGGCTCGTTTCACGGCAGGGTCTCCCCTCAAAGGATTCATGCGGCAATGCAATCGGCGGCCTCAGTAGTCGCGACCGACGGGCCTCACTATAATGCGGCGCATCGTCCTGCCGCGAGAGACCTATACATGATTTTCGGTACATTGCGATGAATACCTTACACCCGCGCGACGTCCTGGAACGTCTAACCGCCCTCCCCTCACTTTCCCTCATCCGCGCCGCGCTTGCGGAATCCGGAAAGGCTGAAGTGGGCGAATTCGAAGGGAGCTACGCGGCCGCGGTCCTCGCCCTTTTCGGGGGAGCCGGTCCGAAGCGCTTTCGCTCCTTCGCGGACGGCAACATGCTCGTCGTCGTGCCGACAGACCAGGAGGCCGAAACCTTCGCAGCCGACCTGGCCGCCTTCGGACTCCCTGCCGAGGTCCTGCCCTGGTGGAAGACGGCAGCCTACAGGCCCGTCGCCTCTCATGCGAGGGTTTTCGGGGAAAGGGCGGCAGTGCTCGCGCGCATCGCTTCCGGAGAGTGTCGAGTCCTCGTCGTATGCCAGCGCGCCTTCGTGACTCCCGTGCCTCCACCGGCCGCCTTCGCCTCGCGCGTCATCCATCTCGCGGAAGGGGGCAGCATCGAGCCCCAGGAGCTGGGCGAGCGGATCGCCGCCTTCGGCTACCTCCGCGTGCCCCGCGTCTCCCTCCCGGGCGAATTCGCTATGCGCGGCGAAGTCCTCGACATATTCCAGACCGGAGACGACGAGGCCCTGCGCGTCGTCTTCGAATACGATCGAATAGAACGCATCGTTTCCTTCGATCCTCAGGCTCAATCCGGTCACACGAGGCTCCCCTCGATAACCCTGAGACCCCTCAAGGAGCTGATCTGGGACGAGGAGCGAATAGCGACTCTGTCGAGGAGGGCTTCCGCGCTTCCCGGCTGTGCAGACCGCCTCGGACCGCTCCTCGAATCCCTTTCGACTTCGGGCGAGGCCAAGGGCGAAGAGCTCTGGTATCCCCTCGCCTTCGAGAATCCGGGCTCGATATTGGATCATCTCAAGGCGGCCTCCGGCGATGGCGGAACCACCGTCGTTTTCCTCGACCGCGAGCGTCTCGTCGCCCAGGAAGAGACGGCACGAAAGGAATATGCGGGCCTTCATCGCCAAGCGTTCCGTGACGCCCCCGTGCCTCCGCCCGAAAGCAGCCTCAATTCCTTCGCGACCCTCGAGCGCACCGCCCTTGCCGCGGCTTCCGGTAGGGAGCTCCGCGTGCTGCGAAGCTTCGCCCTCCGCGATGAGGAAGCGACGCAAAGGATCGCCGTCGGCGGAGAGGCGCCTCGTTCCTATTTCGGCAACGTGACCTATTTCAAGGAGGAGCTCGCCTCGACCCTCAAGGCGGGCTACAAGGTCGCGATCTTCGCCACTTCGGATGCGCAAGCCGAGCGCATCGGGACCCTGCTCCGCGACTTCTCCCCCGACGTCGCCGCCGCGGGTTTGGCTTCGGGCTTCCGCGTGCCCTCGATCAAGCTCGCCGTAATCCAGGAAGGGGAGATTTTCGGACGCCGAAGGCGAACGCCCAAGTCGGTCAAGTCGGCTCGTTCCTCCGTCATCGATTCCTTCATCGAACTTTCCCCCGGCGATTTCGTCGTTCATATCAATTATGGCATCGGTCGTTTCATGGCCATCGAGAGGATGAAGGTCCTGGGCAACGAGCGCGATTACATCAAGATCGCCTATGCCGAGGAGGAAAACGTATTCGTCCCGATCGAGCAGGCCAACCTCGTTCAGCGCTTCATCGGCAACGAGGGCGAGGAGCCGAAACTCGACCGTCTCGGCTCCAAGTCCTGGGAAAACAGGAAGAGCAGGGTTCGAAAGGCTGTCGAGGAACTCGCCGAACGCCTCATCCGCATCTATGCGCGGCGCAAGGCCGCCAAGGGTCATGCCTTCCCTGCCGACGACGAGTTGCAGGTCTCCTTCGAGGCGACCTTCCCCTACACCGAGACCGAGGACCAGCTCCGCTGCATCGAGGAGGTCAAGGCCGACATGCAAAGCGAGCGGCCCATGGACCGACTCGTCTGCGGCGACGTCGGCTACGGCAAGACCGAGATAGCCATGCGCGCGGCCTTCAAGGCCGCGTCGTCGGGCAAGCAGGTGGCCATTCTCGCGCCGACGACCATCCTCGCCGAGCAGCATTACGAGAACATGAAGGAGCGTCTCGAGGATTTTCCGATAAATGTGGCGATGCTGTCGCGCCTTGTCGAAAAGAAGGAACAGCGTTCCACCCTCCAGGGCATGCGCGAGGGGAAGGTCGACATCGTTGTCGGCACGCACCGGCTCATCCAGAAGGACATCGAGTGGAAGGATCTCGGGCTCCTGGTCATCGACGAGGAGCAGCGCTTCGGCGTCAAGGACAAGGAGCGGCTCAAGGAGATAAAGGCCACAGTCGACTCCCTCACCCTTACGGCAACGCCGATTCCGCGCACCCTCCACATGTCCCTCCTCAAGATCCGCGACATGTCGGTCCTGCAGACGCCTCCGGTCAATCGGCATCCCATCGAGACCGTCGTCGAGGAATTCGACCCCGAGGTGGTCGCACGCGCCATCAGGCAGGAGGTCGAGCGGGGAGGCCAGGTCTTCTACCTGCATAACCGCATCGAGAGCCTCGACGAGATCCAGGCCTTTCTCACGAATCTCGTGCCCGAGATCATCGTCGAGACCGCCCACGGCCAGATGGACCCGACCGAGCTCGAGGACATCATGCACCGTTTCATCCACGGCGGTTTCCACGTCCTCGTGTCGACGACCATCATCGAAAACGGCATCGACATACCCAATGTCAACACCATCGTCATCGATCGCGCCGACATGTATGGAATATCGCAATTGTATCAATTGCGCGGAAGGGTAGGGCGCTCGGACCGCATGGCCTTCGCCTATCTCTTCTACCCGGACAAGCGAGCCTTGAGCGAGCTCGCGATGAAACGCCTACAGATCATTTCCGACTTCACCGAGCTGGGCTCGGGTTTCAAGATCGCGATGAAGGATCTCGAGGTTCGAGGCGCCGGGAATCTACTCGGGCGCGAACAGTCGGGCGACATCTACGCGGTCGGCTTCGACCTCTACCTCAAGCTCCTCGACGAGGCCGTCGCCCGCCTCTCCGACGAGAAGTGGCAGCCGGAGGAGGAGACCTACCTCGAACTCGACTACCGCGGCTACCTTCCCGACGAATACATCAACATCCCTACCATCAAGATGGAGGTCTACAAGAAGATCGCCTCCATCTTTACCGACGCCGACCTCGAGTCCCTTCGCGCGGAGCTGGCGGATCGCTTCGGCCCCCTGCCCGAAGAGGCCGAAAGCCTTCTCGCCCTGGCGGAAATCCGCGTCATCTGTCGAAAGCTCGCGATATCGAGCCTCAAGGAAAGGGGCGGGAGCGTCACCGTCGAGTTCTCCAAGGTGGCGAAGGTCTCCGTCGAGCGACTCCTCAAATTGATACGCGAATCCGCTGGCGCCGTCCGCCTCGATCCGCACCGCCCTAACATCCTCATCATCAAGACGGGAAGCATCGGCCTCCGCGAAAAGAGCGAATTCCTCCGCGAGCGGCTGGCGTCATTGGTGGGGTAGCCGGCCGCTCGCGACGGGCGGCTGGCGTCATTGGTGGGATAGCCGGCCGCTCGCGTGTCATGTTTCTGCGGAAACCCTCCTGCGCAATATTGACAACGCCGGGTTGGGGAACGATGAATAGCATCGAAGGGAGATACGAGATGGCGCAGCTGTTGGCGTGGAAGGCTGAATACAGCGTCGGCGTTTCCGAGCTCGATCAGCAACACAAGGGCCTGGTCGGGATGATGAACGAATTGCACGAAGCGATGATGCAGGGCAAGGGGAGCGAGGTCCTCGGTGGCATCTTAAAAAGGTTAATCGAATATACCCAGGTCCACTTCAAGACCGAGGAGGACCTATTCGAAAAATACGGCTATGCCCGGGCGGTGGAACACGCCGCGGAGCACAAGAAACTCATCGCTCAAGTGCAAAAATTCAACCAGGACTATCTGGCGCAAAAGGCGATCTTATCGGTGGATCTCCTTGATTTTCTAGGGGATTGGCTCAAGAAGCACATCATATCCTCGGATCGCGCCTATGGACCCTTCCTGAATTCGAAGGGAGTGAAATAGCTCAATTCCGATTTCCCGCGGGCCGGCGCAAGTTCTGACCGGTCAATAATGACCGGAATTGAACCATTCCTCGAGTATGTG
This sequence comes from Rectinemataceae bacterium, assembly GCA_035530275.1. GTDB lineage: Bacteria > Spirochaetota > Spirochaetia > Treponematales > Rectinemataceae > CAIJMU01. The sequence continues at coordinate 271,264 of DATKVC010000010.1, read as the reverse complement.
CACGAGTTCCGAAGAAAAGGCGAGTTCCGCGCGGCAGCGCTGCACTCCCGTTGGGAGGCGCTGCGAGCTCGCGATCCTAGCCACCACGTTGAAGCGATACTTCAGGAAAAACAGGTCGAAGCTGACTTCCTCGCCTGGGCTGCGGTCAGGGTCGCGCATCGGAAGGAGGAAGTCGACGCGGTTCGCGGCGAGGGAGAATAGTGCTACCTTGAACTGCCCATCCTTGGCGCGGAGAACCGCGTAATTGTTGTATCCGAGGCGTTTGGCGTTGGCGGGGTCGATGACGATTGATTTGTCCTTGAAGTCGGCGGCCTCGACCTTGAGCCTCTCGACGAGGTCGAGGTAGCTGCCAAGAAGCGCGGCAAGATCCGGAGGGATGGGCTTCCAGCCGAGGGCGAACAAGGCCACCCCTTCGCGACCCTTCATCTGGCCTATCGTGGAAACCTGGCAACGCGCGAATATCTTCACCGGTTCCTTTTGATCAGCTTTCTGGACGACGAGATTGAGGCTTGCCGTCGTCCCGACATAACGCGAAAAGAAGGTGATTTCGTCCTTCGAAAGGGAGGCCACGAGTATTCCCCTCGTCATGGAGAATTGAAAGGGCACGGCGATAAGGCTATAGGTGTCGATCTTGAGGATGGTCTGCGCCTTGAGTATGCCCGTGTTGGAGAAGGCGAAGGGATTAAACTGCACGGTGGCGTTCGCGTAAAATTCTTCGTAATTCATGCTTTCTCCGGACGGTCGCGCCTGCGCCGATTTTCGCTTTTTCCGCCGTCGTTTCTCGTATCGGTCGAGGGCACGCGCCCCGCGAGGAAGATGGCCGGGGCCTTGGCGATCGGGGTCGGTGAAGAGCGCCAGTCGGCAACCGACGCGGATCGTATCGTTTCGGCAGGAGAGCCGAGTTCAGAGGCGACGCAGAGCCGGGTGCCAGATGACAGGGCCGCGAGACAGTCTTCGAGCATATTGGCGTTTCTGTAGGGCGTTTCGATGAAGATTCTCGTGGCCCCGTCCGCATGGATGCCGCGGTCCATGTCGCGTAGGGCGGTCAGCCGTCCCTCCCTGGCCTGTGGTAGGTATCCCAGGAATCGAAATCGTTGCCCGTCGAGTCCCGAGGCCGAGAGGGCGAGGAAGATCGAGGAGGGGCCGGGCAGGGGGATGACGCGAATGCCATGGTCATGGGCGAGGGCTACGAGGGGTGCCCCGGGATCGGCGACGCAGGGCATGCCAGCCTCTGACAGCAGGCCGAGATCCTCACCCCCGAGGGCAGGTGCGAGCAAGGCGCCGATCGTCTCGGGCTTCGTATGCTCGTCCAGAATCTCCATCCGCGTCGCGTCGAGTTCTTCTCGCTCTAGGACTGCCGCAAGGAGCTTCCATGCGGCCTTTTCCCCCTCGACGACGTAGCGACGGATTCCTTTTATCGCGGCGAGGGTGGCTCCCGGGAGGGCGTCGGCCGGATTGCCGGGCGCGATGAGATTGGGGATGAGAAAGAGTCGGCCGAGGTTTTTTTCCATGTCACTTTCCAAGAAGTTCGAGAGTGGCGTCGACGATGCGGGCGAAACGAGGCGCCGAGTTGGGATCCAACTCGGCCGCAGCCTCGGCGAAACCTTCCACGATGGCCTCCCTGTCTTCAGGGTCGAAGGGGAGCCTAAGACCGATTACCCGGCCTTCTAGTTCGGGGAAGCGGAAGGCAGTCGTCCCCGCCCAGGCCATCCTGATCGATTCGACCATGCCCTTTTCGACGCGTGCTATCATCGAGAAGGTCGCCGATTCGTCGGATGGCCAGGCTTGGTTGCCCAGCTTTTTGGTCGTACCATGGGTCCAGCGTTCCAATGGCACCCGGACTTTGGTGAGGAGGGCCCCGACGGGAAAGGCCGGCTTGCCCGCATCGTCCGCGAGGCGATTGGCGTTTATCCACCGAGGGCCGGCGCCGTCACGCAGTTCGATTGTCGCGTCGAGACAGGCGAGGATCGACCAGCAATCCATGAACCGACGTCGTGTCGCGAGATTGCCGCCGAGGGTCGCGAGGTTGCGGATCGCGGGCGTCGCGATGCCGCGGAGGTTACGAACGAGTGACTCGGGCAAGGTTCCCTTTTTAATGGCAAGGAGTTCGCTGATCTTGAGCCCCGCGCCAAGGTCGACGAAGCCTTCGGATCTGCTGATGGATTTGAGTTCTTGGATCCCGTCGATGAGGGCGATGACGGGCGGAAGGTCGACGAAGCGCGTTCCCCGTTCACGGAGTATCTCCGTCCCTCCGGCATAGAGGAGGATGGCCGGATTCTCCCTCTGCAAGTAAAGGAGGTCGGCCACGGAGGCCGGGTAGTGGATTTCACTGACGACCACGTCGGTAGGTCCTCCGTGCCCGTCTATCGGCCGCGGAAAGGGCGGCGGTTATGGTCGTTTCTGGGTCGGTACAGCGACATTGCACCGATGAAATGGCCTCGAGAACCTCTTCTCGTGAAGGCCGCGCGCTCGACTCGAGGAGGGATCCGAGGGCGAGGAGAAGGCCGGACTCGCAGAAGCCGCAGGTTTCGAGACCCGCCTCCTCGACGCCCTGCCTGATGTCCTCATATTCGACCGTTTGGACGAAGCCTTCGAAGGTGATCACCTCCCTGCCCCTGATCTTGAAAGCTGGAACCATGCAGGAGGGCACAAGCTTGCCGTCGAGAAGGACAAGACATTTGCCGCAGGTTCCCTTTCTGCAGTCGGCCTTGGCGGCAAGGAGCCCGAAATCCTCCCGGAGGATGTCGACGAGGCGGTCACCCGAGGTCGCCCGAACGCTGACGTCCTCCCCGTTCAGGATGAAGGTGATGGTCATCGCTCCGGCCTCCTTTGGGCCGAGTAGGAGACTTGGGCGGGCAGGGAGGACAGGGGTTCCCCCGCGGCCTGGGAGGCTGCCGAGATAAAGGCGGCGGGTACGCAATGGAAGGGGAGTTCGCCGATGCCGCGGGGCGCCGCGTCCCGATCCGGATCTACGAAGTCCACCAAGATGGGAGGAATGTCGCGGGGCGATTGAAGGACATAACTAAAATAGCTCCCTTCCTCGACGATGCCGTCGGCGAGAGTGACCGATTCCCCCATCGAAGCGCCGAGGGCATCCATCGCGGCGGCTCGGATGGCCTTCGTCGCCCGGGCCGGCGAGATGATGCGCCCCGCGTCGATGCAGAGCCAAATACCCGTCGGTCGCGCGACCATGGTCCAGGGGTCGAGTTCCACCTCGACGACGGAGCCTGCCCATGAGGCTTGGGAAAAGGGCTGCCCCTCGATGCCCTCTTCCGTCCAAGTCAGGCATCTCTCGACGCGGGCCGTCGATCGCACCGAGATCGGGAGGGGATCGCGAAAGCGACGTTTGGCGATGGAGGTGCAGGCGCGCGCGAGGAGGCGTCCGCTCACGGTGACGGACCGCGAGCGGATGCCGGGTCCCGATGGCGGAGTGACGTCGGTGTCCGATTCGAGGATTTTCACCGTATCTACCGGAAGGCCCAGGATGCGCGCGGCCTCGTCCTTCCAGGTCAAGGCGGATCCGATCCGCGACGGCGAGCCGTGGCAGGCGATGGTCAAGCCGAGGTCCTTGCCGAGCTTGGCCTCAAGTGCGTATCGAGGAAGCGGAACGGTGGAGGAGGCCATGCCGTCGGCTTGGAAGGCCTGGGAATAGCCGATGCCCCGCAACGGACCGTCCACCCTGGAGGTCCGCCTCTTTCGTACTAATTCATACGAAGCGTGCTTCCGGGCGAAGTCGCTCGAGCGCGAAATCCTTTCGCCTATGGCGGGGAGGGGCGTGGAAGTCCGTATCGTCTCGCCGGAAGGGTAGATGTCGGAGCGGCCGAGAAGACAGCGGGTCTTGAAGGAGACGGGATCTTCCTCGATGGTCTCCGCGAGCCGAGACATCATCGAGCCCGAGGCGAAGAAGACGCCTGCCGCGCCCAGGCCGGCGAAGGCGCCCGATGGCGGTCCCTTCGACGTGAGGGCCACCGCTTCGATGCGGACGTTCGGCCAGCGATAGGCGCCCAGCACCGAGACGCCGGCCTCGACGAGCATATCAGCCGCGAAGGGGCCAGCCGATCCCATGTCGAAACGAAGGGTCGCGTCCAGGACGAGGGGATTGTTGTCCGCATCGAGGCCGGCCTTTATCCAGATGCTCGCCTGGGCGCTTTTCGGGCTGTAGCGGAAGTCCTCCTCGCGGGTGAGGAGGATGCGGGCCGGCGCCTTGCAGGCCTTCGCCGCGAGGGCGGCGTGGGCAGCCAGCATCGAGGGATACCAGATTTTCCCGTCGAGATGGACGCCGAGCCTCGTCGCCTTTACGCGCACGTCGGCTGTCTTGCATCCGAGGACGGAGGCCACGGATTCGAGGACGTGGCTGGGCCATTGGGTGGCCGTGTGGATGACGATCCTGTCGTAGTCGAAGTGAGCGAGAGCGCCCTGGGGTTCCGAGTACCAATGCTCGAGGATGCTCGAGTTCCAGGTATCATCTATGAGGACCGAGGTTCTCGAAAAGGCGGCGTCGGGATCGCCTGCGACGAGGATGCGCTTCGCGAGAACGCGGCCGGCGGAGTTCTGCTTTCCTACCCGAGCCCCATCGTCGTCGGCCTCCGCCGCCACAAGCTCGACTGTGGCGGTTCGAGCGAGTTCTTCGGCTATGTCCGGATCGGGGCCGGCGATGAGAGCCACCGGCTCTCCCGGCCACGAGATGACATCGGAGGCGAGGATGGGTATTTCCACATCGAGGCCGGGGAGGAATTTGCTGCCCTGGATATCCTCCGCGGTCACGAGGCGATAGCCCCGAGGCAGCTGTCGCGTGACGACGCGGCGCAGTCTGCCCTCGGCCACGGGCGCGCGTATATGGGCGACATGGACGAGGCCGGGCATGAGAATATCCGACAGGGCCGAGGCTTCGGCGCCGCGATCGGAGCGGGTTGCGCTGCGCTCGCCCACTAGCGGCCGCGGTTCCGGGCCCAGAGCGAGACCCTATCGATGACGCGACCGACGGCTGCTTCCCCCATCCCCGGCCAGATGGGAAGGCTCACGGAGGCGCGATAGGCGGCCCATGCCCTCGGGCAGTCGGAAGGCCTGAGCGAGTAGCGCTTAGCCCAATAAGGCATGAGGTGGAGGGGAATAAAGTGAACCGAGCTGCCGATGCCCCCCTCCTGGAGAGCGGCGAAGAGGGAATCGCGGGCTGACTCCGAGGCCTCTCCCTCGCCCGACACCCGTAGTGAATAAAGGTGCCAAGCATGAGACCCGTCGGCCTTTCGCGGCGGGATCACGAGCCCGTCGATGCCACCGAAAGCCTCGTCGTATCGCCGAGCGATGGCGACCCGTTCGGCGAGAAGGCGATCGGCCTTCGCAAGCTGCACCCTCCCGATCGCGGCGAGTAGGTCGGGCAGGTTGTACTTGTAGCCCGCCTCGACGACTTCGTAGTACCAGGAGGCCTTGGGCGAGGTGTAGCGATCCCATGCCTCCCGGTCGAATCCGTGCATCCTCATCGTTCCCATGCGCCTGGCGAGGGACTCGTCGTTGCTGACGACCATGCCGCCCTCGCCGGTCGTGATAGTCTTGGTGGCGTAAAATGAATAGACGCCTATGTCGCCTAACGTGCCTGCCATACCCTCTCTGGTTCGCGAGGGAAAGGAGTGGGCCGCGTCCTCGATGACGGCGAATCCTTCACTCCCTTGGGAGACGCGCCTTCCCGTCGAGGCGAGCAGGGCTCGCATGTCGCAGGGATTCCCGCCGATATGCACGGGCACGACGGCCTTCACGTTCTTTTCGGTTTTGATAATTTCTTCGAGGAGGGCGGGATCGATGTTGTAGTCCTCGGCCCCGATGTCGCAAAATCGAACCTCCGCCCCGAGATGGCGGGCGACGGCGGCCGTCGAGGCGAAGGTGTAGGGGCTAGTGACGACCACGCTTCCAGGACCGACCCCCGCGGCTTCGAGCGCGAGATGGAGGCCGCTCGTCGCCGAATTGACGGCGAGGGCCCTTTTCGCGCCGACGAAGGCCGCGAATTCCTCTTCGAAGGCACGGGCGACCTTTCCCGTCGTGAGCCAGCCCGAGCGCATGACGGCGAGGACGGCCTCCTCTTCTTCCTTGCCAAGGGCCGGCCGCGCGAAGGGGATGAAATCAGAATTCGGGTTCATGCTCCGGTACGATAAGGGTAGGCACGTGCTTTTTCAAGATGGTACGCAGGCTATGGCGGTTTCGATAGGCGCTTTCCTTCCCCGAGACGCGTCGCACGACGGGTTCGATGTCGGAAAGTAGCTCGGCGAGGGCGAAGGGAGCGTCTCTCCTTTCGAGACGATTGATCCTCGAGTATTCGGTCGGCACGAGGCTTTCCTCGGGGGACCAGAGCCTTTCCTCGATCCTCTCGCCGGGTCTGAGCCCGATGTAGTCGATTCGTATGTCGCGCCCCGGTTCGAAGCCGTAGAAGCGGATCATCTGTTCGGCCAAGTCGCGGATCTTTACCGATTCGCCCATGTCGAGGAGGTAGAGGTTTCCGCCCTTGCCGACTCCGCCGGTCTTAAGCACGAGGGAGCAGGCTTCGGGTATCGTCATGAAATAGCGCGCCGCGTCGGGATGGGTGATCGTGACGGGACCGCCCTTCGCTATCTGTTTTTGGAAGAGGGGAACGATCGACCCCCTCGAGCCGAGGACGTTGCCGAAGCGGACGACCATGAACTCACGGCCGGAGCTCGCGCGCTCGGCCGCGGCGAGAACGATGCGTTCGGCTATGAGCTTCGAGGCGCCATAGGTCGACACGGGTTCGACCGCCTTGTCCGTCGAAATGAGGACGAAGCGGCGGACCCCCGCCTCGAGGGCGGCTTCCACGAGGTTCCGCGTCCCGAGCACGTTGTTCTCGATCGCGGCGACGGGATTCGCCTCCATCATGGGAACGTGCTTGTAGGCTGCCGCGTGGAATATCGCGTCGCACTTGAGTCGCGAGACGATGAAGCGAACATAGTCGGCGTCCTTCAATTCCCCGACGACGGGGACAATCGAGGTTTTTTCGCCGACGCCCTCCTCCTGGAGGAGTCTGAGGTCGCGGTCGATGTTATAGATCGAATTTTCGCCGTGACCGTAGAGGTAGAGGCGGGCAACGCCGGCCGAAAGGAGCTGGCGCGCCAGCTCCGATCCTATCGAGCCTCCGGCACCCGTAATGAGAACTCGCTTGCCCCTGAGATAAAGGAGGCTTTCGCGCAGTCCGATGGTTACGGGATTGCGGCCAAGAAGGTCCTGGGGGTCGATTTCGCGTGCCTGGATAAGGTGGGCGTCGCCTTCGATGATCTGCGCGATCGTCGGGACGATGCGGATCCTCGCGAAGCCCGCCTTCTTGAGGAGATAGTACAATTCTCGGAGGGCTTCGCGGCTGGCGCTCGGTATCGCGATGATGGCCTCGTCGGCCGGCTGCCGAGACAGGAGGCTGACGACGTCGCGGATGGGGCCGAGAACGGGAATGCCTTCTATCTTAGAACCAATCTTCGCCGCGTCATCGTCGAGGAAGGCGACGACGGACCCAAAGACCCTTTTCGTCGCGATTTCCCGCGCTATCGCCCTGCCTGCAAATCCCGCACCGAGAATGTAGATTCGAGCGCTATCACGATCCTGAGCCGCCATTGTCGGATTCCCCGCCCTTCGCAGCCTTCGCGACGGCCTCGAAACCGAAGTCCACGAGAAAGCCCGTCTCGCACATGTCGAGCTTGACTTTCGCGCGACCGCGGCGCCGATCGACCTTGACGATCTGGCCCTCGAGACCCTTGAGAGGGCCATCGAGGACGACGATACGCTCGTTCTCGTCGAAGACTACCTTAGAAATATCGGCGGCTTTTCCGAAGGAGATAAACCTGAGAAGGAGTTGGCGATCGCGATCGTTGAGGGGGGTCGGGTTCGCCGTCTCGTTGAGGAAGCGGAGAAAACCCCTGACGCGGCGGATGGTCCAGCGCGTCGAAAGGTCGAGTTCTTCCGTCTCGAGAAAGACATAGCCGGGGAAGACGCTCCGCGCCTGGCGTACCGTCTTGCCGCCCTTTTGTTCCTTGAGAATGCGCTTCGGCGCGAAGAAGCGCCGCGGATCGTCCTTGAGAGCCTTGAGCGAACGGGCGATGAAAGCCTCTTCGTCGGCGCTTCTAACCTGGATCGCGTAGTAGACCATGGCGGGGAATGGTACCTCAGAAGGCCGGAGATTAACACGGCTCGCAGAACGAGATCAAATGGAAAAGAAAAGCGAAGCCGTAAAGGAGGGGCGCGGCCCCGCCGATAGTAGCAGGGAAGGAGTGGGCCAGATGATGCGTTTTCCCCTCGTTGCCGTGATGGCCGCCCTCGTCTCCTGCTTCGTGCCAGCCCAGTCAATAGAGCTCGCGATGCGGCTGCCGACGGGGCAGGGGAGCGACCCGGCCTTCGGCGAATTCGAATCGGGGGCCATGGACCGTTTTTTCGACGCTGGTCTCATCCTGACTTCGGTAGCCGAGTCCGAAACCCCCGATATCGTCGATCTGTGCATGCACGCGCACGAAACCTACATCGATTGGCTCCTTCTCTTGGACATGTCAGGCGCGGTCGCCGTTCCCGGAGACGGCAAGGTCGAATCCGTCACGTGGTCCCTCTATCGTACGCGCGATGCGTCGGCCGCGGGCGAAGCCCTGGTAACCTTGCCGAAGGCCGCCCTCGATCAAACCGACAGGATGGATAGGCTTCGTGCCCTCGGCGAGGCTGCCGCCTCGTCCGTGCTCTCTCATTTGCGCTCGGGCGGCCTTGCCGCGCCGGCGCAAAACAGTTTCAATGGTTCCGTGGGAGGTTGATAATGCGCGCGGGTAGATCACTTGTTCTCACGCTCGTGGTTCTTTTGGCATTGTCCGCCTTCGCCGCTACCTGGGAAGGGACGGCGGTCGTCGGCATTTCGAGCGACTTTACCGATAACGGCCTGACCGCGGCCTGCAACTCCTTCCCCAAGGATTCGACCATCGAGTTGCGCAATCTTGAAAACGGCAAACTCGTTCGCGTGGTCATTTCGGGGGGCCTCGACAATCCGGGCGTCTTCATAGTCCTTTCGCCGAAGGCCGCATCGGAACTGGGTATGAAGCCCGGGGTGTCGTCGCGCATCAGGGCCACCGTCGTGCCGGCCTCGTCTCTCCCCTCGCCCGATTCCGCCACGGCATCGAGAAGTCAGGACCCTGACTTCAATCCGGCCCTCCTCGCAGGACCCGACACAGGCGCCCAGCCGGCTCCCTCGGCCGAAGCGCCGGCTTCTAGCACCGAAGCCGCGGCGCTGAGCCCAGAGCCAACTCCAGCGCCGGAAGCAGCTGCGAGTCAGGGGCCCCTTGCCGAGGCGCAACAGCCGTCCCTCCCCGCCGGAGAGAACGCAGCCGTACTGGGCGGAGACCAACCTGCTCCAGCCGCGGAGGCACAGCCGGCGCCTCCCCTCGCAGAGGCCGCTCTACCTGCAGCCGCTGCTGAAACCCCGACTCCAAGCCCTGCCTCTACGGATCAGCCCATTGCCTCGGCCCCATCGACCGACACAGCCACGGTCTTGGGCGGGGACCAGCCCTCGCCGGCCACGGCTGAAACGCCGGCCCTGGCCCCAGCCCTCGCCGCAGCGAGCGAGCCTTCTCTTCCTCCAAGCGAGGCGGGTACCGTCCTCGGGGGCGACCAGCCAACGGCGCCGGCCGCGGCGAGCCCGGACCTTGGACTTTCCGACGCTACGGCGCCGCCAGCCCCTGCACCGGAACTTGCCGCTTCGCCCGCCGCCGCTTCGCCCGAGGGGAGTCCGGCCCCGGCCTCGGGCCCCGCCGCGACAGAAGCTTCTCCTCCCGCCGAGCCAGGTCCGACGACCCCACCCGCTCCTGCTGCGGGTGGCGAGCAGGTCCTGAGTCTCGAACCCGCCGCCGCCCAGCCCCCTCCCTCGTCGGGAGCCTCGACGACGGCGGTGGCTCCTCCGGTTGCGGAAGCCCCTGCCGAAACAGCCGTCGCCCCTTCATCGACGCCTGCGCAGGAGCAACCCGCTTCGCCGGCCGGCATGGCAGTCCGACAGCCTACCCAGATAGCTACGCTCGAAAAAGGCGCATTCTATGTCCAGGTAGGGGTCTTCGCCTCCGATCAAGGCCTCATCGACGCCGCCAGCGGCCTCGACCTCGCCTGGCCCCTCGCTGCCGAGAAGATCGCCGGGCCGAAAGGTGACCAGTACCGCCTCATGGTCGGCCCTGTAGCCCGGGATGAAAGCGGTCTCTATGTCATTAGGCTCAGATCCTTGGGCTACAGGGATGCCTTCGTGAGAAGGGGACAGTAGGGCCGAGCGCGGCCTGCTCCGCCTCAATCCTGGGCCCGTTAGCAACCAAGCCCCTTCCGTGCTACCCTGCGCGAGAGGGGTTTTTCATGGCCGACGACAGGATAGCCTTCCTAGCCGCCGAAATCGCGCGGCATCAGGACCTTTATTACAATAATGACGCCGAAATTTCGGATGCCGAATTTGACGCCCTTTGGGATGAGCTCAGGGAACTCGATCCGGATAATTCCCTCTTTTTCAAGGTAGGTCGCGATCTCGCCGACGGCTGGCCGAAGGCCCGTCACCTCATTCCCATGGGGAGCCAGGAAAAGGCCTCGAGCCCCGAGGAGTTCCTCACCTGGGCGGCGAAGGTCGGTCATCCGGATTTTCTCGTGCAGCACAAGTTGGACGGAGCGAGCATAGAACTCCAATACGACAAGGGCAGACTCGTCCGCGCGGTGACTCGCGGTGACGGGAGGCTGGGCGACGACATTACGACCAATGTCAGGCGAATGCGAGGAGCCCTGTCGGCATTGCCCGAGCCCTTCTCGGGAGGGGTCCGCGGCGAAGTGCTGATGCGCAAATCGGTACACGAGGCCAAGTACGCAGAAAAGGCCAACTGCCGCAACGCGGCCAACGGTCTCATGAAAAGGAAGGACGGGCAGGGTTGCGCCGATCTCGACATCGTCTGCTATGACGCTTCGTCGCAAGAAGGCGTTGCCGCCTACTTCCGTGACGAACTCGAGAAGCTCGATTGGCTCGGGCGCATGGGCTTCGAGGTCGTTCCCTCGCGAATATGCGCCAGCCCCGAGGCTGTCGTCGAATGGCGCGCGAAGGTCATGGACGAGAGACCGGGTCTTCCCTTCGACATCGACGGCCTCGTGGTGAAGGGCCGCGAAATCGATCCCGAAGACCTCGCCCGGGCGAGGCCGGAAAAACAAATCGCCTTCAAGTTCAGCCTCGAGGAGGCCATCTCGATCCTGCGTGCCGTCGAGTGGTCGGAGAGCGGCGCGAGCTTCACGCCCATCGGAATCGTCGATCCCGTGCGGCTGGCCGGCACGACGGTGCAAAGGGCGAATCTCTGCAATACCAACATGATCAGGGGCATGGATCTGCGGATCGGCTCGCGGGTCATCATGACGAAGAGGGGCGAGATCATTCCCAAAATAGAAGGACTCGTGGACAACCCGCCCGATTCCTCGCCGATCTCCATTCCCGCAGCCTGCTCCTGCGGCGCCACCTTGGTCGACGACGGCACGAGGCTCTGGTGTCCCAACGCCGCCTGTCCGAAAAAGGAGCTCCACCGCCTCGAGAAGTGGCTCGACGCGGTCGACGCCCGGTCCTTCGGGGTCGGCATCCTCGGCAAGCTCCACGCGGCGGGACGAGTGCGCGAGATCGCCGATCTCTACGGTCTCACGGTCGAGGAACTCGCCAATTATGAACGTATGGGCGACACCAGCGCGGCGAAGATCCTTCGTAATCTACGTTCGAAGTCGGAGCTGACCCTCGATCGTTTCATCGCGGGTTTCGACATCGAAGGCATCGGCGAGCTCATCGCGGCCAAGGCCGTGGCGGCCGGCTTCGATAGCCTCGACAAGCTTCGTCGCGCGACCGTCGAGGAGCTCGACGAGGTGGAGGGCTTCGCCGAAATCACCGCCAGGGCCCTGCTTGATGGTCTCGCGGCCCTTTCGTCCCAAATGGACAGACTCCTTGCCACGGCTGCGATACGGATAGCACCGCCCCTCGAGGGCGGGAGTCTTTCGGGTAAGAGCTTCTGCTTTACGGGTGAACTCGCCTCGATGAAGCGCTCGGAGGCCGAGGCGGCGGTAAAGGCCCTCGGAGGCTCCACCCGACCCTCGGTGACGAAGGATCTCTCCTATCTCGTCACCAACGACGTGGCCTCCGGCTCCTCAAAAAACAAGAAGGCCGCGGAATACGGTGTTTCCATCATCGACGAGGCGGGCTTTCTCGCCCTCGTCGGAAAGGCTCCCTGATGTCCGAAGCCCTCCCCTGGGAAACAGATCCGCGCAACACCGGCACGATCCTCCTTCGCGTCAAGGTCATACCCGGAGCTTCGAAGACCCAATGCGCCGGCTATCGCACCACGGCGGAGGGGCCGGCCCTCCTGGTGCGGGTGGCGGCAGCCCCGGAAAAAGGCAAGGCCAACGACGAACTCATCGGCTGGCTTTCGGAGTCCCTCGGCCTGCCCCGCAGCTCGATCGAACTTCGGGTCGGCGCCGGCTCCCGCCTCAAGCGCCTGGGCTTGCCGGCAGCCTTCGGGGATCGCATAGCCTCCCTCGTTCCTTGAACATCGCCTCCTAAAGCGGCTAGAATCCGCCCTCGTCGCCCCGAAGGAGTTGTCCGCCATGATCGATACCAGAATCGCCTGGAAAGAACTCGTCGCGAAGGCCCTCGCCGCCGAAATCGAGGCCAGGGCCCCCGGCGGTCCCGCCGTCGACGCCGACGAACTCGTCATCGAAATTCCGCCCGACCCGGCGATGGGCGACCTCGGCTTCCCGATGTTCGCGATGGCGAAACGGCTCAGGGCGGCGCCCCCGGCCATCGCCACGGCCCTTGCCGCTCGCATCGCCGCGATGCCTGAATCGGCTTCCTTGGGTTCGGCCCGCGCCGTCGGTCCCTACCTCAACGTCGATCTGGCCAGGGCCCCCGAAATCGCCGCCGTCCTCGAAAAGGCCCTGGCGCCATCCTGGGGGCGAACCGGCTCGCTGGCGGGCCGCAAGGTCATGGTTGAATTTTCCAGCCCCAACACCAACAAGCCCCTTCACCTCGGGCATCTCCGCAACAACGCCCTCGGCGAATCGGTCTCGCGCATCCTCGCGGCCGCGGGGGCCGAGGTGCGCAAGATCAACCACATCAACGACCGGGGCATCCACATCTGCAAATCGATGCTCGCCTACATGAAAAGGGGTGGGGGACGCGCTCCCGAGGACGAGGGGCTGAAGAGCGATCATTTCGTCGGTAAGTACTATGTCCTTTTCAACGAACTCAAGGCGGAGAACAAGGACATCGAGACCGAGGCCCAGGAACTCCTCCTCAAATGGGAGGCGGGGGATCCCGCTACCAGGGAACTCTGGAAGAAGATGAACGATTGGGCCGTTGGCGGAATCAGGAAGACCTATGAGCGCACGGGCATCAGCTTCGACCTCAACGACTTCGAGAGCGACACCTACGAGCTCGGCCGCCGCTACGTCCTCGAGGGCGTCGAAAGGGGTATTTTCTTCAGGGCCGAGGACGGCTCAATCCAGGTGAATCTCGAGGATGTCGGCCTCGACACCAAGGTCCTTTTGCGCAAGGACGGCACGAGCATCTATGTCACCCAGGACATCGGCACGGCCATCGACCGTCACGAGTCCTGGCCCTACGACCAGCTCATCTATGTCGTCGCGAGCGAGCAGCAATATCACTTCAAGGTCCTGTTCGAGGTGCTTCGCCGCCTCGGTTTCGACTGGGCCAAGGACCTTCATCATCTCTCCTATGGCCTCGTCAATCTCCCCTCGGGAAGGATGAAGACCCGCGAGGGAACGGTCGTCGACGCGGACGACCTCATCGACGAACTCGCCAAGCTCGCGGCGGCGGAAATTGAGGCCAAGGGCCGCGAGGATTCGGTAGGCGATCTCGTTTCGGTTTCCGAAAAGATCTCCCTGGGCGCCCTCCACTACTATCTCCTGCAAACGGCCCCCACCAAGGACATGCTCTACGATCCCGAGGCTTCGCTTTCCTTCAACGGCGATACGGGCCCCTACATCCAGTACATGGGTGCCCGCGCGTCTTCAATAATTCGCAAGGCCGCGAAGGGCGAGGGCAACCACCTCAAGGGTCGGGCCCTTCCTTCGAAGCTGGAATCGGAGCCCGATTGGGCTCTTCTTCGCCTCGTCGCGGCCTTTCCCGCCGCCATCGACACCGCGGCGGCTAAATTGGATTCCTCGATCGTGGCCAACTACCTCCACGACCTCGCCCAGGGTTTTTCGACCTGGTATCGGGACAATCCCGTGCTTTCCAACCCCGACGCCGACCTCGCGGCGAGCCGTCTCGAGCTCGTCAAGGCTGCACGAGCCACCTTCGAGGCGGGAACCCGCCTGGTTTGCATTCCCTTCCTCGAGGCGATGTAAGGCCAGGTTCCCGCGGCATCGCGGAGGGGCGGATGCGCGGATTGACAGGGTGACGCATTGCATTGTATAGATTTCTGTCTAAGTATAGCCATTTGTCGAGGGTAGTGTGATGTACGCAGTAGTTGAGATCAATGGAAAGCAGTATCGGGCGGAGAAGGGTTCGACCCTGTCGGTCGATCGTTTCGATGCCGAGAAGGGTGCGTCAGTCTCCTTCGACAAGGTGCTTCTGCTCGGCGGTGAAAGCCTCAAAGTCGGCGCCCCCTATGTCGCCGGCGCGGCGGTCAGGGCGACGGTCAAGGATGAGATCAAGGGCGACAAGGTCATCATCTTCAAGCACAAGGCCAAGAAGGACTATCGCCTGACGCAGGGCCACAGGCAGCGCTACACGCTTGTCACGGTGGATGATATTGTCGGTTAAGGCCTAGGACTCGGGGCTGGATGGTCGCGGGGTGATCAGAGCTCGGGCTCGGGTCGACGCCGATGGCCTCCTCCTCGATTTCGAGGCGACCGGTCATGCCGGAACCGGCAACCGGGGCTTCGATATCGTCTGCGCGGCATTCACCGTGCTCGTGCGGACGGCGTACAGCGCCCTCGCGGGGCTCCCCGGAGCCCACCTCGAGGACAGTGCAGCCGAGCCGGGCAACCTCGATTTCCATGTGAAATCGTTGCCCGACGGAATGCGGGAGAGGGCGATCGGTATGAGCGCCTTCCTTCTCGAAGGGCTTCGGGCCCTCGAGGAGGAATTCCCCGAGGCTGTCGAGATCAGGACTGAACAACGGAGGAAGTGATATGGCACACAAGGGCGTGAACGGTCGCGATTCGAATCCCCAGCACCTCGGGGTCAAGGCCTTCGGCAACCAGGGCGTTAGCGCCGGTTCTATCATCGTCCGCCAGCGTGGCACGAAGATCCATCCCGGTGCCAATGTCGGTGTCGGCAAGGATGATACCCTTTTCGCTCTCGTTGACGGAACGGTCTTTTTCAAGGAAATCAAGGGCAAGAAATATGCGGGAGTGGAGCCCTTCCCCGCAACCGTCGACTGAAGTGCGAGGTCCGTCAAGTCGGACCGCGCTCGACAGTGAGGTAGCCCCGCGACGGGGCGATATATCCGGCCTAAGGCCGGAACAGGAGTCGCCGCCGCCCATCCGCAGGGAATAGGGAAGGCGGCGTTTCCTTTAAAGGTAGGCTATGATCAAGTTCGCCGATGAGGCAACAATCATCGTGAGTTCGGGCAATGGCGGGGACGGCTGCATCGCCTTCAGGCGCGAAAAATATGTGCCCATGGGGGGCCCGGCCGGCGGCGACGGGGGAAGGGGCGGCGACGTCGTTTTCGAGGTAAGGCGCAATCTGCGCACACTCGTGCACCTACGTTTCCAGCAGACCTTCAAGGCCCAGAACGGCATGGCCGGCATGGGCAAGAACCGCTATGGCAGGGATGGCGAGGATTTCGTCATCGCCGTGCCGCCCGGAACCGTCATCAGGGACTTCGACTCCGGTGAGGTGATCAAGGACTTCGGCGTCGAGAGGGGCATAGCGGGAGCCGGACGCATCGGCGGGGCTAAGAAGGCGGCTCGCGACGGCGATAGCCTGACCCGATGGACCTTCCTTTCGGGCGGTAAGGGCGGAAAAGGCAATTCTCATTACGCGACGAGCGTCAATCAAGCGCCGAGGATTTCCCAACCGGGGAAGCCGGGCAAGACGGCCAAGCTGCGCATCGAACTCCAGCTCATAGGCGATATTGGCTTTGTCGGTTTCCCTAATGCGGGCAAGTCCTCCCTTCTCGACAGCTTCACCAACGCGCGGCCTAAGATCGCCCCCTATCCCTTCACGACGAAGATCCCCAATCTCGGGATGCTCCATATTCACGACCGCGACATCGTGCTCGCCGACATCCCGGGCATCATCGAGGGCGCCCACGAAGGCGCTGGTCTTGGCATCCGCTTTCTCAAACACATTTCCAGGACGGCGGCCCTGGCCTTCCTGATCGATCTCTCGGACGACAACTGGAAAGAGGCCTTTCCCGTCCTCGTCGAGGAATTGTCCTCCTTTTCTCCCACCCTTGCCGAGAAGAGGCGGGTCATCATCGGGACGAAGCTCGATCTGCCAGAAGCCGAAGGCCGACTCTCCGAGCTTTCATCGGTCCTTCCCGGCGAAAAGATAGTAGGAATTTCGGTCTTCTCCGGCGCGGGACTCGACGAACTCAAGGAACTCTTCCATTCGATGGTGGTCGAGGCCGAGCGACTGGAGGCGGAATCGCGGGATGAGGAGGATCTTTTCGGACTTGCCGATCCTTCGACCGACATAGGCGGCGATATCGAGTTCGCCGAAGATTCCGACGCGGATTCCTGAGGCAGCACCTTGCGGGCATTGGTCTTCGGAGGCTCTTTTAATCCCGTCCATATAGGCCACCTCATGATGGCGGAGGAAGTCCGCGAGGAATTCGGCTTTGACAGGGTTCTCTTCGTGCCAGCTGCGCGTTCGCCGTTCAAGGATGGCTCAGAAGACCCGGGACAAGAACACCGCCGCGCAATGCTCGAGCTCGCGTGCGCGGAAAATTCCGCCTTTAGCGTCGATGCCCGCGAACTCGGCAGGGGCGGAATATCCTTCACCATCGATACCATTCGCAGCCTCGTCGCCCAAGGCGACATCGATCCCATGCCCGGTCTCCTCGTCGGGGACGATCTCGTATCGGGACTGCCTCGCTGGCGGGAATTCGAGGCCTTGCAGGTTGAGACTCGCATCATCGTGGGCCGGCGCGAGACCTCGCGGAACAGAGACAATCCCGTCGCGGACTATTCCCGCGCGTCCAATAGGATCATACCTTTGTCGTCGAGCGATATCCGAGCCCTCGTGGCCGCGGGAAGGTCGATTCGCTATCTCGTGCCGGAATCGGTGAGGAAGTACATACTCGAAATGGGACTCTATGGACCTCGATGAATTGGAAGCGAAACTAGAAGCAGCGCTTGACCGGACAATGATGCGGGCGCGCGCCCGACATTCGCGCGCGGTGGCGGCGCTCTCGGCGGAACTCTGCGAGCGCAACGGGCTTTCTTCAGCCAAAGGTCGCGTGGCGGGTCTCGCTCATGATCTCTGCAAAGAACTGGATCTGAGGAACCAGTCCTCTCTCGCTTCGATTTACGCCTCCATATCGGGCCGCAGCTTCGTGAGCGACGGGGTGATCGGCGAGGCCGCACTCCATGGTCCCGCCGCGGCCGGGCTTCTTGCCGGCACCTTTGGCTGCGCCGACGAGGAGATTCTCGAGGCGATAGCCTTGCATACGCTCGGCAGCCGCGACATGGGAGATCTTGCGCGAATTACCTACGCGGCCGACAAGTTGGAGCCTGGAAGGAAGCATGTCGACCCGGAGTTCAGGGCTCGCTGTCTCCTCCTGCCTCCCGCGGAGCTCTTCGGCGCCGTCTTGGCGAGCACGGTGGAGTGGCTCCGATCCGTCGGTCTCCCCGTTGCGGAGGAAAGTCTCGCCCTTTACGATCCTGCCGTTTCACGGGAGACCGAAACATGAAGCGCCTTCCCTTCGACAAAAGCAGCCTTCCCCTTGTCGGCATTTTGGCGGTGGTGGTCTCGGTGATCGTCGGAATGGCCCTGACCCTCGCCTCGGACCCAGTGAGCTCGGCGGTGAAGAACGACCGCATCATCAGCCTACTCGTCGTCTTGGAAGAGGGCGGAGAGCCTGTCGCGACGGAGCTCTTTCTCTATTATCCGCTTACGGGGAAGGCTGCGGTTCTCGACATCCCCGGCAATACGGGTCTCATTCTCAAGAGCGTCAACAAGGTCGATCGCATCGATAGCGTCTACCAGAAAGGGAGGCCGCAGACCTATCTTCGGGAAATACGGGCCTTGCTCCAAACGGAAATCCCCCTGTGGCTTGTCTTCGACGAAAACGGCCTCAAGAAGACGGCCGACCTTCTCGGCGGCGTCGAAATGTTCATTCCTTCGGCCGTAGATCAGAGTGGACCGCCTCGCATCCTTCTTCCCCAGGGCACAACCCTCCTCGACGGCGACAAGCTCCTCCAATTCGCCTCCTACGTCCCCCAGGACGAGGATGATGCCTCGGCCGCCGCGCGCAGACAGAGGCTTTTTCAGGGCTTCCTTCGGGCGATCGCCAGACAATCGGATTGGCTGACTCGTCCTGACGTCTTTCCGACCTGGAGTTCCTCGATCAAGAGCAACCTCGGTTCGGAGGGCTTGCTCCATTTCGTCAGGGGGCTGGCCGGACTCGACATCGACCATTTCCTCATGCAAAGGGTCACCGGTACGAAGCGTGTCGTCGACCGCCAGACCCTCCTCTTCCCTCATTATGACGGCGATCTCGTTCGCGACATCGTGAAGCAGACCCTTAATGCCCTCACCACGACGGGGACAGGGAGCACCGACGTCCATACGGTAGAGATCTTGAATGGTACGACGGTCAAGGGCCTTGCGGGCAGGGCCGCAGAAATACTCGGCAGTTTCGGCTATGATGTCGTTTCTGTCGGCAATGCGGATCGCACCGATTATGGCAACACCAGGATCGTGAGCCGCAGTTCTAATCCGGAAGTCGCCAAGAGTCTGGGCGGAGTCATCCGCTGCGCGAATATCGGGCCGGACGACGGAAGTCTCGGCTCTTCCGACGCTGAATTCACCATCGTCCTCGGGGCGGATTTCAATGGGAGGTACGTGCTTGGCCACTAGCCGCGAATTGGCATTTTCTATGGGAACTATTCTCGCCGAGCATAAGGGCGCTTCGGTCGTCCTGCTCGACATGGCTGCCCAATCGGGGTGGACGGACTGGTTCGTCATCGCGACGGCGGGAAGCGTCACCCATCTCCGGGGCCTCGCCCGCCATATGGAAGACTTTGCCGCCACGCAAGACTTCAGAGCCCGCGGTTCGATCTCGATCGCCGATGAGGAAGAGTGGGTCCTTCTCGACTTCGGCGACATCGTCGTCCATCTCATGGTGGAGCGGGCCAGGCAGTTCTACGAACTCGAGAAACTCTGGTTTCAAGCGCCTGCCACACCTATCGAAGCACCCCTGCCTTCACTCCAACCCTAAGCTTCAGTAGCAGTCTTCGAACGTTCTTCTTGCTCCAGCCTCGGTAGGAAAAAAAGAGCCGGTCCCTCGGGACCGGCTTGCCTTTCGATTAAGGGGGTCTACTCGTCGAAATCGTCGTAGTCGACATCGTCCTCGTATTCGAAATCCTCGTCTTCCTCGTCGATGTCGTCGTCGAGATCGTCCGAATCATCGCCGAAGTCATCGTCGAAGTCGTCGTCTTCGTCGATATCGTCGCTGTCGACATCGTCGAAATCCTCGTCTTCCTCGAAATCATCGTCCTCGTACTCGTCATAGTCATCGCTGAAGAGCAGGGCAGGATGGATGAAGACCTCCGTCCCGACGGCGACGAGCCTCAAATCGGGCGAAGATTCGGTATGTGGGGTGGTCGTATTCATGGCTCTCCTCCCGAGCTGATGAATGGACGCCGAGCCGGGCGATCGGCCGGATCGCGGCCCTCGCGGCAGGCCGTCCGTCATGGCCGAGGAAAATCTAAGAGCGGAGCCATCTTCCTGTCAACTACGATTCGTCACCTTTTCGGAGCATGTCGTCGAATGCTTCAAAAAGACCGCGAGCGCGGGCCGAAGCGGAGGCGGGACAGGGTCCTGCTTCGTCCTTGAAGCCTCGATCCGCTTGCATGGCAAGAGGTTTTCCTGTATTATCGCGCGAGGTTCGGCATCCAAGGAGTGCGCAGCCATGGAGTTAACCGACGTCCGCGTGCGGAGGGTAACGGCCGAGGGGAAATTGCGAGCCTACGTGACGGTGACCTTCGACGACTGTTTCGTCGTGCACAATATCAAGGTCATCGATGGTAAGGGGGGAATGTTCATCGCCATGCCGAGTCGCAAGACGAAGACGGGCGACTACAAGGACATAGCGCATCCGATCCATCCTGATTTCAGGGCTCGGCTGCAAGCCGATATCCTGGATGCCTACTCGAAGGCGCCGCCTGGCGACCCGGCTTCGGAGGCTGATTTCGAATAAAGCCTGCAGGATGTGGTTGCCGGGAGCGCCGTCCAGCCTGCCAAGAAACAGTGGGACGTCGGCAAGCGGTCAAGCCATCGGATTTTGGATCCGATATTCGCAGGTTCGAATCCTGCCGTCCCAGGATATCAGAGGTTTTGGTTACAAGGAGCAGTAGCATGGAACACCGATTGCTTAACGCCCAGGTCCGCAACGAGACCACCAAGGGCGAACTTCGCACTTTCCGCACTTCGGGCAAGATCCCCGCGGTGCTGTACGGCGGCGGCAAGGACGCGACGAAGCTTTTTCTCGATTCCACTGAATTCAGGAAGGTTTCCCACGGCATTTCCGAGAGCACGATCCTCAATCTCGCCATCGACGGCGTCACGCGCGAGGTCTTCGTCAAGGAGCATCAGCGCAATACGCTTTCAGGCGAGATCATGCATGTGGATTTCCTCGAGATCGTGAAGGGCCGCAAGCTCCATGCGAAGGTTCCCCTTCATCTCGTCGGCACGCCCATCGGCGTCCGCAACGGCGGTATCCTCGAGAATCCCGCCCATGAAGTCGAAGTCGAGTGCGATCCTCGCTACCTGCCCGAAGGAATCGAGGTCAATGTCGCCGATCTCGACGCGAATCATTCGATTCACGTTCGCGATCTCCCGGCCATCGATAATGTTCGCGTCCTCTCGAGCCCCGACCTCGTCGTCGCCCTGGTCAAGTTCGCGAAAGCCGAGGCCGAGCCCGTGGTCGAGGCCGCGGCTCCCGCAGCCGCCGGCGCAGCCCCCGCGGCAGGCGCGGCTGGAGCAGCCCCTGCCGCCGCCCCTGCCGCCGCCGCGGAGAAGAAGTAAGGCTCCTCCGCTCCTTACGGCGGTTTTCGAAAAGAGAGGGGAAACCCTCTCTTTTCTTTTATGGCCGAAAGGTCGAGGTTGGAATGGATCGATGGATCAGCGCTCTCTAACCGCCCAATTCGAGGGTCGCATCGAAGCCTGGCTCAAAAGGCTGGATATCGATCCGGAAGCTAGATCCATCGTCGCTTTTTCGGGCGGACCGGATTCGACGGCCATGCTTGCGGCACTGGTCGGCATCGGCGCCGGCCCCCTGCGCGCGGTGTACGTCGACCATGGAATCAGGCCCCGATCGGAACGTGAAGCCGAAAGGGAACTGGTTGCCAAGACGGCGCTGAGTCTCGATGTCGATCTCCAGATTGCGGAAATCCAGGAGGGCCTCGTCGCCGCGACGGCGAAGGCGAAAGGCATCGGAATCGAGGCCGCCGCCAGGCTCGCGCGGCATGAATCCCTGCGAGCCTGCGCCGCGGACTTCGCCGCCACGCGCATCTACATCGGCCATACGCGAGACGATGATCTGGAAGGGCTCCTTATGCGCTTTCTCAACGGCGCGGGAACGGCCGGCCTGCGGGGCTTGCGGGGGGTACAGGGAAGGATCGTCAGGCCCCTTCTCGAGATCGGGAGGGCGGAAGTCGAAGCCTACCTGGGCGTCAAAGGCCTCGAGACTTCCCTCGATTCTACCAATAGTGATGAAGACATCCTCCGAAACAGGGTTCGGCGGCGTCTCGTACCCCTTTTGGACGCGGAATTCGCGTTCTGGAGGGGGGGAGTGCTCCGGACCGCAGGCAGGCTCACGCTCGACGACGACGCCCTGACCGAACTCGTAGGCGACGTCGTTGCCGTGAAAATGGCCGATTCCTCTCGGTTGATCCCCTACGAGGGCTTTGCCTCTTTGCCCGAAGGCCTGCGTTTCAGGATCCTCGCCGAGTGCATCGACAGCCTCGTCACGGATGGCCTTTGCCCAGAATTTCCCGGGAATCGGGTACCGGCCCGCATGCTGGGATCGATTCTCGAGAGCCTTTCCCGCGGCCGAAGTTTTTCGGGTCACGGTCTTTCGATAAGGCGCGAAGGTGATGGCTTGAAAGTGGGTCCATCCCTTGATTTCGAAGGGGCCGACGGGTATTTTGTAGTTCTGAATGAATCCGATATCGGCTTCGAAAGGTCCGTTCCCGGCGGCGTCATCGCCCTCGCATGGACGGACGATCCCGGCATGGCTGGCATTCCCCAAGGCAGCTTCGACTTTCCTCTCGTCGTCCGGACGCGCCGACCCGGCGATTCGATCGCCTCGGCCTCGGGGCAAAGGGCCCTTGACCGGATTGTCGGAAGCTGGGGCCTCCACGCGTCTTTCCGAAACGGGATTCCCGTTGTGCAGGATCGACGCGGCATCGTCGGGCTGCTCGGCTCGAGCGTTCCGCGGGGCAAGGATATATTTCGTATTGTCGCATCCGGCGCGCCTGCCAGGCGCCGGCTTTCCCTTCGCCTGAAAGGAGCGTAAACCTACATCATGGATTTCGACGATCAGAATCAAAACCCCGACCGCAAGGACCAGGGGCAGGCCCCAGGGCCCTTCAAGGGCAACCGGGCCGCTCTCGCTGTGTTCCTCGCCCTCGGCGTGCTCTTTTCGGCCCTCTTTTTTACCAATGAAAAGGATGGGACTCAAGACATTCCCTATTCCGCCTTCCTGACCTATCTCGATCAGGGAGAGGTCGATACGGTCAAGATACTCGACCAAGTCGACATCAAGGGAACCCTCAAGGGTCGCTCGGGCAACACCGCCCTTTTCACGACGAAGATCCCCTATGTCGATCTCCAGCTTCTCGACAAGCTCCGGGAAAAGAACGTCAAGATTTCCGGCGGAGAGCGCTCCGCGAGCCCCCTCCAGCTCGCGATCGAGTTCCTGCCCTGGGTCTTCGGCTTCTTCATCATCTGGATGATGCTCAGGCAGGTGCAGGGCAACAATAAGGCCTTCAGCTTCGGCAAGAGCAAGGCGAAGCGCTATATCGAGCCGTCGAAGAAGATCACCTTCGCCGATGTCGCCGGGCAAAAAGAGGCGAAATACGAACTCGAGGAGGTGGTCGACTACCTCCGCAGTCCCCAGAAATTCGTGAAGATGGGCGCGCGCATTCCCAAAGGCGTCCTCCTCGTCGGCATGCCGGGCACGGGCAAGACCCTCCTCGCGAAGGCCGTGGCCGGCGAGGCCAACGTTCCCTTCTTTCACATGTCCGGATCGGATTTCGTGGAGATGTTCGTCGGCGTGGGCGCGAGCCGGGTGCGCGACCTCTTCGAGCAGGGGAGGAAGAGCGCGCCCTGCATCATCTTCATCGACGAGCTCGACGCCGTGGGCCGCACCCGCGGCGCCGGCTACGGCGGCGGCCACGACGAGCGCGAACAGACCCTCAATCAAATGCTCGTGGAGATGGACGGTTTCGAGACGAAGGACGGCGTCATCATCCTCGCCGCCACCAACCGGCCCGACGTCCTTGATCCCGCCCTCCTCAGGCCCGGCCGCTTCGATCGCCAGGTCGTCGTCGCCATGCCCGATGTCAAGGAGCGAGAGGCCATTCTCGCAATTCATATGAAGAAAATTCCGGTCGATCCCGCGATCGACTCGCGGCGCATCGCCCAGGCGACGCCCGGCACGAGCGGGGCGGACCTGGCGAACCTCGTCAACGAGGCGGCCCTCTTCGCCATCAGAAAGGGCAGGGAAGTCGTCGAGATGAGCGATTTCGAGGATGCCCGCGACAAGGTCATGATGGGAGCGGCGCGAAAGAGCCTCTTCATCACGGACGAGGAAAAGCTGGCCACGGCCGTGCACGAGGCCGGACACGCCCTCGTCACCTACTTCGTCGACCACATGGATCCCTTGCACAAGGTGACGATCATTCCCCGCGGAAGGGCCCTCGGCCTCGCCCTGGCCCTTCCCGAAAAGGACGCCTATTCCCACTCGGAATCCTGGCTGCGCGACTATATGGTCTTTGCCTTCGGCGGCTATGCCGCGGAGAAGGTGGTATACGGCGAAACGACGACAGGCACGGCCCAGGACCTGAGGCAGGCGACCGATTTCGCGCGCAAGATGGTCTGCGAGTGGGGCATGGCCGAATCGATGGGTCCCGTTTCCTATGGTCAGGAAGAGGAGCCCATCTTCATCGGCAAGGAGATCGCGCGTCACAAGGACTACTCCGAGGACACTGCCCGGAAGATTGACGACGCCATAAGGGTCTTCCTCGATGAGGCCGCGGGCCGGGCGATCGAGATTCTCACGACAAACAAGGACAAACTCGAGAAGCTCGCCTCTGAGCTCATCTCCAGAGAGACCCTCCTCGACGCGGACATCAAGACCCTGTTTGGCTTTCCCGAGAAACATTCCAAGGTGGAAGCGCAGGCCTGAGCATGGGAGCAGCGATCCGCGGGCCGGCTCGTCCGCGGTTCAGGGTCTGGATGCTTATCCTTGCCCTCCTGCCCGTGGCGCAGGCCTGGCCCCAGGGTCAAACCAAGGCTGGGGCGACCTCGATGGTCTTGCCGGTTTCTCCGCAGGATGGCGCGACCCTCGGCGACTGGATCGACAGGGCGGCCTCCGCGCTCTCGAGTTCCGACTTCGTCTTGGCGAAGGCCGTCGCGGAGGGGGCTCTCGAGGTTGATGGCGGTAATTCCGACCTGCACTACATAGTGGCCCGAGCCTCCTACGCCACAAATGGCGATGTCGAAATGGCCTTGAACGAGGTGGAAGCCTCCCTCGCCTCGAATAGCTTTGTCCGCTATGGACGCGACGATGCGATAGCTTTCGAGTCGGAGCTTCTCATCAAGTTGCGACGCTGGAACGACGCACTCTCCCTTCTCGAAACGGCAGACAATCTCCCGAATGCGGATATCGAGCTTTATAAAATTCGTGCATTTCTCGGACTTGGCGACACGAAGGCCGCCCTCGGCGGTTTCGAGTCGGCGAGGGCTTTTTGGCCTCAGGACCTGCGCTTCGCGAGACTGTTCCTCCAATTTTGGAAAGAAGGGCCCACCGATGCTTCAAGGAAAATTGCGGATGCCATCGTCAGGAGCGTGACAGACGGGAGCTTCGATGACCCGACCCTCACAGCCATGGCCATTCCTTTCATACCCGACCAGCGCGACAGGAAGTCCGTCCTCATGGCGCTTCGGGCGGCGAAGGGCGGGGTCGCGAGCCTGGAAGCCTTGAGGTACGGTCTTATCGACGTGAAGACGGCCATCGACGAAATCCTCCCTCCAACAAATTCCCTCGTGAGGCGCTCCGATATAGAAGGCCTGGCCTCCCTTGTCGGTCCCACCGGGATGAAGGAACTATCGGATCGGCTTGCCGCTTTTTCGGGGAGGGTGGCCGAGGACCGAGACAGCGATGGAGCAACGGATTCGATCACGGTCTATAAAGACGGCCAAGCTGTCGAATGGGATCTCGACGCCGATCAAGATGGGGTGAACGAACTTGTGGTTAATTTCCGCTTTGGCCTTCCCCTCACCGCCTTCTGGAAGCCAGACGGAGCCGCCTTTGATTTCACCTGGAACCGCTGGCCAATGTTGGCGTCCGCGAAACGGCATGTGATTGCTACCGCGGATGGAGAGCTTTCCATCCCGAGTGCCCCGGGGAGCGCGGCCACGACGCCGATATTTGGAACCGTGGACCGCGAATGGAGCCTGGCCGATGGAGCCTTGTCCTGGGCTCCCTTGACTTTTCGCAACTTTCCGAGCGCCGATTCTGCATTCGTCCTCGTCGACCGCGGCGCGGTCGCGCCGCCTAGCGAAAGGGCTCTCGTCGCTTCGGCTACCTCGATGATTCTCCATCGGAGTGATGGCGACCTCGAGATAACGCTGCGTTCCGGTCTTGCCTTGCGCGGTGTTCTGTCGGCGGCCGGTCGCCCAAAGGCGATTTTCAGCTATGAGAAGGGAAGGCCTCTTCTCGAAATCCTCGATCAGGACGGCGATGGGCGCTTCGAATCGAGGCTCCGGCTCGACCCATCAAGCGATCCATCCGATCCCCTCGTGCTCTCCTATGAATCGGACGTCGATGGAGACGGGATCTACGAATACAAGGAAGAACTCGTTCCGCCTTATCGCCGGACATGGGACCTCGGAACCATTCCGGAGCGGACGGGGGGCCAGTGAGGCGACAGGCGATGAGACAAGGCAAGATTATCCTCGCGGCGAGAGCCTGCGTCGTGGCGGCGATGCTGGCTGGTTGCGCGACGGCGCCCGCGGCATCGAAGGCCGTCCCCGACTGGAAGACGGTAAAGGCCGACGAGCTGTTGGGCCATGCGGAATCGGCCCCGGCCGAGGCGGTCGACCAGGCGCTCTTTCTCCTCGATTCGACCGTGGCCTCGCCCGAAGTCGACAGAAAGACCCTCGGCCTCGTCGTGGCCAAGGCAGGCGATCGGTTCGCTGATCTCTACAACAAAGCGAGCGCTTCGGGCGATCGCTCCGGCGAACTCCAGGCCCTGCTCTCCCTAAAGGCCCTGGCCTCATCGCCCGAGGCTCTCAGACTCCTTTCCCCTGCCGCCGCTACCCTCGCCGAAGGTGGCGGCGCGACTTCCGGGCAAAGCGAAGCTTCGCTCCTCCTCGGTCTCGCCGAGGCAGCCTGGAAACAGTCCAATCAGAGTCTCGCAAACGCCCTCGTGGCCGAGGCATTGGAT
Organism: Rectinemataceae bacterium; assembly: GCA_035530275.1. Lineage (GTDB taxonomy): Bacteria > Spirochaetota > Spirochaetia > Treponematales > Rectinemataceae > CAIJMU01. The sequence continues at coordinate 244,390 of DATKVC010000010.1, read as the reverse complement.
GCCATGGCCCCCGGGACACCCGGAATCCGCGATCTCCTTCTTCCCTGGGCAGTACGCGCGGCGGCTTCGGGCTCCACTTCCCTCGCCGCGCGCATCGGCGAACTTGCCGATGCAAAGGGGAGCGCAGGCCAGCCGGCTCTTCTGGCTAGCGCCCGACTCGATCCGTCCCTCGTCGCCAAAATCGAGCCGGGGGTCATAACGGTACGGGTGGATCGCGGCATCAAGATAGAGCAGGGGATGGGCAGCCCCGACCGCGTTCTCGGATCGGGCTTCTTCATCGATCCGCGCGGATATCTCATTACTAATTATCATGTCATTTCCAGCGAAGTGGATCCGGAGTACGAAGGTTATTCGAGGGTCACCATAAAACCAGCCGGCGATCCGGACACGCGCATCCCCGCCAAGGTAATCGGCTGGGACCCCCTCCTCGACCTCGCCCTCCTCAAGGCGGAAATTACGCCTTCCTATTCCTTTGTACTCGACCCCGCGCCGACCCTCGCCCAGGGTTCGATGATCTATGCCCTCGGTTCTCCCTTGGGGCTGGAATCTACCATAACCTCGGGCATCGTCTCGGCCACGGGGCGCAACTTCCTCCAATGGGGCGATGTACTTCAGATCGACGCCGCCCTCAATCCGGGAAATTCGGGGGGCCCCCTGCTGGATGCCGCGGGCAAGGTTTCGGGAATCGTGTTCGCCGGCGTGCCCGGATACCAGGGTTTGAATTTCGCCATACCCGGCGCCTGGCTCCTTCACGCCCTTCCTGCCCTCTACAAGGGAGGGAAGGTCGCCCACCCCTGGCTAGGCTACATACTGGACGATGCCGATAAGGATTCGCCCGGTCTTACAGTGCGATATAGAAGTCCCTCGATTCTCCCCTCGGTGCGGGAGGGCGACAGCATACTCTCCATCGACGGCAGAACCCTGGCGAAGGTTGCCGATCTCCAGGCGATCCTCCTCGAGCGACGTCCGGGTGATCTTGTCAGTCTGGAGATCCGCGATCGGGACGGGAAGCTGCGGACCGTGTTGCGTGCTCTCGGCTCGAGGCCCGAGCATCCCCTGGACGACGCCATAGCGCAGGATACGAAGGATAGGCTCTTCCCCGCCCTCATGGGTATGAATGTTACGAGGATTCCCGGCGGGATCATCGGCGGCGACAGCTATACCGTATCGAAGGTCAAGCCTGGATCGGTGGCTGACGAGGCTGGGCTCTCGGAAGGCGATCCCTTCTCCCTCTATGCCCTCATAGTGCATTCCAAGGAAAGGGAGGCCCTCCTCCAGATCCACATCAAGAAAAGGAAGGCGGGATTTCTCGAGAGCATCATCCAGATCCCGATTCCCCTCGACATTTCCGATTTCGTCTGATTTCAGGGCGACACTTCGCCTCTCTTCAAGATCTCCACGGCTTTGCTTTCCAGTGGCGACCTTGAAGGATGAATACTATACTGGCTGTCATGAAGGGGGCCAGGAAACATGGGCGAAGGTCAAGTTTCGGTCACAAGACTCAGTCCCCAGGGAAATCTCGGCATTGAAAAAGCGTCTTCCCTGCGTGCGGAAATTCTCGATGGTTTCTCCGGAGGCGCTCCGGTCGAATTCGATTTCTCCGGGATAGGCGATCTCGATCTTCCCTGTCTGCAGGTGCTCTACGCTGCGCGACGGGAGGCTATCGAGCGCGATCTCCACTTCCGGCTCTCCGGCTCGGTCTCCCCGCGAATCGCCCGCAGGCTCAAGGCCAGCGGCTTCGTCAACGCGCTTCCGGAGAGCGGCGCCGAACTGGAAGGCTGCCTCCTCGGCTGGGCGAAGGAGGGGTCGTGATCGACAAATTCAAGAGCACCTTCATAGAGGAAGCGAACGAGCTCCTCAGCCAGATCGAGGAAACCCTCCTTGAGCTCGAGGATGCCCCGACGGACTCGGAGCTTCTCAACAAGGCCTTCAGGGCCATGCACACGGTCAAAGGTTCCTCGGCCATGTTCGGCTACGAGGCGATTTCGAAATTCACCCACGAGGTGGAAACCGCCCTCGATCGCTGCCGCAACGGGGAAATCCTCATCGACTCCGCATTCATCGGACTCACGCTCCGAGCGAGAGACCACATCAGGAAGCTCCTCGATTTCGACAGTCCGCCCGAGGCGCTGATCGGCGAAGGGGCCGCGCTCCTTGCCGAATTCCATCCCTATGTCGCCAAGCAGGAAGAGCCTGAAACGGAAAAGGAAGTCGAGCGAAGGGCCGCGGGACGCCCTTCGCAGGGCGAAGAGCGCGTCGACCCGGCAAAGGCCGCGCAAGATAGGCAACCCGGCCTTGAGTCGACGACCTGGCGCGTCATATTCAAGCCTGCCCCGGAAATCTTCAAAGACGGCACCAAGGTCATCACCCTCATCGAAGAGCTCGTCGCCTTGGGCGAGGCGAGCGTCTATCCCCATATCGAAGGCATTCCGCGTCTCGGGGCCCTCGATCCGGAATGCTGCTATTGTGCCTGGGACGTCATCCTCACGACGAGGGCCGACGAGAACTCCATTCGCGATATCTTCATCTTCGTCGCGGGTCAGTCGGAGCTGCACATCTCGAAAATCGCGAAACAAGGCGATGAGTTCGCGAACGCGAAGAAACTAGGCGAGATATTCATCGAGAGGGGCCTGGTCAGCGCGGAGACCATAGGCACCGTGCTCGAGAGCCACAAGCGCATCGGCGAAACCTTGGTGGAGCAGAAGGTAGTTTCGACCGACGAAGTCGCCTCGGCCCTCCTCGAGCAGGAGCACCTTAAAAAAATTCAGGAGAGGAAGGAGGTCACCGGCTCGATACGCGTGGCTTCAGACAAGCTCGATAGCCTCGTCGACCTCGTCGGGGAGCTCGTAACCCTCCAAGCGCGGCTTTCGCAGACCGCCTTCGAGCGCCAGGATTCGGTGCTCGGCTCCATCTCCGAGCAATTCGAAAGATTGATTTCGCAGCTTCGGGACAACACGATGTCTATCAGGATGCTGCCCATCGGAAGCACTTTCAACAAGTTCAGGAGAGTGGTCAGGGATCTGTCGCTCGAACTCGGCAAGGAGGTCGAGCTGCAAACGGAGGGAGCGGAAACGGAGCTCGACAAGACGGTCATCGAAAGGCTCTCCGATCCCCTCGTCCACATCATCAGGAACTCTCTCGATCACGGCATCGAGTCGCCTGAAAAACGGAGGGAGGCGGGAAAGGCCATTCCCGGCGTGATTCGACTGTCGGCGCGGCATTCCGGAGCCTATGTCCTCATTCAGGTATCGGACGACGGCAAGGGCTTGGACGCGGAGGCTATCCGGCACAAGGGAATCGAAAGGGGTCTCATCACCCAGGGACAGGAGCTTTCCGAGAACGATCTCTTTCAACTCATTTTTGCTCCGGGTTTTTCGACGGCACGGGTGGTCACCACCGTTTCCGGCAGAGGCGTCGGAATGGACGTGGTCCGCAGGGAAATCGATTCCCTCGGAGGGAGTGTCCAGCTCGAATCGAAAGTGGGTCTTGGCATGACCGTGACGCTCAAGATCCCCCTGACACTCGCTATAATCGAAGGGCTTCTCGTCAAGGTCGCCGGCGACTTCTACGTCGTGCCCCTCTCCTCTGTCGACGGCTGCATCGAAATTCGCAAGGATGAACTCGAGGCCCTCGGCGAACGACGAATATTCTCCTATCGCAACGAATTCGTACCCTTCGTCTCCCTCCGCGGCTTCTTCGCCAGCGAGGGCGATGGCCCCGCGATTTCGCAGATCGTCATAGTACAGGCTCTCGATTCGAGGATCGGCTTCGTCGTCGATCAGGTCGTGGGCGACTATCAGACCGTCATAAAGCCGCTCGGCCGCATGTTCAAGAGCGTGGTAGGCCTATCGGGCGCCACGATTCTGGGCGACGGAACCGTCGCCTTGATTCTCGATGTCAACCGTCTCTCCCAGGTCGTTCAGCGCGAATCGAAGGTTACGATCTCGGCTCGGATCGGGGTCGCATGAACCCTGGATCTGCCTCTGAAGCCACTTCCTTCAGTAACGGAATTCGAGGGATGAGCGACAAGGAATTCCATACCCTCGCCAACTTCATAGAATCGGAACTGGGCATTCGAATGCCCGAGACCAAAAGGGTGATGCTCGAGTCGAGGCTCCTCAAAAGGATCAGGCAACTCGGTCTTCCCGATTTCGCCGCCTATGTGAACTTCGTCTTCTCGGAGGAAGGGAAGGCCGGCGAACTCATCAACATGATCGACGCCGTAACAACCAATAAGACCGACTTCTTCCGCGAAGCGGATCATTTCGATTTCCTGCTCGAGCGGATACTCCCTTCTCTGGCCCCGGGGAACACGAGGCGCTTCTGGTCCGCGGGCTGCTCCACGGGAGAGGAGCCATATACTCTCGCTATGGTGCTCGAAGAATACAGAGAAAAGGTTCCAGCCTTTTCCTGGAGCATCGTGGGGAGCGACCTTTCGACAAAGGTACTCGACAAAGCCGTAGAAGGCGTCTATACGGAAGACCAAGCGGCGCCGATCCCCCTCAGCTTCAAGCGAAAATACCTTATGCGTTCGAAGAATCGGGATCAGGCCCTCGTGAGGATAAAACCCGAGCTGCGATCGCGCATGGCCTTCTCGCGAGTCAACTTCATGGACAAGGTCTGGCCCGTGGAGGGATACTTCGATGTCGTCTTTTGTCGCAACGTCATCATCTATTTCGAAAGAAGGATCCAAGAGGAGATCATCGGCCGCTTGTTGGGCAAATTGAGACCCGAGGGATGGCTCATTCTCGGTCACTCCGAATCGGTGGCAGGGATGAACCTGCCGATGCGCTCGGTCGCACCGACCGTCTACCGTAAGATAGCATGAGGAGCGGCAGATGCTGAAACCGATAAGGGTCCTCATCGTCGACGATTCCGCCGTCGTGCGACAGACCCTAAAGGAAGTCCTCGATTCCGATTCGAGCATCGAGGTTGTGGGCGTCGCGGCAGATCCCATCTTCGCCCAACGCTACCTCGACAACGAGGCTCCCGACGTCGTCATCACCGACGTCGAGATGCCGCGGATGGATGGATTGACCTTTTTGCGCTCCATTATGGAAAAAAATCCCCTTCCGGTGGTGGTGTGCTCCTCCAAGACCGAGGAAGGTTCGGACAACGCGCTCAAGGCCCTCGAATACGGCGCCGTGGAAATCGTGCAGAAGCCTCGACTGGGTACCAAACAATTCCTGGAAGAGTCGACGGTGCGCCTTTGCGACGCGGTGAAGGCCGCCCATCTCAGCCGGGGTCGACTTCGCAATTACAAGGGCCCGCCGCGAGAAGCCCGGCAGGTCGAGCCGAAGTTGACGGCCGATGTCATGCTCCCCAAGCCGGAGGCAGGGCGCGTTTCCGTCGAGACGACCGAGAAAGTCGTCGTCGTCGGGGCTTCCACGGGGGGAACCGAGGCGCTGAGAGAGTTTCTCGAGGCCTTTCCCGAGGACTGCCCCGGCATTGTCATAGTCCAGCACATGCCCGAGCATTTTACCGCCGCATTTGCGAAGCGCCTCGATTCCGTCTGTAGGATCAAGGTGAAAGAAGCGGCCGACGACGACACGGTCATCCGGGGTCGAGCCCTGATCGCGCCCGGCAACAAACACACCCTCCTCAAACGCTCGGGGGCGCGCTATTATGTCGAGGTCAAGGAAGGTCCCCTGGTGTGTCGGCATCGGCCGAGTGTCGACGTGCTCTTTCGATCGGCCGCGCGATATGCGGGCAAGAACGCGGTCGGAGTCATCATGACGGGCATGGGCGACGACGGGGCGAGGGGAATGAAGGAGCTTCACGACGCAGGCGCTCATACGGTCGCGCAGGACGAGGCGAGTTGCGTCGTTTTCGGCATGCCCAACGAGGCCATCAAGCTCGGCGGTGTGGATTCGGTGGTCGCGCTCGACGGGATCGCCGAGGAAGTCGTCCGGCGCGCGCGTTGAGGCGCCTGGATATCGAGGTCGGCACGGCCGACGGGAAGGGAGCAGCATGGCTAAAAAAATTCTGGTAATCGATGACTCCGCGGCGATCCGCCAAAGCATTTCGTTCATTCTTCAGCAGGAAGGCTATGAGACTCTCGAGGCGCAGGACGGCCAGGAAGGACTGAATGTCCTGGCGAGCGCCGGCGCCTTCGATCTCATCATCACCGACGTGAACATGCCCAACCTCGACGGCATCGGCTTCATACGAAAGGCCCGAGAACTTCCGGCCTTCAAATTCACGCCCATTCTCGTGCTCACCACGGAGTCTCAGGGCACCAAAATGAACGAAGGCAAGGAGGCGGGAGCGACGGGCTGGATCGTCAAGCCCTTCAACGCGGAGAAGCTCCTCTCCATCGTCAAGAAAGTGGCGGAGTAGGGCTGCCGCCATGGACGGTTCGGCGATGCGGAGATACCTGGCCTTCGATCTCGACGGAAGCGCCTATGCCGTGGAGGTCGAGCGGGTCGAGGTCGTCCTCGAAATGATTCCCGTCACCCATGTACCCCGAGCCCCGGAACAGCTCCGCGGCGTCATCAACTATCGCGGCACGGTGATTCCCGTGGCCGATCTCCGGGTCCGCTTCGGCACGGGACTCACCGATCTCGCCAAGGCTTCGAGCATCGTCGTCCTCCAGGTAAAGCAGGGTGGAGACGATATCACCATCGGCATACTCGCCGATACCGTGCGTGAAGTCATCGATTTCGAGGTTGACAAACTCGATCGGTCGGCGGGATTCGGCACAAGTCGCCTCGATGACATGGTCAAAGGCGTCTACGCCTACGATGGATCCTTCATCGTGGTTCTTGACATCGACAAGGCCTTCGAGGACTTCGAAGAGGAAGTCTGAGGCGTCCAAGGCCGTCGGCATCGCGCTCAGGAGCCGAGCAAGGCGGCGTTGAGGCGCCTCTCAAGTCCTGCGATCTCAGGCATGCCCGCCTCCCGGCCTTCCCGGGGCAGGTCGATGTCGAATACATCCAAGACCTTTGCCGGCCTATCCGAAAGCACGACGATGCGGTCGCCGAGCCACAGGGCCTCGCCGGGATCGTGGGTGACGAGGATGGATGCGTTCCCTTCCATCGCCCGAAGTTCGAGGAATATCCCCATCAATTCCCGCTTTCGCTTGAGATCCACCGACTGAAATGCCTCGTCGAGGAGGAGGAGGTCTGCCGGCATCGCGAAGGCGCGCACGAGGGAAGCCCTCTGGCGCATGCCTCCGGAAAGCTCGCGAACGGGCCGATTCTCGTGACCCTCGAGTCCGGACAGGCTGACATAGCGCTTGATTCTCTCCAGCGCCGACTCCCGCGAAAGCCCCGAACCCGAGAGCGCGAAGAGTGCGTTGTCCACCGCGCTTTCCCATGGAAGGAGGCGGTGATCCTGAAAGACAAAGGAAAAATTCGAAGCTTCGAAACCCTCGCGTCTTCCCTCGAAGTCCCGATCGAGGCCCGCGATGATTTTGAGCAGAGTCGTCTTTCCGCAACCGGAGGGGCCGAGGATCACGAGAAGTTCCGAGGAGGCGATCTCGATGTCGATGCCGTCGAGGACGGCGAGCTCGCCGAATTTTTTCCTGATGTTGCCGAGGTTAAAGGCCATGGGATGCACCCTTCGCGACGAGGCGGCCGAAGAGCCACTCGGTGAGGCCGCAGAGGAGTATGGCAGCGAAGGCCCAGGCGAAGACCCTCGGCGTCTCAAGGAGAACTCGCGAGGATTGGAGGCCCGATCCGATTGCCAAGCGAGGCTGGGCGAGGACTTCGCCGGCGACCACCACCTTCCAGGAGAGGCCGAGGGAAGCCCTGGCGCCTGCCGCGAAATAGGGAGCCGCGGCAGGAAGTCGCAATTGAAAGAACACCTTGGACCTGGGCACCTTGAAGAGACTGGCCATTTCGAGAAGCTCGTGAGGTGCCGCCATCGCTCCCTGCATCGCGGAAGCGGCCATGACCGGAAAGGCCATGAGGAATGCCGAGAAAATAGGCACGAAGCCTGAGGGAAACCAGAGGAGGGCGAGGAGGATCAAGGCGAGAACGGGCGTCGCCCGTATCGTGGTGAGGAGGGGGGCCAAGGCCGCTTTGACCGTCGGCGAGCGTCCCGATGCGAAACCGGCCACGGCGCCGACGATGCCGCTTAGGATGAAGGCCTCGAGCCCGCGGAAAAATGTCGCGGCCACGGAGCTCAAGAAGTCGGCGGTAGGCGCGAGCGAAATCAATTCCTCCAGCACCCGCAGGGGCGAGGGAAGGATGATTTCCTTGTCTATAGCGACCGCGCCCACTTGCCAGAGCGCCAGGAGGAAAACGATAGAACCAATGCCGACGAGTCGCCTCTTCGCGACACCTCCACCCCTTTGAGGCGGACCCTCAGTAGCTTGCGTAGAAGGCATCGTCGGGCAGAGCTCCTCCGATTGAGGCTGGGGCGGATTCGAGGAAGACCGAAAGGAGGGCCGTGATTTCCGGCTTCGCCTCCTTCGCCTCGAGGTAGACGAAATTGCAGCGCGGGATCGCCGCCGTGGCTATGGCGGCGGCCAGTCCGAGATCGTGCTTGGCTACGAGGACGCCGGCGCCCGCCGGATCTTGCAGGGTCCTTTCGATGGAGGCGTGCACGGCGTTGAGGATGATTCGCGCGTCCGCCCTGTCGATGCCCGAGTCGTTTCGGATCACCAGGGCCGTCATCGGATAATCATCCATTCCCGTGGAAACCTTCCAGAGCGCGCGGAGATCGATCGGGGATCGAAGGGCTTTGTTCTTCATGCGCGCGAGGGTGACGAAGGGCTCGGGGAGGACCGCCGATTCTATGGCGCCCGAGGCGAGGGCTGCTGCCATGTCTGGATAGCCAAGGGCGAAGGAGAGCTGGAGGTCCTTTCCGGGATCGAGACCGCCGTCCTTTAGGAGGCGCCTGAACAGGAACTCGGGCGTCGCCCCCTGTCCCGCGACGTCGACCCTCCTGCCTTTGAGGTCGGGGATTCCCGCAATGGCGGGATTGTTGGTGAGGAAGCTGAGCATGCCGTTGCCGATGACGGCAGCGAGAGAAAGATCGACGCCTGAACGCCTGAGTTTAGCGGCCATGTTGATAGGGAGTACTGCCACTTGGTATTCGCCCGATACGAGTTTAGCGACCATGAGGTCGGCGCTGCCGACGGCTTCCATTCGCGCGACGCGGCCGTCAGATAAGGTGGGAGGATTTTCGAAGAGCTGAACCAAGGCGATGCCGCTCGGGCCTTTGAGGGCCGCTATCACCGGTACCCTGCCCTCGGGAAACAGGGGGAGGGAGAAGAGCACCATAATTCCAAGGATGAGGCGCGAAAATGCCGATTTCATTGAACCTCCACAGTTCTTGGCGCTTGCTTTGCACGGGCGAAGCCGCCGTCTGATAGTATACTGTCTTTGAGGAGTTGTAAGGCGCGCTATGGCATGTTCGATTTGCGGGGCAGAAGCAGATATCGTCCTCCTTCGACGGGGCCCTTCGGGGGCCGCGGAAGAAAGTCTTTGCCAAGACTGCGCCGGCGAGAAGGGACTCAGGGCCAGGGGCGGCAGCATCGCCATCGATTTCGAAGCCCTGCTCGGAAGGGCGGTTCCCGCCTCTTCGGGTCTATCTTCCTGTCCCGATTGCGGCCATGACATCGATAGCCTTAGGAGGACAGGCCGCATTGGCTGCCTTCGCTGTATCGACGTATTCCGTGACGAAATCCGCGACCGCCTTTCCCGGCGTCGACCGGCCGCTTTTCCCCGCGATGGGGTCGAGCGCAAAGTCGGCGCAGGTGCTCTGCGTCTTCCCTCTTTCCTCCAGGGCAGATTGCGAATCGGGCGAGTTTGGCCCGGCATTCCGCTTTCCGGGCCGAAGAATCCCCATCCGGCGCGAGAACAGGCCCTTAGCCTTCTCCCGAAGGCAGGATTTGGATTAAGGCGGCTGGGCGAGCTCCGAACCGAGGAGTGGTCGCGGCTCGTTGTCGCGGCCTCGCCTCCTCCCTTCTGGTTGGCGGACAGCGAATCGCTCGTGGGCTTCAAGGACGGGACGTCGCTGGTTTGCCTCGTCGATTGTGACGACCATCTTTCGCTTAGAATTTCGGCCGCGGACCCCGAACTCTCGCGATATGAAGGCGAGTTGCTCGCGGCCCAACGGGAGATCGATAGCCTCATTGATCCCGTACGAGACCAGGAATTCGGCTTCGTCTCGCGATCGTTTTGGGACTTCGGTGCAGGACTCACGGGTGAAATTCTGATGCATCTTCCCGCTCTCGAAATGGGCGGCGCCCTCGACCAGGTTCTCAGGGCAGCCCTCTCCGAGGGCTGGTCGCTTGAAGGTCGATCGGGTTCCGATCATGGTTCCGCGGGAGCCCTGTGGTTGCTCAAGGCCGGAGAGGAGCTCGAAGCGCCGCCCGAGGCTCTCGCTGGCACAGCCCTGAGGTTGGCTGCGATGGAAGCATCCACCCTGAAAGAACTCGTCGCCAGGGCGGGCGAAGAGCTCTTGGACAGGGGAGGGCGGGCCTATGGTCTCATCACGAAGGCTCGTTCTCTCTCTGTTGGCGAAAGCCTTGAGGCCCTCTCCGATCTCAGGCTCGCCGTCCTCGGCGGCTACGTACCCGGCTTTTCCGCCGACCGGCTCGGCGAACTTCTCCTGCTCGGCCACTCGCCAGGCGCAGGCAGGCAGGATGCTTCCACTCCGATCGCAAATACTCGCCTTCCCGGCCTCGAGGCCAGGGAAAGGGCGAATCGACTCCGATCCAGTCTGGGCCTCGATGAGCCCTTCGCGATGCCCGGCCCCTTCCTGAAAACCCAAGGAGGATGGTGATGTTCAGAGGTCTGACGCAGCGCGCCCAGCGCGTGCTCACGCAGCTATCCCAGGAAGAGGCGAGGAAAAACAGGGCCGATCAGGTCCTGCCCGAGCATATTCTTATTGCCATCCTCGGCGAAGGCGAGGGGACGGCTTTTGCGCTCTTGCGCTCTCTCAAGATCGATATGCTCGAGCTCCGGGCCGAACTTGAGCGAGCCATCGAACGGAAGAGAGGAGCCTTCGTCCTCGGCGACCTTCCTCTTTCGAGGAGGAGTCGAAGCCTCCTCGAAGCGGCAGCCGAGGAGGCGAGCGTCGCCGGCGCCGAATATATCGGCACAGAGCATCTTCTCCTCGCCGCCGCCCGGGAATCCGGCTCCGTGACCGAGATATTCCTAGCGAGAAAGGGCCTTTCGATCGAGCGGCTTCGCGGAGGTCTCGGTGAAATCCGGGCCGTCGAAGCGCGTCAGGACGAGGGACAATCGGGGACGGCCGGCCCCCAGCATGCCCAGGCCTCGCGGCCAGCGCCCACCCGCACGGCCCTCCTCGACGAACATTCGCGCGACCTCACCCAACTCGCCCGCGACGCGGCCCTCGATCCGGTCATCGGGCGTACACGCGAAATCGATAGGGTCATCCGCATCTTATCGAGGAGGACGAAGAACAACCCCGTCCTCGTCGGAGAACCCGGGGTCGGCAAGACGGCTATCGTTGAAGGGCTCGCCTTGAGATTGGCCGAGGGACGTGTGCCCGACGACCTCGCCCGCAAACGCCTCCTCGCTCTCGATCTCGCCTCGATCGTCGCGGGCACGAAGTACCGCGGAGAATTCGAGGAACGCCTCAAGAAAATCATGAAAGAGATACTCCAAGCGGGCAATGTCATCCTCTTCATCGACGAACTTCATACCGTCATCGGAGCTGGAGGCGCGGAGGGGACGATCGACGCCTCCAACATGCTCAAACCCGCGCTCGCGCGGGGGGAACTTCAGTGCATCGGCGCCACAACATTGGCGGAGTACCGTCGCCACCTCGAAAAGGACGCGGCCCTCGAAAGGCGATTCCAGCTCGTTCTCGTCGAGGAGCCTACCCCCGGAGACACCCGCGTTATACTCGAGGGCATCAGGTCCCGCTATGAGGAATTCCATGGGGTCGCCTATACCCAGGCCGCCCTCGACGCGGCCGTCGACCTTTCGCAGCGCTATCTGCCCGAGCGCCGCTTCCCCGACAAGGCCATCGACCTTCTCGACGAAGCCGGCGCCTATCGCAAGATCGCTAGCCCCAAACGCCCGGCCGAGTTGGGTGACATCGAAGCCGAGATCGCCAGGCTGACCGAGGAGAAACTCGCCCTCGTGTCCACGCAGAACTACGAGCGTGCGGCCGAGATCCGCGACCGGGTCCGTGCCCTTCGGCTCAGGCTCGAAGCCGTCAAGGCCGAGTGGATGGCGGCGGGCGGAAGCGCAAGCTCCCCCGTCACCGACAACGATTTGCAAATGATCCTCTCCGAGGCCACGGGCATTCCCCTCGGCAGGTTGGCCGAAAGCGAAACCGCGAAGCTCCTCGGCCTCGAGGAGGAAATGCACAGGCGGGTCGTGGGTCAGGCCGATGCCATAGGCCTCGTCGCCGCCGCCATCAGGCGCTCGCGTTCGGGCGTCTCGGATGGGCGGAGACCCCTCGGTTCCTTCATGTTCCTCGGGCCCACCGGCGTGGGCAAGACCCTCGTCGCCAAGACCCTGGCCTCCCTCCTCTTCGGCAGCGAGGACGCTCTCGTGCGCATTGACATGTCGGATTACATGGAAAGGCACAACGCCGCGCGACTCGTCGGATCGCCCCCCGGCTATGTCGGCTATGAGGAAGGCGGCATGCTCACCGAGAAGATTCGTCGACGGCCCTATTCCGTCGTCCTCTTCGACGAGATCGAAAAGGCCCACCCCGAGATCTTCAACCTCCTCCTCCAGCTTCTCGAGGAGGGCGAGCTTCGGGACAATCTCGGCCATTCGGTCTCGTTCCGAAACTGCGTTGTCATCATGACGAGCAATGTCGGCGCGAGGGAGCTCTCGACCGGCGGTCTTGGTTTCCGCTCCGAGGACAGGCTCCTCTCCTACTCCGAAGTGAAATCGGCGAGCCTCTCGGAACTCAAGCGGCGCTTCAACCCGGAGTTCATCAACAGGTTGGACGACATAGTGGTGTTCAGGCCTCTGCTCAGGAAAGAGATCGCTGCCATTCTCGACATCGAGCTTTCGGAACTGGGTCGAAGGGTGGCGGCGCGGGGACTCTCCCTCGACGTCACGAAGACGGCGCGCGACTGGCTCGTCGAGAAGGGCTACGACCCCGTCTATGGCGCCCGCCCGATGCGTCGACTCATCCAGGCCGAGATCGAGGATCCCCTTTCGGAACTCATTCTCGCCGGAAAGGCGGGGCCGGGTGCCGTGGTGAGGGTCGGCCTCGGCAAGGAGGGGCTCAGGCTGGCGCCGAAGTCGGCTTCGCTCAATCCTGTTCCGCGCCGATAAGGGCGCGGAGTTCGCGAAGCCTGGTCTCGTCGATCTTGACGTGGAGATTCTTTTCCTGGGTGGGGATCACGAGCCCCTTGGGCCCGTCCTTGGCGCGGCGCAGATATTTGACGAAGGTGTAGTAGAGATCGCCCTCTCCGGCCTCTCGGCCCTTCGAGTAATAGAGGGCGAGGGTGCCGGCGTCGATGAGGATCTCGAGGGGAACGCTCTTGTCTCGCCGGGATTTTATGAACACATAGGATCCCGCCCAATCCCTGGCGTGGAGCCAGAGATCCGAGCCTCTGACGTTGCGGCGGAGGAGTTCGTCGTTCTCCTTGGCCGATCGACCCACGAGGATGGTCCAGCCCAAGCGTTCGAGGGAAAGGCCGGGATAGCGGCGTTCTCGGCTTTCGCGGGCCGTGCCCCCTTTTTCGAGGCCCCTCGCGATGAGGAGGGGATCGGAGAGCCCCTCGAGCCGCGCGAGCTCCGTGGATTCAGCGGCGAGTTCGCCGCGCCAACGGATGATTTCCTGTTCCACCTCCGAAAGGCCGGAGGCTTCTTTCTTCGCTCTTTCGTAATAGCGTGCCGCGTTCGCCGGAAGGGACAGGGCCGGATCGACCTCCACCAGAACCGAACCGCCACGGAAGAAATCCTCGACGGAGAGATGCCTTCCGTCGGGGTGCAAACCGAGATTGGCCATGATAAGGTCGCCCAGCTCGCGGTTTCGCTCCGAGTCCCTGAAGCTCCTGGCCTGGGATTCAAGGGCGGCTATGCGCGTCTCGAGTAGGGCCTTCCTTTTCGCGAAGCGCTCCCGGGCGGTTTCGAGGAGTTTGTCGCGCGAAAGTTCGCCGCCGCGCTCCGCGTACCAGGCCGCAACCTTTTCGTTGAATGAAGCGCCGGCACGGCCCTCGGGCTCGGGAAAATCGCGGACTTCGAAGACCTTTGCCGGCCGATCTCCCGCCGATTTTCGCCCTCCCGTGGGATCGAATCGCCTACCTGAAAGCTCGTCCTTTGCGGGGCGCCTCGCGATGGCGTCGATGATGGTATCGTCTTCCTCGCAGAGGAGTATGTTGCCCGCGCCCGACCATAGCCTCGCATAAAGCCGATAGACCTGGGTCCGCTGCACCGACCCCGCTGCGCCTTCATCCTCCCTCCGCGACACCGAGATGTCGATGCGGAGAATCCGATCATCACCGAGTTGCTCGATGGAAACGATATGCCCGCCGCGGATCCGCGACCGGAGGCATTCCATGAAACGGAGGGGGCGCTCGTTTTTCGGAGGGCGTCTTTCGAGTCTATGGATGCGACAGGCGCCCTGGGCCACGGAAATCAGGAGCTCCGTCTCTACGCCGTGCCCGTACAGCCCGAGGACGATGGAATCGTAGCTAGGCTGTTCGATGCGCTGGATCTGGGACCCCTCGATGTCGAGCTCCGAGAGGACGAGGTCTATCTCTTTCCAGTTCAGCGACATCGACGCGATCCTCGCGGCGGAATCATGGCGCTCCGGACATCGACCGAACCGGCCATGCCCCTGTGCGAGGTTGCCGCGGGGGCTTTCCGATTCCCTATGTCAACGCGGAACCTGAAACGCCTCATTGACCATGACAATGCTTATATTTCTTGCCCGAGCCGCAGGGGCAGGGATCGTTGCGGCCGACCTTGGCCCCCGTGCGCACGACGGTTGCGTTTTCCGGACGTGAAGCCTCGGCTACAGCGGAGCGCTGCGGTCCGGGCCCTGCAACGGAGCCGCCGCCCGCAGACTGGGTGCCGCCGAACTGCCCCGAAGCCTCGTGGCTCGCGTTGACCGAACGCTGGGTCGTGGGCGGGGCCTGCCTCGACTCCGCAGCCTGGATCCTGACGAGGTACAAGCGCTGCGCTATCGCCTTCCGGATGTCCTCGATCATCCTCTCGAAGATGTCGAAGCCTTCGAGCTTGTATTCCAGAAGTGGGTTTTTCTGGCCGTAGGAGCGGAGGTAGACGGCCTCCCTCAGGGCTTCCATCGACTCGAGGTGATCGAGCCATCTCGCGTCGATCGCCTGGAGATACTGGAATCGTATGAATTGGTTGAGATTTTCCTCCCCGGCGAAGGAGATCTTCGTCTCGAGGTCGGCGTCGAGGAGCTTCGTGGTCTCGACCGCGAGCTCGGCGACGGTCTTGGTCCTCGCGACGTCGGCCTTAAGGGGCAGCTGGATGTTGAAGTTCTCGCGAAGGGTGGCCTGCAATTCGGCGTAGGACTGGCCCTGTTCCTTCTTCTGGTCCTCTTCCCAAGCCGCGAGGAAGTTGTCGACCATCTCGATCGCGGTATCCCTGGCCCTCGTCCTGAGGTCAACGTCCTTGAGAATGGCGTTGCGCTGCTCGTAGATGAATTTGCGCTGCTGGTTGAGCACGTCGTCGTATTCGAGGAGGTGCTTGCGGATCTCGAAGTTGCGCTCCTCGACCTTCTTCTGCGCGTTCTCTATCGTCCGGTTGAGGAGGGGGTGGTAGATGGGCTCTCCCTCCTTCATGCCGAGCTTCGTCATCAGGCCCTTGTAGTTCTCTCCGCCGAAGAGGCGCATGAGGTCGTCGTCGAGGGAAATGAAGAACTGGGAGCGTCCAGGATCGCCTTGCCGCCCCGAGCGGCCGCGGAGCTGGTTGTCGATGCGCCGCGACTCGTGCCGCTCGGTTCCGATCACGTACAGTCCGCCCGCGGCCCGCACCTGGTCGTAATCGGCTCGCCAGGTTTCGTACTCCGTCTTGAGGGCCGCTGCGTACTGCTCCTCGCTCGCCTGGCTTCCCGCGGCGCGACGTGCGCGATACTCGGGATTGCCACCGAGCTTGATGTCGGTGCCTCGGCCTGCCATGTTCGTCGCGATCGTGACAGAGCCCTTCGCGCCGGCCTCCGCGATGATGAGTGCCTCCCTCGCGTGGTTCTTGGCGTTGAGCACCTCGTGCCGCAGCCCTCGCCTCGTGAGGATGGCCGACAGCCTTTCCGATTTTTCGATCGATACCGTCCCGACAAGGACGGGCTGACCCTTTTTATGCGCCTCGCCGATCTCGTCGCAGATGGCCTCGAATTTCTCGCTCTCGTTGAGAAAGACGAGGTCGTTTTCGTCGAAGCGGGCGACGGGCCTGTTCGTGGGAATCACGACGACATCGAGATTGTAGATTTTCGAGAACTCGGATGCCTCGGTGTCGGCCGTTCCCGTCATACCAGAGATCTTTTTATAGAGGCGGAAGTAGTTCTGGAAGGTGATGGTGGCGAGGGTCCGATTGCGTCTCGCGATCTTGATGCGCTCCTTGGCCTCGATGGCCTCATGGAGCCCGTCGGAATAGCGGCGGCCGTGGAGGATGCGACCCGTGAACTCGTCGACGATCTGGACGAGCCCGTCCTGCACGACATAGTCGGTGTCCTTGGCGAAGAGCACATGGGCCTTCACGGCCTGCGTGAAATAATGCACGAACTCGAAATTGGATTCGTCGAAAAGGGAACCCTTGATCAGACCCCTCTTCAGGAGGAGTTCCTCAATCTTCGTCATGCCTTGAGGGGAGAAGGAAATCCTTTTGGCCTTTTCCTCCACCTTATAATCGCCCTCGAGGGCTTCGCCTTCCTCTTCCTTGGGGTACTCGCCGGTCGCGGGGTTCTTCTTGACCTCGACGAGCTGGGTAGCGAGGCGGTTGACCTCGTTGACCTTGAAGGTATCGTCTTCGGCCGGGCCCGAAATGATGAGGGGCGTTCGCGCCTCGTCGATGAGGATGGAGTCGATTTCGTCGACGACGCAATAGTTGTGTCCCCTTTGCACGCGGCCCTCGGGGCTCCAGGTCATGTTGTCGCGGAGATAGTCGAAACCGAATTCGTTGTTCGTCCCGTAGGTGATATCGCAGGCGTAGGAGAGGCGCCGAGCCTCGTTGTCCATATTCGAGAGGATGCAGCCGACCGAAAGGCCGAGAAACTTGAAGACCCGCCCCATCCATTGCGAATCTCGCTCGGCGAGATAGTCGTTGACCGTGACAACGTGGACACCATCGCCGGGAATCGCGTTGAGATAGGTCGCGGCGACCGAGGAGAGGGTCTTGCCTTCGCCTGTCTTCATTTCGACGATCTTGCCGCCATGAAGGACCATGCCGCCTATCATCTGCACGTCGAAGGGCCGCTCGCCGAGCACGCGACGGGCAGCTTCGCGGGCGAGGGCGAAGGCTTCGGGAAGTATGTCGTCCAGGCTCTCGCCCTTGGCGAGCCTTTCCCGGAATTTCGCCGTTTCCAGGGGGAAATCGGAGTCGGCGAGCAAGATCATCCTGTGTTCGTTCTCGCCTATCGTGTGAAGATAGGGAAGAAGCTGCTTTATATCGCGCTCTTTTTTCGATCCGAAAAAGGCGGCGAGAAGGTTCGTGGCCATATGGATAATCTACCTTCGGCGCGGAAAGGGGGTCAACGGGTAGTCTTCGCCAGCAGGTCGATTGGAAAGCGTCGCGGCGATCCGATACGGCTTTCTTGACATGGCCTGTCCGACAGGGCTCTACTGGACTGGTGAAACACTCCCTGCGAAACGCTTGCACCTTTATCGTCGCTCTTGCCGCGCTCACGGCCATGGGCGCCTGTTCCCGCGATACCTCGACCACGACGATTCCGAGACAACAGCTCTTCACCCTCGGTTACGGACCCGCCGAAGATCAGATCAATCTCTTCCAAGTGGAGGGATCCGACGGCTCGCAAAAGACCCGGATGACCATGCGCGACGGCGTCTTTTACATTTCCAACGGCCCGGCCGGCAAGGTTCTCAGGGTTTCCTCCTACGGCGACATACTCTCGATCATCTACGACCCATCGCGCAATTCTGGGCAAGCCATCAAGCAGGGCAAGTTCGGCGGAAGCTCGGGGCGTGTGGCCACCGCCTGGCCCTTGTCGGCTCCGGGGGAAATCGCCGTCGATTCGAAGGGCAGCATCTACGTCGAGGACAGGATGCCCAAGGATCGATGGGTCAACGATCAGGCAAGCGGCAGCCTCTTCGACAACGCGGTGCTCCGTTTCGACAAGGACGGCAACTTTCGCGACTACCTTGGCCAGGAGGGCGTCGGTGGCACGCCCTTTCCCTATATTCTGGGAATCTACACGACGGCTTCAGACGACGTCGTCGTCATCTCGCTGATGCAGGACTCCTGGCTCATCCATTGGTTCGAGCCCTCGGGCAGCCTTCGCAATTCGCTCAAGATACCGCGCGACGCCCTGCCGCGCCTTCCCGGGGACGATGGCTTTCTCGCAAGCCTCGTCAAGATCGTGCCCGATGCGACCGGCACCGCCGTGATCCTCCAGGTCGATTATTCGCGGGAAATCGTCGACCCGCAGACGAAATCGCGGTCAGGTATCGATTATGCGGGAAGCTGGCTGTACAGGATGGATCTCGTCAAAGGGACGGTCACCGATCGCTGGGAGATCCCGCCCCTCGAGGAGAGCGCTTCGAGCGCCGACCAGTCGACAGGGGCGGCGAGGTACCCACTGGTGCCCGAACTCCTGGGCGCGGCCGGCGATCGCTTCTTCTTCGTCTCCATCGACGACAAGAGTCGGACCTCCATCGCGATTCTCAACAGGACGAACAAGGGTATGGAGCGCTATCCCATCGATATAGGTACCGACGAGCTCTTCTTCAATACGATGAGCCTTTCCGCCGATGGGGTGATCTCCGCCCTGCTCGGCACGAAATACGAGGCCCGAGTGGTCTGGTGGCGCTTCGATCGTCTCGGCCGCCAGGATGTCGGTGCCCAGAGATGATCGCCCTCTTCGATGCAGCCCAGGCCCTCAAACTTGATGCCGAAGTCGAAAGGACTTGGGCGCTCGAGTCGGGAACCCTCATGGAGTCCGCGGCCCAAAGGCTAGCGGGAGCGCTGATGGGGCTGATCGGTCCTCCCTCAGAATGGACTTCGCGCAGGATCGTGGTGGCGGCCGGAAGCGGCAACAATGGCGGAGATGCCCTGGCCCTTCTCAGGAATCTCGCCTTCGCCGGCTATCCGAATCTCGCGGCTCTGCTTGTCGACCGGGAGCCGAAACCCTTGCCGGCGAGGCATATTGCCTCCCTCATTTCGGGCGGCGTCCCCGTGTCGCGCTGGAATTCCGTTGAAGGTCGGCGCGCGCTGATCGAGACTGATCTCCTCATCGACGGAATAGCAGGAACGGGGCTTTCGGGACCTCTCGTCGGCGATGCGGCCGACTATGTCGTCGCGATCAATGATAGTTGCAAGGAAGTCATCGCCATCGACCTGCCCTCGGGTTTTAGGGATGAGGCGGGTGCGGACGAGCCTCGCATCAAGGCGGCGGTTACCCTGTCCATCGAACCGCGGAAACTCTGCCTCTACGCACCTTCCCTCCGTCCCCAAGCCGGCAGGATCATCGGCGTCGAAGGGGTGTTTCCGGTTCCTTCGACGCTTCGGCGCGAAAGTCTCGATCCGTCCTCCACCCTTCCCATAGCGCCTTCCCTCCTTTCCTCAACCGATATTCCCGATCTGCTGATTCAACCTTCGGAGTGGAGCCACAAGGGCGATCGCGGCCGACTCGCCGTTTTTGCCGGCAGCTCTGGCATGGTCGGAGCTGCCCTGCTCGCGGCACGAGCGGCCCAGGCGAGTGGTGCGGGACTCGTCACGCTCTTCGTCAGAGATGAGCTCTTCGAAGCGCTGCGCGCCGTAAGTCCCGAATCGGTCGGCGGCGCCATCATCAGACCGGAATCGGCCTTCCAGGAAGGGCTTTCTCGCCAGGATGCAGTCCTGGCCGGCCCCGGCTGGGGCCGCGACCCGTCGCGGAACCCCCTGCTTTCCACCCTGCTCGACACGCAACTTCCCTTGGTCCTCGACGCGGACGCGGTGAGAATTCTCCCAGAACTCGCTCCCCGAGAACGAAAGGCTCCCCTCGTGCTCACCCCACATCCAGGGGAGTTCGAGAGCCTATCCGGAAAACCCGCCGCCTCCATCCTGGCTTCGCCTCGGAGAATCCTCACGGATATCGCGAGAGACCGAGGAGCCTCCATCGCCCTCAAAACGGCGACGACCTGGCTGATGGCCCCCGACGGCACCCTCAGGGTCATCGACGGAGGCGAGGCGGGCCTCGCCGTCGCCGGATCGGGCGACGTCTTGGCTGGCCTTGTCGCCGGCCTCATCGCGCGCAAGGCAGGGGGGGAGGGGCCGACGACGAACGACGTGGCCTTCCGTGCCCTCTGCCTCGCGTCCCTCGTCCATCTCGAGGCGGGACGCGCTCTCCGAAAGGAAGAGGGTTGGTTCGAGGCTTCGCGCATCGTTTCCAAAGCGGCTGTCCTCCTCGGCCGACCTATGGAGATACACTCCTTTAATCCCAGAATTCCCTAATGATTTATCGTCCCAGCCCCACGCGCTTGACCCGAGGGATGGGAGGCGCTATTCTCGGGCCCGCATGATTCAATTCTATTTCCTCTCCGTGGCCCTCAATATCGCTTGCGGTTTGGCCCTTATCTTGCCGAATCGCCCTCATCCCCGGCAGCTTTTGCGCCACTTCGACGTCGTGCTTTCCGATTCCGGCGTCAGGATTTCGCTTGGTTCGCTGGGCATCGTGGTCGGGGCCCTCACCCTCATCTCACCCATCCAGGGTGACGTACCCTTCGTGGGCGATCTCATCCCCGCCCTCAGTTCGGCCCTTGCCGGCCTGGTCCTCCTTTTGGAGATTCGATCCGAAAGGAAGGAAGAGCCGACGCGCCAGGGTGAGACTGCCGATGGTTCGGGGCAAGGACAGGGCTCGGCCCAAGCCCTGCCCTTGTCGGACGAAAGGCTTCGAAGGCTCCTCGTGGAATCGGGCAGGATTATCGGTTTTATCGCGATTCTCGCGGGGATAGTCCACTTTCTCTTTCCCCTGGAGCTCTTCCTCTGAGTTCAAACCGCTCGGTGGCGACGGTTGTCGTCGAGAAGGGCCGCATCCTTCTCGGCCGTCGGGCGATGGAAGGCGAATGCGCGGGACTCTGGGAATTCCCCGGCGGCAAGGTCGAGGAGGGCGAAAGCGATGAGATGGCCCTCGTCCGCGAGTTCGAAGAGGAGTTCGGCGTCGAAATTGAGCCAGTCGAACTCATTGCAGAGACGAGTTTCGCCCATAGGGGGCGAAACAGGATCCTCGCCGCCTGGTCTTGTCGTCGCGGGCGGAAAGCCCGGCTCGAACTTCGCGTCCATCTCGAAGTACGGTGGTGCCTGCCCGAAGAGACAAGGGGGCTGGAGTTCGTCGAATCGGACGGCAGGCTCCTGCCTCGCGTGCTCGAATGGCTTCGGAATGAAGCGACAAGATAGCGTTAGCAGGATCCTTGGACGATCACTCTCCCTCGTCGAATAATCCCAATTCAGGCTTTCCCTCGGCTTCCGTCGTCTCGTTGAGGAGGATCTCCACCTTGCCTTGGATGCGGTCGAGATCCTTTTCGAGCCCCTTGGCGAGCTTGATGCCCTCCTCGAAGACGGAAACCGCCTCCTCGAGCTGGAGCTCCGGGTCGCGCATTTTTTCGGCGAGCTCCTCGAGCCTGCCGAGCCTCTCTTCGATTTTCTTCATGCGCCTATCTCCTCGACGAGGGCCTTCGCTCCGCCCTTCGCAAATCTGATGTCCACCCTGGACCCTGCTTCGATGCCCTTTGCATCGCGCAGCACCTTGCCCGCTGAATCTCGGACGACCGAATAGCCTTTTTCGAGAATGGCCTGGGGACTCGAGGCCTCGATGCGCCCGAAGGCGAGCTCGAGTCTGTGCCTCGAATCGACGAGCCTTTCGCCCATGCCTTTTTCGATGAGGGCCTTGGCCTCGTCCAGCCCCCGCAGAATCGGGTGGAGGAGCCGCATGAAGCGTCCCTCGATCGCGTCGGGCTCGAATCGCGAGAGCACGGATCGGGCTTCGCTTAGTCGCGAGTTGATGCCCGTCTCGAGTTCGGCCTTGAGTTGCACGACCTCGTCCCTGAGGCTTTCCCTGCTCTCGCTCACGAGTTCGGCCGCGGCGCTGGGGGTGGCCGCTCGAAGATCCGCGGCGAAATCGGTGAGGGCCCAATCGATTTCATGCCCCACCGCGCTGATCACCGGCAGTTCCGAGGCGGCCACGGCGCGCACGAGTCCCTCGTCGGAAAAGGCGAGGAGATCCTCGAGGGAGCCGCCTCCCCTTCCGATGATGAGGACCTCTCCCAATCGATGCCGATTGGCGATTTCGATGCCCCTGATGAGCTCGCGCGGAGCGGCTTCGCCCTGGACGGCCGCGGGGATCACGACGACGTCGATGCCTGCGTTCCGCCGTCCGAGGACGGTGAGTATGTCATGGATAGCGGCCCCGGTCGGGCTCGTTATGACGGCTATCCTTGAGGGAAAGCGTGGCAGGGGCCTCTTTCTCGCCTCGTCGAAGAGCCCCTCCGCGGCGAGTTTGCGCTTGCGCTCCTCGAGCATCGCGAGGATGCGGCCCGCTCCCGCGGCCTCCATTCGTCGGACGAGGATCTGGTATTGACCCCTAGCTTCATAGACGGTGACGCCGCCCGTGACCCGGACGAGGCTACCGTCGGCCGGCTCGAAGGGAACGCTCCGGGCGTTGCCCCGGAACATCACCGCCTGGATCATGGCCTCGCGGTCCTTGAGGTTGAAGTACCAATGCCCCGAGCTCGCGGCCTTGAAATTCGAGATTTCCCCCTCTACCGTGACTTCGGGGAATCCGTCCTCGAGGAGTTCCTTGACCATCCTGGTAAGGGCCCCGACAGAAAGGACTTTCATGCTGTCTTCGTTCACGGTGCCAGAATAGCCTATCCGCGGCACCGGGGACAATCGAGATCGCGGCCGTCTGGCGAGGAAAGTCCCGGCTCGTTACAATGTCGGAATGGATCCGCACGAACTGCCCGTTTATCAGCAGAAAGAAAGAATTCTCGAAGCCCTCGCCACCAACCAGGTTGTCGTCGTCGAAAGCCCCACAGGCTCGGGCAAGACCACCCAGTTGCCCATCATCCTCGACGCGGCGGGCTATTCAAAGTACGGCATCCTCGGCGTCACGCAGCCGCGCCGCATCGCGGCCATCTCCGTTTCCGAGTACGTTGCCCGCCAGCTCGGCACGAAGATCCCCGGCCGCGTCGGCTACAAGATGCGTTTCGAGGACAAGACGAACGAGGAAACTCGGATCAAAATTATGACCGACGGTATCCTTCTCCAGGAGATGAAGCTCGATCCTGCCCTCTCCCGCTACTCCCTCATCATGGTCGACGAGGCCCACGAGAGAAGCCTCAATATCGATTTCATCCTCGGTCTCCTCAAGCGGGTCCTCGAGTCGAGACCGGAGTTCAAGGTTATCGTCTCCTCGGCGACCATCAACGCCGAGGTCTTCTCCGAGTATTTCGGTGAATGTCCCGTAGTCAAAATCGAGGCTTCGATGTACCCCGTAGGCATCGTCTACGATCCCGCGGTCGCCGCGGCGGGGGCTACGATTTCGGATGCCGTCATCGACAAGATCGACTCCATCGTCAGGAGGATCGTCGACGAGAGGAGGGAAGGGGACATCCTCGTCTTCCTCCCGGGCGAAAAGGCCATCAAGGACTGCGTGAAACGCCTCGCCTTCGGGCCCGTCGGCGGTCGCCTCCATCTCGTCCCGCTGTATGGCCGCCTCGGCAAGGACGAGCAGGAGCGGGTCTTCGATCCCGCGCCATTCCTGAAGACCAAGGTCGTCATAAGTACGAACATCGCCGAGACCTCGGTGACCATCGACGGCATCACGAGCGTCATCGACTCGGGTCTCGCCAAGCTCAACTTCTACAATCCCCGCACCTTCACCTCGAGCCTCATCGAGACGCCGGTCTCGAAGGCCTCCTGCAATCAGCGGAAGGGGAGGGCGGGCCGCACCCGCCCCGGCAGCTGCTACCGCCTCTACGCCCGCGACGACTTCGAAAACCGTCCCCTTTTCACCACCGAGGAGATCTACCGTACCGACCTCACCGAGGTCGTCCTCCGCATGGCCGAGCTCGGGATCAGCGACTTCGAGCGTTTCGAATTCATCGCCCAGCCCTCGCGCTCGGGCATCCTCGGCGCCATCGACGCCCTCGCCCTCCTCGATGCCCTCACCCCCGCCCGCGAGCTCACCCGGACGGGCGAACTCATGTGCGCCTTTCCCCTCCTGCCGCGCCATAGCCGCATCATCGTCGAGGCGATGCAGAACTACCCCTCCGTCGTCGAGGAATGCCTCATCGCGGCGGCCTTTCTCTCCACACAGAGCCCCTACGTCCTCCCCCCTGGCGAGGAACTCGAGGCGCGGCGGGCCCACCACGCCTTCCGCGACCCCGCCGGCGATTTCGTCTCCTATCTCAAGATCTTCCGATCCTTCGTCGAGTCGAAGGACAAGGCCCGTTTCGCCGAACGCAACTATCTCGACGAGCGTACCCTCCTCGAGATCGTCAGGGTAAAGGAGCAGATCGAACTCATCGTCTCCGAGCTCGGCATGCCGATTTCATCCGGCGGGTCCGTCGACGATTATCTCTGCGCGGTGAGCCGCGGCCTCATCCAATTCGTCTGCGTGCGCCAGGACCGCGGGCTCTTCCGTTCGCTTACCGCCGACCGCATACAGATCCACCCGGGCTCGGTGATGTTCCGCGAAAACCCCGATTTCATCGTGGCCGGCGAGATCGTACGAACCTCGCGGATGTATGCCATGTCCGTGTCGCCTCTTCCCCCCTATCTCGTGTCGCGCATCTCGCCGCGACTCGCGAAGCTCGTCCCCGGCGGCGCCATCGCCAGGGGGCTCCACGCCGAGGAGCTCGAGAGACATAGGCAGAAGGTCTCGGAGCGGGGGAGGTCGAGGACGAGGGAAGAGGCCGAGGCCGGCGAGAACGCGACGCCGCGTCGCAAAAAAAAGGGCGAACGCGCGGAGGCGAGCCTCCCCGAACGAGACTTCACCAATCGTATCCGTATCGGAGGAGAGGTCTTCGATATTCGCATGGAGAAGAAGCACAAGATCGTCGAGCTTCCCTGGGCAGAGCTCCGCAAGGCCAGGGAACAGGTCGATCGGGAGTCCCTGTCCCTCTATCGCGATCTCCGCGGCGTCGTCCTCGTAGGACACAGAAGGTTGCTCGAGGGAGAAAAACTCGAGGTAATACTGAAGATCGCTCCCTGGCTCGACCCCGAGGCCGACCTATCGAGAACCTGGCCGCGCAACGTGAACTTTTCGATCGCGGAGGATAGAGACAAGGTCGTGGGATCCCTCGACAACGTCCTCCAGGTCGCGGAGTGGAGAAGGGAAAGCCCCGAGCTCGGTTTCGTCACCCTCTTCTCCGACGGCGAGGGCTCCTACTGGTTCCGCGTGTCGCGGGGCTTCCACACGGCCCTCAACGAGTCCCTGGCCTCCCTCGAGTGCATGGCCGACGAGATCGGCGCGAAGTCCGAAGCGGCGAACGAATCGAAGGCCGGCGGGTCGGCGGAGTCCTCGAGCCATGGCAAGGCTACCGACGCGGCCGAGGCCAAGCTCTCCGTCCTCTATCGACGCCTTCAGTCCTTTTTCGAATAGGGAAGCCGAAGCGAAGGCATGGGCTCAGTCGTGCGAGGGGTGGGCATGCACCTTCGCGATGGCCGACTCTACGGCTCGGGCGATTTCGTCATGAAACTCGCCCTCGCCCTGGGCATGAGCGTACATCGTTCCGAGAAGCGAGACGCGGTAGAGAGGTTTCACCGAATTGAGGGCGAGGCAGGCCATGTCGAGAACGCAGTCCTGGCAAAGGCACATATCCGAACCCTCGTAGGCCTCGAGCTTTCGCTCGAGCTCGGCGGTCACAAGATGCTCGGCTTCGTTTTCGAGGATGCTGAAATCGTAATTTTCCCTCAGCGCCATGACTCGTCCTCCCTCCGATTCCGCGATGCCATACCCGAGAAGTATACGCTTAGAGACCCCGATGGTCCATGTTTTCGAAGCGCGTAAAAGAGGGAAGAAAAGCGATTGTCGTCTTTCCGACGGGGCCGTTGCGCTGCTTCGCAACGATGAGCTCGGTTTCGATGACCGGCGATCTCTCGTCCTTCTTCTTGTCGTATTCGCGATCGCGATGGAGGAAGAGAATGAGGTCCGCGTCCTGTTCGATCGATCCGGATTCGCGGAGATCGGCGAGGGTGGGCTGCTTCCCTTCGGCCTCGCGCTTGAGCTGCGACAAGGCGATCACCGGTATGCGCAGTTCGCGGGCGAGGGCCTTGAAGGAGCGCGATATGCCGGATATCTGCTCCCATCGCGGCAACTCCTGATTGTCGTGCGTGACGAGGGTGAGGTAGTCGATGAAGATTACCTTGACTCCCTTCTCGGCGCAGAGGCGCCGTGCCATCGTCCTGAGTTCCAAGAGGCGCATATTGGGCGTATCGACGAGATACAGAGGGGCCTCGTAGATGCGGCTTGCCGCATCCATCAGCGCGTTGAAGTCGGAGGGCTTGAGAAGGCCCGTCCGCACCTGCTCGCTTCTGATCCGCGCCTCGCTCGCGATGAGACGCTGCATGATGGCGGTATCCGCCATTTCGAGCGAAAAGAAGGCCGCGGGCGTGTGTTTTTCCAGGGCGACATGGGCAGCCATCGAGAGGGCGAGGGCCGTCTTTCCGACCGAAGGCCTGGCCCCGATGACGATAAACTCCGAGTTCTGAAAGCCCGAGGTCATCTGATCGAGGTCATTGAAGCCGGATGGAATGCCGGTCGTCTGATCTTTGTTTTTGAAGAGCCGCTCGATCATCTTGATCGCGTCGGGGACCAGTTCCTTCATGCTCCTATAATTGGAGGCCTGCCTATTTTGGGATATCTCGAAGATCCGCGCCTGTGCCTCGTCCAATACGACATTGGACTCAACCGAATCGTCGCGCGCCCTGACGGTCAGCTCCGACGAAAGTCTGATCAGACTTCTTCGTACTGACTGCTCTTGGACGATCCGCGCGTAGTACTCGACGTTGGCCGACGAGGGTACGATGGAGGTCAGGTTGGCCACATAGGCCGGACCGCCCACCCTGTCCATGCTGCCGAGGGCCTTGAGTTCGTCGGTCAGCGTGATGAGATCGGCCTTCTGTCCCTTTTCGTAGAGAGAGATGATACCCGCGAAAATGTCCCTGTTCGCGTTTACGTAGAAATCCTCGGGGAGTATGTACCGGAGCACAGCAGGGAGGGCTTCCGGATCGAGGAGGACGGCTCCGAGGACTGCCTGTTCGGCCTCGCTGTTGTGAGGCGGTACCTTGTCGCGAAGTTCGAGGGGAATCATCGGGGTTTTCCTTGCAAATTCCAGGCGGAGATGAGAAATCGCCGGTCGCTGTCGACCAGGCCTTTGGGCCAGGTCGGCAACTTCCGGCGATCGCCCCGCGACGAAAGTTGCGTCGCAGGGAGGGTACGACGGGCTGGGCGCTCTGTCCAGCCCGGCTTTTACCGGTGCTCGGCGCCGGCCCCTTCGTGTTCCTCTTCGGGTTCGAGGCCCTGGGCGGCGAGGAAGGCCTTGAGCTGGGCTTCCGGCGAATCGTCCTCCTCGCTGCGCCTGCGCTCGCGGCGTTCGCGCTTCTTCGGAGCCTCTTCGCCGGCGGCCGTTTCGGCAGCCTTCACGGCATGGCCCTCGACCTTGACGACGAGGGTGGCTTCTTCCTTCTCGTAGAGATGGACGGCGACCTTGTAGGTGCCGATGTTCTTGATGGAATGTCCGGCGACCTCGATCTTCTTGCGCTCGATCTCGATGCCCTTCTTGAGAAGCTCGTCGTAGATGGTCGCGTTGGTGACCGCGCCGTAGAGCTTGCCGTTGTGGCCCGCGGGCACCGACACGACGAGCTCCTCGGACTCGATGCGCTCTTTGAGGCCCATGGAAGCCTTGCGCTTCTCTTCCCTGCGCTGCTCTATCTCGGCGGCGCGGCGCTTGAACTGCTCCAAGGCCCTCTGCGACGCCACGACGGCGAAGCCGCGGGGAAAGAGGAAGTTGCGGGCATAACCAGGGGCGACTTCCTTGATGTCGCCGAGTTCGCCGAGATTCGGAACGTCCATATTGAGGATGACTCTCATGCTCCGACTCCTTTTAGGTTTCGGTAAGGGATCCATAGCTCGGTCAAACCGAGCAGGGGGAGGATCGCGACGAGGGCGGCCCCGATCGGCGAACTGATCGCCGATATGAGGACCAGAATCGCGAAGACGATCCTGAAGCCCTTCGGCATATGCAGACGGGTCAGGAAATGGGCGACGATGCCCACTCCCTGCACTGCATAGACGAGGGACATGGCCAGGACGAGGTTCCAGGCCGCAGCCTGATACGCGAGTCCTGCCTTGAAATACAGAACGCCGAGGAGGAGCCCCAGCGAGGCCAGGAAAGGCCATACAAGGGCCACCGGAGCCCGGAGTTCGGAAAGCGGCGCCGCGCCAGCGCTGGTTGCTGCGACGCTGCCCGAGAGCCTGCTTCCAATCCACCAGCTGCCGCCGAATAGAAGGCAGAAAAGGGCGGCGTAGATGGAAGCGAAAACCTTCATGGTAGTCGCGACCATCTGGGCAGGATCGAGACCGGCCAATAGCGCCGCGGCGTCGTAGCTCGGGACGGCGCCCTGGGAGGATTGCGCGTCGGCGGCCTTGGGGAGGGCGCTCATGAAGCGATCCATGAGCTGGGAGATCGATTGGGTGAGGGCCGTCTTGAGGCCCTCATCCGCGAGAATGGTCGCGACCGCCGGGGCTGCGAGGGCTCCGGCTAGAAGGCCGAGGCCGAGCATCCTGAACGAAGGCGGTACCCTTTTGAGGACGGGTAGATTCATCAGGACGAGGGCGAAAACGGCCCCGATCGGGAAGGCAAGCGCGGCGACGACATCGATGGGCGCGATCGCCTTGCTCGCGTCTGCGACCCGCCAGATCTCCGATGGAAACAGGACGAGAATTGCGGCGGCGACGGCGAGTCCTGCGCCCTTCTTCCCCAGGCGACCGAAGGCCACCTGGAGCGGAATGAGAAAGAGGGGCGCGAAAAAGACGGACAGCCAGAGCGACGCCGAGGCGACACCGCTGGCGAGAGCCACGATGTGCCAGGGAGCCGACCTGGGAATCCGCATGCCGTCGTTCATCGGAATGCCGTTCTCACTTCACCACGTAGGGAAGGGTAGCGAGGGCGCGGGCGCGCTTGATCGCGACGGCGAGCTCGCGCTGGTGCTTGGCGCAGGAACCGGTGATGCGGCGGGGAAGAATCTTGCCGCGCTCCGTCGTGAAACGACGAAGCACGTCGGCGTCCTTGTAATCGATCTTGAGCTTCTGCGCGCAGAACTTACAGACCTTTTTCTTGAAGAAACCCTTGCCGCGGCGCTGCGAGGGACCGCGGTCTTCGCCTTCGCGGCGGGAGTCTCCGGAATCGCCCTCGCCTCGCGGGGGTCTTGAATCGTTCATTTCCCTGGTATCGGACATTGATAGTCTCCTTAGGTTTAGAAGGGGATGTCGTCGGTGAAATTGTCGGGCGGACTGCTGCGTTCGGGTTGCCGCGGTTGCTCCCTGCCTTGATAGCCGGGGCGCCCGCCTGTCTGTCCGCTTGCCGGGCCGCCGTCGCCGCGACCGAAGCCGCGGCCTTCCGTGCCGGAAGGTCGGCCTTCACCGCCCTGTCCGCCGTAAGCCTGCCTGCCCTCGCCCGGGCCGCCGCCGATCAACTGCACGTCATTTGCGTTGATGCGAATTTTCATCCGCTGCTGGCCGTCCTTTTCCCACTTATCCTGCCGCATGTCGCCATTCACGGCGACCAGCTTCCCCTTGGTGAGGTACTGATTCACCGATTCGGCCTTCTTCCCCCAGAGATCGACGTCCCAATAATTGGGTTCGTCCACCCACTGGTCCCCCTTCTTGACGCGCGAGTTAGTCGCAACGCTGAAGGAGCAGATGGCCTGCCCGGAATTCGTGTACTTGAGTTCGGCGTCCCTCGTCAGTCTCCCGACGACGGTAGCGACGGCAAGGTCTCCCATTCGACGATCTCCCTTGTCAGGCCTCGACCTTGATGAAGAGGTACTTGAGGATGTGCTGATTGAGCTTGAAGGACTTCTCGGCGGCATCGACCTTCTGGGGATCGAAATTCATCGTGTACAACACGTAATGCCCCCGGTCCTTCTTCTTGATCGGGTAGGCGAGGGGTCGGTCCCCCTTGTCCTCTTCCTTGATCTCAGCGGCACCTTGCTTCGCGAGCTCGGCTCCGACTGTCTCCTTCCCGAGGCGGAAGAGTTCTTCCTCCGTCGGGTAGACGACAGTGAGTTCATACTGTCTCATAATTCCTCCTTGTGGACTTTTGACTCCCTACGGGAGCCTGTCCTCCCTTGCGGGAGGGCTTGATCCATCGGTCGACGCCCTTTCTCGGGATTTGTTGGAAGCGCGTCCGCGTTTTCAACCTGTCCCCTGCATGACGCTCAGCGATGGATAAAGAGGTCGGAGGTATATAGCAGAAATGGCAAGTAATTACAAGGCGCTTTGCGATCGGGACCCTTGCTCCGACCCCGAGCCCCCCCTCCCTGCCTTTTCAAAGTCATGCGGGTCCGCAAGGAAGCCGACAATCAATCGAGGCCCCCATGTCGCAAATGATTCATTATCAGGACGATCTATTTCTTCTCTCACTGCGCGCGAAATCGCTGGAAGCGGCCATTTTGCTCGACGCCGATCCCGAGTTTTGGAAGGAAAGTCTGCTGCGAGATATTCATTTCATCGACGAGACGAGCCGTGCCATCGCCGACAATCTCGCCGGGAATCGCCACCTGGTCGACCGAGAGAGCCATCTCAGGCTTCTCGAACGACTTTCCCTCGATTTTTCGCGGGCCCTGGAGCGACTCGTCAAGGCCGCAACCCCTCTAGCCCAATCGGTGGACGGCCAGCGCGTTCAACTTCAAAACATCGCCTCCTTGCATCGAGAACTCGCGCAGGATCTCGCAGAGAGCTTGGCTGACGACGAATCGACGAAGGATGGCGACAGTTCGATAGTCTCGGGCGATGAACTGGCAAAGCTCCTGGGCGAGGGTCCTAGCTGAAAAAGGATGGTACCCGTACCGCGCGTCAGAGGTAGTCCGCGGCGAAGGCGAGGCCATCCAACGTGAGATTCCGCTCGACCGAATCAAAGCAATCCACGAGGGGCGCGATGATTTCGCAGAGTCCCCCCGTCGCGAAAACCTTCGCCTTTCCTCCCATTTCGCTCTTCATTCGTGCCACGAGATGGCTGACGAGGCCGGCATAGCCGTGGACCACCCCCGCCCTGATCGACATCACCGTATCAGTGCCGAGGACGGTTGGCGGCGCGACGAGTTCGACGGAGGGAAGTTGGGCCGTATTTCTGGTCAGGGAATCGATGGCGGTACCGAGCCCCGGAGCGATGGCCACTCCAAGGACCTTTCCGTCGCCCCTGACCGCGGTAAATGTCAATGCCGTGCCGAAATCGGCGATGATCGCGGGGCCCTCCGTCTTTCTGAAGGCGGCCAGGGCGTTGGCGACGAGGTCCGTGCCGATCTCGCGGGGGCTCGGAAGATCAAGGGGCAATTTGTCGTAGGAATCCGGTCCAATGAGGAGAGGCTCCCGGCCGCAAAGACTGCGGGCGAAGGCGACGATGGTGGCGGTGAGGGCAGGGACGACCGAGGAGATCACCACCCTTTCTATCGCGGTGACGTCGATTCCGCGCTCGCCGAGGAGTGAAGAGATGGTGGCGGCGTACTCGTCCTCAGTTTTTTTCGCGATGCTCCTGAGCCTGAAGGTAGCCTGAATCCGTCCCCGCTCATGGATGCCGCCCACGATGTCCGTGTTTCCGATGTCGAATACGAGAAGCATGGCCGGATGATGGGGGCCGGGAGGCGGCCTGTCAATGTCGAAGCATCGAAAAACCACAACCGATTATCGGGCCCGGGCGCTTGTCCCGCATTCCGAGTTCTTGAAGCGAACCCTCCCTCCCCGGCATAATAGGACATTGGCCGGCACCGGCCATGCAGCCAGTCTCGAATCCGACGCCGCAGGGCGAGCGGATTTCAAGTCCCGGGTCAGCTTCGGTCGCCGGGTTCATGAGGAGCGCGAGCGATGCCCGATATTATCGAACCGAGAGTTCTCAAGGGGTTCAGGGATTATCTTCCCGAGGCGGAGATCGAAAGATCGGCGCTGACAGACATTCTCGAAAAGGTGTTCAGGTCCTTCGGCTTCGTGCCCATCGACACACCGGCCCTCGAATACGCGGAGATCCTTCTCGGCAAGGGAGGCGGGGAGACCGACAAGCAGGTCTATAGGTTCAAGGATCACGGCGAGCGCGACGTGGCCCTCCGTTTCGATCTCACCGTGCCCTTCGCCCGCTTCATGGCCGAGCATGTCGACGAACTCTACCTGCCCTTCCGGCGCTATCACATGGCCAAGGTCTGGCGGGGCGAGAACACCCAGCGAGGCCGCTATCGCGAGTTCATGCAATGCGATTTCGACATCGTAGGCACCGATTCCGCGATGGCGGACACCGACATCGTCTTGTTGATTCGAGACGCCTTCGAGGCCCTCGGCGTCGGCGGTTTCAAGATCCGGATCAATCACCGGGGCTTGTTCAACCGCTTCCTCGCGAAGCTCGGCATCGAGGCGCAGTCGGCCTTCGTCCTCCGCACCGTCGACAAGAAGGACAAGCTCGATGAGGGCGCCCTCCTGCCCCTCCTCGCCGAGTCGATCGGCGAAGAGAAGGCCGCCCTCGTCCTGGAGTACATCACGCCGAGCGGAGGTTTTCTCGAGACCCTCGCCAAGCTCGAGGGCCTGGCCGGCGGCCCCGGGCCGGACAGCGAGAGGCTCAGGTCGATCCATGAAGCCTTCGTCGCCTCGGGCATCGCCCTCGCGTGGAACGATGCGGCCACCGGCAACGCGCGGAGCGACGCTGAAACCCTCGTCCTCGATCCCGGCATCACGCGGGGCCTCGATTACTATACGGGCGTCGTCTTCGAGACGAGGCTCGACGCCATGCCCGAGATCGGCTCGGTCTGCGGCGGCGGCCGCTACGACGAACTCGCGAGTCTCTACACGACGAAAAAACTTCCCGGCGTCGGCGCCGCCATCGGTCTCGACCGCCTTCTCACCGCACTCGAATCCCTCGGCAAGACCTCGGGCAAGATGGGTTACAGCGACGTGCTCATCCTCTTCATCGAGGACGAATATGCCTCCCGCTATCAGCAGTTCGCGGCCCTTTTGCGGCGCATGGGCCTGGTCGCCGAGGTCTTCCCCGAAAAGAAGAAGCTCGGCCTTCAGTTCGCCTACGCCGAGAAGAAAGCAATTCCCTTCGGACTCATCCTCGGCTCCAGCGAGGACGAAAAGGGCGTCCTCACCTTGAAGGATCTGCGCAACAGGGATTCCCTCGAAGTGGCGAATATCTCCGCGGCCGCCGACGCGATTCGGGAGCGCCTCGGCACGTGAGGGCTTTCCGCTTTCCTGGACGCATAGCCCGTGGAACTGCCGTCCTCGGGCTTCTTTGTGCCTTCACGGCCCTGGAATCATGTTCGAGCGGCCCGCCTGAGATCCTCGGCGTCGAATGGACCCTCGAATCGCGGCCGATGACGGGAGGGACGGATCGCTCCGTCGTGGATGACCTGGCGGTCTTCGCGAGGGTGCACGATGCCGACGGCATGGACGATATCGAGGCCCTTTGGATCATCAACGACGCGAAGGAACTTTCGTGGACCTTCGGCCCCTCGTCGTGGTCGAGAAAGAGTCTTGGGTCGGACGACTGGCTGGGGGCCTCTGGACTCACCATGCCCGACGCTTCGGGCCCTCCGCCGGGGCGCTATCGCATCGTCGTTGCCGATCTCGCGGGAAACCGAGCCTCCTACGACTTCACTCTTGGCAATTACGACGATTCAAAGGGCCTGCCCCTCCCTGACTGGAAGGAGGGCCGGGTCGGTCTCGCGAAGCCCTGGCCGGAGAACTACCTCGTCGCCTACGACTCTGCCGGGAGCCTCATTCGCAGCGTCGTCTTTCCCGCGGCGGGCGGGAGCCTCGCCTCCCTCGTAGGAACGGTGGATGCCAAGCGGACCCAGGCCTTCGCCCTCTACGGCTACGACCCCGTCGCGAGGCGGGGAGCCTTCTCGAAAAGGATTCTCGTCAAATGAGCGACAGCGGCATCAGGACCTATGTTCTAAGGCAGGGACGGATCACCGAGGCCCAACAAAGGGCCTTCGAGGGGGAGGGGCGCCGTTTTCTCGTGGATTTCGACGGAAAGGCTCTCAGCTGGCCCGATCTGTTCGGCAACGATGGACCCGTGGTCATGGAAATAGGCTTCGGCATGGGACTCGCGACCTGGCGAATCGCGGAGGCCAAACCTGAGATCAATTTTCTCGGCGTCGAAGTGCACAAGCCCGGAGTCGGCAGGCTCTTGACCGACCTCGTCGGGAAGGGTATCGGCAATGTCCGCATCCTCAATCACGACGCGGTCGAGGCCATGGAGAAGAGCGTGCCCGCGGCCTCCCTCGCCGGAATCCATCTCTTCTACCCCGACCCCTGGCCCAAAAAACGGCATCACAAGCGCCGCCTGGTGCGCCCGGGGCTCGCCGAGCTCATGGCCTCGCGGTTGCGCAGCGCCGGCTACCTCTATTTCGTGACCGACATCGAGGACTACGCGCACGCGGCCCTGGAGCTGCTCTCATCGACCGAAGGTCTTCATAATAAGTATGATGGATTCGCCGAAGCCCAGAGGTGGCGGCCGGAAACCAAGTTCGAGGCGCGGGCCGAGGCCGAGGGCAGGAGCCGCTGGGAGCTTTTCTTCGAGAGGAGCTGAGGCCGGAACTCTTGGCCGATGAATCCCATACGGGTCGCTCGGCTTCACCGTACGGCCCCCTCGAAATCAAGCCCTACAGGCTCTCGAGTACTCGGATTGACTTATGGGGGCCGAGAAGGAATGACGAAAAGGGCTCGTTCGCGGCGAGATTCGGCAAATCCTTCAGCGCCTTCTCGTAGCGATCGAAGGGGAGGGCGAGAATGGCGAGTTCTCCCTTGCGAAGACCTTCGATCCCGAAGGACAATTTGCCTTCTTCCGTTTTTCCGCGATACAGCACCCGAGGAGTCTCTCCCGCTTCTGGTGCGCCTTCG
Source organism: Rectinemataceae bacterium (assembly GCA_035530275.1). Lineage (GTDB taxonomy): Bacteria > Spirochaetota > Spirochaetia > Treponematales > Rectinemataceae > CAIJMU01. Next base: position 209,212 of record DATKVC010000010.1, on the reverse strand, counting down.
AGGGCCTTCGCGAGTATGTAGTATTTGAGAATCTCGACGGCTCGTGCATCGAGACCGTCATCGACGATCAACACACGCTCATAGAGCTCGGCGTAGCCGATGAGCACGTCGACATCCTTGGGCAAGGCCGGAGTGCCCATCATCCACGACGCTCGCTCTCCTTCGGGCAGGACCCTGAGGGTGAGACCCGCCCTCCGGGAGCGGAGGGAAATCGCGATATCGGGCTTGATCCTCTCGCCGCAGTGGGGGCAAGTCACGGCGAGAAAGTCGCCGTCGAGGATGGCCTCGAGGGCCTCGGGCTCGCGATCGAGATCGATCTCTTCGGGGAGGTCGGCATCGAAGGTTTTTTCGCAGCGGCAGCTGATTATGCGCATGATTTCACCATCCCCCCGATGTCACTCGGTCCGGCGCCGCTCAGCGGTTGAACCACAGCACGTCGCTTGCCGTGGCGAGCACGAAGAGGGCGAGCACGAGGATCGCTCCCACGATCTGGAAGCGCCAAATGGTGACCGCCTTGAGCGGCTTCCGCCTGACTCCCTCGACGATCCAGAGGACGATCTGGCCTCCGTCGAGGGCTGGTATCGGCAGGAGGTTCATGATGAAAAGGCCGATGGAGAGAAAGGCGAGAAGATCGAAGCTCTTGGCGAGCCCTGAGGCGACGCCTTCGCCCATGCCCTGGACGGCCGTATTGCCCACGATCCAAGTGATGCGAGCCGGCCCGGAAAGGGAATTGACGAGGTTCACGTCGTCGAAGCTGGGCCGGGCGACGAGATCGATGGTTTGATCGCCCCTCTGGACGGTGAGCCGCATGTCGTGGGGCGTGGGATGACGCACGACGATGCCGAGGGATCGCAGGGTAAGGGAAAAGGTGTTGACCGTTTCCGCCAACCCGTCGCCCACCGCCTTGACCACGGAAGTCGACCTGACCTCATGGGGAACGGAGCCGTAGGAGATTCCGAGATCCGAATCGCCGTTATCCTTCCACGAGAGGATCAAGGGCACCTCAATGCGCGTCCCATTCCTATCAATTGTGAAGACCGTGTTTTCGGGCCTGTTCCGAAGCGCCGCCATGACCGCGATCGCCTGGTCGACCGGAGTTCCGTCGACGGCGACGATCTTGTCGCCTGCCTTGATTCCCGCCAGATCGGCCGAACTCGCCGGCGCGACGGCGGTCACGATGGGGTCGATCCAGGCAAAGACGCCGAGTTTCCCGCCGGGACTGTTCTCGGTGATCGCTTCCTGGATCATGTAATAGTCGCTGACGGCTTTGCCGTCTATGGCTACGATCCTATCTCCCGTGCGGAGTCCGGCCTTGTCGGCGGGGTAGCTGGGCGCAGATGTCACGCTCCGATCGAGCTGGTATTCGCTCGCCAGAACGATGCGATTCCCGTGGGTGTTGACCTCGTAGCCGACGCCGGCCACGGCGATGAAGACGATGGCCGCGAAGATCACGTTCGCCACTGGGCCCGCGAGGCTTACGATAATGCGCTGCAAAGGCGACGCGCCATGAAAGGTTCCTGGAGTTCGCGGGATTTCGGAGCTACGCGACTCGATGGCCTGCCGGAATTCGGCTTCGCCTCGCATCAGGCAATAGCCGCCGATCGGGAAGACGGAAATGCGGTATTCCGTATCGCCCCGCTTCCACGAAAAGAGGCGCGGCCCCCAGCCGAGAGAAAACGCCTCGACGCCGATGCCTACCGCTCGGGCTGCGAGGAAGTGGCCCAGCTCGTGGACGAAGATGACAATACCCAGGCCGATCAGGCCGAGAATCACGTCAAGAACGAGAGTCATGTGCGTTAGCCTCTGGGATCAAAAGGGATCGAGCGGCCGCTCCGCGCGGCAAAACCGACGAAAATACCATCATCCTATTCAGGATACTCATGAGAAGAGGCCGAAGACCATGCAGAAACCGTAAAAGACGGGGGCAGCGAAAAGCAGCGAGTCGATCGAATCCAGGAAGCCGCCGCGCCCGGGAATAACATGGCCCGAATCCTTGACGCCGGCGCTACGCTTCAAGGCGCTCTCGAAGAGATCTCCGACGATGGTGGCGATTCCCGTCGCAAGGCCTAGCGCCGCGAGGAGAAGGGGTTTCATCGGGAGCATGGTGGGGAAGAGGAGGGAAGCCGCAAAGGCGAGGGCGACGGAACCCAGAAGGCCGCCGACGAAACCGGCCTCGCTTTTATTCGGGGATACGGCGATGAGGTTTCTTCTTCTGCCCATGGTCATGCCGAAGAGCCACGCGAGGCTGTCGTTGCCGAGCGAAAGGGCGGCGAAGGTCAAGGTCGCCTCGGAGGAGTAGGGCAGGGCCGAAATGATGTTAATCAGATATCCGGCCAAGATCCCCGGATACAGCAAGGCGAAGACCAACCCAAGCACCTCGGGTACCAGTCTGTTGATCGCGTCGGTCTTCACGAAGGCGAAGGGAGTGAGAAGGAGGATCAATATGATGGCTGTTCCCATCAAGGCAACCCTCCCCGGCACTATCGGGTGGTGGAGCCAGGTCGAAATCCAGAATAATAGAGGAATTACCGCCCCTACCGCCGCGCTCGTCAGTCGCCGCACCGGAAAGCCCTTCGCCCGAAGCAGGCTCGCCAATTCCCATCCCGCTCCGGCCGTGACGAGAACGAGGGAAAGCGACACCGCGGCGTGATGGAAATGGGGAAGAAAGATGATCGCGGCGACTATTAGGGGAATTGCGATAAAGAAAAGCAAAAGTCTTTGAATCGTATTATTCATTGCAACCCGCCGAAACGGCGCTCCCTTTGGGCAAAATCAGCTAAGGCCGTCTCGAGCTCCTGGGAGGAAAAATCGGGCCAGAGCGCCTCGGAAAAGTACAACTCGGAATACGCGGATTCCCAGAGCAGAAAATTCGAGAGCCGGTATTCTCCACCTGTTCTTATGATGAGATCCGGATCGGGAAGTTCGGGACGATCGAGGGCGCCGGCTATGTCCCGTGTCCCGATATCCGCGACGCTCCCTCTCTCGGCAAGGCGCCGCACTGCCCTCACGATCTCGTCTCGCCCGCCGTAATTGATGGCCATGTTGAGGATCATGCCCTCAAAATGCCGAGTCGAAGCTTCCACGTCCCTGATCTCGGCCACGATATCCTTGGGGAGTCCTTCCGGGTCTCCCGAGTGTACAAAGCGAATACTATTCTTTTTATAGAAGGCCAGTTCGGACCTAAGATGTCGCTTTATCAAACCCATGAGAAAACCGACCTCGTCCGCGGTCCGCTTCCAGTTTTCGGTCGAAAAGGCATAGAGAGACAGGTACCGGATGCCGAGACGGGAGGCGGCGAGAACCAGGGCCTTGGCGTTTTCGAGGCCTTGTCGATGCCCCTCGCTGCGCGGTAGGCCCCGCTGCGTCGCCCATCGACCGTTGCCGTCCATGATAATACCGACGTGGGCGGGAACGGGACTAGGTGATTCGAGCGCCATCAGGCCGACCTCATACTTCGAGGATTTCCTTTTCCTTTTCCTCGAGCACCTTGGCGATTTGGCCAATGAAGGAATCGGTCAGCTTCTGAAGCTCGTCTTCTTCCTTCTTGATTCCGTCCTCGGCGACTCCACCCGCGGCAAGCTGCTTCTTGAGATCCTCGAGGCCATCTCTACGGATATTGCGCACGGAAACGCGAGACTGCTCGGCCATCTGTTTCGCCATTTTCGCGAGTTCCTTGCGGCGTTCCTCTGTTAGCGGCGGAATGGCGATGCGGACGACCTTCCCGTCGTTGGACGGGTTGAGGGCCAGCTCCGACTTCTGGAGCGCCTTTTCGATTTCGCCGATCAGAGCCCTATCCCAGGGTTGGACGACGATGAGTCGGGCCTCGGGCACGGACACGGTGGCCACTTGGGACAAGGGAGTCTTCTGGCCGTAATAGTCGACTCGAATCTTGTCGAGAAGGGCGGGGGAGGCCCGGCCGGTTCTCAATCCGTTGAACTCATCCTTCAGGGCCGAGATCGCCTTCTTCATCTTCTCTTCGCAGACAGATTTGACGGTACTCATTTTCTCCCCCGTACGGCAGACCGGCGATTTGCCACCGCCGCTCCGATTCTTGACGAAACAAACCTGAGGCCGGCTTCGTCGAGACTGAAGGAGCCGCGCTTATCGGCGCGGCTCCTTCGATCAGGCCTCGCCGACCCTGATGTACTGATATTCCAGGAGTTCGAGCTTGACGCCGGCTGCCTTGGCGACGTTCGCCATGAATGCCGACACGCTCTGCTTCTCATCCTTGACGAAGCCCTGGTCGAGAAGGCAGACCTCGGCCATGAGTTTCTTGAGCTTGCCCTTGAGCACTCCGTCGATGACGTTCTGGGGCTTGGTCTTGAGCTTCTCGTCGAGTTCCACCTGCTTGGCGAAAATCTCCTCCTGCTCCTTCACCCAGGCCGGCTCGGGCTTGGACTGATCGAGGTACATTGGGCTGAAGGCGGCGATGTGGAGGGCGACGTCATGGACGAATCCCGTCACTGCGGGGTTCGTGAAGGCATCGGCCTTGTCGGCCTTGGCCTTGACGATGACGCCGATCTTGCCCTCGCCATGGACATACGAATGAACGAACTCGGCGGGGCCTGCTTTCGCAAGCCTGACGCGCTTGAGGGAGATGTTTTCCTTGATGACGGAGGCGATGTCCTTGACCATGCCTTCGAGTTCGGCGTTGGGGCCAGTCCAGCCCTTGTCGATCACGAGCGCGGCCATCTTCTCGCCCGCCGCAATGAAGTCGGCGTTGCGAGCTACGAAGTCGGTCTCGCAGGCGATCTCGACAAGGCCGATCGCGTTGCCCTTCTCTTTCACGAAGACCCGACCCTCGTTCGTGGCCCGTCCGGCGCGCTTCTCGACGCCCGCCATGCCCCACTCGCGGAGCAATTTCTCGGCGGCGGCGAAATCGCCGCCTGCCTCGGTAAGAGCCTTCTTGCAATCCATCATGCCCGCGCCCGTCTTCTCGCGCAGGTCCTTTACGTCGCTAGCCTTGATCTCCATATCTAAACTCCCTGAAAAGGTTCCTCGTAATGCCGTCCAAAAGCTCCGCTAGAGCTTCGTAGGCCTTCGGCTTACTTCGCTTCGTAGAGCTTGTCTTCGTCGACGGGGAGGCTCGTGTCCTCGACCGTCTCCTGGGCGGGTTTCTCAACCGCGACATAATTGGTCGGGTCGATTTCCACCTCCGCCTCCTCGGTGGGGGCGGCGTCGGTCTTGACCTCTTCCTCGGTCTCGTCGCCCGCGAGGTTCTCGATGATCTTGAGACCTTCCGCGGCTCCCGCCTCGACGACGGCGTTGGCGATGACCTGGGTGAAGAGACTGATCGAACGAATGGCGTCGTCATTGCCGGGGATCGGGAAGGTGATACCCTCGGGGTTGCAGTTGGTGTCGACGACGGCGACGATCGGGATGCCGAGGCGCTGGGCTTCGGCGACCGCGATGGCTTCCTTGCGGGTGTCGATCACGAAGATAATGCCGGGAAGGTCCTTCATCTCCTTGATGCCGCCGAGGTTCTTCTCGAGCTTGGCCTTCTCCTTTTGGAGGGAGGCGATTTCCTTCTTGGTGAGACTCTCGAAGGTCCCATCGACTTCCATCTTCTCGATCTTCTTGAGGCGTTGGATCGACTTCTTGATGGTGGAGAAATTGGTAAGCATGCCGCCGAGCCAGCGATTGTTCACGAAGAACTGTTCGCAGCGTTCGGCTTCCTTCTGGATCGCGGATTGGGCCTGCTTCTTGGTCCCGACGAAAAGCACCGACTTTCCGCCGGACACCGTCTTCTGGACGGCGTCGTAGGCTTCCTTGATCGACTGGATCGTCTTCTGGAGATCGATGATGTGGATCCCATTGCGCTCGGCGAAGATGTATTTCTTCATCCGAGGATCCCAGCGCTTTACCTGATGGCCAAAGTGTACACCTGACTCAAGCAGGTTCTTCATGGTTACGACTGCCATGAAATTCCTCCCGTGGCCGGACCTTGGTCCGACCTCCATCGCTTTATCTCGCTCCGAAGAGCGGAAATTTCCCCGGCGACAATGCCGGGGTTGTGATCGAAAGACGGGTCAGAATGGCATAAAGCTCATGAATAGGCAAGCCCACGATCCCCGACCAGGAGCCTCTGATTTCTTCGATGAACAGGGCGGCCAAGCCCTGGATACGATAGGCTCCCGCAACTCCCTGCCATTCGCCTCGATCGAGGTAGTCCTCGATCTCCGCTTCCGACAACGAGGCGAAGCGAACAAAGCTCGTCGACAGGCCGGTCTCTTCCCTGCCGCTCGCGGCATCGATCACGGCGAGCCCCGTATGCACGACGTGGGTAGAGCCGCCAAGGAGTCTGAGCATATTCCGCGCCTCGTCGCGCCCGGAGGGCTTTCCGAGGCTGACATTCCCCGATTCGTCTCGGAAGTCCTTTTCTTCGGCGGAAAGAGGTTGAGGATCACAAACCAGGGTGTCAGCCCCGACGATCGCGCAGCCCGAAGGTGGCTTTTGGCGCAAGGCGCTCCTCGCCTTGGCCCGCGCAAGGGTAAGAACTCTTACTGAGGGAACCTGATGATCGAAGTCCGTCTCGTCGATATCGTGCGCCAGCGCGATGACTTCAAAGCCGAGGGCGGATAGCAGTTCCTTGCGGCGTGGGGATCCGGAGGCGAGCACGATGGGGAGCATATAGTTTCATCCTAGCATGTCGTGACCGACAGGTGCCTCGCCTTGACACCTGTCGTTCCAGCCGGATACTATCGCCGCCGAGCGATTAGCTCAGCTGGATAGAGCGTCGGCCTCCGGAGCCGAAGGTCATGGGTTCGAATCCCGTATCGCTCATGAAACAAAAGGGTTAAAAAAGTGACTTTGCGAGAAGTTGGGACTAGGCGGAGGTATCTATAACTCTCCCCTTTTCTTCGTCGACAGCCCTTTCTTCTTCCTTGTTCTCCTGATCAGCGTCGTCCCGTGAGGGCGGTGGTTGGATGCTGAGTATCTGCTCGGCGGAAGCGAGACCTTGGATAGGGTCCATGGTTACCCCCTCTTCCTCTTAAGATACCGCCATTTCGAAGCCCTGCAAAGACTGAGGCCCCCACCCGGGGGCCTCACTGCACGAAAGGGATTTCAGTTCCCGCCCTTGCCCGCCAAGGTACTTTTTATCTTGGCAAGCAAGGCCGAGGCCTTCTGTCTGACAGGCGCGATATAGTTGCCTTCCGCTATCTTGATGATCGACCGGATGGCGCTGGGGTCCTTGAGTCCGCCGATCTTGTCGTTGAGTCTCTCGAAGGCGACGAGGCTTTCGAAAGCAAGGCTGTTGTCGGGCTGGAGTATGTCATAGCGGTTGACGATGTAGGCGATGCTCTGCGTCACATCATCGTTGTCATCCAAGCCGATCTTTCCGAGTGAGCGGATCGCGGCGGAGAGTACCATGGGTTCGTTGTCCGCAAGCACGACCTTGATCAAGGCGTCCTTGGTATCCTCCGAGGGGAAATCGGCGAGGTAGTCGCAGGCCTTTGCGCGGACATCTGGGTAATCGTTGAGCGCGCGCCCGGTTCCGCCCGATCGGATCACGAGGGTCGAGGTTTCGGTGGCAAGGAATTCGAGGGATTTTCGTATGTCATCGTTCTTGCGGCCGCCATCGATAGCCTGCTTGGCGTATTGCAGGGCGACCATCTTCATGTCGCGGCTTTCGGCTTGTGACTGTTCCTTGATGATCATTGTCTCGAGCGAGGACTGGAGATAGCTTTCCTCGACCGTCTTCTGGGCTGGTTGGGTCGAAGCTCCCTGCGTCGTCGCGGACGGCGCGTTGCCTTGCGACTGAGACCAACCGAGGGATGCGGGAACCAGAATGAACAGTGCGGCAAAGGCCGCAAGGGTCGCGCGGATACCTACCTTCATCATTACCTCCCAATTCCTATCTTCCAGGAATCATTCTGCCTTTGAAGATCATATAGGACGAGTCGATCGCCTTGAGGACTCAAGGTGATGGCGACGATGCTGTCTTCGCTGACGAAATCGATATCGTCGAGTCGCGCGTTTTGGCGGGAACGATAGACTACCTGAAGGAAGTAGTCCTGCAGGCTATGGAGGACGATGCCATTGTTCTTGAGGACGGGGGATTCGGACAATCTCGCAAGGACGACAGGGTCGGAGTAATACCCGATATAGGCCGGTGTAAGATAGGTCTTCCACCCCTCGAAATCCTTGGCCTGGATGATCGAGTTCAACTTTTCGATGAGGATCTGGGCATCGGAAAAAGTCGCCTTTCTCATTTCCTGAGTCACGGCTGAGGGATCGAAGGTCTTGGGTTGGGAAGGTGGGGGGCTGGATGAAGGGTGGGGCGCGGGTTCCGTCGATTGGGTGGCGATGGGCGCGGCCGGGGGGGGCGATGGCTGGGTCGCCGTTGTCGCGCAGGAGGTCATTGCGAAGGCTGCCGCAAGGAGCAGGGCCGGAACGAAACATCGAACCATGGCACCATCATAGTATCCCTCATCCTTCGATGTCAAAATACCTTCCTTGCCTTTGGCCGCTTTTTCCTTGAAGGCGAACCTCATGTAGTGTAGTATCCTCCTAAAGGAAATAGTGAGGAGGAAATCCGCGGCCCGGTCGGACCAGAACGCGATCCAACCATCGGAGCCCCGGATGAGGCATTCATGAAGGACATCGTCGCCCTGCACCGTGCCGAATTCGAGGAATATCCCCAAATCGTCGCCACCGCGCCGGGACTGATCAAGCTTCTCGGCGATCAGACCCCCTCGGCGGAGGGGCTTGTTCTCGCTGCGGCCATCTCCTATGACGTTTCCGTGTCGATTTCCGAACGCCGCGACTCGTCGCTGCGATTCTTCGCGGCTGATCTCGGCGAGCGGAAAAGAACCGGATCGGCCTCCCTCAAGTACAAAAAAGAAGATCGCTGGGCAAACTACCCCAAGGCGATTCTCGACAAATTCAATCGTTCGGGCTACGTGACAACCGGCCTCAATGTGACTATTGCCGGGGAAGTGCCGATGGGATTGGGTTTCGCCTCATCCTCGGCCCTGCTCCTGGCTATGACCATGGCGCTCAAGTCCCAATTCAAGCTTATCCTGAAGAACGACGAGGTCGCGGACTTCGCATGGAAGGCCGAATCGGACTTTTTCGGCCTCCCCGGGCGAGTTGATGACTTCCTTATCGCGGCCTGCTCGACGCCACACGCGGCGACCATCGTGGATCTCAGGACTGCCCGCCGCCATTCTCTCCCCTTTTTCGACGGCGACTGGGCCGTTGTCCTCACCGATTCGAAAGTGCCGAGATTGCCCGCGACCATCGAGGAGGAGCAGCGGGGCGGCAGCGTCCGGCAGGCCTTGGCCATTCTCGATCCGAGCGGAAAGAAGAACATCAGGGATTTCGCGCCCGAGGAAATCGAAGAGTTGATGGGACAGCTCCCCGAAAGCGTCAGGCGAAGGGCTCTCCACCTCTCCGAGGAGCATCGACGGGTTAAGGAAGCCGAACAGGCCCTCGTCGACGGCGACGAAGCCTCCTTCGGCAAAATTCTCGCCCGATCCCATACTTCTCTCCGCAACTTGTACGAAGTGTCCTGTCCGGAAGTCGACTGGCTCCAAAAAAGGGCCATGGAGACCGATGGCATTCTTTGTTCCCGGCTGACCGGTCAAGGCTTCGGTGGTTGCACAGTCAGCATCATGAAAAGGGAATCGGTCGATGATTACCGACGACGGCTCGAGGAATATGAAAGAATTTTCGGATTCAGACCGGCCGTGTACGAGACCGATCTTGAAGGCTCAATGCGGGTCATCGACTGAAGCAATGACGGGAGGCTGCGACCCGTTCCGGGTTTAATATGAAGATACTCGTAACGAACGACGACGGGATCCATGCCGAGGGCCTCAGATCCATCGCTGAAGAACTGGGACGTGAGCACGAGGTTTGCATTTTCGCCCCTGACCAGGAGCGCTCCGGCGTCTCGCACGCGATGAGCCTCAAGACGGCCGGAAAGATCCGCAAGCAGAGCCATAACGCCTGGTCCTGTTCGGGCACTCCGGCCGATTGCGTCATCCTCGCCGGCCTCGGCGCCATACCCTTCACCGCGGATATCGTCGTGTCCGGCATCAATCGAGGCCCTAATCTAGGCACGGACATCGTCTATTCGGGCACCTGCGGCGCGGCGAGGCAGGCCAGCATACACGGTCTGCCCTCGATAGCCGTATCCTGCGCCTCCTATCACGATCCCATGAAGTATCAGGCCGCGGCGAGTTTCGTGCGCCGTCATCTCGCGAGCCTCATCGGTGCCTGGAAACCCGGTACCTTTCTCAACATCAACGCTCCGAGCTCCGAGGATGAAGGGCTCATGGGGCGTTGGGCCTTTCCGAGCAAACGACGCTATTACGACAAGCTCAGGTCCTTCGACGCACCGGACGGCTATTCGTATTGCTTTCTTTCCGACACCAGGATCGAAACCCTCGCGGAAGAGGGTTCCGATCATGACGTGGTCAGCAAGGGCGAGGTGGCGATCTCGGCCATCATCGTCAACCCGCAATCCGTCGACATGGGGCCCCTCGGAACCCCCTGGTCCTGATGCCCTTGTCGGAACCCCTGCGCGAGGCGGCCCGCGCCTATGCAGATGGAGAATGGGAAGCCAGTCTCGGCCTGCTCGACGCGGTCGATTCGACCTTGGTCAATCACCTGGAATTGGCCTATCTGCTGGGTCTCGTCCATGCCAGACTCGAGCACTGGGACACGGCCCTCCTCTACCTCGAACAGGTCGTGACGGGCTCGGACGAGGCGCTCAGAATCTGCCAATGTCGTCTTTTGCTTTCCTGGATCTACCTAAGGACGGGAAGGGCGAAGCTTGCGGAATACGAATTGGAGCGGCTCTCCGCGGCCGGTTTCGAATCGGTGCAGACCTGCACTGGATTCGCCTATGCCGCCTGGGAGCAGGGGCGAGGCGACGATGCGTTGCGGTGGTATGAAAAGGCCCTTACCTTCGACGCGAACAACGCGAATGCGCTCAATGGGCTCGGCTATGTGCTCGCGGCGACGGGAAAGGACATGGCGAGGGCTCTCGCTTGCTGTCGGAGAGCCCTCGCCCAAGCGCCGGACAATCCCGCTTATTTAGATTCCCTAGCCTGGGCCTGTCATCAAAGCGGGCGGAGCGACGAGGGCAAGGAACTCATCGAGCGGGCTCTCGTCCTATGCCCGGATCATGCGGAAATTCTCGAACATGCCCGGGCGATGGAAATCGACGGCGGAGGAAACCACGGGTGAAACCGTCACGATCGGCATTCGCATTGGCTCTTGCGCTGGCATTCGTGGGCTCTGTCGGCGCTCAGTGGAACACCGAGCTCGGGTCTCCCGGCGCCGCGGAGCAGTTGCGCCTCGGCGTCATCGCGTACAACCAAGGCCGCATCTCCGAGTCCATCCTGCTCTTCGAAAAGGCCCTCGCCTGGGATCCGGGCGAACCTATAGTCCTGGATTGGCTCGGCAAGGCCTACTATCGTTCGGGCTTCGAGTCGACCGCGCTCACGACCTGGGCGCCCTTGCTTTCGCTTCCCGACACGCCGTCCTCGCTCACCGCCCTCGTCGAAACCATCCGGGCGCGAAGGGCCTTGGACACCGAAACGACACCTCCGCGATATATCGAGGCGCATAGATTCGAGGGGCATGCCGGATCCAATCCGCAGTTTCTGCGACCTGCCTCCTTATTGCCGCAGCCCGACGGCAGCTTTTATGTCGTTGCCCAAGGATCGGAACAGGTGCTCAGGCTCGACCCCAATGGTCTCGTAAAGCAGCGCATATCCGGCGGATTGGATGGTCTCGACAGGCCTTTCGGAATTGCCAAACTCACCGACGGCAGTCTCATGATTTCCGAATTCAACGGCGACCGGATAGCAAAGGTCTCGAGCGCGGGAACCCGGCTCTTTTTCTCGACCGGACGTGGAGATAAACAGCTGCTCGGTCCCCAGTTCATGACCATCGACGGCTCCGGATATATCTACGTCACGGATTTCGGCAACGCTCGGGTGCTAAAATTCGATCCCAACGGCCAAGCCATCCTGAACTTTGGCGGCTCTTCAGGAGATTTCCCAGGCTTCCGCAGCCCGACGGGCATCGCCTGGGTCAATGGCAACGTCTACGTGGCCGATTCCGAGGCAAAGACCATTTATTCCTTCGACGAATCGGGCAATTACATCGGAAGTCTCGCCGACGGGCAACTCCATTTTCCGGAAGGCCTCTCTTCCTGGGAAGGAGGCCAGGCCCTCCTCGTCGCCGACAGCGATCGCGTCGTTTCCATCGATCTCGGAACCGAAAGGCTCGACGAAATCTATCGATCTTCCGACGCCAGGCCGCGCATCACCAGCGCCGTGGCGGACTACATGGGCGGCATTCTCGCCTGCGATTTCAATAATTCCTCGATCTCCGTTCTCAACGAATCTTCGGATCTGGCCCGGGGCTTCGATGTCGAAATTTCGAGGATCGACGCTTCGTCCTTCCCCCTGGTTCGCGTTTCCGCGGATGTGAAGGACCGATGGGGGCGACCCGTCGTCGGTTTGAACGCGGCCAATTTCTACCTTTCGGAAACTCTGCATGCGCGGAGCACGGTGCAGGAAGCCGGCAAACCGATTATAAAGACCACCGTAAGCGTAGCACCGGCCAAAAAGGTCGAGTTCCTCGGTTCCGGCACAACGACTCCGGGCTTTCGCTGCGTCGCCCTCATCGAGAGATCCCCGGCGATGGCCCTGGCGGGGAGCGAGCTCGCGAGTCTCCTCGGCGATTTTACCGCATCGCTGCAAGGCGATGACCGACTCGGCGCAGTGTCGGCCGGAAAGGTACCGATTATCCTCCAAAGACCGGCCGCGTCTCCTGATCTCACGAGCCTTGTTCGGGCGCTGAGGGTCAAGCCGGAAACGAGCGGGCGCTTCGACCTAGGGCTGAGACAGGCTGTCAATACGCTGATGCCTTCCGGCGTTCGTGACGCCGTGGTCTATTTTAGTTCGGGAAGCCTAGATGACGCCTCGCTCCAGTCCGTCTCTCTTTCCGAACTCGCTGCCCTCCTCACAAATAACGGCATCGCCTTCTATGTTGTCCTCATCGGAGACGGCACTCCGGACGCATCCCTGCGTTACTTGGTAAAGCGAAGCGGGGGGAGCTTCATTCGGGCGGAGGCCCCGCGGGGCATCAATGATCTGCCAACCATGCTGCGATCGGCGCCAAGCGGTCGCTATGAATTCAGCTTTGAGTCCGCGGACGACCCCGATTTCGGCGAGAGGCAGATGACGGTAGCCCTCGAGGCGTGGCTCTTCCACAAGAGCGGAAGGGATGAAATCGGCTATTACGCGCCGCTTCGATAAACATCTCCACTTGACGCACTCGTTGGCCTTCGGGTAATTTCGTCCTCGTTGAAGACGCCATCTTAGCTCAGTCGGTAGAGCGCGTGACTTGTAATCTCGAGGTCCTCGGTTCGATTCCGGGAGATGGCTCGACCGACGCCTGCTAGTCGTCACTTTGGGGAGATTCCCGAGCGGTCAAAGGGGGCAGACTGTAAATCTGTTGGCTACGCCTTCGAAGGTTCGAATCCTTCTCTCCCCAAGAAACCCCCTCCTTTGGAGGGGGTTTTGATTTAAGGAGTCGACATGGACGCTGCGTTCTGGGACGAGGGCTTGCGCTTCGGCTGCACCAGATGTTCCCGATGCTGCACGGGTGAACCCGGCTATGTGTTCCTGGCGGCGGGCGACGTCCGCAGGCTGATGGCAGCCCTCGCCCTTGATTTTTCATCCCTCATCTCCCGATATTGTAGGTTCGTGGACATGGGTGAGCATTTTGCGCTCAGCCTCCGGGAAAGATCCGACCATTCCTGCATCTTCTGGGGCAAAAATGGCTGCGATGTCTACGATGCGAGGCCCATACAATGTTCGACCTATCCGTTCTGGTCATCGATCCTGGAATCCCGGGATACCTGGTCGGAGGAGTCGGGTTACTGCCCCGGCATCGATTCGGGAGCACTCCATGCCCGGCAGGAAATAGAAGAGGCCCTCGCCTCGCGACGCGCGAGCGGTCTCATCCGAGTCGACCGGGAGACGGCGCGCAAGGCGCCGGAGTTGCTCGATGAAGCTGCGATTCTGGGGCGTTAGGGGCTCGATTCCGACCCCGCTCGGGCCGGCAAGACTGAGGTCCAAGATTTCAGCCATCGCCGAAAGGATGCGCCCGGCAGATCTCTCGGACGCTTCATCCCGGGAGAAATTCCTCGCTTCCCTTCCCGACTACCTCTTCAATACCGTGGGCGGCAATACGGCCTGCGTCGAGATCGCTGCCGATGTCGGGCATCGCATCATATTCGACGCGGGAACGGGCATACGCGAGCTCGGTCTTGATATCTCGGCGTCGAAGCGGCCCGCAAACTGCCATATTTTCTTCTCTCATTTCCACTGGGACCATATCCAAGGCTTGCCCTATTTTGCGCCTGCATTCGATCCGGATAATGCCATCCATTATTACAGCCCTCGGCCCGATTTCAGGGAAGTCCTCGAGGCGCAGATGCGGGAGCCTTATTTCCCGATAAGCATGTCGGCGATGAAAGCGCGTTCGGAATTCGTGGTGCTCCGCGGCCAGGCCCAGCGCATCGGGATCGCGAACGTCCACTATCGCCCTATGCGTCATCCCGGGGGCTGTCATAGCTATCTCGTCGAGGCCGAGGGCGTAAAGGTCGTCTATTCGACAGATACCGAGCTCGACTCCGCCGAATTCGTCAAGACCGCCGAAAACGCGAGATACTTCGGCGACCTCGATGCCCTGATCATTGACGCTCAGTATACCTTGGGCGAAGCGATTGAAAAGAACAATTGGGGGCATTCTTCCTTCAGCCTCGCCTCAGATTTTGCGGCCACCTGGGGCATCAAGCGACTCATCCTGTTTCATCACGAACCCAACTATTCCGACAGGAAAATCGACCTGCTACTCCGGAACGCCGCGTCCTATCTCGACCACCTTGAGGCGCGGGGCATCGAGGTGATACTCGCGCGGGAGGGTCTGGAATTGGACATAAGGCGATGAACCGATTTCTCGTCGAGCTCGACCTCGAGGGCGCCGTCGCGCTCCACCTTGCCCTTGGAGCGGAAGACGGGAGGCTCGTCCATCTCAGAAAGAACCTTCTCGACTATCTCTACGAACAGCTCAGCATCGAGGAACTCGAGGAAATCGAGAGAATGAGGGCAAGTCGTCGCGATGCGCGATTCGATCGACGGTATGAAGGCAGGAAAGAGGAAAGGTGAAAAAGGGTACATTGGCAATTGCGGCTGTCATCGTTGTGGCGCTTGGCGGAGGTCTCATCGCCTTGGGTGAGACTGTGCTCGCCCCCCCCTTGGGCGTTCCTTTGGGCGGCAGTCTCTTCGAGGTGAAAAAAGGCGAATCGACGAGTGCGCTAGCCGCCCGTCTCGAGAAAGAAGGCATCATCCGCTCGGGATTGGCCTTCTCCTGGATCGCGAGGATTCGCGGCGAGACGGCCAACCTACGGGCGGGCACTTATCGGCTCAATCCAGGCATGGGGACGATGGCTGTCCTTAAGCGAATCGTCGAGGGCAGGGAAAGCCTTCAAAAGATGACACTCCCCGAAGGACTGAGCCTCAAGGAAACGGCTGAACTCCTTGACCGGGAAGGCATAGCTCCTGCGAACGAATTCATAAAGGACGCGAAGGATCCGGCCATCCTAGCGACCCTCGGCATTCCTGGCGACTCGGTAGAAGGCTATCTCTTCCCGGATACCTATTTCATGCCGAGGAATTACGGCGCAGTTCCCGCGCTCAAGGAGCTGGTCGCGACTTTCAAATCCAAGTTGGAGTCGATTCCCGAAACAGTCGGTCTCGATGCCACGTCCATTCGGGATAAGGTCATACTCGCCTCGATCATCGAAAAGGAATATCGAATTCCTGAAGAGGCTCCCCTCATCGCCTCGGTATTCGACAACCGATTGAGAATCGGCATGGGCCTCCAGTCCTGCGCGACCGTCGTCTATGTGATCACCGAACGCATGGGCAAGCCCCACCCCGACATCGTCTACGACAAGGATCTGCGGCTTCAAGATCCCTTCAACACCTATATCCATCGGGGGCTTCCCCCGGCGCCCATCGCGAGCCCGGGCCTTGTCGCTCTCAGGGCCGCCTTCGAACCCGCGAACACCAAATATCTCTATTTCAGACTGGTCGATCCCGTCGTCGGCACCCATCACTTCTCCGCCACCTTCGATGAGCACCTGAGGGCAGGACAGCTCGTCCTGAAAAGGACCTCTAATTCATGACGAGGATCCCGGATTCCCTCGTCGAATCGATCAAGGAAAAGACCGATATCATCGCCGTCATCGGAGAGCATGTTCGACTGACAAGGGCCGGAAAGGAATATAAGGGGCTCTGCCCCTTTCATAACGAAAAGACACCCTCGTTCTATGTGGTGCCTGACAAGGGGATCTTTTACTGCTTCGGTTGCGGCAAGGGAGGGGACGCCGCGAAATTTCTCATGGAATTCGAGAAGAGCAGCTGGCCCGAAGCCATGCGCGATCTCGCGCATCGGGTAGGCATCGAAATAGTGGGAACGGAAGATTATATCCCTCCCGAGCAAGAGCGGAATCGCCAATCGCTGTTCGAGCTCTATGACCGACTTTCGAAGACCTTCGCCTGGTTTCTCGAAAGCCATCCTTCGGCGGCCGCGGCGAGGGAAGTGCTTGACAAGAGGCGCATTCCGGAGGAAATCCGAAGCGAGTTCAGGCTCGGCTACGCCCCCGCCGATCGGCAATGGCTCGGCAGTTTTTTGGCGGCCAAGGGCTATTCCCGCGAGTTTCTCTCCACCAGCGGCCTCTTTTCCGCGAACCATCCCGACTGGCCGCTCTTCGCCGATCGTCTGACTTTTCCGATCATGGACGTCAAGGGCCGTTGCATATCCTTCGGAGGCCGCCTCCTTGCGGGCGAGGGGCCCAAGTACCTCAACGGCCCCGAAACCGAGATTTATCGCAAGCAGAATACCCTTTATGCCCTCGATCGAGCCAGGGAGGCCATAAGAAAGTCGAATCGGGCGATCCTCTGTGAAGGGTACATGGATGCCATCTCCCTTCACGCCGCAGGCATCAAGGAGGCTGTCGCCCCCCTGGGAACCGCTTTCACCGAAAATCAGGCACGATCGATTCTCAGGCTGGCAGAAAGGGCTCTTTTCGTCTTCGATGCCGACGAGGCAGGGCAGAACGCGATTGCGAAGGGATTGACACTCGCCGTGAGCGTGGGCCTCGAAGTCGAGGCCGCAATCCTGCCCGGCGGCAAGGATCCTTCTGAAATTCTGGAAAAAGAGGGACCCGATGCGTTGCATAAAATCGAGGATTTCACTATAAGTGGTGGAGATTTTCTCATCGGGCGGGCGCGGAAGCTATTCGACCTCGGCACAATGGAAGGCAAGGCAAAGGCGGTGGAGTTCCTTCATCCCTTCGCCCAGGCCCTCGATTCCGATGTTCGGCGGGATGCCTTTTTTACGATGGCGTCCCGTTATTTCCATGTCGATCCGGAATCGATGCGACGCGATTTCGAACGACGGAGGAAGGGACGCGACGAGGTTATTGAAAATTCACGATCGAGGGAAGGCGCTTCTGCTGCGGGTCGCAGCCCCGAGTTTGCCCTCCTCCTTGCTGTCGTCACCCACGCTTTTCTGTATCCGCGCCTGCGTTCTTCGATCGATTTGGATGATTTGGAGGATTTCCGCGCACGGGAACTCTATCTGGCCCTCGAGGAGAGTTATCGTGCCGAAACCATGGATATCGCCTCGATCGTCGCCAGAATCGATTCAGAAGAACTGGGAAAGTCGATCATGGAAGCCGCTGTGTCGGGGGAATTTGATGAGCAATCGGATCGACTCATCGAGGATGGCATCAGGAATGCGAGAAAAAAAAGCCTCGTTAGGCGCTTGGAGCTCCTTCTCGAGCGCCTGGAGGACAGTTCCGGGCCCGAAACCCAGGAACTACTTGTCGAAAAGATGCATCTCGATGCCGAACTTGCCGGTTTGAAGGATATGCGTGATGAGCGATCTTGAACTCGATCCCGCGATAGCGAAACTTCTCGAATACGCAAAAGCCAAGAAGACGATCAGCTTCGATGAGCTCTCGGACTTTCTGCCCGAACATATTCTCAATTCCGAGAAAATCGACGGCATCCTCGCCCTGCTGGAAAGCAACAATATACAGCTCGAGGAAGAAGAACTCCCCGTCGAGGACGAGACCCCTGTCAAGGAACCATCTGACAAGAAGCGGCTCGTCTACAGCGACAAAGAAAGTTCCGTGGACGATCCGATCCGCCTCTACCTCCGCGAGATCGGCAAGGAGAACCTCCTCAACGCCGAGCAGGAAGTCGAACTTTCCAAGCAGATGGAGGACGGGGAGAACATAATAAAGGGGATAATCCGGAAATCCGGCGTCCTCATCCCCGAATTCCATGCGATCGTCATAAAGGCCACGAGGCGCGAAGCCAAGGACTCCTCGGGGCAGCGCAAGGAAAATACGGAGAAGATCGCCGAGCGTCGCCGGCTCAATCAGTTCTATAGGGACGTCATCAAGGATTCTTCGGCTGGTCTCCGCGAATACGTCGAGCTCAAACGCCGCATCATCACCAAGGGCGGCGATCTCGCCGAGGATGAAGATCTCACCCTCCGCAGGGGGCAGCTCCTTGATGCCCTCAAAATCGCCGAGATCCACCCCGAGGAGATCAATTCCTTCTCCGAGCGCTTCATCGGCGCGGCGAAGAAGATCCGCAAGTATCGCAAGGAGCAGGAGCGGCTCGAAAGGGTGCTCCAGATTTCGAGCATTCGGGAATTGCGCGTTCTCGGCCGCAACCTCACCATCCGCGATAGGCGAGAGGAGGCGGAAGCCGCACTCGGCATGGGCTCCGACGAGATCAAGGAACGCATCCGCCAGATCCAGGTAACGGACAAGAAACTCCGGGAACTTGAGATAACCTTCGAATCGGACGCCGATTCGATCATCACGATGGCCAAGGAGATCAACCGCGGGCGCATCATGATGAAAAACGCGAAGGACAGGCTCATCAAGGCCAATCTTCGCCTCGTCGTCTCCATCGCGAAGAAATACACGAACCGCGGGCTTCATTTCTTCGACCTCGTCCAGGAAGGCAACATCGGCCTCATCAAGGCGGTCGAGAAATTCGAATACCGGAAGGGCTACAAGTTCTCGACCTACGCCACCTGGTGGATCAGACAGGCCATAACCCGCTCTATCTCCGATCAGGCGCGCACCATTCGCGTGCCCGTCCATATGATCGAGCAGATCAACAAGGTCGTGCGCGAGTCGCGCCAGCTCATGCAGAAATTGGGACGTGAGCCTACCGACGAGGAGATCGCCGAACAGCTCGGCTGGCCGGTCACCAGGGTCAAGAGCGTGAAGAACGTCGCCCGCGAGCCGATTTCCCTCGAAACCCCCATCGGCGAGGACGAAGATTCGCTCCTCGGCGATTTCATCGAGGATAAGGAAGTCGAGAATCCCTCCGTCCAGACCGATTACAAACTTCTTCAAGAGCAGATCAGGTCGGTCCTCTCGACCTTGCCACCGCGTGAGCAGGAAGTGCTCCGGATGCGCTTCGGCCTCGACGATGGCTACTCCCTCACCCTCGAGGAAGTCGGTCTTTACTTCAATGTGACGAGGGAACGTATCAGGCAGATCGAAGCCAAGGCCCTCAAGAAACTCAGGCATTTCAAGCGGAGCCAAAAGCTCCGCGATTACATGGACCACTGACAAAGGTCGAGCGAGGTTGCCCATGCTGATGGAAGAAGTCTTTGAAAGGCTCAGAGAATTCCAGGAGATACTCACCAAACGCGTCGAAATCGAGCGCGAGGTGGAGGACATCCCCAAGTCCCTCGCGACGCAGGAGGAAGTTCTCTCGCGCATCAAGAAGACCTATGTCGAGCGGAATGTCGAATTCGAGGCCGCGGAGGCCAAGGTCAAGGAGCTTCGAGGCCAGTTGGCCGAAACGGAAGCGGCTCGCGAGGCCGCCGAAAAGCAGATGGACCTCATTTCGACCCAACGCGAATACGAGGCATTGAACAAGGAAATACGCGACGCCACCGAGAAGGAGCACAACTACCGAAAGGATCTCCAGAAGGAGGAACGCGGGCTTGCGGAAATCGAGGAATCGCTCCGCAAGGACGAGTCGATGATCAAGCTGCAGGAATCCGAGATCTCGGAGAAGAGCACCAAGATTTCCACCGACCGCGACGCGAAAATCAAGGAAATCGAGGAACTCAAGGCCAAGGAAACGGAGGCTTCGAGCGGAATCGAGCACGAGGTCATCTTCAAATTTGAGCGGATCATCCGGTCCAAGCAAGGCCTGGGAATCGTTCCCGTCAAGCGTTCGGTCTGTACCGGCTGCTATATGATCCTTCCCGCGCAGTTCGTCAACGAAGTGCGATCGGGCAACAAGATCATCTTCTGCCCCTATTGTTCCCGCATACTCTATTACGAGGAATCCGAGGGCGATTCGAGCGACCAGCTCTTCATCGATATCGAATCGGGCTCCCTCGCCGATCTCGAGGACTACGCCGAGGAAGGCGAAGAAGAAGGCTATGACGATGGCGACGAGGGCGAAAAAGACGGCATGGAAGACTCGGAGGGCTGATCGGCCCTATCGAGCGAGCTAGAATTTCAGGAGGCGGATCGCGTCATCGCCGCGATGGGAGATGCAAATCTCCCGGTGCGGAGGAAAGTCCGGGCTCGACAGGGGGCGGCGCCGGGTAACGCCCGGGCGTCACGAGGCGTCGAACAGGCGCTTCGCGACGACAGATAGCGCAACAGAAAGCAAACTACCCTCGCCGAGGGTGGGTGTCCGAGGAACCGCGGGACGCGCAGGCGCCCCGTCGGCCGGGGATATCGCAGGTGCCATCGGCGAGGGAAAAGGTGAAAGGGTGGGGTAAGAGCCCACCGCGTCGTCGGCAACGACTACGGCACGGCAAGCCTCGCCGCGAGCAAGACCAAGCAGCACTCGGGTTCCCGCCCAGGTCCCGGTCCGAATAGCCATTGTTCCGACGATTTCCGAGAGGAAACGGCGGGCCAAGGGTCGCAAGCCGGAATGGGGCGGTTCCCCGTAAAGGGAACCGCAACGTCGAGGCCCAAGGGGCCGAGACGAGGGTGCGGGTTGGCCGCTAGAGCGCAAGGGCGACCTTGCGACAAGATGGATGATGACGACCTCGCCGGCTGAGCGATGCGTCGACTTTGTCGCTCGCGGCAAAGTCGGACGACAGCGAGGCCGACGAGGCACAGGACCCGGCTTATAGATCCGCCTCCTTTTTATCACTGTTATTTTTTCATTTTCAGGTCGTAGATTGACGCTTGTCGGGATCGCATGCTACATATCGCGGAGGCGGATAGCATATAGGTCCTCCCCACAGAAATGGAATCGCCAACACCCAGATGGAAACTAACCCGCACTAAACATCGTCAGGTACGGGGACGCCAGTTGCGCTGGCGTCGATGGCTTTTGTTCGCGGTTCTGATCGCCCTTGTCGCCTCCGGAGTCTGGTTCTTGCCGCAACTCTCCCAGAAGATGGGACCGGGAGTGTCGCGACAATCCGTCCTGGATATGTGGAAGACTTCGAATTGGCCGGCCCTTCTCGCCGCCTGTGACAAGGCCCTCGAAAAGAAGCCACTCGACGTGTTCTATCTCGGGATGAAGGGCATTGCGAGCTTCTACGACGCTATGGCGATGCCCGCGGGCGACAGTCGGGATGCCCTCGTCGCCGATGCCGTCATGTCGATCCGGAAGTCCCTGTCCGTCGGCGGCGCGAGTTTCGGAGGAATCCCGCGCGCACAGCTCGAATACATCCTCGCAAAAGCGTATTATCACTCCGGAAGCAGTTCCATGGACCTTGCGGCCGCCTACATGATTCGCGCCGAGGAGCAAGGATACACGGCACCCGATACCCACGAGTATCTTGCGATGATCGAATCCGCCCTCGGCAACAACGCGATGGCAATGACTGAATTCGACAAGGCCATGGCCACCGATTCGAGTCCGATGCTCAGGATCGCCGCCGCGAGCGTCGGCATCAGGCTTGGAAGTTCGGACAAGGCGGAAAGCCTTCTCAAGGAGGCCATCGCGGGAACCCAGGACGCCGTGGCCATCGAGAAGGCCCGACTCCTGCTAGCTCAGATCTATTTTACGGCATCGCGATGGGATGACTGCGAAGCCCAGCTCACGTCCCTCATCGCCGAGAATCCAGGATCGGCCGAGGCCCATTATCAGCTTGGCCTCTTATTTCAAGCAAAGGGAGATCAGATACACGCTCGAGCCGAATGGCGGAAAGCTGTATCGATCGATCCGATGCACGCAGGCGCTCGCCAGAAATTGGCGGAACGCTCATGAGTCCACGGAGGTAAGCGATGGGCCTTTCTTCATTTTTCGACTCTTTTTCCCTCGATATAGGCATAGATCTCGGTACCTGCAATACCCTTATCTACGTGAGAGGAAAGGGGATCGTCGTCAACGAGCCCTCCGTGGTCGCGGTCGAGCGCGGAACGAACAGGGTGGTAGCCGTCGGCGCGGAAGCCAAGAGAATGCTTTCGAGGACCCCCGGCGACATCATCGCGAAGCGTCCGCTCCGGGACGGGGTGATCGCAGATCCCGACATGACGGAAAAGATGATCAAGTATTTCGTGCAGCAGGTCATTCCGCATCGCTTTTTCGTCAAGCCGCGCATGGTGATCGGCGTCCCTTCCTGTATCACCAAGGTAGAGGAGAACGCGGTGATGGACTCGGGTTACAAGGCCGGCGCCCGCTACGTGAAAGTCATCACCGAGTCGCTCGCCGCGGCCATAGGCGCCGATATCCCCATCTCGGAGCCTGCCGGTCACATGATCTGCGACATCGGCGGCGGAACCTCCGAAATTTCCGTCATCTCGCTTAAGGGCATGGTCGTCACTAATGCCATTCGCATCGGCGGGGACGAATTCGACGAGGCCATCATCAAGCATATTCGCAATGTCCATAATCTCATCATCGGCGAGCAGACCGCCGAACGACTCAAGATCGAGATCGGGAACGCCTCGCCCGACAAGGTCATCGAAAAGGTCGAGATCAAGGGAACGGATGCCATTACCGGTTTGCCTCGCCGTCTCGAGATCGACTCCGTCGAGGTTCGGGAAGCCCTCCAGGAACCCGTTACCCAGATCGTCGAGGAAATCAAGAAGACCCTCGGCCAGACCCCGCCCGAACTCGCTGCCGACATCGTCGAACGCGGCATAGTGATGGCGGGCGGCGGCTCCCTGCTCAAGGGCCTACCCAAGCTCGTCGCCAAGGAAACAGGAGTGCCTGTGATCCTCGCCGAAAGGCCCCTCGAATGCGTCGCCATAGGGGCGGGAAAGTACTTCGAGACGATGCGCAGCCAAGACGGCTCGCAGAGCGTCTACGACAGTCTCAATTTCTGATCATGCCCACCCGACAGGGACGGGGACCCGATTCGATCCAGCGTTTCCTTCCCGCCTTTCTGCTCGCTGCCAGCCTCCTCTCGCTCATCATTTCCACTCGGAGCCTCCTCGGTCTGCCCGAGAGGGTCGGGCTGACGATCACGGGTTTTTTCGAACGCGGGTTTTCCTCAGTCGGCACCTTCGTGGAGGACACGGCCCTTTCGGTCCGCTCCCTGAGACAACTTCGCAAGGATTATGAAGGTCTGCTCGCGAAAACCCAGGAGATGGAAAAGATCCAGCGCGACTATGCCGCCCTCGCGGCGGAGAACGACCGCCTCCGTGCCCAGCTCGCCTTCGCCGTGACGATTCAGACGCCCGAGGTTCCGGCCCGGGTCATTGGCAAGGATCCGGGCAACCTCTATTCGACCATCACAATTGACAAGGGCATCGAGGCCGGCATAAGGAAGAACATGCCCGTTATCGCATGGCAGGACGGCACGAAGGGCCTCGTCGGCCGGGTAGTCGAGGCCGCGCAGGGAACGAGCGTCGTAGTGCCCCTCTACGATGCGAGCTCCTACGTGGCCGCCCGGCTCGCCAAATCGAGGTTCGAAGGGCTCCTCGTGGGAATGGGATCAGAAGGCGAAGCCTTGGGGCTCAATTATGTATCCAAACAGGCACTGGACGAGACGCAGCCGGGAGATCTCGTTGTCAGCTCCGGACTCGATTCGCTCTATCCTCCCAATCTCGCCCTTGGAAGGGTCAAGAGCATCAGCGAACCCGATTACAAGACTTCGCTGGACATAGAAGTCGAGCCGATACTCGATTTCTCGAGAATCGAATACGTCTTCGTCCTGAAAGCGTCCGACGAAGCGTCGCCCGTTATCCAGGGGGCAGGCTCATGATGGTGCGCCTGATATTCTCGATTATCCTTCTGGCCGGCATCTCGCTGATAAGCGCTACCTGGATCCCGGCGATCGCGATACTCGGCGTTCGTCCCGACCTGGGGCTTCTCGCCGTCGTATGGCTGGCATATCGAACGGGACCCGTCGAGGGCAGCTCCGTGGCCTTCGTTTCTGGTCTTGTTGACGATGCCATGTCCGCCGCACCTCTTGGCTTCAATGCGGCCGTCAAGACGATGATGGCATGGATCGCTTCGTTCCTTCACGGTTCAGTCCACCTCGACAGAATTCTTTTGCCTATTGTTATCGGTGCCGGTTCGACCATTCTCAAAGCCCTGTGGTCTACCTTTCTTTCCTTGCTTTTCGGGGGAAGGCTCAGGTCCTATGATTTTACGGGAAAGACCCTCTGGATTGAGGTGGCATACAACGCCGTGCTCGCCCCCCTGTTTTTCGCGATTCTCGGAGGCCTATTTTCGCTAGTGGAAAATAGGCGGCGCGGTCCGAAATGAACGATCCCAATGACCGCGATGTCGGATCATCGACGATGGGACGGCGCATCGGCGCGCTGAGAATCCTATCGCTCGTCCTGTTTTTGGTCTTTTCAACCTATCTCTTCTCCCTGCAAGTATTGAGGGGCGGCGAATATCGAAGCCGAGCCACCGATATCGCGCGGCAATCGACGGTCATTTCCGCGCAAAGGGGAGAAATCTACGCAAGGGATTTTACCCTACCTCTGGTGCTCAATACCGATTCATTCGCCGTCTCGATCGTTCCGGCCAGACTGCCGCCCCAACGCCGAAACGAGGTTTTCGCGAAGCTGGCGAACACGCTCGGAATCAGTGCGGAAGATATCCGCAAGAAAATCATACCTGCCTATTACCATCTTTTTCAGCCGATCGAGATACTCTCGCCTGTCCCCTATTCGACAATCACGAAAATCGCCGAGCGCATCGACGAATATCCAGGCGTGACCTGGCAATCCAAGCCCGTGAGGAATTACGTCGAGACGGGCTCGCTCTCGCACATCCTCGGCTATGTGGGCGACATCACGCGGGATGAGCTCAAGGTTCTTTATAACAAAGGCTATAAAGCCGGCGACGTCATAGGCAAGGCGGGCATCGAGAAGCAATACGATCAGAACCTTCGCGGAACGGACGGGCGCGAGTACCGGATGGTGGATGTCCTCGGCAAGGGCGTGAAATCGGAAAAAGAAGAGATCGTTCCCCCTGTGATGGGTTCGAACATCGTGCTCACCATCGATACGAGGATGCAAAAGATCGCGGAAAAGGCTCTCGGCGATAGGATGGGATCGGTCGTCATTCTCAAGCCCGCCACCGGCGAAGTCCTCGCCCTCGTCTCCTGGCCCTGGTATGATCCGAATCAGATGTCGGGTCCCGCTTCGGGCAATGCCTACGCGAACATGCTCAATGACTCGAAGACTCCGTTGATAGATCGCGCGATCCAATCCAGCTATCCTCCGGCTTCGACCTTCAAGACTGTCCTGACTGCCGGTATTATCGAGGAAAAGGCCTTTCCCCAGGACAAAAAGGTCCTTTGCACCGGAGAGATCAGTTATGGCGATCGCGTCTTTCGCTGTTGGATAAAAAAGCCGGGGCACGGTTGGCTCGACCTCGCGGGAGCCCTCGAACAATCTTGCGACATCTATTATTGGACCGTGGGACGCGACTATTTAGGGGTGGAACGAATTGTCGAATATGCCAAGGAATTCGGCTTCGGAAAAGCCACGGGCATAGACCTCCCGGGCGAGCTCGACGGATTCATTCCCACTCCCCAATGGAAGGATCGACGCTTCCACGAGAAATGGGTCGGGGGAGACACGATGAATCTCTCCATCGGCCAGGGGTATCTCCTCGTGACGCCGATCCAGGTGGCCGACATGATGGCGCTCGTCGTCAACAGCGGAATCATCTACCGCCCGCACCTCCTCAAGGAACTGCGGGATCCCGTCTCGGGCGCGATCCTCAAGGAAGTCCAGCCCGAGCCCATCATCAAGTCGCGGATCTCCCCTGAAACCTTCGCAACACTGAGGACCGATCTGAGGCGAGTCGTCACCGAGGGAACCGTGAAATTCCCGCTCAGCACCAAGGTCGTGGAGGTGGCGGGCAAGACCGGAACCGCGGAGGTCGGTCTGGTTGACCACTGGCATTCCTGGTTCGTCTCTTTCGGCCCCTACGATCAGCCCGCCTCCGAGCAGATAGTCGTTGTCGTCATGGTCGAAGCTTCCAATCCCTGGGAATGGTGGGCCCCCTACGCTTCCAACATCATCTATCAAGCCATCTTCGGCAATCAGACCTACGATCAAGCGGTCGACACCCTCGGGCTCCGCTACCTCGTCCCCAAGAAGGAAAGGCAGGAATGAACCGCTACCGCCAGCTTCTTGAAGCGATGGACTACCCGACCTTCGGCGCCGTACTCCTGCTCGTCGTCATCGGAATCATGTCCATTTTTTCCTCCAACGTGAACGCGGAGGGCGTCATCGTCTCCTCGGATTATCTCAAGCAGATACTTTGGGCCGTCACCGGCCTCATCCTGATGCTCGCCCTGGTAGGAGTTGATTTCAGGCAGTTCAAGGATTTCTCGATTTTCCTTTACGGTTTCCTCCTGATCGTCCTCGTCTATACGCGTTTTTTCGGCAAGGTAGTCAACGGTGCGCGCTCATGGATCGGCATTGGGGAATTCGGCATACAGCCCTCGGAATTCATGAAGATAGCGGTCATCCTCCTCCTCGCCCGGTATCTCGACAACTCCGAGCATGAGGACGATATCAGGCGCATCGCGAAGAGTTTCGGCATTGTGCTGCTCCCCGTGGGACTCATCCTCCTGGCTCCCGATCTCGGCACCTCCCTCGTGTTTTTCCCGATTCTGTTCTTCATGCTGGTCGTCTCGGGCATCGGGCGTCGCTTCCTGATATTCATACTACTCATAATTGGGTCGATGGTCGTTCTCACGATCCTGCCGCTTTGGGAGAAGTACATATTGTCGCGGCCCACCGGATTTCTCCTCCTCCTGTATCAGAGTCCCTATGATCTCATCATTCTCGGAGTCGTGCTCGTCATCATGGCCCTCTCCCTGTGGGGGCAGATTTCCTTCAAGAAGCCCATCTATTACTGGATCGCCTACGCATCCCTGGCGATGGGACTCGGGCTTGGCCTGTCGATCCTGGCCCACAAGGTCTTGAAGGAATACCAAGTGATGCGATTGATCGTCTTCCTCGATCCATCGATCGATCCGCGAGGGTCGGGTTGGAACATCATCCAGTCGATTACTGCCATCGGCTCGGGCGGTTTCACGGGACGCGGATTCCTCGCGGGTCCACAGAGTCACAACAATTACATCCCTCAACAAAGCACCGATTTCATCTTTTCGATCATCGCGGAGGAATGGGGTTTCCTCGGCGGCCTCCTCGTCTTCGGCCTTTTCTGGCTCATCCTCTATCGCTGCACGGCGATCATGGGGATGATGCGCGACCGCTACGCCACCTATGTCGTGGCCGGCGTCATGGGCATGGTGTTCTTTCACTTCATGATCAATTCGGGCATGGCCATGGGCATCATGCCGATTACCGGCATTCCGCTGCTGTTCCTGTCGTATGGCGGATCGTCGCTTTTGACGATAATGGCGGGAATGGGGATAGTACTGGGGATCTCGGCCCGGAGATACCATTCGTGAAGCGTCGGCGTCGCGTCGACATTCTTTCGGAGCTCGGCCGAGCCCTTCACGAGGTGGAGAAGCCGGCGCGCTACGTGGGCGGCGAATTGGGGGCCGTGCGGCCCTTGCCTCCCGACGAGGAACCACGGCTTTTCTTCGCCCTGTCCTTCCCTGATCTCTACGAGATCGGCATGTCAAACAACGCGATCAGGGTTCTGTACGGAGGTCTCAACTCGAGAAAGGACATCCGTTGCGAACGCGTCTTCGCTCCCGCTCCCGATTTCGAGAGACTGCTGCGCGAGAAGGGCATGCCGCTCGCGACGCTCGAATCGGGCATCGCCGTCGCGGACGCCGACATCCTGGGTTTTTCGGTTGGCTATGAACTCGCGGCGACATCGATCCTGACAATCCTCGATCGTTCGGGCATCGCCCTCGATGCGGCGGACAGGTCGGAGAATGAACCAATTGTGATAGGGGGCGGACCTGCCCTGAGCAATCCGCATTTTCTCGCACGTTTCCTCGATGCCGTCTGGATCGGCGAAGCGGAGGAACGTTTCTTCGAAATTTGCGAAGAACTGGCCGCGATGAAAGAGGCCGGAGCGGGGAGGGCGGCACTTCTCGGCAGGCTCGCGGAATCCCCTCATGTCTGGATACCCGGCAAAAAAGCCCGGCGGGCTATCTATGCGGACTTCCCCACGAGTCACCACAACATGGTCTTTCCTGTCGCGACCCTCAAGGCAGTGCAAGCGCATGGAACGGTCGAAATCATGCGCGGTTGCCCCCATGGCTGTCGCTTTTGCCACGCCGGGTATTATTACCGCCCCCAGCGCATGAAAGAAGCGCACCTCATCCAGGAGGAAGTGCGCGAACTCGTATTGAAAGGCGGCTACAGGGAAATCACCCTCTCTTCCCTCTCTTCGGGCGACTATGCCGGAATCGGCGAACTCGTAGCCGCGCTGAACGAGGAGTGGACGGGACAGGGGGTATCCTTCCAACTCCCCTCGCTCAAGGTGAACACCTTCACCCTGCCCCTCATCGAGGCGCTGTCCGAGGTGCGGAAGTCCGGTTTGACCTTCGCGGTCGAATCGCCCGAGGATTTCCGCCAGCTCGTCATCAACAAGGACGTCTCCTTCGACAAGATCGTGGAGATCATAGGTGAAGCGCGAAAGCGCGGATTCCGGAGCGCCAAGTTCTATTTCATGATCGGCTTGCCCGTACCCGGCAGGGGCAAAGGCGAGGCCGAGGCGATTGTTGATTTCTTCGCGAAACTTACCGCACTCCACCCCATCGGTTACAACGTCAATGTCGGAGTGTTCGTCCCCAAGCCCCATACGCCTTTTCAATGGTGCGGCCAGCTTGGCGAAGACGAGGCCATGGATGCAGTCCAGGTGCTTCGAAATGGACTAAGACACTTTCGGTCGGTAAAGCTATCCTGGCATTCACCCTTCGTGGCTCTCCTCGAATCGATTATGGCCCGAGGCGATGAAAGGGTAGGGGAACTCATTCTCGAAGCCTGGCGTCGCGGGGCCAGGCTCGACGCGTGGGAAGAACATTTCGACCGTGAACGCTGGAGGGATGTTCTTACCGAATCCCCCTGGGATCCGATAGCCCAGGCCACGACCTCCAAGGCCCCGTCGGATACCCTCCCTTGGGACGATGTCTCCATTCTTGTGGGCAAGAAGACCCTGCTCACCGAGTGGCAGCGCAGCCAGGAAGGCCTAGCTACTTCAGCATGTACAATTGACTGCACAGCCCCCTGTGGTTCCTGCAGCGATACCACGAGCGTCGTATATAATAATGAACAGATTAAGGTGCCATCCCTTATTCGTCCGCGTCTTCTCTCCAGCCAGGTCGGCCGCCTCCTCCTGCGCTTCTCGAAGCGCGACAAGGCAATTCTATATCCCCATTTGGGAATACTCGATGCGCTCAGCCGCGCATTTCAAATTGCGGGTCTGCAGCTCTCCTATTCTGAAGGCTTCAATCCAAGTCCTCGCCTCGAAGCAAGCCAGCCGATTCCCTTGGGAATATCCAGTGCCGACGAGTATATTTCGAGCATTCTGGCCGAGCTTCCGCCCTCCGACCCGGCTTACGAAAATGACATTTGGGATCGCATTCAGTCAGCTCTTCCTGAGGGCTTGCTTATCGAAGGATTGCGTTTTGAACCTGCCAGATCGGACGGAAGGCGGTTCCCCTCGCTTGGGGCAATCCTCTGGGGCTATGACTATTGCGTCGACTCAGGGGAACTTGACCTCGAACCGATTTCTACCGCCATCGCAACCGTTGCCCAACAGCGGCTTCTTGAGGCTTTCGAAATGAGGGTCGATGATAATTTCCTTCGAATAAGAATGGCTTTGCCGCAAAAGAAAGAGAATAGCCTCGTTCATTTGCTCGAGGCGGCTTCCCGAAATAACTTCAGACTCGATCGACTGCGCATCGAAAAGAGCCAATCTCTCGCCCAATCGCCCCTCGGCCCCATCCCGATGAGTCAGAGTCTCGGTTTCCTGTAAGGCCATCAGATCACCGATGGGAAAGAGCTATCTTTGGATAGGGATTGGGTAATGGTAGACAGAATATACATTATACGCAGTAAATAATATTTTCCGACGTGTCGCCTTCAAAGTGAAAAGGGTTATTGTGAAGGTAAAGGTTGTGTCCCATCCGGCAATTGCAGAATTCCATATGACAATGGAGTAGGCATTGAATAGGTATAATTTATGAAGTCAGGCGTGGTTTCTGCAACGGCGCAGAGGACAATGTAGGCCTTGCTTGAAGGCGGAGGATATTGGGTGGAAGGGTCAGTGATAGTCGAGTCAGGAGAGTAGTCCACATCATTCGATGGGTTAAGAATTTGACTTATGTCATAAATGGGCTTGTTTGATGTCCCTATTGTATTCCGACTAACCGCCGTGGCTATTCGTGTGGAACTTCCCTTATCCACTGTCCAATCATCCGAATTTGGAGTGCCTATTTGGAAAGAAGCATTTTTGCCTTGTTCTGAAGGACTCAGTCTGAGAATTGAAGGATCGGGGTTGGCAGAGGTGTCTGTATAGGTGAAGAGAACAGGACGGAGACCATAGGTACCGCTCTTTACTTGATAATAGACCGAGGAAGGTGTGGCACCAGAGGAGATGAGGCTATTCAAGTTATTCCACGCCCTTGCCGCATCGCTCTGGCTTTCATAAATCCTATAGAGAATTTCAAAATCGCGGGGAGTGGTACCAGCTCCCGCCATATCGGTCAGTACGAGAAATCCGCCGCCAGGATAGAAAGACGGCGCGGTAATATAGTCAACCGTCTCAAGCCCACACCCTGACATTCCGAGCGCGAACAAAAGTACAAGGGCAAAAGGGAGGGCCCGGCCTCCCCTCCCCCGTGACGGGCCTGTATTTTCGGCTCGCCGTATCATCGCGAGACTTTAGGACGGGGGCCCGGACTCATATCCTCGAGACAGTCGACGAGTTCGTACATGAGGACGGGCTTGCTCTTGCCCTTGACGCGGATGTTGTCGAGTTCACGGACTATAAATTTGTCCTGGACGAGGGCATAGGTGTTCTCGCTGATGATGATATTGGTACCATATTCCTTGTTGGTGCCTTCGAGACGGGCCCCGAGGTTGACGTTGTCGCCCATCAGGGTGATGTTCTTGCGCTTCGTCGAACCCATGTTCGCCCAGGTCATGATGCCCGAGTTCAGGCCTATGCCTATGTTGATGCGCCTGTTTTCGGGCCAGATCTCGTTGAGCTCATGCAGGCGCTTCATCTGGGCGAGGGCGCACTTGCAGGCGAGAACCGCGTGGTCTGACTGGTCGACCGGTGCTCCCCAATAGCACATGACCTCGTCCCCCACGTATTTGTCGAGGGTGCCGCGGTACTCCATGATGATGTTCGTCATTTCCTCGAGATAGGTGTTGAGGTGGTTGACCAGCTCCTGCGGCGACATGGTCTCCGAAAGCGAGGTGAAGCCTCGGATGTCCGAAAAGAAGACGGTGATCATCTTGTCGACGCCGCCGAGACTCGGCATGCCGCCTTCGACGAGAACATCGGCGACATCGGGGCTCACATACTGACCGAAGGTGGCCTGGATGCGCTGCTTGTCCTTTTCCTCGGTCATGGCCCGATAGACGATGATCGCGATGAAGGTGAGGAACATCGCGATCGCGGGCGACACGAAATCGAGGATGAGCCCCGTCGAGTCGAAGATCATGGAGGTGGACAGGAACCAGAGGGCGATGAGAACTATGGTCGCCCCGAAGGCGATGAAGAGGGGCATGCCCGGCCTTGATGAGAGGAAGGTGACGATGAAGACGAGGATGAGCAGGGCGGCGAAGCTCATCCAAAGCGGGGGCTCCCTGAGGAAGTTGTCCATAATGATCGTATTGAGGGCGTTCGCATGGACTTCGATGCCGTACATGATGCCCACCGGCGTCTGCTTGTCGTCGGCTGACATGCCCGTCGAGAAGGCGCCGACGAGGAGGAGCTTGTTTGCGACGGCCATGCTTGCCCTGCGCCAGGTTTTCGGATCGGGGCCCGGAGCCCGTTCCGAATAGGCGGAATAGGACCTGACCGGATAGGTCTGTATTCCGTCGGCCGATTCGCTTGAAGGCGGTCCCATGAAATTGATGAGCATCAAGCCGTTCGCGTCGATGGGAATATCGATATAGGGGACGGGCCGGAATTTGCCCGGATCCGTCATCGTACCGTTCGCGTCGTAGGTCGGCGGCTTGAGTTGCAGGGTATAGGGCACGCGGGTTCCCGTGTCGGGATCATAGCGGGTCGGCGAGGGAATCCTCACGTACTTGCCCACGACGACCTGGACCTGGTCCATGCTGACGCCGAAATACGAGAGCGCAAGCGACAAGGTGACCGAGGGGATGAAGCTGTCCTGGAATTTCCGGACTATGAAATAGGACGAATCGACCCCGGTGGCCGCGTTCGCATCCACTTTTTTGGGCGCAGATGTCTGCATTTCCTGCTTGAGCTTGGCAAGGCCGGCAACGCCGAGGGGCGTACGGATATCATGATAGGTTCCGTCGGAGTCCACCCAGGCGAGCCTTTCAAATTTAGCGCTATCAACCCTGTAGTCGGGCGTAAGTGAATCGAGGGGAATGGTTTCGACAAGGGTGCTCAGTTTGCCGACGACAGGCTGGCGCCTGAAAATCTTGTCGCGATCAGCAAGGAAGGTTGCATGTCCGTAGCCGGCGGCTTCTTCGCCGAAGACCGGGAGGGGCGCCTCGGAGCCGAGGAAGGCCACCATGCGCTGCCAGGGTCCGGTGACATGGGTGATGGTACCAAGCCGATTTTCCAATAGCTTCGTGCGTGCATCCATCTCTTCGGCGGAGAGGCCGTCGATGGGCGTCAAAGAAAGGGCTGTTTCGAGATAAACCCGCCCGGAATCCTTGAGAGCCGAGGCGAGGAGCTGATCCTGGTCGGGCTTTCCCGTCTCGCTCGAGAAGATGATGTCGAGGAGCATGGCGTTTTCGCGCTGGGTTTGGTCCTTTATCCTGGAGAAGGCGTTGATGAGGTCGGCGTGTTTGCCTCGGGGAAAGGGCCAGAGTCCGAGTCGCGACAGGCTTTCGGTATCCACACCTATTATCACTATGTCGTCCGAAACCTTCGAATTTTCGGACTTGACGACCGTGCCTTCCTGGACCGTCTTGCCGCGACTCGAGTACTTCAAGTTGAAACGGGCATCGAGGGTCTTGAGTTCAAGAGGCTGGAGAAATCCGGTCAATTGACCGAGGGCGAAAATCGCGAGCAGCACTATCGCGCCGATCACGAAACCAAAGCGACGAGTTTCGAAAAACTTCGAACGTTTGCCTGCCATGGGAACTCCTCGCCCGACGAAAACGGCCCCTCCGGGGAGGGGCCGCAACGGTCTTTTGCGCAATTGACCGTCTTCGATTTGCGTCCCTTAGGACGCCAGCGTCCCGCGAATTACTTCACGAGGCCCCGGGCTCTCAGCGAGAGTATACGGTCCTTGGCGAGCTTTGTCCAATCGGAGTCGGGCCAGGTCGCGACGATCTTCTCGTAATTGGAGAGGGCCGCGGCGTAGTCCTTTCCCTCCTCGGACAGGCGTCCGAGTGCGAACCACGCGTGAGGAATTCCCACGGACTTGCCCGTGTACTTGTCGATGAAGGCCTTCCAGTCTTTCATGGCCCTGTCGTTGGCGCCGAGTTCTTCGGCGGCCGCCGCCGCGTTTTCGAGGCTAACAGGCGCGATAAAACTGTCGGGCATTATCTTCGAGGCCTCCAGCCAGTCCTTCTCCGCCTCGGTCCAATCGCTCCGCGATTCGGCGATCGAAGCCTTCATGTCCCAGGCCTGCTGCGCCCAAATGCTTCCCTTGTGCTTGGCGGCGATGTCGTCGAGGCCGGCGATCAGTTTCTTCTCGAGATCGGCCTTCTTGGTCGCATCGGATTCGTTGCTCCAAGCGCTTCCGTCGCGCACGAGCTGATCCATTTTTATGGCGGCGGCCTTGTCTCCCGAGGCGCGCAGCTGCGTGACGACGGCGATCGCCATCAGCGCAACGAGCAGTGCCACCCCTATGCCGATGAAGGCGTAGCGGAATCTCGTGATGATGTCTCCCACCTTTTGGGAGAGAGAAGCCGGGGCTTCCTTGGTTGCGCCCGCCTTGTGGGCGGCGCGCTCGGCAGTATCCATTTTAGTCACTCCTTCGAGACGGCTATCGAAAGTTCTTTGATTAGGCGGGAGAGGTAGGTGCGTTGTATGTCGAGTACCTTGGCGGCCTCGGTTTGATTCCATCCGCTCTCTTCGAGGGTCTTGCGGATGAAATGCCTTTTGAAATTGATGAGTCCTTCACGAAGGCTCTTTCCGGCGAATTCGTCCTCCGAGCCGGCCTTGGCGCCGATCAGCAGATCATCGATGCCCAGCCATTGGTCCTTTGCGATGACGACGGCGCGTTCGATCGCGTTCTCCAGTTCCCGGATATTTCCGGGCCAGGAATAGGAGAGCATCGCTCCCATGGCGGCGTCGGAGAATCCTGCCACCTTCTTGTTGGTTTCGCGGGAAATCCGTTTGAGGAAGAAATCCGCCAATGCCGGTATGTCCTCCTTGCGCTGCCTGAGCGGCGGCACATGGATGGGAAGGACGTTGAGGCGGTAGTAGAGGTCCGAACGGAAGTCCCCCTTTTCCACGAGCTCTTCGATGTCGCGATTGGTCGCGGCGACGATGCGGACGTCGACCTCGAGGGTTTCGCTCGATCCGACGCGTTCAAAGGATTTTTGCTGGAGGACTCGGAGGAGCTTGGCCTGGAGTCGCAACGGCAGGTCTCCGATTTCGTCGAGGAAGATCGTCCCCCCCTCGGCGAGTTCGAACCTACCCTTCCGATTGGCGTAGGCATCCGTAAAGGCGCCTTTGACGTGGCCGAAGAGCTCACTTTCGAGAAGTCCCTCCGGCAGGGCCGCGCAGTTGACGCGGACAAAGGGACCTGAGCGACGATCGGATCGAAGGTGAATCTGCTCGGCGAAGAGTTCCTTGCCGACCCCGCTTTCGCCAAGGATGAGGACGGATGAATCGGTGCGGGCGACTCTATCGATGAGGTCGAGCTTTTCAAGGATGAGGGGGCTCTTGGCTATGAGGGAATGCCAGCCCTTCCCCGCTTCGACTTGGTCGCGGAGAAGATGGATCTCTTCGTGGGCGACTTCGAGATATTTGGCGTTTTGAATCGCCAAAGCGGATTGGACGGCGAAAAGCTCGAGCCACTGGAGATCTTCCTGCGTGAAGTACCGCTTGCCCTTTTTGTTAATTACCTCGATGACCCCGATGGTGTCGTCTCTGATGCGCATGGGGACGGCGAGGATGGAATAGGTGGGAAAGCCTATCGTCTTGGCGATTTCGCCGTAGAAGCGTGAATCCTTTTCCACGTCGTTGGCGATGAGAGCCTGGCCATGCTGAACGACCCAACCGGCAATGCCTTCGCCGGGGTTGAGCATGAATTTCTTGACCTCTGGCCCCTTGGGGCCGAGGGCGATTTCAAAGCGCAACTTGCCCGATGCGGTATCGTGGAGCATCAATGAAGATGCTTCGGCCTGGACGAGGATGGTCGCCGATTCGATGATGCGGGTAAGGAGGACGGTGGCGTCCCCATAATTGGAATTGATGAGGGCGCTGACCTGAACGAGCGTCTGGAATTTGACGGGGTCGATCGTTTCGAGCATCGTCGCCTTCATGCGACCCGCGCGCCTAGCTGACGCCGCGGGAAGCTGCGGGGACTCCCATCGTGAAGATGGGGGCCCCCGCTATTGTCAGTCGTTTTTCCTGGAATTGAAGAGGTCGCCCAGGGTGTAGCCATCGGAGCCTTCGTCCTGCATGAAGCGGGACATCTCCTCGCGCTGCTGGCGACGCACGAGATCGCGGATGGAAAGTCCGAGCTTCTGCCGATCGAGACTGAGCTCGACGACGAGGGCCTTGACCGTCTGTCCGGCGGCGAAGCGCTTGAGGGCGTCGTCGTAGGGCTCGTCCTTGTCCTCGGAGAGATCCTGCTTCTTGATCAGACCCTCGATGTCTCCCTGGACCTTGACGAAGACGCCGAAGTCGGTGACCGAGGAAACGACGCCGTCGACGATGGAGCCGACGCGGAAGGCCTTGGCGAAGGACTTCCATGGGTCTTCTGAAAGCTGCTTGATGCCGACCCTGATGTTGCGGTCCTCGGGATCGCTCTCGATGACCATGACCTCGATTTCCTTGCCCACTTCGAGCTCGGAGGCCGGGTTCTTGACATGCTTGGTCCAGGAAATGTCGTCGACATGGAGGAATCCGTCGATACCTTCCTCGAGTTCGATAAAGGCACCTGCGGCCGTGAGCTTGACGACCTTCCGGGTGAGGCGCATCCCCACGGGATATTTCTCGTTGACCTGGTCCCAGGGATTGTCCTGGACCTGCTTGAGGCCGAGGGAAACCTTGCCCGCCTGAAGGTCATAGTTGAGGATCATGCAATCGACCTTGTCGCCGATCTGGATCATTTCCTCGGGCTTGCGGACCTTGCGGACCCATGAGAACTCGGAGATATGGGCGAGACCCTCGATGCCCTCCTCGAGCTCGATGAAGGCGCCATAATCGGCGAGCTTTGTGACCGTACCGTGGGCGACGTCGCCGACATGATAGCGTTCCTCGAAGGTCGACCATGGATCGGCCTGGAAGTGCTTGAGGGAGAGGTTGATCCTCCGATCCTCGGGCTCCATCCTGATGACCTTGAGTTCAATCTCCTGGCCCTTCTTGACGAAATCCTTGGGCCGGGTCACATGCCCCCAGCTCATGTCGTTGATATGGAGGAGGCCGTCGAAGCCGCCGAGGTCGATGAAGGCGCCGAAGCTCGTGAAGCTCTTCACCACG
Organism: Rectinemataceae bacterium; assembly: GCA_035530275.1. Taxonomy (GTDB): domain Bacteria; phylum Spirochaetota; class Spirochaetia; order Treponematales; family Rectinemataceae; genus CAIJMU01. The sequence goes on along the minus strand of DATKVC010000010.1, from coordinate 171,932 downwards.
CCGGCGACGGTGTCGCCGATCTGCGTGTTCTGGAAGAAGGCCTCGCGGCGAGCCTCGATGTCCTCCTCGAGCCACTTGCGGCGGTTGAGGACGATGTTGACCTTGCGGTCCGAATAAAGGCGTTCGAGATAAAAAAGCGTCTTGAGCCCGATGAGTTTCTCCGGCTTTTCAATGCGCTGAATATCGGCCTTGGAGGCGGGAAGGAAGCCGCGAAGCTGGTGTCCGAGATTGACCTCGAAACCGCCCTTGATTTCCTTTTCGATGGTGCCTTCGAGCGGAAGGTGATCCTTGAAAGCGTTGGAGACCTGCCTCCAATAGACCTTTTCGTCGGCCTTCTTCTTGGAGACGATGATCTCGCCGTTCCGCGATTCTTTCTTGACGAGAATCACGCTGACGATGTCGCCGACGGCCGGAATCTGATCACCGAATTCGATGATCGGAAGCTTGCCTTCGGACTTGTAGCCCACGTCCAGAAAAATGAAATCGCGCGTAACCTGGATGACATGTCCCTCTACCAGGTCGCCTTCCTCAAGACCCTCGAGGCTCTTGAGGTACTCCTCCTGCAATTGTGTCTGGAAGGTTTCCTTAGAGGTAGAGGTTGCTTCCTTCGACACTTCCTTCACGCCCATTGTGTTCCCTTTGCGAGAAATTTGTCCGTATACTTTGTCATAAACTTCCTGCAAGGTCAAGTCCGAGGAGTCGATCACGATGGCGCCGGGGGCAACCTTCAATGCCCCCGTCGACTTGCCCCGGTCTATCGCGTCCCTCATCGCTATATTGCGCGTTATCTCCTCGAGGGAATCGCCGCTCGTTCGCTGAGCGAGGCGGCGCCTGGCCCTGGCCTCAGGCGTCGCATCGAGGTAGATCTTCAGTTCCGCATGCGGAAATACGACTGTCGTCATGTCGCGACCCTCGACGACGCTGTCGCCGCGGCCGGCGATCGACTTTACCTGGGCGTTGACGATGTCGCGCAGGGGCGGTATCGCCGAGACCTGGGCGACCTGTGCGTCAACGGCGGCGGAATGAAGAAAGTCCTCCACATCCTCGCCGTCGAGGTAATGGCGATGATCGCGGTATTCGATACGGACCGATCGGGCGGTTTCGAGGATTGCCTCATCGCCCTTTGAGATGCTGTCATGGCGCAGGGCGGCAAGGGTCAGGATTCTATAAAGATTGCCTGAATTAACGTAGGCGAAGCCGAGGCCCTGGGCGAGCATTCTCGCGATGGTGCTCTTGCCAGAACCTGCCGGACCGTCGATGGCCACCGTCATGTAGTCCTTCCTCCCGAAAGCAACTGCCTCTCCTCGGCGCTGAGTTCCCTGAAGGCCCCCTCGGCCAATCCGCCGATGAGGACCGGGCCGATCCTGACGCGGACCAGCGATTCGACCTGGACGCCTCGAGAGGCGAAGACCCTGCGTATTTCGCGGTTGCGCCCTTCGACGAGGACGATTCGAGCGCTCCGGGGATCCAAAAGCCTCGCCTTCACGGCCTGATATCGTTGACCTTCGGCCACCAGTCCGGCGACGAATTCGTCGAGGAGGGACTTGGGGATGTCGACCGAACTCCGAAGCTCATATTCTTTTTCCGTTCCATTCGAGGGATGGCCGACGGCCGCAGCGAAATCTCCGTCATTGGTGAAAAGGAGGAGCCCCTGTGACCACTGGTCCAGTCGACCGATATTGTAGACCCTCTCCTCGACGTAGGGCTTGATCAGACCTACGGCGAGGGGTCTTCCCTCCGGATCGCTCATGGATGAGACGTAGCCGCGCGGCTTGTTGAGGACCAGGTATCTTTTTTTTGCCTCGATCGCAAGCTCGCGACCGTCGAGACTCACCACGTCGCCGGGGCCGACCTTGCTGCCCATTTCGGTGACCGTCGTGCCGTTAACCTTCACCCTTCCCGCGAGGATGAGGGCCTCCCCTGCCCTACGCGACGCTGCGCCGCTTCGGGCGATGAAGGCCTGAAGGCGCATAGGCCGCCCTGCCCCCTCGGGCTGCTCATCCTCTTCATTCTCCCGCGGGAGCATCGTCGCCTCCCTCCTCGAAGCGGTTACGCTCGAGATCGTCGAGGTGGGGGAGGTCGGCAATCGATCCGAGGCGGAAGTATTTGAGGAATTCCTTGGTCGTGCCGTACTGGATAGGCTTTCCCGGCACATCCTTTTTGCCTACTTCCTTGATGAATTCTTTTTCGAGAAGGAAGCGGATCATACCGTCCGCGGAAACGCCTCGGATCGATTCGACCTCGGCCCTCGTGATGGGCTGGGAATAGGCGACGATGGAAAGGGTTTCGAGGGCCGCGCGTGAAAGCCGGGAATCGGCCTTCTTCCCGTATCGATCCTTGAGACTTTCCCAGAGCTCAGCCTTGGGCGCTAATATCCATCCCCCGGCCGATTTAACGAGCTCGAGGCCCTGGGCCGGTGAGGCGAGTTCCTCCGCGAGAAGCTCGAGGGCTTTTTCGACGACCTCTCGGCCAAGTCCCGTCGCCCGAGCGAGGGCCGATTCATCCATCGGGTCGGATTCGAGGAAAAGGACGGTTTGGACGAGGGCGGCCTCCTTCTCAAGCCGGGCTTCCATCACGCTCCTCCATACGCCTGCGTATTCTTATGTCTCCGAAGAGTTTGTGCTGCTGGATCACGATGAGTCTGAACTTGACCGCCTCGAGCATCGCGAGGAAGGCGCAGGCTACGTCCATCGTCGAATGCGGCCTCGTGATGAGGTCGGTGAAGGAAAATTGCCCGTCGCGGTCCAGGAACTCGTTTATAAGGGTCAGTTTTTCGTTGATCGAGACCTCTTCGTAGAGATCCATGATGCGCTCGGAACTCACGTTCTTGACCAGGGAGGAAAAGGTCCGGAGAAGATCCCAGACACCTATTTCCTCCCACAGGGATTCCTCTTCGGCGAAGGGGAGAGGCCGCTGCATTTTTTTCCGCTCGAGGGACCACTCGACCTCCATTTCCTTTTGCTCCATGAGTTCGGTGAGCTTCTTGTATTTCTGGTACTCGATCAGTTTTTCGATCAGATCCTTCCGAGGATCGTCGAACTCGTCCCCGAGATCGACCTCGACGGGGAGGAGCATTCTCGACTTTATATAAAGGAGGCTCGCCGCCATCGAGTAGAACTCGGTCAGGTCGTCGAGATCGAGGTCCTCGTCATTGTCGAGATAGCCGAGGAACTGTTCGGTGATGGAGGCGATGGGGATGTCATAGATCGAGACCTCGTTCTGCTTGATCAAATAAAGCAGGAGATCGAGGGGGCCTTCGAAATCGGCAAGACGAAACTTTCGGCCGGCCGACTGCCCGGATTCGAGATCAACGGGTTCGCGTTTCGGGAGCGGCGCCTCGGTGTGTTGCTCTGTTCCGTTCATCTGGTCAGTCGCCGCCTCGCGTGTACTAGGACGATAAACTCGTTTCAAAAGCGAAGGCGATCATAGTCGCCCGGGGAGTCGAGGTAAATACCCTGGGGGCCGAGGTCGGCCAGGCTCGCGAGATAGGCCCTCCCGGTCCGGGGGTTTTGGAGATCGCGGTTCAGTTCGACGAGGGGGAGAAGGACGAATTTCCGCTCCTCCATGCCGGGATGAGGGATGACGAGGCGGGGGCTGTCGACTATCCGATTCCCGATAAGAAGAATATCGATATCGAGGCTCCTCGGCCCCTTCGATCTTTCCTTGGTCCGATCGCGGCCGAATTTCGTCTCGATGCTCGAAGTGAAGTCGAGAAGCTCCTCTGGACTCAGGCTTCCCTTCGCCTCGACGACGAGATTGTAGAAGGGCGGCTGATCGACGACATAGCGAGGGGCGGAAAACCAGAGGGAAGAGGGCTTGGTTTCCACGAGCCTTGTACCAAGGTCGTGGATAGCAGCCTTGAGGATTTGACGGGAATCGCCCGAGTTCGAACCGAGACCGAGGTAAATCCTTTCCGACACTTCAGAATAGTCCGTCGTCTTCCGCCGGGCCGCCGGCCTTGGCCTTCATTGCAGCGGGAGCTGCGGCGCCTTTTGGGGCTCCCGGGGCCGCCGAAGGCTGGGTTGCGGGAGGGGCCTTGGCCGAAGTCTGAGTGCGGGCAGCCGGGGCGGCCGCCGCGATCGACTGGGCCGGAGCCGTAGTCTTGGTCGCTCCGGTTTCAGCGGGCCTTACCTCGAGCGCAGGATCGAACATCCTCGACCGCACCTGTTTCTCGATTGACTGCGCGATGTCGGGATTGGTCTCCAGGAAGGTTTTGGCATTTTCCCTGCCTTGTCCGATCTTCTCTTCGCCGAAGGCGTACCAGGCGCCCTTCTTGTCGATGATGTCGTATTTGACCGCCGCATCGATGAGAGAGCCGGAAGCCGATATACCCTTTCCGAACATGATTTCGAGCTCGACCTTGCGGAAAGGCGGGGCGACCTTGTTCTTGACGACCTTGACGCGCACGCGATTACCGATCGCTTCTTCCTCGCCCTTTTCAATCGTTTCGATCTTGCGCACTTCAAGACGTACAGAAGAGTAGAACTTAAGGGCGTTTCCGCCGGTCGTCGTCTCGGGATTTCCGAACATGACGCCGATTTTCATGCGTATCTGGTTGATGAAGATGAGGATGGTCTTGGACTTCGCCAAGGTGCCCGTAAGCTTGCGGAGGGCCTGGCTCATGAGTCGGGCCTGGAGGCCGACGTGGGCATCGCCCATGTCGCCTTCGATCTCGGCCTGGGGCGTAAGCGCAGCGACGGAATCGACGACGATGATGTCGACCGCGCCGGATCGGACGAGGGACTCCGTGATTTCGAGGGCCTGTTCGCCATTGTCAGGCTGGGAAACCCAGAGTTCATCGATATTGACGCCTAGATTCTTGGCATAGACAGGGTCGAGAGCGTGCTCGGCGTCGATGAAGGCGGCGATTCCCCCCTTCTTCTGTGCCTCGGCGATCGCGTGAAGGGCCAGGGTCGTCTTGCCCGAGGATTCGGGTCCGTATATCTCGATCACCCTGCCGCGTGGATAGCCGCCCACGCCGAGAGCCTCGTCGAGGAGGATAGAGCCCGAGGGCACGGCGTCGATTCCTGGGGCGTTTTCATGGGCCCCCAACCGCATCAGGGAGCCTTGGCCGAACTGCTTTTCTATTTGAAGGCGGGCAGCCTCGAGGGCCTTGAGCTTCTCACCGCTTTCCGTGATCTTCTCGCTGCCCGTATCGTTGTCCTTTTTCATCTGATCCTCCTCAGTGCGGCAATCAGGAATAGCCCTGCAACGTCCTTGGAAGGCCGAAACGCTTCAAAGCTTGATATAAAAAATGGAAATGAAAATCTAGGATCCAAACCGGCAGAAATTGCGACTGCCCGAGACGAAGACTATACCCCGTAGCGCCCTGTCGAGAAAACAGCCCCGTCAGGTTTTGCGCATGATCTCCAGGGGTCTGAGCCGAGCAGCCCGAATGGCCGGAGCCGTCGAGGCGAGCATAGACAAGAGAAAGGCGAAGCCCGCCACTGCCCCGAGCTCTCCGATATCGAGGCGCACGGGGATGCGTTCGAGATAATAGGCCGGGTTGAGAAGATGAATGGTGGGCAACTGTCCGCCCGACCCTCCCGCCAGGGCGGCCAAGGAGGCGATTCCGTCGAGAATCATTTCGATTCCCCCGATCAATTCGTTTACCTTCCAGGCGGCCAGGGCTCCGAGGCCGACGCCAAGGATGCTCCCCAATAGACCCGTCGCGGCTCCCGCGAGAAGGAAGACCAGGGCGATAAAGGATGGGGAGGCGCCGGCCGCCTTCAGGATGGCGATGTCCTGTGAACGTTCGTAGACGATCATGACGAGGGCCGAACTGACGTTCGCCGCGGCGACGAGGACCGAAAGACACATGATGACAAGCAACAGGGCCTTCGTGGTCTCGAAGGAGGCGAAGAGGTTTCGTTCGAGTTCCTTCCAGGGCCTGACTGCCCAGACCGTGGCGTGATCCTTGCCCAGAGAGGATGAGAGCGCGAGCTCGAAACGCCTCGTATCGCTGGCCGGATCGCGATAGGGATCGGCCACCTTGATGCCGATCAGGTCTTGCCTTGCCGATTGGGGTAGGATGCGATCGGCGACCATGCGAGGCACGAATATCCAGAGCTCGTCGAGATCGCGATAGCCCGCCGTGACGATTCCCCCCACGCGTAGAATGCTCGTCCGACCACCCCCACCATCGGCACCGCCTGTCATGACGACGAGACTGTCGCCGACGGCGAGGCCGAGCTTCTTGGCGCTTTCCGATCCGACGAGGGCTTGTCGGCCCTCAAGGCTTCGCGTCCCCGACAGCAACTTCAAATAGCGTTTCATCCCGCTTTCCTCGAGGGCTCCGGAATCGAGCCCCCTGATCAGGGCGGGCGCCGAGCGACCGGCATGGACGGCGAGGGCAGGTCCACGAATTTCCGGCCAGGCGGCCGTGACGCCGGGGAGCGCGCGGAGGGCTGCCGCTGCCCTATCGTTCTCCGCTGCCGTCGAAGGCCCTATGGACGTCGCCTGAAAATGCCAGGACCAGGTTTCGAGGTAGCGGGAGCTGATCCCCCTGATCATGCCGTCGGCGACGACGAGCACGAGGACAAAGGGCACGAGTCCCAAGGCGATGCCGAATATCGCGCCTCTGATATGGCGGGCGGAGGTCCCTCGGACCCGTGGCCGCCTTCCGCCGCCTTCTCCCCTCTTTCCCGGTCCGGCGATCCTGAACGCAAGGAAGAGTGCAGCCCTCCCCTTCATGTCGGGTCGAGCCTTCCGCCGACGAGGCGAAACCTTCGATCGGCCCGCGAGGCGATCGATTCATCGTGGGTAGCGACGAGGAGGGTCGTGCCGAAGCGCTCCGGCAGGCTGAAAAGAAGATCGCCCACAGCCGCGGCATTCGCCGCATCGAGATTGCCCGTGGGCTCGTCCGCGAGGACTAGTTCGGGTTGATTGACTAAGGCCCGGGCAATCGCCGTCCGCTGCCTTTCACCTCCCGATAGTTTCGCGGGAACGTGATCGAGCCTTTCGCCGAGCCCGAGATCGCCCAGAAGCTCGGCGGCCTTCTTCATGGCGGTCTTTTTGGGGACTCCCGCCATCATCGCGGGGATGGCGACATTTTCCTGGGCGCTCAGGTCACGGATGAGGTAGTGGAACTGAAACACGAAGCCGACGAAGCGGGACCTGTATTCCCCGAGGGCCTTCTCGTTGAGATGGACAATGTCCCTTCCTTTAATGCGAATCGCCCCCGCATCGGGTCGGTCGAGGCCGCCGACGAGGGTGAGGAAGGTACTCTTCCCCGAACCACTCGCGCCCATTATCGCGACCGATTCGGATGTCTCGATCCTCAGGTCCAGCGCCGCGAGGACGACGAGGTCCTCGGCCTCGGTGAGAAAGCGCCGGACGAGGCCTTCGACCTGGAGGATGGGTTCACTCATGGCGGAGTATCTCCACGGGTACAAGACGCGAGAGTTCTCGTGACGCGGAAACGGAAGCGATGAGGGCCGCGGCGATGGCGAGGAAGGCGACGAGGAGGGTTTCGGGAAGTTCGAATCGCACGGGCAGCTCCTGGAGGTAGAATACGGTATCGAGGGGGACGGGAGCGGGGAGCTTCGGCACGATCGTCGAGACGAGGGAGGATAGCGCGTCCAGAGTCCTCGCTCCAAAGACGATGATTTCATTGATATTCACCGAAATGAAGGAACCGGCGAGGAGGCCGAGGAAGGCGCCTCGGATACCCGTCCAGAGGCCGTTCCAGACGAAGATCCCGGCTAGATCGCCTTCCGAAGCCCCGATTGAGCGAAGAATCGCTATGTCCTCCGCCCTCATCGCGACGATTCGCCGCATGACGTGGTGGATGTTGCTTGCAACCACGAGGAAGACGAGGCTCAAGAGAAGGAACATCATGCCCTTTTCCGTTCCGAGGGCGCCGAAAAAGGCGCGATTGTAGTCTCGCCAGGATTCGATATCGAGCCCCGTGAACCCGGCCGACTCGAGGCGTCGGGAGATGGCGGTCGAGACGGCAGCATCGGCGAAACGGTCGGTAAGCTTTATTCCGAGGATCGGCCGCCACGCCGCTTGGCTCGCAAGGGAGACGGGAAAATCATTCTCGTTGAGCAGGGCAAGACCCGAGTCGAACTGCCAGAATCCGGAGGTGAAGGTGGAGGCGAGAGTGAGCGAGATGCGCTCGATGCCGAGCCCCTCCTCGAGTCCGCTCGAAGGGAGGAGCAGGTCGAAGCGATCACCTTGTCTCAAACCGAGAGCCCTCGCGGCCTCGGCTCCCATCACGAGTCCCCTTCCCTTCGTGAAAGCCGATCCGTCAATGCCGAGTTCCCGCGCGAATCCGGGATCACTTCGATCGAAATCCCGAGGAATGACCATGATCCTGAGGGTCGCGACTCGACCATCGGTCGTGTTTGCCAATACCATCGACTCCCTGAATGGGAGGATGGACCTGATGCCCGGCATGCCCGCGAGATTCGTTCGTATCGCGGCGGGATCGAAGGCTTGGGACGCGGACTCGTTCTGCGATATCCGGATATGAAAGCTCGAAACTTCCAGGAGGGCGTCGATATAGCCGCCTTGGAGGCCGTTCATCACGGCCATTACGACTATCAATGCCGTCGTTCCCGCCGCGATGCCCAGGACGGCGAGGAAGGAGGAATGGGAATGGACGCTTCCCTCCCCCTTCGAAAACCATCGCCGCGAAATAAAGACGATCCAGCGAGGCCCTTTCAACGGTAATTCCTCGTTCTGACCACGACGCCGTCCTTGAAGAATTCCTCCAGCACTTTTATTCCGTTTTCGAAGCGAGTCCTCACGACGAGCTGGCCATGAGCCCAGGTTTCCTCCACCCGAACCGAGTTCGGCTCGTAGTTGACCACGAGGAGAAGCTCCCCGTTTTCCCTGCGCTCTTCGTGAAGGAGCTCGCCTTTATCGTCCCAACTTCGATCGATTCTGACGATGGGCAGCGGAAGGCTTCGCGTCTCGACGATGAGATCGCCTGCCTTGTCCCACTGGTACTCGCGGCTTTCAATCGTCGCATCGCCTTTTTTCGTGACTCTCGCGGCGAGCCTGCCATCATTTCCATAGGTCGAGAGCACGCTCGTCCCCTCATCGACATTGTCCAGGCTATCGGAGAGGAGGCGGCCCTCTTTATCGTAGACGAAGCGCTGCAGGGCGTAGGCCTTTTCTTCCTTGATGAAGCTTACGGATGCGACGTTTCCGAGACGATCGAACAGTTCGATCCGCATCGTGCCGTCCGGGGCATCCTGCCAGAAAGCCTGAGGCAGCCCTCCATGGCCGAGGGTCCCCACGTCGACCTGGCCGTAGTAGCCGCCGAGTTCGACCGAAAGAAGCCTGCCGTCGGGGTCATAACGATAGCTGCGGCTTCCCGTTTCTTTGCCCTCGGCATCGCTGCGGCTCACCTTCGTCAACTTGCCCTTCGTATACTCATAGCTTTCAGTCCAAAGTAGCTCTCCCGGCGTATCGGGCGAATAGGCCGACTCTCCGAGCATTTCGCCGCTGCTTCCATATTCCGTCTCGTCGACCAGGGTCGCGCCCTGCCACGTCCTTTCGATGCGATGGCCCGGCGTCTTAGCGGCGCTCACGAGGATCTTCTTCTTTTCCAGGGATCCTTGATATAGGTTCTTTTCCATGACGCCATCGACGGAGTCTTCTTTGAACCACCAGAAATCGGCCGGAGGATTCGTCGGTGCGGCACCGAGCCGCTCGATGGGGAAGCCCGCCTCGTCCGATTTCCACCATTCCGGCGTGGCCCAGAGGCCCATGGTCGCCAGCAGCGCGAGGGCGACCGAAAGAAGACGGTTCACTGACCCTTGCCGATGAAATCGTCGAGAAAGCTCTCGAGCTCGAAGGGCTTGAAATCCCCGTGGCCTTCCCCTGTGCCGACCCAGGCTGTCGGTATGCCCAATTCCTTCGAGATCGCGAGCACCAAACCGCCCTTGGCCGACGAGTCGAATTTCGTGAGTATGAGACCGTCGACGGGGACGGCCGATCCGAAGGTTTCTGCCTGACGCAGCCCGTTCTGTCCCGTCGTGGCATCGATGACGAGGAGCCGCTTGATATTCGCCCCCGGGGTCCGCGTCGTTATAATGCGATCGATTTTGCCGAGTTCGCGCACGAGGTCGTTGCGCGTGTGCATCCTGCCGGCGGTGTCAGCGATGACCGTGGTCGCTCCGGAGGCCAGCGCCGCGGAAATCGCATCGTAGATCACGGCGGCGGGATCGGAGCCCTGCTCCTGCGCGATCACCTTGATGCCCAGCCTGGCGCCGTGATGCCTGAGCTGCTCGATGGCTGCAGCCCTGAAAGTGTCGCCCGCAGCGAGAATGATCTTGTCTTCCTCACCTGGTTTCTTGAACTTTGAGGCGAGTTTCGCCGCGCTCGTGGTCTTGCCGACGCCGTTGACGCCGAGAAGGAGGAACACGTTGAATCGATCGGGCTCAGGTTCGATTCTGACAACACGGCCGATCTCCGAAAGGAGCCTCCTGAGCTCGCCTTTGATCGCCGTTTCTCCCGACAGGCCTTTGGCGATGCAATTCTTCCTGAGAGTTTCGGATATGCCCATCGCGAGGGAGGCGCCGAGGTCTCCCTCGACGAGAAGATCGGCGAGCTCCTCGAAAAACTCCGCGTCCCCTGGCTTCGTCTTCCCGAAGAGCGCCCTGATCCTATCCGCAAATGCCATTCTCACTCCTGACTCATGCCGCCCAAAAGCGCGACCAATTTCGTGACCGTCCAGGTCACCGCGGCCGCGGTGCCCGCGACTGCGGTCCAATAGGCGGCCGTCGCGATGCCTTCTTCCGTCGTGAAATTCTGATCGATGCTGTTTTGTCGCAAATCCGCTTCCGCGTAAATCGTCTGATAGCCTTGGGCGAGACTGACCAAGGGGAAGCCGATTGCGGCGAGACCGAGGGCAAGGTAGAAATCGTCCTTCGCCTTGTCAGTCCGCTTCCCCGGCCCGAGGCCATCGGAGGGGCGAAGCCGCACGTCGATCGTCGAGGTGCCCTGGGCAGGCAAGACCTGCATCCTCGTTTCATAATTGGGAGCGCTCGCGATGAGTATGTCACGAAGCCCCCCGAGATTGATGGGTTTGGCGGGATCTGCTTCGAGGCCTCCGACGAGGATGGTGGCGGAAGGAGGATCGAGTCTGAGCAGGGCCGTACCGTAGGACTGGGGATGGAGATCGAGGGTCAGCCCTCGATCCTCTCCGGTTACGAGGAGAATGTCGCGATCATCTTCTTTGAAGCCCGGGGCCCAAGCCGAGATCGATACGGCCCTGTTTCCCGGGCTGAAGAGGATGAGGTTCGATGAATCCACAGGCTTCCCGTCGACGAGGAGTCGGGATGAGGCGGGGTTGACCGCAAGATCGAAGCGGGCCATCAGCGTCGAGGAAAGCCAATCCGCAATGCGTCCGGCAAAGACCTTCGCGAGGGGCTCCGGATCATCCGCCGAAGCGAATTCGTCCCAGGCGAAAACCTTTTTCCCGATAGCGCTATCCCAGCCTTCGAGTCTCACCTCGACATAGGAACCCAAGGAATAGGCCGAACCGGTGATGACCAAGTCGACACTCTGTTTTCGCCCAGCCCGGATTGCATTGTCCTTGCCGAGGTCGAAAAGGAGGCCTTTGCCGTCCCAAGCCTGGACGCTTCGAGGTGGAAGCAAGGCCGGAGGGAGTCCTGCATCCGACGAAGCTTGCGAAGATGCGTCGTCCACGCTTACAAGCGCGTCGTTCGCCTTGGCGACCGCGTCAGAGGCGGCCTTAATCCGAGTCGGTCTGTCCCAGGAGGAGAGTGTGGGATCGAGTTGGAGGCTTCCCGCATCGCCGAGCTTCTTGTAAAGATCGTTGCCTTTGTCGAAACGGGCAGCCAAAAGCTTCCTTCCGGCCATCTCCGCGCGATAGTTCTTGTCCTCGTAGCGAGGGGAAAGCACCTGGAGTTGGTCCACTATCAGCCGCGGCAATTTGGTGAGGAAGGGAAGGTCTCCTGCGGGCACTCCCCCGTCGGAGAGGGCCGTGATGGCGAAAACATAGGGCTTTGGTTGCGCCGCACTCGTGGAGCCGGAGGAGGCAGCCGTAGCGGCCGGGGCTGTCTGGCCGGCGAGGCAAGCGCATACGAGGCCACCAAGCAAGGACGCGACGAAACGCCGCTTCGCACCAGGCCCTACCATCTCAGAGCTCCTCGTCATCCTCTTCCGCGGCGCTTGCCGTACCGCCCTTCCATTTCCAGCGAAGATAGGACTCGATGAAGGCGTCGATATCGCCGTCCATCACAGCCTGCACATTGCCGACGAAGAACTTGTTACGATGGTCCTTGACCATTGTATAGGGCTGGAAAACGTAAGAACGTATCTGGCTGCCCCAGGCTATTTCCTTCTTCTCGGAGGCGAAACGCGCGTTTTCCTTATCCTTCTCCTCACGATAGCGCTCGTAGAGTCTCGACCGGAGTACGCTCATCGCGACGTCTTTATTCTTGTACTGGCTGCGCTCATTTTGGCAGGTGACAACGATGCCCGTCGGCAAGTGGGTGAGCCTCACCGCCGAGTCGGTCTTGTTGACCTTCTGGCCTCCGGCTCCGCCCGATCGATAGGTATCAATCCTGAGGTCTTCAGGCCTGATTTCCACCTCGATCGTGTCGTCGATGACCGGAAGCACGTACACCGAGGCGAAGGAAGTGTGGCGACGCGCGTTAGCGTCGAAGGGGGAAATACGAACAAGGCGATGGACTCCCGACTCGCCGCGCAAGAAACCGTAGGCGAATTCGCCATCGATCTCTATGGTAGCGCTCTTGATTCCGCCCTCCGACTCGAGGATGTCTACAACATCATACGTAAAACCCCGACGTTCAGCCCAGCGCGTATACATTCGGAGCAACATCGAGGCCCAGTCGCAGGCCTCGGTGCCGCCCGATCCCGCGTGAATCGTGAGAAAGGCCCCCGTGCGGTCGGCTTCTCCGGAAAGAAGTTCGAGGACGACCGCCTTGTCAAAGCGGGAGCGGAGGCTTTCATGGCTGGCACGAATGTCGGATTCGAGGGAAAGGTCACCCTCGTCCCGAGCCATGGCGTAGACTTCGTCGAGGGCTTCGACCTCCGACTTGAGGGAAGTCCAAGTTTCGATCCTGTCCCTAAGGGCCTTTGTCTCGGTCATGATCTTGCCGGCCTTGGCCGAATCGGACCAGAAATCCGGAGCCGCCGACGCTTCTTCCTTTTCTTTTATCCTCCGAGATATGGCGGCGACGTCAAAGACGCCCCCAGATATCTAGAATTTCCTCGTGTAGCTTGCCGATCGGCGATTGAAGGTCTTCGAGCATTGAGATTTCTCCTTGATGGAATCGATCCCGATTATTCGCGGGTTCTTCCCGGGTCACGCACCACTACCCTCTTCCATTTATTGTCCTTGAGGATGGTGATGGCCAGTGTCCCGTCCACCGGGAACTGATACAGACGAATCCGGTCGTAGCTGTCCGTTAAGCGGTCGATCTCCCGTTTGAGGGAGACGAGATCTCGCTCGTGCATAGACGCGCATTCGAAGCAGCCCTTTTGTATCCTCTCGAAGCCGTATTGAGGAAGGAGGTTGTACAGGGCCGCGCGGGAATCCTCGCTGCCCATATCGGCCACGATTGAGACGAACATCGAGGCGATGCTAGCCGAATGCGAAGTTTCCGTCAATTCAAAGAGCCTTGCGAAGCTGCGTTCTGCCGATATTATTACCATATGCGTGTGATGTTTGCGGTGGTGGCCCTCGCCTTGATAATCCCTGTGACCGCGCAGGATAAGACGGCGTCTTCCTCACTCCCCGGCAAGTTCCGGGCGGCGATAAACGGCGCCGAGCTTGTGCTGACGTGGGAAGCAGCAGCCGATCCGGCTGGCGGCTTCGAGCTCTATCGTTCCGCCAACCCCTTCTCCGAGGCTAACTTCGCCCAATCCCAGGCCCTGCAGAAGGTCGCCCCCTCGCTCCGAACGCTCAGCTATTACCCTCCGGACTCGACGGCTTGGTACTATGCCCTTCTTCCCCTCGATGCTGCAGGCAAGGCTCAACCGTCCTTCGCTCCGGGCAAGACAGTGACGGCCGTCGCTATCTCGGTCACGCCCCTGCCAGCGCCGTCCGGTCCTCCCGCCGCAAAAGGGATACAAAACCTCGTGGCAAGCATCGGAAAAAACCAACTCACTCTCGGCTTTTCAATTTCGGCGGGCACGGGCAACGTACTGGTGTACCGATCTCTTTCTCCCTTCACCGATGCGACTAGCCTCCTGTCGGCCAGTCTCATCGCCACGATCCCCGAGTCCACCCTCTCCTTCGTCGATTATCCCGTCCCCGGGCTGTCGTATTTCTATGCCCTCGTGAGGGAGTCGCGGGTCAAGGAGGGCTCCGTTGCCTTCAGCAAGGGCTCGGAATCGGCTACCATTGGGCCGGTCGGCATAGCCTCGGGAGCCGGAACGACGGCCTTGCCGGAGACGAGCGACCTTTCTCGCTCTTATCCCTTGCCTTCATGGTTGTTCGCGAAGCCAGGGGATCCAGGACTCGGAGTACGATCGGCCACGGTTTCGGAGCAGACCGAAAAGGCCATCGCGACGATCCTTGCGCCCTACCCCCCCAAGACCCCAATCGCGCCTCCCCTCTCGATACTCAGTGAAGATCGCGGCCAGGCGCGCGGGGGAGAGGACTATGCACTTTCTCTTATCATCCAAGGGCCGCTCAAGGCGCGAGACTGGAGATCGGCCATCGACCAACTCCAAAGATATCTTTCGCTGAATCGTAGCCCCTCCGTCGCATCCCGCGCCCATTTCTATTTGGGGCAGGCCTACGCCATGACAGGTCAATACCGAGATTCATTCTTCGAATTTCTTCTGGCCCGCGATTTCCACACGACGGATACCAGAGAATGGCTTCTGTGGCTTGTCGCGGTGCAGCGGGGCCGGGACGGCTAGAGATGGTAAGTAGACTTGAGCCCTGCCTCAAATAGACGCGATGGCATGAAGTTCTTGATTTTGACACCGAGCCGCTGGAAGATCGAACCGACGCCGTAGCGAACCGAAAGATTGCGTTTTCCGAGGAGCTTTTCAATGAGCTTGGCGATGACGATGGGATCTGCTCCCGCTCTTTCGTCATGCTCCATCTGCCCGACGGTTGCTTCGAAGCCTTTGCTATAGGGGCTCGCCTCGCCTCCCGCCAGGTAAGCGGCGACCTTTACTCGGGCATCGGTGAAGCCCGTCCTGAAATCCCCGGGTTCGACGAGGCAGACCTGGATGCCAAAGGGAGCAACCTCGAGCCTAAGGGCTTCGACCAGACCTTCGAGGGCGAATTTTGATGAGGAATAAAAAGACTGGAAGGGAATGCCCGCGACGCCGGCGAGGGAGGACATCACGATGATCTGTCCCCTCCCCGCCTCCCGGAATTTCGGGAGCACGGCCTTGATGGTCCTGAGCGTTCCGCAATAGTTGGTATCCATCTGAAGGTGGGCCTCCTCGATGGAAGTCTCTTCCACAGAACCGGCGATGCCCATGCCGGCGCAACAGACGAGGGTGTCGACGGTCTTCTTGCCCTCGAATATTTTCGAAAACGCCGTCTTTACGGAATCGTCTCGCGTGATGTCGAGGGCGATCATGTCGAAGAACTCATCCGCCTTTCCCGTTCTCGACGCGGGGTTCCTGCAGGTGCCGATGACGTTTTCTCCTCGTTTGGCGAGGTAGGTCGCGATGGCATTGCCGATTCCGGACGAAGCCCCCGTGACGACGATGGTCTTCTTTTCTTCCATTTTCTTTCCTCCGACGGAGTCGTTCCCTTAGTCCTTGCGCAATCGCCATGCCCTGACGACTAGATCGGCGATGGAATCGGGTTTGAAGCGCTCCGTATTGATGACTAGGTCGGCATCGACGAAATCGTCATTGTCGAAACCATAGAGTCTGAGATATCGGGCGTGATCGGATTCGTCGCGCGCCATCGTGAAGGCCGGGTCGGCGTGTGATGCAGAACCTTCCCTCGACCGTATCCGCGCCGCTCGAACGGCGGGGCTCGCCCAGAGGTAGACCCGCAAGTCTGCATCCTTGGCGAGGAGCCAGATCGCGAGGCGCGAACCGACTACGCTATCGCCATTGCGGGCCAGATCAACCTGCCTTCGATCGACCTCGAGATCGAAGGAATCGTCGGCCTGCGACTTGGAGACGATATCCTCGAAGCTCATCCCCCGCTCTTCCGCAAGGTTCTTAAAGGTGAAATTGACGAGCCCAAAACCAAGGGCCTTGGCGACAAGGCCACTTACGGTGCTGTTGCCGCAACCGGATTTTCCCGAAATAGCGATGATGCCGGACATTCTTCTCTCTGCTCCTATTCGATGTTGCGCAGCTGTTCCCTGATGTTTTCCAGGGCGTCCTTGAGTTCGACGACTGACTCCGAAACGGAGAGAAGCGTGCTCTTCGATCCGATCGTATTGACTTCCCGGTTCATTTCTTGGCAGAGAAAATCGAGCTTCTTGGCCGGTGTGGCCTGCTCCGCGAGGATTCGACGGAAGGAAACAAGGTGGGCCCCGAGGCGCACTATCTCCTCGTTGATTGTGTATTTCATGAGGAGGCTGGCAACCTCGGCGAGAACCCTCGATTCGTCGATAGCCGAACCCAGGAGTTCCGCGAAACGTTCGCGCACCTGCTTGCGGAGACTTTCTTCGAGCGAAGGAGCCTGGGCCGCGATCGATTCGCGCCCCGACTCGATGCGAGAAAGGCTCGCCAGGATGTCTCGCTCGAGTTCGGCCCCTTCGGCGATTCGAGAGGCGTCGAAGGATCGGAATACCGAATCGAGGACGGTGGATATCTCTCTCCAAGCGGCTTCGGCATCGAGTTCGCGTTCAAAACCGAGGATGCCCTCGACTGCGACGATGTCGGAAAGACGAGGCCCTTCGGAGATGCCCGCGGCTTGCGCCAGTTCGCGCAGGGCCTGGGAAACGGCGCGGGCCGCCTCGGCATCCACCGATGCCCTGACAGGCACATCCAGGCTTCGTGCCCTGAGGCCTATCTCGATCTTACCGTGGGTTACCCTGCCCGCGACATAATCACGGATCTTCGGCTCGAGAACAGAGAGCCAAGCCGGACCTGATACGGAGATATCGAGATAGCGATTGTTCCAGGATTTAATCTCGAGGCTGCCTTGAAGGAGGCCTGTCGAAAATTCCTTATGTCCGAAGCCGGTCATTGAGCGAATCATCGTTGGGCTCCACGGGATGTGAACTCGCGAAGCAGGGCCTCGCCGAGTTTCCAATTGTCGCCTGCCCCCATGGTGAGGAAAAGATCGCCCGGGCGAAGGCTACCCGACAAGGCCGTGAATGCGTCGAGCGGTCTCTCGAAAAAATCGACCCGTCCGCCATGCTTCGCGACGCCAGCGCGACCGGCGACCTTCTCGGCTAGGATTTCACCGCTTACCGAGGGATCCTTGCTTTCGCGCGCCGAGGCGTAAATGCCATGGAGGATTACCGCGTCGGCGAGGTCGAGGCTCTCGGCGAACTCGCCGAGAAGGGCCTTCGTCCTCGAATAGGTGTGCGACATGAAATCGACGACGAGTCGCCTCGACGGCCAGAAGGATCTGACTCCCTCTATCGTCTTCGCGACCGCGGTGGGATGGTGGCCGTAGTCATCCATGAAGACGACGCCGCCGGCCTCGCCGAGAAGCTCGGAACGTCGCTTCGAACCTGCGAAGGCGGAAATGGCCCGAGCTCCCGCCTCGACAAGGGATCTTAAACGCGACTCTCCCTGAGCATCATCACCCGCCAGATCGAGGCAGAGCGCGAGGGCTGCAATCGCATCCAGCGCCACATGGCGGCCCGGGACATGAAGTTCGAAGTCCCGATCGAAGCCGCCGAGACGGAAAACGGCACGCCCCTCCGACGCTTCATAGGACCGGAGATTAAAGGGCCCCTGGGCCTTTTCTCCATAGGGAATGGATCGTATATCCGGCCTCGCGGCAAAGGCGCGATGGGCTACGTCGTCGGCTCCCGGGTCGTCCGCGCACCAGACGAGGGCTCCGCCGCGGGGGAGAAGACGAACATAATCCTCGAAGGCCTGGGCGATATCCGCATAGGTCGGATAGTAATCCTGGTGATCCGGTTCCACGCTCGTCAACACGATGCGGTCGGGTGAGAAGTTCATGAAGTGGCGCCTATATTCGCAGGTCTCCGCCACGAGAAGGCCTTTGCCTGCGATCATAGTAGACTTTCCACCGAAATTGGCTACGGCCGAGCCCGCGATGACGGTGGCGGGCAGGCCCATTTCGCGCGCGATGGCTCCGGCCAAGGCCGTGGTCGTCGTCTTGCCGTGGACGCCGGATATGCCCGCGGAGGACTGGCGTCGCGACAGAGCTCCAAGCGCCTCGGGATAATTGAGGATCGGCAAGCCCCTCTTCTTTGCCTCGACGAGCTGGGGGTTGTCTTCACGAGAATAGGCTGCCGAATGGATGACGAGGATACAGTCTCTGGGCAAGGCGGTCGGTTCGAAGCCCACATGCAACCGGAGACCTATTTTTTCGAGAATCGCATCGGTGTAGAAGATGTCGGCGACATCAGACCCTTCAAGGAGCGCCCCCATGGACGCGAGGATCTCGGCCAGAGCCGTCATTCCCGTACCCTTGGCCCCGACCATGAATACGCTCTTCCCCGCTAAATCCTCCGGAATGGATGGCAAATGCATGGCGGGGATACTACCGCGACGGACCGTTCGGGGCAAGCAGCTAGAATTGCGACAGCTCCATCGTCAGGGAGAGATGCTCAATAGCCTGCGCTCCAAGCTCGATCTCCCAGCCGATCTGGAGCCTCGTTCCCTGCCATTCGCTGTCGGCGGCCTCCCCCTTTTTCGAGGTGAGGAATAGAGGTCGGGCCGAGAGGGCGAAGGGCCGATCCGATCTGAAATCCAATCTTTCCTGGCTTGCCGCGTTCTCGATCGATAGCGCGAGGGCCGAGGACACTTCAATGTCCTCTCCTCCGACGGAAACGGCCTCGCCGCATCGGAGGGCGATATCGCGGCTCGATTTTCCCGCGGTCAGGTTCAGCTCCGTCACGAAGCGAAAGCGAGCAGGCGCATCGGTCTCATTGCTGAGGATCCAGGAGAGGCCGAGGTTTTCCCTGCGAAAGGAATATATCTTGCCGACATTGACGCTGAGCTCCTTCTTGGCGCCGAGCCCCGAAACCCTTCCCTTAAACGAAGCTGTCATCGAAGGCTTTCCGCCGTCGAGCAGCGCATAATCCGAATGCCCTCGTCCCGAGCCCCTAGAGGAGAAGGAGGAACTGTCTGACAGCCTGTCGACAAAGCATTCCAGCCGATCACGACGAGAATCACCATCCATCGCGTTCACGTAGTTCGTCAGACTCTTGAACGAATCGAATTCGGCGAGAGTCGCCTCATCCAGGCGCACATGTGCGTTGTAATTCACGCCTTGAAAAAGGATTTCTTTTTCACCATCGAGGTCTATGTCGGCGCGGATAATACCGGGTACGAAGGAGCCCTTCTGCCTGGCGCTGCGCTCCGCCTCGATGAGGGCGGACCACGCTGCAGAGCGTATCGGCAGGGCGAGAATGCCTCCGCCAGCCCCTTCCCAATAAGCATCGCCGCATTGGGCCCGCCAAATTTCTTCCTGAGCGCTCTTCTTTCTCGACTTGTCGCCTCGAAGTTGCCCCACCAGTATGCGGACAAATTGCATTTTCGCGTAGAGAGCCTGGCTTTCCGGGTATTGCAGGAGGAGTCTGCGTGGGGTCATGAGGAGGGGTTCGTCGCTCTTCCAATCTTTATTCGGGGATGCGGAGCAGGCGGCGGCTATCTGCGCGGAGCAGGAACAGGGAAAATATCCCCGGGCCGGCGCTTCCATGTTCCTCATCCAGCGCATCGGGAGGACGGTTTCGAAATCCTCGGTCGACTTGTGAAGGGAGGCGAACATCGCTTCGTAGAAGACATCGGGGGATTCAAAGCTGCTCGCCCGCCACATTTCCGTCAGCAATGAATCAGAAAGGATCAGGACGCCTATGGCGGAACCCTCGTTCTCCTTGAAGTGGCGACTCAAGATTTCGCCGAGATTGAGATGACCTGCCTTATGGTCGGGGGGATCGATAACGGGAAAAACACAGAGATTCTTGCCCTGGTCTTCGGTCATGACGACTTGAGCGGGGTCGAGTCCGCTCTTTCGGAACAGGGTCGAGGGCAGAAAGGTAAAATCGAAGCCGCAGGCGTTGTAGGTGGAGACGAGCGAAGGCTCCCAGGCGAACTCATGGGGCCAGACGCCCCGAGGTCTTCTTCCGAGAAGCTTCCGTATCAATGTGGACAGGAATTCGAGCTGACCGACTCTGTCGGGGGCCGGGATAATGGGCATTATGGGGGCGAAATAGCCTCCGCCGATGACTTCAATCTGCTTCCGGGAGGACATCTCTTCGAGAAGCATGATGAACTCGGGATGATGGGCCTGGAGCCATTCGAGCACGGTTCCGGAATAATGGAGAGCCGAGGATATTTCGGGAAAACGATAGAGTATGGAAAGCCAGGGTCTCCAGCAGATCTGATAGGTTTCCTCGAACAAGGATTGGGGACTTCCTTCGGGGAGATGATTGGATGTCCCGATGATGGCCGCGTGTTCCCGCATCCCGTTTTATTCCTCGTGATTCTTCATTGGTGTGGAGCGGATTTCCCGCTCAGGAGATTCCGCCGCTTTTTGACGCGCCGCGGGGCTCCCGAATGACTCCGGTTGGGCAGGATCGCATGAAAGAGGCGGCATCTGCAATCTTCCAATCGCTTCTCGACGCCAAGCCCTCTTTGACGACGAAGGAAGGGGCTCCGACCGGCTGTTCGCAGGCGTGACAACCATTGCAGGCCGCTTCGCAGATTTTCATTCGCCTACCGACGGACAGCTTCGAGTTGCAGGCGACGAAAAGCGCGTCTTCCGCCGGCACGAGACTGATTACGCCGGTCGGGCAGGCTACGGTACATGCTCCGCATCCGGTGCATATCTCGGGATCGATGGTGACTGTGCCCGCGGTGAAGCTGATCGCTGCGACGGGACAGTAGGGAATGCAAGATCCGTAGCCGAGGCAGGAATCAGTGCAGGTTCGAGGACCGCCATAGATGGATTGCGCGACCGAGCAGTCGGCGATGCCGGAATATTCGAAAAGGTCGGGTGATTCGGCTTTCGTCGCCCCGCATCGAATGACGGCGACCCGAGCCTTGTCCAAAGAACCGTCGAGAATGGATCGCAACCGCTTCTCAACGGTCGTGCCGCCGGGCGCGCATCGGCCCACTTCGACCTTTCCGCCCAAAAGCGCATCGGCGAAGCTTTTGCAGCTCACAGCACCGCAAAGTCCGCAATCATGTCCCGGCAGGGTGGCGCGGAGTGCGAGAGCCTTGTCTGAGACCTTGAACTTGCGGGTCAGGACCTGGGCGAAGAGGGCGCAGATCGAGGCTCCGGTAAAAAAAAACAGGAAGGCGAGGAGGTAGCTTAACCACGAACTCATTTGCCCAAACCCTGGCCAAGGGCGATTCTCGCAAGTGAAACAGTCATCGCGAGAAGTCCGGCGGATATAAGCATTACGGGGGCACCCTTCATTCGCGGAGGAACTGATCCTTCCTCGGTTCGGCGGTTGACCGCGCCGAGAATTTCAATCGCGCTCCACCAGCCGAACACGGAAGAGAAGGCCGCGAGAAGACTCTCCGTCAGGCTCGTGGACCCGCGAATCGCGATAAGGGAAATGCCGAAAACCAGGGTTGATGAGGTCAATTCATCCAGTTCGAGGGATTGTGCTTCCCGCCCCGAGAGTAGAAAGGCGCCCCTCGACAACAACCTCACTGCGGGAATGACAAAAAGCGCGTAGGCCAAAGCGACAAGGTACGACATGCCGAGAGGACGAAGCACCAACGATGAAAGAAACCAAAGAATTATAGAGGCGACGAGATTGAGGGCCAGAAGAACGACGAACCACGATGGAGTCCTCCTAATGTCCGATTTCAATCCCTGACGAAATCCGAAACCCCAGGTAAGAAGGGCGTTGGAGGCGAACATCGAAATGAACATCGTGGAAAGCCAGGTCATTGAGGCACTTCCTTGGCGCCTTGCGCGGAAAATAGGAATCGATTCACGACGGCGAGCAAGGCGAGCACGAGAAAACTACCCGCCGGCAATTGGAAGAAGGGCAGCGGAGCTTGGCTGAAAATCATTAAAGGGTGGACCGAGTATACGGGGAGAGGAAGGGTAAAAGTCCCGGCGCCTAGCACTTCCCGAAAAGCCGAGACGATGAGCGCCACGGAAAAGTATTGCGTCGCCGAAATCGCCGCCATCTTCAACCTTCCCCCCCCTTCGGTTCCGCTGCGTCCAAGCTCATGCATGACAAAGCTGCTCGCAGCGATCAGCGGGAGATACATTCCGATTTGCGCCGCAATGGCCGGGGACCAAGCCTCGACGAGCATCCAGCATATCGAGGCATAGACCGCGGCAAAAGCCATCTGAATGGAAATAGCGACGCGTCCCGGAATGCGATTCCGGCTGAGAGACCCGACGGCCGATGCCGTCACGGCGCCAAGGGCCATGGTCAAACCCGCGATACTTCCGGCCGCGAAACTGGAGCTTACCCCGACGAGAGGGGCCAGCCCAAAAAATGAAACCAATGCTGGATTGGGATAAAAGGATGCTTGTTTCATCGCTTTGAAGCCTTCCCTAGCGACGTCTGAATCAACGAGGATGCCGCAGCGAGAGATCGGGAGAGTTCGAAATTTGCGGGATTGAGCGGGTTGGGCCCCGCAATGCTGTCTTCCGACGAAATTGCGCCGGGGAATTGCGACAATGAAGGATAGCCGGGCCAATGGGGCACTTGTGCATCCGAGGTAAGGTCGACAAGCGAGGCGAGCTCGCCATCGGTCGAGAATATCGCCGCGAAAAGACCCTCGGCGCCCGGAATGGAAAGAGCGATAACGGTTCCGTATTTTGTGCCCGTGGGGGTGTCCAGGCTATAGACGCTCCCCCCTCCTATTCTTGGATAGGCAGTCCTGGCGGGCAGGATTTTAGCCGAATCGGCCTTCGCAAGACCGCTTAGGACATCCGCGTTCCTTGAATCGACCAAGCTCCGGAGTCCCTGTGATGCGAAGGTGAGGAGAAGCCCGAGGACCGCCATGATGGCGGCAAAGACAAGAATTTCGCGTATCCCGCGGACTGAGGGAGTCTTCATTCCTTGCCCTCTCCGAGCTTCGCTCGCGGCCACCGGATGCCTTCGATGAAAGGCATGAGGGCATTCATGAACAGAACCCCGAACAAGGGGGCAAAGGCGGGGGCGCCGAACTCCACGAAGAGAAATGCGATGAGTCCACAGCCCGCGCCAAAGATGATCATCTGCCCCGTTCGGGAAGGAGAGGTGACCGGATCGGTGGCCATAAAGAACGCGACGAGAAGAAAGGATCCGGCGAGGGTCTGCCCGAGGACATCGCCCGAGAAGAGGCCGCTCGATGCCAGCCCTCCAAAGGCCCAGAAAGGCGCGATAAAGAAGAGAAACATCGCCGCCGGTATTTGCCAACGAATGACGCGGAAGCCTATCAAGGCCGCGGAGGCCGCGAGGGCTAGGCCGACAGGCAAGCCGATGGTGCCGTTCGATTCCACGCCAAGCATCGACGCCACATAGCCTGATGGCAGGCTCGCTCCGAGAGGTTGGAAGAGCAGTGTGTTGAGGAGCCCCGTCACCCGATCGTCGAAGCCGGAAACGAGTGATGGTAGGGTCGACACGAAAGCGAGCGGCAGGGAAGCCGGCGTACTGCCCTGGGATGCGGCGAGGGAGGGGCCCCAATTCAGCCAGGCGAAAGCCACGCCTCCCAGGGCGGGATTCATCCAATTGTTGCCGAGACCGCCGAAGGCCCCTTTTATTACGAGGATCGCGAAGGCAGAAGCCGCGATCGGGGCGTACAACGGAGGCTTCAGCGGCAGCGCGAGGGCGATGAGGAGGCCGGTCAGGAATGCGGAACCGTCGTCGAGCTCGAAACGGCGCCGAAGCCCGGATTGCAGGAGATCGGCCGCGAGAGCGACCGAGATGGAAGCCGCCGCCGCCCCGAGCGTGCCCCAGCCGGAGAGAAGCGTCTCCCAAAGAAGGATGGGCAGGAGCATAAACGAGACCAGCCACGCGCTCCGGGCCGTGGTCCGATGGTCATGTATGAAGGGCGCGCCGCTTACGAGGACCTCTCGCGAAGAAATCAAATTCAGCCTCCTGCGTGGGCGCTCAGGCATTGCGATAGCTCTATCCGAGATGGACATACATAGGAACATATTCCGCACGAGATGCAGGATCCCAGTCCCCGGGCCTTGGCCTCGACGATCCTGCCGCCCGTCAGATCGCGGAAAATGATCTCGGGATCTATACCCACAGGGCAGAATTCGCCGCAGAGTCCGCACCTGATGCAAGGCCGAACCTTGCCTCGCCGGGTTTCGGGAGGCGTCAAGGCCAGAACCCCCCCGATCATTTTAGTCAACGGAAGGTCCAGATTCAGCGCCGGAAAGCCTGTGAGCGGACCTCCGAGAACAAGCCGCTCGGGCGACTCTACGAAGCCGCCACATTCTTCGATCAGGTCGCCGATGGGGGTGCCTATCCTGGCCTTGAGCACTGCAGGTCGGCGTATCGCACCGCCAGCAACCGTCACGTATCGCTCCACGAAGGCCTTCCCTTCGACTATCGCGTCGTAGATCGCGACGAGCGTTGAAGGCAGAAGATGGAGGGATTCGGATCCCGGCCCGCTCTTCCGGATCTTTCCCGGATCGGCCGCGTTCTGGCCTCCCATGCTCCGCACGAGTTCGACGCCATAGCTTCCGTCTTTCTTGAGCGGGGCGAAGGTTTCAATCGACTGGAGGGACTGAGGTCCTTCTCCGTCCACAACAATCTTGATTGTGGCCGCCTCGACCAGACTGGCGACGATGAGTACGGCATCAAGGAGGTCCCCGATCCTGCTTTCGGCGATCGAGGTTTCGGTTCGGAGATAGGGTTCTCGATCGAGGGCGTTAATCACGATGTGGCAGCCGCGCTTTTTGCTCTCGATAAGCGCATCGAGGGGCATTCCCTTTCCGCTGGTTTCGACGACACCCTTTGCACGAAGCGTCTGGAGAAGGTCGGCTCGTCGCATCCCCTTCCAAATGTAGCGCTCCGGGCGCTTGCCCAATCGATCGAAGCTGCCGGAAAGGAGAATTTCAACGGCTTCGCATTCCCCTCCCTCCGGAAGGCGGGATACCGAAACGGAGCGAACCGTTCCGGGTATTGGGGAATGGATGTAGGTCGAAAGTTCTCCATCCGGAACCGCGAGAACCATGCCCTCGCGAACTACGGTGCCGACCTCGACTACCCGCCGAGCGGCCTTGCCCCTGTGCTGCTTGAGGGGGACGGTCGCCGTTGTCGGCAAGTAAGCGTTGGGCACGGGAAGGAGCAACTCCCAATCACGGCGAGGCTCGAGCCTGAGACTGTGCATGCTGGCTCTCGATTCGTATCTCATGGATGATGACCCGGTAGACGTCGCGAATTGATGGCTTTTGCGCCAACCACGGCGATGACTACGAGCGGAAGGAGTATATACAGAATGAAGCGCCACAGGGCAAGCCGTGGCGCCGGTTCCGCAGAAAGCTTCTCCATCGCGAAGGTCGAGTCCGGCCCCTGGTCGAAAAGGATCCTTTCGATCCCAGACGCCGGCGGTCCGAATGTCCTTTCTCCCATTTTTGGGATGGATTCCCTTGAATCTTGCGGCGATGAAATACGCAAGGCCCGGTTAAAAAAGGACGCCTCATTTTCCATATGCAGCCGCCATACGCCTAGTCCAGGCAATGAGAGCAGATCCGTGCTTTTCGTATCGAAGCGGCGCATTGGCATGGCAACTTCAATAGAGTGAGTTGCCGAAGCCTGCTTCGGAGAAGTTGTGAAAGGAAGGAGGAGGACCGGGACGACTGCCGCCAAGGCGATGCTCGAGGAAAGCATGAGCAAGGGGAATGTAGGAAGGCGAAGGGCCGGCAAAAACCTCTTTACGATCCGAACCGCCACAAAGCCTCTTCCGCGGTTTCCGAAAGGCGAAACGAGGACCGCGAGCAGAACTAGAGCCGAGGCGGCATCGAGGAGCATGAATGGAGATAGGGCGGCAGGTTTGAAAAGGAAGGCTGCGAAAAGGGGGAGGAGTGCGGGCGAAAGAATCGCAGCAAGGGCTAGCAGCACGGTTCTTCCTCTCGCTTTGGCTTCATGAAGCGGTAGACTATCGAGAAATTGGATCGAAGAGGGAATGACGGCCATTGCAGCGATTGCAAAGGCTCCATGCCAATCGGGCACCAGGATGCAGTAGGCAAGCCAGGGAAGCCCGAGCCCGACGCTCGCGAATCGTCGACTTTTCGAGGTCATGAGAAGGGGAGAGGCTCCCATCAGAGCGAGGATTAATCCGAGCCACCTACCTGAGCTGCTTCCCTCTCCGACACCTTTCCCCTCGATTTCGACGAGTCCATGGGCCGCGAGCCCCGCGGAAAAGGATCGGGGCGCAAGCCTTGCCGGAAGACTAGCGTGTATGTACCAGACCGCTCGCGGCGTTCCATCTATGCTCCCCGAGAACCAAGAACTGAGGGAATCCGTCCACTCGTCACGTCGCGGGTCGCGAGGGGGAATCCGTTGTTCGAACTGGGAGAGACTCAATGGCAGAATCCGCCCTGAATAATCGGCTGCGGACACCTGCTGGGTATCTTTAGAAACGATGCGGGAAATTCCCCAGGATTCGAGCCAGGCTTTCGCTTCAGCAGCGTCGCCGTGTGGATCCTGCATGAGGAGGAGCCATCCGCCCCGCCAATGCGCACCGTTATCATTCGGCGCAAGGGACATCGCCGCGGAGAACACGAGGATAGAGGCGACGGCGAAGGCCGCAGGTAATCGCAGCTTGCCCAGGATGAGATCCTAGAGGGTGGAAAAGGCTAGAGCGATGAAGAAGCCCAGAAGGCTGCCGACGAAAACCTGGGAGGGAGTGTGACCCATGACTTCCTTGATGGGAATCCAGGGCTCGTCGAACCGCTGGGAGTATTTCCGTCCGAGGGTGTTGAGGGTCCGGGCTTGAATGCCTGAAGAATGGCGGACGCCGAGGGCATCCCTGATGACCACGAGGGCGAAAAAAGCGGAAAGAACGAAAAAATCCGAATTGAGGCCGTCTTTGAAAGCTATCGAAGTCGAGATGGAGACGGCGAGGGCGCTATGGCTCGACGGCATGCCTCCAGTCTTCCAGGCGAAGGTGAGGAGGGCTTCCCGCAACGAATGCTTGGGAAGCCTCAGCAAATTGACGATAGCCTTCACGAATTGAGCGAGAAGGAGGCTGAATACGGCGGAAAGAAATACCGGATTTGAGAAGAGGGTGGCACCGGGGTGGTGAGGGGAGACAGCCATCGTTGAAATCCTCACCGAACGGCCTGTTCTTGTCAATACAAGGCCCCGCAACTACCATTGGCCGATGCAGCGGCAATTCCTGGAATTCATCACTGGCGCGGACGATGCAGACCGGAGGCTCGATCGCCTCGTGAGGCGCTTCCTGCCCGACGCGACCCTGCCAGTGATATACCGCGCCATTCGGACAGGGGCGATCCGCGTCGACGGGAAGAAGGCCAAGCCTTCGACGAGAATTCCCGCGTCTTCGAAGCTGCAAATCGAGGAAGAGCTCCTCAGGGAAGGCCGGGGGACGGTCGAGGAGAGCCCATCGATCCAGCCTCGGCGCGAGCCGGGTCGGACGGAAGTCTCCATCCTCCTCGAAACGCGAAATCTCCTTTTCGTTTCGAAACCCCGCGGCATGCTCAGCCACGGCGAAGGCGGACTCGATGCCTTCATGCTCGCGCGATATCCCTCATCAACTTCGCTCTCTTTCGTCCCGGCCCCCCTGCATAGGCTTGATCGGAACACAACCGGCATCGTCGCCTGTTCGCGCAGCCTCGAAGGGGCTCGCCTTTTTTCCTCGCTTCTCAGAAAAGGTCAGATTTCCAAGCGCTATATCGCCCTTTTGGACGGCGAGTTCCAAGGTTCAGGAATCTGGAAAGATTCGATTGTCCGCGATGGAGAAGAAAGGAAATCCCGTCGTGGCGATCAGGACTCGCCGGAGGGGGGACGGCTTGCCGTCACGGGCTACGAATCGATCGCAGCTGCTCGCGGAAAGACCCTCGCCTTGCTTGCTCTTGGAACCGGCCGCACCCATCAAATAAGGATTCAGGCCGCCTTGCATGGTCATCCGCTGTCGGGGGACCAAAAATATGGGGGTGCACCCTGGTCCGCAGGCTATATACTACATGCATGGGTGCTCGGCTTCGCCGAACCGCCCTTCGAGGATGTCCCCTCCGCGGTTGTCGCACCGCTTTCGGTGGAGACTCTCGATTCTCTCGGACGCCTTTTCGGAGCGGAGGTCCTTCGTCGCTTTTCCGACCCGCTCTAGGACGGCGCCTCGAGCATTGCTAACGGCTCGTGTGGTCCGCCGCCGGAGGGCGGTCGGAAAAAGGAGGAGGACATGGCAGGAGGCATGCGCGGGGTACCGCGCATGAAGGGCCCCATCAAGACGACCATGGTACTGGCGGGCATCGCCGGCATCGTCGTGCTTTCTTTTCTGGGGACGAGTTTCTTCATCGTCGACCAGACGGAGCGGGGCGTGGTGACGACCTTCGGGAAGTTCAGCTACGTCGCCGATCCGGGCATGCACTACAAGATCCCCTTCGGGATTCAAAAGAGCTACCTCGTGAAAACCGAGGTCGTGCAGACCGAACAATTCGGCTTCAGGGCCGAAAAGCCCGGGATACAAACCGTCTATTCCGAACAGAGCTACCCCGAGGAATCGACGATGCTCACCGGCGATCTCAATATCGTGGACGTCGAGTGGATCATCCAGTACCGGATCGTCGATCCGAAGGCCTGGCTCTTCAATCTCGATGACCAGCGAAAAACCATCCGCGACGTCTCGCAATCGGTCATCAATCTGCTTGTCGGGGACAGAAGCATACTCGGCGTCATCGGCCCCGAAAGGCAGTCGATACAGGACAACGCCGTTGTGATGATGAACAGCACCTTCAAGAGCTTCGGCCTCGGCATCCAGGTCACGCAGGTGCAGCTTCAGACCATCACTCCGCCGAAGGGGGTACAGGACGCCTTCGAGGACGTGAACAAGGCAATCCAGGACATGAATCGCCTCATCAACGAGGGCAAGGAAGCCTACAACTCCGAGATTCCGAAGGCGCGAGGCCAGGCGGACCAGATGCTTGAAGTGGCCCAGGGTTACGCGACGGAGCGCGTCAACCGGGCGAGGGGCGATGTCGCCCGCTTCGCTTCCGTGTTGACCGAGTATCGCAAGGCTCCTGAAGTCACCCGGCAGCGTCTCTATTTCGAAACGATGGAGGCGATTTTCAAGGATTCGAAGAATGTCGAACTGATCGACAAGTCTCTCCCGAATTTCCTGCCGATCAAGAATCTCGGCAGCCAGACCGACTCGACCCAGACGGGAGGCGGACAATGAAAAAGGGAATAATCGCCCTCCTCGCGGCCGTGGTCGTCCTCATGATCGTCTTCGTGGCCCTCGGTCCCTTCTATACCATCAATGAAGGCGAACAGGCAGTCGTCGTCAGGCTCGGCAAGATCGTGGCGACGGACAAGACGGCCGGTCTCAAGGTCCGTTCCCCCTTCCTCGACGTGGTCGTACGCTACCCCACGAAGATCCTGCCCTGGGACGGGTCCTCCGAGCGAATTCAAACCAAGGAAAACCAGTTTATTTGGGTCGACATGACGGCTCGGTGGCGCATCGTCGATCCGGCGAAATTCTACGAGTCGGTGGGCAGCCTCGATGGCGCCTACGGAAGGCTCGACGACATCATCGACTCGGCAGTCCGCACCGTCATTTCGGGCAACTACCTTCGCGAGGCGGTGAGGAATTCGAACGAGCTGGTCGCCTCCACGCCGAAGGAGAATTTCATGACGGGCGACTCCGAGGGTTCGGCGGCCCTCGACCAGCTGACGCAGAGCGAGGTGAGCTACGAAAACATCGACAAGGGCCGGGGAAAGCTCTGTCAGGACATGCTTGCCAGCGTCTCCCCCATCATGCCTCAGTTCGGCATAGAGGTTCTCGACATCCTCCCGCGCCAAATCAAATACTCGGACGAACTCACCCAGAGCGTCTATCAGAGGATGATCAAGGAGCGAAACCAGATCGCGCAAGCCTTTAGGAGCTACGGCGAGGGCAAGAAGGCCGAATGGCTCGGCAAGCTCGACAACGAGAAGCGTTCGATCCTTTCGGGGGCCTATGAAAAATCCGAGACGACCAAGGGTGAGGCCGATGCGACGGCGACGCGCATCTACGCCGAAACCTACGGCCGCGACGTCTCCTTCTTCAGTTTCTGGAGGGCCCTCGAGTCCTACAAGCAGACCCTCCCCGCCTTCGACAAGACCCTGTCGACCAAGCTCGATTATTTCAATTATCTCTATAATACGAGCGGAAAATGAGAGCAGGGCGACCGTTGCCGATGCGAATTTTCGCATCGGCCGCGGTCGCCCTCCTTCGCTTCGCCCGAATCTCCGATCGATTCTACCGACCGACCTAGGCCTTGCGGATATCGATCGATTCGAGGCTCACCTCGGGTGCCCTCCTTCCGTCGATTTCTGCGAGGGCGTAGAAACCTTCGCGGACGGGGCCCGGGTTCACGAGCACGGAAGTCCCGATAAGGCCGATGGAGCGCGCCTCGTGGATGTGACCCGAAACCCAAAGGAGGGGGGACCTCTCGGCGAGAATCCCGCGAAAGGCGTGGGAGCCCGTGTGGGTGGAGCCGCGGCGATCGAGGGGCGTTCCATTGGGCGGCGTATGGGTGACGATCACCAAGCGATCGCCTTCCATGCGCCGTCCTGCTGCCTTGTCGCCCGATTCGAGGGCGGCCGACAGGCTTGCTTCGAGTTCGTCTTCCGAAGGTTCGAAGGGCGTCAGACCCCGGTGGCGGATGCCCCCGCCCGCCCCGGCAAAGGCGAAGCCACAGGCTTCCCTACTCCTGCCCTCGATGGAAAAGCCGGCTGTTTCGAGGGCCGTCCTTACTCCATCCCTATCGCAATTGCCGCTTACGGCGAGGATCGGCGCGCCCTTTTGAGCGAGTACTTCGAAGGCCGCGCGCGCCTCGACTGCGTCCCCGAAGTCGGTGACATCGCCCGCCACGATGAGAAGTTCGACGGGCTTCGAGCGAGTCAAGATCGTTTCAAGGGCAGAAAGATTACCGTGAATATCGGAAAGAATCAGCCAACGCATGCGATAAGGATAACCGAGAGGCTCGCGGGCCGCAATGAACTGAGGTCAGGGCATGGAACGGCGGAATAGCATGCTGACGCAGTCCTCGACTATAGCGATATAGGCCTTGTCGCGATCGCGGAGGGGAGCGGCCATGCGCTTGCCGCAGGGGACGGGACAGTGTCCCTTGCCGAGGTGCTGCCTGATCAGGCAGGCCTTGCTCAAGAAAAGAGGCGCGTTGAAGCCCTCTCCGACCTCGACGAGGGGCGGGGACTTGATATCGCCGATCGCCATCGAATCCGGAGCAGTCAGGCCCGCCTTTTCCGCCTCTATCCATCGATAAGCGAAGGCGA
Source organism: Rectinemataceae bacterium (assembly GCA_035530275.1). GTDB lineage: Bacteria > Spirochaetota > Spirochaetia > Treponematales > Rectinemataceae > CAIJMU01. The sequence goes on along the minus strand of DATKVC010000010.1, from coordinate 140,415 downwards.
TGCGGTCGAGGGTGGAACCGAGAAAAGCGAGGCTGGAGGCATTTGCGACATAGAGATGGATGTCGATCCAGAAAGCAAGTCGCGAGAGATGCGCGGAAAGGGTCGGATCCTGGATGAGGGATCGGGCGAAGGCGCAATGATGCGGCGCATCGAGGCCGATCGCGAGGCTCGAACCAGCGGCGAGTTCTTCGCCGATCCGCTTTCGCGCCATCTCCAAATAGGCTTCGGTCGAAAGAACCAAGGGAGCCAGGGGCAGGAAGCGCCAGCCGCCGAGTTCCGGCAGGGCGACGCCGCTCTCGAGGATTGAGGGGGTGGCGAAGGGCATGCCTCCTTCGATCCTGGCATCGGCGAAGACAATCTCGGCTCGAGGCGGTCGAGGGACGGGGGAGAATACGTAATCCTTGACGAAGACGACGGCTTCCGTCACCGACCTTGCGGCCGCGGTTCTGGATCTATCGGCGAGGAATCCGGCGACGAGTTCGTAGGCCGCATTCTTGAAGCGCTTCAAATTGGAGGGAGGGATAAAGAGCCACTCCGCCTCTGGTCCCCTGTACCCCTTACCGAAACGGATGGCATCGGAACCCTCGGGGAGACGAAAGACGAAATCATAGGTTCCGGATTCGGCAAAGACATCCAGTGCCTTGAATATGCCGCCTTGTTGACGAGCCCGCTCCACCTTGAGCGGCACGTCGACGGCGAGGAACTGCGCAGAGTTATTCGAATCCATCCCAGTCGCCTGATCCTCGAGGACCAGGCTCGCCCTCGCTTCGCCGTTTGAAAGGTCTTCGAACAGCAACTTCAGGGCTATGATCGACTGGAGCGGCGGGTATTCCTCGGGGCTCTCCTTTTTCCTGTCGAGGTCGCGCGAGGAAATTTTCTCGATCTGTTGGCCGGGAGTCAGCAATTTCCGCTCTGTCGCTCCGAGTTCCGGGGCAGGGACGAGGACCTTCATCCCCTTCGTAGCCTCGAAGATTCGCTTGCCGCTTTCCGCGTCCCTCATGTCGAGGACGGAAAATTGGCTGGAAGGGGAACGACCGCCCTCTAGGGCTTCTCCCACCGCCTGGATTCCGTCGCGCATTCCCAGGCTCGTCTCGAGCTCGAGGACGAGTTCGCCGTCCTTGGTGCCGACTATCCTTCCGAGGCCGACTCCACGATGTCCGGGGAAGGCCGGATCGATTATGGAAGCGCCGCCATGATGTCCGATCCAGCCGCTCGTGGGAGCCCGGGCAAAGGCGACTCGCGCATTTTCGCGAAGGCTCGCGTCGGAACCCCGATCGCCGCCGCTGTCGGCCGCGGCATCCGGGCCTTCTGGCATCTCCGCGAGGCGGTCGAGGGCCGCGCGATAGAGCTTGGCGACGGCGTGAACGTACTCGGGCGACTTCATCCTCCCCTCGATCTTGAGGCTCGCTGCCCCGGCTTCGACGATGTCCCCGAGCCGTTCCGAGAGGTCGAGATCGCGACAACTGAACCAGTATCCCTCCCCTTTGAGGCCGCCAGAGCCCGAATACCAAGATCGACATAATTGGGCGCATTCTCCGCGATTTCCCGAACGCCCCAGTTCGAGGCCCGAGGCGAGGCAGAGTCCGGAATATGAATAGCAGAGGGCTCCATGCACGAATATCTCGAACTCGACGTCGGGATTGGCAGCGACGCGATCGGCGAGTTCGAGGAGGCTCGTTTCGCGGGGGAGGACGACGCGGGTCGCTCCAGCCTCGCGGGCGAAGGTAACGGCGGCATCGGTCTGGATGGCTGTCTGCGTCGAGGCATGGAGTGGAATTTCGGGGAAGTTGCGCCTGGCAAGCCGCGCGAGCCCCCAGTCCTGGAAAATCAAGGCGTCCGGGGCAAATCGCGAAAGAAATGCGAGGCGTTCAGCAGCCGCCGGCAGCTCGGCGTCGGTGACGATCGTGTTCATCGCCACGTAGATCCGTTTTCCCCTATCACGGGCGAGCCTGAGAATACGCCTATACTCGAGGTCGTCGAAGTTCCGCGCCTGTTTTCTTGCCGAGAAATCCCGGAGTCCGAGATAGACGGCATCCCCTCCCCCATCGAAGGCCGCGATGGCGGCATCGAAGCCGCCGGCAGGAAGGAGGAGTTCTGGAAGCCCTCGGTTTGACGATCGAAGGGCCGCTGATTCCGATGGCTCGTTCATGCAACTTCCGGATGATGAGGGCTTGGAGAAGGCCAAGTATAGCCGAAAAATGATGCAAGGAAAAGCTTGTACCGTTATCCGGCTGCAAGCGGAGGCAAGGATTACCCTATTTAGGCAGAGAAATGCGAAAAGTGAGCAGATATTGCAATGTTTGCCATTATTTGCAATACTCCGCCCGTGATTACCGTTACCGACCTCGCGCTCGGCTTCGGCGAACGAAGCCTCTTCAAGGACGTCAACCTCAAGTTCACGCCCGGCAATTGCTACGGCATTATCGGCGCCAATGGCGCCGGCAAGTCCACCCTTCTCCGCATCCTCTCCGGCGAAATTCGGCAGGACAAGGGCGATATCATCATTCCGAACGGCAAGAGAATGGCCGTCCTCAACCAGAATCACTTCGCCTTCGAAGAGAGTTCCGTCATCGAGACGGTCATCATGGGCTGGCCGAAACTCGACGCCGTCAAAAACGAGCGCGAGTCCCTCTACGCGAAGGAAGACTTCACCGAGGCCGACGGCATCAGGGCCAGCGAACTCGAGGCCGAATTCGCCGAGCTCGGCGGCTGGGAGGCCGAGGCCCAGGCCGCAATCCTGCTTTCGGGCTTGGGCGTCGTCGAGGCTCATCATGAAAAGCTCATGAAGGAGGTCGACGAGGGCGTCAAGGTTCGCGTCCTCCTCGCCCAGGCACTTTTCGGCAACCCCGACATCCTCCTCCTCGACGAGCCGACGAACGGTCTCGACCTCGATTCCATCACGTGGCTCGAGGACTTTCTCATCGATTTTCCCAACATCGTCATCGTCGTCTCGCACGACAGGCACTTTCTCAACGCCGTCTGCACCCACACCTGCGACATCGATTACGGCAAGGTGCGAATGTATACGGGCAATTATGATTTCTGGTATCGGATGAACCAGATCCTCGTCCAGCAGCAAAAGGATCTCAAGAAAAAGAACGAGGAGAAGGCCAAGGACCTCAAAGAATTCATCCAGCGCTTCTCCTCGAACGCATCGAAGAGCAGGCAGGCGACTTCGCGGAAAAAAGTCCTCGAAAAGCTCGTCCTGGGTGACATCGCTCCCTCGAGCAGGCGCTTCCCCTATGTGGCGTTTAAGCCCGAGCGCGAGGTGGGCAACAACGTACTTCGCATCGAGGGAGTCACGAAGTCCGCCGAAGGGACGCGCCTTCTCAACAACTTAACGCTGACCCTCAATCGCGACGACAAGATCGCCCTGGTCGGCCGCGAGCACATCGCGAAGACCAGCCTTTTCCAGCTCTTGGCGGGCGAGGATGAGCCCGATGCCGGCCAGATCGTCTGGGGCCAGACGATCTCGAGGTCGTACTTCCCCCGCGACAATACTCGGCTCTTCGATTCCGATCTTTCGATCACCGACTGGCTCAAGCAGGAAGCAGGGTCGGATGACGACACCTACATCCGATCCTTCCTCGGTCGTATGCTCTTCTCCGGCGACGAGGCGCTCAAACCCATTCGCGTGCTTTCGGGCGGCGAAAAGGTGCGCTGTCTCCTTTCGCGCATGATGCTTTCTGGCGCCAATTGCCTGATGATGGACGAGCCCACCAACCATCTCGATCTCGAAGCCATCACTGCCCTCAACGACGGCCTCATCGACTTTTCCGGCGTCCTCCTGTTCACCAGCCACGATCACGAATTCATTACCTCGATCGCCAATCGCATCGTGGAAATCTGCCCGGGCGGGGTCATCGATCGCTACATGAGCTTCGACGACTATCTCAAGGACAAGCAGATATCCGCCCTCCGCGATCAGTACTACCATGGTCACGTCGTGGCGGAGATGTGAGGATCGCGACCTCCGCCTCTTCTTGACTGCTTCTTCAAAGGCCACCTATCATGAGATCCGCGTTCTTAAGCGCGGATCTCTTCGTAACAAAGGAGGCTCCGTATGAAGAAATCATTCCTGGCCGCCCTCGGCCTTGCCTTTCTCGCCTTTTCGCAGGCCTGGGCGGCCGACCCGACAGCGCGGCTTCTCACCGACGCCACCGGCATAGACGACAAGTCTTTCAACGCGGCCGCCTGGCGCGGCATCCTCTCCTTCTACGGCGATACCTGGGCGAAGCAATCGAAGCGCGGCAGCATGTACGACGTCGTCACGGCGCAGACCCAGGACATGTACGTTCCGAACCTCAAGCAGGCCTCCGACGAGAAGTACGGCCTCATCATCGTGACCGGGTTCACGTGGGCCTCTGCGCTCGACGAGGTAGCCCCCCTGTATCCGAATCAGAAGTACATGATCGTGGACGTGGACTCGGTGAATCAGCCCAACGTCATGCAGGTGACCTTCTCCGAACACGAAGGCTCCTTTCTCGTCGGTGTGGCGGCGGCACTCAAAGCCAAGGCCGACGGCATCAAGAACCCAAAGTTCGGCTTCATCGGCGGCATCCCCGGCCCCGTCATCACGAAATTCGAGGTCGGCTATGTGATGGGCGTCCTTTCGGTCCTGCCCAACGCCAAGATCGTCGACTACTACGCCAACGACTGGGGAAAACCCGAGCTGGCGAAGGCCCAAGCTAAGAATTGGTACGATTCCGGCGTCTACGCCATCTTCTCTGCGGCGGGCGGCACGGGCAACGGCACCATCGCCCAGGCCAAGGAATATCGCGCGCAAGGCAAGAACGTCTGGGCTATCGGCGTCGACTCCGACCAATACGCGGACGGCATCTACAGCGGCACGAAATCCGCCGTCCTCACCTCGATGATCAAGCGCGTCGAGACTGCCTCCCTTTTCGCCCTCAAGGCTGTCAAGGACGGCACCTTCAAGCCGGAAGTCCTCGTGCTCGACACCAAGGCCGACGGCGTCGGCTTCGCGACCTCCAATCCTGAACTCGGCAAGAACATCATCGCCCAGGTGGACAAGATCCGCTCGGATATCATTGCCGGCAAGATCAAGGTGTACGCAACCTACGCGGACGCCAAGGCCGCAGGCAAGGTTCCGGCCGACCTCCAGGCCAGCGACAAATAAGGCATGCGGGGGGGACGCGCCCAAGGCGGCGTTCCCCCCTTCATCACGGCACATGGCAGCCACAACCGACAAGCAGGATACGAGGTCAGTTTCCGACGGCAGCGAATGGGCCGTCGAGATGCTGGGCATTCGCAAGGTCTTTCCCGGCATCGTCGCCAACGACGACGTGACCCTCCGGGTTCGCCGCCGCGAAATCCACGCGATACTCGGCGAAAACGGCGCGGGCAAATCGACCTTGATGTCGGTGCTCTTCGGACTCTACGCCCCTGACGCCGGCAAAATACTCGTCGACGGCAAGGAAGCGAGGATCCGCGGCCCGAATGATGCGAGAGCCCTGGGAATCGGTATGGTGCACCAGCATTTCAAACTCGTGCGCCCCTACACGGTCAGCGAGAACATCATCCTCGGCATGGAGCCGCGGAACTTCCTCGGCGAAGTCGACTTTCGCGGGGCCGAACGCCGCATCGCGGAGCTCTCGGATCGCTACGGTCTCGCGGTCGACCCGAAGGCCAAGGTTGAGTCGATCGGCGTCGGGATGCAGCAACGTGCCGAGATACTCAAGATTCTCTACCGCGACGCGGACGTCCTCATATTCGACGAACCCACGGCAGTGCTCACGCCGCAAGAAATCGACGAACTCATGGCCATCCTGAAGAGGCTTCAAGCCGAGGGAAAGACCGTCATCCTCATCACCCACAAGCTCAGGGAGATCAAGGAGGCGGCGGAACGCTGCACGGTGCTGCGCCGGGGCCGGCTTGTCGGTACGGTCGATGTCGCCTCGACGGACGAATCCGCCCTCGCCGAGATGATGGTGGGAAGAGCCGTCGACTTCAACATCCGGAAGAAATCCCCGACGCTCGGAGACGTCGTCCTTTCGATCCGAGACCTCGATGTCCGCGGTTCCCGAGGACAGCTCAGCGTGAAGGGACTCTCGCTCGACGTGCGTTCCGGCGAGATCCTCGGCATAGCCGGCGTCGACGGAAATGGCCAGACGGAGCTCATCGAGGCCGTAACGGGACTGAGGCGCGTGGAGAAGGGCAGCATTAGTATGGATGGCCGAGATATCACGAGGGTCTCCACCAGGGAGCGGGCCGGGGCCGGCATCGGCCACGTCCCCGAGGACAGGCAGCGTCACGGTCTCGTCCTCGATTTCAGGCTCGACGAGAACCTGGCGCTCAGGACCTACGACCGGCCTCCCCTCCTCCGTCGCCGATTCTTCCTCGACTTCGAGGCGATGGCCGAGCGCGCCCGAAGCCTCATAGCCGAATACGACATCAGGGCCGCCAAGGGTCCGGCCACGAAGGCGAGGAGCATGTCGGGCGGCAATCAGCAGAAGGCCATCATCGCGCGCGAGATAGATATCTCGCCCCGTCTCCTCGTCATCGCTCAGCCGACCCGCGGCCTCGATGTCGGCGCGATAGAGAATATCCACAAACGCATCATCGCGGAGCGTGACAAGGGCCGGGCGGTTCTCCTCGTCTCGTACGAACTCGACGAGGTGCTGGCACTCTGCGACAGGATCGCGGCGATATCGAAGGGCGAGATCGTGGGAATCGTCGAGGCCAAGGGCGTCGACGAGCGCCTTATCGGCGCCATGATGGCGGGAAAGGCCCGGGGCGCCGAAATGGGCATGAGGAAAGGGGCAGGATGAGCGAGACAAGGCTTCCCTCTTCAAAGCGGAGCGGAAGGGCCGCCCTGGATGCCTTCATCGGCTCGAACGGGGCCCTCTCCGTCCTCGTGGTTATTCTCGGATTCGTCTGCGGCACGCTGATCGTGCTTTCGGTCGGGCGCAAGCCCTCCGGAATGTATCTCGCCCTCCTGCAAACCCTCACGGGTTACAACGCCACGAGCGCCGTATGGAATTCTCGGTACGTCGGGGAGTGGCTGACTGCCTCCATGCCCCTGATTCTGACTGGCATGTCGATGGGCTTCGCGGCACGAACCGGCCTTTTCAACATAGGCGCCGAGGGCCAGTACATCATCGGACTCACCGCGGCCCAATTCGTGGCACTCTATTTCCCGGCGATCCCCGGCCTCCATTGGAGCCTCGCCCTCGCCGCGGCGGCACTCGCCGCGGCCTTTTGGGGAGGCCTCGTCGGCTGGCTCCGGGCCCGTTTCGCGGTCTCCGAGGTGGTCGCGACCATCATGCTCAATTACATAGCTTTCTTCCTCTCGCGCTACCTCACGAGACTCATTCCTGACGCGAACACCTATCGAACCCCGAGCTTTCCCGAGACTGCACTCATCCCACGTTCCTTCCTCGACCCGCTAACTAATCATTCGCGATTGAGCGTCGGCATCTTCATCGTCCTGTTTTGCGTCCTCCTCTATTGGCTCATCCTCGAACGCACGAAGTTGGGATTCGAGCTCCGCGCGACGGGGCTCAATCGCAACGCAGCCTCGTACGCGGGCATAAGCGTCGATCGGTCGCTCACCATCTCGATGGCAATCTCGGGGGCCTTCGCGGGCATCGCCGGGGCGATCGTCGCCCTCGGCTCCTTCAATTACGGAAGGGTCTTGGGCGGTTATGACAATTATGGATTCAATGGCATAGCGGTGGCCCTCGTCGGCAATTCGCGGGCCGGCGGCACCCTGGTCTCTGGCCTCCTCTTCGGGATGCTCGCCTCTGCCCAGCCCCTGATGCAATCCCGCCAGATACCCAAGGAAATCACCTGGATAATCTCGGGCCTCGTGGTCATCTTCGTCTCCCTCAGGGCCGGTTTCAGGATGCTCATCGAATGGAGGGCCAAGGTCGCCGCGGCGCGTGGCCAGACGGATTCGGAGGCGCGTGATGTTTAGGCTTCTCGACATGGTTCCCTCCATCCTGATGATGGTGGCGCCCATTCTCATAGCGGCCATGGGCGGCCTCGTGAGCGAGCGTTCGGGCATCGTGAACATCGCCCTCGAGGGGCTCATGGGCATAGGCGCCTTCACCGCGGCGACCGTCCATACCATCCTCGAGCCATCGACCTCAATGTCCGTATGGATCGCCCTCGGCTCGGCCGCCCTCGCCGGCCTCCTCATCTCCTCCATCCACGCCTTCGCCTCCGTCAACCTCAACGCCGATCAGGTTATCTCAGGCACGGGCATCAACCTCCTGGCGACAGGCGGTACCGTCTTCCTTTCGCAGATCATTTTCCACCAGGAACGGACCGAACCCTTCATGCTCGGTATGATGCCCGGTCCCGGAGGGATCTACCCCACGGCCTATATCGCCCTGGCAGTCCTCGTCCTGATTTGGTACCTCCTGTATCGGCGCCCCTGGGGTTTCCGTCTTCGAGCCTGCGGTGAACATCCGCAGGCTGCGGCCTCGGCCGGCATCGACGTTCGCCGGACTCGCTGGATCGCTGTTCTCATCTCCGGCGCACTCGCCGGCCTCGCCGGCGCCTGCCTCGTGGTGACCGAAACGATCCAGTACACGATGTACACGATCAACGGGGCCGGTTTCATCGCCCTCGCGGCCGTATCCTTCGGCAGATGGACGCCGAAGGGCGTCGGAGGCGCCAGCCTTCTTTTCGGCTCCGCCGTCGCTCTTTCCATCTACATGGTCAACATCAACGTGCTGAGGGATCTGCCGCCGGAATTCTTCTCGGTCCTGCCCTATGTCATCACGCTTGTGACCCTGGTCGTGTTCTCGGGCAAGGATTACGCGCCGGCGGCGGCGGGCCAGCCCTACGAAAAGAGCGGAAGCTGAGGCTGCCCGGACGAGGCGACTCGCCTATGGGCGCAAAGGAGTCTCCCATGCCTGGAATCCCCCTTGATTTCGCGCGGAAAGGCACCCCGCACAACGCGGCACTCAGGGGGGATATCGCGCCCATCGTACTCATGCCCGGGGATCCGCTCCGGGCCCGCCACCTCGCCCTCGATCGCCTCGAAGGGGCGCGCGAAGTGAACGGTGTCCGCGGGATGCTCGCCTACACCGGGACCTTCGGAGGCCGTCCTGTATCGGTCATGGGCTCGGGCATGGGCGCGCCTTCGATGGGAATCTATTCATACGAATTGTTCGCTTTTTACGGAGTCGAGAGCGTCGTGAGGATCGGCACCTGCGGCGGCCTCACCGAGGCGCTCGAGGTGGGCGACATCGCCTTCGCGATGTCGGCGAGCAGCGATTCGGCCTATGCCGATCAATATGGGCTTCCAGGACATTTCAGCCCCTCCGCCGATTACGGGCTTCTCGAGGCCGCCGTGGCCAGGGCTCGGGAGCTCGGAGCCCGCCACTGGGTGGGATCGGTCTTTTCCTCCGACGTGTTCTCTCTCTACAGCGCCCGTCCCGCCGACGAGGGCTGGAAGAAGTGGGCCAGGATGGGTTGCGCGGCGACGGACATGGAGAGCTACGCCCTCTACTGCAACGCCGCGTGGCTCGGCAAGCGCGCCCTCGCCATGTTCACCTGCTCGGACAACAACGTGACGGGACGCTCCATGGACGCGGAGGATCGCCAAACGAGGCTCGATCTCATGTTCGACATCGCCCTCGCCCTCGTGCCCTGAGTCCACGCGCTCAAACCGATCGGCCGCGCTCCTACTCCAAAACAACCCTGAAGACGCGCTTCTTTCCCGCCCTGAGGATCAAGGCCCCATCCTCCGCCCATGTAACATCGACCAGCGCCTTCTCATCCTCAATCTTCCGATCGTTGATGATGGCACCACCCTGCTGGACGAGACGCCTCGCCTCGCTCTTGGTGCCAGCCAGGCCGGCGAAGACGAAAAGATCGAGGACGCCGTAGCCGGCTGAGAGCTCGGCCTGGCTCATCGTGCGCGAGGGTATGCTCGCGATATCCCCCGCCCCGCCGAAGGCTGCCTTGGCCGCATCGCTCGCCTGATCGGCGGCGGCCCTGCCGTGGATGATGGCGGTCACTTCCCACGCGAGACGCGCCTTCGCGGCGTTGATGTCGCCGCGAGCGAGGGCCCTGCATTCCTCGGCGGGCAGGAAGGTGAAGAGGAGGAGGAAACGCTCGACGTCGGCGTCGGTGACGTTGCGCCAGTATTGGAAGAACTCCCAGGGGCTCGTCATCTCGGGATCGAGGAACAAAGCCCCCTTCTCGGTCTTTCCCATCTTCTTGCCGTCGGAGGTCATGATGAGGGGGAAGGTCAGTCCGAAGCATTCCGCCCCCTCGACGCGGCGGATGAGCTCGATTCCCGCGACGATGTTGCCCCACTGGTCATCGCCGCCGATCTGGAGCCTGCAGCCGTGGCGGCGCCAGAGCTCGAGAAAGTCATAACTCTGAAGAAGCTGGTAGTTGAATTCGACGAAGGAAAGTCCGGTCTCAAGGCGGAGCTTATACGCCTCGAAGGAAAGCATCCGATTGACCGAAAAGTGGCTGCCGATTTCGCGGAGGAAATCGATGTAGTTGAGATTGGCAAGCCAATCCTTGTTGTTCGCCGCGAAGGAGGACGTGCCGTCGAAGGCGACGAAACGGTCGAGCTGACTCCTGAAAAGCTCGGCATTGGCGTCTATCGCATCATAGGAGATCATCTTGCGCATCTCCGACTTGCCGCTCGGGTCGCCGATGCGCGCCGTGCCGCCGCCCAAAAGCGCGATGCCCACGTGCCCCGCCTCGCGCATATGCCTCAGGGCGAAAAAGGGAACCATGTGGCCTATGTGGAGGGAGGGCCCGGTGGGATCGACACCCACGTAGAAGGTGACCGGGCCTTGATCCATCGCCGCCGAAAGTCCCTTCTCGTCGGTGCATTGCTGGACAAATCCCCTTTCCTTGAGGATCTCGAGCGCCCTGTTCATCCTGACCTCCATCGTGTCGCCGACATCTGTGCGAGGCTGACGGCCGTGCTCCGTTCCAAGACCTGCAATGTCGCCGGATTATAAAGGTCATGAGAGGGATTCAACAAGGCCTGACCGAAAAGGCCTTATTTTTCGCGGAAATATCGGCTTTTCCTGCATCGGTCTTCGCCGATACGGCGTTTTTGACTTGCAGCCTCGCCCATGGGGCTGTAATATAGGCATTATTTCCGAAGGAGATAGTCTATGCCGACCAGCACTCCGAAAAGCCTCACGAAGGCGCAGATCGTTGCCCAGCTTGCCGAAAAGAACGGCCTGACCAAAAAGCAGGTCGCCGCCTTCCTCGATTCCTATGTCGATCTCGCCTACAAGGAAGCGAAGAAGAACAAGAAGTTCACGCTCCCTGGCCTCGGGATCCTCAAGCTCAGCAAGCGCAAGGCCCGCGTGGGTCGCAACCCCGCTACCGGCGAGAGCATCAAGATTCCCGCGCGTACCGCGGTGAAGATCAGCGTTTCGAAGGCCTGCAAAGAAGCCATTCTCGGCGCCTCGAAATAGGCATCGCATCGTCGGCCGACCCCGGGTCGGCCGACGTTATTTTTAGTAGCGATATCTAATGGATCGAAGAGCCGCCAGCATCGGCTCTCCTTCGGCGTCAAACCCCGCCTCCGCGACCGCGGCCCCTTCCTCCTCGTCCCTCATGAACAGATAGCGCGGCAGTTCGAGCCGGACTTCCATGCCGGGGCCGTAATACTCCGAAAGGAATATGCCTGCGGTCACGTTGAGAAGCTCGAGAAATGCATCGTCCCTATTCCACTCGCTATCCTCCCCGAAGAGTATGTCCGCTATCCTGCCGCGCAGCTTCGGTCCTGCCGCCACCTCGAGACGGAGCGACACGGGTTTGAGAATGTCGATAGCCGCACGATTTTCCGCCTCGAGCGAGGGAGATTGATCCGCTTTGGCGGTATCGATGAAGACCATGTCCGCCATTGCGGTCTGGACGGCCGTTATGAGTGCCGCCTGCGCCTTTTCGGCATCCATGTTCTCAGTCATCACATGCCTCCGATGGCATCGAGAATTTTCGCCGGCGATACGGGTTTCTTGATCACAGCAGTCACGCCTAGCCGCCTGAGTCCCTCCACGAAGGCCCCATCGGCGATGCTCGAAATGACGATCACGGGGATGTCCCTCGTCATCGGGTCGTTCTTCACGAGCTTGATGAAGGTCTGCCCGTCCATCTTGGGCATGTTGATGTCGGTGAGAATGAGATCGTAGCGCACGCCTTCCCGCAGCATCGCTAGTGCTTCCATGCCGTTCTCGGCCTGGGCGAAGCTTCCGAACTCGGGGGCGGACATCTCGACACAACGTTGAATGATCATGCGGGAGGTGGATGAATCGTCGATGATGAGAACTTGTTTCGTTTCTGCCATTTTTCGTGCCTCCTATCAGATCGTCCACTGGCGAGGTCCTGCGGACAAGGTTATCGCGCCGTCCGCCACATTCATGGCGACCGTGCGAGAGGTAGAGCCTCCCGTGTCCTCCCCTATCGGCCCTAGCGCGCTTCGCCAGAGCGCGCGTTTGATGGCGAGGACATTGCGCTTGCCGATATCGAATATGCCCTTGGGATCCATCACCGCAGCCCCGCCCGCAAGCTTCACCCAGACGTGCGGCCTCGTCGCACCCCGGCGCTTCATCTCCTCTATCATCACCGCGACCCCGACGTCGGCGAAATAGCCCGGTTGCGCCTTCGCCTTTTCGGGGTCGACCGCCGAATCGGGCAGGGCCACATGGGCCATCCCCGCGATGGTTTTCGATACGTCAAAGATCATCACCGCCACGCAAGAACCCAATGCATAGGTCTTGATCACATCCGCGGCGTTATCGGATACGGCCCAGTCACCGACGCCGAGAGTTATCGTCGCCATTGGACCTCCTTGCTCGTCTCGTGGAGAATGGCCTCGAGCGCTTCGGGGATGTCCTGGAGTCCGACCAGCGACTCGGCCGCGCCGATCTTCCACGCTTCCTTGGGCATGCCGAACACGACCGAGCTCTCCTCGTCCTGCGCGATGCAGCGAGATCCCGCCCTTCTCATTTCGAGAAGGCCGTCGGCCCCGTCCCGGCCCATTCCAGTCAGCAAGACACCCACGGCCTTTGCGCCGTAGGCCTTCGCCACGCTCGTGAACAGGACATCGACCGAAGGTCGGTGTCCTGAAACCTTTTCCCCGCGGCCGAGCCTGATCCTGCCAATGCCGCCTTCCATAGCCACCCGGAGATGCATGTCGCCCGGCGCGATGAGCACGAGCCCCGGTTCAAGGCGGTCGCCCTCCTCGGCTTCGCGCACGCGAACCTGGGAGGTTTTGCCGAGCGCCTCGGCGAACATGCGCGTAAAGACCGGAGGCATATGTTGGACTACCAGGGTCGGGGGAAAATTAAGGGGAAGGGCGGGAATGATGGAATTGAGGGCCGCGGTCCCCCCGGTAGAGGCGCCGATGGCGACGACGCGATTGGCCTGCATCGGCCCCACCGCTCGAGGGCGCGGCGTGGCGCGGGGCGAATGCGCATTGGCAGGGCTGCGGATCTGGGCTCGCGAAGCCTCGATGACGGCCTCCGAAAGCTCTTCAAGCATCGTGGCGAGGCCCTCGCGATCATTGGCTTTCGGCTTTCCGACGACGGCGACCGCGCCGGCCTCAAGGGCTTCGAGTGCCCGATGGGACCCCTCGGTCGTGACCGCCGAAACCACGATGACGGGAATCGGATATTGAGGCAAAAGCCGTTTCAGGAATTCGATTCCGTCCATCTTCGGCATTTCTACGTCAAGGGTCACGACATCGGGCTTTCGCAACACGATCCTATCGCGGGCGGAATAGGCGTCGGAGGCCTTGCCGACGATTTCGATGTCGGGATTTCGGGCAAGCCCCTTTTCGATCAAATCGCGCGCGATGGCCGAATCGTCGACTATAAGGACCCGTATCTTATCGCTCACGCCGGGATCCTTCGAAGAAGCCGTCTGTCGCCGCCTTCCTCGAGGACGAGATCTTTTCCTTCGAGGTGCCAGACGAGGCTCTGCTCTTCTCCCGATGCGAGGAGATCCTTGCACGATGCGGGCTTCGAGTCGAGCATCGTCAACTGATAGCCGATTTCCGGCTTCACGATGAGCGTCCTGCCCCGACCCGGGCGCCATGTAAGTGCGACTGTCAGCCTGTATTCGTAGCGGATCTCTCCCTCATCCGACGGGATGAGGCCGTCGATGGAAACCTTCTTTATGCAGAGGTTCTCGCGGAATTCATAGCTTGCGGCATACACGCCATCGACCAACTCGACGGCTTTGAGCTGTTGGGCGACGAAGGCATTGAGAAAGGGCTCACCGCCGACTAGATGCTCGATCACTTCCCACCGTCCCATGAGTTTCCGCCTTGAGGGCATGGCCAGGGCCGAAGACACCTCGTAAGCCGATGGGCCCTTGGCCTCCGGTCTCGATTTAAGCGAATCGGCCATTCTTGCGAGCTCTTCCGTGCCGTCGGTCCTCGATGACATACGCATTCCTTCCCGGCGATGGTTCAGCCGAAAAAAGCCTTATTTAAAAGAGCCGCATAATCCCTGGCCGCATAACTGCCCGGAGCGTTCTCCCATATCGTCCTGCCTCGTTCGAGGCCCTTGGGAACATATTCCGACTTGCATACCTCAAAGACCGGAATCCCGAAGCTTGAAAAGACCTCGCGATAGGCATCGACGCGAGCCACGTTGTGCTCGGCCTTCGTGAACAGCAATGCCTGTATTCTTATTGGTCTTCCCGACTCGACGGAGCACTTCTCGACTTCGCCCATAAGGGTCTCGAGTCCCGCAATCGAGAAACGCTGGAATTCGAGGGGTACGATGAGGGCTTCGCTGGAGCTGATGAGCATCCGCTCCAGCGCCCCATGGGCGGGGGAGGTGTCGATGATAATCCACCGGTAGCCGATTTTTGCCGACGCGAGAATTTCGCCGAATTTTTCGCCGATCCGCTTCGTCACCGTCTCCTCGCGAAAAAACCCTAGCCAACCCTTGCCCGCAGGCAAGAGATCGAGATTACGCCTGACATTCTTGTTGATATATGATTCCAGCTTTGGAGCCGCGCCATCGCCGAGCGCGCCGAGAAAACCAGAGAATCCCTCGCGGTCCCTGTCCGCGCCGAGGAAAAAAAGACTCATGTTGCCTTGGGGATCTCCGTCGATGACGAGTACCTTCTCTCCCGTTTTCGCGAGCCCGGAGGCGATGCTGATGGCGCTTGCCGTCTTGCCGACCCCTCCTTTCCGGTTCGCCACGGTGACTATTCCCAGGCCCAAGGCCTTGAGACTGGTCATGGGCCGATCTCCTTTCGATAGATCGCCGGCTTCACGTAGACGAATGGGCAATCGTTGCGCTGCAGGGTCTCCGAATGACCGATGAAGAAATAGCCGCCCGGCTTAACGAAATCGTAGATCGCCTTTACGAGCTTACTTCTCGCTTCATGGTCGAAATAGATCATCACGTTCCTGCAAAATACCACATCGAATAGCCCCTTGAATGGGTAGGGAATCGACATCAAATTGAGGCGCTTGAACAATATGAATTCATGGATCGAGGGAAGAGCCTTCCAATGCTCATCTTCCAACTTTTCAAAATAGCGCGTCTGAAATACCTTGGGCATCTCGCTGAACCGATTGGCCGGGTATACGCCAACACTCGCATCTTTCAGGGCGCTGAGCGAAATATCCGTGGCGAGAATCGAGGGATCGAGAAGGCGGAAAGCCTCACCAAGCGATTCTCTCAGCGTTATGGCGATCGTGTGCGCCTCTTCACCCGCAGCGCAGCCGGCGCTCCATATCCGCAAGCTCGTACCCCGTCCCCGCGAAGCCTCATGGATGAGGGGCGGCACGATTTCCCTTTTCAAATAATCGAAGTGCTCGTTCTCCCGAAAAAAGAATGAATGGTTGGTAGTCAGCCGATTGACGAACTCGACGAGTTCGACGCCGGAGCTGTCGTTCCGGAGTAGCTTTACATAATCGGCAAAATTGGAAAGACCCAGCTCCCGTAACCGCTTGGCGAGCCTACCGGCGACCAGGACTTTCTTCCTGTCGCCGAATTGAATGCCGAACCGCTCATAGAGCAGATCGGCCACGAAACGGTAGTCCGCTTCGCGGATCTCGGGGAGTCCCTCAATTCCCTGCATCAATGCGTGGGCTGCGCCTCGGCCTCGATGGCGCGCAGGGACTGGTCGTCGATGATCTTCTCCACATCGAGAAGGATCTTGACTTCCTCCCCGACCTTGCCAAGCCCCGAGATATAGCGATTGTGCCCTCCCTCGCTCTTGAATCGCGGAGGAGGCTCGACCTGGTTCGCCGGAATTTCAATGACCTCCTCCACCGTGTCAACAACGAATCCGATGAGCACGCCGACGATCTCCGTCACGACGATACAGGTGCGATCGTCATAGGCCCTCGCTTCCAATTGGAAACGAAGTCTGAGATCGATGATGGGGATGACCTTGCCGCGCAGATTGATGACGCCCTTCACATAGGCGGGCATGTCGGGCACCTCCGAGATTCTTTGCAGTTCGATGATCTCGATGATGTGCTTTATACCTATTCCGTAGGATTCCCTGCCGATCCGGAAAAAGAGATATTTGTTCGCCTGGGTGTCCTCATCCTCGTCATCGACGCCAAGAGATTCGTCGAGGACGTCGCGCCTTCCCGCTTCCATCCCTGCCTCCTTCAGAATTTGCCGAAGTCGTCGTCATCGAGGGAGATCACGTCTGCGGGATTGATTTTCCGGACAGGGTTTCTAGCAGAAGCTCCCGAGGCCGGCGCCGCGAATCTCGTACCCTTCGAATTCGGCGAGGCTATCGTCGCCGAGACGCCTCCGTGCTGCTGACGGGCGAGTTCGGCCTTCATCATCCTGATGAGGTCCGCGTCAGTCATCTTCGATTCCCGCTCCTTGAGCCTAAAGCGGGTAAGCATGGATTTGACCTGCTGGGATTGGGAAGAAAGCTCCTCCGAGGCGGAGGCGCTTTCTTCGGCCGTCGCGGTATTGGCCTGAGTCACCTGGTCGATCTGACCGAGGCCCTGGCTTACCTGCTCGAGGCCGATCGCCTGTTCCTTCCCGGCCTGAGCGACCTCCTCGGCGAGGGTGGCCACCTGCGCCGCTCCATCGACAATTTCGGAGAGCTGCTTGGCCGTCACGCCGACGAGTTGGTTTCCTCGATCGATATTGGAAATTGCCTCCTCGACCATACGCGTAGTCTCCTTGACGGAGTTGGCCGAACGGACCGCCAGATTTCGGACCTCCTCGGCGACGACGGCGAAGCCCTTCCCGTACTTACCCGCCCTGGCGGCCTCTACGTTCGCGTTCAGCGCGAGAAGATTGATCTGGAAGGAGATGTCGTCGATGGCCTTCGTCACTTTCTTGATCTCTTCGGCGCTCGTGTTGATGTCGCTCATCGCGGCAACGAGATCCTTCATCTGATCGTTGCCCTTCTCCGCATTGTCCTTGGCCGTCCTGGCGAGGCCGTTCACCGTCGTCGCGTTTTCGGTGTTGGTCCTGGTCTGGCTCGCGATTTCGGTGATCGAACTCGTAATTTCCTCGAGCGACGAGGCTTGTTCCGTCGCTCCCTGGGACAGGGCTTGCGAAGCTTGCGACACCTGGCCCGCCCCCTCGGCTACCTGGTCGACGGCGTCGTTGATCTGCGACAGAGTGTCGTTGATCGAATTGAGGGAGGTATTGAGGGAGGTCTTGAGAATGTCGAAGTCGCCCTTATAGTCGCTCGCTATACGCTGGGTGAGGTCGCCTTCGGCGAGATGCTTGAGGACGGCGTTGGTCTCGTTAATAGGAGTTATGACGAGATCGAGAGTCCGGTTGACGCCGTCGACGATCTTCCGGAAATCGCCCTGATGCTTGGCGGCATCCGCCCTCGTCTGGAGCCTTCCCTCGACTGCGGCCTGGGCGAGCATGTCCGCGTCCTTCACGAGGGCGCCGATGGCCTCCGTCGACTGCCTCAGCGCGAGGATGATGGTCTCAAAAAGTTGTTTCGTTTCATGGGTATCCTCGTCGCTATCAGCGATCGTGAAATCGCAATCGAGATCCCCCTTGGATATCTTTTGGAGATTCCCGTTAATCTTGCGGATTTCCGATTCTTGGAATGAGGCTATCTTCTTCATCCTTCTCTCGGCAATCTTGGTGGAAGTCTGATCTGTGATCGTCTCGAAGGCTCCGACGACCTTGCCTTCCTTGTCCATGATGGGCAATCCCGTGTAGGCGATGTCGTAGTTCTTATCAAGGGGGGTGGCGCGAGTCTCGGAAGTGGCGGCCCCCCTGGCCTTCATCGCGAGCGCGCAGGCGCATCGCTGGGTTTGACAGTCCCCCGTCTTGAAGAAGTCGTAGCACTTCTTGCGTGACCTTACCAGTTGATCCGGTGTTGCATTTCCAAGTGTCGCACCAGCCTTGTTCATGTACACAATTTCAAAATCCTCATTTATTATCATGGCTGGCGCGGGCATGTTGTCGAGATAGCCGATGAGGTTATCGACAATGCCATTGAGTCCGGTGACCAGCCCTCCAAAGGATCCCTTGAATTGTTCAGGCTTCGCGCGCGAAGTCAATTTTCCCAAGGAAATATCGCCTGCAAGGTGGGCTGTCTCCTCAATGAGGCGGCCGAGATTGTCGGCGACATTATTGAGGGAAGCCGCAATCTGCCGGAATTCGTCCTTGGTCTTGATCTGGAGTCGTTCGCTTATGTCCCCCGCGGCCAGCTTATCGAGCAAGGCGACGCTCTTTTTGAGGGGAGCGGAAATGGCTCTTCCGAGAAAGAGACCGAGCGCGAGCGCTACGATGAATGCGAGGACCGTCACCACGATGAGTATCGCTTCGCTCTGATGCGCCATGTCCGTGGCGGCCTTCACCTCTTCGACCCCATAGTAGTTGGCTATATAATGGGTCAGATTTTGGATGGCCGAGATAGCGTCGTCGAATTCCGCACGGCGGCTGCCATTGATGAGCGCGAAGACCTCCGCGTACAGGCTCTCGCGAATCGGCCCGGGGCTCGTCTGGAGCGCCTTTTCCACCAAGGCGATGATTTCATTGTTGTAAGCCTTTGCCGTCGCCATCTTTTCTTGAGCGACCTTCCAAAGCTGATCTTCATCCGTCGTTCGAGGCAGCGAGTCGTAGCTTTCCACGTCCTTCGCGTACGCGGCCCGCGCACTATCGACGTGGCCCGTTTCCCGTTTGATGAAATCGGCATCGTTCGCTCCCAAGGGATTCGAGAGGCTCCTGACGGCTGTCTTGATGATTACATGCTGATTCTCCAAGTCCGTCATCAATGTGATGGATGGAATCGTCTTGTCCCTTTCATCGTCGAGCCTCGTACTCAAGGAGCTGAGACGGGTGAAACCGACGATGCCGACAATGGCGCAGATGACGGCTACGGCGACAAAACCAAGGAGCAGCTTCGCGAGGATCTTCATCAGGTTCCTCCTGATCGCGCCTGTTCAGGCGATGATTCGGCGCCCCACGAGGCGCGCAGTGTCGATGATGAAACTGACAGTGCCATCGCCGAGGATGGAACAGCCCGATATGCCTTCTACCTTGCCGAGATATTCGGAAATGGATTTGACGACGATCTGTTGGTTTCCTACGACTTCGTCGATGAGGAGGCAGGCTCGTTGATCCCCAGCCTCGACCACTATGATGATCCCCGATTCGGGATCGAGTATCGCCCCCCCGATGCCGAAGATCTCCCCCAACTTTAGCAGGGGTAGTATCGAACCGCGCAGATTGACAGAGATGCTCTCACCGGTTCGCGTGAGCTGGGAAGGAGTCGCTTTGAAGAACTCGATGATGTCACCGAGGGGAATCGAATAGAAGCCCGGCCCTACCTTTATGGTGATGCCGTCAAGGATGGCCATAGTGAGCGGAATCTTGAGGATGAATTCTGTGCCGCGACCACGCTCGGTCCGGACTTCGACCTGGCCGCGTATTCGCTCGAGATTCTTCCGGACGACATCGAGGCCGACGCCTCTTCCCGAAATCTCGGTTACCTTGGCCGCAGTCGAAAAACCGGGCTCGAAAATATAGCCCCACACTGTGTCGTCCGGCAATGTCGCCGGATCTCCCTGGAAAAGACCGCGCTCTATCGCCTTCGCAACTATCTTTTCGCGATCGAGGCCGTTGCCGTCGTCGCGAACGCTGATCCAAATCTCGGAGCCTTCGTAGCGCGCGTCGAGCCAGAGCCCGCCAATCGCGGCCTTCCCCGCGGATGCCCGCGTTTCCTTCGATTCAACCCCATGATCGAGCGAATTCCTGAGGATATGCACGAGGGGATCGGATATCTGTTCGATGACGTTCTTGTCCATTTCCGTCTCGGCGCCCGAGATATGGAAGTCGACGGGTTTGTCAACTTTTCGAGATAGATCGCGAACGAGCCTCGTCATCTTCTGAAAGAGTCCTTCAAGAGGGATCATCCGGATCATCATAGTCGTTTCCTGGATTTCCCGGCTGATCTTGTTGAGATTGCCGAAGGATTTCTGAAAATCATCGAGCCTGAGACCCGCGAGGTCCGGACTGTTGGCGACCATCGCCTCAGCAGTGATGAGTTCGCCGACAAGTTCGAAGAGTTTGTCGAGCTTGGTCGTGTCGACGCGGATCTCTTTCCGCACAACTTCCTCGACAGCCTGCGAGCGCCTCTGCACTTCGAGGGCGACCGCCACATCGCTCGGCTTGGCGACGCCGCTTTCGACAAGCATTTCGCCTATCGGCCTGTTCTTTGTGTCTAGGGCCCTTTGGATATCGGATTCGGCCGCAGCGCCCATGTCGACCAGGATCTGCCCGAGGGGACGGTATTCTTCCGGGGACGCGGGTCCGGCAGGAACACCGGGGTGTTCGGGATTCGCCGCTTCGGGAGCATTAGCGACAATTCGGTGCCGACCAGGTTCTCGAATATCCACATGCCCTATCGCGGCGCGAAGTTCGTCGATGAAAGCCATCACAGAGGCAAGGAATGTCTCATCGGCGGGCTGGCCGCCCTTTCGCACCCCTTCGAGCCGCGCTTCGAAATCCATGCATCGAGCCTCGAGAAGGACGTAACCGAAGAAACCAGCATTCCCCTTGATCGTGTGGACGGCTCTGAAAATGTCATTGATGGATTCGCCCACATGGGCACCCTTGTCGATACCCAGGGCGAATTTCTCCGCCCCGTCTACGAGGTCGGCGCACTCGGCGAGAAAGCGCTGCACCATATCGAGGGTGATGAGGTCGGAGAGATATATTTCGTTCGGAAGAGCGTCAGGCTGTGCTTGTTGAGTATTCAAGCCGGTCTTGCCTGGAGGCGCCAGGGGATCGGAAATTCGGGCAGCAGTCGTTTCGCGGGCGGAGCCGCCCATTAGCTCCTCGACATGAGCTTTGATGAACGCAGCCTGCTCACTGGCGAGTTGCGCACCTTCGCTGTCGGTGGATTTGCCTTCGACGAGCTTAACCAATTCGCGAAGCACGTCAACAGTCTTGAAAACGATGTCGAAGCTCGCGGGCGTCGGCTTTACGCCTCCCTTTATAAAAACCTCAAGAAGGGCCTCGGCTTCGTGAGTGAGGGCTTTGATCTGCTCGAAATTGAGATAACCCGCACTCCCTTTTACAGAATGAAAGAGGCGAAAGACGGAGTTGAGACGACGGCCATTGGCGGCTATATCCCACTCTTCCTCCCGCAAGGCGGCATCCAATTTTTCAAGTTCCGACTCAGCGTCATCGAGACGCTCGTACCCTTCAGAGATGAAGGATTGGATGATTTCTCTGGTTTCTTCGTCCATCGTTTCGGGCATTGTATCGTCCAATAATCATCTTATGCGGACATAGGGAAACTGCAAGTGCAAATCACCCTACCGCGAGATTCACACTCGAATTACGTTAGTCAGGTTCCAAATTCCCTTGATCGATTGCCCATGATGGCGCAAAGTATGAAAGGATTGATAGGCGCTGGAGGATCTGCCATGAAGTCTCTCAAAATGCTGGTTGCCGAAGATGAATTCCTCTCGAGGAATCTTTTGACTCGGATGATCCAGAATTTCGGAACTGTCGATGGCGCCACAAATGGTGCCGAGGCACTGGCGGCCCTGAAGTCCGCTTATGAAGCGGGAAAGCCTTACGATCTGGTCTTCTTAGATATCATGATGCCGGAAAAGGACGGGCAGACGACCCTCAAAGAACTCAGGGCCTTCGAGGAAGACATCGGAATCCCCTCTCCCGATGCGTGCAAGGTGATCATGGTCACTGCCCTCGGGGATGCAAAGAATGTAATGGCAGCCTTCAAGAATCAATGTGAGGGTTATGTCACAAAACCCTATTCGGCCGAGGCCATCAAGGAACTCGTCGAGAAAATCGCCCAGACAGCGAATTGAAAGACGCCCAGAGCACTCTCGCCAAGCTGGTCGAAGTTGCCATCCGTCGTTTCGAAATGATAGCGCCTGGCGATCGAATCCTTGTCGCCGTATCCGGAGGAAAGGACTCGACCTCGCTCGCCCGAGATCTTTCCATCAAGCGAGGTTGGTGGTCCTTCCCCTTCGAACTGAGGGCCCTCCATATCGGCGCCGATTTTTCCGCCTGCGGCGGCAATCCGGATCTGCCCCGTCTTCTGGGCGAGTGGGGTATCGATTACGTGAATCTCGATATCCCGATTCTCGGCAGACTCAAGCCCGGTCGGTCCATGAACTGCTATTGGTGCTCGACCCAACGCAGAACCGAACTGATCCGCTATGCGATGGCTGAAGGCTTCAACAAGATCGCCCTCGGCCACCATCTCGATGACATCGTCGAAACCCTCCTCATGAACATGCTTTACAAGGGAGAGCTTTCGGGGATGAAGCCCGTCGTCAAATATGACAAATACCCATTGTCGATAATCCGCCCCCTCGCCCTCTGCGAGGAGCGCCAGATCGTCGAATATATCGGCGAGTTGGGAATCGGCTCGAGCGTTTCGACCTGCCAGTTCGGTCTCGAGTCGAAGCGGCGCGAAGTCCGAGAGCGAGTCAAGCTGCTGACCGGCGGCTCGAGCGACCTCAAGCGGAACATCTTCGAGTCGATGGATCAGGTGAATCTCGAGTATTTGGGAAAGGTCGTCGATTAATGAAAGGGGCCGTCCGATGGGACAGCCCCTTTCACCGAATGGCGGCGAACGTCGCACCGATCAACTCCTTCGACGCAACCGTCCACTCAAAGCTTGAAGGTCACGCCGATGGTAGAGTAGTAGAGCGGCCAGCGATAATTATAATAGCCGGACCAATCGTATCCCACGCTTCCGATATAGCCATATTCGCCGGTGATAGCGAGCTTATCGTTGAAGTAATAGCTCACGCCTTCGAAGGTCGAAATGCCGAGGCCGGGTTTCACGGTGTAGGAAGAGTAATAACTCGTCGCAGTCATGCTGGCGAAGCCGAAGCCGATGCCGATATAACTATCGACATTCGAAAGCCAGGTGAGCCCGTTGGGCAGCTTCAATTCCTTAAATCCTACGTGGGCGGTACCGAATCCGCCGACGCCGAAGCTGAAAGTGCTATAGGACGAGTAGAAAAGGCCAGGGTCGACAAAGGCGCGGCCGGCTCCGCCGAAGGTCACGGGAATCACATCGCCGATGTTGACTTGAGCGAAGGTGTAATCCACTCCGCCGGATAGTCCGCCCCATCCGATACCAGCGGTCGCCAGGAAGGTTCCGGGCGGAGTAAGGGATTCGAGTTTCATGCTCTTCGGGGCGCCGAAGGCAAGGGCGGCGGCGAGGGCGAGCACGAGGACTAACAAGATTTTTCTTCGCATCGATTCCTCCAAAGTGAATAAAAGATTGGAAATCCTAGACCCCTTTGGGGCCAGATGCAAGACTATGGGCAATCTATCACGCTGGCATGCTCCCATCTAGCTTTCAATCGATAAGCCCAATTTCGCCGTTCCAAGTAAGACCCGCCTGAAACCCCACTTCGATGCTCGCCCAGGATGCAAGCTCCTCGATGATCGCGGTGTCGATTCTAAGGGAGGGCGAGAGTTGGGCGCTCATTCCGGCCCAGACATTGCCGACGAGGCCCCCGAGGTACCATTCGTCTATAGCGTAGGGCGAGGCCATCGCGGCCGCCTCCGCGCCCAGCGAAAGCCCAGGCGCGATGGTGAGGAAGAGGCTCGAACTCGCCTGGGGCAGCCACTCCCGATGGGGAATCGCCGAGAATGTCGAAGGGAAGGCTTGCCAGGCGAGACCAAGAGCCGCTTTCCAGTCAATCCAGCGCCAGGAGAAGGCCCAGGCTGAAGAAAATTCAACCGAGGGAAGATTCCCGAAAATCCACG
The DNA here is from genome assembly GCA_035530275.1 of Rectinemataceae bacterium. Lineage (GTDB taxonomy): Bacteria > Spirochaetota > Spirochaetia > Treponematales > Rectinemataceae > CAIJMU01. Next base: position 116,224 of record DATKVC010000010.1, on the reverse strand, counting down.
GCGAGGGCGAGGAGACGGGGACTTTGACCTTTAGGTCGAGCGAGGGCAGCCAATCTCTGGAAACATTCCAGCCCATTCCGAAACCGAGGGAGTCGAGGCCGAGGCCAGCCTCGTTCAGATCCGTGAGCGTCCCTGCAGGCGTCACGACCCAGATATCGAGGAGGTTAGGCGGAACGCTATCCCTCCATTGATTCGCGAAGTCGAAGGCATGGTGGAAGGCGGATATCGCCGGATCCATGAATCCGGGAAAGATCGCGCTCGCTTCATACCACATTCCCAAGGCCAAACCCGAGCCGATCCCGACCGCCATGGACGAACGATTGACAAGGGTCTCGCCATCCACGATCAAGGCGTAGCCGGGCCATTTATTTCCGTCATCCACCCGAAGGCTGTTCGTCCAGGTCAGGGCGCTTGAAACCCTCATTTCACCCTTGGCAAGACGGGGCGGAGAAGGGTCCGCATACGGTGCGAGCCCCTGGGTGATGGGAAAGAGCGGCGAAATACTGAAGCTCGGGGAGGGTGCTGCCCCGACCAGGGCTGCAACAATCGAACCGAACACGAGCATGGCTCCCGCCCTTCGGTCGACTCGAGGGTTGTTTCCTCTCACTCCACGACGGTCGCTTCGGGCAGCTTCGCGACATCGACCCATCCCGCGGCGCCGGACCAGAGTTCGAGTTCGGGGAGGGAGGCTTTGATGGCCGAATTCGCGCTTCCGCAGGCTGGATAGACATGATCGAAGCGGCGCAGGGATTCATCGAGCCAGATTTCTATCGGAGTCTTCAACCCGAAGGGGCAGACGCCCCCGATGCGATGACCCGTCAGCTCGAAGGTCTCATCGGGCGACAACATCGTAGCCTTCATGCCGAATCGAGCCTTGTATTTAGCGTTGTCGACGCGAGCGTCCCCGGCGAAAAGAATCACATGAAAGGAACCATTGCGCCCGAAGGCGAGGCTCTTTGCGATGCGTCCAGCCTCAACGCCGAGGGCCTGCGCGGCGAGCTCGACTGTCGCGCTCGAAACCTCGAATTCGATGACCTCTCCAGCCTTGCCGAATCGCCCGAGATGGGCCCGGGCTTCTTCTATACCCATACCTGTCCCCCTGTGTTCGCAGCACAATACCCGGCGGGAGAGACGGCGTCAAAGGCTTCGGGACCGCCCGAGCATCGACAGCAGGGTTGCAGGCTCCAGCGGTTTGAATCCCGGATCGGAAAAACCTTGCTTCGCGATCCGATAGAGTCCTTCGTTCCACGGTGCAGCAATGCTGACCTCTCCGGCGAGTCGCACCAAATAGCCGGTCAGAGACTCGAGTTCGGTATCGCGACGGCCTTTCTGGAAAATATCCTGGCTCATGCTCGACTTCACCATGTGATCGAGGTTGCGCTTGAAGATTCCCCGCGTCAGCACCGCCGGCATGGCATCGAGGGCGCGGATGAGGCCGAATGTCGGCATGTCGCCAATTTTGTAGCCTCGATGGCCGGCCGCCTCGACGACGCGGACACCTTCGGCGAGGGTCCGATAAAGAATGCGTTGCAGCGAGGCTATATCGTCTATCGTCCTGTAGCCCTGTCCGACGAGGGTTGTCACGGTATTGGCGAGATTGACGACGAGTTTGGCATGCGCGGCATCTTGGAAGCGCAGGGTTGTTTCTGCCGGGAGACCTCTTGCGAGTTGCGCAGCGATCTCCCCGCATTCCTTGACGAAGCTGTTGTCGGGCGTACCGAGGACAAGGGGGCCACGGCTTTGCCAGCCTACGAGGCCGATTTCGTCGAGCCAGCAATTGAATCCGACAATGCCAAAGGCATGCCGGGCAAAATGCCGGGGAAGGACCGTCTGGTTTTCCAGGCCGTTTGCGAGGGAGAGCGCGAAGGGACGGCCGGAGCAGGCTCGAGCCGCCGAAGCGGCAGCCTCCTCGAGGTCGCGGTTCTTGGTGCAGAAGACGAGTATGTCGTCCTCCCCGAGTACTTCAAGACTTCTCAGTACTCCGGGCTTGAGTCGCCGGGCAGAGGATGGGCCCCGTCTCCCTTTGTAGTGTCGGATGCCGCGTTCTTCGATAAGCGTCATCGCCTGGGGCCTGCCGTGGACGTAGACATCGAGGTCCGCCTCGGCGAGCCATGCCGCAATGCAGCTGCCCACTGCACCGGGGCCGACTATGACGATTCTTTGAGGGATCATGTCCCGAGAATAGCAGTCCCATGCCATTCCGTCAAAAGCGAGCGGGACCGGCAGTTCGCCAGCACCTTCTCAAACGCTGCAAAGTCACCTAGCCCTCGTCGAAGGGAGCCTTACCTAGCACAGCCACCCGGACTCGACGGCAAAGGCGGCGGCGAGCATAGAGGCTTCATCCCCTGGCCTCGCCACGAGTTGGAATCCGACAGGCAGCCCTGTCTCCCCCCTGCCACCGGGTATCGAAATTGCCGGCCATCCCAAAGCGTTGAAGGGTGCCGTGAGGGTGATCTTCGGCGGCCGGCCCAGAAGGGTCGCTTCTGAGGTCATCGTCGGCGAACAGAGAAGATCGATGGATTCGAACCGGGAAAGCGCCTTGGCTCTGAGACGCCCGAGAAGCTGCCGCGCTCGGAGATAATCGGTGGGCCCATAGGCCCAACCGACAAGGAGGCCGAGGCGAGCGAATTCCCCGTACTTGTCGAGGTGCTTCGACTGCATTTCTCGGTGAAGGGCCGCCGCCTCCATGGCGAGAATTGCGCCGTTCACCGCTCTCAACTGGGGCAACTCTTCCATTTCTATGTCGACGATCGTAGCGCCCGCCTCACGGAGGGATGAGAGGCCCTGTTCCCAGGCCTTGAGCACGTCGGGATCGGCAAGAGCGCGTCCCCTTCCTTCGCCTCGAATAGCGCCTATGCACAGTCCTGAGACCGAGGGCAGTCCGTGAACATCTCGCTTCCAGGTTTCGCTTTCGTCCAGCACCGAGGCAATCAGAAGAGCGTCTCGGACGCTCTTAGAAAGAATGCCGAGAGTGTCAAGGGACCAGGAAAGCCCTGCCGTGCCCCCGAGGCTCGACCAGGACCAGGCAGGCTTCAAACCGACCAGACCGCAAAACGAAGCCGGAATCCTCGTCGATCCGCCCGAATCGCTTCCGAGGGCTCCGAGGGCCATTCCATCCGCCACGGCGGCGGCCGATCCGGCGCTCGATCCTCCCGAATCGCGCTCGGGGTCGAGGGGATTTCGCGTCGCGCCGAAATGGTCGTTGTTGGACCCCGGCGAAAAGGAAAACTCCGGAAGTGATGTCTTGCCGACGATGATGGCGCCTGCATTCTTCAACCGCGAAACCGCGTGCGAATCCTTTTTGGCCGGCACTGCGCCAAGAATCAAGGAACCGGCCCTCGTCGGCAATCCTTCAATATCGAAAATGTCCTTTACTGCCACGGGGATGCCGTGTAGCGGAGATTTGGGCCCCGAGGCGGTGATGTCGCGTTGGGCTGCCTCGGCCTCCAAACGCGCCGCATCGGCCATCACGAGCTGGAAAGCATTGATGAAATCGTTTCGTTCGCCGATGCGCGAGAGGGCCGCGTCGACGAGCTCGATGGGGGATAATTCTCGCGCTTCTATTCGCCGGGCCGTCTCGTCTATATCCGTGTCGAGGAGCCCCAGGTCCTGTCCTCTATCATCCGTTCTTCGCCGATTCGAAGAGTGCGGCTCAGGGCTGCCGCCCAAATCTCGCGACCGAGAGCCCTTGGTTCCATCTTCTTTGGGGAGTGGAGGGGAAATCATCTCCGGCCGATCGCTCGCGTCCCCGTCCCTGACTGCCGTCTCGAAGGCCAATACCGAATTCAAAAAACCCTTTTCCAGCAAGAGACCGAAATCCGTCTCGCCAACGCCTATGGCCGCATCTCTGAGATTCAACCTGAGTCTATCGACCAATTCCATCGGCGTTATGTCCTTCATCGCTTTGCTCCTCGTGATTATCCACGCGGTATCATACCCGGCGGCAAACGGAATCCGCAAAAGTCTATCACGTGAAAGTTCGGAGGTAAACGTTCTCATATGACAGGGCCCTTGGTTTCGGGGTCTTTATCGACACGTTAGACGATGGTACAGTGGAGGCCGAAAGGATCAAGTCGCAAGCCGGACACGCGATGCCGACTCGCCCTCAATCCAGGAGGCACAAGCCCTGCCAACCTTCGCAGCTTCCGGCGTTTCTCGGGAAACACGAGATTTTCGCGATCACCTCGTCACCATACTGACGCGCGTCATCGCCGTCGGCAGCTTGGTCGCCATCGTTCCCAGTGTCTGGCTATCCATCCGCGAAAGGCTTTGGGCGGTCCTCGTTGGCGACGTCGCCGCGAATGTCTGGGTTGTCCTTCTCGCCCTCGTCCCCGCCTTTTCCTATCGCGCGAAGGTGGCGAGCCTACTCTTTCTCTCTTACGCGCTCGGGCTCCTGCTTCTGCTTATCACAGGACCCTTCGGCGCCGGACATCTCTATATATTCGCCTTCGTCTTCCTTGCGGCCCTATTCGGCGGCAAGACAGCGATAATACTCGCGAATTTGCTGGCCTTATTGACTCATGTGATTCTGGCCACCGCCAAGGGCGCGGGATTGCTGCAATGGGAGCAGGGCCTCGATTCCGTGATCGTCATCTCCTCGAATTTCGTCCTGGTCAGCATCGTGCTTTCCTTTTCCGCCTACTATCTCGTGAATCGCTACGCGAAGGCTGCCGAGGAAGAGGCCCGGATGCGAGCCGAACTCGAAATTCTCCTCCACGAAATCGAGCATCGAGGCAAAAACAACATCCAGGTCATTTCGAGCCTCGTAAACCTGAAAGCCAAGGAGAAAAACGACCCTGCGAAGACCCTGGATGAGATTCGGGCGAGCCTCTCGGCCATCGCGGCGGTGCATCAGCTATTGAGGCGTCGCGAGCATGAGCAGGTAATAGAGATACGCGCCCTCATCGACGAACTCGTATCGCGTTATCGCTTCCTCCATTCAGGCATCGTCTGGAGGAACACCTGGCAGGGGGATGCAGTCGAGCTCGACGCGGACAGGGCGGTCGACCTCGGGCTGCTCATCAACGAGCTCGTCACCAATTCGATAAAGCACGGTTTCGCGAACGGAAGCCAAGGCAGCATCTTCATCGAAGCGACCCATGACGGCAAAACAGGTCGACTCTTGCTCCGCATCGGGGACGACGGCAAGGCCAATAAGAGCGAGAAGGAAAAGGCTCCGGAACCGGAGGGAGGCAAGGGACTGCGGATCGTGCAGACGATAGCCCGTCACCTCGGCGCGAAAATGGAACTCGAAAGCGGCCAAGCCTGGATCTACCGAATCTCGATCGTCCTCGAACCGCCGATAGATCAAGGGGAGGAGAGGCCCAATCCGCGCAAGCGCGCGGACTGAACCCGCTCCCTGGCCCTTGTCAGGCCCGCCTATAATCCTTGATGGCTTTCTTGAGCGTGCTTTCCAGCTCCGCGCGATGCACTCGCGTCTGCTCCATCGAATCGCGGAAGCGGACGGTGACCGTCTGGTCTTCCTTGGTCTGGTAGTCGACGGTGACGCAGAAGGGGGTGCCGATCTCGTCCTGGCGGCGATAGCGTCGGCCGATGGCCCCTGACTGGTCGTAGTCGGTGGCGAACTCTTCCTTGAGGCCCTGGCGGATCTCCTGGGCGAGCTCGGCGAGGCCGTCCTTCTTCATCAGGGGAAGGACGGCGACGGTCACGGGGGCGACATTGGGATGGAAGCGCATCACCGTGCGCCAGTCGTCCTCGTTGCCCTTGTCGGCGACCTTCTCCTCCTCGTAGGCGTCGGAGAGGATCATCAGCACCTCGCGGGTGAGGCCCGCGCTCGTCTCGATGATGAAGGGTATGTAGCGCTCGTTGCCGTTGTCCTGGTCGATGTACTGGAGGTCCTTGCCCGAGAACTCCTGGTGGCGCTTGAGGTCGTAGTCCGAGCGGTTGTGGACGCCCTCGAGCTCCTTCCAGCCCATGGGGAACTCGTACTCGATGTCGTAGGCGTCCTTGGCGTAGTGGGCGAGCTCGCCGGGGCCGTGGCGATGCCAGCGGAGTTTGTCCATGCGGACGCCGAGCTTCTCGAAGTACTTCCAGCGCTGTTCGCGCCAGTATTCGAAGAACTTCTCGTCCTCGCCGGGCTTCACGAAGTACTGCATCTCCATCTGCTCGAACTCGCAGGTGCGGAAGATGAAGTTCTTGGTGACGATCTCGTTGCGGAAGGCCTTGCCGATCTGGGCGATGCCGAAGGGGATCTTCATGCGGTTGGACTGGACGATGTTCTTGTAGTTGACGTAGATGCCCTGGGCCGTCTCGGGGCGGAGGTAGATGAGACCCGTGCCGTCGTCCACGGGGCCGATGTTCGTCTTGAACATCAGATTGAACTTGCGGGTGTCGGTGAGCTCGCCGCCGCACTCGGGGCAGATCTTGGCCGCGAGCTTGTCTTCCGGAATCATGTCGGCGCGGAAACGCTGTTTGCACTTCTTGCAGTCGACCAGGGGGTCGGTGAAGTTCTCGACGTGGCCCGAGGCCTCCCAGGTGCGGGGATGCATGAGGATGGCGGCGTCGAGGCCGACGATGTCGTCGTGGAGCTGGGTCATCTCCTTCCACCAGGTCCGGGAAATGCGGTTTTTGAGTTCGACGCCCATGGGTCCGTAGTCCCAGGCCCCGGCCTGTCCGCCGTAGATCTCGGAGCTCTGGAAGACGAAGCCCCTCCGCTTGGCCAGGGAGACGATTTTTTCCATTGTCACTTCGCGACCTGCGGTCGCGGAACCTGCGGCCGCAACGCCTTCAGCTCGAACGTCGCTCTGCGTGGTATCCATACCACTCTCCTTGAGTTTGCGAATTCCTCGCGAGCCCGCTCGCGAGGAATTCGCACGCGACGGCGAACGCGCCGTCGCGATGGCCCTGATTTCGTCCCGCCGCCGGCTGCGGTAGGTCGCCCCCCCGACGCAGTTCGCGCCCTGGCCTGGGGCGGGATTTGCCCGGCCGCGTCGGATTGGTATCCATCGAGGCTGCGGGGTGTCGGGGAAGTGGCCAGGAATAGGCCGGGCTTGGGTGGGATTATAGAAAGAGAGGACAGAGAGGGAAAGGGGGCCTTTGCGGGCTTATGGAAAAATGCACAACCTGAAGCTCTTCGCCGCAAGGGGCTTTGCGCAGTCTTCTTCCTCCGTTGATCCAAGCAGGAACTCCGGCGCGATTCCACCGCGACTCGCCAGGGAGTCGGGCAGATCGCGGAGCTTCCTCATGTCCACCGCATGGTCGGACCGATTGGCGAGGGCGAGCATCGCGCCTGATCCCTCGCCGATCTGCAAGGCGACGAGGCCCGGTTCTCCAACGACATGGAAGAAGACTCTCCGGCCGAAGGCGAAGTTCCGCCATCTTCCTCTGCGCATCGCAATCAAGGCCCGCATGAAGGCTAACTGATTGGCATCTTGCCGCTTCTCGTCCCAGATCATGCAACGGCGATTGTCGGGATCGCCTCCTCCTGTGAGGCCGACCTCGGAGCCGTAATAGATGCAAGGCGATCCGGGAAGAAGGAAAAGAAGGAACCAGGCCATTTTGGCGAGGGCCGTATCGCCGCCCAACTTGTGGGGCAGCCTTTCCGTATCGTGCGAATCGAGGAGATTGAAGGTGCTTCGAATCACGGGCAAGGGATAGGAAAAATCTATCGCGGCTAGCCGCTCCGAAAGGGATCGGGCGTCGGGGAGGTGATCGCGGGCCAGCAAAAAATCGACGATGGCATTGCCGTAGGGATAGTTCATCACCGCGTCGAACTGGTCGCCCCGAAGCCAGGGCATCGAATCGTGCCAGACCTCCCCGACTATGAAGGCGTCGGCCTTCGCTGCTTTTACTCGCTTGCGGAGGGCCCTCCAGAATTCGTGATCGATCTCGTTGGCCACATCGAGGCGCCAGCCGTCGATATCGAAGTCCCTGACGTAGCCCTCGGCTACGGAAAGAAGAAAGTCCCGCGTTTCGGGGTTTTCGGTGTTGAGCTTCGGCATGTTGGTGGTGAAGGCGAAGGTCTCGAATCCCGATTCCCGCGAATCGCCCGTGTCGTGGCCCTTAGGAAACAGGGGCCAGGATTCTATATGAAACCACCCGGCATAGGGCGAGGACTCGCCCTTCTCCAAGACGTCCAGCCAGGGTCCGAAGCGCCGGCCGCAGTGGTTGAAAACTCCATCGAGGAGTATCCGCATCCCGCGATCGTGACAAGCTTTTACGAGAAGGCGCAGGTCCTCATCATTGCCGAAGGCTGGATCGACGCGGAGATAGTCCTCCGTGTCGTATTTGTGGGCGCTGGGTGCGGCGAAGATGGGCGTGAGATAGAGACCGTTCACGCCGAGGTCGGTGAGGTATTCAAGTTTTTCCCTGATGCCCGCGAGATCGCCGCCATAGCGCTCGCGATTCGTCACCGACCCATTACCCCAGGGGAGACAGCCAGGAGGATCGATCGAAGGATTGCCATTGCGGAATCGTTCGGGAAAGATCTGATACCAGACAGTCGAGGCGACCCAGGCGGGAGCCTCGAAGCGATCGATAGGATTGATGTAGGGCAGGGTGAAGGTATTCCAATGCTCCTCGGCCCCGATCGGACTTCGACGAGGATCGGCTTCGATGGCGAAGAGTCCCTGCTCTCCGTAGACGAACCAATTGGCCTTCTTTCGGAGGAGGAATGCGTACCGGGCCCGTCGAAATGGCGGTTCCCAGACGACCGACCAGAAATCGCGAATTCCGTCCCCCCCCTCTCGTTCGAGGGCGAGAATGGCGTTCTTCCAGGTCCACCTGCCGAGTTCCTCTTCGGGTCGCTGCCAGTCATGGGGATCGCCGCAACGGAGAAGGACTTCGTCGACGTCGCTCAGGGCGGTGGCGATCCTTATATGCAGCCGCTTGTCATCGATGGCGTAACACCAATTGTCTGTAGATCGATGGAAAATTGCGGCCTTGTTCATCGACACATCCTTTCCCCGGTGGTTCGAGCATGGGAAAAGGCCTGAACCGGGGCCTACTCAATAGTATCCCCATGATTAAACCGATTTACTTCCTCAGGCAAGGGGCAAATCGCTGTATCGCCTCGGTTGGCGCGCTTCCGCCGATAGGCTACTGTCAAGCGTGGATTCTTTGGATTGCGGACCCGAGCCTCATGCCGCTCAGAGCTGCCCTTCCCGCTGGGCCACGACGGATCGCCGCTCCGCCTTCATCGAACTCAGTTTTCGTGAGACCGCAGTCGGCGAAGGACTCTGGCAAGGCGATCGCTGTCTTTTGAAGGACTTCGTCCTCTTCGACGAAGGGGGAAGGTCCTGGACGCGCGAAAAAGCTCTAAAGATGAGCTGCAAAACCGATGCCTTCACTTTCACCTTCGCGATCCACGGTGAAGAACTCGAGGTCGGCATAGCCCTCCTCTTCGAGAAGGGAGCCCTGGCCTTTTCCTTCGGCCCTTCCCTACCCCATGGATGGCGCATCGGACTCCTCCTTCCAGATGGAGTTGCAGCGGCGACTATGGAGTTGAAAGATTCCGGCAGAACCACCCTTTCGTGGAATACGGGCAAGGCTTCAATCCGATTCGCACCGGCTTCCGAATGCAGGACTCTCGCCTCCAGACTCGGAAAGAAGCGGTTGGCCGGGCTGTCGCTCCTCATCGTCGAAGGTCCCCTCGTCCGGAAAAACAACGAAGCCGCACTCCTCTATTTCGCGGCGGGGCAGCACTCCGCCGGCGGTGGGGCGGTGGCCCTGGCTGAATCCAGGGCCTTTGAGGCACATCAGAGTGAGGCAAAACGCCTAATCGAGGGCCCTTCCCTCGCGACCTCCGACGAGGACTTTAACCGCGCCCTCGTCTGGGCATCCTTTTCCGGGCGTCTCCTCGTGACGAAGGCGGATGATGGCAGTCGCGGCATTTGGGCCGGTTTGCCCTGGTTTCGCGACAACTGGGGCCGCGATACCTTCATCGCACTTTCCGGCATCCTCCTCGTTCGAGGACTTTGGGTGGAAGCCCGCGAGGTTTTGGAAGGCTTCGCCTTCCTCCAGGATAGTAACCCCGAAAGCCCCACCTTCGGCCGCATCCCCAATCGATATAGAGGGGCGGACGATGTCATCTACAATACCGTCGATGGAAGCCTGTGGTTCATCCGAGCCCTCTACGAATACGGGCAGGCTTCCGGTGACAAGGGCTTTCTCGAGAGGCTCGCCCCCGTCGTCTTCGGGGCACTCGACGCGGATCTCGGGCGGCGCGACGCCTCGGGCTTTCTCCTCCACTCCGACGCCGACACCTGGATGGACGCCCGAATCGAGGGAGACTTGCCCTGGTCGGCGCGAGGCGATCGGGCCGTCGAGGTCCAGGGTCTTTTCTATGCAGCCCTCCTCGCCGGTCGACGAATCGCACTGCTCCTGGGCGACGAGGAAAGAGCCCTGCGCTATGCGCAGGGGGCGATGAAGCTCCGCGAGGCCTTCCTTCCCGCCTATTTCGTCGAGGAATCGGGCATTCTCGCCGATCGCCTCATGGGCGGAACCCGAGACCTTCGCGTCAGGCCCAATCAATTCCTCGCTCTTTTTGCTGCCCTCCCCTTCGCGGAGGCCGGCGAAGAAGGGCTTGTCGACGAGGCCAGCGAACGACGGATTCTCGCAGAGGCCTTCGGCGAATTGGTCTATCCCTGGGGTGTCTCAACCCTTTCCCAGGAGGATCCCTTCTTTCATCGCTATCACGAGGACCCGGACCATTGGCACAAGGATGCCGCCTACCACAACGGGGTCGTCTGGGATTGGCTGAACGGCCCGGTCGCGACCCTCCTCTGCAGGTCCGAAAGGCCAGACCTCGCCTGGGCCCTCCTCAAAGCCTCGACCGGCCGAATCCTTTCGTCGGGCTGTGCCGGGAGTCTCGCTGAATGCGCCGACGCCTTTCCGGCCGTCGATGGCAGGTCCCACGAAACAGGCACCTTCTCGCAGGCCTGGAGCGTTTCGGAATTCGCGCGAAACGCGTGGCAGGACATCCTGGGATTCCGCCCCCGCCTCCTCGACGGAGAGCTGACCCTCGCCCCCTCCCTTCCTCCGGGTATGGATTCCATCGAAGCTTCGTCAGCCCTGGGCCTCGGGGCCAGGCTTTCGATCGGAATCCATCGCTCATCCGGCAATATTTCGCTCAGTCTCTCGCGTCGGGAAGGCATCGAAGAGAAGCTCCCCGAACTCCGAATCGAGATACTCTTGCCTACGGATAAAGGGCGAGCCTGCTTTGCCGCGAAGCTCGGACCCGATGAATCCATTCTCCTCGTCTGTGATACGCGCAGCGCTGCCTGTGAAATAAGGCGGTCAGGCGGAAATTGGGACGCACTCCCCCCAACTTCTATCCGGGAGGGAAATCCCTTCGCCGCATCGCTCGCCTTCGCGAGCCCGCGGGACAATCCCTGGTGCCGCGCAAAGTTCCATCGGGACTGGCTCCGAGGCATCATCGAGGCAGGCTCCTATGATGTCGGACCGGCCAACTGGCTCGCCGAGTGGTATGCGTCCAAGGGCTTCGAGAAGCGATACGGCGATGCCCTTCCCCTCGGCGCAGGGCATGGCAAGGCTTCGACAAGCTTCAGGTATTGGGCCCCCCTCGCCACCGAAGTCCGCCTCCTCATCTTCGAGGAAGGACAGGGGTCGCCTCCCATCGCGGAACACAGACTCGCCCTCTCATCAAAAGGGACTTGGGAAATCGAACTGCCCGGCGATTTCCACGGTCTCTATTATCTCTTTCGGATAAGGGTCTTCGGCAGATGGAGGGTCGGGATCGACCCCTTCGCCCGAAGCGCGGGGGCCAATGGAAGACGAGGGCTCATCCTCGACTTCGCGCGCCTCGAGCCGCCAGGATGGAAGACCTTCGAGCCGCCGATCCTGAAAGGACCGAACGACGCCATCGTCTACGAACTCCATATTCGCGACCAAAGCTGCGGCCCGGGCTGGACTGGCCCCGAGGCTCTTCGAGGCAGCTACAAGGCCGCTGCCCTCGCCGGGACCTCGATCGAGGACGGGGGCCGTAGGGCTGCGACCGGCCTGGATCATATCCGCTCCCTCGGCGTGAGCCATGTCCAGCTTCTTCCGGTTTTCGACTTCGGCTCGGTCGACGAAACGAGAAGGGCCGATTCCGCGTACCAGGAGGCGCGCAGGGGAGGGATTTTCAACTGGGGCTATGATCCCCTCAATTTCTGCGCACCCGAAGGCTCCTATTCGACCGATCCCGATTCGGGGGGGAGGAGAGTTCTTGAACTTCGGGATTTGATAATGCGCTTCGGCGAAGGCGGCCAAGGGGTGGTTATGGATGTCGTCTATAACCATGTCCCGAAGGCGAGCGACTCTCCCCTCGATGCCGGCGCCCCGGGCTACTTTTTCAGACCCCTTTCCTATTCCGGCGCCGGACAGGACATTGCGAGCGAAAGGCCGATGGTCAGGCGCTTCATTGTCGACTCCCTCGTCGGTTGGCTCCGGGACTACCGACTTTCGGGCTTCCGTTTCGACCTCATGGGCCTCCTCGACCTTAAAACGATGCGATCCCTCGCGAGACGGCTCCGGCGCGTAAAGCGCGACATATTGCTTTACGGCGAGGGCTGGGATATGTACCGAGGAACCGCCATGGTTCCCGCGAGCCAAATTTCCATCCGGCGCCTGCCCCGAATCGCCATGTTCAACGATGCGCTTCGGGATGCCATCAAGGGCTCCGTCTTCGAGGCGACAGAGCCGGGTTTCATCCACGAGGGGACCGGAATCGAGTCGCTTCGATTCGGGATCGTAGGCGCCGTGAGACACCCCCAGGTGGACAATTCCCGCGTTTGCGGGGCAGCCAATCCTGGACCGTGGACCGCAAGAAGCTCGGCCTCGGTCGCCTATGCGGAGATCCACGACAATCTTACCCTCGCCGACAAGAACCGGCTTGCCTCTCCCTCGAGTGACGAAGAGGCCCTCGCGGAACTCCAGCGACTGGCTCTCGGCATCGTCCTTCTCTCCCAGGGTATCCCCGTCCTCCACGCAGGAGGCGAGTTCCTTCGCAGCAAGGAAATTCCACACCAGTGGCTCGTCGATATCGACGATGGCAGGATGCCTCCCCTTCCCGATCTCGACTTCGATCTCGATGGCAAAAGGGCCTTCAGTCACAACAGCTATGATTTGTCAGACGAGGTGAACGCCCTCGATTGGCGACTCGCGCTCAGGCACCGAGAAACGATCGACTGGGTCCGGGGCCTGATCGCCCTGCGGCGAACCCACCCCCTGTTCAGACTTGAAAGAGGGGCGGAGATACGGAGGCGACTCCGATTCATGGAAGTCGCAGGCCCCCTCCTCGCCTGGACGATCAGGGGAGGCATGAAGGGCGAGAGCTGGAAGGAAGCCCTCATCGTACTCTGTCCCGATGGAGCGGCCCGGGCCTTCAGCCTCCCCGATCGAGGTGCCTGGCTGCCTGTCGCAATTGAGGGGGGAGGCCCCCCTGCCGCGGAAAGAACTCTTCCATCCGGTCATGCACTTTGGATGAAGCCGAGAAGCCTCAGTCTCTTCGCGCGGCCGAGGGACGCAGGAACCTGAGCCTCAGTCCCTCGTGAGCACCCGATATTTGAGGATGCGCGCGATGATCGCGAATAGGATGCCCCAGAGGGGAGAAACCAAGTCCGCCGAGAAGTGTTCCGCCATGCTGCCTGGCGAGGCAAGAACTATGATGGCGCCCGCGATGAAGCCCAGGATGCCGGCGATATAAAAGCTCTTTTCGAGAAAATCCCAAAGCTTCGCCGATCGTTCGCGGCGAGCCTCTTCGGGGCTTGCCGCGAAGGCATCGCGCCAGGCGTCTCCCCAGGCTCGCAGATCCCAGACGGCGAGCACGGCGCAGAGGGGAGAAAGCAGGGTGATGAGTAGTGCCGATGGAAGGAAGAGGGCGAGCAGGTTCTCTCCCTCCAGCCACATCGCCGCGACGACGACGGTGATCGCGGCTAGCGTCCCCAGGAAAAAGCGTTTCACAAAGTGCCTCCTGTCCTCGCCCCTTCGGCGGGACTCGCTAATCATCGTTCCGGAGCGAGGCCCCATCCCTCGGCCTTTTGTAGGAATTTGCCGTTTCAGCCCTGAGGAGGAGGATGAAGGCGACCCGATCCGAACAGGAAGTCTTGGAGTAGAGGTGGGTGATATGGGTCTTTACGGTCTTGACCGATATGTGGAGGCCGTCGGCGGTCTCCTTGTAGCTCAGGCCGCGGGCGATCGAGGCCGCGACCTCGGTTTCGCGGGCGGACAGGCCATATTTCCCCGCGAAGGACGGTAGCCCTTCCCCTATGTCCCCGTTCACCGGCCTTTCCGATGCCCTTGCCAGGGAGGCTTTCAGTACGGAGACACACAGGGCATAGAGGATCCCAAATAGAAGAAAGGCGAGGATGCGGTCGAATTCGACGATTGCATCCATTGTCTCCATCCCATGATCGAGGAGGATGCGTGCCGCTCCAAGGCTACCCGCAATGCCGCCGAGAACCGAAAAATCGGCGAGGGCTCCGAGGATGCGGAGAGACTCCCGTCCCCCCGGGCCGGGCCGTCCAGGACTCAGGGCTTGCATAAAAGCCCTCACCAGTTTTTTCGCAGGCCAGACGGCGAGGACCGCGGCGAAGGGGAGGAGCACGGCTACAGCGAGCGGGATGGCGAAGGTCTCCGCTCCCATGCGGCCGAAGTGGGCAAAGAGAGCGGAAAGGAGGAGCAGGGCGGCGGCCTCGAGCCAAAAGAGGGTTCTTGCCATAGTCTCAGCCCTCTGTCGGATTCAAGCCCGCGGCAGCCTCCACGAGGAGGGCTTCGATGCCATCGGCATCTAGGAAACCCTCGGCCGCCCCCCTCGCTCCGATTTTCCACGAGGCGAAGGCGGAAGCCCGGATGAGGGAATCCCGAGCGCCGCAGCCCGCGAAGAGATAATGGACGAAGGAAGCGAAGAGAGCATCGCCCGCCCCTATCGTCGAGACAATCAGCCTCGTGATGATCGCTGGCTGAATGAGGGAATTCCCGCCCTTTTCGAGAAGGAGTGCGCCGCGAGCTCCCATGCCTACCACGACGATCCTGCAACCGTATTTGTCCATCAGTTCCCGCGCCGCCTCGGCCGGGGGAGCCCAAAGCCCTTCGTCCGAGAGGAAGAGTATGTCGGCAGCCTTCATGAAGTCGGCATTGTAGGCATCGTCGGGATCGCTGAGCACATGGACGTCGCTGCAGATTGGAATACCCATGCGCTTCGCCAAGGGAAGGAGACTGCGGTTGAAATTGATGTTGCAAAGGATAGCGGCAAGCGTGCAGGGCGGGGCAGCTAGATGCTTTTCGTCGCCTTGCGATATCCGAAGAGCATCAAGGAATTTCTCATGCGGATATCGTCTTTCCTGAATATCCTTGAGATCGACATGTATCTGCCGCCGACCTGTCCCGTCATAGAGGATAACGGACCTCGCCGTTTCGGCCATCAAAGGAAGAACATGGTCCGTTTCGAGGCCAACCCTGCCCAAGGCGTCGAGAGCCTCCCTCCCTCCCTCGTCATCGCCCACGATCGAAAGAAAGCATGGCTCGTCGCCCAGGGCTTTGAGCGCCTTGGCGACATTGACGCCGACACCCGAGACCGAGGACGAGACGCCGCCGAAGGGATAGCGCACCGGCGAGTATTCGATGGGGAAAGCCTCGACCCTGAGGGTGGTCTCGATATTGACGAGGCCCGACACGAGGAATTTCATCAGTTACCCGCCCCCTCGTAGGCCCGAAGCCCGAGGCGCCACACGAGGTAGCCAGCGGCCGAACAAGCCGCGCCGGCGATGATGGCGCTTCCCGTCCCGAAAAGGAGCCCTTCCTTTCCGAGGAGGGCGGCCGCGGGGAAGTAAGCGGTAAAGGCGAAAGGAAGGACGAAGGTGAGGACGAATCGGAGACCCTTGCCGTAGATGGTGATGGGATACATCGCGAAATCGGCCACCCTGTAAGCGGCGAAGAGCCAGCTCTGCGAGAACTTGGTCCAGAAGGCGATCGAGGCGAAGGCGAGCTTGACGCCCCCATAGATGAAGACCCCGCCGAGAATCGCGAGGAGGCCGAGGAGGAGGGCCGGGGGTGAAAGGGATAGGTGAAGTCCGACGAGGGCGACTCCGACGGCGACGAGGCCCGTCAAGAGCTCGCCGAATCCGTCCGGTTGGAAGCGTTCGGCTATCAGCTGGAATAAAGGCGACACGGGCCTGAGCAAATAGCGGTCGAAGTCGCCTTTGGCCACGATGCGCCAGGCGAGGATCCAGAGATTGTCGAAGAAAATGTGGTCGAGACCGCGGGGAATCTGGGCGAATCCATAGATGAACAGTACCTCGAAAAAAGACCAGCCTTGGAGGCTGGGGATGGAGCTAAAGACGAGGCCGATGAAGAGAATGCCCAGGCCCTGATTGAGGAGGAAGGAAAGCAGGCCGAACCAAAAGTCGACCCGATAGGACATGAGACCCTTGAGATGCTGAGCCATATAGCGCACGTAAAGGCGCCGATAGCGACCCATCCTCAGCCTCCGTTGACCGCGAGACGCCGCACGAGACGGTCCCAGGCCCAGCCCGAGAGCCAGATGAAAAAGAGGGCCCAGGCCGCCTCGATGCCGAGGGCTCCGATAAGAGAGGCTCCCTGGAGCTTGCCGAGGAGGGCCATCACCGGCGTATAGCCCATCGAGGCCCAGGGCAAAAAGGTCGACAGCTCCCGGAGCCAGCCGGGGAAGAACACAAGGGGGATGAGGCTTCCGGAAAAGAGGGAGGCGACGACCATCTCGAGCCTCGACATACCCCACATGTTGGTCGTCACGAAGGCGACGAGGCCGAAACAGAAGAGGTAGGAAAAATTCAGGGCGAAGGCCAGGGCGAGACTGAGGAGGAATTCCGGGATGTGGAGAACAGGCATCGCGGGCTCCCCCTTCCAGAGGCCGAGCAGGAGGGCGATGGCGGCGATCGCGGGAAGGCCGACGAAGGCGAAATTGTAGAGGCTCGTGCCGAATGAGTCGAAAAGGACCCTAAGGCGGTAGTCGATGGGGCGGACGAGATTCATCGCGATGGCGCCGTCGCGTATCTCGTCGGCGATGACCTCGTCGGCGCCGCTCCTCGTGAGCTGGATCGTAGCCGTCGAGGCGATGAGGTAGACGACCATTTCGGGAAAGCTGAAACCTTTAAGGGCTGCAGAACTCGAGGAACGGAAGACCGCCCGCCAGAGATAGAAGAGGACCACCGTCTGGAGGATATTCCCGAAGATGAAGAGGAGGACGTTGGCCCTGTAGGTCAGGAGGCGGGACAGGGCGTTCCGCGTGAAAAGCCGGTACCTTCGCAGAAGGCTCACCTGGCCACCGCCCCCGCGTAGATTTGCTTCACGATGTCCTCGATCCTCGTTTCGCGGATCGAGTAGTCGAGGACTTCCCTATTGCCCATGATCGCGGCCACGACAGCCGCAAGGCCGGCTTTTTTCCGGTCGAAGGCCACGACGAGTTCCTCTTCCTCGCGGGAAAGGCTCGCCTCGGGATCGAGTTCCCTGAGCCTCGCGAGGAGGGCTCCGTCGTCTCCCCCGCCGGCCGGATGGAGCCTGAGTTCGCGCCTCCGCCCATACCTGTCGCGCAGCTCGTCGAGGCTCCCGTCCCAGACCATCCGCCCCGCGTCGATGACGATGATGCGGGAGCAGAGTTCTTCGATGTCGGCCAAGTCGTGGGTCGTCAGGACGATGGTCGTGCCGAATTGACGATTGATGTCGTGGATGGCAGCGCGTACCCTTTCCTTCACGACCACGTCGAGACCGATCGTCGGCTCGTCGAGGTAGAGGACGCGGGGCCTGTGGATGAGCGCGGCGCCGAGGTCGGCTCGCATCCTCTGGCCAAGGGAGAGTGTGCGCACGGGGCTCATCATGAATTCTTCCAGGCCGAGGACGGATTCGAGAAAGGCCATCCTCTCGCGGAAGTCGGGCTCTCCCACATCGTAGATGTCCCGGAGCAGCGAGAAGGTCTCCGAAAGGGGAAGGTCCCACCAGAGCTGAGTCCTTTGGCCGAAGACGACACCGATTTTCGCCGCGTTTTCCTTCCGCTTTTCGTAGGGCACTATTCCGTCCACGAGTACGGATCCTGAACTCGGCGTGAGGATGCCGGTCATCATCTTGATAGTCGTCGACTTGCCCGCCCCGTTGGCGCCGAGATAGCCGACTATCTGGCCGTCGGGGATGGAGAATTCGATCCCGTCGACAGCCTTCACCTCGACATATTCCCGGGTGAACAGGCCTTTTACCGCTCCCGCGAAGCCGGGGTAGCGCTTGGTCGTCCTGAACGTCTTGTGAAGGTCTCGCACTTCTATCATGTCGTTTTACCGAATCAGATCATACCCAGGAGTCCGAGGGAGGTCACTCCCGCGGAAATGGCCACCGAAAGGATTTCTTTCATGCCCCAGGGCCTCCCTCGTCGCTTGAGCCCGGTCCAGCCTCGGGCGAGGAGTATCTCGGGCAGAACGAGGGCCGAAGCGAGGATCCTGCCGATGAATGCGGCAACGAGCGAGACAGCCGGGCCTAGTCCGGATTTGCGGTGGAGGCCCCTCGCCTTCCCCGCCTCGAGGGACAGCCTCCATTCGAGAAGGATGGCGGGAATGAAACCGAGGACGAGAGAAAGGGCGAGGGCCAGGTCCTGGCCGAGGGAGCCGGGGAGGAATCGCCCCGCCGATTCGGCCGCCTCGCGGAGCTCCGAGGCCGAGGTCGCCTGGTAAAAGAGACGGGCGAGGACAAAGGCGGCGAGGAGACGGGCGGCGTCGAGGAGGGCCGAGGGCAGTTCGGCCGCGACGAAATGGGGTTGTCCCTCGAGGCTTAAGGTTTCGAGAGCGAACATGAAGAGGAGGAGGAAAGATAGGGGAAGGAGTTCCGGAAGGAGGGCCCGCGGCCGCATGCCCTCGGCGAAGAGGGCGAGGAGGCCGAAAAACGTGAGGGCGAGGACGGTCGGAGCCCTTTCCGCAAAGAGGCCCGATACGAGTACGAGGAGGCAGAGGAGGCGAGCGGAAGGGGCTATCCTCGAGACCCCTCCCCGGCCTATGCCGGCGGCGGATCGAGCCATTGCAGTTCCCCAAGCGAGGTGGCCGGCCTCAGGGGATTGCGGAGACCGTGGACCTCGAGCCCCTCGCCGATCAGGGCCGAGGGCTTCCCGTCGGCGACCGGCGCGCCCCTGTCCATCACGATGAGGCGATCGGCCAAGCCGACAATTTTCTCCAGCTCATGGGTGAGGACGATGAGGGTCTTGCCCCGATTCCGCAGGTCTCCGATCACGCCGAGGAGGCTCGCGACGCCCTGCCAGTCGAGATTGGCGAAGGGCTCATCGAGTATGAGGACCTCGGGGTCGAGGGCGAGGACCGAGGCGATGGCGAGGCGCCTGAGTTCACCGCCCGAGAGTCCGAGGGGGCTTTCGCGAAGGCGGCCGCCCAGGCCGAGGGACTCGAGGGCAGCCCTGGCCCGAGCCTCGGCTTCATCCCTTTGCATGCCGAGGGCGAGGGGACCGAAAAGGGCATCCTCGAGGAGGCTGTCGCCGAGGACCTGGAGGCGGGCGTCTTGGAAGAGATAGGCGACCTTGGTGGCGGGGCTGCCCTTCAGGCCGGCGAGATCACTGCCTCGAAAGAGAACCGAGGCTCTCGGCGCCTGGTAGATCCCCGCGAGACACTTGGCGAGAACCGTCTTTCCCGCCCCGTTCCTTCCGGCAAGGACGACGAGTTCGGCCTCCTTGAAGGCGAGGCTAAGTTTCACGAGAAGGGGTTTTTTCCCCTCGAATGAAAAGCTCAGATCCCTCGCTTCGAGGATGGGCTCGATCAACTCCCCTCCCGGTCGCTTAACGATCTCGTCGATCGCCGCATCCGATCCACAGCCGGGCCCAGCCGCAATGCAATGAGGGCGGCGAAGACTGCCTTGATCGAGTCGCCGATGAGGAAGGGAAGTATCCCCGCGGCGAAGGCTCCGCCCCATCCCATGCTCTTGTAGAATTTCAGCCTCACCGCGCCGACGAGGAGGACTGTCGCAAAGCCGGCAAAGGAAGCGACGAAACTCAAGAGCGCCGTCCGGCCTCGAGAAAGGATGCCCGCGACGAGGGCGGCCAGAGCATAGCCCAGGAGGTAGCCCCCCGTGGGCCCCGCAAACCAGGCGAGCCCCCCATGGCCGCCGGAAAAAACGGGAAAGCCCAGGGCTCCGAGGATGAGAAAGAGGAGGACGGCAGCGCCGCCTTGAAGGGGGCCGAGAAGGAGGCCCGCGAGGACGACGAGGAGGTTCTGAAGGACGATGGGCACGGGGCTGCCCGGCAGGGGAAAGGCCATGAAGGCGCCCACACTTATTAGGGCGGCAAAGAGGGCGGGCAGCACGATTCTGTTCAGTCGCCTGCGGAGGTCATTTCCATCCGACACTGTGGATTCCTTTTCGTCAAAAGTGACGTGCTTCGCGTTGCAGGGCCCCGCCGGGCAACATGCCCCTCGCCAACAAGGCTTCGAGCACGGCGCCGCCTATCGCCCGCGATTTGTCAGACACCAGGTGACAATGCTCGGGCTTGGCCCGCGGGTCGACATCGGCGACCTTGAAACCAGGGACCACGGGGTAGTCCGCCGGCAGGATACCCCTCAAGATACCGTCTATTTTAGTGCACACATTAAAGCTATTGTTATTCTTTACTATTAAAGCAATTATATCACCAGGTCGCACTAAAACACCTATCGGTTGAAGTGGCTGGAAGCTGCCCTCGTGCTCCGCATGAAGTACGCGCTCCGAGGAGGCCCCTCCTATCTCGCCAGGTTGGCCGCTGTCCGGCTCAGCCCTCCCCTTCCATATAACCCGGGCGAGATTGTGCCCCCTGTTGGTTTCGACCACCGCATGGACCTCGCCGCCGGCTTCAAAGCCCGGGCCCAAGGCGATAACTAAGGGAGCCATCGCTCGGGATGTGCCGAGGTTTTTTTTGGCCATGATCGCGTCGACGATGACATCGGGTTCGAGAAGACCGATCGAGCTGCCTTCGGGATCGACGAGCACAGGGATGCTAGCGCCTTGGTTCAGGCAGGCCAGGAAGTCGCCGACATCCTCTACCCTCCGGGCCTCGATGCCCTCGACCCGAGTCCTGCCCGTGTAGACTGCCTCGGAGAAGGCTACGCTCCTCCTGATCGCGCTAGGCCTCGGGCTTTCGAGGGCTCCGACCTTATAGCCCGCGTTCCAGAGCCTGACGAGGACGCCGGTCGCGAGATCGCCGGCGCCGCGGACAAGGACAAGGGCCCCTTCGCTGTTTCGGAGCGATCTTCGCCGGGGCAGGCCGAGGGCTGCCGCCGCGACAAGGGTGGGCTTCGTTTCTTTTGCTGCAAGGCGAGAGGTAAGGAGTGAGGCGAGGCTGTCGCCTCCCAGGTCTCCCTTGCAGAGGAGGAGGATGCGCCGCGCCTTGGAGGGGCTCCCCTTGAAGGCCCCCCGGGGGGCAATGACGAGGGCGGCGAGGGCAGCCAGGTCAACGGGCCTACCCTCTCCGAGCCCCGTCGCTTCGAGGAACTCAGGGAGCCTGTGGATTGTCTTCTCGTCGGCAGGCTTTCCGAGGGCGTCCAATCCGACACAGGCGACGACGACATCGCTGGTCGGAGGAATGACTGGCTCGTGGTCGGCCGGAGCCTTGAGAGGAAGGCGATGCGAACCATCGGCCTCGACGAGGATGAGATCGCAGTGCCCACGTAGCCCCTCGAAATTCTCCGGATCGGGACCATGGATCTTCGCCGATTCGCCCTTCCCCAGTGCCAGGAAGTTAAGACTTGGCGGAGGGAGTGGAGTCTCGGGAAGCCCTTCGAGAAAGTAATCGATGTCGCGGTCGGCTTCGAGCCTCGGATCGCGCATCGCCGTGGTTGTGGTCACGAGGACGGAAAGGCCGCGCAGCTTCGCCTCGGCGGCGAGGGCGAAGATGGCCTCCGTCTTGCCGCCGGCCCCGACGAAAGCCACGAGAAGGGCCAGGCCCTCACTTTTCTCCTCGAGGAGCCTGTCGAGAAGGCCAGGCGCGTCCAACATCGGCTAGGTTCTCCGCCTCGCCCTATCTGCAGCGAGGCCCTCGAGGAGCTTCGCCCCCCTCCTCTCGGCGACGAGCTCCGCGAGGATGGAGACGGCTATCTCGGCCGGGGTCTCGGCGCCTATATCGAGGCCGATAGGCGCGCGAATGGCATCGACGGTCGCCGGGTCTCCCCCCTCGGCCTTGAGGGCTTCTAAGATGAGACGGGTCTTGCGGGCGCTCCCGATAAAGCCGAGATAGCGGGGAGCACGCCGGAAGAGCTCACGGACGCAGAGGTGGTCGTGCTGATGGTCGGGCGTCATGACGACAGCCCAGTCCCCTCGGCCTATCTCGAGCCGGGCGATGGAATCGAGATAGGCTCCCGCGAGGGTGGAGACCCCCGAGGGGAAACGATCGGGATGGGCGAATTCGGGCCTTTCGTCGCAGACGGTGACGGCGAAATCCAATTCGGAGGCAAGGCGGGCCAGGGCGAGTCCGACATGGCCGCCGCCGAAGATAATGAGTCTATCGGCCTCGACGAGGGGATCTTCGAATTCCCCGCCACCGGGAATGGTTCTGAGCAGGGAGGCTCGGCGCCCCGCGGCAGCCTCATTGAGTTGGGGAACGAGGGCAGAGCTCCCATCGATCGCCTCGACGAGCATCCGCGTCACCCCGCCGCAAATGCCCTCGGGGCCGGCGACATCCTTTCCGAGCTTGTCCACCTCGAGGACGAGGGCCTTGCGGCCTTGCATGCAGCGCCTTGCCGCTTCCATAGCCTCGGCCTCGCCTGATCCGCCGCCGACAGTTCCCCTGATGCTCCCATCCTGGAGCAGAAGCATCGAGGAGCCGACATGGCGGGGCGCCGAACCCTTGGTTTCTATGACGGTGATCAGGGCAAGGCTGCGGCCCGCCCCAAGCTCTTCAGAAATCGCGGTGAGGAGTTTTCTTTCCATGCTCCCGCCTCCCTTTCTCTACGCCAGGCGCCGGCTTTTTCGGTTATACGCCGCCGGCCTTCTTTTCGATTTTAGCCCAGGTATCCCTGAGGTTGACGGAGCGGTTGAAAACCAGGGCCGCCGATTCCCCGCCCTCTGCCGAGTCGCGGACGAAATACCCCAGGCGCTCGAACTGATAGGACTCGCCGACCTTGGCCGCCGCGAGCGAGGGCTCGCCGAAGGCTCCCGGGAGGGATTCGAGGGAGTCCCTGTTCATCGTGGCCACCCAATCGACACCTGGCTCGACGTCCATAGGCCTTTCGGAGGGGAAGAGATGATCGAAGAGCCGGGCCTCGAAGGGGACTGCCTGGGCGGCCGAGACCCAATGGATGGTGCCTTTTACCTTGCGGTTGTCCGGGGCGTCGCCGCCCCGGGTCGCCGGGTCGTAGCTGCAGCGAACCTCGGTGATCTCGCCCGTGGCGGGGTCCTTCGTGAAGCCCGTGCAGGTGACGATGTAGCCGTAGCGAAGCCGCACGGTATTGCCGGGGAAGAGGCGGAAGTACTTGGGCGGAGGGACTTCCTGGAAGTCCTCGCGCTCGATCCAGAGCTCGCCGGAGAAGGGAATCTTGCGCGTGCCGGCCGCCGGGTCCTCGGGGTTGTTGACAGCCTCGAGCTCTTCGACCTGGCCCGGGCCGCCGTCTTGGCCCCTACCTGGCCAGTTTTCGATGACGAGTTTGAGGGGGTGGAGGACGGCCATCACGCGGCGGGCCCTCTTGTTGAGGTCCTCGCGGAGACAGTGTTCGAGGAGCTGGATGTCGACATAGGAGTCGGTCTTGGCCACGCCGATGCGGCCGAGGAAGTCACGGATGGCCTCGGGCGTATAGCCCCGGCGACGGAGGCCGGCGAGGGTGGGCATCCGGGGATCGTCCCAGCCGGAGACATAGCCTTCTTTTACGAGGCGGAGGAGCCAGCGCTTGGAAAGCACGGTGTGGGTGATATTGAGGCGGGAGAACTCGATCTGCCTCGAGGGGAAGACCTCGGCCTCGCGGATGAACCAGTCGTAGAGGGGGCGGTGGATCTCGTACTCGAGGGAGCATAGGGAGTGGGTAACGCCTTCCATCGCGTCCGAAAGAGGGTGCTGGAAGTCGTACATCGGGTAGATACACCAGGCGGAGCCCGTCCGGTAGTGGGGCTCCCGCCTGATCCTGTACATGACCGGGTCGCGCATGAGGAGGTTGGGATGGGCCATGTCGATCTTGGCCCTGAGGGTCTTGGCCCCGTCGGCGTACTCGCCCGCCCTCATCCTGGCGAAGAGATCGAGGTTCTCCTCGACCGGGCGATCGCGGTAGGGGCTGTTCTTTCCGGGCGGCGTGAGGGTGATGTTGTTCTTGTCGGGCACGTTCGTGCCGCGGTACTCGCGGATCTCCTCGTCGTTGAGATCGTCGACGTAGGCATGGCCCTTTTTGATGATCTTGACGGCGAAGTCGTAGAGCTTCTCGTAATAATCGGAGGCGAAGAACTCGCGGTCCTCCCAGTCGTATCCCAGCCACCTGATATCACGGCGGATGGCCTCCACATAGGACATGTCCTCCTTTTCGGGATTCGTGTCGTCGAAGCGGAGGTTGCACTTCCCGCCGAAGTCGGCTGCTATGGAGAAATCGATGTGGAAGGCCTTGGTGTGGCCGATATGGAGCCATCCGTTGGGTTCCGGGGGGAAGCGGGTTTTCACTTCCTTATAGCGGCCGGCGGCCAGATCTTCCTTGATGAGATCGCGGATAAAGTCGCTCGTGGGGGTAACATCGCTCATGGTGGGTCCTTCCCCATGCTTCAGGGGCATGGTAGAGCTACTATGGACGGGCTCGAGGGCGGCGGTCAAGCGCGCTCTTGACAGGAAGTTTGTGTGCTAATTGTAACACTTGTGTCGGTTTCCAAAGATTCGGGCTTGCGCATTAGGGCTGAAGAACGAATAAAGGATATCGACATGCGATTAGGATTTTAGGAGGTCATCATCTTCTCCCGGACCGCCATCCATACCCTCAAGGCCCTCGCCTACCTCGGCATCCTCGAGGAAGGCAGCTATGCCGATGCCAAGGCCGTTGCCACCGCGGCGGGAGCCCCGCCGAACTATCTCGGCAAGCTCCTCGGCCAGCTCGCAAGGGCGGGCATCGTCGAGGGAAAAAAGGGGGCGGGAGGCGGTTTCAGGCTGGCCAGGCGAGCAAGCGAGCTGAGCCTTTACGAGGCCCTCTCGCCCGTCGAGCAACTGCTGTCCGAGCAGGACTGCGTCCTCGGGCGCCCCGACTGCGACGGCAGCGAACCCTGCGCCCTCCATGGTCGCTGGGCGGCCATACGTTTGGAGATGATCGACTTCTTGAAGACGACGATGCTGGACGACCTTTCCCCGGAGGGTCTCGCCTAGCTGCGCTTCCTTCGCATGTCGAAGGAGGTTCTCATGCATTCTTCCGTGCGGACCAGGGCGGTTCTCCTCTTCGTCCTCGTCCTGACCTTCGGCGGCCTCTTGTTGGGAGGCTACCTCATCCACAAGGACAAGCCGCCCGTGCCCGCCTTCGTGAAGGCCCCCGACGGCACGACCCTTTATACGGGCGGCGACATCAAGGCCGGTCAGCAGCTCTACCTCACGCGGGGAGGCCAGTACATCGGGACGATATGGGGCCACGGCTCCTATCTCGCGCCCGATTGGTCGGCCGATTGGATCCATCGTGAGGGGCTCTATGTGGCCGCCCGTCTCGGCGGGGCCGCGCCCGCGGACGCGGCGGTCTTTGGTCAGAAGGACTTCGACGGGCTTCCCAAGCCCCGACAGGCCGAGCTCCAGGCCATGACGGCCGAGGAGATCCGGGCCAACCACTACGATCCTTCGACCTCGACCCTCAGCCTCACCGCAGCCGAGGCCGAGGCCTTCCCCCTCCTCCAGTCCTATTACGCGAATCTCTTTCGCAACGGAAACGACAAGCAGGGAATCCAGGCCAACATCGTAAAGACGGCCGACGACGAGAAGCACCTGGCGGCCTTCTTCGCCTGGCTCGCCTGGGCGGCCATGACGCAGAGGCCCGGACTAGACGTCACCTACACGGCCAATTGGCCCTACGACCCCCTGGTCGGCAACGTAGCGACCTCGGGCAGCCTCGTCTGGTCCATCGTCAGCGTCGTCCTCCTCATCCTCGGCATGGCAGTGGCTATCTTCTGGTATGCCCGCTACCTTCACGAGGACGGAAGCGGCCTCAAGCTCGCCCTGACCCTGGACGAGCCGAAGCCGACGGGAAGCCAAAGGGCCACGGTGCCCTACTTCATCGCGGCGATGGCCCTCTTCGTCCTCCAGATACCCATCGGCGCCCTCACCGGCCACTACTACATCGAGGGGGGGAACTTCCTCGGACTCTCGATCGAGAAGATCCTCCCTTACGCGGCCCTCAGGACCTGGCATCTCCAGCTCGCCATCTTCTGGATCGCCACCTGCTTCCTCGCCACGGGCCTCTTCATCGGTCCCTTCGTCGGCAAGGAACCCAAGGCCCAAAAGCCCCTCGTCCTCGCCCTCCTCGGCGCCGTCGTCATCGTCGTCCTCGGCTCGATGACGGGCACCTGGGCATCGATCCAGGGCTACCTGGGCAACAACGGCTTCTGGTTCGGCCACCAGGGCTATGAGTACGTCGACCTCGGCCGCTTCTGGCAGCTCCTCCTCATCGTGGGCATGATCATCTGGCTCGTCCTCGTGGTCCGCGCCATCCTCCCCGCCCTCAGGGGCGAGAAGGACAAGGGCGGCCTGATGCACGTCTTCCTCTACAGCGCCATCGCCATCCCCGCCTTCTACATGTGGGGCCTGATGTACAACCAGACGACCGACCTCTCCGACGCCGAGTACTGGCGCTGGTGGGTTGTCCATCTCTGGGTTGAAGGCTTCTTCGAGGTCTTCGCCACCGTCGTCCTCTCCTTCATCCTCGTGAAGATCGGGGCCATTTCCGAAAAGTTCGCCGAGAAGATCGTCTACTTCTCCATCACCCTCTACCTCGGCGCCGGCGTCATCGGCACCTTCCACCACCTCTATTGGTCGGGCTCGCCCACCCCCATCATCGCCCTCGGCGCCGTCTTCTCGGCCCTCGAGATCGTGCCCCTCGCCCTCCTCGGCTTCGAGACGGCCCAGAACACCAAGCTCCTCAAGGACGCGGGCAAGGACTGGCCCTACCGCTGGCCCCTGCGCTTCTTCATCGCCGTGGCCTTCTGGAACGTCGTGGGCGCGGGCGTCTTCGGCTTCCTCATAAACCCGCCCATCGTCCTCTATTACGCCCAGGGCATCGACACGACCCCCCTCCACGCCCACACCGCCCTCTTCGGGGTCTACGGTTTCTTCGCCATCGCGCTGATGCTCTTCTCGCTGCGCCACATCGTCAGAAAGGATTCCTGGTCCGATAGCCTCCTCAAGTGGTCCTTCTGGCTCCTGAACGGCGGCCTCGCCGCCATGTCGATAGTCGCCCTCATACCCCAGGGCTTCTACCAGCTCCGTTGGGCCATCGAAAAGGGCGTCTGGTACGCCCGCAGCCCCGAGATCGCCGACAGCGCCTTCATCAAGACGACGAGCGAGCTGCGCATGGTCCCCGACATCGTCTTCGGGATCGGCGCCCTCCTCCTCCTCTGGTTCGTCGTCAGGGCGGCATGGCTCTCCTTCGTCGCCAAGAAGGGGACTAAGGCCTAGCCTGCAGGCCTTGAGAGACTCAAAAGTATGGATTGAAAAAGGAGGGGGCTGTCCAAGAAGTGATTCTTGGGCAGCCCCCTCGCATTGCAGGAGGGCAGCTCAGGACCGGGACTCGCGGGAGGAAGAATCCTCGTCAGCTGAGGCTTTTTCAAAAGTCAGACGACTTTTGAAAAAGCTACCTCAACCTTGCGCGATTTGCGTAGGGGTTGCTTTAAATTGCAGCAACCGCGAGCAATCGCAAAGCCAATTTCAAAAGTAACCGACTTTTGAAATTGGCTCGGCTCTCTTAAAAACTGAGGGTCAAGGCCATATCGGCCAGATCGTTGCCTGTCCATTTGCCGTAGACGCTTCCGGAATCGCCCAGGAAGGCGAAGTAGCGGGCCTCGAGCTCGAGGCCATCGGCGATCGTATAGCAAAGCTGGGGCGAGAGGAGGGCGCTGCCGTCGAAATTGTAGACGCCAACGGCCTTGAGGGACCAACGGCTATCCGGGCTCGTGCTCGCGATGAAAACGAGGCTTTGGGCCCAGGTATCGCCTGAGGCGCTGGAGCCCTTTGTCCAGTCGAGGACATATTCGCCCGTCGTCTTGACGCCGACAATCGTGTATTCCCAGCCGCCGACCGCCTCGGCCTTCGCGTTCTCCGCCGAGGGATCGAGCCAATCGGCCCCGTTCAGGACCTTGTAGGCCGCCTCACCCTTGAGGAGGAGGCCTCCGTCGAAGGCTATGACGCCATCCAGGCCGGCCAGATAGTAGGGATCGTAGAATTTGGTCGTTATGGCCGTGCTCGGGCTCGTGAAGACCGTCGAAAGACGGGGCAGGGTTGCTCGGCCCCGGTAGAAGACGAAGCCGAGGTCGATACCCTGAAGGGCATCCCAGCTTGCCTTGAGCCTTGCGCCGTATTGGAGATTGTCCCAGGTAAGGGCAGGACTATCCGTCACGACGCTGTTCGTGATTCCGGCAGGCAGGCTCATCGCGGTCTGCCAGCGGCCGGCAGGCAGGGTCGAGGCCGTCCAGAATGGCAGTGCCACCATGTCGACGGAGAGTCCCGGACCATTGAAGACCAGCCTCCCCATGAATTCGGGTATCTTCTGGGCATCGACGGGGAGGCTGAGATCCAAGGAGTTGACCATGTCGATAGGCGTAAACACATCGGTCGCTCCCCAGGCCACTACCTGATTCCCCAGCGATAGGTCGAAGGCTCCGGCCATGACCCTGACCCAGGCCTCACGGAGCTCGGCCGTCGACTCCTGGGTCGCGGGGTCGAAGGAAGCTCGGATATCGATCGAATAGCGGGCGACCTCGGCCTCGGGACTCCCTATGCCTCCCTCGATCTTGCCATCGAAGCTTGAAGGCTTTGACGAGAGCTCGGAGGAAGCCGGGTAAAAGCCGAAGCCCGAGACGAGGGTTCCGGTGAAATCTTGGCCAAGGCTCGTCTGAAGCGCGGCGAGGATGACGAGACAGGCCAGGGCGATTGAGCGAATCTTCATAGCCCTCCTCCTACTGCTTGAGATAGCGCTCGGTGAAGAGCTGTTCGGGGAAGCCGCTGTCGAGGCTGTACTCCGACATTTTCAAGGTTGTCGTCGAACCCGAAACCGAAGACATGAGAATTTCCAGGGGCTGGCGGTAACCCTGTACTTCGGCGTAGCTCAGGAGCTCGGTCTTCGCCAGTTTCCCGGCTCGATAGTATTCGACCTTCTTCTGGAGAAAATCCGAGGAATCGATGTAGTAGACAAGCATCGAATAGCCCAGGTCTCTCCTCGGCGTGGCTTCTATTCGGTAAAAGCCCTCCGATAGCCCCTTGTTTTCGTAGTCGAAGTCGGATTCCACGAAGCCCCCGATGTCGCGGTTGGAGAAATCCGAGCCGAAGAAGGAGGAGTCCTGGTCCGAGGCGCCGGAGCTCAGCCTCCGTACCCTGCCCAGGGCGGGAAGATATAGCAGGCTTTCGGTGCTTCCATCCGCCTTTTTCAGGGAAAGAAAGCCCGAGCCCTTGATATCGGCGGGAGAAAGGAACTTCATCATGCTCTTCTCCACCTCGCCTTTGTTCGAGTCGCCGCTTCTCCAGGTTTTGAGCGTCCTACTCAACTCCCTCCCATTTTTCGAGATGACCATGGACATCGTGACGATCGAGGTCTTCGGTTTGGCCGTCCCATAATAGCGGTCCATGACCTCCTGGCCGGAAAGGGACTGGGCCGAAAGTCGAGCGATCGACAGGATGCCGAGGAGGGCAGCCGCCGCCTTAGCCGATGAAAGAGACATGCGCATCGTTCTCTACCTCCATGCGTGAAATTGGATTGCGAAGAAATACGAGACAGGCCGCCGGAAGAAGGCTGAGGGTCGCGAGGCCCACGATGGCGACGGTGATCACCATGACCGAGCCCAGGGTGGCCACGGGCATGAACTGGCTGAAGGTCATGACGGCGAAGCCGCCGCCGATCGTGAGGGCCGTGAAAAATACCGAGCGACCCGAGGTGGCGAGGGCATGGCGTACGGCGGCCTCGGGGCTCTTGCCCCCTCGCCGTTCCTCCATGTAACGCACCGTGAAATGGATGGCGTAGTCGCCGACGCCGATGGCCAGGGCCCCGGCGAGGGCCGTCGCCAGATTGAAGGGAAGATTGAAGATGCCGAGGATGCCGTACTGGAGGACGATGGTGAACATGAGGACGGAGATGGTCACCAGGGCCGCCCTGAGGCTGCGGATCAGGCTGTCGATGAGGATGACGAGGGCCAGGGCGAGGGTCAGGCTAATGATGAAGTCGTGGATGATGACTTCCTCTATGGCAGTTTCCGAAAGAATGTCGCCGGCGAAGGAAACCTTGGCTCGATCGCCGATGTCCCTTTTCGCGAGGTCTTTGAGACGGACGAAGAGGACTTCGGTATCGTGGGTCGACATTCTCGGGACGATGAAGGTGACGAGGCCCTCCGTGTAATCGAGGTTCGTCATCGTGGCGAGGTCGTCGACCGTCCCCGAGGATTGATAGACGAGGAGCTCCTGGGCCACGAGGTCGCGGCTCCCGGGAAGGCCCTTCTCGCCGGTCAGGGCTTCGTGGATTGTCCGCATCAAGGAGGCGATCGAGGTCGAGGAAGCCATACCGGGTATCGAGCGGACATCTTCTTGATAGGCGAGCATGGCCTTGAGGAGCCCCGGGTCCTGGAGGTCGCCGTCGATGAGCATCTTGACACTCGTCGATCCCCCGAAGGCCCTGTCGACGGCGCGCATGCCCTTGATGACGCTCGAATCGCTTCGGAAGAATCCGATGAGGGAGGTATTGGGAACAATGCGGAATATCCCGAAGGAGGCGACGAGGAGGATGGCGCCGCCGACCAGGAGGATGGCCTTGGGATGGCGGCCGACGAAGAGCCCGAGTCCGTCGAGACGCCGCGAGAGGCCGCTGTCGCCCTCCAATCGAAGGCGGGGCCTGGGCCTGGGCAGTACGGCGAGGAGGGCGGGCAGGAGGCTCAGCGACATGAGCATGCTGCTTGCGACGCCGAGGGCGGCAAAGGCCCCGAGCCCCCGCACCATGCCGAGATCCGAGAGGAGGAAGGTCGTCATCGAAGCCGCGATGGCGAGGCCGGAGACGAAGACCCCGAGCCCCGTCTCCTCAAGCATCCGGAGTATCGCCCTTTTCTTTTCCAGACCGCGGGACAGTTCGAGGAAATAGCGGCCGAGGAGGTGGAGGGTGAAGGAGGAGCCCACCGCGAGAATGGCTATCGGCGCGATGATGGTGAGGGCCTGGAATTTCAGGCCGATCCAGCCGAAGAGCCCCGCTCCCCAGACGGTCGCCATCACGATCTGGAGGAGGGGCATGAGGGCCCCGAGGGCGGAGCGAAAGTTGAGAAGGAACAGGGCGAATATGACGAGGATCGCGAGGCCGGCCAGGAGGGGGAGGTCGCGCCTTATGGTCGCGAGCATGGCCGATTCGATCGTGGGGATTCCGGCCAGATCGTAGCTCCCCGTCCAACTCCCCGAGACCGCCCTCTCCATCCGCGTGGCGATGGTGGGAAGATCGGCCGCATCGTCGAACTCGACCATGATGTTGGTCGAACGCCCGTCCTTGGCGACGATCAGACCCGTCTTGAGGATGTAATTACCCTCGATATATTTCCGGATGGCGGCGATTTGTTCGGGGCTGGGTTCGCCCTCGCCCAGCATCTCGCTCGTCGTGAGGACGCCGTCTTTGTCGACCATCATGGTTGTGGTCGCGAGAGAGGTCACCTTTTTTACTCCCTCGATGGCCTCGAGATTTTTCGTGATGACGCGGATCTCGTCGAGCCGTCCCGGCGCGTAGATATCGGGGGCGTGGAGGACGAAGATTTCCGACCTTCCCGTATTAAATGCCTTGTCGATCCTGTCGTTGAGCTCGACGATGGCGCTGTGGTCGGGATTCATGGCGCCCGCCGAGGCATCCTGCCTGATCTGTCGGGCGCCGAGGACCATGAAGGCCGTGAGGATCACGAAGATCCCTATGACAGCCCAGGCATGGTCGAGCATCCATTTCCAAAAACGCTTCAAAATTCCTCCTTCTACCATATGGTTTGACCATTTGGCCAATTGAATACTACTACTGCCCCCGACAATTCTGCCGAGGGACATTGACTGTCAGGGGAAGTGGCGGTCCACGAGTTCCTTGGCCAGAGTCTTTTGCTTGGCAAGGTAGGCGCCGAGGCGGTCGCCGGGGGACTCGAGAAAAAAGTCGATAATCGGCATCACCATGGAGGGAAAGACCAAAAGCGAGAATATGCCGAGAAGAATATCCTCCAAGGGAGGGGCCTTTTTGTCGGGTAGCTTGCCCTCGCCCTGCCCCGAAAGAAAACCGATAGCCTCTACAACTCGGAGCTTCTTCATGAGGTTTTGCACCAATTCCGGATTGCGCCTGAATTCGCTGATCAGGAAAAGGGGGATATCGGGATGATCGGCGATGAGCCTCGCCTCCGTGTCGATCCAGGCATAGAGCTTTTCCTGCATCGAACGGGAGGGATCGCCCATGATGTCGAGGGCCCCCGCGAAGACCTCCCCGAGCTCCTCCTCGAAGATCACGAGGAAGAGATTGTCCTTGCTTCGATAGTAATAATGCAACAAGGATTTGTTGAGTTCGGAGGCATCGGCGATGGCCTGCATGGTCGTGCCGTCGTAGCCCTTGCGGATAAAGAGGCTGCGTGCCGACTCTTTTATCCTGAGCGCCACGCTGTCGTCGAGTTCCTTGCCCTTCATGGCATTGACCATACGGTTAAACCATGCGGCCGGTCAAGTGGATTTTTCGTACTTCTTCCCTCCCCAGAAAGCAAAAGCCGCCCCCAATTTGACCGGGGCGGCTTCATGCTTAAGATTGGGAACGCTTATCCGGATCAGCCAGCGAGGAACTCCGCGTTGATCTCATCGAGGGCCTTGCGGCTCGGTTTCGTTCGCGCCCCGTCGAGAGAAATGAGGGGCTCGTCGATGGTCCTGACGAGATCGTGGACAGTCGGCGCTCCAGGCTGGTGATAGAGGAGTCCGGTCAGGATGGTCCCCGTCTTGCGAGAGTCGTGAATGGCGGCGAAGGCCTTGGTGCGATCCGTGGGATCGTAATCCTCGGCGATGGCGCGGAGGGTCAGGCTGGAGCCGTCGGGGAAGTCGATTTCGCGGCTCTCGCCGGGAGGAATGTCCACGGGGTGGGACTCGTGGGCCATGACGAAATCGAGGTCATGGACGGAAAGGGCCTTTTCGGAAACGGCTCGGTAGCTCCTCGTCGAGGTCTCGTGGTTGTTGAAGGTGACGCAGGGAGAGAGGACGTCGATGACGGCCAGGCCTTGGTAGGCGATGGCGGCGCGAAGGATGGTCTTGAGCTGCTTGCCGTTGCCCGCATAGCTGCGGGCGACGAAGCCGCAGCCGAGTTCGATGGCCAGGGAGCAGGGGTCGATGGGCGGAATGTCGTTGACCGCCCCGTGCTTGAGAGCCGAGCCGATATCGCTCGTCGCGGAGAACTGGCCCTTGGTCAGTCCGTACACCCCGTTGTCGGCGATGATGTAGACCATCGGCACATTGCGACGGATGAGGTGGACGAAGTGGGCAGTGCCGATGGAGAGGGAGTCGCCGTCACCGGAAACGAGGACGTTGAGAAGCTTCCTGTTTGCCAGGGCTGCACCCGTCGCCACGGCGGCAGCCCTGCCGTGGAGGGTGTTGAAGCCCCAGGATTTGCCCATGAAATAGGCCGTCGTCTTGGAAGAACAGCCAATCCCCGAAATCTTCGATACCATGTGGGGTTCGACGCCGGACTCCCAAGCCGCCTGGATGATCTGGGCCGTGATCATGTTGTGGCCGCAGCCGTCGCAGAGGGTGGACTTGCCGCCCTGGTATTCCTGAAGGGTGAAGCCGAGGGAATTGACGGGTTTCGCGTTTTCTTCAGCCATAGTGCTACTCCTCAGCGCGCGGCGCCGAACGTAAGGCCTTCGGCCTTTGGGCCGTGGGCCTTTTGGCCATGGGCCCCTCGGCCCTCTGCCATGGCGATGCCTCTGAGAACCGCCTCGGGAGGCAGGGGCAGGGTGTCGGCATAGGTCACCTTCCTGAGCCTCGGCGCCAGATAAGGGAAGTCGGACGCGAGGAGATTGGCGAGTTGGCCGTCGCTGTTTTGCTCGACGACGTAGACTTCTTCGTGGGCGGCGAGAAAGGCCTCGACCTCTTTCGCGAAGGGGAAGGCCCTGACGCGAAGGTAGTCGAAGGACTGGCCCTCCTCGGCGAGGCCGGCGAGGGCCTCGGTGACGGCAGGATCGGAGGATCCATAGGCGATAAGCCCGCGGCTGCTCCCCTTTGCGGAGGGAATCGCTATCGGCGCGGGAAGCTGTTCCTTTGCGCCTTCGATCTTGCGGGCGATCCGCTCGATCTGGCCGCGATAATCCTCGGCCTTTTCGCTATAGAGGGCGCTGTCATTGCGTGCAGAGCCGCGGGTGAAATAGGCGCCCTTGCCGCCCTTCGTGCCCGGCAGGGTCCTCCAGGGGATTCCGTCGCCGTCGGAATCGCGATAGCGGCCCCAATTGGTTAGGGTCTCCAAGGTTTTTTCGTCGAGGACCTTGCCCCGATCGAGCTTGCCTTCGGGGTAGACGAAGGGATCTCCCATCCAGGTTTGCATGCCGAGATCGAGATCGGTAAGGACGAACACGGGCGTCTGATAGCGCTCCGCGAGGTCGAAGGCCGCGTAGGTAAAGTCGAAGCACTCGCGCATCGTGGTAGGGTAGAGGCAGATGTGGCGGGTATCGCCATGGCTCGCCTTGGCGCAGAGTTCGATGTCGCCCTGCCCCGTATGGGTGGGTAGTCCTGTAGAAGGGCCGGTGCGCTGGACGTTCACGAAGACGCCGGGCGTTTCGACCCAGTATGCGAGCCCAATGGTTTCGCTCATGAGATCGATGCCCGGCCCCGAGGTGGCGGTCATCGAGCGTGCCCCTGCCCAGGCGGCGCCGACGACCACGCCGGCGGAGGAGATTTCGTCCTCCATCTGGACGATGGCGATGTCGAGCTTGCCGGTCGCCGGGTCTTTTCGGTAGCGCTTCGCGTAGTGCATGAGGTCTTCGATGACGCTCGTGCTCGGGGTTATCGGGTACCAGGCGGCCACGGTGACGCCGGCGAAGAGTGCGCCTAGGGCGACGGCCGTGTTGCCCTCGACGAGTATTTTTCCCGCAGTGCCTGATCCCCGCTCGACACGGAAGGCGGTCAAGGCCTTCGCGTTTTCGAGGGCCCAATTGAAGCCAAGGTCCATTGCTCCGGCGTTGAGCGCGATCGCCGAGCTCTTTTTCCCCATCATTCGGCCGAGAGCTGCCTTGGCCTCGGCAAGGTCGATGCCGAGAAGGCGGCAGAGTACGCCGACATAGACCATGTTTTGGACGAGCTTTTGGAGCTTGCGATCGGGACAGGCCTGCTCGGCGAGCTTGCCGAAGGGCACGACGATGAAGCTGATGTCCTGCCTCGTCGCATGTCGGGCCATGCCCTCGTCGATGAGGGCCACGGCGCCGGAGCCGAGACTCGCGAGGTCTTCGGCGACCGTCTCGGAATTGAGGCAGACCAAGAGATCGGTCCTCTCGCTCCGGGCGATGTGGCCTTTGGCGCTCGCCCTTATATAGAACCAGGTCGGCATTCCCGAAATATTCGAAGGGAATATGTTCTTGCCGCCTACCGGCACGCCCATCGCGAAGATGGACCTGAGAATGACCTGATTCGCCGTTTGGCTCCCCGAGCCGTTCCTCGTAGCTATACCGATGCTGAATTCATTGACACCCGGGCTACTGTCGCTTTTCATGCGGTCGAGTTCCCCTTTCGCGAGCCCGTTTTGGCGTTTCGCCTCGGTCCCGCATCATTATGGAGATAGTAATGCGAAAATCGTCGCGATGGGAGCCTTATCGCTCTCTCACGCTACGTGGCCCCTGCCCCCCTCCCCCGGACGCTGACCAGGATAGGGGGGCCGTCATATTGCCCTAGCTCGCGAGGTAGGCCCGTGCCGCCTCGACTCGAGCGAGGGTTTTTTCGCGGCCGAGAAGGCGAATCGATTCGAAAAGAGGCGGGCTAACCTTAGCCCCTGTCACCGCCACGCGAAGGGGCATGAGGAGGTCGCCGAATTTGAGACCGGAGTTCCCGGCGGCGGCCCTGAATTTCTCTTCGGAGCCGGGAATATCCTCGACGTCGCAATCGGCGAGAACGGCGGCATCGATGGCCAGGATTTCCGCGGCCTTTGTCACGTCGAGCTTCTTCGGGACGAATTCCTCTTTCGCTGCGAAAGGCGGCTCCTTGAACAGGTAGGCCATGATGGCCGGGGCGTCTGAAAGGAATTTGAGACGCTCGCGGACCAGGGGCATGGCTCCGAGGGCGAGGCGGCGATGCTCGTTGTCCGGCGTCGGCTCGACGAGACTCGCGTCCGAGAGGTAGGGAAGGACCAGCTCCAAAAGCTCCTCGTCGGTTTTCAGCCTGATGTACTGCCCGTTGAACCACTCGAGCTTCTGGTAGTCAAAGATGGCTGGAGCCTTGTTGATCTTCTCGAGTCGGAAAAGTCTTCCCAGTTCCTCGAGACTGAAGAGATCGCGCCCCTCCTCGTAGCTCGCCCCGAGCATCGCGACATAGTTGATGAGGGCCTCGCGGAGATAGCCCTTGTCGCGGAACTCGTTGAGGGCCGTCGCGCCGTGGCGCTTGGAAAGCTTGTGACCGTCATCGCCGAGGACCATGGGAAGATGGCAGATCTTGGGGGGCTCCCAGCCGAAGGCCTCGTACATGATGAGATGCAATGGCGCCGAAGGAAGCCACTCCTGGGCCCGAAGGACGTGGGTAATGCCCATGAGATGATCGTCGACGACGTTCGCCAGGTGATAGGTGGGAAAGCCGTCGGACTTGAGGAGGACGGGATCGGGATTGACGTCGGCGTTGCGGAAGTGGACCTCGCCGAGGAGGAGGTCGTTGAGGGTCGTCGTCCCGTCGAGGGGGATCTTGAGGCGAACGACGTGCGCCTCGCCCGACTTCGCCCTTGCCGCGGCGACCTCGACGTCGATATCGCGACAGGCCCGGTCATAGCCGTAATTGCCGCCCTCCCCCTCCTCGGAATTCGTGTCGGAATGCATCTTCGACACACGCTCCTCGGGGCAGAAGCAGTAATAGGCCCTGCCCTTGGCCACAAGCTCCTCGGCGTACTTGCCATAGAGTTCGGAGCGCTCGGATTGGACATAGGGGCCGGCCGGGCCGCCGATATCGGGGCCCTCGTCCCAATAGAAGCCGAGCCACCGGAAGGTATCGTAGAGATTTTGGACATAGCGATCGGAGGAGCGGGTCCGGTCGGTATCCTCGAGGCGGAGCAAGAATTTTCCCCCGACCGACTTTGCGTAAAGATAATTGAAAAGGGCCGTCCTCACGCTGCCGATGTGTTGGAGGCCTGTGGGCGAGGGGGCATAGCGGACACGAACTTCCATGGGAACCTCTGAATGCGAAAAACTGCCTAATTATAGGGAGGAGGAGAAGCGACTGTCCACAACCCCGAAGTCAGCGTAGGCCGGCCGCCAGCGTCAAAATGGAATCCCCAAAAAAGGCGCCGGTTATCCCGATCGCCAGAAGCAGGAGGTAGCCGAGGAGACCGATGAGGAGGCTCGCGAGTCCGCCCCCGGATTCCCTGGATACGGGAAGGACGATGACGACGACGAGGCCGATCAGGGAAAACAAGGCAAGCAGAATCGAATCCCAGGCGAGAACTGCGAGAAGCATGGCCTGGGTCGAATCGAGGTAGGCCTTCACGTTGCCCGTCCCCCAAAGCGCGAGAGAAAGGATATACATCACCAGGAAGAAGATGCAGACACGTTTGATGAAAAGTCTGAAAGGCCTCTTCGGCGCCATCCCTCCTTCCATGTTATGCTTGAGTTCGGGTGTCGTGTCGTTGCTGGTCATGGAGGCAGGTATGGAATATTTCTTCAATTTCGACAAGATCGCATATCTGCGAGGCAAGCGTCCCGATGGGTGCATCCTTTGCCTGGTCGCGGCCGATTCCGACGAGGTGGACAGGCTGGTCGCGACGACAACCGAGTCCTTCGTGGTCGCCATGAACCTCTATCCCTACAACCCCGGGCATCTCCTCGTGTTTCCCAAACGCCATGTCCTCGACATCAGGGAACTGAGCGAAGCCGAATCTCTCGAACTCGATCGCCTGACGAGGCGCAGCATCGGAGTTCTTGAAAGGCTCTATACTCCCGGAGGATTCAACATCGGCTACAACATGGGCTATGCCGCTGGCGCGAGCATCGATCACCTCCATTTGCACATCATCCCTCGCTATCCGCGGGAAATAGGCATCTCCGAGCTGATCGCGGGAAAGAGGGTTCTCGTCGAGGACCCCCGCGAAGGGCTCGCCGCCCTTCAAAAGGCCTTCGCCGAAAACTGATCGCCGGCAGGCAACAACGCAGATCAGGAAGGTTCGGTGCCGGCCCTCGGCTTGTCGCAGGTCGGGGCGAAGGGCTATCTTCGCCCCATGCCGAACATCCGCATACCTCGCGACCTTATCGAATTCGCCCGCGTCTTTCGCGATGCGGGTCACGAGGCCTGGTTCGTAGGAGGCGCCGTCCGCGACAGCCTCCTCGGCCGCGAGGTCAGCGATTATGATCTCGCTACCGACGCGAGCCCCGAGAAGGTTCTCAAGCTTTTCAGAAAAGTGATACCGACGGGAATCAAGCACGGCACGGTGACGGTCCTTTGGAAGGGACGCTCGATCGAGACGACGACCTTCCGCGTCGAAGAAGGCTATAGCGACGGTAGGCATCCGGACCAGGTGCGCTTCGGCGTCGGTATCGAGGAGGATCTGAGCCGCCGCGACTTCACGATCAACGCCATGGCCTGGAATCCCCTCGACTCGCGCCTCGCCGATCCCTTCGGGGGGAGAAAGGATCTCGGCGCCAAACTCGTTCGCGCCGTGGGCGACGCCTCGGCCCGCTTCGACGAGGATGGACTGAGGCTGCTTCGAGCCCTGCGATTCGCGGCCCAACTCGAATTCGAGGTGGAGGAATCCACCCTCGCGGCGATCGGTGAACGCAAGGCCCGTATCTCATCAGTCTCGCCGGAAAGGATACGCGACGAGTTCTCGAAGCTGCTCGTCTCTCCTCGACCTTCCTCCGCCCTGAGGCTCATGGAGGAGAAGGGCTTGCTGGCACTCATCCTGCCCGAGCTCGTCGCGGCCAGGGGCGTCGAGCAAAAGGGCATGCATCGCTTCGATGTCCTCGACCACCTCTACCTCTCCGTCGACGCCGTCTTGAACCGTATCGGACTCAGGCTCGCGGCCCTCTTCCATGACATCGGCAAGCCCGGCACGAAGGCGATCGGGCCAGATGGTATCGCAACCTTCCATCGACACGAGGAGCTATCGGCGACGATGGCAGAGGCCATCTTGCGCAGGCTCCGCTATCCCAATGACCTCATCGAGGAGGTTTGCCACCTCGTCCATGAGCACATGTTCCATTACGAGGACAACTGGAGCGACGCGGCCGTCCGCCGCTTCGTCGCGAGGGCCGGCATCTCGAGCATCGACGACCTCCTCGCGCTCCGAATCGCCGACGGAACCGCGATGACAGGCCATAGGGTCGATCCTCGCTCCCTCGATCCCCTTCGTCGGCGCATCGAGGCGGTCATCGCGGCCGAAGAGGCCCTGTCGATCAGGGACCTCGCGATCGACGGAAACGATCTTGCGGCCCTCGGCGTTCCGCGGGGACCAGTGATGGGTAGGATGCTCGCGGAACTCCTCGAGGCTGTCATAGAGGATCCGGCCCTCAATGAGGCTGAGAAGCTAAAAGGAATCGCCGCAAGAATGAAGGAAAAGCACGGCCTCACCTGATTGGGGACGAGGCGCCAATGCGAGTCTAGGGGTTTTCGACCTGTCCGAGGCGAGCCGCCTCGACGCCGCCGCCTGCGATGATGGCGTCATAGGCCATTCCGGCGGCACCCTGCTCCGCTTCCTTCTTGTTCTTGCCTGAGGCAGGTCCGTATTCGGTTTCGCCGACCAGGCAGCTGATCCAGAAGGTGCGATCATGATCCGGACCCGATTTTCGCACGAGGTGATAGACCGGATAGCTCCTATGGAATTTCTGGAGATATTCCTGCAGGAGGGTCTTGTAGTCCTTCCGGTGCCTGTTCTGGAGGACCTTTTCTATTTCCGGCTCGACGAGATGTAGAACGAACTTGGTCGCGTTTTCAAAGCCCGAGTCGAGATAGTAGGCGCCTATGATAGCCTCGAGGGCATCGGCGAGAATGGCCTTCTTGGCGCGTCCGCCCGAATGTTCTTCCCCTTTGCCGAGGAGAATGAGGCGGTCTACGCCGAGGCTGAGCGCTATGCCCGCGAGGGATTCCTCGGAAACGACGTAGCTTTTGACCTTGGCGAGGTCGCCTTCAGCCTTGTCCACGAGGAGTTCGAATAACCTATTGGCCACGGCCATGCCGAGGACAGAATCGCCGAGGAATTCGAGTTTTTCGTTGTTGGGGGACTTGTCTTCGTTGGTACAGGAACGATGCGTAAAGGCGAGATTCAGGAGATCGACATCCCTGAACCTCGCCTGCGCCTCTTTTTGGAAGGCAGCCAGATCGGCCTTACGCTCGCGGGTCAGCTTGCTTTTCTGCGAAAAAAGCATGGTTAACCCGCGGCGCGCTTACTTCACCGCAGACTTGATAAAGTCGTAGGCGTCCTTGACGGTCTCGAACTCGTTGGCCTTCTCGTCGGGAATGGTAATGCCCATCTCTTCCTCGATACCGTACACAAGTTCGTAGGTGTCGAGGCTGTCGGCGCCAAGATCCTGGCGGAAGCTCGCTTCCATCGTAATCTTGCTCTCTTCGACTTCGAGCTTCTCGGCAATGATCTTCTTGATCTTCTCAAAGAGTTCGTCCATCCGGA
Source organism: Rectinemataceae bacterium (assembly GCA_035530275.1). Lineage (GTDB taxonomy): Bacteria > Spirochaetota > Spirochaetia > Treponematales > Rectinemataceae > CAIJMU01. The sequence continues at coordinate 75,311 of DATKVC010000010.1, read as the reverse complement.
TCTCCTTTACGCTTTCGTATCGGGCGATATGACCTGACGCCCGCGATAGAACCCGCATTTCGGGCAGACCCGGTGAAGGAGGACGGGATTACCGCAGTTCCCGCATTTAACTAGCGAGGGCGCGGTTAGTTTCATGTTGATAGAACGCCGCCTTCGCGTCCGGGCCTTTGAAGTCTTAAATTTCGGTACAGCCATCGGAAAACCTCATTCGCGCAAGAATTTGCGATAAAAAATCGACTCGCTAAACTACACGTTGCCCGAGGCAGTTGTCAAGCATGGGCGCCGCCCGCCCCTAGCCTTCCCTCCTCCGCCTCCATCTTGCGACGAAGGGCGACGGCGACCTCCGCGGGCACCATCGAAGTCAAATCACCCTTGAAAGAGGCCAGTTCTTTGATGGCGCTCGACCTGAGGACGAAGTACCTCGGATCGGTCGGCATGAAAATAGTCTCGATATCCGGGCCAAGGCCCTTGTTCATGATCGAAAGCTCGAATTCGTAAGAAAAATCATGGATACTGCGCACACCGCGTACGAGAACTCGACAGTCATGTTCACGGGCGAACTCGACGATCAGTCGGTCATGAAGATGCACGGAGACATTCTGCCAGGGGGCAAGGAGGCTCCGCAGCATTTCGAGACGCTCCTCCGGACTGAAAAGGCCGCTCTTGTTCTTATTGACCGCCACGACGACGTAGATGTGCTCGAATATCCCTTTGGCCCTCTCGATGATATTGAGATGCCCGAATGTGGGCGGATCGAATGAGCCGGCGAAGACTGCCTTGACCATGGAGCCACTGTACACAGTCATTTTGACAAAGTCAATCATCATGTCAAATGAAGCGCGAATATAGATGGTTTACGGCTTTTTCGACCCCTGCCCCTCCATGCTAGACTGCCCCCCATGCGCTCGCTCCGTCCCTGGCTTCTCGCCCTTTCGTCGACCCTGCTTCTGACGCTCGGACTCCCCAACGAAAGCTGGCTCCTCGGTTTCGCGCCCCTGGGCTGGATCGCCTTGGTCCCCCTCTATCTCGCCCTCGCCGAGGCCCCCAGCTATAGGAAGGCGGCACTTCTGACTGCCGTATATGGGGCCGCCCTGCATGCAGCCTCCAGCTATTGGCTCTACTTCTTTCGCGATTACGCCTTCTGGACCATCGGCGTCTCGACAATGGCCTACTTCGTTGTCTACTACCTCCTCGGCCTTTGCCTCGCCTTTCTGCCCCGACGAGCCGGCGCACTTCGGCCCCTCGCCTTCGCTCTGGCCTGGGCGAGCTTTGAATTCTGGAAATCCAGCGGCTTCCTCGGCTACCCCTGGGGCTTGCTCCCCTATACCCAATCGAGTTTTCTCCCCCTTCTCCAAGTGGCCGATCTGACGGGGGTCTATGGGCTGAGTTTTCTTCTTGCCCTCGCAAATGCGAGCATCGCGGAGCTTCTGTTAAGCGGCGCGGCCCCTCACTCTCTTTCCATGGCCCAATGGGGGGAGCCTCGATTCGAAAAGTCGGGGAAAAAGGCAAAGGCAGCGAGGCGCTATCGTTTTCGGCTCGGGCACACGGGCGCCTTGCCTCCCCAATTGCGGCTCGGCTATGTGGGATTGTCCTTCGCCTTGGCGATCTGCGCCCTTGGGTATGGATTTTTTCGCCTTTCCGAACCTGTCGTCACGAAGGCCATCCTAAAGACGCTGATAGTGCAGCAGGCTTCGGACCCCTGGACCGAGGGGGCTGAGGCGGCCGTCGAAGCGAATATGCTCCTCGTGAAGAAGGCCCTCGCCTCTTCGACGGACAAGCCCGATCTCGTCCTCTTTTCCGAATCGAGTCTCGGTTATCCCTATAAAGACTCGGAAGCCTGGTACGAAAAGAATCCGCGCAACGATCCCTTCCTTCCCTGGTGGCGATCCCTCGGGCTCTGGCTTTTTACGGGCACGCCCGTCGTCCTCGATTGGAAGGATTTTTCCGCCACCAACTCGGTGATGCTCATCGACCCCCAGGGAAGGCCGAGGGGCGACTATGCCAAAATCCATCCCGTGCCCTTCGCCGAGGCCATTCCTTTCTACGAATACCCCTGGTTTCGGGCCTTCCTGAAAAAGGCCGTAGGCCTCGAAGCCGGCTGGACGATGGGGACCAAGGAAGTCGTCTTCAATTTCGCGACAAAGGATGGAGTAGTTCGTTTCGGAGCCCCGATTTGCTTTGAAGACGCTTTTTCTTCGCTTTGCCGCGATTTCGTCGTTAAAGGGGCAGACCTTCTCGTCAATCTCACCGACGACTCCTGGTCGCAGACGAAGAGCGCGGAGTGGCAACATCTTGCCGCGGCCCGTTTCAGATCGATTGAAACGAGGCGCCCCCTGGTCCGCTCCACCAATTCCGGGGTGTCCTGCCTCGTGGACAGCAAGGGAGAGATATCGGACGTGCTCCCGCTCTTCAGTCCTCAATGGGAGCTCATTGATGTGCCGATCCCCCAGCCCCAAAATACCCTTTATATCCGTTTTGGGGAGTGGTTCGCCGTCCTCTGCCTGTTACTTTCTTTCGGATGGGGGATTATGATTATAGCGAGGGATCGGATTTCCCGAAGGGAGGGACCATGAGTATCAAAGCTTATCTCGAGGCCGAGCCTCTCTCAGAGATCGAAAGATGGCATGGCAATCCCAGCGGCTCGGGCGTGGCTTTTGTAGGGACGCTTCGAAAGCATCCTTATGACGAAGATAAATGCCTTCTTATTTCCGACCCCGGCGAACTGGAGCCGGCTATCTACGAGTTCAAGGTTTCGGACATCGTGGCTGCCGAAGAACTGGCCTCGCCGGTCGATCCCGATGGGACCTCGCGCAATCTCGCAAGGCTTTGGGTGAGGAGGGGCAGTCTCGGGGTGCGCTATGAACCTTTCGAGGTCGACGAGCCCATCAGGCCCGCCGTCGCGACCGCGGGATTTCGAGCGCACAAGACCGAGAACGCCATGCCCTGATGAGGGCGGCCTGGATTTCAGCCGCCGGTAACGGTCGGCTTCGATGCGGCCTCTGTCCCCATGGCTGTTCCATCGCCGAGGGCAAATTCGGTCTCTGCGGAGTAAGGGGGAATTCCGGGGGCGAGGCGATTCTGCCCCTTGCCGGGCGCCCCTCATCGCTCGCGGACGATCCCATCGAAAAGAAGCCTCTTTATAGATTTATGCCGGGGACGCGGATCTTTTCGGTCGGATTCTACGGCTGCACGATGCGCTGCCCCTTCTGCCAAAATTGGGAAATTTCGCAAACGACCTCGGAATTCCCTCCCTACCTACCTCCAGACGCCCTTATTGCCGCTGCGCGGAGCTCAGGCTGTCCCTCGATAGCCTTTACCTACTCCGAGCCCACCGTCCATTTCGAGTACATCCTCGAAGCGGCGACCCTCGCTCGCGCCGCAGGCCTGCGGACCGTCCTCGTGACGAACGGCATGCTCGCGCAGGGCCCCGCGGAAGAGCTCTTGGCGGCGATAGACGCCGTCAATCTCGACATTAAATGCTTTTCAGCGGAGGTCTACCGCCGCAGCCTGGGAGGGGATCTCAAGGCAGTCCTCGACTTCGCTCGCATCGCGGCGCGAAATTGCTGGCTCGAGGCGACAACCCTTGTCGTGCCCGGTCTCGACGATTGGGAAGTGGCAATCGCGGGCATAGCCGATTTTCTTGCGGGCCTTTCGCCCCACATTCCCCTCCATTTGTCCGCCTATCATCCGGCCTGGAAATACGACGCTCCGCCGACAAGCGAGAAACAGCTTGAAAGGCTTCGGAGCATCGCAGAAGCTCGCCTCGACGCGGTCTACGTCGGCAATGTCGCCGGTGAAACGGCCGTAGATCGCTGCAAGGCCTGCGGGGCCGTTCTCGTCGATCGGCAGGGCTATCGGGTCGGCAAGCTCGGGCTCGTGGGGCTTCATGAAATCCACGGAAGCCCTCTCGAAGCGCCGGGGGCCCGTTGTGCCGCATGCGGGCAGGCGGCCTTTTTCGTCCTCTAGGGCATCCGCTATCGCTTGTTTCAAGTAACTTATTGACTCTTTCCGGGAATTACGGCATCCTCGCCCTCGCCGATTACGTGGTGGGTGTAGCTCAGGTGGTAGAGTGCCAGACTGTGGATCTGGTTGTCGTGGGTTCAAACCCCATCACCCACCCTCGGCCGCATCCGCGAATACGGATATGGTCGTACGCGCCCGTAGCTCAGCTGGATAGAGCGACGGACTTCGAATCCGTAGGTCGCAGGTTCGACTCCTGTCGGACGCAGTATTGGATCGGCAGCCGGAAACGGCGATTTCTTGGGCCGCTAGCTCAGCTGGCAGAGCAGCAGACTCTTAATCTGCGGGTCGCAGGTTCGATGCCTGCGCGGCTCATCATAAAGAGGAAATGCTCTTTGGGCATTTCCTCTTTATGTAGAAGTTACGACTGGTACGTCGAAACTTCGAGAGAAAAAGCGATATGCTCTTCGGGCATTTCGCTTCACGGGGACTCGGGGCGATCCGAGGCCTTTTTCTTGGGTCTTTGGCCTTGTGATCAAGGAAAGAGAAGGGATTTTCGCTTGAGGAAGAAGTTTTCGCATTGCGAAAACTTCATGTGAAGCGGAGCTCGGCACCGCTTCACGAAGGCTGCTCTTCTGCGAGAGTGGTGGAATGGCAGACACGCCAGACTTAGGATCTGGTGCCTTCGGGCGTGAGGGTTCAAGTCCCTTCTCTCGCATCTTTGTCGCTTCCGCCTTTTTCGATTCGGGGGCCGCGAAATGTACAGTGGGAAGTCTTCGCGAAGCGAAGACTTCCACGTCAACCGAAACGCAGGGGCTCCGTCCTGCGTTTCGGCTGACGCGGGAATAGCTCAGTGGTAGAGCGCCACCTTGCCAAGGTGGATGTCGCGGGTCCGACTCCCGTTTCCCGCTTTTCCGGCAAGACGGCCAGCTTGACGAAAGTCGAGGCGGTCGGTATTGTCTGGTCTCCCGAGCGGCGCGATGGACGTCGCCGCGGAAACATGGGCCGCTAGCTCAGCTGGCAGAGCAGCAGACTCTTAATCTGCGGGTCGCAGGTTCGATGCCTGCGCGGCTCATATCCTGCGGGAATAGCTCAGTGGTAGAGCGCCACCTTGCCAAGGTGGATGTCGCGGGTCCGACTCCCGTTTCCCGCTCTCAACGACGAGGCGATTCGGACGACCGAATCGCCTTTTTTATTCTTCGTCCGAAGAAAGAGGAAACCTATGGTAGCAAGCAAGAACATCGAGCGCCTCGAACATTCCAGCGTCAAGCTCACGGTGACCGTCGCAGCGGCGGATTGCCGCAAGGAATATGACGGTCTTCTCGCCGAGTACTCACGGAGCGTCACCATTCCAGGTTTCCGCAAGGGCCATGTGCCCGCTTCCGTCCTCGAGCGCAAGTTCGGCGATGGTCTCAGGCTCGACACGATGGGCAGGGTTCTCGAGAAGGCCGTCGAGGAGGCCATCACCGAGATCCCCGAAAAGCCGATCGCCTATTCGCAGCCCAGCCTCGAAGGAAATCCCGAATTCGCCATCGACAAGGATTTCACCTTCGCCGTGACCTACGACATCTTCCCCGAGGTCGTCGCGCCGGACTGGAAGGGTTTGGCCATCGAGGTGCCCGAGGCCAAGGTCGAGCTTTCGGATGAGGAACGCGAAATCGAGGCCATCCGCGACAGGAATGCCATCGTCATGGAAAAGGCCGATTCCGCAGCGGCCGTCAAGGGCGATATCGCCACCGTCAACTACCACGAGGTCGACGCGGAAGGGAAGGCCGTCGACGGAAGCGCCCGTGAGGATTTCACCTTCGAGATCGGGACGGGTTACAATCTCTACAAATTCGACGACGAGGTCATCGGGCTCACGAAGGGCGCGACGAAGACTTTCGAAAAGGTCTTTCCCGCCGACTACGAGTACTCCGAACTCGCCGGAAAGACGGTGAAGGTGGAACTCACCCTCACCAAGCTCAAGGAAAAGAAGCTCCCCGATCTCGACGACGAGTTCGCCCAGGACGTGTCGGAGAAGTACAAGACCCTCGCCGAGCTCAAAGCCGACGTGCGGAACCAGCTCGAAAAGCGTCTCGCGGACAGGCTCAAGCAGATGCAGGAAAAGGCCCTGATCGACGCCCTCATGGCCAGGACGAGCGTCGACCTTCCCCCCTCGATGGTCGAGGCCGAACTCGCCATGCGCCTCGACAACATGATGCGCCAGATGGGAATGGAAAGCATCGACCAGCTCGACAAGACCCTGTCCTACTCGGGGAAGACTCGAACCGATCTCCTCAACGACTGGCGGCCGAATGCAGAGAAGTCCATCGCGACCCGTCTCGTGCTCGAAAAGCTGACGATCGAGGGCAAGTACAAATGCAGCGATGCCGATCTCGACGCGGAGCTCGGCCGGATCGCGACGGAATCCAACATGAGCGTCGACGAGGTGCGCGCGGAATACGAGAAGCACAGCAACCTCGATTATCTTCGCGAGCGGATCAAGGAAGACCGTCTCCTCGCGGAGGTTCTCGCCGCGGCCAAGGTCAAGACAGGTGCAAGGCTCTCTTACATGGACGCAGTCGCCGATAAGCAGTAAGTTGATGAGGTCGCTCCCCATGTTGGGGAGCGAACAATCCGATACGAAAGGCGACCCCCATGGATGAGAGGATGCACAATCTCGTACCCATCGTCATAGAGCAGACCGGCATCGGCGAGCGTTCTTATGACATATATTCCCGGCTTCTCAAGGATCGCATCATCTTCATCGACGGGGAGATCAACGATCTCACGGCCGACCTGACGGTCGCCCAGCTTCTCTTCTTGGAGTCCCAGGACCCCGAAAAGGACATTTCCCTCTATGTGAATAGCCCTGGCGGCTCGGTAACGGCCGGTTTGGCCATCTACGACACCATTCAGTATATAAAACCCGATGTGCAAACGATTTGTCTCGGCCAAGCCGCCTCGATGGGCGCACTGATGCTCGCCTGCGGCACTGCCGGAAAGCGCTTCGCCCTCCCCTCCTCCCGCATTCTCATACACCAGCCCTGGGGCGGCGCCCAGGGCCAAGCTTCCGATATCAGCCTGCAGGCCAAGGAAATACTCCGCCTCAAGAAAATGACGGTCGAGCATTTCGCGAGGCACGCGGGCAAGAGCCTTGAAACGGTGTCGGCCGACATGGAGCGCGATTTCTACATGTCTGCCGAAGAGGCTCTCGCCTACGGTCTCGTGGACAAGATCCTCGAACGGAGGAAACATGGCACGCTCGAAGCAAAATAGCGGGAATAGCGGCGGGAGCGGAAACGGAGAGGAGCGACAGTGCTCCTTCTGCGGGAAAAGCGCGGAGTTCGCCAGGAGACTCATCTCCGGCCCCGGCGTCTACATCTGCGACGAATGCGTGCACATCTGCGCGCAGATCATCGAAGAGGACGAGGAAGAGATAGCTGACGGCTTTACCGGCGAAGTGCCGAAGCCGCACGAGCTCAAGGAATACCTCGACCAATTCGTGATCGGCCAGGATTACGCGAAAAAAGCCCTGTCCGTTGCGGTATACAACCATTACAAACGCATCGCCCACATGGCCGACGAGAAGGCCGAGGTCGAGCTCGAAAAGTCGAACGTCCTCCTCATCGGGCCGACGGGAACGGGCAAGACCCTTCTCGCGCGGACGCTCGCGCGCAAGCTCAAAGTTCCCTTCGCGATGGCGGACGCGACGACCCTTACCGAGGCCGGTTATGTCGGCGAGGACGTCGAGAACATCCTCCTCAAGCTCATCCAGAACGCCGGCGGAAACATCGCGGCGGCCGAGCGCGGCATCGTCTATATCGACGAGATCGACAAGATTTCCCGCAAGGGTGAAAACGTCTCGATCACCCGCGATGTCTCGGGCGAGGGCGTGCAACAGGCCCTGCTTAAGATCATCGAGGGAACCCAGGCCAACGTTCCTCCTCAAGGCGGGCGCAAACACCCCCAGCAGGAATACCTCCGCATCGACACGAGCAACATCCTTTTCATCTGCGGCGGAGCCTTCGTGGGACTCGATCGCATCATCGAGGGCCGCGTCGCCAAGACGGCCCTCGGTTTCGGCGCCGACGTCAAGCCGAAGGGCAAGCGCGAATTCGCCGCCCTCTTTTCGCAGCTCCATCCCGACGATCTCGTGAAGTTCGGCCTAATCCCCGAGTTCATCGGCAGGCTTCCCATCCAGGTCGGCCTCAACGAACTCACCAAGGACGATCTCAAGCGCATCATCACCGAGCCGAAGAACGCCGTCCTCCGCCAATACCAGGAAACCTTCCGCATCGACGAGGTCGAGCTGGTCTTCGACGAGGGCGCGGTCGACGCGATAGCCGAAAAGGCCATCGTACGGAATACGGGGGCCCGCGGTCTCCGCTCGATCGTCGAAAACCTCATGATGGACGTCATGTACGACATTCCATCCATCGAGGGGGCGAAGAAGGTCCTCGTCGACCGGGCCTGCGTCGAATCCGACGGCATCCCGGCCGTGGAGATACTAAAAAAGAGCGCATGAGCCTGCTCGAGGCCCTCACAGGAGGCTCGCAGGTCGAGCTTCCCCTGGTCCACGTCCGCGATATCGTCGTCTTTCCCAACAGCATCGCGCCCCTCCTCGTATCGACGAAATTCTCGATAGCGGCCACCGATGAGGCGGCACGAGGAGAGAAACGCATCGTCGTCGCCCTCCTCAAGGGAGCGGCCGACGAGAAAAAGGCCGAGATCGAGGTTCATGGGGTCGGGACCGTGGTCCACATCGTGCAGCAGCTCCGGCTCCCCGATGGCAGTCTTCGCCTCCTCGTCGAGGGAGAGCGAAGGGTCAAGATCAGGAAGAACGTCTTTCGAAAAGACCATATGGCTGTCGTCATCGAACCCCTGCAAACGGAGGGGTTTGCCGTCGACAAGGCCGAGGTCGAGGCGACCATCGCCCTCGTCAAGCGGAGTTTCGCCCAGTACGCCGAACTTGCAAGAAAAATTCCCCAAGAAACCCAGGCCGCGATCGAGCGCGCTACCCTTGCCGAGGACTTCTGCGACCTGGTCGGCAACGCCCTCCTCGTCAAGGCGCAACCCAAGCAGCTCATTCTCGAGACCGAAGGCACGCAGGCACGCCTCGAGACGATAGCCGAAATCATCGAATCTGAAATCGAGGTGCTGACCATACAGCGCCGCATCAGCGGCAAGGTGCGCACGAGGATAGACCGGCAGCAGAAGGAATACTTCCTCCAAGAGCAGCTCAAGGAAATCAACCGAGAACTCGGCAAGGAGGGCGACGAATCGGAGAGCGTCGAGCTCGAAAAAGCCATCGTGGCGAAGAATCCGCCCCCCGAGGTCCTCGCCAAGGCGAAAAAAGAGCTCGCTCGACTGGCCAAACTCCAGGCCTTCTCCCCCGAGGCCGGCGTGCTCCGCTACTACTGCGAATGGCTAGCCGACCTTCCCTGGTCGACGCGGAGCGAGGAAAATCGCGATCTCGAGCAGGCCGCCAGGATTCTCGATGAAGATCACTTCGGCATGGAGAAAACGAAGGAGAGAATCCTCGAACACCTCGCGGCGAGGATCCTTTCGGGCAATCCGCGAAGCCCCATCCTCTGCCTCGTGGGTCCGCCTGGGACGGGCAAGACCTCCCTCGGCCGTTCGATCGCCCGATCCCTCGGAAGAAATTTCATTCGGGTCAGCCTCGGCGGGCTCCGCGACGAGGCCGAAATTAGGGGCCACCGCAAGACCTATGTCGGAGCCCTCCCGGGAAAGATCCTCCAGTCGATGAGGAAGGCGGGAACGGTCAATCCGGTCTTCCTCCTCGACGAGATCGACAAGATGTCGAGCGATTTCCGCGGCGATCCGGCCTCGGCCCTCCTCGAAGTCCTCGATCCCGAGCAGAACGGGACCTTCGTCGATCATTACCTCGAGTTGCCCTACGACCTCTCGGACGTGATGTTCGTGACGACGGCCAACTCCCTCAACGGCATTCCCCTCCCCCTCATCGATAGAATGGAGATCATCGAAATCCCCGGCTACTCGGAATTCGAGAAGCTCGCCATCGCGAAGCGCTACATCGTGCCGAAGGCCGTCAAGGCGGCCGGTTTCGAAGGCGCGAAGCTCGCCTTCCGCGAAGATGCCATTCTCGAGATCATCAGGCACTACACGATGGAATCGGGGGTGAGGAATCTCGAGCGCGAGATCTCCCGCCTCGTTAGAAAGCTTTCGCGCGAGGCCGTGGCCCAGGGCCTGGCCGAGGACCGCGAAAGGCTTGCGGCCTGGTCGACGACCGTCACGGCGAAGCGTGTCGAAAAACTCCTCGGCAAGAGGCGACGAGACGAGGACCTCCTCGTGCGGGAGAGTAGGCCTGGAGTCGCCAACGGCCTCGCCTGGACGGAATCGGGGGGCACGATGCTGCCGATCGAGGCCGCCCTATTCTCCGGAGACGAGGGCCTGATCCTGACGGGCAATCTCGGCGATGTGATGAAAGAGAGCGCCAGAGCCGCCCTCACCTACATCCGTGCCCATGCGGCGAGTTACGGACTGGCCGAAAAGGTTTTCGCGAAAAAGACCATACACATACACGTTCCCGAGGGCGCGATCCCGAAGGATGGTCCCTCGGCGGGAATCGCCCTCACCGCGGCCCTCCTCTCGGCCCTCTCCGGAGTCTCTCTCCGCGCGGGAATAGCGATGACAGGGGAGATCACGCTGACGGGCAGAGTCCTCGCCATCGGCGGCGTCAAGGAAAAGGTTCTGGCCGCGCATCGCAACGGCATTGCAGCGATCCTGCTTCCCGAGGGGAACCGCAAGGACCTAGAAGACATCCCGAAGGAAGTCAGGGACTCCGCGGAATTGCACTTCGTCGAGACTATCGACGAGGCGGTCGAGAAGCTCTTTCCCTTGGGCTCCTTCCCGGAAATGCCCAAAGCCTAAGCGAAGGGCGGCAGGGGCTCAAGCTCCTTGAGGGGCCTCGATTCCATACTCCTTCATTTTATTGAGCAGTGTTCGCCTCGTAATCCCGAGCTCCCCGGCGCTTCGCTCGCGGTGCCAACGATTGCGGAGCAGGGCGGCGACGATGGCTTCGTGCTCGATTTCCGCGAGGCTTTTCGGCGAATCCGATCCGGGGACTGGGGCTCCCGATTGCAGGGAATTGAGCCTGAAATCGGCCGCCTCGAGCCATGGCCCCTCGGCGAGGATGATAGCGCGCTCTATGAGGTTCGCCAGCTCGCGCACATTTCCCGGGAAGGGATGGGCCTCGATGACGGCGAGGGCCGAGGGCGAAATGCCCTCGAGCTTGCGCCCGAGCTGTCTCGTGAGCATCGAGAAGAAATGCCCCGCGAGAAGGCTGCGATCTCCCTCCCGCTCCCGAAGGGGAGGAAGCCTGATGCGCACGACATCGATCCGGTAATACAGGTCTTCTCGGAAACGCCCGGCCTTGACCTCGACTTCGAGATCGCGATTCGTCGCCGCGAGAAAGCGCACGTCGACGGGAATGCTCGTCGAGGAGCCGAGGCGCTGCACCTTCCGCTCCTGGATGGCTCGGAGGAGTTTGACTTGAAGGTGAAGGGGGAGTTCGCCTATCTCGTCGAGGAAGAGGGTGCCGCCCTGCGCTGCCTCGAAAAGGCCCGGCCTTCGGGCGTCGGCCCCCGTGAAGGCTCCCTTCTCATGGCCGAAGAGCTCGCTTTCGAGGAGGGTTTCGGGAAGGGCGCCTATATTAACGGCCACGAAGGGCCCTTCCCTTCCGGACAGGCTGTGAATGCTGCGCGCCGCCACTTCCTTGCCTGTGCCGCTCTCCCCGGTCAAAAGGATGGTAGCCGGGCTCGGGGCGGCCTTGGCGATGAGCCTGCGCACCGCGACCATAACCGAGCTATCCCCGACGAGACCGCCGCGGTCCGCGGTTCCGCGCATGCCGACGGCCAGCTTGTCGAGGGCCCGGCGTTCGGCGACGGCCTTTCGAATCCGAAGGAGGAGTTCTTCGGGGTCGAAGGGTTTGACCAGGTAGTCCCAGGCCCCGCCTTTCATCGCCGCGACGGCATCCTTCACCTCGCCGTGGGCTGACATCATGATGAAGGGGAGACCGAGTCCAAGCTCCCTGATCCGGGATAGAAGACCGATGCCGTCCATGCCCGGCATCCTCAGATCCGAAACCACGACGTCGAAGGTGGTTTCTCCGAGAAGCCCGAGGGCCTCGGCGGCAGTGGCCGCGGAAAGGGCCTCAATATCATCCAGAGCGAGGAATTCGACAAGGGAGGAACTCAGGCCTCTCTCGTCGTCCACAATGAGCGCCTTCACCTAAACCATCCTTTCACTTGCGACCCGGGGGACAAAGCCTATACTGGTGAGTATGGCCGACAAAGAGGGCAACAGGAAAGTGCGCGAAGCCACCTGGGCGGGCATCTTTTATGATGACGATCCAGCCCAGCTATCAAGAGACGTGGACCGCCTCCTCGCTGCGGCGGCGTCGAAGGCCTCGGAGGCCGATGGTTCCGCGGCGGCGATACTCTCGCCTCACGCGAGTCTCGAGTACTCAGGGGACCTTTCCGCCCTTTCATGGAACGCCTGCCGGAATCGAAAATTGTCCCGCATCGTCCTCATCGGACCCTGGCATCGGGCGACGGAATCGGCACTCTGGTTGCCCGAGTCGCTGAGCTTCGAGGGGCCCTTCGGCAGCATCGATGTCGATAGGCGCTGCGTCGCCGAATTCATGGATTGCGGCACCTTCTACGCGCAAAGCGACATCCCCCATCTCGAGGAACATTCCATCGAGGTCCAGCTCCCCTTTGTCGCACGGCTCTTTCCGGGTGTGCCGATCTTGCCCCTCCTCGTCGGACAGCCGAGCCCCGCTCTCGCAAGGTCCCTCGCCTCGGGCCTCGGCCTCGTCTTCGGAAAGAGGAAGGCTACAACGCTTTTTGTCATTTCTTCCGATCTGGAATTCGCGCAAAGCCCCGAGGAGAGTTCGATTCGCTCGGAGCGCCTGGTCGGCCGCATCCAATCGGGCGACTGGGAATCCATGCTCGAGGACCACAGGACGGGAATGCTCGGCTCCTGCGGCATAGGAGGCATAGCGGGATTCCTCGCGAGCGGCCTAGCAGGAAATCCACGCGTCCTCGGTCGCCATGACTCGGGGGCGGCGCGCGAAAGGGAGGATGACGCGCATGGCGAATACGCTGCAATCGCCTTCGACTGAAGGCGATCCCGGGCTCTCATTCGCACCCTCTCCGGAAGAACGAGTCCGCTACCTTTCCATCGCGAGAGAAGCCATAAGGGAGCGAATCGAAAAGCGCCGTGGACAGAAGCCCGAACCACGGTCCGGCGAACCGAGGCTCGGCGCCTTCGTCACCCTGAACGAAGACGGCAGACTTCGGGGTTGCATCGGAAGGATGGAGTCGCGCGAGCCGCTTTCCTTGACGATCGAGGCCATGGCCGTAGCCGCAGCCTTCGAGGATCCTCGATTCAAGCCGCTTTCTGCGGGGGAACTGGACCGCATCTCGGTGGAAATAACCCTGCTCGGACCGCGAAGGAAGATAGCTACACCCGAAGCCATCGAGCTCGGACGCCACGGCGTTTGGCTGGAGCAGGGCTACGCCTCGGCCGTCTTCCTGCCCCAGGTAGCCGTCGAACAGGGTTGGGACAGGCCCACCCTGCTTCGCGAACTTTGCCGAAAAGCCGGCCTCCGCGCCGATGCCTGGAAGGACGCCGACTGCGTTCTCATGGTTTTCGAAGGCTTCGTTTTCGGAGATTCTTGAACCAGTAGGTCCTGAGCGACTCGGCAGCCTGCCAGGCAAGGTACAGCGGAGCCGAGAGAACGAGGTCCCAGGAACCGGCATAGTGAACCACCTGCCCGCCGAATCCCGTCTTGAATCGATAAAGCCCCGCCATCGGATGATCGGAGTCGTCGGTCGGGGGGATACCATAAAAATCGTAGACAACGCAGCCCGCTTCGCGAGCGGCACGGATCGCGGCCCACTGGAGGGCGTAGGAGGGCATGAGTTCGCGCCCGGTATCGGATGAGGCGCCGTAGAGGTAGGTGGCCGTGTCTCCGTAAAACAAGGTAATAATTGCGGCGAGGGCCTCGCCCTCGTGGCGGGCGACCCAGAGTCTGAGGTCGGGGGATCCGGGACCGAATTTCGCCTTGGCGAACAGACCTTCATAGTACTTAAGAGGATGGATGGCGATTCGGTCGCGTTTCGAGGTCTCCTCGTAGAGTCTATAGAAAACGGGAAGGCCGCCCTCCCCCTCCTCGCCGACGAGGACGCCCTTTTTCGCGGAGAGCCTGATGTTGTAGCGCCACTTCGGCTTCATGCCGGCGAGGATCTCCTCCTCTCCCGGTTTGAGCGAGAGGAGGACCGTGTCGGGCGGCTGGACGTCGCTTCCGGCCTTGCGAAGGGGCTTTCGGAAGATAGGGCGCACGACGGGGCCCGCGGTTTCGGCCAAGGCGTCGAAACCTGCGGCCCTGCCCTTACCCTCAGGCTCGTACCAGGGCGGGTCGAAGCGGATAAGGATGCAGGTCGGAGGCAGATGGGGCCTGAGCGCCGCGCCGAGCTCGGCGAGGAGTTCCGAACGCAGATTTGCCGGACATTCGAGAGCCGGCCCTCCGGGGACATAGGCGAAGGAGAAGGGACCCGCGAGGCGGCGGACAAGAACCCGAAGTTCCGTCGATTCGGTCTCGGCATCGGGAGGGACGGCCTTCCCTACTCCGGGTGCGAAATCCAAGGAGAAGGAACGGAAGGTCCAACCGAAATCCGATTTGAATTGTGCCCAAAATTCGGCTTGAAGAAAGGGCATGCCCTTCCCAGGATGGGAAGCCGAAAGGGGGGTGAGGTTGATCCTCATCGATGTCTGCCTCTTCTCGACGGAATAGAAAGCCTTCTCACCCTACCTCGCCCTCGGGGGCCTTCACGAGGGAGAAGGGTTTTCCTCCGGCCACTAGCCTTCGGTCGCCGACTAAGGCTTGTCCTCCCCTGGCCATGATGGGCACCGAAAAGAAGGCATCGACGTCGATTTCGCCGGGAAGGGCCGCATCGGATGCCTGCCCCTCGATGAGAATGCGATCGCCGGGAGAGGCGGCTCCCGCGTCGAGGACCTCGAC
The DNA here is from genome assembly GCA_035530275.1 of Rectinemataceae bacterium. Lineage (GTDB taxonomy): Bacteria > Spirochaetota > Spirochaetia > Treponematales > Rectinemataceae > CAIJMU01. The sequence continues at coordinate 60,298 of DATKVC010000010.1, read as the reverse complement.
GGCCTCCTTGCCTTCGGCGCCCATGCGCGAGGCGGCGAGGAGCATGCCTCGGCTCTCGACGCCGCGGAGCTTGGCCGGCTTGAGGTTGTTCACGAGGACGATGGTTTTTCCGAGAAGCTCTTCCTCTCGATAGTAGGGCACGAGGCCCGAGACGATGACGCGCTCGCTGCCCGAACCGTCGTCGAGGGTCTCGATGTAGAGCTTGTCCGCCTTGGGGTGGCGCTCGATCTTCACGATTTTCGCGGCGCGCAGATCGATCAGTTTCATGAAGCGCTCGTGCAGAGGAAGGTCGGCGAAGGGTATGGGCTTGGGTGCGGGAGGGGCGGCGGGGCCCGGGGCTGCAGCGGGTGCGGCCGAGGCCTTCTGGGCAGGGGCGGTCGTCGAGGCCGAGTTCGGGAGGGGGGCGGAGGCCGCGGCCTCGCTCTTTGCGTCCCTCACCTTCCGGTCATTTTGCGATCCCGCATAGCGCTCGCGAAGTTCGGAAATGCGATCGTCCTCGAGCTTGGCGAAGAGAACCTCGGCGCCCTTCACCGTCGCGACCCCGCGCTCGGTGCCGAGATCTGCCCAGGCGCAACCCGGCTTGCCGATTTCAAGGTCGAAGAAGGCGGCGATGCGGGCGGAGGTCGCCGGAAGATAGGGCTCAACGAGAACGGCGAGATCGCGAAGGACGTTACAGAGGTCGCCGATGAGACCTGCGGCCTTTTCAGGATCGCTGTTCCTGGTCTTCCAGGGCTCTCCGTCCTGGAAGCGCTTATTGGCGAGGTTCGAGAGCTCGAAGATGGCCCTGAAGGCGTCTCTGAGTTCGGCGCGATCGAGGCGTTCGCCGATGTCCTTTTCGATGGCGCGGACGCTCGCCCAGAACTGCGGGTCGGGGCTGCCGGCCGGCACCTTGCCGTCGTAGTAGCGTTGCACGAAGGTGAGGGTGCGATTGACGAGGTTGCCGAGATTGCCGATGAGCTCGGCGTTCACCCTTTCCTGGAAGTCCTGCCAGGTGAAGGTGTAGTCGGAGCGTTCGGGCCTGTTCCAGAAAATGTAGAAGCGCCAGACGTCGGCCGGGATGCCCGACTCCATCGCGTCGGTGCCGAAGACGCCGACGCCGGCCGATTTCGAGAATTTACCCGATTCATAATTGAGATATTCGGTCGAGGACATGTGGTGGAGGAGTGTCCAGTTCTTTCCCGAGCCCAGGAGGCTCGAGGGGAAAATAACCGTATGAAATGGTATGTTATCCTTTCCGATGAACTGGTAGAGATCGACGTTGGCCGGATCCATCCACCAGCTTTTATAGTCGAAGCCCCTCTCGTCGCCCGCGGTCGCCGTGATCGAGATGTAGCCGATGGGGGCGTCGAACCAGACATAAAAGACCTTGTTCTCATAGCCGGGCTTGGGCACGGGTATGCCCCATTTGAGATCTCGAGTTATGGCGCGGGGCTTGAGCCCGTCGCGGATCCAGGCCTGGGTCATCTGGACGGCGTTGTTGGCCCAGAAGCCGTCGACGCTCGCCTTGCCCATCCATGTCTCGAGGAGGGGCTTGATCGCCGGCAGATCGATGTAGAGGTGTTCGGTTTTTTTAGGCACGGGCGTCGCCCCGCAGGTCGAGCACTTCGGCTCCTTGAGCTCCGTGGGTTCGAGGAGCTTCCCGCAGGATTCGCATTGGTCGCCCCTCGCCCCCGTGTAGCCGCAATGGGGGCAGGTGCCGCGCACGTAGCGGTCGGCGAGGAAACGATGGCAACTTTCGCAGTAGAGCTGCTCGATGGTCTCGGAATGGATGTAGCCCTTGGCGTCGAGGTCCTTGAAGATGCCCTGGGTGATCTCGGTCTGTCGCGGCGTCGAAGTGCGGCCGAATTTGTCGAAGGCGATTCCGAACCATTCGTAGATCGAGCAATGGAGGGCATGAAAGCGATCGCAGAGCTCGCGCGGCGTCACGCCCTCCTCGAGGGCCTTCGTTTCCGTCGCCGTTCCGTACTCGTCTGTCCCGCAGACATAAAGGGTCTCGAAGCCGCGGAGCCGCGAGGCCCTCGCGAATACGTCGGCCGAGAGGACCTGGATGAGGTTGCCGAGGTGGGGCACGTTATTTACATAGGGAAGTGCTGCGGTGATAAGGCGGCGTTTCATGGAAGGACAGTACCGAGGCGCCCGGAAAGCTGTCAAGCGACGAGGCTTTTCGCGGGTCCGTTCTTATGCCTCGAGATACGAAGGTCGGACTCAGAAAGAAAGGGTGAGGCCCGCGGATGCCTCGAAGCCGAGGAGCAAATAACCGGTCGCGTCGAGGGATTGGGTCAACTTGAGTTTGGAAAAGACATCAAGCCTGTCGGGAATGGAAATACGGGATTCGAGGGACTCATCGAAGGAAAGCGTGGGGAAGGCCGAGGGCTTGTCGCCGCTCGTCGTGGCCAAGCTGAAATCGAAACTTGCCGTCCTTCTCGCTCGCGGTCGCGAGCCCGCTATAGAGGAAAGCCATTGCGACTCGAGACCTGCGGGAAGGGAGCCGATAGCTTTCGACGAGCCAAGGGTAACGAAATCGAAGAGGGCGAGAAGCCAGGTCTTTTCGACACCTTGCCCCAGGTCGATGCCGCCGTTGAGATTCCAGGTCGTTCCCGAGGGGGCCCCGTTCAAGGCGAATCGCTCCGACACGACAAGCCTGTCGGCCCTGATGGAGCCCTTGCCGAAAAGCGAGGCCATCCCGTCCTGGGCGAGGGACCAGGTGTTGATCGGAGCGGCGGAAGGAAGGTCGATGGTGGAGCTTAGGCCGAGTCGGTATTCATCATCCGCATAGCGGGTGAAAAGGGGCAGGCTACCGTTTGCGCCGAAAAGCTCCAGGGCGGAAAAGACGATAGCCGAATCGATTTCGCCCGTATCGAGGACGGTGAAGCCGTCGCTGGTCAGCCTTCTCGAATACGAACCGGAGACCATCGCGGGAATGAGGAGTTCCCATGGGGAAATGCCTGGCTCCCTCTCGAATTTGAGTCCGATTTCAGGGATGTAGGAAGCGGAGGAATAGGTCCCTCCCAGCGCGAGCTTCGAAAATCCGCGTGCCAGGTCGGGCGACTGGAACTCTACAATTGGAATCGAGGTCCAGGGCAGACCGAGGCCGGAAATGCCATCGACGCCCGCAATGCCGAAACTCAGGAGATCCGAATCGATTCCCACGCTCCTGGCCGTCCAGCTCCGTGCGTACCACGATGTGAGGCGCGTATCCCCCGGAAGGCGAATGCTTCCGCCGGTCCGGAGAACCAGAGAGGATCCCTTGTCACCGAGGCCTTGCCCGCTGCCATCGAAGGAGAGCTTGGCCGAGAGGAGGGGAGATCCAATCATCGGTAAGAGGTCAACTTCTGAATCTATCGCGCGGCGCGTCAGGGCGCCCATCGCCGAAGGAGCGTAATCGGAGAAGGAGGAGTACCAGCGATCGAAATAGGTGGAGGAACCGGTGAGACGACCGCTGTCGCTCGAACTTTCAAGGGCGCTCGCGTTTGCCGAAACAACCGCACCGTCGCCGAGCGCGAGCTTCCAGGTTCGTTGGAGCAGGCCAGGGTCGGAGGATTGGGGATCGTCAGAATAGATGGATGCGGCCTCGGCCGATATCGACCCCAAGGGCCCCAGTTTGAGCCCGAGGCTATCCCTTCTGTCATAGCCGTTCCCGCCGATTGCGGGAATGAAACGATCCGAGGCTTGGAGGGGCGACCAGGAGGGCATGAAGCTCAGCGTATGCCTTCCATAACCGGAAATAGCGGAGCCGCTACCTTCGAGTCCTATCCCCGCGTCGATGCCGAAGGGACCGAGTTTGCTTTTAATGCCGAAGTCTCCATAGCCCCAGGACTGATCCGCCAAGCCTCCGGACAGGTTGAGACTCGCGTCCATTCCTTCGAGAAGGGAAAGATTTCCCGCAAGAATTTTGAAATGATCGTCCTTGTACCTCAGGTTGCCGACCGCGTCGAGGGAGGCGCTGCCGACTGGATCCTCGAGAAGGAGCTCGACGATGTCGACTCTGTCGCCCGGCCCGAGCCCGGAGAGGGAAATGGTGATCCGAGAAGCTGCCGTGACTTGGCTGTCCCGTCGCGGAGCCGTAGCGGAGAGGAAGGTCGACTCAGCCCCCGATTCGCCGACGGTAAGGGTGATCTTTCCCGTCGCGAAATGATAGCGGACCCTCGTCCAGCCCGACGTGAATTCGGAAAGGGGCAGGGTTAGGGAGAGGGCCTCATGCCCAGCCAGTCCGTCGTCGATCGTAATTGAAACCGTCGCCGTGCTGAGACTGCCTGACGCGCCGACCGTGCCCAAGACGAAGAAGGTAAAGGTCCCGAAAGAGGAAAGGGGCGGTGGATCGACGATTCGCAGGTAGGAGGGAGAGACTGTCGCGCTCGAAAGACTCGAGGAGGCGGCGATTTCCAGGCAATCCGACGCTTCGCTCTGCGTATGGAGGATTGCAGAAAGTTGAGGCCACGCCGCGTCGAAGGAAGGGGCGGCGACCTGTGTGCAGGTCACGGAAGCGAAGGAACTTCCACCCGAGGGCCACCATGAGCTGGACGCCGTGCCCGCGTCCTCCATGCCGTCGATGCGATACCGGCCCGAGGATTCCGCGTAGCCGAACCTCCCGGCGAGGCCCGCCTGCCAGGTGAGGAAGCCCTCGCTTTTCGCGCTGCCCAAGGCGAGTTGCGCCCAGGCGGGAGAATCCTGCCCGGCGTCCGCATAGCCCTGGCCGGGAATGCCAAGATGGCCGGTCATCGCGCCCCAGGCCGAAACGTCATCCTTCGAATACCGGCCGATGATGCCCGCGGAAAGGGCCCCCGATTTCCTCTGCGCCGATTCCTTGAGATATGACAGGTCGATGCGTTCGGTGACGGAGGGGGGGCGGAGGAGGATCAGGAGATTTTTGGTCCTGTCAATTTCAAAGGCGGTATCCGGTATGCCGTCGCGAAGCACCTCGATGGATGAATCGATGGTATCGACATCCAGGGGAATCCCGTCGGTCGCGGAGAAAGACTGCCCCACGATCTCGAATTCGTCGAGATCGGGAAAAACAATCGTCGTCGCCCCGGGCACGCGGCTATAAAGGCTCGGTTCATCGGCCAGGAAAGGCCGGGGGGCCACCGATAGACCGTCGCTCGAGCGCACCTCGGCGCTGCCGTCAATTTTCGATATTGCGACGTATTGTGATAGCTTTTTCCCCGAGGCCCTATCTCGCACGAAAAGATCGCTGGATCCGGGCGGGAGAGCGTAGTGCGAGAGAATTTCGACGGGCAGGGGGCTGGCCGGATCGTAAGTGAAAGGGGCGGCGGCTGGATCGAAGGCGAGAGCGCACTGGCTGGAATCAATCACAATGCTCAAGGACGAATTGGAGGCCGAGAAGGAGGCGAGGCCGAGCCCTGTCCAAGCCACCGCGACGCGGGTTGTCGCGGCCGCGCCGAGGGCGACAACCGATCCGCCATGCTCGAGACTATATTCTTCGATGCCGAGCTGGCGCCACTTCGTCCCATCGCTCGCCGTAAGCGCTCCCGCGGCGCTTTGCACAAAGATCCGCAGCCCGCTTTCCACCCCGGGGAGGAGAAACCAGCGACCGCGCACGAAGTCGCCGGCCGCCTGGGTCGATTCGGCAATCTCCCTGCTGCCGGCGAAAATCCTGTGCACGCGATCGGCTTGATCATAGCGGAGGAGGGCACGGGCATCGAAGGATGGTCCTCCCGCGCGCAGAAGGGCGCCGAAGGAATAGGCACCTCCCTCGCCGAGCGATACGAAGGGCAGGTCGGGAAAGCCTATCTTGCTGTTGCCGATTCGCAGCTCTTGAAAGGCTTCGCCCTTGGCTCCTCGATAGCCTGCGGCGTAGCGGGTCGCCCCGGGGTCGGGGCTGACGCGCGCCTCGACGTACCAGCGATCAAAGAGATTGAAGTTGAGGAGGAGATCGGGCGTCTGGGTCATGAGGAGGGGTTGCACCTGACCGAGCTGGAGCCCGCCTCCGGCAGGGCGGAACAAGGAGACCGAAGAAAGAAAGGACATCTGCCAGGAACCCTGGGCGCTGAGCTCGCCCTTGCCGTCGGCAGACGAAAAGACGGAGGTCTGCGCCTCTACCGGCAACACGCTAGCAAGAGGCGGCTGGGTCTGAGCCTCCCCGAATAAAGGGAGAGAGAAAAAGAGAAGCAGGGCGAGGGGTACGCGGACTTTCCAATTGGCCGACACGGGTCGGAATGATAGCATGGCGGGAGTGAAATCGGGGGGGTCAATGGTTGTCACGCTCATCCAGATCATCTTCGAGCTGCCCGAGGCGACGTCGCTCAAAGACAAACGCTCGGTGGTGAGTTCGACAAAGGAGAGGATCAGGCGGAAGTTCCGCATTTCCATCGCGGAAGTGGATCTTCTCGACTCCATCCGCTTTGCCCAGCTGGGTGGAGCTCTCGTATCAAACTCGAAGGAATTCGGCGACACAGTGATGAACCGCGTGCTTTCGTTCGTGGAGGGGGACTTGGCGCTCAAGGTCCACGATTCCCAGATCCACACCGAATTCTATTGAGCGTCCTCGGGCCCGCGCCGATCCGGTCGCCGGGTTCTCCGCCCGACGAGACGGGCGGGTGTCATCGGTTTCCCGGACTTGTCCTCTATCTTCAGAAGGGCGCTCTCGAAACGTTCCCTGCGCGGGTCTTCCTGAAAGAGCCCGGCCTGGAGTGGCTTCCCGCCCTCGTCGAGATCCGCGAAGCCGAGGCCGGCGAGCCGAACCGGAGCGCGACCGTCCCAAACGCGATCAAGGAGGGTTTTCGCGTCGTCGAAGACCTCGAGCGAGGTCCGATACGGCTCTCCCCTCGTCTGCCTCCTGCTCGAAGTAGAGAAATCGGAAAGCCTGAGCTTGAGCGCGAGCGTTCGAGCGACTCCACCTTCCCTCCGCAGCCTGAACACTATCGCGCAGGACATCTCGAGGAGGGCCGCCTCGAGGGCTTCGCGATCGACAAGATCGCGCTCGAAGGTCGTCTCGGTGCTGATGCTCCGCGACGAAGCCCGCCCTTCGAAGATCGGCAGATCTTCCCCGCGGCATGCGGCATGGAGGAATCGCCCGCCTGATTGGCCGAAGAGACGGAGTAGTTCAGCTTCGCTTTTTGCCGTAAGGTCCGCCATGGTGAGAATGCCGAGATCGCGGAAACGTTCCTGCGTCTTTTCTCCGGCTCCCCAGAGCCGGGAGAGAGGAAGGCCCACCATGAAGCCTGCCTCCTCGCCCTCTTCGACCAGGACGAGACCATCCGGCTTTTGGAGGCCCGAGGCAATCTTCGCGACATAGCGATTCGGCGCGACCCCTACGGAGACGGTAAGCCCCGTGCCTTCGCGAACCCGCGCTTTGAGGAGGGCTGCCGCTTCCCTGGGCCTGCCCCAGAGCCTCTCCGTTCCGCCCATGTCGAGGAAGGCCTCGTCGATCGAAATTCTCGTCACTTCCGGGCTGAAGGCACCGAATATCGCGAGCACCTTCTCTGACATTTCGAAGTATCGATCCATCCGCACGGGAAGGAAGACCGCCGTGGGACAGCGTCTCCATGCCTCGCCGATGGGCATGGCCGAATGAACGCCGAAGGCGCGGGCTTCGTAGGAACAGGTGGACACGACGCCTCTGCCTCCCGGAAGCGCGCCGACGATGATGGCCTTGCCCTCGAGCTCGGGATTGTCGAGCCTTTCGACGGCCGCGAAGAAGGCATCGAGATCGACATGGAACCAGGGACCGCTCATGACGACGGACTGCGAAGATCGAAGCTCGCCTCGATCCGTTCCTCGAGCACCTTGAGCGGTCGCGTGCCTTCGGTGCGCCAGTCGGCGATCCCTCCGGCGAAGTCCGCCTCCACGGAGAGTCTCGCGGAGAAGGCCGCTTCTGTCGTCAGGGTGAAAGCGAGCCTCTCGCCCTTGCCCGGGCCGGCAAATATGCTCGCGCCGAGGCCGTCGAGGTCGACTCGGTAGGGCAGGCTGCAATCGTAGATGGCGAGTTGGCTCAACGAGGTCAGTCTGAGGACCATCGAATCGGGGGCCCGAGGGAAGGTAACAACTATAAAATGGTTTCGTCGTCCAAGGAAGTCCCTGGTATCGAGCCTTGCCGAAATGGGCTTAGCCGAGTCCTTTCCGACAAGCGTGGACTGCCCCCTGAAGGTGCTGATGGCTTCGGGGATTCCGTTCCGGGAAAGCGCGAGCGACGAAAGCCCGACATCGGATTCGAGTCGAGCCGTCCAGGACGAAGTGTCCTGATCGAAGGTTTCGGAAAGCGCGATGGGTTGCGACCCGCTTCGCGCGGACACCACGTAGAGCGCCGCCATTTCCGGGATCGCGGAGAGCGCGAGGAAGACCGCGGCGGCGACTCGGCGTCGCCCTATTCCTCGCGGGGCGAGAAAGAGGAGGGGACTCGCGAACATCGTCGCGAATGGCACGATCGCCAAAACGAGGAGGATTCCCTTTATCGGGTCGGGGGCGATTATGATGTTCAGCGCCGAATCAAACGGGGAACGCAGCATCTCGAGGACGACGAGCCCAATCGGCACAATCATCATGACCGCGGCGACAAGGCTCGCGAGCTTCCTTCGAACGAAGGATGAGGCGAGGATCACGATGAAACCCCAACAAAAATAAAAGGAGAGCGGCAGGCTCAAGAAGGCGAAGACGAGTATGTCTATCCCGAAAAGGACGAGGGCCGCGATCTCATAGAACCAGGGATCGGGGGATATCCAGCGCATCGAGACGGCGAAGGACAGGAATCCGAGAAAGGAAAAAATGGACACGATGAGCCGGGTGGAGGCGAAGAAAGCCGGGGCGACCTTCCAGGCCGCCGCGGTTCCGAAGAGGGAACCCTCGAGCCATTGGCAGCCGAGAGAAAGGAGCACCGAGGCCGCGGCGATGAGGGCGAGGAGGCCGAGATTGAGGAGTCGGTGAGGAAGCTTCGCGAGAAAGCGCGGGATGAGTGACCTGCGACGGAGGGAGAAGAAGAGGATGAGGGTCGCGACCCCCGCGGCGAAGCAGAGCAGAAAGACCATGTAGGGGCCTTCGCGGATTTGAACGACGAGGGAACCCAGCCTGAACGAGGAGTAGTCCCGATCCCAGGTATCGATAAAGCCCGTTGCGTTTGCCTCAACGAAGCCCTCAAAAAAGGAAGTGAAGGAACGGAGAGCGGCCCCCGCCGCGACTTCGCCTGTCGCTCCCTCGACTTCGATAGCGGGAATGCCGTAGTCGAGGTAGGGCGTTAGCAGCCCCGGGCTTTCAAGGATTCCAAGACGGTAACCCTGCATGCGATTGGGGAAGATGTCGACGGGGAGGCCGGAGGCATCGAGGGCCGATTTGGCCCGGTCAAAAAGCCACCAGGGGGAAAGGAGCCCGCGCTCCCCATTGATCAACTCGAATCGGCCGGGTACCGAATCGATGGAAAGATAAACCACCGCCGTCGGGTTCGCCGAGTCGAAGCCGGCGAGCCACCAACCCGCTCCGGGTCCCTGCGCGATGGAGCCGTTCGCGGCATACCTTCTGACGGCTGGGAGAAAGACGACCTCGATGCCGATCGGCGGGACCCTCCCCTCCGCCGCGGCCGCACCGATCCTCTGCAACTCACAGAGCATCAACGCTATCGCTGCGTCGCCCTCGCCCGAGGGCCCATTCGCTTCCGTATCGAGGGGGACGATGAAGGCCAGGAGATCCCTGCGCTTGCCGGGGATCGAGACGCTCACCGCCACGGCATCCGATTGATCATCGACGAGATTATCGAGCGGAGACATCGAGGGGTGAAGTCCGGAGGATTCGATGTCGGCCACTATCCGCAGCGCGGCGTCGCGCTCCCCCTGGCTACCTTCTGTCCGCGGGCCCAGGGCTGCAAGATAGGCGAGCCTGGCGTCAAAGCCTCCATCAAGATTGGAGTCAGGGGGACCAAAACCAGACAGCCAGCCCTGATCGCCTTGCCGGAACCTTCCTGCCCCCGCCGTCCCTTGCGAATTCGCCAGCGAGGGAAACGCGAACAAAAAGGCCAACAGCAAGGCCGGATGACTGACTCTCGCCACGTGGAGGAGAATAGGCAGGCCTTCTATGCGCGTCAATATGGTTTACCCGCGAAAGGAACTACTATATACTCCGCCATTGCGTATGGAGGTCGGCGAAGTCCGGGAATGCAGGAAAGAAAAAGCGTATTGGCTCTTCCCTTGAAGATCGTATTGACCGAGGCAGGGACGACGTTCTTCATACGAAAGGGCAGAAATCTCAAAAAATTCAGGCTGGCCGACAATGTCGAGGAATACGGCATCGTCATGGACAGCTTCTCGCCGGCGTCCGTGCAGCGGATGATGCTCGTCGACTACATCTCCAAGGTCGAAATTTCCAAGACGGAGTTCATGAGCCTCCGGCAGGAAATCATGGATCTTTCGAAACTGGTCGTCTATTCGATGCTCTATCGTCAGTACGACGTCTACATCTTCGCGCGGATACTCTCCTCCGACGTGATCAAGAAGTGGAACCGCCTGAATCCGGCGAACATCATCGACGAAAAGACGAAGATCAACGATTCTTATCTGAAGACGGTCTTGCACGAAAAGGAGAAGGACATCGCGGCGATCCGCGAAGAGATTCTCGCGCCCATGTACTCGTACATCAGCCGCAATTCCTCCCTCCTGCCCGAGGAAAAGAACATACAGCTCCTGCTTTCCGAAAAATTCCTCACCAACCTCCGCCCCTTCACTTGGTTCATCATCGCCAAATTCAAGGGCTCGGACGGCTACGACCTCCTCCTCAAGGACATCAGGACCAGCCTCGCGGAGTACATGGAGAAATCCAAGATCGCCGAATATGTGTCCCTTATGATCATGGAACTCGCAATGAATGCTGAGAATTCAAATCTCAAGCGCGAGGCGAAGGCTCTTTTCAAGGGCGCCGTCGACATGAACGCAGTGCTCTTCGATCCCAGCGTGCGCAAGCAGGTCCTCGATTCCCTCGAGAAGCGGCAGGAATTCGTCTACCTTTCCTGGAAGATAGGCTCGCGCAACGCTTCGATCGGCATGCAGGGGCGATTGCAGATAACCCTGTACAACAAGGAATCCGAGTATCAGAACATGAAGGAGACCTTCGACGAGAAGCGCAACGCCGATCTCAAGAAGAAGAGTCTCCAGGATTTCTACAAGGAGCTGCCGAACTCCGACGCGAGCGCCGAGCTCGGCTTGTATTATCTCTCCTATCTCTCCGAGGCCTGCGAAAAGGTGAACGTGAAATTCGAATCCCTCGTCAGTCAGGTCCAAAGTTCCGATCTCACCGTGATGACCCTCGCCCTGAATCTCTAATCAACCGATATCCCCTCCTCTTCGCGACAATTGTGTCGCGCCGCCCCTCGCGACGATAGCCCTCTCACCGTTCCATTCCTTGACATGGGCGCTCCCGCGGATATAGCTTCAACTGTCTACGATACACTTAGTCTGTCCGAGCTCTTCGTTCGCGAAGGGGCACGGAAGTTGAATGGAGGAAGCGCCATATGGCCAAGACCAAATTCGTGTACGCCTTCAGCGGCAAAGTCGCCGAGGGCAAGGGACTCAGCAAGGACGTTCTGGGAGGCAAGGGCTCGGGCCTGATGGACATGACCGCCATCGGTCTGCCCGTTCCCGCCGGCTTCACGATCGGTATTCCCGCCTGCGAGGAGTACTACAAGTCGGGACGCAAGCTGCCCAAGTACATCGTCGAGGAGGTCAAGCTCCACGTTACCAAGCTCGAGAAGGCCGTCGGCAAGAAGCTCGGCGACGAGAAGGATCCCCTCCTCGTGTCCGTCCGCTCCGGCGCCGCCCGCTCGATGCCCGGCATGCTCGAGACCATCCTCAACCTCGGTCTCAACGACAAGTCCGTCGAAGGCCTCGCGGCCAAGACCGGCAATCCCCGCTTCGCCTATGATTCCTACCGCCGCTTCATCCAGATGTACTCCACCACCGCCATGGGTCTCTCCAAGGAGCCGATGGAGGAAATGCTCTCCGACATGAAGAAGAAGGTCGGCGTCAAGAACGACACCGATCTCTCCGCCGAGAACCTCAAGGAACTCTGCGCGGAGTTCAAGGCCTTCTACAAGAAAAACATGAAGGGCGAGGAATTTCCCCAGGACCCGATGAAGCAGCTCTGGGGAGCCGTCGACGCCGTGTTCAACAGCTGGGAGGCGGAGAAGTCCGTCACCTACCGCCGCGTCGAGAAAATCACCGACCTCAAGGGTACTGCCGTCAACGTCGTCCAGATGGTCTTCGGCAACAAGGGCGACAGCTCCGGCACGGGCGTCTGCTTCACCCGCGATCCCAACAGCGGCGAGGATGTCTTCTACGGCGACTGCCTCATCAACGCCCAGGGCGAGGACGTCGTGGCCGGCATCCGCACACCCCTCAAGCTCGTCGAGCTCGAGACCAAGCTTCCCAAGGCCTACAAGCAGCTCCTCCAGGTGCGCAAGACCCTCGAGAAGAACTTCAAGGAAATGCAGGACCTGGAGTTCACGATCGAGGAAGAGAAGCTCTACATGCTCCAGTGCCGCACCGGCAAACGGCTCCCCTCCGCGGCCTTCAAGATTGCAGTTGACATGGTGAACGAGGGACTCATCACCAAGGCCGAGGCCATCTCCCGCATCACCCCGGAGCAGATCGAAGGCGTGTTCTACCCGATCGTCGATCCCTCCATCGGCGCCGCCAAGCTCAGGGAGCTCAAGCTCGCCACCGGAATCGACGCCGTCCCCGGCGCCGCCACGGGCAAGCTCGTCTTCACCGCCGCCGAGGCTGAGGCCCGCGCCGCCAAGGGCGAGAAGGTCATCCTCCTCCGCAGGGAAACCAGCCCCGAGGACGTCGGCGGCATGCATGCCGCCCAGGGCATCCTCACCGCCACGGGCGGCAAGACCTCCCACGCGGCCGTCGTGGCCCGCGGTTGGGGCAAGTGCTGCATCGTCGGCTGCGAGGCCCTCGACATCGACGAGAAGTCGAAGACCCTCAAGGTCGGCGGCAAGGTTCTCAGGGAAGGCGACGAAGTCACCCTCAACGGCACCACCGGCGAGGTCTTCTCCAGCTCACTCCCCCTCAAGAAGCCCGAACAGACCAAGGAATTCAAGATCTTCCTCTCCTGGTGCGACGAGGTCCGCAGCCTCAAGGTCCGCACGAACGCCGATACTCCCTACGACGCGGCCAAGGCCGTCGAACTCGGCGCCGAGGGCATCGGCCTCTGCCGCACCGAGCACATGTTCTTCGACACCGAAGAGCGCCGCCTCGCGATCCAGGAGATGATCGTCGCCGACGACCTTACCGCCCGCAAGAAAGCCCTCGGCAAGCTCCTTCCCTTCCAGCGCGACGATTTCAAGGGCATTTTCAAGGCCATGGACGGAAAGCCAGTCACCATCCGCCTCATCGATCCGCCCCTCCACGAGTTCACCCCGAAGGACGATGCCGGCGTCGCCAAGCTCGCCAAAGTCACGGGCCTCAGCCCCGAGAAGATCAAGGTGCGCATCGACCAGCTCCACGAGTCCAACCCCATGCTCGGCCACCGCGGTTGCCGCCTCACCATCACCTATCCCGAGATCCTCGAGATGCAGGTGACGGCCATCATCGAGGCTGCCGTCGAGTGCGAGAAGTCGGGCATCAAAGTCTTCCCCGAGATCATGATCCCCCTCACCATCGACAGGAAAGAACTCTCCATCCTCGTCGAGCAGACGAAGGTCGTGGCCGACGCCATCATCAAGAAGGCGAACTCGAAGGTGAAGTACATGGTCGGCACCATGATCGAGATTCCCCGCGCCGCCCTCCTCGCGAACGAGATCGCCGAGGTCGCCGAGTTCTTCTCCTTCGGCACCAACGACCTTACCCAGATGACCCTCGGCCTTTCACGCGACGACGCGGGCCGTTTCCTCCCCGATTACGTCCTCCCGGAAAAGGAGGGCGGCAAGGCTATCTTCGCCCAGGACCCCTTCGTCTCGATCGACCAGAGCGGCGTCGGCCAGCTCGTCAAGATGGGCATCGAGAGGGGCCGCTCGACCCGCAAGGACCTCAAGGTCGGCATCTGCGGCGAGCACGGCGGCGAGTCCCGCTCCGTCAAGTTCTGCCATGCCGTGGGCATGAATTACGTGTCCTGCTCGCCCTATCGCGTGCCCATCGCCCGCCTCGCGGCCGCCCAGGCCGTTATCGAAGCGAAGCTCGCCGCGAAGGCCACCAAGCCGGCCGCGAAAAAAGCCGCCGGATCCAAAGCCAAGCCCGTCGCCGGCAAGACTTCTGCAAAGAAGCTCGCCGAGACCAAGGCACCGAAGGCCAAGATCGCCGCCAAGGCGAAGACCTCGACCGCTGCTTCTAAGCCCAAGGCCGGAGCAAAAGCGAAGACTGCTCCCGCGCGCAAGTCCAAGGTCACGGCCAAACCGGCCGTCGCCAAGAAGGGCCCCGCGACGAAGTCGAAAAAGACCAAATAGTTAGTGCAAAGCTTGGAAGAAGGCCGCCGCGAGGCGGCCTTCTTTTTTGCGGTCGACGGCAGGCCCCTTGTAACGGATGACTTCTATCTGAGTTCGTGGAGGGCTATCGCCTCGAGGCCGAAACCGGCACCCGCGGGCACTACGGACGCGAGCACTTCGAAGGGAGCGTCGGCGGGGATGCCGATGGCCGCGTCGCTGACATGGATGGGAACGATCCCTTCGAGATTCTTCCTGTCGGCGTAGCCCACGAGAAAATCGAAGCTCCTGTCACCGGCCTTTCCCCGTATATTCGCCGCCCTACCCCTCCAGATGACGGCGCAACCATCGTAAAGATGAGGATCCTTGCGAACATCGGAATACGAAGGAATGTCGGTCAGACTCCTCCAGTCGGGCGCCATGACGAAACCAGCGAGGGTTTGGGCCTTCACCTTGATGGCCGGTGATGCGTTCGACTGAAGGAGTCGATTGATCTCGACCTTGGCCGCGTTGTCCCTGAAATGCTGGAAAAGATCCTTGGCCCTGTCGAAGGCGGCAAGGGCTTCCCTTTCCGTGAGGATGTAACGGGATTCGCCCGCGGCCGCGACCGGGCTCGCTCGCTCCCCCGCGCTCAAGCTTATCGCGGCGACATCCTTGCGAGGAGAGGCGGAGTCCCTGATGTGGCCGACGAAGGCCGAGAGCGCAGGAAGGGAAAAGAAGACCACGGTGGCGACTGCCAGGGAGACGGCCAGGGGAAGAAGCCAGGGCGGGAGGCCGCGAGGCCCGGGCAAGAGACGGACGAAATCGCGGGAAGCCGTGCCCAAAGACGCGATGTGTTCGTGAAAGTCGGCCTTGCGCAGCAGCTCCATATTGCGTCGAGCCAGGCTGTCGCGCGGTCGATCTTCGAGGACCCTGAGGTAGAGGGCCACGGCCTTTTCCGTCTCTCCGTGGCGGAGATGGAGGGCGGCGAGGCAGAGCTTGGTGTCCGCGTCGCGCGGATCGAGCTGCTCGGCCCTCCTAAGATAGGTGTTGGCGCCGCCCACGTCGCCCGTGCGAAGACAGGATGAGCCTAAAAGATAATAGTACTCATGGGATTCCCTGAAGAGGGGCAGGCGGGATTCCAGGAGGCCGATGACATCGGCGTGGCGCCCCTTCGCGAAGAGCCTCCGCGCGTCGTCGAGAACCGATCGTGCCATCGGAGTAGATCCTCAGTATCCCTTCTTCCGCTCTTCGAGGAGATCGAGGATCTTCTTCCAGGCGGCGATCTCGTCCGTGGTCGGCTGGGTCCCCGACGACAGGACAAGATCAATCCTCGTGAGGAGGTCCCGAACCGCGAGGAGATCGGATTCCATCTGGGTCTTTTTATCCGTCGAGGAGGACTGATTCAACACGGTCTTGGAAAACAGATCCTCGGTACCCTTGTCGCCCGCCTGCGCGAGAGGATAGCCCTTGTCGTTGAAGGCTCCCATCGCGATCGTCTGCGAGGATTTGGCCCCCGGCGCGAGGTTCTTGGGAAGCCAGTAAATGGCCACCGCGGAATCGTTCACCGAGTAGGGAAGGAGGGTGAAATTGCGCGCGTTCGAGGCGTCGAGTATCCAAGGAGCTTCATTGAGCCTCTTCCAGTTGGCGAAGTGCACGCGATCGGGCGCGACGAGGCCGTCGCCCGTGAATTGGATCATGAAGTCGGCCGTATCGCCCGGAGTCTCCATCCAATTGGGAATGGACGATCCCTCGAAGAGCGTCTCGTTCGTCATCTTCTCGAGGTCCGGAAGCCTGAAATGGATGCCGGACTTTTCGGCGAGCGAGGTATCCATGAGGAGGCGCAGGCCAACCGAGGCGGACTTCTGCGATACGTTTTCCGTTTCGAGCGAAAGCCTTATGCCGTCGGCGATCGCCGCTCCGGCCGAGCGCGCGAAATCGAGGCGCTCCGTGACGCGGGCGAAGGCTGAGCGAAATTCTATCGAGACGCCGGAATCCGTGCGGGTCACGGACTGCCTGAATTCCGAGGAGTCGCCGAGTCTGTATTGGCGCCCCTCGAAGGAAAGGGTCAGGCTCGTAGTCCGTGGATCGAGATCGAAAAACAGGGGCGCGTAGCGATCCTTCGCGATATCGATAAGGCGAAAGAGGCTGAATCGCGCGCTCGTCTCGTCGACGACAATCTTGATGAGTCCCTCGCGGGCCTCGAGGGCTGCGAGGCCCATGGCGCAGACGAGAAAAAAGGCTGCCGCGACGGAGAGGCGAAGACGGGTCATCATTGTGCTCCTCCAGCCGACAGCTTGTTGAGATAGAAGGCGAGAAGGTCCAGAGCCCGAGCCTTGGCGGCAAGGGCCTCGGCATCGAGGGAGGCGGAACTGGGCACCAGTGAGCCGGGGGCCGGAGGACTTGCCTGCTGGGCCGCGGCCGCCGCAGCCAACCTTTCCTTGGTCGCCGCCGTTTTTGTCGCGTCGAGCTCGGATTTGGCCGCGGCGAGATCGGCTTGGGCGGATCCGAGTTTTGCGCTGAGATCGGCTACCTGGGAGCGCAGGTCGGCGATAACCTTATCGGAATCGGTGGCGGCGCCTCGCTTCATGTCGGCGAGCTCTTTCTGATAAACCGCGATCGCCTGTTCGTAGGACTTCTCCTTGCGGCGGAAATCCTCGACCGTCCGGAGCGATTCCTCATGGCTCCAGGTGAGGAGCTTCAGGAGTTCTTCCTCGCGGAATTCCAGGTCGATGAGATCGCGCCTGTAGGTGGCGGCCTCTACTTTTACGCTGTTCGGAAACTTGGTTATGACGGCGACAAAGGCGCGGCGGGCTTCATCGAGGCGACCCAGCGAATACATGCATTCGCCGCTCCAATAAAGCGCCGAAGGATAGAGTTCGTGGGAAGGCGCAGCCTGCATGAAGGCGGCGAAGGAGGCCAGGGCGCCCTGCCAATCGCTGCGTCCGAACTGGATGCGCCCCTTCTGGTAGAGAAGGTCTGGCACGCGAGGCCCTTTGGGATATGAGGCGAGATAGGCCTGGATCGAGCGTTCCGCGGTTGCTTGATCGCCGATCGCCATCGACGCGAGGGTCGTCCAATAGAGGGCTTCGGGCTGATCCACCGAAGCCTGCGGGTTCGCGAGTACCGAACCGAAAATATCGAGGGCGTCGCGCCACCGCTCAGCCTTGAATGCCGCAATTCCCCGGTCGAGCTCCTGCCCGACGAGGATGACGGAAAGCGCAAGCATGACCGCCAAGGCTATTTTCCTCATCCCGGAATCCTCCATTTTCAATATCGGCGCCGCGGCGCGAAAACTCAAACGCGGTCGTTGCGCGCCCCGAGAGCCTTGATGCCGGCGACTTCGGAGGCAGGCGACTGAGAGCCGAAAAAGGCCGACCCGATGACGAGGACGTCTGCGCCGGCCGAGACGGCAGCCGGGGCCGTCTCCTTGTTGATGCCTCCATCAACCGAGATGCGGTAGCCTTGCCCAGTTTCCGAACGGAGCGCGGCCAATCTTCTCACCTTTTCGAGACAGGAGGGAATGAGGCTTTGTCCCCCGAAACCGGGATTGACGGTCATCACGAGGACGAGATCGACGAAGGGAAGGAGTTCCTCGATGGTCGACAGGGGGGTAGAGGGAACGATCGAAATTCCCGCGCGAAGACCGGCCTTCTTGATTGAATCGAGGTGGCGGTGGGCGTGGACGGTAGCCTCGACATGGAAGGTGATCCATTCGACCCCCGCCTGGATGAAGGAGGGGATCAAATTCTCGGGTTCCAGGGTCATGAGGTGAACGTCAAAGGGCAATCGGGTGGCGGATCGGAGATCGGCCGCCATTTTCGGGCCGAAGGTAAGGTTGGGGACGAAGCGACCATCCATCACATCGAGATGGACCCAGTCCGCTCCCGAAGATTCGATGAGCCTCACGGCCCCGCCCATGTCGGAAAAATCGGCGGAGAGGACCGAAGGAGCCACGGCGAGCCTATGCATGACCGAACTCTAGCATGGAGGCGCGCCGCGCACCAGAGCGAGGGTCGTCGGCGACCATGGAGAATGGCCGGGGAAAGGCTCCGATTGACCAAGGCAAGGCTTTGCGTATAAACTTTTTCTATATAAGCAAAGCCTCTTTCGAGGTCTCTGCAAGGGGAATCGGGAAACCACTCCACGCGAGCGCAGCCCTATCCTCCGACGATCGAAGCGGGAAGTGACATCATCGATAGAACGGTCGACACTTCAAGCGTCTCCCTACTCCTCGCAAACGCCTATGAGGCGCTCAAGGCAGTCGACTTGGACGCAGCGGCCCGGAATCTGGATGATGCGTTGTCAATCGAGTACGAGAATCCCGAAATCCTCTTCGCCCTGAAATGCTCCGCCTACTGGGTCGAGGGGCTGGAGCGCGTCGGAACGGCGGCGAACGCATTCGAGCGGGGCGAACTCGTCCTCCTCCTCTGGAAGAGCTTCAACGCGTTCCAGGCCCGCTTTGATTCGGGCTTCGAGCCTTGTCGCTACGCCTTCAAACAATTCGCCTTCAGGCTCGCCCTTTCCCACTATCGAAGCCTGCCGAGCGAGGAACTCGAGTCGCATCGAGCCGAGATGGCGATGCGCATCGGTCGATGCCTCAAGGGCGCCGGAGCCTACGATGAAGCGATCAGGGAGCTGACGGTCGCAGCCAAGGAGCGCAGGGACGATCCCGAATCCTTGGCGGAGCTCGCCGACGCCTTCGCCCTCGTCAACGAGATGAGGGATTCGAAAGCCCTTTTCCGCGAGGCTTTCTACCTCGGAGCCTCCAAGGTCGACCTCGATTTCCTCGAATCGGAAATGATCGTCAGGCTGGTCGCCAAGGTCAGGGAATCGGGGCGAGAAGGTCCGGCCTTCGCCGAATGGATACCCGTTTATGGAAACCTCCTCGGGGTCTTTTCGGTGAAACGGGAACTCAAGGCCGTCGAGGCGGGCAAGCTGCGCCAGTCGATCTATCAGCTCGAGAACGAGCTCCGCGAAAACGTCGAGGACAGGGCCCTCGTGGTGCCCCGCCTCATCAACCGCTACTTCTGGCTCATCGACCACTGCATCGCTTCCCGCGAAGAGCGATCCAAGGTCGACGAAGTCCTCCTGAAGCTCAGGCTTCTCGATCCCCAGATACACAAGCAGTACACCGCATAAAGAGGAGAGCATATGGCCGACACCGAACAAGCCGTCAACGAGTACGCGACGAAGGTCCAGGAACTTCTCAACGAGGAGAAATGGACGAGGGCCGCGCTCTCCGCCCACACCGTGGCCAATTTCCGCGAGCTCGACATACTTCTCGAGGATGCGGCGAGGGACAAGGCCGTCGACGGCGTCCGTGAACTCTGCGCGGAGCACCTCGGCCACACCAAGAACTCAGTCATCGCCCTCTACCTCTCGGGCGTCATCGCCCTCAAGCGCCAGCAGATCGACGACTCGGCGATGACGACCCTTATCGATCTATTCGCCGACAACAAGAAATGGGGCATTGTCGAATTCATCTGTCAGCGCATGCTCGAATTCGGCGAAAACCGCACGGCGCTGCGGCGCCTCGCCGAGGCCCTCGAGCAGGACAACCGAGGCGACGAGCGCTATGACATCTGGGAGCGCCTCGTAAAGGTCGATTACGAGGAAACGGAGATAGTCAAACTCCTCGCCGAAAGACGGGAGAAGGAAGGGAAGACCGAAGAAGCCGTCGACTTCTACAAAAAGGCTCTCCATCGATTCATCAACAAGGGTCTCTACGCGAACGTGAAGGAGTTGTGGTCGAAGCTCGTCGAGTCCTGCCCCGAGGACATCGACTTCTTCTTCCACGTGCAGCGCAAGATCGCGAAGCAGATCTCCGAGGACAAGGCGGCCACCCTCCTCCTCGATCTCTACAAGCATTACAGGGCGAATTCCGACTGGAACACCTCGCTCGACATTCTCCGCCTCGTCATCGGCTACGACGAGAAGAACTCCTCGCTCCGCAAGGAAGTCATCGAGTGCTATCGCGGCAAGTACGCGGCCCACTCCCATCTCGAGGACTGGCTCCGGCTCTCGAACCTGGCGACCTCCTATCGCTCGATCCAGGAGGCCATGGCCGACTTCGAGAAGCACATCGCCTTCGATGAAGGCAATTATGTCTTTCATCGGACCTGGCACGTCGGCCGCATCGCCGCGGTGCAGGGAGACGAGATCACCATCAACTTCGCGAAGAGCCGCAACCATAAAATGACCCTAAAGATGGCCATCGACAGCCTCACGACCCTGCAGGAAGAGCACATCTGGGTCCTCAAGGCCCGATGGCCGAAGGAGAAGCTCAAGGAGAAGGTGATCGCGGAGCCGGCCTGGGCCCTCGACAGGATCATTAGGAGTTTCGGCAAGGCCGACCTCAAGCGCATCAAAGGGGAGCTCGTCGAGTCGGTGCTCACGCAGAAGGAATGGAATTCCTGGAGCACGAAGGCGAGGCAGGTGCTCAAGGACGATTCCAACTTCGGAAACGCGACCGATTCGGTGGGCACTTTCATTGTCAGGGACAGGCCTCTCTCGAATGAAGAGAAGATCTACAACCAGTTCAAGGCGCAGAAGAATTTCTTCGCGAGGGTCTCAGACATCAGGGCATTCGTGGAGAAGGGTGCGCGCGACTCAGAGTTCTTCTCCGAGATGCTCGCCTTCTTCACCGGCTATGTGCGATCGTTCCAACAGGTCAACGAATACGTCATCGCCTCCTACCTCATCCTCAAGGAAATCGCGGTCGATCGAAGCCTGCTGCAAGGCGCGTCCACGACGGGTTTCGCCGAGCTCTTCGACCAGATCGAGAATCCCGTCGCCATCTACGACAATCTCAAGGATTCGAGGCTCCGTGCCGCCTTCGTGCAGGACATCAAGAATTTCATCCCCGACTGGGCCGATGTCTACGTGAAGCTCTTCCCCTTCTCCATGAACGAGGCTCTCATCGTCGCGCTAGAGGAGACGGGGCATATCGACCGGCTCAAGAAGATGGCCGTCGACATCATCGAGAACTACCGCGATCACAAGGACGCCTTCATCTGGGTCGTGAAGAATCTCGCCGACAAGCAATGGTTCATGGAATTGGGCCTTTCTTACGAGAAGATACTCCTCACCCTCGTCCACATTCTCGACATCTCCTTCAAGGAAATCGAGAACCACCGAGAGACGACCGAGAACCGCAAAATCAACAAGCAGGTGCAGACCCTCCTCTTCGGGGATGGGAAGGGCGATGGTCACGGCCGGCTCGAGAAGTTCCTCGACGAGTCCGGCGTCGACACGATCGAGCGCATCTATACCCTTCTCTCCGACGTCAAGGATCTCGATCCCTCCATCAAGATGCGCCTCAGGGGCCGGATCGTCGAACGATTCCCCGACTTCAAGGTCCAGGGAGAGGAAGGCAAGGAAGTCGTTTCCCGAGGACTCATCGTCACTCGAGCGATGTTCGACGAGAAGAAGAAGCTCCTCGACCACATCCTCGGCGTCGAAGTTCCCACGAATTCAAAGGAAATCGCCTATGCCCTATCTCTCGGCGACCTCCGCGAAAATGCGGAATACAAGGCGGCGAAGGAAAAGCAGGACGAACTCAACGCCCGCGTGGCCAAGATCAAGAACGAGATCGAGAGGGCACAGGAATTCGACTGGTCGACCGTGACGAACTCGAAGGTATCCTTCGGCACCGTGGTGACCCTCATGAACGAACTCTCGGGAGAACGCGAGACTTTCACCATCCTCGGCCCCTGGGAATCCGACCCCGAGCGCAACGTGATCTCCTATCTTTCGCCCCTGGGAAAGAAACTCCTCAATCATAAGGCGGGGGAGAAGCTCTCGTTCACGATCCACGAGCGTAAGTTCCAGTACGCGGTCGAGAAGATCGACCTAGCCCAACACTGAGTCCGCCATGGAGGGAACCATGAGTAATCGGCGATCCGCGCCGGCAGGCTTTCTGGTTCCCCTCGCGGGCGCGAGGCGGAAGATCCTCGCCCTCGCGCTTTTCCTGGCCCTTCTCGGAACCCTTGGCGCCCAGGGCGCTTCCGCAGGAGGGTCGGCGCTCCCGGACTCGGGGTCGATCGATCTCGTCCTCCTCATCGACGATTCCGCGAGCGTCCTGCAGTGGTCGAGGGATTTGGACGCCTATCTGCTCGGTCCCTTCGTCCGCGACTATCTCAGGCTCGGGGATACGGTGCATCTCCTCTCCTTCGGTTCGTCCACGAGCCTCGACTTCGTCAGGAAGCTCACTGACGAGGCGGACCTCAAGGCAATCCTTGGTCAGCTCTTTCTCCTTTATCCCATCCAGCGCCATACCGATTTCATCGGAGCCCTGGACTTCCTCTCGAGCTACGTAAAGAGCCTCGATCCCGCTCGCAAAAAATTGATCGTAATTGTCACGGATGGAGTCCAGGACCCCGCTCCGGGAAGCCGCTGGGCCGCCCTCGACGTCCGGGGAGTGAAGGCTGAGATCGACCGCGCCGCGACTGCCCTTCGCGGATCGGGATGGCCGGTTCGCTTCGTCATACTGCCCTTCGGCAGCGACGAGCCGACGACGGCAACCGCGGCGGAAAGCCGGACGGGCCCCGCCAGCTCCGTCGCGGCGAGCCATCCGGCCGCGACTTCCCCCACGCCTGCCGCTTCAGCTTCGGGCGCCCCTGTCGCATCCGGCGCCGGAAAGGGGCAACAGCCTCAGTCACCCAAGTCGGGCGGGGGCATCTCCGCGGCCGATGAGGCGGCCCAGGCCCTCGATGCCGCCGTGACGCGCTGGCCGCCGGAAGGCGGACAAGGAACAATTTCGACCGCTTCGAGCTCCGGCGCATCGACCGCTTCGAACTCGGGACCATCGACCGCGATCAACGGGGCTCCGCCATCGGGTTCTTCCCTCGTCGCTGCCTCCGATTTCGGCATTCCATCCCTCCGGTTCCCTGGCGATCTCGGGCAAAAGGGCAGGACTTTCACCCTGCCCCTCCGCATCGACAACAAGGGTTCAAAGCCCCTTGACCTCGAACTCGTCTCGGTGAGTTCCCCGGCCGGAGAACTCATCGTGAAGCCAGTGAAAGCGAGGGTGGCTCCAGGTGCCTCGATTACCCTCAACCCGCGTATCAGACTTCCGGAGAGCATTGTCCAGGGGACCGTCTCGCTGCCCGTCGAACTTGGATTCGCAGACGACCTGCGAACCATGCCCGGCGGGGGCACTCTGAACCTGCGCCTCGTCGAGAGCCCCCTCGTCTCATTGTTGGCAATGCCGACTTTCCTTACCGCCCTGGGGATAATCGTCTTCTTCATTATCGCCCTCGTGATCATTCGCTTGCTCGGATGGCTGCCTTTCTGGACCAAGGGAAAGGCGAGAAAGGCCCTCGGCCGGGTCGTGTCTTCCGCTCCCGTCGACGCTGCAGCCAAGCAAGGGGCCGCGTTCCGCGCGAATACCACCTTGGGGGTTAGGGCCAGCATCAAGGACGGCGAAGCCGAGAAGCCGAAAGCCTCGGTTTCCATGAATGGCGGAAAACAGAAGACGGGATTCGAAGGGAAATTGGGGACAAGGGCTGGGATACCCGGCCTCGTCCGAATCCCCGAGCAACCCAAGACGCAGGAGCAGGGACCGGAATACTTTCCGACGATCGCGCCGGGCATCAAGCGCAAGGGTCAGGTCAGGATCGAGTTCCGCGTGCTCGAGCAGAATTCCCATGTCGGCAAACGCAATGTCCATGAGCTACGCGAGGGACAGGCACTGAGCGTAGGCGGCAAGCACAGCGACTTTCTCATATTCCTCGTACCCATGCCCCACGCCGTTGCGGAGCTCCATTTCGACGGCGAAGCCTGCAGCTTCGTGCCTCGCGATCGGCGCCTCTTCCCCGCGCTCAAAGGTCCGATTTCGTCTTGTCTCGACCGGGATATCCCCATGGTATCGCCCCGCGGCTACCCGCTCACCCTGCGATTTTCGATATGGGAAGACCCGGGCCTCAGACTCAATAGGCTTCTCCATTGCATCGAGGTGCCCGGTCTGGATTGGGATCGCGGCGCGGCGAATGTTCCCGAAAGCCGCGAGGACAACTCTCAGTAGAGGGAAAGTACCTGGGAGGCGAATTTCTTCACCGCCTCGCTCGGGTCCGACG
This sequence comes from Rectinemataceae bacterium, assembly GCA_035530275.1. Lineage (GTDB taxonomy): Bacteria > Spirochaetota > Spirochaetia > Treponematales > Rectinemataceae > CAIJMU01. The sequence continues at coordinate 35,884 of DATKVC010000010.1, read as the reverse complement.
ATGCGAGGGCAGCCACATCGGCCTTGATGTCGGGGGACTTCGTGGCCCTCGCCCACTGGAGCCCGCCGAGCCTTATGAGATAGTCCTTGTCACGAAGGAGTATCTTCGCCAGCGGCGCGGCTGCCGAAGCGTCGGCCGCGCCGGCTATCTCTCGCGTCAGTGCGGTGAACATCGTCCTGTCGGTTGCCTTGGCCTCGTCGGTGAGACGGGCTAGCAAAGCCTTCATGGAACCTGCGGCGTCGTCGCGCATAAGCAGGCCGAATGCGAGTTGGCGAAGATCGACGGGACTGTTCGCGTCGTCCATGATCGTTGCGAGGAAGCCGAAGGCGTCCTTGCCCCCGAGGGCCGCGATGCTCTTGATCGCCTCGGTCTTGACCCCCTTGTCGGGATCATTTTGAGCCTTGTACTCGAGATTGGGGAGGGCCGCTACGAGCTTTCTCTTCGCGATGGCCTTGCAGCCCGCCACCCTCGCGGCGGGATAGGAATCGCGCAGCGATTCGACGATCGCGTCTTCGGCGGCCTTGTCCGTGAAATCTCCGAGCGCGCCTACCGCGGCGGCCCGCACGAGGGCATCGTCGCTTTGGGCAGCCTTGACCAAGGGATCGACGCTTGCCGGCAAGGCGATCTTGCCGAGGGATTCCGCGGCGATGACCCTCTCGAAACGCGACACGCCGTTGTCGCCGAGGGTCGTGGCGAGCCAGTCCGCCGCCTTCTTCGAACCGATGTCGCCGAGGGCGCGGATGGCGGCCTCGCGAAAGGCCGGGAGGGCCGTATCCCCCTTGAGCCACGTCAGAAGTAGATCCACTTCGGGATCGGCTCCGACCTTGCCCAGCATTGAGATGAGGGCGGGAACGACGGCCGAATTGTTTTCATCGAGAATGGTCTTCGCCTCGGGCAAGACCGCCTTCGACTTGATCTCTCCGAGGTAGCCGAGGGCCGAGGCGACGACAGCCGGGTCCTCGTTGTCCCGGTCGGTGACGACCTTCGCGCCGTCCTGCTCGCCGCCCTTCCATGCGAGACTCCGCCAGAGTTCGAGAATGGCGCCGCGCAGTTTCGCGTCCTTGCTGCGCTCGAAAACGTCCTTCGTATCCGCATTGAAGGTCGAGTCCTTGGTCGCCGTCAGACTGTTGAAGAGGTCGATGAGTTCGGAGTCGATCCCATAGAGGATGATGGCGCGCTTTTTGGCGATGGCGTCGGCGGCCGCTTTCGATGCCGCCGACGAGGAAGGGGAAGCCGACGAGGTGGACGTGGCTGTCGAGCTTGTCGTCAGAGCCGGCGCGGGCGGCGTTGAGGGCGCCGCTGACGGTGGCGTTGCCGGCGCCGTTGCCGAGCCCGCGGTAGACGAGGACCCCTGCATGGGTGATGCGGCAGGCGCCGGGGACGTCGCGACCGGTGCGATTGGGGCGCTCGCGGAAGGTATCGGTTGAGCCTGGATGTCAGGCGTGAAGAGCATGGCCGCAAGCAAGAGACCTGTCACCACGCGAGCCAATTTCACGATGCAACTCCTTCGGCCTTGGGGTCTACCTCGACGCCTTGGTTATAGGCGGCGAGAAAGTCGTCCTTGAATCGCGAGAATCGCCCCTCTTCTATGGCTTGGGCCGCCCTTTTGACTAGATCGTGGAGGAAGAAGAGGTTGTGATATGAAGCGAGCATCGAGTGAAGAATTTCGTCGCACTTGAAAAGATGTCTGATGTAGGCGCGGCTGTGATTCCGGCACACGCGACATCCGCAATCGGGATCGGGCTGCGCAAAATCGCGCTCATAGCGGGCCTTCTTGATTGAAAGAGGGCCGTGCGAGGTGAACCATAGCCCGTTCCTTCCCGTCCTCGTCGGGAAGACGCAGTCGAAGATATCGATTCCCTGGGCGATGGCCTCGAGAATATATTCGGGGGTACCGATGCCCATGATGTACTTGGGTTTTTCCTCAGGGAGGAGAGGCGCCGTGTGCGCGAGGAGTTCGGCATAGGTTTCGAAGGGCTCTCCAACGGAAAGGCCACCGATCGCATAGCCCGGAAAATCGAGAAGGGCGAGTTCTCCGGCGCTCCTCATTCGAAGATCCTTGTAGAATCCTCCCTGGACGATGGCGAAAAGGGAGCCGGCATAGCCTTCTTCGTCGCGCGCCCGCTCCCAGCGAGCCTTGGCCCTTCCGGCCCAGGCGGATGTTAGGGCGAGGGCACGCTCGGTCTCCGCCCGCTCGGCGCCCCAGGCTGAGCAGACATCGAGCTGCATCTGGATGTCGCTATTGAAGGCGGTCTGGATCTCGACCGCGGATTCGGGCGAGAGAAAGCGCTTCGATCCGTCGATATGGGACCTGAAGGCCACGCCGTCCTCGGTGATCTTGCGGAGGGCCGAAAGGGAAAACACCTGGAAGCCGCCGGAATCGGTGAGGAAATTCCCCTTCCATCCGGAAAAACCATGGAGACCTCCAGCCTCACGGATCACCTCCGGCCCGGGCCTCAACATCAGATGATACGTGTTGGCGAGAATTATATCGAAGCCGATCTCGGCGAGGCTCGGGGCCTCGACCGCTTTCACGGTCGCGTTAGTCCCGACGGGCATGAAGGCGGGAGTCTCGACATGGCCGTGAGGGAGTCGTATCCGCCCCGTGCGCGCCCTCGTCGCCGGGTCGCGAGTCTTCCGCTCGAAAATGTACGTATTCATAGGGTCTCCCTGTCAGGTACGGGCCATGCGATAGAGCAGGGCCGAAAGCGCGGCGAAGACGATGAGGGGCGACCAGGCACCGATCGCCGGGTCGACAAGGCCCGTCCTCGCGAAGAGCATCGCTATCATCTGGAAGATATAGTAGGCCGTCGCGATCACCAGGCTCACGAGGAGGCTCATCAGGAGGACGTTCTTCCGATAGCGGCCGCCGATGGACGTCGAGAGAAGGGCGACGACAAGGGGGGCGAAGGAGAAGGCCATGCGGCGGTTTCGTTCGGCGACGGTCGCAGTCCAGGGCAGGCCGGCTGCCTTCTGGAACTTGGCGCGCTGGGCGAGGTCGGCGACGGAGAGTTGGCCGAGATCGAGATTCTGGTTTCGGAAGGAGGCCGGGTCTTCGGCGAGCGAGGGATCGCTGTAGCTCCCGTAGTCGGTTTCGGTCCAATTGCCCTTGTCGTCCAAGGCGAAACGCCTGACGCGGGAGAAGAGCCACATACCGTCCTTGAATCGTGCGCTGCTCGCCTCGATGCGAGAGACGGGCGAGCCTTCCTTATCGCGCCCGATGACGCTCACGTCGGTGAGGGATTTGGCGGCTTCGTCGTACCAGGCCGCATGCCAGACGAAGCTGCCCTTCCCCGCCAACACGGTTACGTCGGCGTTCGAGAGACTCGTGCTTTGGCCGAGGAGTTTCTGCGTGAGGCTCGTCTTTTCGCGGTAGGCAGGCAGGGCGACGAGGTCGCTCCAAAAATAGCCCGCAATGGAGAGAAGGGCCGCGATCGCGATGAGGGGCAGGGTGAAGCTCGCGAGCGAAACGCCCGTGCCGAAGACCGCGACGAGCTCGTTTCGCGCGTAGAGGCTCCCGAGGGTGTAGGAGACCGCGAAAAGAAGGGATAGAGGCAATGCCCATGAAATGCAGGTCGGCGCATAGAGAAGGAGGACCTTGGCCACGGCCGACATCGGCACGTTCAGCGATAGATACTTCCAGAGATTGCCGAAAAGCTCGACGAGCTCAAGGATGAAGACGAAGAAGGCCATAGCCATCAGGAAGGAAGGGAGAAATCCGGCCACGAGATAGAGCCTGAGCTGAGTCGCCTTGCGCATGGATCTAGCGGCTCCTCCGCGCGAGGGTCCAGGCAAGGAGGCCTGAGGCGAGGACGAGCACATCGGGGGCCCACATCGACCAGAAGGGCGAGAAGCCGAGGCGGGAGCCAAGGGTTTGTCCGCCGATGAGAAGGGCCCAATACAGCACCGAGATCAGGAGACCGAGGCCGAAACCCACCGAGCGCCCCGAGCGTCTCGCCCGGGCTCCCACGGGGAAGGAGAGGATCACGAAGCAGGCCGCACCGGCGGGGATGGAAAATTTCTTCCAGAATTCCAGGGAGTAGATGTCGAGGTTGCGGCGTTCGGGGCGGGAGGCGGCCTTCGTCGAAAAGGAGGAGAGGAGGGGCGGAAGCGGGGCGGCCGCACCTTCCCATGCGGGCGCCGCGGCGACGCCCCCCGCGTAGGACTCGGCGAGGATCGCGCGGGCCCGCTCGGCATCGCGGAGCATGGCCTGGTCCCGGCCGTCCCAATCGGCCGTCTGGGCGGCGATGGAACGTCCGAGATCCACCGAACTCATCTCCCTGGGTCCGATGCCGCTCACGAGGGAATTGCCGTCCGACATGGAAATGCGATACTCCATCGTGTCACAGGAGCTGTATTCGAACCGACCGGTCTCCCCGTCCTTCAGCGTCTGGGTCCAGACTCCTTGCAGGGTAAGTACCAATTCAGATGAATCTTGCCTCGACTCGAGCTCGGCCTTCTTCGCGGATATGACCCGCTGCTGCCCCTGCTCGGTCCTGTCGAATATGAGGATGTCGGAGACCGTGGACCCCGAGACGTCGCCGGTAACGACGGTGATGTCCTTGTAATGCCGCGAGGACCAGGGCTGGAGCTCGAGGGCCGGCGCGGACACGAGCATCTTTCGGTAGAGCTTGCCGAATTCGAGGGTCCCAAGCGGCAGGAAGATATCGTTGACGGCGAAGGACGCCACGGACAGCAGCCCGCCGAGCACGACGAAAGGCAGGAAGACCCTCGAAGTGCGCACGCCCGAGGCCTGGAAGACCAGCAGTTCGCTGTCGGCGGCCAGCCTTCCCGCGGCCATGAGTGCGCCGACCAAGGAGGCGAAGGGCACCGACATCGCGATGACGGAGGGTGTGGCGAAAAGGAGGAGAAGGAGGACGTCGTGCAGGGGAGCGCGCTTCGAGAGGATATCTTCAGCCATAAGGAGGAGCTGGTTGACGAAAAAGACGATGAAGAAGAAGGCGAAGCTGACGAAGAAGGAGAACAAGTATTCGCGACCAACATAGGTCTCGATGATGCCCGGCGCGAGCCTGGGAGCTCTCTTGCTCATGCCGTTCCCGTCGAACCGAAGCCCTTTTCGCCCCGCACCGTCTCGTCGAGCTCGCAGACCCGGACGAAAGAGGCTCGGACGACGGGGGCGACCACGAGTTGGGCGATCCTGTCACCGTCGCGGATCGTCACGGGGGCCTGTCCGAGATTCACCATCGGGACTTTGATCTCACCCCGATAATCTGCATCGATGGTGCCCGGAGAATTGATGCAGGTCAGGCCTTCGCGGAGGGCCAGACCCGACCTTGGCCGAACCTGTGCCTCGAAGCCCTCGGGAATCGACATGGCGAGCCCAGTCGGTATCGCCCGTCTTTCGCCCGGCGCGAGAACGATAGGTTCGTCGACGCGCGCCCGGAGGTCGGCGCCGGCGGCGAGTTCGCTGTGGTATTCGGGGCAGCTCGCTCCCTCGGAGACGAGCACCGAGACCCTAATCTCAGGCAAGAGGGACCGCCCTGAATCTAGTCGACGCGGACAGCGACGCAAGGGCCTTCCTGGACCTCGAGCCCATGTTTCCGTAGGCGAATACTGCCATCGACGCGGAGGCGAAAACCCGATCGGTCATGGCAGCTACGGCCCCGGCGTCCACCGCCAAGATGCGCTCGCGAGTCTCCTCGACGTCGAGCACTTCGTCCGTCAGCATCGCCTGTCTCGCGAGTCTTTTCATCCTGAACTCGCTGTCCTCGAGCGCGAGATCGTAGGAGCCCTCAAGGCGGGAAATAGATTCGGAAACCTCCTCCTCCGACAGGGGGCGGGCCGCGCCAAGCGCGGCGATTTCGCCGAGCATCGACTCGATGAGGGCGGGAAACAGACGCGCCGAGGAAGAAGCCTGGGCGACCCAAAGTCCCTCGCTCCGCCCCATGGTGAAGCCGGAGGCGACTGAATAGCAGAGTCCCTCGCGCTCGCGCAGCTTCTGAAAGAGCCGCGAACTCATGGATTCGCCGAAGGCCCCGTTCAGGGCTGACATCACGTAAAAGTCCTCTGACGCGAAGGGCGGATGGAGTGGTATGGCGACGAACAGGTAGGACTGCGAAAGCCGTGCCTGGGCCTCGCCGACAGAGGCGACGAAGGTCGGCTCGACGAAGGCGGGAAGGCTTTTCGACCTACCCTGTTTCGCACGGACGAGGAGTGTCTCGAGGGCCCCCGCGATATCTGCGCCTTCGATCGGACCGGCGGCGGTGACGACGAGGCGGTCGGGGCCGAGCATACTTTCGCGAAAGGAGACGAGCCCGGCGCGCAAGGCGGAACGGACTTCATCCTCGGTGCCCGCGATGGGCCTGGCGAGGGGATCTCCCGGCCAGATGCGCTCGAGGAGAAGATCGTGGGCCGTCTCCTCGGGATCGTCGAGGGAGGCAAGGATCTCGCTCACGATTACCTCGCGCTCACGCTCGACCTCTTCGGCGGGAAAGGTGGAACGAAAGCAGAGATCCGCGAGGATGTCGATGGCGAGGCGCCAATGCCTGGCTGGAACGGTGCAGTGGACGCAGAGCGTGTCACGCTCGGTGAAGGCGTTGAGATAGCCTCCGACGCGATCGACGGCCCTCGCTATGTCGAGGGCGCTCCTGGACTCCGTGCCCTTGAAGAAGAGGTGTTCGATGAAATGAACAAAGCCCCGCTCGCGCGGGGCTTCGTGGCGGGAGCCGACGGGAAACCAGAACCCCGCGCTGAAGGACCGCAACCCCTCGACGCGCTCCGCGAGGAGGCTTGCGCCGCGGGGTAGCGTGATGGCTTCGACCATCAGTGCCTCCGGCCGTCCCTCCGGTCATCCCCGTGGTGCGGACCGTCGTGACGGGGAGGTCGATCCCCATAGGGGCGATCGCCATAGGGACGGGGGCTCCGATTTTCGCTCGTCCCCGATTCCCGGGCGGCGTCGACGGAGACGTTGCCGTTCTCGTCGAGGGAGTCGACGTGGGCGAGGTTGAGGCGGCCGAGACGGTCGACCTCGAGGAGCTTGACCTTCACCTTGTCGCCTTCCTTGAGGACGTCGGAGACACGCTCGACGCGGGTCTTCGAGAGGCGGGAGATGTGGCAGAGGCCTTCCTTGCCGGGAAGAATTTCGATGAAGGCGCCGAACTCCATGATGCGCTTGACGACGCCTTCGTAGATGCGGCCGACCTCGGGATCCTCGACGATGCCCTTGATCGCGTCGCGGGCCTCGTAGGCGTTCTTCTGGGTGCTGCCGTAGACGGTGACGGCGCCGTCGTCATCGACGTTTATCTTGACGTTGTAGGTCTCGCAGAGCGCCTTGATGTTCTTGCCGCCCGGCCCGATGATAGCGCCGATCTTCTCGACGTCGACCTTCATCGTGACGACCTTGGGGGCCAGTTCGGAAATCTCGGAGGCGTGGTTGGGGAGGGCCGCGTTCATGATGCCGAGGATGTGGAGGCGGCCGCGCTTGGCCTGGTCGAGAGCCTTGGTGAGAATTTCTGTGGTGAGGCCGGCGATCTTGATGTCGAGCTGGAAGCCCGTGATGCCGCTCTCGGTGCCCGCTACCTTGAAGTCCATATCGCCGAGATGATCCTCGTCGCCGAGGATGTCGGAGAGGACGGCCCAGCGCTCGCCTTCGGTGATGAGACCCATGGCGATGCCGGCGACAGGCCGCTTGAGGGGGACACCCGCATACATAAGCGAAAGGGAGCCGCCGCAGACCGAGGCCATGGATGAGGAGCCGTTGGACTCGAGGATTTCGGAAACGACGCGGACCGTGTAGGGCCAGGCCTCCTTCGAGGGAAGGACCTTTTCGATGGAGCGGCGAGCGAGGTTGCCGTGGCCGATCTCGCGACGGCCTGTGCCGAGACGTCCGACCTCGCCGACCGAGAAGGGCGGGAAATTGTAGTGGAGCATGAAGCGCTCGCGGCGGTCGCCTTCGATGTCGTCAAGGATCTGCTCGTCGAAAACCGTGCCGAGGGTGGTGACGGCGAGGGCCTGGGTCTCGCCGCGGGTGAAGAGGGCCGAGCCGTGGGTGCGGGGGAGGACACCGAGTTCGCAGGTGATGGGGCGGATATCCTCGAGGCCGCGGCCGTCGACGCGCTTGCCCGAGTCGAGGATGCCCGAGCGGAGGATGTTGTACTGGATGTCCTCCATCAGGGCGCCGAAGAGCTTCTTCTGCGTCTCGTCGGAGAGGGCGTCGGCGAACTTGGCCTTTACCTCGCCGATGGCCTTGGCGATGGCCTCATAGCGCTCCTGCTTCACCTTCGTGAAGAGGGCGGTCTTGAGAAGACCCTCGGCGAAGGCCTTGATCTCGTCGGCGCGGTTGAGCTTGACCTTGAGGGGCGAGAGGGGAAGCTTCGGCTTTCCGACCATGGCGCGGAGTTCGTCGATCTTGCGGCAGACTTCGGCGATCGGTCCCCTGGCGGCCTCGATGGCGCCGATCATCTCGGCCTCGGAGACCTCCTCGGAATCGCCCTCTACCATCGTGATGCCGTCTTTCGTACCGGCTACGACGATCTCGAGCCTCGCGGTCTTCCACTGGTCGAAGGTCGGGTTGATCACGTAGTCGTTACCGATGAGGCAGACTCGGACGGCCGCGATGGGGCCGTTGAAGGGAATGTCGGAGATGGCCACCGCCGCGCTCGCCGCGTTGATCGCGATGATGTCGGGGGGATTGATGCCGTCGGCCGAAATGCAGGTCGGCACGACCTGGATCTCGCGGCCGAAGGCCTTGTCGAAGAGGGGCCGCATGGGGCGGTCGATGAGGCGGGACACGAGGATTTCGCGATCCTTGGGCCTCGTCTCGCGCTTTATGAAGCCGCCGGGGATCTTGCCCGCGGCGTAATACTTCTCGTTGTACTCGACGGTGAGGGGGACGAAGTCGAGACCCTCAGTGGCTGTCGAGGCGCAGCAGGCCGTCGCGATGATCGCGGAGCCGCCGTATTGGGCGAAAACGGAGCCGTTGGCCTGCTTGGCCATCCGGCCCGTCTCGAGGGAGAGTTCCTCGGAGCCCAGCTTGATCTTCATGGTTGTCGGCATTGCTACCTTCTTTTTGGGTCGGGGAGGACCGGCCCTCGGGGCCGATATCCTCCGCGCGGGAACGACGAAAGGCCCTCGCCTTCTTGGCGGGGCCTTTTTGACCGTTTCCCGGTCGGGATCACTTGCGGATGTTCAGCTTTTCGATGAGGGATCGATACCCGCCGAGATCGGTTCGCTGCAGGTACTTGAGGAGTTTCCTGCGCTGTCCGACGAGCTTGAGGAGCCCGCGGCGGGAGTTCGTGTCCTTCTTGTGGACCTTGAAGTGCTCCGTGAGGTAGAGAATGCGCTCCGTGAGGAGGGCAACCTGGGTCTCGGTGGATCCGGTATTCTTCTCGGACTGGCCGTATTCGGCCACGACCCTCGCCTTGTCATCTTTTGTAAGAGCCATTCGTCTTACTCCTTGTCTATCGCTTCGTTCTTGCCAAACATTGTAATCGAGATTCGCGCCCCGATTTCCGATCGCGCCAGTCCCTTCACTTCGAGGCCTCCCTCGCCCACGACGAGCTCGGCCTCCCCTTCCCTCTCCGCAATCCGCCACGATCCCTGGGGCGGCAGAACCATGCCCTCCGGAGCCCCGAAATGCCAACTCTTTCCCTCGCCTCTGACGAGGGGGCCGAGCTCCACTTCGAAAGGCCTGCCGAGCAGGCGTTCCGCATCGAGGAGCCTGCCGGCCTTCACGGCCCGCCTGATCCTTGTCGAACTCGCCGCATCTCCATGGAATGACACGGGATCGAGGAGTTCGGCATCGACGGAACGGGCCCTACAGAAATCGACAAGACCGCGGGCGTCGGTGTCCCTCCCCCTGCCGCAATGGAAGTCCCAGCCGATCGCCATGTAGGCGACGTGGCCGCGTTCCACGACGGTGGACAGGAAATTTCTTCCCGGCATTTTACTGAAATCGCCGGAAAAGTCAATTAGGATGACAACTTCCACGCCGAATGAGGCGAAGAGTTCGAGCTTTCTGTCGAGGGAGATGAGGTCTCCCTCGTAACTCTCGGCCCTGAGCATCCTTTTGGGGTTGGCACGGAAGGTGATGACCCCTGGAAGGAGAGCTGGAGCCTTGGCGACGATTTTCTCCACGAGGGCCCGATGCCCCGCATGGAGACCGTCGAATACGCCGATAGTCGCTGCGAGGGGTCTCTCCGGGACATAGGCCGACCTGAATTCGTCCCAGTCGAGGAGGATCGGTTTCATGTTCCCCTCCCCCCCGTCTCGGGAACGCAGACGAAACGGTAGCGGAGCGATCCGGCCGAATCCTCCATGACACCAAGGAAGTCACCCTCCTCTGAGAAGATGGCGAGGGGTCTCGCGCCCTCCGTCACAGCCTTCGCCGCGGCCTTCATCGAGGGATGCCCGGGATCGAAGGGCGCTAGGGGCTTGAGATCGTCCATCCGCAGGGTCCCCCCATGGGAAAAGGCGGGAAGAGCCTTCGGAGAGAGTAAGCATGCATCGAAGCCGAGGGAGGTCGCCGCTCCCGCGTCCAGGGTGACGAGTCCCTTACCCTCCGAAAAATCCTGGGGAGCCCGTGCCGCGTCCAGGCGAAAGGGACCGACGCGGGTGCGAACGAGTGTTTCGAGGCGGGCGCGGCTGCCCATGGAAAGGGCGATGTCGCGGGCGAGGGAGCGGATGTAGGTGCCCGAGGAGCAGCGCACCCGCAGCCTCGCGTCACGACCGTCATAATTGATAAGATCAAGCTCATGGATCGTGACGGGTCGAGCGCGCATGTCGAGGACTTCGCCGCGCCTCGCCCGGTCGGAGGCGCGCTCGCCGCCAATATGCACGGCGGAATAGGCAGGCGGCGCCTGCATGAGCTCGCCCATGAAGGACGGCAGCGCGAGGGCGAGGGATTCGGGGGAAGGGGGATCGGCGCGAGCCACGACCTCGCCCTCGGGATCGAGGGAGTCGGTCTCCTCGCCGAAGCGCAGCGTGGCCTCGTAAACCTTGTCGAGGGCAGTGAACCAGGGACCGAGACGCGTGAGGCTTCCGACGAGGACGACGAGAAGACCCGACGCGAATTTGTCGAGGGTGCCCGTGTGTCCGAGCTTCCTGGTGCCCAGGGAACGTTTGAGCGGGCCGAGGGTTTGAAAGGATGTCAGTCCCTCGGGCTTGGCCACGAGGGCGATGCCCTCATGACGAATCACTGGAACAGGCCCTTGATCCTCTCGTTCATCTCGAAGCCCGCGCGGATGCCGCGATCGGCCACGAATTGCAGCTTCGGCGTGAGCCTCGTCCTGAGCCTCTTGCCGATGCGCGCCTGCATGAAACCGGCCGCGTGGTTGAGGCCGTCGACGGCCCGATCGAGGGCCTCGTCCTCCGGGGAGCGGGCTGACGAATCTTTCGCGGCTTCCGCCCCGGGCGCTTCGCCCTCGGGCGTCTTCGCGCCATCGACGGCCGCGGCGAAACTCGAGACGAAGACGCGGGCGAAAGAGAGGTCGCGCGCCGCCTCGACCCTCGTCAACGAGACGAAGGGCCCCACGCGGGGATCCTTCACCTCGCCGCCAAGGATCAGGGAGGAGAGCTCCTCCCTGATCTGGTCCTCAAGCTTTCGTTGCCGAATCTCGTCCATTTGTCGCCTCGGTCGGCGCGGAGAGAGTCCGCGCTATCTCGACCGTCTCGTAGACCTCGAGCACGTCGCCCGCCTGGAGGTCGGTGATGCCATCGATGCCGATGCCGCACTCGTAACCGGCGACCACTTCCTTGGCGTCGTCCTTGAAACGCTTGAGCGAGACGATCTTGCCCGTGTGGATCTCGATGCTGTCGCGGATGACGCGAACCTTGCAATTGCGCCTGACCGCGCCTTCGGTGACGTAGGAACCGGCGATGAGGCCGATCTTCGGCACCTTGAAGACCTCGCGGACCTCCACCTTGCCGATCTCGGATTCCTTGAGCTCGGGGGCGAGCATGCCCTCCATGGCCTTTTGGATCTCTTCCTGGGCGCGGTAGATGATGTTGTACTTGCGGATGTCGACCTTTTCGCGGTCGGCGAGAAGCTTGGCCGCGGGGGTCGGCCGCACGTTGAAGGCTATGATGATGGCCTCGGAGGCGGACGCCATATTGACGTCGTCCTCGGTGATGGCGCCGGCCGCTGCCCGGATGACATTGAGCCTGACCTCGGCGGTCGAGAGCTTCTCGAGGAGTCCCTTGAGGGCCTCGACCGAGCCTTGGACGTCGCCCTTGATGACAACCTTGAGTTCCTGCACCTGACCGGAGTGGATGGTGTCATAAAGGTTGTCGAGGGTGACTTTCTTGACGTTCTTTCCCTCTTCGTATTTCTTGAGCTCCTGGCGCTTGTCGGAGATCGAGCGGGCGAACTTTTCGTCCGCGACCACCTCGAAGGGATCGCCGGCGTTGGGCATGCCCTCGAAGCCGATGACCTCGACGGGGGTGGAGGGAATGGCTTCGTCGATGCGTTCGCCGCGATCGTTGAAGAGGGCCCTGACCTTTCCGGGGAAGATACCGGCAACGAAGGAATCGCCGATCTTGAGGGTGCCTCGCTCGACGACTACCGTGGACACGATGCCCCGGCCATGGTCGATCTTGGACTCGAGGATCTTGCCTTCCGCCGGCCTGTCGTAGTTGGCGGAAAGGTTGAGGAGCTCGGCCTGGAGGAGGATGGCGTCGAGGAGCTCGAGGATGCCCTTTTTCTGAAGGGCGGATATTTCGCAGAATATCGTGTCCCCGCCCCAATCCTCGGGGGTGAGCCCGAGCTCGGCGAGTTGGGTCTTGACCCTGTCCGGATTGGCCTCGGGGAGGTCGATCTTGTTGATTGCCACGATGATGGGCACGCCGGCGGCCTTGGCGTGATCGATGGCTTCGCGGGTCTGGGGCATGACGCCGTCGTTGGCCGCGACGACCAGGACGACGATGTCGGTGATGCCGGCGCCGCGGGCACGCATCTTGGTGAAGGCGGCGTGGCCGGGGGTATCGAGGAAGGTGATGCGGCCCTTGTGGGTCTCCACCTGATAGGCGCCGATATGCTGGGTAATGCCGCCGAACTCGCCGGCGACGACGTCCGTCTTTCGGATGGCATCGAGGAGCTTGGTCTTGCCGTGGTCGACGTGGCCCATGACGGTGACGATCGGGGCACGGTGGGCGAGATCGGCCGGAAGGTCGTCCGCCTTCTCTATGACGGTCTCATCGTAGAGGGACACGAGATGGACCTGGCAACCGTATTCTCCGGCGAGGATGGTCGCCGTGTCCGAATCGATCTTCTGGTTCATCGTGGCCATCACGCCGAGGCCCATGAGCTTGGCGATGAGGTCGGCGGGTTTGAGGTTCATCTTGCGGGCCAGCTCGGAGACGGAGATCGTCTCCATGATGTCGATCTCTTTCGGGATCGCCATCGCCTGGGCTTCGGCCTTCTTTTTGAGTCTCAGCGCCTTTTCGGCCTCTTCCTCACGCTTCGAATAGGCCGGCTTTTTACCGCGAAGCGGTTTGCGAACGGCCGTCTTGCCGACGCCCGAACCTGGACCGCCGGGGCCGCCCGGACCACCGGGGCCACCTGGACGCTGGCCGCCGTAGCCGGGTCTTCCACCATAGCCGCCCGGCCTTCCGGGGCCGCCTGGACGGGGACCCGAACCGTAACCGCCGGGACGAGGTGCGCCGTAGCCGCCACCCTGACCCGAACCATATCCGCCAGGGCGCGGGCCGCCGTAACCGCCCTGCCCCGAACCATAGCCGCCCTGACTGCCCGGGCTACCATAGCCGGGACGGGGACCTGAACCGTAACCGCCGCCCTGGCCGCCATAGCCGGGGCGCGGACTTCCACCGTAGGAACCTTGGCCGGAACCATAGCCGCCGCCGGACTGGCCATAACCGCCCGGCCTCTGACCGCCGTAGCCGCCTTGGCCGGAACCATAGCCTCCCTGGCCAGGACCGCTGGGGCGAGGGCCGGAACCGTATCCGCCGCCGGACTGACCATAGCCGCCGGGTCGAGGCCCTGAGCCGCCCTGTCCGCCGTAGCCGGGACGCGGTCCCGAACCATAGCCACCCTGCCCGCCATAGGCGGGACGATCATTGCCCTGACCGTAACTCGGCCTGGGATATGAATTGGGGCCGGAGGGGCCTCCCTGCCCGTAGGGCGGGCGCTCCCCCGCAGGCCGGTCGCCTGCGGGACGGGGAGGATAGGCAGGCCTATCGCCAGAGGGACGCGGGGCACCCGTGCCTTGACCATAGGAAGGTCGAGGGGCCGGACGAGGAGTCCCGGGCGGATATCGCGAGTCGCCGCTGTAGCCCGGACGACCCGGCTGAGGCCTTGGGGCCGCGGTGGGAGCAGCGGGGCGCGGGACGGCTTCGGGAGCAGTCTCGGCGGGGCGGTCCTGGGCGACAGGTGCTTGAGGCGCCGACTCGGAGGCCACAGGAGCGGCGGCCTGGACCGGCGGCGCAGCCTGGGCTTCCGCCTGGGCCGGCGCTTGCATAACAGGCGCCTTCGCCGGGACGGCCTTCGGCTCCGCTTCCGCAGCACCTTCTTCGTGATGGGCAACTACGCGGGCCTGAGGTTTCTTGACGACAACCTTCTTCTTGACGACAACGACCTTCTTCTTTTCTGCCTGGGCATCGTCGACAGGATGCGAGGGAGCGTGCGCCTCCGGCTCCGGCGCGGATACGGTCTTCGGCTGTTTGATGAGATTGGCCTTCTGTTTCTGCGGGCTATCGCTGGTATCCGTCATAGACTCCCTTACGCTTCCTCTCCGTCCTCGTACTCGAAACTCAGCTCGACACCGCAGGTGGGGCAATGGCTCATCTCGGGAGTCACGCTCGCCCCGCAGTCCGGACACTGGTATTCTTCGTCCGTCGCGAGCTCTTCGCCTTCTTCGGCTTCAGACTCGCCTTCCTCGATGACTTCGACGTTCTCGTCGATAATGGACTGTATCGCCAGGGCGGCGGCCTCGTCGATACCCTCGATCGCCCCTATGGCGCCGCTTTCCAGCCCGAGAAGTTCCTCGATGCTCGAAATTCCGGCGTCCTCGAGAGCGGCTATCCATTCAGGCTCCATGCCGGGAAGGTCGGCCAGGGCTGAAGCCTGGCCCTCGCCTTCGCCGAAGAGAGCCGAAACGGCCTTCATGTAACCGCCCGACAGGTCCATTTCGCGGAACTGTTCCTCGGTCTTGACGTCTATATTCCAGTCGCAAAGCCTGTTGGCGAGCCTCACGTTCAAGCCCTGCTTGCCGATGGCCACAGAAAGCTGACTGTCGGGAACGACGACCAGGGCGAGATGCTTGGCCTCGTCGAGGATGTAGACGTCCCGCACTTCGGCGGGCGAAAGGGCGTTGTGGATGAATCGCTTCGGGTCCACGTCGTAGCGGAGAATGTCGACCTTTTCACCCTCGAGCTCGCGAATGATGGCCTGGATTCGGATACCCTTGAGACCGACGCAGGCGCCCACGGGATCGATGTCCTCCCGGCGGGAGTAGACGGCGATCTTGGTGCGATAACCCGGCTCACGGACGATCTTGAAGACTTCGACCGTCTGGTCGTAGATCTCGGGAACCTCGAGCTCGAGGATCTTGCGGACGAATTCGGCGTGGGTTCGCGAGAGGACGATCTGGGGGCCGCCCATCCTTCCCTTCTCGACCTCGACGATCATCGCCTTGATGCGGTCTCCCATGTGGTAGACCTCGCGGGGGCTTTGATACTTCCGCGGGAAGATTCCCTCGACCTTGCCGAGATCGACGAAAATATTCCCGTTCCGCTCGCGCTGGTAGTAACCGATGATGATCTCGCCGACCTTCGATTTGTACTCGGCGAACTGCGTGTCCCGGGAAATTTCCCGGAGCGAGGTCCTGGTCGTCTGCTTCGCAAGCATGACGGACTGAAGATCGAATTCATGCGGATCGATAGCGAGTTCGAGGACATCGCCTATCTCCGCGTCCTCGTTGATTTCCTTGGCTTCCTCGAGACTGATTTCGAGGACAGGATCGTCGAGTTCCTCGACGATCGTTTTCTTGGCATAGATATCCACGCCCTCGTAGTCGTCGCGGAAGCGGACCACCGCATTTTCGTTGGTGCCGTACTTCTTTTTATAGGCCGCAAGGAGGGCATCCTCCACGGTCTTGACGATGAGATCCTCGGATATTCCCTTCTCATTGATGAGTTGGCGAATCGCGTCCGCCATTTCCGAAGCCATGGCCTATTCTCCCTCCGATGTCGAATCAAGTCTCGCTTTGGCGAGATCGCCGAGAGGAAGAACGAGCTTTTCCCCGGCGGTATCTATGCTCAGGATCTCCCCTTCGATGCCGAGGAGCCTACCTCTTTCCCATTCGGTCTCGCCCTCGCGTATGAACCGTATCCGCTCGCCGACGAAGGCGGCGAAATCGTGCGCGGTCCTGAGCGCCCGGTCAATTCCGGGACTCGAAACCTCTATGAAGGGCTCCGCGATCCCATGTGCCTCGGCCAATCGTTGCGCGATGAGCCGGTGCGCCTTGCCGCATTCGGCCGTGCCCGTGCCGCCCTTTGCCTTGACTACGGCCCGCACCTGGACCGAATTTCCCCGGCGGCTCACATGGAACTCGAGAAGGCCCAGTTCCAAGGCTGCCAAGGCCGATTCGATATCCTTCGAAATCGCTTCCTGTTCTTGCATAGCCCTCTTAAAAAAAAAGAGTCGCTCGGCGACTCTTCTTGTTGCTAAGGAGAATCTGTTGTGTGTTTTTCAATTAGGCATATCATAATGCCGGTGTCATAAGCTGTCAATAGAGCGAGCCCCCGAGGCCGTCCCCGATCCCGGGTCAGTCGGCGGCGATCGAAACGAAGGCCACGGCCTTGGCTCCGCCTTCCTTGAGCGCGCGGGAGCAGGCGTCGGCGGTCGACCCGCTCGTGAAGACATCGTCGATGAGGACGACCGATTCAGGAACGGAGGAGCCAGGCAGGAGTCTGTATGCCTTGGCGGCGTTCTCGCGGCGCTCCATGAGCCCGAGTTCCTTCTGCTGCCGGGAAGGCGCTCGGAACAGGGGACGCGCCACAGCGAAACCGGAGGCCTGCAAAAGGCGGGCGAGAAGCTCGATATGGTCCCAGCCTCGCTCGGCGATCACCGTCTTTCTCGGCGGCACGGGCACGATGACCCGACCCGGCCAACGGTCGGCGATCACCGCCCCGAGCCTCGCCGCCAGCCATGGAGCGAGGCTTCTGCGACCACCGAATTTGTATGCAGCTATGAGCAATCCCGCCTTGCCGTGGAAATCATAGATCGGGTGGGCCTCGTCGAAGGCGAGGGGTCTGCGCCGGCATTCGGGGCATTCGCCGAAAGAGCTTGCGTATGGCCTTCCGCAGCGGGGACAACGGGGTTCGGGAAGCGGAGAGAGGGCCCTGTCGCAGGCCCGGCATAGCGAAGCCGGCGACTTGGTCGATGCCGGAGCGAGAGGGACTCCGCAGATGATGCAACTGCGAGGAAGTAAAACCGCGACCACCGAAGGGAGGGCATGGGTGAAACGCCACGACATACGGTGATGACGTCCGAGATCCTCGCCCTCGCTTCAATGCTTTCCGGTCCTCTTGTCGCTTTCCCGCCGTCCCGAAAGGTCCGTCTTGAGCCGCGCCAAAAGGTTCAGGGCCTCGAGTGGACTCAGTCGGTCCGTGTTGATCGAAGCGAGCTCGGCGATGACGAGGTCGCGCGGGTCGAAAAGCGAAGTTTGGGGCGGGGGTAATCCAACAGTCGTCACCCTCCCCGTCTCCGGATCGACAGATGCTCCTGCCGTCAAGGAGTCTTCGGAGACACCCTTCGTCCTCCCCGCCGACTCCTGGGCGGCGAACCTCTCCCTGAGCTCTCGTGCGCGGACGAGGACCTTCTCGGGCACGCCTGCCAACTTCGCTACATGGAGGCCGTAGGAACCGTGGGCCGGACCGGCTTCGATGCGCTTCAAGAAGACGACGTCGCCCTCCTCCTCGAGGACTGCGAGACTGAAATTGCCGAGCCGGGGATGCTCGATCGCGGTGAGTTCGTGGTAATGCGTCGCGAAAAGACTCCGCGCTCCGATGCCGTCGAGGAGCCGCTCGGTGACGGCCCAGGCGATCGAGAGGCCGTCGAGGGTGCCCGTGCCCCTCCCCACTTCATCCATCACGACGAGGCTGCGCCTCGTGGCCGTGTTCAGTATCCGCGCCGTCTCGTGCATCTCCACGAGGAAGGTGCTTTCGCCCCGAGCGAGATCGTCATGGGCGCCGACGCGGCAGAAGATCCGATCCGCTATGCCAATGACGGCCTCCTCGGCCGGAACGAAGGAACCCGCCTGGGCCATGATGAGGATCAGGGCCGTCTGCCTGAGAAAGGTGGACTTGCCCGCCATGTTCGGGCCGGTGATGAGGGCGAAGGAGGGAATCCTTTCTCCCGCCGCCGAGGAAGGCGCCTCGCCCTCCCCGGCATCCAAGATGATACCATTTGGTACGAAGCTGCCGGCGGGGAGATGGGCCTCAACAACGGGATGCCTACCCTGGGAGATCGCGAGCCTCGGCTCTTCCACGATGCGGGGGCGCCTGTAGCCTTTTTCCGTCGCGGCCCAGGCGAAGGAGGCCAGGCAATCGAGGATGGCAGTCGACCGTGCGAGGGCGAGAATCAAGGGGACGAGGGTCGCGACCCGCCCCCGCAGGGCGAGGAAGAGCTCGCGTTCGAGCTCGACGATCTTCTCGGTGGCGCCGTTGATGTCGGCCTCGAGCTCGCCGAGGCGTTTCGTGGAATAGCGTTCCCCATTGACGAGGGATTGGCGCCGCATGAAGTGGGATGGCACGGCGTCGAGCCGCCCCTTCGAAACCTCGAGGTAGTAGCCGATGATCCTGTTGTAACGGATCCTCAGGTTCGGGATGCCCGTGGCCACCTTCTCCTCCTCAAGGTAGGCCTCGAGGAGCTCGCGGGCATGGTCATGGAGATCGTGGAGCCGGTCGAGTTCCTGATCAACGCCCCGCCTGAGCAGGTTGCCTTCGGTGAGGAGGATCGAGGGTTCGTCCTTGATGACTCGCCCCATTTCGGAAGCGAGGGCAGCGAGCTCATGGGCTTGGGCACCCCCAGGCAGGATGGCGCCGGCCGCTGCGATAATTTCGTCCGCCCTCGCGGCCGGCGGCACGATCCCTTCGGCCGAGACTCGAGAAAAGGCGGTCATTGAAGCCTCGATCGAATCGCGAAGGGCGAGGAGATCCTTGGCATGGGCCTTTTGCATCGCCACGCGGGAGGCGAGGCGTTCGGTGTCGAGGACCCTTCCGAGCCCGCCCCGCAATTCTCCGAGAAGCCTCTGGCGCCGATAGAGGAATTCCACGGCGTCCTGGCGAGCTTCAATGGCGGCCTTATCGGTCAAGGGCTCGAGAATCCATTGTCGGAGGAGGCGCGAACCCGGGCCGGTCCGCGTGCAATCGAGGACATCGATGAGGCTGAAGCTCCTGGAATTGTCCTCCAAATTCCGAACGAGTTCGAGATTCTTCTGGGTGGCCTCGTCGATATGGGCATGGGTGGCGGAATCCCAGGGCAGCAAGCGACCGATGTGGGGACAGGAACTCTGCGAAAGGTCATCGACATAGCGGAGGAGGGAGTTGGCCGCCGCCATCTCGATCCCCTGTTCCGAAAAGCCGAGGCCCTTGAGTGTCGCGAGCCCGAATCGTTTCATGATGTCCGCCGCTGCGCTCTTCGCGTCGAAAGACCAGTCGGGCAGGCGATTGAGGATGAGCGAGGGCTTCGCGGCGAGGACCCGCGCCACGGGCCCATCGTCGAGGAGGCTCTGCTGGACGAGGACCTCCCGGGGGTCGAGGCGGTAGAGATGGCGGGCGAACCATCCTTCGATGCGCTCCGGGTCTTCCCCGTCGAAGGACTCGGCGAGGAATTCGGCGGTACCGAGATCGAGCCAGGCGCAGCCGTAGCCGCCCTGGCCCTTGCATACGGCGACTATCCAGTTATTCGCTCCGCGGTCGAGGAAGTCCTCTTCCATCGCGGTGCCCGGGGTTATCACCTCGACGACTTCACGCCGCACGATGCCCTTGCCCGCGCCGATCTCCCCGACCTGTTCGCAGATGGCCACTTTCTTGCCCGCCTTGAGTAGCCTGGCTATGTAGGAACGGGCCGAGTGCCAAGGGATGCCGCACATGGGTTCTCCCTGCCGCTTTGTCAGCGTCAGGTTGAGCAGGGCGCTCACTTCGATGGCGTCCTCGAAAAACATTTCATAGAAATCGCCAAGGCGAAAAAAAAGGACCGCGTCGCGGTTCTTTTCCTTCGCGCTCCTGTATTGCTCCATCATCGGGGTATCGGCCATAACCGTTGCATTATACTTGCCGTCAGGATAGCCTACAACGACGGAACCGAAGCATCACCCTTTCGGAGGCTCTGTGGACGAGGCGTTGTTTTTCAAGGCGATAGGCGACCGCATCCACATTAAGGCGACCGGCCATGTGACCGCCGTCTATTGCCCCGAACTCAAGTCGCGTTGCTTCGGGCGATTCGACGAGAAGCCTCCGGTAAACGCAGTCATCCTCGACCTCTCCGAATGCGACTACATGGATTCGACCTTTCTCGGACTCATCGTCGGTCTAGCCAAGCGCCTCAAGACGGACACGGCCAAGAAAATCTCCCTCGCCGGGGCTTCCGAAACCTGTATTGGATTGCTCCGGACCATCGGCGTGCTCAGACTCGTCGACCTCGTCGACCCAGCGTCGGATTTTCCGGCGAACCTCGAACGCGTGGGCAGGGGAGCGACGGCCACGGCCCAGTTCCTTCTCGACACGCACGAGGAGCTTTCCTCGTTGTCGCCGGAGAACCGCGCGAAGTTCTCGGCCCTCAGCAGCCTCCTCCGCGAAAGCCTCAAAAACAAGGACGAGGAGTAGACCGGAGCAGTGATTTGCGCGGGGGATGCAAGAGAGGCTCGGCCACGGCCGAGCCTCCCTTTTATTGCGGCGCCGTCGTGCCGACGAGGGCCGCGATCACCTTGTCGGTTATATCGATCATCGGGCTGTACCAGAGGACGGCGCTCATCACCGAATCAATGCTTCGGAGATTGAGCACGAGGGAATAGCCGTCGGTCTCAGCGACGTCCTGGATCTTCTTATACATCATTTGCGCGAAACCATCGGTCGACTTGATGGCCGCCGCCGCCTTGTCGAGCTCGTCCTGCTTGGCCCTGACGAAGGTCCTGAGAGCATCCGTACGCTGGGCGATCTCGGCGTCGAGGCGCTGCGAGGTAGCCGCATCGCGAGCCTTGTCCGCGTCGGCCTTCTGGCCCTGGAGGGTCTTGATGTCGGCGGCCTGCTGGTTGATCTCCTGTTGAATCTCCGCCTTCTTCGCCTCGTAGTCCCTGAGGGCCACCGAATCCGTCGAGTAGGCGAGAAGGATCTTCTGCAGGTCGACGACCGCGATGCGGGTGATCTGCTGAGCGCCGACTCCCGCGAGGGGCAGCACGAAACCCAGGACGAGGGCCGCGATCCTTATGGGGTGACGCATGCCTAACCTCCTCATTGCAGAGCCTGACTGATGCTGATCACGAAATCGAGGGAGTCGCTGGGATAACTCAGGGTCTTTCCGTCGAAGAGCATACGCTTGGCGAAATAGAACCTGAAGGGGAACTGGGCGATGGTGAAGCGGAATCCAAAACCGGCGCTCAGCGCGAGATTGTCCCAGGAGAGCCCGGTGAGATCCTTGCCGGCGCTATACCCGGAGGTATCGGGTCGGAGTAGTCCGTAGGAGGTATTGAGGGCGGCCGCGTCGAAGAATCCGTCGAACCAGAGGACTGATTCGAAGACCGGCATCCTCAGCTCAAGCCAGTTTTCCCATAGCTGTGTGCCGTCCACGGCATAGAGGCTGTGCCATCCTCGGGCGTTAAAGGTGCCATCGATGTGAAGGGAGTCCATCGAGGTGACGACGGGGGTCGATAGCCCCGATCCGGGTTCGGGCATCAGGAGCTGCAGACCCGAATGCGCGCCGAGGACGAGCTTGAAACTCCACGCGTCGATGACAGGGATGTTGAGGAGGGTGAGAAAGGCCTGGAGGTTGGTGTCCGACCTGAGGTAATGCTCGGGCTCGAAGCCGAAGAGACCGCCGAAGGTGAGCTTTTCGCTGGCGAAGTACCCCTTGGTCGGATTAACCCAATTGTCAAGGGTATTGATGTAGACCCGGCCGGAGAGTTTGTTGCCGAAGAGCCATTCGTTGGTGCTCGTCCTGATCGATTCGATGGCGGGGCGATACAGGGTGGCGTCGTAGGTCGTCTGGGTAAGGCCCGTCGAGACGCCGAGGCCCACGCCGTAGTTGCCGTTTGGCATCGTCCAGCCGTAACCGGTGTTGAAACCGAGCGAGAAGGTCAGGAGGGTGTAGGGCATGAGGTAGGCAGAGGGGACGACGTAGTTGGCGCTCTTGTAGTCCTCGTAGGAGGTGTAGGGATCGGGCACTCCGTCGGCGAATATCGGCCCGAGCATGTCCTCGGGCGTCGTCGAGGTCTTGTGATCGAAAGAAAGGTCGATGCCTCCCGTAAGGCGTCGACCTAAAAGCCAATTGTCCAGGAAGGAGAAGGTCAGGCTCTGGTCATCCGGGGCGGCGTTGAGGGCGACGCTGAAATTCTGCCCGTTGCCGAGGAAATTCTTGTCGCTCCATTTGAGGAGGCCCGAGACGGGGAATGCGTTGGGATCGCCGAGGCCGCTCAGGGTGACGCCGAACTGGATATCGGCGGTGCTCTGCTCCTGGACGTTGAAGGTCAGGTCCATGAGGCCGTCGGCGCTTCCGGGCTTCATGTCCGGCTCCACCGAGGAAAAGTATTGGAGGTTATACAGATTGCGCAGGCCCTCGACGACCTTGGCCTTCGAGAATACGTCGCCTACCTGGAAGGGCAGTTCGCGGAAGAGGACCTTTTCCTTGCTCTTGGTATTGCCTTTGAAGGTGATGCTCTCGATGAGGGCCCTGTCCCGCTCGACGATCTTTATCGTATAGGCGATGTTCCCTCGATCGGCATCGCGCTTCTCCACAAGATCGAGCGTATTGAAGATGTATCCATTCTCATAATAGAGATCATCGATCCGCTGCTTGTCCGCGAGGAGACGCCCGTAATTGACGGGCTGACCCGGCTTGAGCGAGATGAATGAGGCGAGTCTGGCCGTGGAGAAGATCTTGTTGCCCTCGAACGAAACGGAATCAAGGGTCCATATCTTGCCTTCGCTGATGACGAAGGTCAGGTCGAGGAGGCCGCGATTCTTCTTCGGATCCTTCGAGTAACTGCGCACGACGTCCTTGACCGCGGCGTCGACGAAGCCTCGGGCCCGGTAAAGGTCGATTATCTTCTGCTTGTCGTCCTCGAGCTTCGATTCCTGGAAGGATCCGTCCTGGAAGAGGCCCATTTCCTTCAAACTAAGGGCCGCCTTGAGGGTCTTTTCGCTGATGCTCAGGTTTCCGGTAAACCGTATGGAACGCACGGCGACCGTCGAGCCTTCGTTCACGACGAAGGTGAGGTTGAGCTCGCCCCGCGAATCGGGGGCGGAAACCGTCGAGGTGACGGTCGCCTCGGTGTACCCCTTGCCGAGGTAGAGCTGCTTGATGGCGAGCTCGTCGAGCTTGGCCGCCTGGGCGTTATAGATATCGCCGACCTTGACCTTGGCGGCGTCGAGGATGTCGGTGGCATGAATGCCCGAATTCCCTTCGACGCGGATATGGCCGACCGCCGGCTTTTCCTTGACGACGATTTTGATGACGACTTCGGTCTTGGCGTCGTTGGCGGGAAAGGCCTGGGGATCGATCGTGTCGAACCAGTCGAGCTCGTAGACCCTCCCCTGAAGGTCGGTCCACAGATCCTGGGTGAAAACCTTCCCGACGTATTGGCCGGCGAGGGCATCGAGGGCCTTTTTGTCGGCGTGGGTTACCCCGACCCATTGGACCCCCGCGATGGGTTTGTTCCAGAACCATTCGGTCTGCGCGAAGAGGCTAAGGGCGGCGCATGCAAAGGCGACCGCCAGAAATGACCGCTTCATGAATTCTCCTCTCATTTCAGGGGAAGCCTCCAGCTTAGACTGAGGCTTTGATCATTGACGAATAATTGGCCGGGATGGGCGGGCTGAAACGTCCATTGGAGGAGCCCGAAGGGAGTTTCGAAATCGACGCCGAATTCGGATACTACCCCAATATTGCTCGAGCCAACAAGAGGGTCCGCGTCGAGGCGGGCCGAGGCATGGAGGAAGACGCTGTCGGAAAGGTACTTGCCGGCGAAGAGATTGGTCTCCTTGAGATAGTCCGAAAGCGTCGACAAGCCCTGGTTGCCCGTGCCGGCGAGGCTGAAGAGCCATCGCTGGATGGCCTGGGAGTTGAAATAGAGAACATCGAGATTGAGCGCGTCCCGGACCCTCGACTCGAAGGCCTTGGTGACGTTGAGCTGAGGGACGAATTCGCTGCCTGCGATGGCTATGCGGCCGAGATTCTGGGCCAGGCCCCCGGATTCGTCGAGTGGAAGGAGCCCTTGCCCGAGAATGAGGGCGATGTCGGCTTCGCTTTTGGCCGGGTCGGAGGTGATCGAGGGCTTGAAGATCGAAATGGGTTGGTTGTCGGCGCGCAGCGTTACCGTTATCGGTCCGTCCGCGGTGCTGTCGCGCAGTTCCGCGAGCATGGAGACAAGGGGATCGAAGCTCTTCCCCGAGCTCTCGTTGAAGACGATGCTCGCCGATCGCAGGAAGAAATTCCTTTGGATGTAGAAGGCGTCTCCCCCCCTCGCGCTGATCGTTCCCTTGAAGGACAGGTCGTCCTTCGCTTGATCGTAGCGAATGGCGAGGTGATTGCCCGGAACCACGTTGCCGGCGATCACCGGGTAATTGCGGTCGGGGAAATAGAAATGGACGCCTCGCCCGGTTTCGATGCCGAGATCTATGTCGAGGAGATTGACAGGGGCCTCGTCCGAGCTCGCCGCCGGAGCGAGGGTTTGTGGCGTCACGATGACGTCGGTATCGAGAAGGACAAGCGTCCCCTTCACCGAAAGTATCGGACCGACCAGGCTCAGGTTGATATCGGGCACGGCGAAGCCCTTGATCGCCACGCCGAGAATGTTGGTTTCGATGGGGACCCGCGTCCCCGGCAGGCTTTTGAGGCCTACCCTGACCTCCGTCGGAACCCAGCCTTCGAAATCGAGTTCGAAATCCAGCCCGAAATGAGAGTTGAGGATGGGAACGGAGGGGGCTTGCAGAAAGAATCTCTTTCCGTCGACGACGACGGGGGCGGTGACGGGGCCCGCTGTCTCGTTGATCCAGCCGGGCATGGAAAGCTCGCAATTGGCGAGCTGCAAGGCGCCCGAAAATTCAGGGTCGGCCACGGGACCGGATATCACGAGGTCACCCGCGAGCCTGCCTCCCTTGAATTGGACGGGCAAACTCCCGACCAGGGCGACGAGCATCGGCATCTCGATGGATAGGCCATGGGCTTCCGCGTCGATCTTGTCGCCGATGATCCTGCCCTGGGCAGTGACGAGGATGGGGAAGGGAGCCTTCGCTCGGGCTGAAAAACTGCCGTCGGAGGCAAGAGAAAGCACGAAGTCGCCTCCGGGGCCTCCCTTGATTGAAACGCCTCGCTGCGAGATATCGACGACAAATGGCCATGTGGCCGTCGCGATGCTGCTGTACTTGAAATTGCTCGTACTTCCGGTGAGAAGCAGATCCTTGAAGGCGTCGAGGGGCCCCGAAGACGTCGTGACACGAGAACTGAGATCGGAGGCGAAGTCGAAGGAACTGCCCGCCAATATCAGGGAGCTCGCAAAATGCCCGGAAACGGCCCCCCGCCCCGTCTGGTTGTCGAAATTCGCCTTGAAAGACGAGATCCTGAAGCCCTGCCATTGCACAAGACCATCGTCGATCCGATAAGCGTCGTTCTGCAGCATCCCCGCAAGATGCAAATCGATGGGAGCGTCGTCGAATTTACCTTGCCTGACGCTCACGTCGAAGGTGAGCGAAGGGGCGGCGATCGGGCCGCTGGCATGAAGGCTTCCGTCAAGGGTTCCGGCAAGGCGCTTTTGGACGAATCGAGTAAGAGGGGTGGCGCCGAAGGTCAAATCGGCGGCTATCGAATCCTGTCCGAGCGAAGCGTCGAGCTGATAATGCTCGGTCGAGGAATCGCCGAATTTCAGATCGAGCTTCGTCGCGCCGCCACCCCAGGAAGCGCTGCCCGAACCCGACACGGAGGAAATCCTATCGAAGAGCCTGGCGGCGACGATGGTTCCGCCCTTCGGACCGAATGAGCCGGACGCGTTGAGCCCGGGAAGGGCTCCGCTCAGCGAGGAAGGGATGACCGAAATGTGGGCCAGGGCCAATGACCAGTCGTCAATCGCCCGATAACGGAAATTCGCGTTAGCCGAAACCGAGAGGGGGAAACCGGCCAGGGGGAAGGGCAATGAGTTCAGGGCGAGGGAGCCGACGATCCCGTCCTCCGTTAGGCGCGCAGAGCTGACAAGCCCGTAATCCCCGGCGACATTGAGATTTCCCCGTATCCAGGCTCCTTTCAAATTGTACGGAACGCCCGCGTACTGGAAGGCGGCGGCAAAGGAGTAGCTCTCATCCCCGACGACGGAGAGGTCACCGGCAAGTTGAGCGGAATAGGCGCCGTAGGTCAAGGTCGAAGAGCGCAGTCTGAAATCGAGGTCGCTGCCCGAAGCCGAAAGATCGACCTCCAGGCCTGGGACGAGGCGAGATCTGAGCGCCACGTCGCTCGTGGACCAGGAGAAATGGGAAAGGTCGCTTCGAAATACAAGGTCGCCGGACAGGGCGAAGGATTCCAGCATCGTCGCCGTGTTCCTGTCGAGGAAGGCGCCGATCAAAGGAGCGACGGCCTTCGCGTCGAGGACCCCGAAAGACAGTACGCATTCGATCAGGGGATTGGCGCCCAATAGCAGGTTGCCTTCGACCGTAAGTCCCTTTCTTTTCGGCTCCGGGGCAAACCCGGAATCGAACAGCGGCGAGGGAAGGCCGAGCGAAAGTCGGAAGGAGCTCGAGGCGCCTCGTTCGTCCACGCCGAGATCGAGGGCGGCCGAGCCGAAATCGAGTCCGGCAATCTCGATACCCTGGCCTCGAATATGGTAGTTCCCCGAGGAGCCTTCTATCGCGAGCGAGGCCTTGACCGGCAGCCTTCCGCCGAGGAGCCTCGCCGCCGCGTCGAGCTGTCCCTCGACCAGCCGCTTCGGAAGATCGACCTTGCCGGAGAATCGGAAGATGCCTTCTTCGCTCGAAGCCATGGCTTCCCTTATGTCCATCGCGCGACTGTCGCCCGAGGCATCGAGGCTGACATCCCAGGTCGATCCGATCAGCTCCTTAGCCAGGGTTCCCGAAATTCGCCCGTCGTAGCGCAGTGTGCCTAGGTCGAAGTTCTTCAGCGAAAAGTCGAAGGAGGTGCTCCAAGCCTCCTTGAACCAGGGGGCCAGAAATGCGAGACGGCCCGTCGGGGAAAAGAGGCTTTCGGGACGAAAGGCGTCGGAGCGGAGGTTGGCCGTAAGATCGCCGGAACCGAGGTCATAGCGCGCATAGAGATCGACTGGCGACGAATCCCTGACCTTGCGAAGTTCGACGATGCCGAGACCGAGGGAGAGATCGAAGTCCTGTCGGCTCAAAGAAAAATCAGCCGTCTTCCCCGAAACCTTGACCCGCAGACGCGCGGCTTCGAGGGAGGTCGAAAAGGAGCCCGACGCGTCAAGCGCGGCCGAGAAGCCGCCGACTCCCGGCAACTCCCCTTCCGCGCTCCCGTCGATCGAGAGGGAGGGAATCTGCTTTCGCGAATCGAGATCGACATGACGGGCCCATATCGCGATCCTCGAACCCTTGAGATCGGGCAGGGCTATCTTGATGTCACGCGCCTCTATCCTTATCCGCGGCAAGCGGGGCGAACCCGAGCCAAGCGCGCCGCCGGGCCTGAGCAAGGCGAGGACCTTGTCGATATCGACCGAGCGGAAGGTCGCGTCGGCGCCTTCCAACAGGATGGAACTGATAAATGGATTTCCGCCGCCGATAAGAGAACCGAGATCGAAACGCAGGGCAACCTTGCGGGCGGAGAGGACCCTGCTGCCGTCGGGACTGCCCAGGATGAGGTTCTTGGCGACAAGACCGCTCAATATAGAAGGCGAAAGACTGTCATAGCGCAGGGTGAAGCCGCTCCAGTTTTCGAATGATCCTTCCAAACGATGAAGTTCGGATTCGAGCCCTTTTCGTATCTCGCGATCGATGGCCGCGGCAGCGAAGACGCCAAGGGCGACCAGTATAAGGCCCGAGACGAGGACTGGCACGGAGACGATCCGCCCGTACGACGAAAACCTGCGCACGTGGTTTACGATACCACAGGAAGGGCTTTCCCGTCATTGACGCCGTTTCCGAAGCGCGACTGGGCGCATGCGAATGCGAACCTGCCCGCTTGTCCATCCGACACGGGGCCGGGTAGGCTCGGCCGATGGACCACTCCGAACGCAAGGTGCTCGAAGGCTTCGTCGTCCTCGAGGGCATCGACGGCAGCGGAACGACGACCCAGCTCAAACGCATCGGCGAGGTGGCGACCCGCCACGGGACCGCGGCATGGATCAGCTTCGAGCCGACGGATCTTCCGACGGGCCAATTTCTGCGAAGGGTGCTTTCCGGCGAAGTACCCGCCCTGCCGGGCACGATCGCCCGTCTCTTCGCCGCCGATCGTCATGAGCATATTTTCGGATCGAACGGAGCCCTCGAACACCTTCGAAGAGGCGAACTCGTCGTCTTCGACCGCTATTTCTTTTCGAGTCTCGCCTATCAGGGCATGGATTGCGGCTTCGCCCTTCCCTTCGAACTGAACGCCGCCTTCCCCCTTCCCGAACTTCTCCTTTATTTCGACCTCGACGTGGACGTCGCCATGGACCGCGTCGGAAGACGACCTGGTCGCGACATCTACGAATCGCATGCCGCCCTCGAAAGGGTCAGGGCCGCCTATGAAGAAGCCATTCGTCCCTTCGAGACGAGCGGCATGCGCATCGTCCGCATCGACGCATCCCGGCCCCTCGAGGAGGTTTCGAAGATGATCGATGAGGAATTGGCGCCTCTCGTCGACAGGATGCGAAGTCATAGCTAGGGCGATAACCACGCAAAAACCCGAAGGTTTCGATGTGCTTTTGTTTTGGGAGACTCTTCCTATACGGAAGGCAGGCCGATAATCGTAAGGATGAATGCCCGAAATCGAGCGCTGCTTGCGATCTCCCTCGCCGTCATGGCCGTCGCCGGACTTTCAGCCTGGACCGTCTATTACAAGGAGCAATACTACAAACTCTGGCATGAGCATTACATCCAGTACCCCGACGACATCATCGAGAACATCGTGTGGCTCGAGCGGGCGAAGGAGGCTCCCTTCTGCAATCCGCTCTACGCCCTCGCGAAGATCGAGAACAAGAAACAATGGGAGCGCTACCGCTACCTCCTCGACATGCACCTCGACCTCAAGCTCATCGAGGCCCACCTCGCCCTCGGGTCGAAATACGACAAACGAGTCGCCTACTTCTTCAACGCTCCATGGAAGGACCAAAACCTCGAAAGCCTGAAGATCGCCGAGTCGGCCTACAAGACCGCCCTTGCCTGGTGGCCGGAGGCGAAGGAACTGGCGGCCAAGGCCATGGCCATGCAGTTCGTCGATGTCGAAGGGGCTGAATTCATGGCCGATGAGGCATTTCGCATCACGACAGGAGATCTCGACTTCGGCAAGACCATCCAGCGCGAGCTGGACCGCGTCGCCAAGGTAAGGGCAGACTTCGAGAAGATGGACGCCTCGACCTATTGACCGGCCGGCTTCTCGGCCCCCTCCCCTAACGGATCAGCATCGCGTCTCCGTAGGAAAAGAATCGATATCTTTGTTCGACCGCGGAGGCGTAGGCGGAAAGAATTCTATCCCGCCCCGCGAAGGCCGCGACGAGCATCAACAGGGTCGAGCGGGGCGTATGGAAATTCGTGAACAGCCTGTCGACGAGCTTCCACTCGTAGCCCGGTGTGATGAAGATCCGCGTACGGCCCTCGCCCGCTCGCAATCCGGCGGGTCCTTCATCGTCTGCCGGCTTCCATGCCGATTCGAGGGTCCGAACGCTCGTCGTGCCAATCGCGAGGACGGGTCGACCTTCCAGCTTAGCCCTGTTGACGGACGCGGCCGTCTCGGTGGAAAGGCTCCACCATTCCTCGTGCATCACGTGGTCTTCTATTTCCTCGCCGCGCACGGGCAAAAAGGTGCCGAGACCCACGTGGAGGGTCAGGGTCGCCGTCTCGATGCCGGCGTCGCGAAGTCTACCGAGAATCTCCTCGGTGAAATGGAGGCCGGCCGTCGGCGCGGCCGCGGAACCCACCTGCCGCGCGAAAATAGTCTGATAGCGCTCGGCGTCCGAGGGAGCGTCCTCTCGCCGAATGTAAGGCGGCAAGGGGATGTGGCCATGGGCCTCGAGCCAGGCTTCGTCGATCGGCGGCGAGAAGCGCAGATGCCGCGTCGAGTCGGACTCGGCGGAGCGAGCCGAACCGAGGTCGTAGCGAGATCGGCCCTCGGCCACGATTTCGCCGAATACGCCTTCGCCGAAATCGTAACGTCGCCCCTCGCGTTGCTTACGGAGCTTGGTACAGGAGGCCTCCCAGGTATCGCCCGAGATCCGCGAGAGAAGGAGAAACTCGACCTTGGCCTCCGTGTCGAGGGAAGTGCCGTAGATCCTGGCCTTCCGCACCCTCGAATCGTTCATGACCATGAGGGTGCCCGGCTCGAGGAAGGATGCGATGTCGCCGACCTTCGAGTGCCGGATTTCGCCCGTCTCCCGATCGAGGACGAGGAGGCGCGACTCGCCTCGTTTCTCGGGCGGATGCTGTGCGATCAGTTCGGAGGGAAGGTCAAAATTGAAGTCGTCCGTCTTCACTTTTCTGTTCCATTCGGAGGTGAGCGTAGGCGGCCGCCGTGACGACGCGCCCTCGCGGGGTCCTGGCGAGAAGGCCGGCCTGGATGAGGTAGGGCTCGTAATAATCCTCGAGACCGTCGACTCCCTCCCCCACCGATATGGCCAGGGTCTCGGCCCCGACGGGGCCCCCGGCATAACGGGATATTATGGCGCGCAGGATCTCGCGGTCCATCTTCTCGAGGCCGAGGGAATCGACCTCGAGGCGCTCGAGCCCCGCGACGACTACATCGCGCGTTATGCGACCCTTGGCCTCGAAACGCCCTTCGGAATCGACCTGGGCGAAGTCGCGCATCCGGCGGAGAAGGCGGTTGGCTATCCTCGGCGTGCCTCGGGAGGAGGCGCCGAGGAGGCCGGCGGCGACGTCGTCGACGGCCACCCCGAGGATGTCGGCCGACCGCCGCACGATGGCCTCGAGTTCCTTC
Source organism: Rectinemataceae bacterium (assembly GCA_035530275.1). GTDB lineage: Bacteria > Spirochaetota > Spirochaetia > Treponematales > Rectinemataceae > CAIJMU01. The sequence goes on along the minus strand of DATKVC010000010.1, from coordinate 4,614 downwards.
GCCTCGTAGTATCCGAAGCGCAGGGAGATGCCGAATCGGCTGGCCAGGGGCGAGGAGACGGCGCCCGGCTTCGTCGTCGCCCCGATCAGGGTGAAATGAGGCAAGGGGATTCGGACGGTTCGCGCCGAAGGCCCCTGACCGATGATCCAGTCGAGCTCGAAGTCCTCCATGGCGATATAGAGCATCTCCTCGATAGCGGGCTTGAGGCGATGGATCTCGTCGATGAAGAGGACGGCGTTCTCCTTCAGTGTTGTGAGGATTCCCGCGAGGTCCTTGGGTTTATCAAGAGCGGGGGCGCTCGTCGGCTTCCACTCGACGCCGAGCTCGTTGGCGACCACCTGGGCGAGGGTCGTCTTGCCGAGGCCGGGTGGGCCGACGAGAAAGAGATGGTCCATCGCCTCGCCTCGGTCACGGGCCGCCTTTATGAATATCGCGAGATTTTCCTTGAGGCGCTCCTGCCCGAGGAACTCCCCGAGGCTCTTCGGCCTTAGGGAAAGCTCGCGGTCGTCCCGCTCCGCGTCAAAGCCTGGATTCATCAGGCCCTCGAAATTCCCCTCATCGTCGATGGAGTCCTCGGATTCCGCGGATAAGTTGGATTGCAGCATGTTTCCGCGCGACGGAGCAGGCTTGCCGCCCGCCGAGGCGCCCTTGCCCTTGGCCGGATCGATTTTCTTCGTGGCCATGGCTCAACCCCCCGTCGAGAGGGCGAGGAGGGCGAGACGGAATATTTCCTTTTCGGCTCCGGCTCCCGGGGCAGCGATGGCTGCCTGCTCGGCGACCACGCGCTCGGCCTCGCGGCGGTCGAAGCCCATCTCCGCGAGAGCCTTCACGATATCGGCCCAGGGTCCGGCATCGGCCCTCGAGGCTCGCGGCGCCTCGGGAACGCGAACCAGCTTGCCCTTCAGCGCGAGCACCATTTTTTGCGCGACCTTGGGGCCGACGCCGGGCACCTTCTGGAGGGTGGCGAGGTCTTCGCCCTCGAGGGCGGCCTCGAGGGCCGAGGGCGCGATGCCCGACAGGACGTGAAGGGCCTTGTTCGGGCCGATGCCGTCCACCTTGAGGAGTTCGAGAAAGAGCCCGCGCTCCTCGGCGCTCGGGAAGGCGAAGAGGCGCATGCCGTCCTCATAATGATGGAGCCAGGTGAAGGCCCTCGTTTCCGAACCGAGGGGACCGAATTCCTCGACCGATCGGGAGGGAACGGCGAGTTCCCATTCGACGCCGTTCGTATCGACGCAGATCGCGTCGGAGCGCCTCTCCGTGAGGATGCCACGAATGCTGTTGAACATGGGAGCCAGTATAGCCTTTCGCCCCGACCGAAGTCGACCTGGGCGGCGGCCGGGCCGGTCGTCTAGCCTCGGTCGAAGCCTATTTTAAGCGGGCGCCTTGAAGCGAGAGATGATGGCCTCGGCCACGCGGAGGCCATCCACCGCCGCCGACATGATGCCTCCGGCATAGCCGGCACCCTCCCCCGCGGGATAGAGGCCCGCGATCGACGACTGGAAATCCTCGCCCCGGGCGATGCGCACGGGACTCGAGCTCCTCGTCTCGACACCCGTGAGGAGGGCGTCGTCGCGATCGAAACCGCGGATTCTGCGGGCGAAATCGGGGATGGCTCCGATAATTGTTTCGGCGACGTAGGAGGGAAGGGCCTCGCGCAGATTGGCGAAGCGTATTCCCGGCCGATAGCTCGGTTCGACGGCCCCGAGCTTGAGCGAGGCTTTGTCGCGGCGATAGTCGCCGAGGAGCTGGGCCGGGGCCCTGTAGTCTCCCCCTCCCATCGCAAAGGCCAAGGCTTCCCATCGGCGCTGAAATTCGAAACCGGCGAGAACTTCCCGGCTCGGGAAATCCTCTGGCGTCACGTTGACGAGGAGGGCCGAGTTGGCGTTGCGGCCGTCCCGAGCCGCACGGCTCATGCCGTTCGTGACGAGGCAGCCTTCGCGGGAGGCCGCGGCCACAACCTCGCCGCCGGGGCACATGCAAAAGGTGAAGGCCGACCGCCCCCCCTCGCCGTGCCAGGCGAGCTTGTATTCGGCGGCGCCGAGCCTGGGGTGGCCGGCGAAGCTCCCGTACTGGGCGACGTCGATGAGTTCCTGGGGGTGTTCGATCCTGAGGCCCACGGCGAAGGGTTTCGGCGACATCGCGAGGCCGGACTTCGCGAGGGCGGCAAAACTGTCGTCGGCCGAGTGACCGATGGCGAGGACGGCGGCTCCAGCGGGTATCTTCTCGCCGCCCGCAAGCTCGACCTCGACGAGCCTCCCCTCGGCGACAGCAATTCCCTTCATCGTCGTCGAGAATAGGAATTCGCCACCGAGTTCGCCGATGATGCGCCTGATCCCCTTCACCACGCCGCGCAGGGTATCGGTGCCCAGATGCGGACGCCCGGCGACGAGGATCGAATCGGGAGCCCCAGCGGCGACCAGCTCCCGGAGCACCTGCGAGCAGCGGGGATCATTGATCAGAGTTGTGAGCTTTCCGTCGGAGAAGGTTCCCGCCCCGCCCTCGCCGAACTGGGCGTTGGACTCGGGATTGAGGACACCTTCTCGCCAGAAGCGTTCGACATCGAGGGCCCGCTCGTCCACGGCCTTTCCCCTCTCGACGAGGATGGGGCGATAGCCCGCGCGGGCCAGGGCGAGGCCTGCGAAGAGCCCGGCCGGACCCGTGCCGATCACGACGACCCTGCCGCCCAGCCTCTCGTCGCCGGGTCGGGCCAGCAGGTAGGCATCATCGGGCACAGGCCCGAGCTTGATGCCTTTCGCGCCCGCGAATGAACGCTTCTCGTCCCGAAGTACGAGGTCGACCGTGCAGGAAAAATGCAGGGCCGACTTGCGCCTCGCGTCGATGGCCTCTCGTCGCAGATTCCATTCGAGGATGTCGGCTCGCCTGATGCCGAGTGCCTTGGCCGCCTCGTTAGGAATCGCCTCGAGCTCGTGGTCAAGGGGAAGTTTGAGTTCGAAAAGGCGAATTGCCACGATGTCCCTCCCTAGCCGCGCCGCGTCGCCTGGGCGAGGCCCGCGTGGTGGTAGCGGCAAATCGCCGCGGCGAGGGCGTCGGCGGCGTGATCGGGCTTGGGTATTTCCGCAAGCCCGAGGAGGAGCCGCACCATTTCCTGGACCTGGCCTTTGTCGGCGCGCGAAGTGCCGACGACGGACTGCTTGATGACGGTCGGACTGAAATCCAGGACCTCGATGCCCGCCTTCGCGAAAGTGAGGCGAATCGCCCCCCGTGCCTCGGCGACAGGGAAGGCCGAGCTCACATTTTTCCAAAAGAAAAGATTTTCCATCCCCACAGTCGAGGGTGACCATTTTTCGATGAGCTCTTCTATGGCGGCGGCGATTGAAAGAAGACGGTGGTCCATCTCCTCCCCCTTGTCCGTAACGACGATGCCGTGGGCGAGGTGCCGAAGGCGTCCGCCCTTCGCCTCGAGGAGCCCCCAGCCGAGTGAAGCCAGCCCGGGATCGATGCCCATGATGCGAAAAGCCGCCCTTCCGGCGCCGGGCGCCGAGAGGACGGCTTCTTTCGCGGAGGGACCGGCTTCGGTCCCTCCGGCGGCCTTACTCGTCGATGTCCTCGGGAATATTGGCGTTGTGGTAGACGTTCTGGACGTCGTCCGACTCCTCGAGCTTGTCGATGAGCTTCTGGAGCTTGCCGCCCGAATCCTTGTCGAGGTCGGTGTAGGAATCGGGAATCATGGAAATTTCCGCTCCGTCGGTCTCGAGCCCGGCGCCGGTGATGGCGTTGAGCACGGCCTCGAAGGCCTCGGGGGCCGTATAGACGACGATCTCGCCGTCCTCGTTAACGATGTCGTCGGCACCCGCCTCGAGGCCGATTTCCATCACCTTGTCCTCGGAGACCTTTTCGCCGTCGAGGGAGATGACACCCTTGCGCGCGAAGAGGCGCATGACGGCATTGGCCGTGGCGAGGGAGCCCCCGGAGCGGGTGAGGAGATTCCTGACCTCGGCGGCGGCGCGATTCTTGTTGTCGGTGAGAACTTCGATGAGAATGGCGACACCGCCCGGGGCGTAGGCCTCGTAGACGAGTTCCTCGTAGCTGGAGCCTTCGAGCTCGCCGGTACCCTTTTTGATCGCGCGATCGATATTGTCCTTGGGCATGTTGGCGCCGCGGGCCTTGAGAACGGCGGTACGGAGGCGGGCGTTCGAATCGGGGTCACCGCCGCCCATTCGCGCGGCGATGGAAATTTCCTTGATGAGCTTGGTGAACATCTGCCCACGCTTCGCGTCGGCAGCGCCCTTCTTGTGCTTTATCGTCGCCCATTTGCTGTGGCCGGACATGCTTGCTCCTTGCATCCGGCCGCCGCTTCCCGCCCTTCGGGACGGAGCCCGCGGGTCGAAGAGCCGCCGGTACACGATTTCTACGAGTCGAAATGCAATAGCATGGAACGCGAAAAACTGTCAATGCTTCGACGTTTGCTCGCGGATAACGGAGAAACGTGCGCTATTTCGCAGAATTCGCGGGGATTCGAGTAGGAGGGGGGCTCACGCCCCCCGTCCTCTCACACCACCGTACGTACGGTTCCGTATACGGCGGTTCCTGACAACTGGGTTGCCCCAGCGAGCTTCGTTCCGTTCGATGTGTCGCCTGTGGACCGTGCGGCAT
>DATKVC010000009.1:0-131693 GCA_035530275.1 Rectinemataceae bacterium | reverse complement strand
CCGCAGGCCTCGTAGGAAGGGTTGCAGGCCTCGCGGGAGTGAGGCGACTGCATCCTGTCTTTCGCGTCAGCGGGCGAAGCGAAAATCCCCGAGGGCGCCCGCTCCCGGCGCCGGGCTCCGGCCGGCGGGAGGGGCTCGCGGAGCGAGACCCGACATGATGGGTCCTCGCGCCCGAGGGATTGGAGCGGAGCACGCGACCCCGGGTGTCGCCGCGGCGACGCCCGGGGGGACGCCCTCGTTCAGGTACATGCACATTCAAGCAAACATTCGCGAGGGACTCAGGACGAAGCCTGCCCTGCCCCCGCGTCTCTGGTTGGGCTCCGCTCTGCGATGCGGCTGAGGTATTCGGAAATTCCGCGGGCTGCCAAATTCCCCGTCGCGAAGGCGGCGTGGAGGTTGTAGCCGCCCGTGTCGCCGTCGATGTCGAGGAGCTCGCCGGCGAAGTAAAGGCCCGGGACGATTCGCGATTCCATCGTGGCCGGGTCGACCTCGGCGAGGGAAATGCCGCCCGCCGTCACCATCGCCGTGTCGAGGCCGCCGAGGGCCTGGACCCGGACGGGGAAGGCCGTCGCGAGCCTCACGAGTTCCCTGCGGGCCGGTCTCGAGAGGGAGGCGCAGGTCGCTTCGGCCGGAACGCCCGCGAGTTCGCGCAAGGCTTCGGCAAGGGACTTGGGCAGCCCCGAGGCGACGAGGGCCCCTTTCACGAGGCCCCGCGCGGAGTTTCGGATGTGCTCGTCGAGTCTTTCCTCGAAACGCTGGGAGGCCGCGCTCCGGGCCCCTTCTGAGGGGATGAAACTCAGCTCGATGCCGTCGCCGGCTCGCAGGAATCGGGAGCCGTCGAGGATGAGGGGACCGGAAAGGCCCTCGTGGGTTATGAGGAGGTCGCCTTCCCTCTCGACGAGGATTTTGCCCTCCCGCCGAAGGACGAAGGCCGCGGAATGAAAGGAGAGGCCCGAGAGGTTCTTGAGGGCCCAGTCCTTGACGAATATCGCGGCGAGGGCGGGCCTGGCTTCGACGACACTGTGGCCGAGGTCCCGGGCCAGCTCGAGGCCGTCGCCCCTGCTGCCCGTGACCGGATAGGTGATACCGCCCGTCGCGATGAGCACGGCATCGGATCGGATGGTCGATTCGACGCCGTCCTCGTCGATGAGCGCTTCGAAGCCACCCGTCGCGAGGTGGGCGAGGGAAAGGAGCCTGCATCCGCTGCGCAGCTCGACCTTCACCGTCGCGATTTCGGCGAGGAGTATTTTGAGCACATCGGCGGCTCTGTCGCTCTCGGGAAAGATCTTGCCGTTCGCCTCGGTGACGAAGCCGAGGCCCCGCGCCTCGAACCAGGCCAGCAAGGCGGGCGTATCGAGGGCGTGGAGGGCGCGCTTGAGAAAGCGAGCGGAGGCGCCGGTCTTTTCTCCTCCGCCGTAGTGCTTCAATAATCCGTCCACGGGGGAGTCGTGGGCGATGTTGCAGCGCCCGGAGCCCGAGACGAGGAGCTTGCGACCGGGCCGAGGATTTCTTTCGAGGAGGATTATGCGAACCGCGTCTCCCCGTTCCTTCGCCTCGAGGCGAAGGGCGCCGAGGCGGGCCGCAGCGTACAGGCCCGCGGGGCCGGCGCCGACGATGAGGACCCTGCGCTCCACGGCTCCGTTCAAGGGGATGTCCATCCCAGGCTCATGGCTGATTCACAGTTCCGCGCGCTCCAGGGGCATCGTCATGCACCGAGCACCGCCGCCGCCTCTCGCGAGTTCGATCCCGTCGAAGGCCACCACGAGTTTCCCGAAGTCGGCGACCCTCTCCCGACCCTCGATGAAGTCCTCGGCGTTCCTCACGGCGAATCCCGAGCCCGAGAGCGCATCCATCGTCTTGAGATTGCATGAATACATAAGTATTTTCCCGGGGGCGAAGGCGAAGGAGTTGGAGCCGGAGAGCCACTGCTCCCTCTCTTCGTAGAGGGGATCGCCCGAACCGCAGAGCACCGGCGCGAAGTCGAAGCCGGCCTCGGTCAGTCCCTCGAGCAGCCCCGGCACGGGGCGAGTCGAGAGGATTCCGGTCGGAAGCGCGTCGATGCGGAATACGGGCCTGCGCGAGGGTCCGGTGATGGTGGGCCCGTGCACGAGGACCTGTTCCCGGTCGATGACGGTGAAGACCATGTCGAGATGGATGGTGGCCCTCTCCTTCGGCAGGACGACGGCGAAGATGGCGAGGGGTCCATCTGTCGCCAGGGCGGCGCTTCGCGCGAACAGCTCGATGGCGTCGGGCGTCGTGCGCTCGGAGACGCCGATCGCGAGGGCGTTGCGCGAAATCACCACGACATCGCCGCCCTCCATCGTGACGAAGCGGTTCCTGTCCCGGGGTCCGTCGAGGAGGAGGGCGCGGGCCCGGAGCTCGTGGTGCCGGGTCAGCACGAAGCGGGTGATGAGGGACTCCACGACCCGCACGTCGAAGGCCATGGCGGAACTGAGGGCGAAATCGAGGAAGATGGCCGCGGTGTCGCGCATGAAGTAGGCGTTGGGAAGGGGGCGGAGGGAGAAGGAACGGGGCGACAGGACCTGGGCGAGTCCTCCCTCGACGGCCGGCAAGCCCTCGATGACGAGCTTGGCCAGTCTTTGCGCAGGCAGCCCCATGAGTTCGTCGATACGGTTGCCTATCGGACAAAAACCCGACAGGATGCCGAGGAATTCGAAGCGCTGATCTTCCTGACCGAGGCATTGGGCGAAGAGGTCCTCGAGCTCGTAGACGGTCGAAACCTGCGAAAGGAAGGCGGAGAGCCTGTCGTGCTCGCGGCGCACCGCGCCGAGGGGGACGATGTCGTTGTAGAGGTCTTGCGCGGCCTCGCCGGGCGTCATGGCCTCGACCTCGGGGCCCGGCGAGTGCAGGATGACCTTCTTCAAATCGCCGATTTCGCTCGTGATGTTCAGTCCGGGCACCGGTTTCCTCCGCGGCCCGCCCGGCCTTGATTCCGGCGAACTCGCGCCGCGACTGTAGCAGGACGGGGAAGCTTGGGCAAGGAACAACGAGGCGAATTCTCCTGCATAATTATACAACTAATTGAAAGTTGACAGGCGTCCCGGCCGCGCCTAGACTTCCCCTTGCGCCGAGAGCCTCGGCGCGCGTCCGTCTTCGCGGAGGGGCGCATCGTCGCTTTCCCTATTAGGAGAAATCATGTCGAAGCGCAGGGTTGTCATCATAGGCGCCGCAGGGCGGGACTTCCACAATTTCAACACCCGATTCCGCGACAACGAGGCCTACGAGGTCGTGGCCTTCACCGCGGCCCAGATACCGGACATCGCCGGCAGGAAATACCCCGCCGAGCTCGCGGGCAGGCTCTATCCCCAGGGCATCCCCATCCATCTGGAGGCCGAGCTCCCCGCCCTCATCCGCGACCGCGGGATCGACGAATGCGTCTTCTCCTACTCCGACGTCCCCTACTCCCACGTGATGGGCGTGAGCGCCATCGTGAACGCAGCGGGGGCCTCCTTCACCCTGCTCGGGCCCAAGGACACCCAGATCAAGTCGACGAAGCCACTCATCGGCGTCTGCGCCGTACGCACCGGTTCGGGGAAGAGCCAGACCAGCAGAAAGATCGTACAAATGCTTATGGCCCGCGGTCTCAAGGTGGTGGCCATACGCCATCCCATGCCCTACGGCGACCTCGTGGCCCAGAGGGTCCAGCGCTTCGCGGCCGTCGAGGATCTCGAGCGGCACAAATGCACCATCGAGGAGATGGAGGAGTACGAGCCGCACATCGTCCGAGGCAACGTGATCTACGCCGGCGTCGACTACGAGGCGATTCTCCGCGAGGCGGAAAAGGAGGCCGACGTCATCCTCTGGGACGGAGGCAACAACGACTTCCCCTTCTACGCTACCGATCTCCTCGTCACCGTGGCCGACCCCCACCGGGCTGGCAACGAGGTTTCATTCTATCCGGGCGAGGTATCCCTCCGCATGGCCGATGTCGTCATCATCAATAAGATCGACACCGCGGCGCCCGAGGCCGTCCAGACGGTGCGCGAGAACGTGGCCCGCGTCAATCCGGGCGCCCTCGTCATCGACGGGGCCAGCCCGATCAACGTGGACAAGCCCGAACTGATACGAGGCAGGCGATGCCTGGTCGTGGAGGACGGCCCCACCCTCACCCACGGCATGATGAAGATAGGCGCAGGCGTCGTGGCGGCGCGCAAGTACGGGGCGAGCGAGCTCGTCGATCCCCGCCCCTTCATCGTCGGAAGGCTCAAGGACACCTTCGCCACCTACCCGAACATCGGAACCCTCCTTCCCGCCATGGGCTACGGAAAGGAACAGGTGCGCGACCTCGAGGCAACCATCAACAAGACGGACTGCGACACGGTCGTCATCGCCACGCCCATCGATTTAAACAGAATTGTGAAGATTAAGCATCCCACGGTGAAGGTGGGCTACGATCTCCAGGAGATAGGGAAGCCCGACCTCGAGGAGGTGCTCGGGGAATTCATCGAGAGGCATGGGCTCGGAAAGAAATGACTACTACGCAATGAATCGTGGAAGCGGCTCGCCTGTATCCCTCCGCGCGCGAGCCGCCGTCCTTCGAATGGGGCGATATCAGGACTTCGTCACCTTTCTCCTTTTGCCGATCCAGCCGGTGATCAAGGGCGAGAGAAGTGTCGCAACTATCATGACGACTAGGGCTATCGAAATGGGCGAATCGAAAAAGGCTCCGATATTCCCATGGTCACCGGACACCGTCCGCCTGAAGTTCTGCTCCATGTCCTTGCCGACCACCAATGGCAGAATCATCGGCGCGATAGGGTATTGAAGCAATTTCATGAACAGACCGACGACACCGAATAGGACGAGTAGATAGAAATCCACCGTCGAGAAGTTGAGCGTGTAGGCGCCGACGAAGGAGAGGGCCAAGATGATCGGGTATAGAATGCCGGAGGGGATGTCAAGGACCTTCACCAACAATTTCACGAGCACGAGATTCAAGATGACGAGGAAGGCATTGCCGATGAACATGCTATCGACCAGAGTGGCCACCATCCCTTGATTCTGCTGGAACAGGAGGGGACCGGGTTTAAGTCCGATCATGACGAAGGCGCCCATCATGACCGCGGTCGTCGCCGTTCCGGGAATTCCCATTGCCAGAAGCGGAATCAAGCCGCCCACGGATGCGGCGTTGTTCGCCGCCTCCGGGGCCGCCAACCCTTCGATGGCTCCTTTACCGAATTCTTCGGGATGCTTCGAAAGCTGCTTCTCCATCGAATAGCTCATCATCGATGCTATCGTAGCCCCACCCGCAGGCAGTACGCCTACGATGAATCCGAGCAAGCCTCCCCTGAAAATCGGAGCCCGGGATCGTCGCCATTCGTCCTTGTTAATCCAGACGCGTCCCACCTCGGCGCCCTTCACCGCCTTGGTAACGTCGATCGTCAAGAAGTTGTAAAGCACCTCTCCAATTGCGTATATCCCGATGACGATCACGACGAAATCCAGTCCGTTGTAGAAATTGGGGATGCCGAAGGTGAAGCGGTACACGGAGGTCTGGATATCGATGCCGATCGTGCTAATAAAAAGTCCGATGGTCATGGAAATGATGCCTCTGACCATGCTCCCTTTTGCCAGTGCGGTGATGGTCAATATGGCGAAAAGATAGAGCAGGAAATATTCGGCGGATCCGAAGTCGAGGGCGAAATTCGCAAGGGGTCGAATGAAGAAAATGAAGCCCACGGTGGCTATCATGCCGCCGATCAGAGAGGCGATGGCCGATATCGCCAAGGCCTGGCCGCCCATTCCCTTCTTTGCGAGAGGGTATCCGTCGAAACAGGAGGCGATCGCCGCTGCGTCCCCGGGAGTGTTGAGGAGGATGGAACTGCGCGAGCCTCCGTACATCGCTCCATAATAGACCGAGGACATCAATATCAAGGCCGAAGCCGGATTCATGCCGAAGGTGAGCGGTATCAATACTGCCACTCCGGCGGATGGCCCCAGTCCAGGCAACATTCCCACGACCGTCCCCAAAAAGCCTCCCATGATCACGTAGAATATGTTCATGGGCAGAAGAGCCGCGTGGAATCCTTGAAGCAAGTCCATCTATGATCCTTCCATGCCTACGGCAGATTTATGCCGAGTAAACGGGCGAATGCGTACCACAGAGCCAGCGTGAAGAGGACCGCGACGAGGATGTTCGCGAGCCATTTCCTGCGGCCGTTGACCAGGAACAGTTCGGCCCCCAGAAACAGGATGGTCGAGACGAGAAAGCCGGCCTTTTCGAATATGAAGGAATAGACCAAGGAGATGAGGATCGAGCCGATCAACAAGCGAGGTGCGCGGCCCGCCTTCAATCGGGCCGACAATCCTTGGTTCTCTCGTCGCTTCTTCCATTCCATGCCGAAGTCCACCAGGCTCATTACGGCCATGACAGCGCCGACGAGCAGGGGGAAATACTTGGGGCCGTCGGGGTCGCCGAACAGGGCTTTGGGCAGCAGCAAGGACCCTACGACGATGCAGAGCCCCAACACCGCGGTGAGAACGGGGGTGATTAATCGCAGATACAAAATCCCATCCGCCTTTCATCGCAGGAGAGGGGGCTCGCGCCCCCTCTCCGCGTCTATTTTTTGACGAGTCCGGCCTTCCGGATAAGATCGCCGAGGGCGGCGGTCTGCTCGTCGATCATCGCCACACTGTCGGCGCTGTTCTTATAGTAAGCCTGCCAGTTATTATCAGTTATTATCTTCTTCCACGCGTCGGTGGCGACCATCTTGCCCAATTTATCGTCCCAGTACGCGATCTGATCCTTGGTCATCTTGGCCGGGCCCATGATGCCTCTCCAGCTCGGGAGTACCACGTCCTTGCCCAGTTCCTTCCAGGTCGGGACGGAGTCCAATCCGCTCAATCTGGCCTCCGAGTCGACAGCGAGAAGGGCCAGCTTGCCTGCCTTGAACTGGTCCGCCGCCTCCGAGACGTACATGGTCGTCGCGTCGATGTGGTGTCCGAGAAGCGCCGGTATGATCTCCGCCCCGCTCTTGTAGACGAGGAAGTTCAATTTCGCGATGTCGACGCCGTAGGCCTGGGCGGCCTGAATGAATGCGAGATGCGGAACTGTCCCTATTCCGAATATTCCGATTTTCACGGAAGCCGGATCATCCTTGAGCTTCTTCATGAGCGCATCCGCCGACTTGAAATTCGAATCCTGAGGGACTGCCAGGGTTTCCCAATCGGCGTTCACGGTCGCCAAGGGAGTAAAGTCCTTATAGGTCAACTGGCTGGTGCCCAGAAGGTTGTTGGTGATGAGGAGCGACGAGTTCATGGAAATGGAGTACCCATCCTTGGTCTGCAAATCCCGCCAGGCCACCTCGCCGTTTCCGCCGGGTTTGTTGACGATGGAAATGTCCTGGCTCACCAGCTTGCTATCTGTCAGCACCTTTTGCACGGCCCGCGCCGTCAGATCCCAGGCTCCACCTGGAGCGGCCGGAACGAGGAAGTCGATCGTCCTGGACGGGTACTTCCCCTGAGCCGCGGAACAGCCCAAGAAGGACAGGGCCAGCGCCGCGATCGATACGGTCATGGCGAAGGTGGCCTTCATGCTCTTCCTTTGAGCCTTGAATGAAACCCTTCGGGCTCCCGCTTCGGACGTTTGTTTGATTCGTGAAATTCCCATGCTCCTGCCTCCGTTCGTCTTATTTCTTCAGCTTTATGTAGCCTCACGATTGATGAACTTGCTCGAGCTCTTCCCCCGTCGTCCCGATCCCGCTGGCGGTCTGCGTCCGCAGCTTCCTCATCTCCTTCGCGACGATTAGCGCGAGGTCTTGTTATATAACCATAATCTCCATAATAATTTATCTAAAGTGTCCGTATTAAGTGTTCTACACTTTTGAATGCCATGAAGGTAACACGGCTTTGCTAGCTGTCAAGCCTTATCTGTCGTATTTCAGGCCGGGTCCATGCCCTGGCATCGCTTGGCTTCCGCCGCTTCCTGCGAGGCCAAAAAGGCGAGGAAGGCACGCGCCGCCTCAGTCTGCCCGGCCTTCGAACCCAAGGCGCCGGAAAAGGTGGTGACGATCCGTAGGGCCTTGGGCAAGGTGCCCAGTACGGTGATGCCTCCGATCGGCAGAAGCTCGCCGAGTTGCTGAAAGCCGATTTCCAGGTCCCCCCGGGCTATCAGCGAGCCGACAGGAGTGCCCGAAGTCGCCTGGACGAGTCTGTCTCCGATCGTCTCGAGAATGCCCCATCTCTCGAAGAGCTTGATGATGGCGATCCCGCTTGGTCCTGTCGAATAGCCGATGCTCTTCGCCGCGAGAATCGTCTTTTTGAAGGCTTCTTCCGTGGAAATGTCGGGGCGGGGCATGCCCTCGCGCACTGCCACGGCCACTTCGGATTGAGCTAGATCCACCTTGCTGCCGGCTTGGAGCTGGCCGGTGGCGAGCAGCTTGTCGATCGCATCGGCGGCCAGAACGACCAGGTCAAAGGCTTCTCCGGACTGGATCCGAGCGACGGCATCGAGGCCGCCGATCGATTCAATCGCGACGTCGACAGCGAAGCGCCTTCGATAGACTTCCGCCATTTCGGCAAGGAATAAGCGCAGGGCCTGAGAGGAAATTCCCTTAATTTCCATACATGTATCCTTTCTCGCCTTATCTAGAATTGGTGAAAGTGTTCTACAAATAAGTCGCCATCAATCTAACACGGTGTACTCGACTGTCAAGCAAATCCTGACTGTCACGAGCATTAGTCTCAATCGGAACGCTTTGCAGCCTCGAGGCCTTGCGCCAAGGGTAGGTCACTGCTAAATTCTTGCTGAAAGGGATGCAAAAACATCAGACATTCGCGGAGGCCTCAGCAAGGAACCGCGCCCCATGGCAGTTCCTATGACGAATCCGCCGCTCGCCTAAAGTCCGACTGTGCCTTCTCCAAGGCCTTCCCTTTCACGGAGGCTGTCATGCGTTTTCTCGCATCGCTCAAGGTCTCGGTAAAACTCTTCCTTCTTATCGCGATGGCCATAGCAGCCCTCGTGGGCATCGGGTTGGTCGCGCGGGCCGACCTCGATACCATGGTCACGGAGATGGACGCCCTCTACAACGACCACCTCCTCACCGTGCAGTGGATCAACGACTCCCGCAATCAGGAGCGAGCCATGCAGGCCGACATGTTCGACCTCATGCTCACAACCGACCAAAAGGAGAACCAGCGCATCCTCGCCGACATAACCACGAGAACGAAGGCGAATTCGGCGCTCTACGATCAAATTCTCTCGAAGAATCTCAGCCCCGAAGAGAAATCCTTCGCGCTTGCGAGCCAAACGGCGGAAGCGACCTTTCTCGCGGTAAGGACGAAAATCATCGACCTGGCGTCGGCTAACAAGAATGCCGAAGCCTTGGCGCTGTACAACAGTTCGGGGCGATCCCTCGAAGCCGAGGTCCATGCCAAGGCCAAGGATCTGGCTGCCGAGCTCTCGAGTTCCGCCGATCTCATGATAAAGACCGCCAAGGCGGCGGCCGACAGTACGATCCTCGTCTTTTTCATCGTGCTCGGCGCCGTCTCCCTCCTCGTGCTTGTCGTCGGCCTCCTCATCTCCAATTCCATCACGAAGCCCCTGGCACGGGTGGTTGCCAACGCCGAGGCCATGGCCGACGGAGATCTCGGCAACAGGCTCGACGCGGGAATCGTAACCCGAAGGGACGAAATCGGCGCCCTCGGCGCGGCATTCGACCGGATGACCACGAGTCTCGCCGAGGTCGTCGGCAAGATCAGGTCGAGTTCCGATCTTCTTTCCCAGGGCAGCCAGGATCTCAATAGTTCGGCCGATATGATGGCCCAGGGCATCGAGGAATTGTCGAGCTCCGCTGTCCAGCTCTCCCAAGGGGCGACCGAGCAGGCCTCGAGCGCCGAGGAAGTTTCCTCGGCCCTGGAAGAGATGAGCGTGAGCATCAAGCAGAACGCCGACAATTCCCTCGCGACCGACCAGATCGCCAAGAAATCCTCCACCGAGGCGGAACAAGGGGCGCAGGCCGTCCTCGACACGGTGGACGCGATGCGCCGCATCGCCTCGAAGATCGCCATCATCGAGGAGATAGCCCGCAACACGAACCTCCTCGCCCTCAACGCCGCCATCGAGGCGGCGAGGGCCGGCGAGGCCGGCAGGGGCTTCGCGGTCGTCGCGAGCGAGGTCCGCAAGCTCGCCGAGCGAAGCCAGACGGCCGCCGGCGAAATCGCCTCGATTTCCACCGTCTCGGTCGAAGTCGCCGAAAGGGCCGGTGGCCTCATATCGGCCATCGTGCCCCAGATTAAAAAAACGGCCGACCTCGTGCAGGAGATCGCGGCGGCGAGCCGCGAGCAGTCTCTGGGCACCGACCAGATAAACAAGGCCGTTATGCAGCTCGATACGGTCATCCAGAACAACGCGAGCTTCTCCGAGGAGCTCTCGTCGACCACGGAGGAACTTTCGGGACAATCCCGGAACGTCGCGACGATGGCCGAGGAATTCTCCGAGCAGGCCAAGGCCCTCGACGAGACGATGGCCTTCTTCAAGACGGAAGCGGGTGGGCGGCCGCGGGAACGAAGCGGCGAAAATCGCACGCGAGCCAAGGCCGCACTGCCTCCCGAAAAGGCCACCGCCAAGAGGCAGGAGGGTGTTGCGAAGCAGGCCCGGGCTACTAAGACGGCCATCACCCTCATTGAAGATCGGAAGGCGCGACAGGAGCCGCGTCCGAGCGCGAGCGGCGTCAAGGACGAGGAATTCGAGGCATTCTAGCTCCGGCTCCTCAGTCCGCGGAAAGGGCCCTCGGTAGATCCCTGATGAGATCCTTGACCAGGAAGACGCGGAGGGGTTCGGTCTTGCCGCGGACCGTGGCGGTGGCCATCGGAAGGTAGCTTAGGTCGACACCGGCCTTGGCCGCCAGGGCCGTCGAGAGTATCAATTGTGTCCCCGCCGATTTGTTCAGCGACTGGAGGCGGCTCGCGGTGTTCACGGTGTCGCCGATGATCGTCAGGCTGGATTTTTCCTTGTAGCCCACCTCGCCCAGGATCACGTCTCCGTAATGGAGCCCGATCCCGATGGCGAGGGGTTCGTCCAGGGCCTCCTTGAGCTCGCGATTCGCGTTAGCCAATTCCCGCGCCATTTCCACGGTCGAGCGGAGGGCGCTCAAGGCCCCGTCGCGAGGATCTCGGTCGAGGCCGAAGTAGGCGAGGATGCCATCGCCCAGGAATTTGTCGATCCGCCCGCCCTGCTTTTCGATCGCCCTCCCCATGTTTTCGAAATAGGTATTGAGGATGTACACCACGTCGTAGGCGAACTTGCCCTCCGACAGACCCGTGAAGCCCCGCAGGTCGACGAACATCACCGAAAGCTCGACGTCGCGCCCTATCGTGCTCCTGTTCTCGGAGCGCGCCTTCTTCGGGCCTACCTTGGCCGGCAGCAAGGGCACGATGCGTATCTCTTCCTTCTGGCACTGGGCCTGACAGGCTAGGCGCACGTTCGAAGCGGCGCCGATCCTGAGCAGGGCCCTGCGTTCGCGATCGCTGACGGGGCTCAGATTATCCATGCCCGCCTCGACCTTTATCCGACAGGTGGTGCATCGGCTCCGGCCGCCGCAGATCGAAGCGTGGGGGATGGAGCCGATGCGGCTGGCCTCCAGAATCGTCGTGCCGGGTATCACCGGAACGATGGCGCCGCTCGGGTAGAAGACCCTGATGGTCTTTCGCTTCTCCATGGCACGCAACCTCAGGCTTCGCGCGATGAAGACGAAGGCGAACAAGAGGCTGAGCGAAATATAGATGGTCGTGTGCCAGAACGCGATGAAGGCACGTTGGGCCTCGACCAGGGTATGGGGCATGTCGTCAGGCGCGAGTCTGCCTTCGATGAAGGCCCGATAGAGCTGGCTCCCGCCCCTGAGGTATCCCAGGGCCGCCGAGATCGGGATCAGCGCGAGTATCCCGATCAACAACCACTTGATGCGGGGATACCAGGGCCGCATCCTGAGGACGGCATTGGCGCCGATGTTTCCGTGAACCCCCATGACGATGGCCACGCAGACGTAGCTCCAGGCCACGGCGGGATAGGTCAAGAGGATGCTATCGACGTAGTTGAGCCGCAGGCCGAATACATAGCCCATCACATAGGTCGTCACGAGATAGGGAAAGAGGAAGTAGGGAAGGGAGAGTCCGAAGCCGATCTGGGCGAGCTCCCAGAGCGGCATCTTCAAGGTATTGCGCTTGAAAATCTTCCATAGACCGAGGGCCATGTGAACGAATATGACGGAGAGAAAGAAGGGGGTCAGAATCCATAAAAAAGACAGCCCGTTGAGATACTCCTCCATGGCGTCGGGGGAGATGAGGCCCATGGCGTAATACCCCATCCGCGAAATGAAATAGAATGCCATGAGGAGGGCCGCCCAAAGGCGAATCCTCGTCTGCCAATCGCGAGCGTTGGTCCTGGCCGCCATTTTCGCCTCCGGTTCGCGGACCAAGGCGTCGGCATGGAAGTGGAGCGAGGCTCCAGCGATCGCTGCCCTCGTCAGGCCCGAGGCTCAAGTCTACTGGAATCCGGCACGGCGTCAAAGCCGCGGGACGGCTCCTTCATCGCGCATTCCGAATATTCAGTTGACACCATCCCGGCATCACGATAGTATTTTATCCGATTACCATGCCAAGCCCAACCCACACCGCCGCCGATTTCGTACCAATCCTCATCACCCTCTTCATTTCGGGGGGGGTCGTCGCCCTGGTCCTCATACTTACGCACCTGCTTGGACCGCGTCGTCACAGCGCTAAAAAGGACGCGAATTTCGAGTGCGGCATCCCTTCTCAGGGAGACGCTCGGTCGCCCTTCAGCGTCAAATACTTCCTGGTAGCAATACTCTTCGTTATCTTTGACGTAGAGCTCGTCTTCATGTACCCCTGGGCCGTGAGTTTCCGCGAGCTCGGGTGGTTCGGCCTCGCCGAAATGGGCCTCTTCATCGCCTTCGTCCTGGTCGGATTCCGTTACATCATCAAGCGAGGCGCCTTGAAATGGGAATAAAGTCACCGATCGAAATACCCGGGCAGCCCTTTCAGCAGCTGTCCGAAGCCAAGACTCTTTCACCCGTGGAGCCGCCGCCCGGCTATGGCGGCGAGGGCTGGTTCGCGACGACCCTCGATGCCGCCGTCGGCCTCGCCCGCAAGGGCTCGATGTGGCCCCTGCTCTACGCCACTTCCTGCTGCGGCATCGAGTTCATGGCGACGGCCGCCGCCCATTACGATCTCGGGCGCTTCGGCATGGAGCGATTTTCCAACTCGCCCCGGCAGGCCGACCTCCTCATGGTGATGGGCACGATCTCCAAGAAGCTGGGACCCGTCCTCAAGCAGGTCTACGAGCAGATCGCCGAGCCCCGCTGGGTCCTCTCCGTCGGCGCCTGCGCGTCGAGCGGGGGCATCTTCGACACCTACTCGGTTCTCCAGGGCATCGATCGCGTCATCCCCGTGGATGTCTACGTGCCAGGATGCCCTCCCCGCCCCGAGCAGATCCTCGACGGCATTCTGCGCGTCCATTACATCGCCAAGCACGAGTCCTTGCGTCACCGCGACAGCAAAGAGTACACGTCGCGCCTCGGGCATTACGGGATCGAATGATGATGGAAGAAACCCTTCTCACGGAACTGCGCCGAGTCCTCGGCGACAGGATCCTTTCGCACGAGGCCGACGACGTGCCGACGATAGGCATCAAGGCCGACGATCTCTATGAGATAGTCGATGCCCTCTACAAGGACGAGAAGCTCGCCTTCCGCTTCCTCACCACCCTCTTCGGCATGCATTATCCGGCCGAGAAGGGCGAGAGCGAGCGGCTGGGATTGCAGGTTCTCCTCTATAATATGTGGACAGGTCAGCGACTCCGCCTCACCCTGAGCTTCCCCATCGAAAGCCCCGAGCTCCGCAGCATCACGCCGATCTTCCCCACGGCGAACTGGATGGAGCGCGAGGCCTACGATTTCTACGGCATTCGCTTCGCCGGACATCCCAACCTGAAGCGGATTCTCAACATCGAAACGATGACCGCCTTTCCGATGCGCAAGGACTTCCCCCTCGAAGACCTGTCGCGCGACGACAAAGACGATCGCATGTTCGGAAGATAGCAGCATGGCAACACCAACGACTTCATTGCCCGGCGTCACGCAACTCGCCTCGGGCCCCGACGAGAAGGGCTACTTCACCCTCAACCTCGGGCCGACCCATCCCGCCACCCACGGCATCTTCCAGAACATCCTCAAGATGGACGGGGAGATCGTCGTGGATGCCGAGCAGACGGTCGGCTACATCCACCGCGCCTTCGAGAAGATCGCCGAGCGAAGGCCCCTCTACCAGATCACGACCCTCACGGACCGACTCAACTACTGCTCCTCGCCCCTCAACAACATGGGCTGGCACATGACGGTCGAAAAGCTCATCGATCTCGAGGTGCCGCGCAGGGCCAAGCTCCTCCGCGTCATCATCATGGAGCTGTCGCGCATCGCCGACCATCTCATCTGCGACTCGATCATCGGCGCCGACACGGGCGCCCTTACCGGCTTCATGTACGTCATGGAGTGGCGCGAGTACATCTACGAGATCTTCGAGAGCGTCTGCGGCGCCCGTCTGACCACGAACATAGGGCGGGTCGGGGGCCTCGAGCGCAACTTCACGCCGGACACCTGGGCGAAGCTCGATCGCTTTCTCAAGGACTTTCCCAAGGCCTTCGAAGAGTTCGACGGACTCCTCGCCCGCAATCGCATCTTCATGGACCGCACGATGGGCGTCGGCCCGATCTCCGGGGAGCGGGCCTTGGCCTACGGCTTCACCGGTCCGAACCTCCGCGCCGCCGGCGTCGACTACGACGTCCGCGTCGCCCATCCCTATTCCTTGTACGAGGAATTCGACTTCATCGTGCCGGTGGGAACGGCCGGCGCGACCTACGACCGCTTCATGGTCCGCCAGGAGGAGATCCGCCAATCGGTGTCCATCATCCGCCAGGCCCTCGTCAAGCTCAAGGACGAGGATCCGTCGGTCTACCGCGCCGAAGCGCCCGAGTGGGTCCTCCCTCCGAAGGAAGCCGTCTATTCGGCCATGGAGCCCCTCATCCACCACTTCAAGATCGTGATGGGCGAGACCGAGGTTCCGGTTCGACAGATCTACCACTCCATCGAGGCCGGAAACGGCGAACTCGGTTTCTACCTTTTCAGCGACGGGGGCAGGACGCCAGCGCGCCTGCATTTCCGCCGTCCCTGTTTCATCTACTACCAGGCCTATCCCGAGATGATTCGCGGCGCCCTCCTGTCGGACGCGATCGTCACGATGTCGAGCCTGAACATCATCGCGGGGGAACTCGATGCCTGACTCGCCCCAGTTCTCGCCTGCGGCCCTCGAGGAACTCGGCCGCATCGTCGCGCGCTATCCGGAAGGTCGGCAAAAGTCCGCCTTGATCCCGGCCCTCCATCTCGCCCAACGCGAATTCGGCGGCTGGCTCTCGGTTCCGGTGATGGACTATGTCGCGACGCTCCTATCAATTACCCCGATCGAAGTGTACGAGGTCGCGGGTTTCTACTCGATGTTCAACACCAAGCCCGTGGGCCGCTTCCTCCTCGAGCCCTGCCGCACGGGTCCCTGCGCCCTGAACGGTTCGGATGATCTCATCGCCCATCTCGAAGCCAGGCTCGGCATCAAGAACGGCGAGACGACGCCCGACGGACTCTTCACCCTCAAGAGCACCGAGTGCCTCGGCGCCTGCGGCATGGGCCCGGTCATCCAGGTCGGCGAGAAATATCACGAGCTGATGAACGGCGAGAAGGCCGACGCCCTTCTCGCCGAGCTGCGTCGCGAAGCGGGTTTCGCGACCAAGGCGGGGGCGTGAAGATGGGCCAGATGAAACTCCTCCTCGAACACGCCGAAAAAGCCGAAGCCGCGACCCTCGCGGGCTGGAAGAGCCTCGGCGGCTATCAGAAGACCGAAGCGATCCTCAAGGGCAAGAGCCCCGAGGCCATCCTCGACCAGATCAAGGATTCGGGTCTCCGCGGCCGCGGCGGCGCGGGCTTCCCCGCGGGTCTCAAGTGGTCCTTCCTCGCCAAGAACACGGGCAAGCCCAGCTATCTCGTCTGCAACGCCGACGAATCGGAGCCGGGAACCTTCAAGGATCGCTACATCATGGAGCGCATGCCCCACCAGCTCATCGAGGGCATGATCGTCTCGAGCTATGCCATCGGGGCGAATCGTTCCTACATCTATATCCGCGGCGAGTACATGTACATCCTGCGGATACTCGAAAAGGCCATCGCCGAGGCATACGCGGCGGGCTACCTCGGCAAGAACATCCTCGGCACGGGATACGACCTCGAGCTTTCGGTCCATCCCGGCGCCGGCGCCTACATCTGCGGCGAGGAGACGGCCCTCCTCGAGAGCCTCGAGGGCAAGCGCGGCAATCCGCGCATCAAGCCGCCCTTCCCCGCCGTCCAGGGCCTCTACGCGAGCCCGACCGTGGTCAACAACGTCGAGACGATCGCGACCGTGCCCTACATCGTCGCGATGAGCGGCGCGGCCTACGCGGCCCTCGGCGTCAAGCCGAGCACGGGCACCAAGCTCATCTCCGCCTCGGGCCACATCAAGAGGCCGGGGGTCTACGAGATCGAGCTCGGCAAGGTGAGCTGCGAGGAGTTCCTCTACTCCGACGAGTTCTGCGGCGGCCCTTCCAACGGCAGGCCCTTCAAGGCCGTCATCCCCGGCGGCTCGAGCGTCCCCGTCCTCCCGATCGACCTATTTATGAAGACCGCCTCCGGCGCGAGCCGGATGATGAGCTACGAGAGCCTCGCCGACGGCGGCTTCGCCACGGGCACCCAGCTCGGATCGGGCGGCCTCTTCGCGATGGACGACAGCGCCTGCATGGTGCGCAATCTCTGGAACCTCTCGCGTTTCTACCACCACGAGTCCTGCGGCCAGTGCTCGCCCTGCCGAGAGGGCACGGGTTGGCTCGAGAAGATCCTCCACCGCCTCGAGGCCGGCGAAGGAAAGATGTCGGACATCGACCTCCTCGTCGACATCGCCAAGCACATAGAAGGCAATACGATCTGCCCCCTCGGCGACGCCGCGGCCTGGCCGGTCGCGAGTCACGTCCGACACTTCCGCCACGAATTCGAGTATCACGTGCGCTTCCCCGAGAAGGTGCGGGACCCGAAACACAATGTCGCCGCCCCCATCGCGCGGCCATCCTGAGGTACCCATGCCCAAGATCACCATCGACGGTCACGAGATCGAGGTAGCCCCCGGCACCTCGATCCTCAACGCGGCCAGGCAGATCGGCGGCGACATCGTCCCGCCGGCCATGTGCTACTACTCCAAGCTCAAGGGCTCGGGCGGCAAGTGCCGCACCTGCCTCGTCAAGGTCGCCCAACAGAGCGCGAGCAATCCCCGACCCGCGCCCAAGCTCCAGGCCTCCTGCTCGACGCCCGTCGCCGACGGCATGGTCGTGGAGAACATCACGAGCCCCGAGGTCCTCGACGCGAGGAAGGGCATCGTCGAGTTCCTCCTCATCAACCATCCCCTCGACTGCCCGATCTGCGACCAGGCCGGAGAGTGCGATCTCCAGGACCTCTCCTACGCCCACGGCCTCGCCGAGTCGCGCTACGAGTTCCCGAAGCGCACCTTCGAGAAGATCGACATCGGCGAAAAGATACAGCTCCACATGAATCGCTGCATCATGTGCTTCCGCTGCGTCTACACCGCCGACCAGGTCAACGGCCGGCGCGTCCACGGCGTCCTCAACCGAGGCGACGCCGCCGAGATCGGCACCTACATCAAGAACAGCATGCAGGGGGACTTCATCGGCAACGTCATCGACGTCTGCCCGGTGGGCGCCCTCACCGACAAGACTGCACGTTTCAAGAGCCGCGTCTGGTTCCTCAAGCCCATGGATGTCCATCGATCCTGCTCAAAATGCTCAGGCAAGGCCGTCGCCTGGATGAAGGGCGACGATGTCGTCCGCGTCACGGCCCGCCGCGACGCCTATGGAGAGGTCGAGGATTGGATCTGCGACGAATGCCGCTTCGAGCGGAAGGAAAAATCCGACTGGAGCTTCGAGGCGCCGCGGACCGTCGCCCGCGCCTCGGTCATCGGACAGAATCACTACGGGGAACTTCGCCAGCTCCTGACCGTGACGGAGAAACAACTTGCCGCGCGCGCCGAATTGGCGGCCAAGGCAGGCGCGCCGGCATGGTCCGACGCGATCGGGGCCGATCCCGCGGCCCTCATTTCGGGGTGACGTGATGGATCTGCTATTCCTGATCGAGAAGCTCGTCCTCGGCGTCCTCATCGTCGCGGTGAGCTTCATCGTTGCCATGTACGCCACCTACGTCGAACGCAAGGTGGCCGGCTTCATACAGGACCGCCTGGGCCCGAACCGCAACGGGCCCTTCGGCATCCTCCAGCCCATCGCCGACGGCGGCAAGCTCTTCTTCAAGGAAGAGATGATGCCCGCGACGGCGAACCGCTTCCTCTTCATCCTCGGCCCGGGCATCTCGATGGGCACGGCCCTCATCACGAGCGCCGTCATCCCCTGGGGAAGTCCCATCACCCTCTTCGGCCATACCTTCCAGCTGCAGATGGCGGACCTCAACGTCGCCATCCTCTACGTCTTCGCCGCGGTGAGCCTCGGCGTCTACGGCATCATGGTCGGCGGCTGGGCGAGCAACAACAAGTACTCCCTGATGGGCGCGCTCCGCGCCTCGAGCCAGATGATCAGCTACGAACTCGCGATGGGCATGTCGGTCATCGCCGTCGTCATGCTCTCGAACAGCCTGAGCCTCAAGGACATCGTCGCGGCCCAGGCGGGCTGGCACTGGAACGTCTTCATCCAGCCCATCGGCTTCCTCGTCTTCCTGATCACCGCATTCGCGGAATGCAACCGCCATCCCTTCGACCTCGCGGAGTGCGAGGCGGAGCTCGTCGCCGGCTACCACCTCGAGTACTCCTCGATGAAGCTCGGCTTCTACCTCTTCTCCGAGTACATCAACATGTTCGTGTCCTCGGCGATAATGGCGACGCTCTTCTTCGGCGGTTACTCCCTGCCCCTCCTCGACGGCCTCGGGCTCGGCCCGAACCTCCTGGCCCTCGCCGGCGTGGTCGTCCTCTTCGTCAAACTCTCCATAATTATGTTTTTCTTCATGTGGGTGCGCTGGACCCTCCCCCGCTTCCGCTACGACCAGCTCATGAATCTTGGGTGGAAGGCACTCTTCCCCCTCGCCATAGTCAACATGCTCTGGACCGCCGGCGTCGTCGCCGTCCGCGGGTTCCATTAGGATTCGCCATGGCCATAAACCCCATCACTTCACGATCCAAGCAGGTGGTGAAGCTGCGCCAGAGTTTCATCGAGCGCATCTACCTGCCCGCCATCGTCTCCGGCCTCGCCGTGACCATCAAGCACTTCTTCATGAAGAAGGTCACCTTCAGCTATCCGGAGGTCGTCCGTCCCCGGGCCCCCGTCTACCGCGGCATGCAGGTGCTCAAGCGCGACGAGGCGGGCGCCGAGCGCTGCACCGCCTGCGGGCTCTGCGCCCTCGCCTGCCCCGCCGAGGCCATCACGATGACCGCCGCCGAGCGGAAGCCGGGCGAGGAGGCCCTCTACCGCGAGGAGAAGTACGCCGCGGTCTACGAGATCAACATGCTCCGTTGCATCTACTGCGGATTCTGCGAGGAAGCCTGCCCCAAGGAGGCCATCTTCCTCACGAACCGCCTCGTGCCCACGGAGGACCTCCGGAAGAACTTCATCTACGGCAAAGACAAGCTCCTCGAAGCGAAGCCTGGCGAACTCGGCACCGGAGCTGCCCTCGGCACCGTGGGTGCCGTCGACGTGAGCCTGCGCCAGACGCCCGAAGTCCTCGCGTTCAAGAAGAAGCCCGGCTATGCCCATAACCAATTGTACGGAAAAGCCGCGGGCGGAACGGCGGCGGGAGGACACGCATGATCTCCTTCGCCTTTTATGCCCTCACGGCCCTCCTCTTCGCGGCCGCCCTCCTCGTGATCCTGTCGCGCAGCCCGATCTCGAGCGTCCTTTGGATGGTGGTGGCCTTCTTCGCGATCACGGGTCACTACGTCCTCCTGAACGCCCAGTTCCTGGTGGCGGTCAACCTGATCGTGTACGCGGGGGCCATCATGGTCCTTTTCATCTACGTGATCATGCTTCTCAACCTGAACAAGAGCTCCCAGCACAAGGCCTCGGTCATGGCGCGGCTCGCCGGCATCGTGTCAGGCGGCCTCCTCCTCACCGTCCTCGTGGCGGCCCTCCGCCGTTCCTCCGAGGCCGCGGTCGGCGACCTCGCCCAGGTCGGCCAGACCTCGATGGTGGGCCTCGTGAAGCCGCTGGGGCTCGCCCTGTTCAGGGATTTCCTCGTACCGTTCGAACTCTCGAGCGTCCTCTTCCTCGCGGCCCTCGTCGGGGCGGTGGCGCTCGGCAAGAAGGGAGGGGTCGACTGACATGGGCGCAATCACCCTCAATCACTACATCTTTCTCGCGACCGCGCTCTTTTCGGTGGGCGTCGCGGGAGTCCTTATCCGCCGCAATATCCTGATAATACTGATGAGCATCGAGCTCATGCTGAACGCGGTCAACATCCTCCTCGCGGCGACCTCCGCCTTCAAGGGCGACTCGGACGGCCAGGTTTTCGTGTTCTTCATCATGCTCGTGGCCGCCGCGGAAATCGCCGCCGGACTCGCCATCCTCACGATGATCTACCGGAACAGCCGTTCGATCGACATCAACCACTACCGCAATCTCAAGGGCTAAGGAACAGCGCATGAACGAAACCGCACTTCTCGGCCTGATCCCTGCCCTGCCGCTCGCCGGATTCCTCGTCACGGGGCTCTTCGGCAAACGACTCGGTCGGGGCGTCTCGGGTTGGCTCGCCACCATCGCGACGGCTGGATCCTTCGCCCTCGCCCTCGCCCTTTTGCTGGCGCATCCGGACGGCTTCGCCGCCGGATACGGCGAGGGCCTCGATCTCAGGCTCTTCGACTGGCTCCCCGTCGCGGGGCTCGACCTCTCCTTCGGACTCCAGCTCGATCCACTCGCCCTCATCATGACCCTCGTCGTGACGGGAGTGGGCGCCCTCATCCACCTCTACAGCATCGGCTACATGCATGACGACGAGGGAGCGCCGCGCTTCTTCAGCTTCATGAACCTCTTCATCTTCTCGATGCTGATCCTCGTCCTCGCCGACAACTACGCGGTGATGTTCGTGGGATGGGAGGGCGTGGGTCTCTGCTCCTACCTCCTCATCGGCTTCTGGTTCACCCGCGACGACTACAACGGCGCGGCCGTGAAGGCCTTCGTGATGAACCGGATCGGCGATCTCGGCTTCCTCCTCGGCCTCTTCGCGATGCTGGCCACATTCGGAAGCCTCTCCTTCGGCACCGTCTTCGCCAAGGCCTCGAGCATGGCCTCCGGCACTCCTGTCCTCACCCTGATCACGGTCCTCCTCTTCGTGGGAGCCATGGGCAAGAGCGCCCAGATTCCCCTCTACACCTGGCTTCCCGATGCGATGGCCGGCCCCACGCCCGTCTCCGCCCTCATCCATGCCGCTACCATGGTGACGGCGGGCATCTACATGGTGATCCGCTCGCATGTCCTCTACGATCTCGCGCCGGCCAGCCTCACCCTCATCGCCGTCGTCGGCCTCGCCACCGCCGTCTGGGCGGGACTCATCGCCCTCACCCAGCGCGACATCAAGAAGGTCCTCGCCTACTCGACGGTGAGCCAGCTCGGCTACATGTTCCTCGCCCTCGGCGTGGGCGCCTACGGCACGGGCTACTTCCACGTCTTTACTCACGCCTTCTTCAAGGCCCTCCTCTTCCTCGGGGCCGGCTCGGTGATCCACGCACTCTCGGGCGAGCAGGACATCAGGAGGATGGGCGGCCTCCGCAAGAAACTGCCCATCACCTACCTAACCTTCCTCGTTGGTACCTTGGCCATCTCGGGCATACCGCCCTTCGCCGGTTTCTTCTCCAAGGATTCGATCCTCGCGGCGGCCTTCGAGCGCTCCCCCCTCCTCTGGGCTGTGGGAGTCTTCGCCGCCTTCGTCACGGCCTTCTACATGGGTAGGCTCTTCGTCCTCGTCTTCCATGGCCCATCGCGGGTCAAGGAAGGGGTCCATCCCCACGAATCGCCCGCGACCATGACCCTTCCCCTCGTCCTCCTCGCGGTCGGCTCGATCGGTTCGGGATTCCTCGGCCTGCCCGCCGTCTTCGGCTTGCCGAATATACTCGGCAACTTCCTCGCCCCCTCGGCAGGGGCCTATGAAAGCTCCCTCGGCGCAGGGACCGAATGGCTCCTCATGGGCATCTCGGTGCTAGTCGCCCTGGCGGGCTTCGGCCTCGCCGCCTGGAGATACGGGCCCAAGGCCCAGGTTCCGGGAGAGGACAGCACGGTGAAGGGCCTCGCGCGCTGGTCCCTCGAAAAGTTCCGCATCGACGAGTTGTACGACAGCCTCATCGTGAAGCCGCTTTTCGCCTTGTCGAATTGGGTCTTCGGCACCGCGAACGATCGCGGCGTCGACGGCCTCGTCCGGGGAGGGGCGGGACTCTTCGCCGGACTCGGCAGGTTGGTGCGTCGCATCCAAACCGGCAACACGGTCTTCTACCTATTCGCCATGACGCTGGGCGTCATCGTCATCGCCGCCATCGCGGCCCTGGGATAAGCCATGGTAACCCTGCTGTTGATACTGCTTCCCTTGGTCGGAGGGCTTCTCGTGATGGCCCTTCGCGAATCCGCGGCCCGTGCGGTCGCCTCCATCGTCGCCCTCGCGACGGCCCTTGTCGCCATCGGCGCGGCCGCGGCCTGGGGTTCCGGCGCGGGCCTGCATTACGGCCTCTCCCTCGACTGGATTCCCAGCTGGGGCATCTCCTTCAGCCTCGGCCTCGACGGACTCAGCCTTCCCCTCGTCCTCCTCACGGTCCTCGTCGCCCCCGTGGCGCTGATCCTCGCGACGCGGAACGAGGGACGACGAAGCCCCATCCTCTATGGCCTCATCCTCGCGATGGAGGCCGGCCTCGTGGGCGTCTTCGCGGCCCGCGACGCGGTGGTCTTCTACCTCTTCTGGGAACTCGCCCTCGTGCCCGTCTACTTCATCGCGGGTTTCTGGGGCGGAGAAAAGCGCGTGCCGGTCACCCTCAAGTTCCTGGTCTACACGGTGGCGGGGAGCCTCTTCATGCTCTTCGGCATCCTGTACGTCCATGCCTTCACCGCCGCACCCCAGGGTTTTTCGCTCTCGGCATTCTACTCGGCGAGCCTGCCCCCCGGGGCCGCGCCCTGGATCCTCGCGGCCTTCGCCGTGGCCTTCGCCATCAAGATGCCCCTCTTCCCCTTCCACACCTGGCAGAGCGACACCTATCACGAGGCGCCCGCCTCGGGCAGTCTTCTCCTCGCCGCGCTGATGGCCAAGATGGGCCTCTACGGCGTCATGCGCTGGATGCTGCCGGTCTTCCCGACGGCCTTCGCGGGCTTGCAGCCGCTTTTCATCGCCCTCGGCGTCGTCGGCGTGGTATGGGGTTCCCTCGTGGCCCTCGCGCAGAAGGACATGAAGCGCCTCCTCGCCTGGTCGAGCTTCTCGCACACGGGGCTGATGGCCGCCGGCGTCTTCTCCCTCGGCATCATCGGCTTCCAGGGCGGCGTTCTGCAGATGGTCGCCCATGGCCTGTCCATCGCGGGTCTCTTCCTCGCGGTCGACATCTTCGAAAGCCGCACCGGAGGCAGGCAAATCGGAACGGTGGGCGGTCTCGCCCATCGCAACGGGGCCTTCGCCGTCCTCTTCGTCCTCCTCGCCCTTTCGGCCTTCGGACTCCCCCTCACCGCGGGATTCGCGGGCGAGTTCCTCCTCCTCATCTCCCTTTCGAAGGTCTCGCTCTGGTGGGCCCTCGGCGGCGGAATCGGCGTCATCCTCGGCGCCGTCCTCTATCTGCAATGGATCCGTAAGAGCTTCCTCGGGCCGGAGCCCAAGGAAGTCGCGGCCTTCAAGCTGAAGCCCAGCGAGGCGGGGGCCCTCGGAGTCCTCGCCCTCGCCGGCATCGTCTTGGGAGTCTATCCCAAGCCCCTCCTGGAGCTCGCGAGGCCCACCCTCGACGCCCTCCTCAATGTCATCGGGGCGAGGTAAACCATGAGCCTATTCATCCTTCTTCCGGTCCTCGCCGTCCTCGTCCTCTTCGCCAACCTCGGGCGAATCAAGGCAGCCACCCTCCCCCTCGCGATCCTCGGTCTCGTCGCCGCCGCGGCCCTCGCCATCTTCCGCCTCGGCCTCGACAGCCCCTATCTCCGCGGCGCGGCCGAATTCGACCCCTTCGCCTCGGGCTTCAGCGCACTCCTCATAGTTATGACGGCCCTCGTCGTCCTCCTCCTCGCCGCGCCCTCGGGCAAGACCGACATTCCCCAGGGTGAAATGGCGGGCCTCCTCCTCTTTTCGCTCACCGGGGCCGTGATGCTCGCGAGCTACACGAACCTCGTGATGCTCTTCCTCGGCATCGAGACCCTGAGCATTCCCATCTACATCCTCGCGGGCTCGAAGAAGAACGACCTCGGGGGCAACGAGGCGGCGCTCAAGTACTTCCTAAACGGCTCCTTCGCCACGGGAATCCTCCTTTTCGGCATCGGCCTCCTCTACGCCGGCACGGGTCAGTTCAACCTGGACGGCATCCTCGCCTGGAGCCAGGCGAATCCGGGCCTCCACCCCCTCTTCCACCTCGGCCTCCTCCTCCTCCTCTTCGGCCTGGCCTTCAAGGTCTCGGCGGCTCCCTTCCACTTCTGGACGCCCGATGTCTACGAGGGCTCCCCGACTCTTATCACCGCCTACATGAGCACGACCGTGAAGATCGCTGCCGTCGCCGCCTTCTATCGCCTTCTCGCCCGTGCCTTTCCCGCGGCCGTGGATCGCTGGGGCTGGATCCTTGTCCTCCTCGCCGTCCTGACCCTTGCCGTCGGAAACCTCGGAGCCCTGGCCCAAGGCGGCTTCAAGCGCCTCATGGCCTACTCGGGGATCTCCCATGCCGGCTACCTCCTCATCGCCCTCCTCGCGGCTGGCGGCGCGGGGGCCGCAGGCGCAGCGGGCGCCTCGGGCGCTGCGGGCGCCTCGGGCCCCGCAGGGGCCCTGTGGATCTACGCCGCGGCCTACGCGGCAGCGACGATGATCGCCTTCGTCGCCTGGGCGCGGCTCGAGGAGGATGAAGGCGGCGGCGTGATGATCGAGGCCTTCGCGGGACTTCGCTCCCGCTCCCCCTTCCTCGCCGTCGGCCTCGGCATCGCCATGCTCTCCCTCGTCGGAGTGCCGCCCCTCGGTGGCTTCTTCGGAAAGCTCTTCGTCTTCGGGAACGCCGTGGCCCAGGGCCGAATCGGTCTCGTGGTATTCGCCGTCGTGTTGAGCGCCGTGGGCATGGCCTATTACATGAAGCCCGTGATCCAGGCCTGGTTCCACGAGTCGCCGAAGAAGGACCGCCTTCCTCTCCGTGGACCCGAATTCTTCGTCGTCGCGATCTGCGCCATCGCCCTCTTCGCCCTGGCCGCCGCGCCGGCCGGATTGCTCGGCGCCTTTTAAGACTCGATCGCCGCGAGCGGTCACAGAAACTGAAATTCAAGGCCCGCCCCCCCTGGGACGGGCCTTTTGCTTTTGCGAGTCAACGAACCTTTACAGTGGTCATTAGCCCGCTTTTATCACCGGCAAAATCGGGCTAGAAGCCGAGGCTCTCCCCGACAACGATCACGGTGAAGTCCGACAGCCCCGGCCTTCGCTTGAGAATGGAGTAGGCGCGGCAGAGCCTCGATTCGCCCTTGCAGTCCTGGCAACTCCCTGCCTTCACGCAGGGGTTCGACTTGTCGAGTCGCTTGTTGTTCATCGGCGCGGCCCAGAGTTTGATTCGTTCGAATCCCTCGTCGAGGTCGCGGACGATCTTGTTGGCCCCGGCGATCACCACGGTCTTCCGCGGGCCGAAGGTAAGGGCGGCGATCCTGTTGCCGTTCCCGTCGACGTTGAGGAGCTCCCCGTCGAGGGTGAGGGCGTTCGTGCTCGAGATGAAGAGGTCGCAGACGAGCTGGGCGCGGCGCACTTCCAATTTGCGTTCCGCGTCGAGGCCCGGCTCGTTGTGGTCGAGAACCACGGCCCCGAGTTCCCTGGCCCTTTGCTGGACGCCGAGGCCACCGACCGTCGACGAGCCGCCGAAGCCCACCTGCATGCCGCTTTTCACGAAGGACAGTACCAGGTCGAGGGCCTCCCGCCCTGAAGCCGCATAACGCGCATCGAAGCCGTTCTTCGCGAGGGCCGCGCAGGCGGCCTTGCCGAGGGTCTCGTAATGCCAGGTCTCCACTTCGTTCATGTAGCTTCCTCCTCGATTCGAATAGGCGCGATGCGACTATATTTCCGGCCTTGGGTGGAGTCAATGAAAGATTGGCGTCGGCCCGGAATCGACCGAAACTAAATACAGCATGCGCGCACTTCGTGTACGGTTCGGCCCTCTCCTCGCCTATGCCGTTTTCGCCCTACTCGCCCTCGCGATGCTCTTCGGCATGGACCCGCTCTTCGAGCCGCCGGCCTCTGCCCTTCGTTTCGAGAAGGGGATCCTCGTCGATTACCCCGACGGACGGAAGGTAGCGACGGAGCTCTCCTGGCATCTTCGCTCCACCTCCGCCAAGCCCTTTTCGCCCGGGCTCTACGCGGAAACCTTGAACTTGAATCTCCCTCGATCCTCGATCGATCCGGCAGCGGAATACTGCCTCGTCCTCCCCTCGATCGGCGGCAACGGCATTCGTGTGCACTGGAACGGCCAGTTCGTGGGCAGCCGGGGCGACATGATCGAAGGTCGATCGAACATCTGGAACTCGGTAAAGATCTTCACCCTCGACCCCGGGACCCTTCGTCCCGAGAACTCGGTGCGCATCGAGATTCTCGGTAGATACGAGGCGGGATTCATCAAGGCGCCGTACGTCATCAAACGAGAGGGGAACGAAGGTCTTCTTTTCATTCTTGAATTCATCAGCGACAGCCTCATCTGGGCCCTCTGTGGGGGAATCGCCTTCATCGGACTGACCCTACTCCCCATCGGCCTGACCGCCTTGCCTCGCATCGACTCCCGACTCCTTCTCGGAATCGCCTCCCTGTTCACCGCCGTTTTCATGATCGATTTCCTCCCCCTCGAGTTCCTCCCCATTCCCCTTTTGGAATTCAAGCGGCTCATGGTCCTCCTACGTCACGCGTCGGCCGCCCTCTTCGTCTTGGGCTATCTCAAGCTCCTCGGTCGCAAACTCGACATTTTCGGCAAGCTGCTGCTCGCGGCCCAGCTGATCTCGATCGTCGTCCTCTTCTTCCCCGACACGATGATCGCCCTCAAACGCGCCTACGCACTGACTTACCTCTCGATCATCCCCTTCCCGCCCTACCTCCTCGCCCTCCTCTTCGTCGCGCGAAAGGCAGGCTCGAGCAAGCTCCTCCTCAGCGGCGGCGTCGCCGTAGCCCTCCTGGGCGCCTGTCGGGACAGCATCGCCGGTTTGATCCTCCCCGGCGCCATCATGGTGTCCCATTTCGGCTTCTTGGTCATGGCGATTTCGACAGCGGGTTACATCGCCATGGACATACTGCAGAACTATCGTCAGCTCAAGGCCGAGCGAAGTCGGGCCGAGCGCTACAAATCGGAAAGCCTCCACGATCCCTTGACCGGGGCCTTCAATCGAGGGGTCCTGTCCCTGGTGCGCGAGGGCCTCCGCGGTCCCTTCGCGGTGATGACCCTGGACCTCGACCATTTCAAGAACATCAACGACAGCTACGGCCACCACGTGGGAGACCGAGTCCTCCTTGATGTCGTCGCCGTCATGCATCGTGTCTTCCGCCGCGACGACTGGATCGTGCGCGCGGGCGGCGATGAATTCGAGGTCTTCCTTCCGGATTGCCCGTCGCAACGCGTCCAGGCCCTCACCGATGCCCTGTCCGCCGAAATCATGCATTCCCGCATCGCGGTCAACGAGTCCC
Source organism: Rectinemataceae bacterium (assembly GCA_035530275.1). Lineage (GTDB taxonomy): Bacteria > Spirochaetota > Spirochaetia > Treponematales > Rectinemataceae > CAIJMU01. Next base: position 103,737 of record DATKVC010000009.1, on the reverse strand, counting down.
TGACCATAACCTACGGAGCGAGCGTCGGCAGCGCCTGCTGCGGGGATGAGGGACGGCCTTCGGCGCATCGACTCATGAGCCTCCTCGACGAGGCCGACGCCGCGATGTACGCGCGGAAAAACGAAAAGGCCAAACCCGCTTCGACGATCCCCTCCTCCACCTAGAGATCGCCTGTGGGCGATTTGGAGCGGAGGCCGAGTCCCCTTCAATCGCCGAATTCCAGGCTGACGCGCAGGCCCCTCGTGCCGTCGACTTCTAGCCTTCCGCCGAGTTGCTTGGCAAGGGCATCGACGAGGACGAGGCCGAAGCCGGTCGAGCGCCCGAAGGAGACCCCCGGCGGAAAACCAGGGCCATCGTCCTCGACAAGGAGCCGCGATCGGCCCTCCCGAAGGCCAAGCTCGATGGCGATCCTCCCTTCGACCCTACCGCGAAAGGCGTATTTCATCGAATTGGTCAGAAGCTCGTTCAGGATGATTCCCAGCGGTTGGGCCGTGCCGGGGTCGAGGACCAGATCTTCTATGCGCTTATCCACGACGAGCCCGGGGATCCGCGGTAGTTCGGCGAGGATCTCGTCGATGAGCAGGGGCAGGTAGTCCTGGGCCCTGACCATGCCCGGGGCCTCGGAACGGTAGATGCGGTCGTAGAGAAGGAACATGCTCCTGACGCGCCGCGAAGCCTCGGTCAGGGCCACCTTGGCTCCCGGATCAGCGGTGGAATCGGCCTGGAGCTCGAGAAGACTGCCTATCGTGCCCATGTTGTTCTTGATGCGATGGTGCACCTCGCGGAGAACGAGTTCCTTCTCCTTGAGCAGGGATCGTACCGCTTCCTCCTGCCGCCGACTCTCCGTGATGTCGTAGCCGAGGACGGCGATCGAGACCACGATTCCCATCGGATCGAATACCGGCGAGTAGTTGAGTCTGAGCCATCGGCGACCCGTCGCGAAATCGAAGCTGTTCTCATAGGAGGCCGAACGCCCCGCCCTCGCCTCTTCGAAATAGGGCAGGGCGTATTCGTACTTTTCGCGACCGATGACTTCGGGCACCGTCGATCCGACGATGCTCTCAGCCGATCGCGCATAGGCCTTCGAATAGGTATCGTTCACATATTCGTAACGCAGGGTCTTCGCGTCGAGATAGGCGAGGTAGCCCGGCACGTTCGCCGCGAGGCTCCGGAATCGGCGGCTGATTTCATCGAGGGATTCCTCGGTCTTCTTCCTGCGCGTCGTGACGTCGAAGATGGCTATAAAGTGCTCGGGTTTCGGGGAAAACACCGATACGAGGAACCAGGCGCCGAGGGACTCGAGAAACATCTCGAAACGTTCGGCCACGCCCGTGCGGGCGACGCGACCATAGATGACGAAAAGCCTGGGATCGGATTCGCGCATTCCCGGGACGATCTCGGATATCCTCCGCCCGACCACATCCTTGAGCCCGGTCTGCGCCTCGAAGGCCTCGTTGACCGCGAGATAGCCGAAATCCACGGGGTCGCCATCTTCATCGTAATACATGCGGCAATAGGCGAATCCGTTGAGCATGTTCGAATAGAGGCTTTTGAAGAGATGTTCGCTTTCGCGAAGCGATTCCTCGGTCTTCTTGCGCTCGCTGATATCGAAGAGGAAACCCTCGAGACCGATAACCTTCCCCCCTCCTCGCACGGGGCGGCTCGAAAAGAGATGCCAGCCTGTCGAACCGTCCCTGCGGCGCCGGGAGAATTCCCCCGAGGGCACGGTCCCGCCCGCGAGAAGATGGGCGACGATTTCGGCGCTGCCCGCGAGGTCCACGTCCACCTGGGTGCTGGAAAAATGTCTTCCGATGATCTCCTCGCGCCTTTCGAATCCATGCAATTTGAGCCAGGCCGCGTTGATGTCGCGATAGATGCCCTCGCTATCGATGAAGAAATAGCCGGCCTCCGAGTTTTCGACGATGCCCCGAAAGCGTTCTTCGCTCTCGCGAAGCGCATCCTCGATCGCCTTCCTTTTCGAGACGTCGCTGAAGATCACCGCGAAGCAGTTGGGCTCCGTGCGATAGGCGAAGACTTCGTAATGGCGACCCAGGGCCGGAGAGGAATGTTCGAGAACGACGGGCTCCCCTGTGAGCACGACGCGGCTATAGGTTTCGAACCAGAAGGGGTCTTCGTCGGGAATGACCTCGCGCTGTCGACGGCCGACGATCGCCTCCTTCGAAAGCCCCGTCAGCCTCTCGAAGGCGGGATTCACGTCCAAGAAGCGATAATCGACGGGCCTGCCGCTTTCGTCGTAGACGAGTTCGTGTATGGCGAAGCCCTCGGTCATGCTGCTGAAGAGGCTGCCGTAGCGATGTTCGCTCTTGGCGAGCTTCTTGTTGGCCTCGAAGAGGCGAAAGGCCATCTTGATGGAGGCGTCGAGAATGATGATCCCGGAGTTCTTGACGACATAGCCGTACGAGGTGATGGTTTCGGTCTTCTCGACCGTTTCTCGCTCCGTGTGGCTTGAGAGAAAGACGATGGGAATCTGCTTCTTCTCGAGTATCGCCTTGGCCGCGCCGCTGCCGTCGAGCCCCTTGCCGAGATCGATGTCCATGAGCACGAGGTCGGGAGCCTCGTTTCCAAGGCACATGCCGATGGCGGCCTCGGCATTCAAGGCCGTCGTCACCTGGTAGCCGTATTTCTCCAGAGCGAGCTTTTGAGCCATCCCTATCAGGGCCTCGTCCTCGACGAGGAGAATTCTTTTTTGTCCCGATACGCCCATGCGCATCTCCTCGATGATCCCCCGCAGATCGAGGGGGAGTTACACGCATAAGCCTATGCCGACAAGTCGGCTCGTCAATCGAAAAGAGAGGTGGGATCTCTCCCCTGCCGGCGCGCGACAGCCCTAGTTCGTACCGCCTCGCGATGTCGCGCCGATTCGTGCCTCGACGAAGCCGCCGAGTGAGGCGATCATGGAGTCGAGGGCCCCTATCTGGGCGGCGATCGCGGCGCTGGAGCCCTGCCCCGGCGAAAAGGACAGATCGATCGCCCTGGCCTTTCGGCAATAGCGCCTGACGGCGAGGGCGAAACGGCGGAGCTGCTCTTCACTCGCTGTCGCCGCGAGGCCGAGCAAATGGTTGCTCTGCTGGACGATGAAGGCGCCGACCTGCTCCGCGAGGCGTCGAAGCGGCGCTTCGACAGGTACGAGGGAGGGAACGGGAACCTTCCTGCCGGCGATCCTGGCCAGTCCCGCGCGAAGGGTCTTGGTCGCGGCAAGGGCCTTTTCGAGATCCGCAGGGTTTCGCCCGCTCACGATCCGCTCCAGGCTCTCGATGGTGCGGCCGAGGAAGAGCCCGAAGGCCTTGGCGATGGCCAGGGGCTTCCCGATCTTTACCTTCGTGGTCTTTATCAAGCTGTGGCCTTCAATGGCCTTCTCGATGGCCTTCGCGAACATCCAGGGTCGAAGGAGGATGGTTGTTCCAAGAAAGCGCAAATAGTGGTGGCCGTAGGGCGAAAATGTCTGTCTTATGAAGGAATTAATAAGCGCGCGCGCGTTCGACAAGGCCGAGCGGTCTCCGACGACTCTGGAACTCGCCTTCGAGCGGCGAGGCAGGCGGCTGAGGAGCACCTGACAGCGCTCGAAGTAGGACTTCGGGTCATAGATCGTCGTCATCACCTCGGCATAGGCATTGACGAGTTTCGTAAGCTCCATTTTCGGCACGAAATTGAGTTCGAGACCGTGGGTGTTGTCGCCTGTCGATTCGGCCAGGAGCCTTCCCTCGGCGGCGAGACGGCGATGAAGCCTGGTCTTCGGGAGGGCGGTGAGGAGGCCGACCATCGCGGTGGCGATGCCCGATTCCTGGATGAAGGCGATCTGTCTCTCGGCGATGTCCTCGGGGTCGGCGTCGAAGCCGACGATGAACCCTGCCGTCACCTCGATGCCCCTCTCCTGGATCTTGCGCACCGAGTCGGCGAGGGACACGCCGATGTTCTTGGTCTTGTGCGCCGACACGAGGGATTCCGCCACGGGCGTCTCGATGCCGACGAAGGCCATCGTGAAACCCGAGCCCACCATGAGGTCCAGGAGCTCATCGTCCTTGGCGAGGTCCACGCTGGCCTCGGTTGAAAAGGTGAAGGGCCGGCCGTGGTCCTCTTGCCAGGCGATGATGGCCCTGAGGAGCCCCTTCACCGCGACCCGATTCCCGATGAAGTTATCGTCGACGATGAAAATCCCTCCCCGATGGCCGAGGTCGTAAAGCAGCTGGATTTCCGAGAGGAACTGGGCGGGAGACTTGACCCGTGGATTTCTGCCGAAGAGCTCCACGATGTCGCAGAACTCGCATTCGTTGGGACAGCCGCGGGAATATTGGAGGACCATCGATGAGTAGGGTTTGAAATCGATGAGGTCGTAGCGGGGTTTCGGCGTCAGGGCGAGGTCGGGCCTTTCTTCGGTCGAATAGAGCTGCTTCGCCCTTCCCGCCTCGAGGTCCTCTATGAAGGCGGGGAGGGAGAGCTCGGCCTCGTTCAGCACGAAGTGATCGACGCCCTCGATGGATTCCCAGCACTGGGTCGGATAGGGACCGCCCGCGACGATGGGCTTGCCCCTTCGTCGGGCGCGCGCGACGACCCGCTCCATAGATTCCTTTTGCACGAGCATGGCCGAGACGAAGACGAGGTCGGCCCAGTCGAGATCGGCCTCCTTGAGGGGAGCTACGTTCATGTCGACGAGCTTGATTTCGTAGCGTGCCGGGAGGAGGGCGGCGACCGTGAGGAGGGGGAGGGGCGGGAAATTGGTCTTCTTCCCGACAAAACCCAGGCTGTCCTTGAAACTCCAGAAGGTTTCCGGGAATTCCGGATACACCATAAGCACTTTCTTATTCATAGGCATCCCCCGAAGAATGACGATACGGGTTAGACGCGAGGGAGGCTGCCTTGGTTTCAGGAAGAACGCGGGCCCGGGGGGCCGCGTCGACCCTTCGCTGTGCGGCGCTTTCGGAGTTTCCCCAAATAGAGGGCCTCCACCTTCGCCCGCGCCCAGGGCGTACGTCTGAGGAACACGAGGCTCGACTTTATGCTCGGATCGATGGAAAAGCACTTTACGGGAATGAACTCCGCGAGACCTTCCCAGCCGTAGGCATCCACGAGGAGGTTGAGGATCTTCTCGAGGGTCATGCCGTGGAGGGGGTCCTTGTTGTCGGTTTCGGTCAATCTAGCCGCCTTTTAACGAGCTTCACGTTCGCGTGAGAGCTTATCGGCCCGGCCCTCGAGTGGCAAGTTTGGCAGCCTGGCTTCCCCCTCGGCCGGAGCTTTCGTATATTCTTCGCATGGAAACTCTCGACAGCTACGCCAGGATCAAAGAAATCGCCGAAGGCGGACAGGCGGCCCTCTTCTATTTGTCCACCAAGACCTGCGGGGTCTGCAAGAGCATCAAGCCCAAGGTCATAGCCCTCGTCGAGGAGCATTTCCCGAAACTACCTATGTACTATGTCGATATCGAGGAGGTACCGGAAGCCGCGGGCCAGCTCTCGATCTTCGTCGTACCGGCGGTCCTCGTCTACTTCGGCGGCCGCGAGACCATTCGCGAGGCGCGAAATTTCGGCATCCTCGAGCTTGGGCAAAAAATCGATCGGTATTATGAGATGCTCTTCGGCGAGGAGGCCTGAACCTTTCAGGACGGCCCCACGGCTCGCTCCTCGGTGACGTCGCGCCCGATGCCGAGGTAGGCGACTGTCCGGCCATCCTTATCGCGGAGGGCTCGCCCCCTCGATGAATGCCAGCGGACGCCCCCGTCCCGGCGAATCACCCGATAGTCGATGCTGCCCAACTCCCTCTCCCCGGCGATCACCCTCGTTCGGTGACGTCCTGGACCGTCGACACCATGAGGTCGTGTTCGATCACCGGGATGTTCATGGCGGTCACCACCTTCCTCTCCCCGGTCTTCGTAGTTATCTGGATATTTTCCCAGCGCATCCGGGCGGGATCGCCCGAAGCCATGTCGGCGAGGATCCTCGTCCTCATCTCCTCGCGCTGGGCCGGGTCGAGGTAGACCGCCTCGAAGAATTTCTGGACGCTGTCGGTATCGCTGCCTTCGATGCCGTAGATTTCCTTGAATTTCTCCGCGACGAGAAATCCCTGGCCGTCGCTGATGCGGTTGACCGCGAACCCGATCGGCGCGTTTTCCATCACGGCCCTCATCAGGATGTTCTGCCTGCGGAGTTCCGCCTCGGCGGCGAAGAGCTTGAAGGCCATCTTCATCGAGGCGTCGAGGATGGTCATGCCGGAATTCTTGACCACATAGCCGAAGGAGGTGATCGACTCGGTCCTCGCGACGATTTCCCTCTCGGTGTGGCTGGAAAGGAAGACAATCGGGACATGCCTCTCGCGAAGCATGAGGGAGGCGGCGACCGTGCCGTCGATTCCCGGTCCCAGATTGATGTCCATCAGCACGAGGTCGATCGACGCGTCGTTTTGAAAGCGCTCGATCGCCCTTTCTCCCGACTCGGCGATGATGACGCTATAGCCGTAGAGTTCGAGACTGACCTTCTCGCTCAGGGCGATGATCGCCTCGTCCTCGACGAGGAGTATTCGCCTTCCATCGGCCGGCATGCTGTCTTCGTGTCGCACCATCATTCCCCCGGGTACTTCACTCCCACTTGCCTCCGCGCCTCGTCCATGATCGCCATGATCTCGAGGCTGGCCTGGTGACTCATGATCGGGCTCTCGATCTCGCCCGCGAGGACGCGTCGCTCGGCTTCGAAGGCCTGGTACTGCATGCCCCTATTCCTCACGGTTTCGGCGTAGCGTTCGACGACGACCCCTTCGCGCGAATAGACGGTGAAGCCGCTCTGATTGTACCAGATGGAATCGATTTCGATGCGGCCGAGGCTGCCGACGACGAAGGCACGGTTGGGCCCCAGGGCCGACATGCCGCACTGGAGGGTAGCCTGGGCTCCGGAGGCGTAGGAGAGGATGAGACTCGTCTGTCTGTCAACTCTGAGCTCGGTCAGGCTTGCGGATGCCTGAACGCGCGCAGGCGCGCCGAGGAGAAGATGGGCGAGGGTGATCGGATAGACGCCGAGGTCGAGGAGGGCCCCGCCGCCGAGCTCGGGAAGGTGGAGGCGCGGGGCCTTTTCCATCGGCAGGTATTGGTTGTGGTCGGCGAGCACGGCGACGATTTCGCCGATGGTGCCCGCCGCGACGATCTCGCGCAGCCTCGTGAAGGTCGGGAGGAAACGGGTCCACATCGCTTCCATGAGGAAGAGCCTCTTCGCACGAGCTGTTTCGACGAGTTCCCTCGCCTCCCTCGCGTTGATCGTAAAGGGCTTTTCCAGGAGGACGTGCTTGCCCGCGCGAAGGGCGGCGAGGGCGTTCGGGTGATGGAAGGGATGGGGCGTGGAGACGTAGACGATGTCCACCTCGGGGTCGGCGAGGAGGGCCTCGTAGCTCCCATGCCGGCGCGCGATCCCGAAGTTTTCGCCGAAGGCCTCGGCTCCCTCCCTCGTGCGGGAGCCGACGGCGCTCACCGCCAAACCCTCCCCGAGAATGTCGCGGGTGAAAAGCTTCGCTATCCCGCCCGTGCCCAGGATTCCCCATCTCGGTCGTCCTTCCATACCGCCTCCTCCTCCAGAGTCTCGATCGTCCTTCAGTCGCCGGCAAGCCCGCGCTGCCTGAGCAGGGGCTCGATGGATGGATCGCGGCCGCGGAATTTCCTGAAGAGTTCGGCCGGATCCTCGGAATTACCGGCCGCGTAGATCAGCTTCTTGAGCCTCGCGGCCAATTCCGGATCGAAGACATCTCCTTTCTCCTCGAAGGCCGAGAATACGTCGGCCTCGAGGACCTCGGCCCACATGTAGACGTAGTAGCCCGCCGCGTAGCCGTCGCCGGCGAAGAGGTGCTGGAAGTGGGGAAGCCTGTGCCTGAGCCCGATGTTGTCCGGGATGCCGATGGCCGCGGATTTCTCGGCCTCGAATCGGCCGGGATCGAGGGAGGCGACCTCGACGAGGCCGTGGAGGGCCATGTCGAGGAGGGCAGGCCCGAGGTACTGGACGGTTTCCCAGCCCTGATTGAAGGTCCGCGCCTTGCGTATCCGGGCCACGAGCTCGTCGGGAATGGCCTTGCCCGTCTCGACATGGAGGGCGAATTTCGACATGACCTCGGGGGCCATGGCCCAATGTTCGAAGAGCTGCGAGGGAAGCTCGACGAAGTCGCGGAGCACGTTGCTGCCCGAGAGGGTCTCGTAATCGACCTCGGAGAGGAGGCCGTGGAGTCCGTGGCCGAACTCGTGGAAAAGGGTCTTCGCGTCATCGAAACTGATGAGGGTCGGCCCGCCGCCCGGGGCCTTCGTGAAATTAGTATTATTTACGACAATAGGCACTATGCCCTTCGATTGTTCGCGGTAGTTGCTCATCCAGGCGCCCGAGCGCTTGCCGGTTCTCGCGAAGTTGTCGGCGATGTAGAGGCCCTTCAGCGCGCCCTCGGCGTCGAGCATCTCGAAAAGGCGCGCGTCGGGATGGTAGAGGGTCTGCCCCCCGATCTCCCGGAAGCTCACCCCGAAGAGGCGCGAGGCGCTGTCGAACATGGCGCGGAGCATGTTGTCGAGGCTGAAGTAGGGTTTGAGCTCGGCGTCGTCGATGCGATAGTCGCGCTGCCTGATCTTCTCCGCGTAGTAGCGCCAATCCCAGGCCTCGATGCCGGAGATGCCGTCTTGCCGCGCAAGCTCGAGGAGCTTCGCCTCCTCGACTCCAGCCCTCTCGATCGCGGGCTTCCAGACCTTGCCGAGAAGCTCGGCCACGGCCTCGGGCCTCCCCGCCATCCGGTCGCGTAGCGCGAATTCCGCGTAGGTCGAGTAACCGTGGAGCCGGGCCTGCTCGGAGCGAAGCCTCATTATTTCCTTTATTAGGGGCTTTGTGTCCCGCTCGCCTTTCATCTCTCCGCGGGAGACGAAGGCCTCGTAGACCTTTTTCCGAAGATCGCGGCGGGGAGAAGTCGCGAGGAAGGGCTCGACGAAGGAGCGGGAGAGGGTGATGAGTCGACGCCCTTCCTTGCCCTTGGCGCGAGCTGCCTCGGCCGCCCCGTCGACGAGGAAGCCGGGAAGGCCGACGATGTCCGCGTCGCCGAGCTCGAGAAACCACTCGTCTTCGTCTGCGAGGACGAACTGGCCGAAACGCGTGGACAGGCTCGCCAGTTCCTCGACGATCTCTCCCATTCGCGCCCTGCCCTTCGCGTCGAGACGGGCTCCGGCCATCACGAAATTGAAATGAGTGCGTTCGACGAGGCGTATCTGAAGGGGGCTCAGGCCCGACCTGAGCCTTTCCTCATGGACCTTGTCGACCCGGAGAAAGAGTTCCTGGTCGAGGAGTATTTTCGAAAAATGCGCCGCCATCTTCGGGCTGTATTCCGATTCGACTGCCTGGAGGGCCTCGTCGGTTTTCGAGCTGCAGAGATTGAAGAAGAGGCCGGACACGCGCTTGAGCGTCTCGCCGCTTTTGTCGAGGGCCGCGACGACGGTTTGAAAGTTGGCGGGCGAAACGGCCGCGATCGCGCCGATTTCGGCGACATGCTCCGCCATGGCGCTGTCGAAGGCCGGTTTGAAATCTTCCGTCTTGAAGCTGCCGAAGGGCGGGAGTCCATAGGGCCCCCCCCAGGTTTCGAGCAGGGGATTTAGGCTTTCTTGCATCTTTTCCTCCATCGCGAGAATAGTACGACAGCGAAGCATCGTGCAATGACGAACGCGCATTCGGGATCGAAGCGAAATCGTTTGACCTCCGGTCGAAGTCGGGAGTAAATGTCCCATGGCAGGCAGCGGCTCGGAAGTGGAATTGCGGGCGGATCTCCGCAGAAGAATATCTGGCTACATCCACGATATCGGTCAGGTGGCCGATCTCAACGCCGTATTCGTCGGCAAGGTCCTCGACTCGGGCGTCGATCATGAACGGGCGCTCGCCGAAATCGCCGAGGGACTCGATCGCATCGACGGCGACTCGAAGCGGGTTCTCGCCGACCTCGAGGCCGCGGACGCGGTCATCGCCGATTCGAGATCGGGCTCTGTCGAAAGCCTCGACGCGATGAACAAGGCCCGATCGAGCGTCGAGGCCATGGAGACGACCTTCCGCAGCGTCGTCGGCATCTTCGCGACCATCAAGGCGGAGTCGGACTCCATCCTCGCCCAGGTCGCGAAAATCGTCGACATTTCCGAGCAGACCAACCTCCTCGCCCTCAACGCGGCCATCCAGGCGGCCCGGGCGGGCCAGCACGGCAAGGGCTTCGCCGTGGTCGCCAAGGAGGTGCGCGCCCTCGCCGAGGCGACGAGGCGCATCACCGACGAGCTGTCGGCCCAACTCGGAGGGCTCGGGTCGAGCATCAAGAAGTCCGACGGTTCCCTCGCCGAGTTCCACTCCATCAAGGAATCGGTGATAGGCGACGTCGCCCAGGCGAGCGAAAGGCTCGGCAGCTCCACCGAGGCCCTCGCCACGGCGGCCGGGCGCATTTCGCAGGTAAAGGGACTTTCCGCCGAAGAGGCCGCCAGTTCGAACGCACTCGTCGCGAAGGTCGCGAACCTGTCGACCGATGTCCGCTTCCTCAACGCGAGCTCGGCTCACATGCGTTCGGGCATGGCCACGGAGATGAGTCTGCTCGGGGACTTTGCAGCGGAGATCGCGAAGATCAGGGAGTCCGCGAGCGACGAGACTCCCGACGCCAAAGCCGACGAGGCGGGCGGAGTCGGCAAGGACGGCGCGAGGCTCGTCAATGTGGGTCACGATGTCACCTACCCGCCCTGGGTCCAGCTCGAACGCGGGGAGTCGGCGGGCCTGAGCGTCGAGCTCTTCGCGAAGATAGGCGCCCAGGCGGGATTGAGGGCGAGCTTCGTCGGCGACGAATGGGAGCGTGTGATGAAGGCCTTCGAGCGCGGGGACCTCGACCTCCTCCTCAACGTCGGCTGGCCCAACGAGGCCTTCGACAAGGTAGAGGTGATCCCGACCATACCCTATGAGAGTTTCGCCGTCCGCGTCTTCGCCCATTCGGCCCGGAGATCGGACGGCCGCGACTTCGATCTTCGCGAAAAGAGGATCGCGGTGCAGAGGGGCTCCTACGTCGACCAGGTCCTCAAATCCAAAGGCTGCGAGCTTGTCTATATAGAGAACGACCTCCATGGAATGGTGCAATTGATATGGGAAGAAGTCGACGGCGTCGCGACCGAAGCCAGGGTAGGCGAGTATCTGTCGAAGAAATTCTTCGGCGGCGCCGTTATTCCCGTGACCGGGGTCCTCGGCCAGAAGGATGTGGTGATGCTGGTCCATGCCGGGGCGGTGGAACTCAAGGAAAGATTGGATGCCGCGATCAGGGGCCTCGCGCGGCCCTCGACCTCCCGCCGGAGCGGCGGCCTTCCCGATCCGCGACCCGTCGCCGAACCCTGAAAGCCTCCCTTTTTGCGGGCGAAAATTCGAGATTGACTTGTATACAGTCAAGTATATAATCCCTCATTCACTTTCCCGCGGAGTGTCGCAGGGCAGGCCGACAGACGTGGCGCCCTAAAACGAGGCGCTCCGGAACAAGGGGCCGCGATGAAAAAGGCCATCGTCCGCAAGGACTCCTATTTCGACTCGGTCTTCCTCATGCAGCTGAGCAAGGGGCTCAAGACCAGCGAAGGGGTCATCGACGCCGTCGTCGCCATGGGCACGCCGATGAACCTCGAGCTTCTCCGCGGCATGGGATACTCCGAGACGGAACTCGAAGGCGCGACGCCCAATGACCTCGTCACCGCCGTCGAATGCCCGGACGCCGCTGCCGTCGAGGAAGCCTTCGCGAGGGCGACGGAACTCCTCGCGCGCAAGAAGAAGAGCGGACCTGCCGCCCAGGCCCTTCCCGCGAGCCTCGACGCCGCGGTCGAACTCCTTCCCGGCGCCAATCTCGCCCTCATCTCCCTGCCCGGGATCTGGGCCGCCCGCGAGGCGCGAAAGGCCCTGAACAAGGGACTGCACGTCATGCTCTTTTCGGACAACGTGTCTCTCGAGGACGAGATCGCCCTCAAGACCCTCGGGCGGGAAAAGGGACTATTGGTCATGGGTCCCGATTGCGGGACGGCCATCATCGACGGGAAGCCCCTCTGCTTCGCCAATGTCGTGAGCGAAGGTCCCATCGGCGTCGTCGCCGCCTCGGGCACGGGCCTCCAGGAAGTGACCTGCCTCATCGACCGCTTCGGCTCGGGCATCAGCCAGGGCATCGGCACGGGGGGACGCGATCTCAAGAACGAGAAGGTCGGCGGCATCGCGATGCTGATGGGCATCGACGCCCTCGCGCGCGACGCGGCGACCTCGGTCATCGCCATCGTGTCGAAGCCGCCGGCCAAGGCGGTCGCGGAGCGCGTGGTGGCGGCCCTCGAAACGGCCGGCAAGAACGCGGTCGTGCACTTCATCGGAATGGATACGCCCGCCCGGCGCCCGGGTTCACGGCTCCGCTACGCCGGAAGCCTCGAGGAGACCGCCGCCCTGGCCGTCGAACTCGCCACGGGAAGGGCGCCGAAAATCGACGACCAGAATCTCGACGAGATCGCCGAGCGCGAGGCGAAGCGACTCGCCCCGGGCCAGCGCCACCTCCGAGGCTATTACACCGGGGGCACCGTCGCCGACGAGGCGATGATCCTCCTCCACCGACTGACCGGAGCCGTCTATTCCAACAACCAGACCGACCCTGCCTTCGCCCTCCCCGACCCGAAGGTATCAATTGGACATACCATCGTCGACCTGGGCGACGACGTCTTCACCGTGGGCAGGCCCCACCCGATGATCGATCCGAGCACGCGCACCGAGAGGATACTCGCCGAAAAGGACGACCCCTCGATTGCCGTAATCCTGGTCGATGTCGTGCTGGGCTACGGTTCGCACGAGGACCCTGGCGGCGCCCTCGTCCCGGCCCTCGTCGAGGCGCGGGAGGCAGCCAAAACGAGAGGCGGATACCTCCCAGTCATCGCTTCCGTCATCGGTACGCCCGGCGACTTTCAAGGCAGGGCCTCCCAGGTCGCCAAGCTCGAGGCGGCGGGCTGCATCGTCATGTCGTCCAACTTCCGGGCGGCTACCCTGGCCGCGCGCATCGTCGCGAAGGCCTCCTCTCCCTCCTCGGGGAACCTCGGCCACGCGGGAAAGGCGGGACACAAATGAGCGGCAAACCAACAGCCACTGCCGACGAAGGGCGTCGCGACCTGCTCGATCTCTTTTCGGGCGGCCTCAAGGTGGTGAATCTCGGCCTCGAATCCTTCGCCGACAATCTCCGCGCCCAGGGCGTCGAGGCCGTCCAGGTCGACTGGAAGCCGCCGGCCGGGGGCGACGCGAAGATGGTCGCCCTTCTCGACCGCATCGAGAGTTCCTCGAGAATCGACGTGGAGGCCGCCAACGCCGAGGCCGTCTCGCGCATCCTCAAGGGAAAGCCTACGCTGATCGGCGTCGGCAAGGCCCTCGACACGGTGCCCGGCATGACGAAGACGACAGTCCTCCATTCGGGCCCGCCGGTGACCTGGGAGAGGATGTGCGGGCCCATGCGCGGCGCCGTCATCGGTGGTCTTATCTATGAGGGTCTTGCGAAGACACGCGAGGAGGCGGAAAGACTCGCCTCCTCGGGCTCCATCCGCTTCGACCCCTGCCATCATCACGATTCCGTCGGCCCCATGGCCGGCGTCGTCACCGCGAGCATGCCCGTCTGGATCTTCGAGAACGCCACCTTCGGCAACCGCGCCTACTGCACCTTCAACGAGGGCCTCGGCAAGGTCCTGCGCTACGGGGCCTTCTCGCAGGAGGTCATCGACAGGCTCAAGTGGATCGAGACCGAGCTCGCCCCCATCATGGCCAAGGCCCTCGCCGCCCACGGCCCCCTGGACATGAAGAACATCATCGCCCAGGTCCTCCAGATGGGCGACGAGGGGCACAATCGCAACAGGGCGGGGACATCCCTAATTATAAGAGAGTTCGCTCCCTATCTCGTGCGACTCGTCGCCACGGGCGAGGATCCCGAAAAGATCGCGAAGGTCCTCTCCTTCATGCACGCCAACGACCATTTCTTCCTCAATCTCTCGATGCCCGCGAGCAAGTGCACCGTCGACGCGGCCAAGGGGATCGAGGGCTCCACCGTCATCATAGGAATGGCCCGCAACGGAACGGACTTCGGGATCCGCGTCTCCGGCCTCGGCGACACCTGGTTCACGGGGCCGGCGGGTAAGGTCGAGGGCCTCTATCTGCCCGGCTACGGCCCCGACGACGCGGCACTCGACATAGGCGATTCCGTCATCACCGAGACGGCAGGCATCGGCGGCTTCGCCATGGCCGCGGCCCCGGCCATCGTCCAGTTCGTCGGCGGCACGCCGGAGGACGCCCTGGCCATCACCCGCCGCATGTACGAGATCACCCTCGCGGAAAACGACGTCTACCGCATCCCCATCCTCGATTTCCGGGGGACGCCGACGGGCATCGACCTCCGCAAGATCGTCGAGACGGGAATACTGCCCGCCATCAATACGGGAATCGCCCACAAGGAACCGGGGATCGGCATGGTCGGCGCCGGCCTCGTCAAGCCGCCGGAGAATTGCTTCAAGGACGCGCTCGCCGCCTTCGCGGCTCGTTATGCCAATTAGTCTGTCAGGAGGTTCATTATGAAGATGATCGATCTCACCATCCCCCTCGGCATCGGCACCCCGCCCTGGCCGACCTACGAGCCCCTCGAGGTGAAGTACTTCAAGCGACTCGCGCCCAATGGAGCGAACGGACAGGTCGTCACCCACTCGAACCATGTCGGCACCCACCTCGACGGGGAAATCCATTTTTATACCCCCGGCAAGGATATCGCCAGCCTCGACATGGACTTCCTCGTCCACGAAGGCGCCATCGTCGACCTCTCCGACTGCGCACAGGACTACGATGTCTACACCTCGAAGATGGTCGAGGATCGCGTCGAGGTGAAGGAAGGCGACATACTCATAATTCATACCGGTTTCCATCATTACGGCTGGGACCAGCCCACGGCCGACGAGATCCGTTACATGATCAAGCACCCCGGCCCCGACCGCGAATTCGCCCAGTGGGCGCAGAAGAAGAAGCTTCGCTGGATCGGCGTCGATTGCGGCTCGGCCGACCATCCGATGAACACGAAGATCCGAGAATGGATGCCCCGTCAGGCCAAGGAGTGCGACGCCCACTTCAAGAAGAAGTACGGCAAGAGCCTCGAGGAATTCTACAGCGACGACAAGTACCAGCTCATGCATATCGAGATGTTCGACAAGCACATCATCCACGCCGAGTGCCTGGGCGGCGACATCGACCTCCTCCTCAACCAGCGGGCGACCATCGGCTGCTTCCCCTGGCGCTTCGTCGACGGCGAGTCGAGCATCTCCCGTATCGTGGCCATGGTCGAGGACGATCGCTACGCGAAGCTGATGGAGAAGAAGAAGAAGGCCGAGCTCACGAAATTCGGAGACGTGGCCGGCGCGAGGAACGTCTGGCTCCACGAGGAAGCCCGTAAAGGATGATGAGAGCGGGTCGGCAACATCGCTTCCGATTCCGCGGCGGGCCCGAAGATCGCTGCGGACTCGGTAGCATGTCGATTCGTTACCAATAGCACTATTTTTTGTGACTACCGCGGCGACGGAAGAGGCCTTAAGATAGGCCCTTCTCCGGGACTGTGCCGCTATGTGTATGACAAAACCTGGAGCCGGAGCGAACGCGGACAGCCCTCGCATGCCGAGGGCCCCGCGGGGAGAGATCGTTCGCAAGGAGGATCGATGGTTCGAAAGCCGTTCCCGTCGCGGAGCGGCAGCCCAGCGCGGTCCATGAAGGACATGTGACCGCGCCCCCAGACGGAGGTTTGCAATTGAGTACCTTCACGAAGATCTATGATATCGAGGATGTGCCGCCCATCGGCAAGGCCATCCCACTTTCCTTCCAGCACGTCTTCGCAATGTTCGGCGCCACCATCCTCGTGCCGATCCTCACCGGTCTCGATCCTTCTGTCACGCTCTTCTGCTCGGGTCTCGGCACCCTGATCTTCCATCTCGTCAACAAGGGCAAGGTTCCCGCCTACCTCGGCTCCTCCTTCGCCTTCATCGCGCCCATCATCGCCGTATCGAAGACTTACGGAGCCCAGGGCGCCTTCGCCGGCATGATGGCAGCAGGCGTCGTCTATATCATCGTCTTCATCATAATCGCCATAGTTGGGCTCAAATGGATCAACAGGGTCCTGCCGCCCGTCGTCGTCGGCCCCGTGGTCATGATCATCGGACTCAGCCTGACCCCCGTCGCCATCGGTGAGGCTTCGAAGGGCCTTCCCACCGCCCTGATCACGACCCTCATCGTCATCGTCGCCTCCATCTTCGGCAAGGGCTTCTTCAAGATCATCCCCATCCTCCTCGGCACGGTCGGCGGCTACATCGTGGCCATCCTCTTCGGCCAGGTCAATTTCGACGCGATCTCGAAGGCCGCATGGCTCGCCCTCCCCAACCTCACGATCGTCACCGGCCACATGCCCGTGTTCGCCTGGGGCGCCGTCGCGATGATCGCGCCCGTGGCCATCGCCACCATCGTCGAGGACGTCGGACATCTCCTCGTCATCGGCGACACGGTCGAACGCGACCTAATGCACAATCCCGGCCTCCACAAGGTCCTCCTCGGCAACGGCCTGGCGACCGGCGTGGCCGGCTTCCTCGGCGGCGTGCCCGAAACGACCTACGGCGAGAACATCGGCGTCCTCGCGATCACCCGCGTGTTCAGCTCCCGCGTCATCCAGGGAGCGGCCGTCATCGCCATCCTTCTCAGCTTCATCCAGAAGTTCGGCGCGGCCATCCAGACCATACCCGAGCCCGTCCTCGGCGGCGTCACCATCATCCTCTACGGAATGATCGCCTCCGTCGGTCTCCGCACGCTGATCGAGAACAAGGTGAACATGGCCTCCAACCGAAACCTCCTCATAGTTTCGGTCATCTTCTCCTTCGGCGTCGGCGGCATGGTCTTCAAGTTCAGCCCCGACTTCGAGTTCGCCGGCATCGCCTCGGCGGCGATCACCGGCATCATCCTCAACCTCATCCTGCCCAAGGACAAGGACAGCGAGGCCAAGGCCTAATGCCTCGTCCCGGCCGGTCGGGAGGGCCCACGTCTCCCGCCCCGGTCGGGAATCGGGCGCCTCCGGCAGCGACGATGTCCGAGAAGAACCTGAGCGGGAGCGTCTACGCCGCCCTCAGCGAGCGCATCCTCCGCTGGGACTACCTTCCCGGGCACCGCATCACCGAGGAGGGGCTTTGCAGCGAATTCGGCGTGAGCCGAAGCCCCGTCCGCGAGGCCCTGCACATGCTTTCCGAAAACGGGCTCATCGAGCGAAAGCCCCGACTCGGCTATCGCGTGCGCCTCCTCGATTTCAAGGAAATCAACGAATTGTACGAATTGAGGCTCGCCATCGAGGAATTCGTCATCGCCCGGATTTGCAGCGAAGGCATGGACGAGAGCAAGATCGACGAGCTCATAGTATTTTGGTCGCATATACTGGCGAAACTTCCTGAGACGGCGAGCCTCGTTCCCGCCGCCGACGAGGAGTTCCACGAGTCCCTCGCCCGGTTCATGGAAAATAAAATTCTATCCACGACCTTGGGCGATATCGATCGTCGAATCCATTTCGTCCGCATGGCGGACATCACGAGCCAGGAGCGCGCCCTCGCCACCTGCACGGAGCATCTCGCCCTCCTCCGCGCGATTCGCGCGCGCGACCTCGCGGCAGCCCACGCAACCCTCCGTCGCAACATCGAGGGGGGCCGGGCCTCCGCGGAACGGGCCATCAAGGAGGCCCTGGCCCATGCCTACCGCAACCGCGAATAGCAGCGCGAACGCCAGGGGAGTTTCGACCCGCGCCGTCTCCATCGGCCCCGGGCTGCCGACGGGCTCTTTTTCCCTACGAGTGCTCGCGATCCATCGCCAGGCGATCAACCTCCGGCTCGAAGGGCCGGGCCTCGTTCTCTCCCTGGTCGGACCCTCGAACGAGGGCGAGCCGACAGCCATTTCCCTCGGAAAGGACCGGGACTTCCGCTCCTGGCTCCCGGAAATAGTAACAACTGGGTATATCGATGATGACCACCTCGAATTGCGCGACGCATTCGGCGTTCTGCGCGCCGAAATCAACCTCGTCGAGGCGCTAAGGCTCGATCCGACCGCGATGCCCCACATCGCGAAGCTCGGCAATGCCTGGAACCTCGCTCGTTCGGAACTCGCCCTTATCCAGGCTCGCAAGTCGACGGAACTCAGGATCGGAGACTTGAATATTCGCGATCGCGGTCAAGGGCTCGCGCCCTCGCCCCTCCTCCGCGCCATCCTCGAGCTTTCCCGCGCGCCGCTTAGCCCTTCGAGGGAAGCCTTAGTGCGGATAGCGGGCTCGGGTCAAGGTTTGACGCCGGCTGGCGACGACTTTCTCGTGGGCTTCGCGGGAGCGACGGTCTGCGTGGAAGGTCGGGCGGACGATCGAAGGGGGACCGAAGGCATTCCCTGCCCTCCGAGACTCCTCGCCGACGCCCTCCTCGAAGGGGCGAAATTCACGACCGAGCTTTCAGCCACCCAGCTCAGGCTCGCCTCCCGGGGGATCTTCAGCGCCTATCTCGGAGCCCTCGCGGAAGGGATCGCCTCCGAAGATTCGCCGAAGACGATCGCATGCCTGCGGAGACTCTGCACAATTGGACATTCATCCGGAGCCGACACGGCTACCGGTTTCCTTTATGGCCTCGGCCTCCTCTCTGGCCGGGCCGATGGCATCGGACATACCGCCGATTAGGCGAGGCAAGGAGGAGACAACATGCTCCAAGAATTCAATTACGCCGGGCCCGCGACGCGAGCCGAGCTCCACGAGCTCCTCTCCCGCCACGGGAAGGAGGCGAAACTCCTGGCCGGGGGGACTGACCTCGTCGTCAACCTCCGCGCCGGCACCGCGAAGCCGATCCTGGTGATCGACGTGAAAAAGGTCGCCGAATTCCGCGGCATCAGCTTTAACGAAAAGGAGGGCCTCGTCATCAGGCCCTCGGTGACCATCAACGAACTCCTCGCCAACAAGGTCGTCAACGAGCGCTTCCCCCTCCTCGCCGAATGCGGCCACGACCTCGCCTCCTATCAGATCCGCAATCGGGCAACGGTCATCGGCAACGTGGTGAACGCCTCGCCCTGTTCGGACATGGCCCCCGCCCTCCTCTGCCTCGGCGCGAAGGCGGTCATCTCCTCGAAGCGCGGCGAGCGCGAGATCCCCTTTTCCCAATTCTTCAAGGGCGTGAAGAAGACGGTGCTCGCGGAGGACGAACTCCTCGAGCGCATCGTCGTGCCCGCCGCCTCCTCGGGGGCGAGGGGAAGCTACAGCAAGCTCAAGCGCATCGCCGGCCACGATCTCGGCATCGTTGGCGTCGCACTGATGAAGAAGGACGGACAGATCAAACTCGGCATCAGCTCCTCGGCCCCGACGCCGGTCCTCGTCGAGGGACTCCGCGAAGGCGACGATGAGGCCAAGGTGGTCGCCGCCGCGAGGGCGGCGATCAGCCCCATCAGCGACGTCCGCTGCTCGAAGGAGTACCGCGAGTTCATGGTGGAGGTCTTCGTGAAAAGGCTCCTGAAAGAGGTGAAGTGATGCGAATAAAACTGACGGTGAACGGCCGCGCCTACGAGCGCGAGGTGCAGCCGCACCTGACCCTCCTTCGATTCCTCCGCGAGGACCTCGGGCTCACGGGCACGAAGGAAGGCTGCGGCGCGGGCGAATGCGGAGCCTGCACGGTCATCCTCGACGGCAGATCGGTCAACTCCTGCATGGTCCTCGCCGCGGAAGTGGACGGCTCCTCGGTCGAGACCATCGAGGGCGAGGCGAAGGCTGGAAAGCTTTCCACGATACAGGAAGCCTTCGACCGCCACCATGCGGTGCAGTGCGGGTTCTGCACGAGCGGCATGGTGATGTCCGTCCGCGATCTCCTCGTCCGCAACCCCAAACCCGATGTCGAGGAGATCAAGGAAGGCATCGAGGGCAATTTCTGCCGCTGCACGGGCTACCAGCAGATCATCGAGGCAGTCCTCGACGCATCGGGGCAGGCAGTCGGCGAGGGCAGGCTCGAAATCGCCGCCGCGACGAAGGGAGGGCGGGACCATGCTTGAAGACATCGATCCGGGGAAACTCGGCAAGGTCGGCACGAGCGCCCGACGCGTCGAGGTGACGCCCAAGCTCACCGGCGAGGGAATCTACGCGAGCGACATGGTCCTGCCCGGCATGCTCTGGGCCCAGGTGAAGAAGAGTCCCCACGCCCGCGCCAAGATACTCGGCATCGACACGAAAAAGGCGGAGGCCCTGCCTGGGGTCCGCGCAGTCCTCGTCGGCGACGAACTCGACTACAAGCTCGGCCTCTACGTCGTGGACAAGGACATCCTCGCCAAGGGAGAGGTCCGACACTACGGCGAGGCCGTGGCCGCTGTGGCCGCCGACACGCAGGAGATCGCGAAGGCTGCGGTCGATCTCATCGAGGTCAGATACGAGGTGCTCACCCCCGTCCTCAACCACATGGACGCCCTCAAGAGCGACGCCCCCCTCGTCCACCCGAATCTTGGCAATTACGACTATGTGCCGGTCTTCAGCCCCCAGAAGGGGACGAACATCCCCAACCTCTCCAAGGTGCGCAAGGGGGACGTCGAAAAGGGCTTCGCCGAATCCGAGTGGGTGGTCGAGCGCGAATACACGAACCCCTCGGTCCAGCACGTGCCGATGGAAACCCACGTCGCGCTGGTGCAGTGGAAGGCCGGCGACGAGATCGACATCTGGACGAGCGCCCAATCGCCCTTCACCGTCCGCAATCTCTTCTGCTACACCTTCAAACTACCGCTCAACAAGGTGCGGGTCGTCGTGCCCTTCGTGGGCGGGGGCTTCGGAGGCAAGGCTGGCATCCATCTCGAGCCCCTCGTGGCCTGCCTATCGCGGAAGGCCGGCGGAAGGCCCGTCAAGCTCCAGGCGACCCGCGAGGAGGAATTCAGCCTCCTCCCCTGCCGAAGCGCCCTCACCTACCGGATCAAGACAGGCGTCGCGGCCGACGGCAAGATCCTCGCCCAGGAACTCACGATGTTCTGGGACGCGGGGGCCTACGCCGATTACGCCGTCAACGTGACCCGCGCCTCGAGCTACTCGGGCGCCGGCCCCTACGACATCCCCAACGTGAAGCTCGACTCGTATACGATCTACACGAACAAGCCCTGGGGCACGGCCTATCGCGGCTTCGGCCATGTCGAGTTCTTCTGGGGCCTCGAGCGGCACCTCGAACTCGTCGCCAAGGTCATAGGCATGGATCCCCTCCAATTCCGGTTGAAGAATCTCCTCAGGCCGGGCTCCCTGACCATAACGGGCGAGGTGATAACCGATCACTCCGGCGACCCCACCCAATGCCTGGAGGCCGCGGCGAAGGCCATCAACTACGGCAGACTCACGAAAGAGGAGGAGGAAAGGGAGCGCCGCACCGGGCGCAAGATCGGCAAGGGCATCGCCACCCTCCACAAGGCCCCGGCCATGCCCTCCTTCACGGCGACCGCCGCCGTCGTCAAGATGAACTCGGACGGCAGCGTCATCGTCAACGTCGCCCTCACCGAGATCGGCCAGGGCTCGGCCACCGCCGTGCAGCAGATCGCCTCGGAGCGGCTCCGCTTCCCCCTCTCCAAGGTGAAGGTCACAATTGAAAAGGACACCGACAAGGAGCCCTACGACTGGCAGACGGTCGCCTCGAAGGGCATCATCCTCACGGGAAACGCCACGGCCCTCGCCTGCGACGACCTTCTCGCGAAGGCCTATTCCGACGCGGCCCAGGCCCTCCGCTGCCAGACCGTCGATCTCGATCACGACGGGGAAAAAATCTTCATCAAGCATCGCCGCGACCAGTCGGTGAGCTTCGCCCAGCTTTCCGTGGGCTACGCCTTCCCCAACGGCAACGCGATAGGCGGGCCCCTCATCGGCGTCGGGCGCTACGTGGCCCAGGGTCTCACCAACCTCGACAAGGAGACGGGCCAGGGCTTGCCGGCCCTCGACTGGACCTTCGGAGCCCACGGCGTCATCGTCGAGGTCGACGCGGAGACGGGCGAGTACAAGGTCATCAAGGTCGCGTCGGTATTCGACGTCGGCAAGGTCATCAACCCCGAAATCGTGCGAGGACAGGCCATCGGCGGCATGATCCAGGGCCTCGGGACGGCTACCTGCGAAGGGTATATCTACGATCAACAGGGCCACCTCCTCAACCCCTCCTTCACGGACAACAAGATCCCGACCGCGAAGGACCTGCCCGAGGAGATCGAGAGCATCGCCGTGGAGACGGCCCAGGTCGACGGCCCCTTCGGCGCCCGGGGCGTGGGTGAGCACCCGATGATCTCGGTCGCGCCTGCCCTCGGCAACGCCATCCTCGACGCCACCGGCGCCGAGCTCACCCATATGCCCATCCGCTTCGAGGACGTCTGGAGAGCCTTGCGCAAAAAGGAACCAATCGATAACTGGATAACGAAGACGCCGAGCGGCTCCTGCCGCTCCGACCCCGCGTCACGACTGCACTCGCCCGACCGAGCCGTGCAGCCGTGACGGAGGACCATCGCGGCGAGGATGTCGCAGGAACTTCTGTCGACTGCATCGTCCTTGCCGCGGGGGCCTCCTCCAGGATGGGCCGCCCCAAGCTCCATCTTCCCCTCGGCGCCTCCACGGTTCTCGCAGCTACCGTGGACGCGGCCCTCGGGGCGGGCTTGCGCGTCATCATCGTCGGACGACCCGACGATCCGCTCATCGTAGGCTATGCCCGCCCCCGCCGAGTGCTGATCGCCATCAACCCCAAACCCGAGCGCGGCATGCTGTCGAGCCTCCGCGTCGGCCTCGCCTTCGAGGAAAGGGAGGTACCCGAAGGAGCCCCTCTTGCATCGCGACAAGGCTTTTTCTTCGTTCCAGGCGACATGCCGCTTGTCGGAACGAGCACTTACAAATCCTTGCTGAGGGCGAGGCACGAGGGTCCCGTCATCGCGACCTTTCGCGGGAGACGGGGACATCCGGTCTTCATGCCGGAGGCCTTGCGCGCGGCGGTGCTCGCCCTGCCGTATGAAGGCAATCTCCGCGCCCTCATCGACGCATCCGGGCCGCTCTTCGTCGAGACCGACGACGAGGGCACGGTTACGGACATAGACTTGCCCGCCGAGTACGAATCGGCCGCCGCGCGGCGAGCCGAGCCCTTTAGTTCTTCTTGTATTCCTCGCGTTGGGGCGTGAAGGCGTGGATCAGGGTTCCCGCGGAGACGCATCGGGCCCCGTGGGGAACGCCCTTGTCCGCGTGGAAAAAATCGCCGGGAAACAGACGCCCGGGCTGCCCGCCCACCTCGGTCGTGAACTCGCCCGATAGACACCAGGTAAGCTGCTCCTCCTCATGCGAGTGCACGGCGCTTTCCGAGCCCGCCTCGAACTCCATAGTCGCGAGGAGCAAATTCCCGCCGAAGGCCAATAGACGCCGCGAATAGCTCCCGTCGCCGAGGGGCACGAGGGGGAAGCGACCTTCTCCGAAATGCTCAGTACTCATGCTTTATCCTTTCGATCCCCGAGCTACTCGCCCAAGCTCGAGAGCTCGACCCTGTTGGCCACGCCCGTCTTTTGGTAGAGATTGTACACGTGGTTCTTCACCGTGCTCTGCGAGAGGCCGAGCCGCTCCGCGATGTCCTGATTCCGCCAGCCCTCGAGGAGGAGGCCCAGGACCTCGAGTTCCCGCTTCGTGAGGGGATCGGCCGCGCAGCGGGCCGCGATCCGCCTGGCGCGTTCCTCCGCGTCGGCGGAGCCGCCGAAACCGTTGGCGTGGTTCTGCGGAAGCGAGGCGGGGACGGACTCACCCTCCTTGGCGAGGGGCCGGAAGAGCTCGATCGTCACAAGTATGAAGAATGCGACGACCGCGATGGGGCCGAGAAAGGGCCAGGAAGCCCCGAAGGGAAGGGCGAGGCGCAAGCCCTCGTAGACGGCGAGAACGAGGACGGGGATTCCCACCGCGAGGGGAGCGCGAGCGAAGAGCCGCCCTATCCAAGACGGGAGCCTCTCGCGAGCGGCCCAGAGTCGGCGAGCGGGGCCGAGATAGCCGGCGAGATACCACAGGGCGCTGAGGGCGTAGACGAGACGGCCGCTGAAGTTGAGGAGGGGCGGCTCGAAGGCGAAGGCGGCGGATAGAAAGACCGTATAGACGAGCCCGCTCGCCAGGGTGAAGAGTCTCGGGAAGTTGCGGGCGACCCCGGGGCCGGGGATGACGAGGGCCGCGAAGCGCCTGAGTATGAGATGGCTCCCGAAGGAGAGGATGAAGGTCGTGTTCCAGAGCACGAAGCGCAGCTCGGGATTGCGGACGAGGCGGGCGGCCGCGAGAAAGGTGCCGATCGAGAGCACGAAGGCCAGGACTGCCTGGAGGCCGAGACCGGTGGCCAGAAGCTCGAAACTACGGTCGCGGGTGCGGAACCAGAGGAGAAAGGCGAGAGTCACGGCCGGCAAGGCGGCAGCGAAGGCAAGCACCGGCGCCACGATATCGTTTAGGGAGGTCATCGAGAGGGAAGTATACCCCGCAAGCCCGAAACGCGCGAGCCGCGGCGCGGTACCAGCCCTCTGGGAGCCTATTCCCAAGGCCTTCCCCATGCGACAAGCGGTCATTATGGCGATGATGATACGAGGAGGTCGGCATGAAAGTACCCGATCATCTCGGCATCATCATGGACGGCAACGGACGTTGGGCGACCTCGCGGGGCCTCGAGCGCAGCAAGGGCCATTCCGAAGGGCTCAAGGCCACGCGAAGAATAGTGCGGGCGGCCAGCGAATCGGGAGTGCGGTTCCTTTCCCTCTATGTGTTCAGCACGGAAAATTGGAAACGCTCCAGCGATGAGGTCGGATTCCTCATGGGCCTGATCGCGCATCACCTCGAAAAGGAACTCGATTTCTACAACGCCCTGGGTCTGCGCGTCGTCCATTCGGGAGAACGCGGAGCCCTCTACCCCGAGGTGCTCCGCGCCCTCGACAGGACCGTCGAACTCACCGCCGGACACAAGGGTATGGTCGTCAACCTCGCCCTCAATTACGGAGGCAGGGATGAGCTCATCCGCGCGATAGGACGCTGGAGCGAGGCCGGCGGCAAGGGCGATCCCACGATCGATGAGCTCAGGCGCAACTTCGACGTGCCCTTCCTCCCCGATGTCGACCTCGTGATCCGCAGCGGAGGGGAGTTCCGTCTCTCGAACTTCCTCCTCTGGCAGACGGCCTATGCCGAGTTCGTCTTCAGCCCCAGGCTCTGGCCCGATTTCACCGAGGACGATCTCCGCTCGGCCTTCAGGGACTATGCCGAACGGGATCGGCGTTTCGGCGCGGCACCATCTGTCGCGGCTCGACTGGGAGTCCGCAAGGAGGGAGCCCGGCCCCGACCTCGCGGTTGAAGGCGTCGAGCGCAAAGCCGTCGGAAGGCGCTGCCGCGCTTCAACGACCCGCGATTGGCATGATGCCCAGCCTGAGGGAATAGGGCCCGGGCGCAAGCCTGTAGCGCTCGAGGGTGTCGGGACCGCAGGTCGCCGTGCCGAGCCCGCGTTGGGCCGCGTCGAGAGTCAGGTAGGTCTCCGGCCTGCGCTCGATGTCGCAGGTATGGAGGGCCTTCCACAGCGATTGGGCGCTATGATGCGAGGCGCCGAAATTGAAGGGCGAGCCCGACTCGAATCTGAGGCCGCAGTCCGATCCGGAAACCTCGAGCCATCGCGTATCGCCGCGATTGCCGTTTTCCTGGGGGAAGACATAGGGAACGCCGAGGCCGTCGACATCGGACTCATAGAGGCCGAAGGCGGCTCCCGATTTCCTGTCGGGGTAGTTCTCGTGCGGGCCGCGGCCGTACCAATGCACGCGTTCGAGGCCCGGGGCAAGGGAAAGGGCGATCCCCACGCGAGGCAATTCCGGCAAGTGGGGATCGAGATCGAAGAGGAAGCTGGCCTCGATTCCCCGCCTGCCGAATACGAGTTCCTGGACGAAGCGGCCGGCCTTCCTTCCCGTCTTCGTCGTCACGTCATGGGAGATCGCGAGGGAGGAGCCCTTCGCCTCCGAGGATCTCAGCGAAAAGGAAAGCGAATCGAGCCCAGCGTCGAGCCAGGCGTACATGGCTTTGTTCTCGTAATAGAAGGCGAAGTCCTCCATGCCGCGCTTGTCCATGAAGAGCCTGAGCCCGTCGTTCTCGGTCGGGACTCGCCACAGGTTCATTTGTACCGGGCCGATGAGGAGTGGGTGACCGTCCAGGCTCAGGGCATCGATGAAACCTTCGCGCGAAACATGGGCCGCCCAGGAAGTCCGCCCCTTCCTGTCACCTGCAACGTACTGCCAGCCTCCGGCGCTCTGCGCAAGGACGCCTTCGCTCCCCGTCGTCGAGGCCGTCGCTAGCCGAGCGGCATGCGGCGCTGAAAAGGCAAATTGCTCCCAGCCGATGCGATAGCCCGCGGAAGCCCAGGCCCGGTCTTCGGAAAGGAAGAATTCGATGAAAAGAAAGGATTCCCGTAAGGCGCAGTCGGTCCGAAGCTCTTCGGTCCAGCGGATGCCCAGGTCGAGAAGGAATTCGACCCCAGGTCCCAAGGGCGGTAGGGCTATCTCGCCGGAAAGGAGGGCCTCGCCCTCGGCCTGAAGGGTCCAGCGCAAGGATACGCCGCGAAGGGGGGCGAAATATTGCTTATTAGTTACGATTATTTTTCCCGTCGCGGGATGGTCCGAGCGGGCGCCGACCCAACGGAAGAGCTGGGCGCACTCGGCGAGGACGGGCTTGGGAGAGCGATCGGCGAAGACGAGACCGTTGCAGATGAAATCGAGATCGCTCGGTTCGTCGCCGAAATCGCCCCCGTACTTCCAGTACTTTTGGCCATTCTCGGCGAAGGCCTCTATTCCCTGGTCCACCCAATCCCAAATGAAGCCGCCCTGGAGTCCCCTCCCCTTCTCGATGAGCTCCCAGTAGTCGGAAAGGCTCCCGTTCGAGTTGCCCATCGCGTGCGAATACTCGCACATGATGAAGGGCCGATCGTCGTCGGTGCTCGCGGACCAAGCCTCGAGGAGGGAGATCGGGGGATACATCGTCGAGACGATGTCCGAGACGCTCCGCCCCCGCTTGAGGCTTTCGAGGGTGTGCCAACCCTGACCCCACTGGGGCCTAAGGGCCCCTTCATAATGGAGGGGGCGGCTCGGATCGAAGGATCTGATCCAGGCCGCGAGGGCCTCGTGGTTCGGGCCGTAGCCCGACTCGTTGCCGAGGGACCAGACGATGATCGAAGCGTGGTTCTTGTCGCGGAGGACCATTCTCATTCCCCGTTCCAGGAAGGCCGATGCCCAGCGCGGATCGCGGCACAGATGATCGTAATAGGCATGACTTTCGATGTCCGCCTCGTCGAAGAGGTAGAGGCCGAATTCGTCGCAGAGCTCGTACCAGCGCTCGTCGTTCGGATAATGCGACAGCCTGACCGCGTTGAAGTTGTTGCGCTTGAGAAGCTCGATGTCGCGCAGCATTCCCGCCAGGTCGAGGGTCTTGCCCCGGCGCTCGTCGTGCTCGTGCCGGTTGACGCCGCGGATCATGACCCGCTGGCCGTTGATGAGGAGGGCCCTATCCCGGATTTCCACGCGTCTGAAGCCCAGACGCATCGCGACATGCTCCACCTCGCGGCCGTCGGGAGCCACCAGGGTCGCCGTAAGGCAATAGAGGGCGGGTTCCTCGTGGCTCCAGGCCTTCGGCGCCTCGATAGCCATCGACAATCGCGCTTCCCAACGCGATGCGCGATAGAGGGCTCCCACCCTCGCCTCGGCCTGCGCCACGGGGCTTTCGGAGGAGGCATCGGGACCTGCGGATCCCCTCGTCCTCGGTCCGAAGAGAGCGAGCCGAACCATCCAGTCGCCCCGCAGTCCCGAGGGATCGAAACCAGCGGGCAAGCCGCTGCCGGCGTAATCCACGGCCGCCGAGCCGGGAGCGCGGCGATCGGCGCCGGGATCGAAGGTGAATCCGAGCTTGGCGACGACATCGACGCGCCCCTTAGAAAAATCGGGCTCGGGCACCGGTCTCGCGTCGACATCGGCGAGATAGCCGAAGTCCGTGCTGTAGAGCCAGACCGACCGATAGACACCGCCGTACCACCACTGGTCCTGATCCTCGATGAAGCTCGCGTCCGAGTATCGGATGACCCTCAGGGCGATGAGGTTCCGCCCCGGCCGGATCGCGGCGCCGAGGTCGAATTCCGAGGGCAGCCGCGTATCCTTCGAGAAGCCCAACCTAAGGCCGTTGCACCAGACTTCGAGGAAGCTCTCGGCCCCGCCGACATGGAGGACGACTCGCCTCGATTCCCAACCCGCGGGCAGTTCGAACCAGCGGCGATAAAGGCCAGTCGGATTGCGCGAGGCCGGGGGAGAGGGCGGAACGTTCCCGAAGGGCATGATGACATTGGTGTAATGCGGATGATCGAAGCCTTGCAGGGTCCAGGTGCCCGGCACCTGCAATCGCGACCAGTCGTC
This sequence comes from Rectinemataceae bacterium, assembly GCA_035530275.1. GTDB lineage: Bacteria > Spirochaetota > Spirochaetia > Treponematales > Rectinemataceae > CAIJMU01. The sequence goes on along the minus strand of DATKVC010000009.1, from coordinate 75,283 downwards.
GTCGCGAAAAGCCCCGTCGTAAAAGCCCTCGGGGCAGGCCTCGGGATTGTCGGCCAGGGCGAAGGACCATTCGCCGTCGAGTCCGAGGACGAGGGGATTCTCCAAATCCGAGACGGCCGTTGGACCGAGCCGGGCGGCCCTCCTCGCCTCCTCGAGGCTCCTCCAGGGAAGGAGGGGGCTTCTCATCGGGAGCCTGCCCTCCCCGCTCGTCTCGGGACTCTCCCAGGGTCTTGATGAATGGAAAAGATCTCCTTCGCGCATCATGGCCTCCCTACTTGACCGATCCGAGAAGTCCGGCGACGAACTGCTTCTGCATCGACAGGAAGAGGACGAGGACGGGCAGGACCGAGATGCAGACAATTACCATCAAGGCGCCGTACTCGATGGTATAGGCGCTCATCATCGAGGCCATCGCGAGGGGCAGGGTCTTCTTCGCGTCCGAGAGGATCGTGATGAGGGGCCAGAGGTAGGAGTTCCACTGACCGAGGAAGAGGTAGATCGCCGCCGAAGCGTAGGTAGCCTGCATCGACGGGGTGACGATGCGCACGAAAATGCCCATCTCGCTCGCGCCGTCCACCCTGGCCGCCTCCATGATCTCCGTGGGGAACATCTTGAAGTTCTGCCGCATGAAGAAAATTATGAATACCGACATGATCGAGGGCAGGATGATCGCGGCATGGGTGTTGAGGAGCTTGAAGAAGGCGAACATCCTGAACATCGGGATGACGAGGGCGATCTGCGGAATTATGAGGGTCAGCATGAGAACGCCGAAGACCTTGTCGCGCGCCTTGGACTGATGCTTTTCGAAACCGTAGGCGGCGAGGCCGTTGACCGCGAGACCGAAGACGACGGTCAACAGGGCTATCTTGAGCGAGTTGAAGAAGAAAATGGGAAGATTGTAGCTGGTCGTGGCCTTGGTCCAATTCGAGACGAAATCGCGGCCGGGCACGAGGATGCCCTTGAGAACGTCGTTGGGGTTGAGGGTCATGCCGACGATCATCCAAATGAAGGGAAAGACGCTTATCACCGCCGCGCCGAGGAGCACGAGAAGCGCCAGGGCACGGCCCAAGGTCCATTTCCTGACCATGCTCATTTGGCTTTCCTTTCCCCGAGGAGGCGCATCTGCAGGATCGCGAAGACGCCCGAGATGACGACGACGACATAGGACATGGCCGTGGCGTAGCCGAAGTCGGCGTTGATGAAGAAGGCCTGCCGGTAGATGTAAAGGGCGGCGGTCATCGTCGCGTTCGCCGGGCCTCCCTGCCAGGTGAGGATGTTGGGTTCCTCCAGGAGCTGCATGGTCCCGCTCGTCGAGGTCACCAGCGAAAAGAGGATGACCGGCATGAGCAAGGGAATCGTGATGGTGAAGAGCTGCCGGAGCTTCGACGCGCCATCGACCTCGGCGGCTTCGTAGATCTCGGTATCGATGCTTTGGAGACCGACCAGGAAGAAGACCATGTTGTATCCCGTCCAGCGCCAGGTTATCGCAAGTATGATGGTCACCTTTGCCCAGAAGGCGTCGTTGAGCCAGCCGATCGGCGAGGAGATGAGATGGGCGTCCAGCATGACGTTGTTGAGGAGCCCGTTCGCCTGGAGAAGGACCCTGAACAGCACGGAAACGACGACGAGCGAGGTCACCGCGGGGAGGAAAATCGCGAGGCGCAGGGCGCCGCGGAAACGCCTGATGCCCTGATTCAACAGTACAGCCAGCATGAGGGCCAGGAATATCATCAGAGGTATCTGGATCACCATGAAGATGAAATTGTTCGCGAGGGCGCCCTGGAAGACCTTGTCGTGCGCCATCCTGACGAAATTGCCGAGGCCGATGAAGGTGTTCGACATCCCCTTCCAACGGCGCGTCACGTAATACAGCGACGAGAGGATGGGATAGAGCATGAATAGGGTGAACAAGATCGTCGCCGGGGTGACGCAGAACCAGCCGAAACGGTTCAAGTAGCGCTGGTAGCTTCCTCGCTTATTCATGTGCTGATCTCCTGCGGGGATCGATTTCGAAAAATGGCCTCCGCGACCGACTCTTCAATGAGCTCGAGTCACGGAAGCCATTGTCCGCCCGGAAACTCGCGACGCGCTCAGGCGCGATCCCGAGTCCCAGGACGGCGAGGCCCTACTGGCCCATCACCTGCTTGTACTCGGCCTCCGCGGCCGCGATCGTGTCATCGACGGTTTTCAATTTGCCCTGGAAGTAGTTCAGCACCGCGTGGGCGACGGCGTCGCGCATGGGCTGGTAATTGGGCGTATACCTGAGGACGGGGACATTGGCCATCCAGGCGGCGAAGTCCTGGTAGATCGGCTGGCTCTTGTAGAAGAAATCGTCCTTGGCGGTGAAATTGGAGCCCTTCTGGCTGGGCAGGAAGGTGCCCATCGCGCCGGCGCCCTTGAGAATGGTGTTGTAGAAGGCAAGGGTGTCGGGGGTGGCCGTAGCCCAGACGGATTTGAGGAAATCGACGGCGAGGGCCTTGTTGGGGCTGCCGGAGAATACGTACCAACTAGAACCGCCATTGTTCGAGGCGTTGGAGGCGCCGGGCACGCCCTCGATCTTGGGGGTGGGGATGATCATGTACTTTCCTGCGTTCTCGGGACGGGACTTGACGCTGCCGACCATCCAGATCGCGTTGAGGAAGCCCGCGGCCTGATCGCTGTTGATGGCGTTGATCCAGTCGCTCCAACCGACAACCGGGTAGAGGAGACCCTTGTCGTTGAGTTCCTTGAAGAGCCCGAGCGACTTCTTGAAGGCGTCGCTTCGGAGGTTGAGGCTGCCGTCGGGATTGAAGAACTGACCACCGGTCGACTGGACGACGATGCGGAGCATGTCGAAATTGTCGCTCTGGTAGGCGAGGAGGGGCTTGCCCGTCTTTGCTTTTACGGCAACGCCGAGTTTGATGACCTCTGACCACGTGAGTTTCTTGCCGGCATAATTGTCGGGATTGAGACCGGCCTGCTTCATGTAGTCGGTGCGCAACCAGAGACCCGTCGAACCCGTGTCGAAGGGAATGCCGTAGACATGGTTGCCGACGGTCATCGGTCCGACCTTGTAGGCGGCGAACTGCTTGTAGTCGACGCCCGCGGCCTTGAGGTCGACGAAGGCGCCCGGGTAGTCTTGGATGAACTGCTCGATTCGGAAATCCTGGAAGAGGGCGATGTCGGGAAGCCCGGCGCCGCCGGCCTGGAGTCCGGAGATGATTTTGGCCTCGATGTCCTGGGCCATGTCGACGATCTCTATATTCACGTCGGGATGGGTCTTGTTGTAGACGAGGGCGGCCTGCTTCATGGCGTAGACGTTGAAGTTGGGATCCCAGCACCAGACGGTCAACTTCTTCTGCGCGGAAAGGCCCACGACGAGGGTCGCGGCCAACGCGAGGGCAATGAACATTCTTTTCATCACGTGAATCCTCCTACCTGCGAACGCTTCGCCACGATGTGGCGCAGTTCCACTGTGGGGCCGGTACGCCATGTCCGCAAGAGACAGGAATCACGATTTGATCGGGACAATTGTCACCCTTGTCCCGGGGATTGGGAATCGAGAATTGGCCGGCGCCTGATTCGCGGGCGAGGCTCATTCGTGGTAGCGGATTCGATTCGCCATCTGGATGATCTGAAAGCGATCCTGAACGCCGAGCTTCGAATAGATCATGCTGACATGGTTTCGCACCGTATGCTCCGCCAAATGGAGGGACTCGGCGATCTGAGCGTTGTCGCAGCCGGTCGCTATGAGGGAGAACACCTCGCGCTCACGTCGCGTGAGGGTCTCGAATCCCTCGATGTCGCCCTCTCCCCTGTCGGGACGGGCGGGGGCCTCGTCCACGATGCTGCGCATCAGCTTTCCGACGATGTGAGGCGAAATCTGCATCGCCCCGCCCTTGAGGGCGCGGATGCTCGCGATGAGCTCGGTCGGCGAGATATCCTTGAGAAGATAGCCGGCGGCCCCGAAGCCCAAGGCCTTCCTGACGTATTCATCCTCGTCGTAGGTGGAAAGGATGAGGATCTTCGTCTCGGGCATCGCGGCGATGATCCTTCCCGTCGCCTCGACGCCGTCCATCACGGGCATGTGCACGTCCATGAGAACGATGTCGGGACGGAGAGCCGCAGCCATCTCGACGGCTTCGGCCCCGTTCGCGGCCTTGCCCACGACGTCGATATCATCGGCGTAATTGCGAAGGAAGGTCGCGAGGCTCTCGAGGAAAAGCCTTTGGTCGTCGGCGATGAGAACCCTTATCTTGCCTTCCACGTCAGCCTCCTTCGGCCAACACGGTCGGAGTCGTCGTGGATTGAGTGGTCGCGACATGGCCCGCGGCCCCCCTCGGGATCGAAGCCGGCAAGGGCATGTCTATGCGGAGCGCGAAACCGCCCTCGGCCGCCTGCCCCACCTCGACCCTCCCGCCGAGGGCGCCGATCCTCTCCTCCATGCCGCTGATGCCAATTCCCTTGACGATGGCGAAGGCGCCCTTGCCATTGTCGACGATCGAAAGCCTGAGCTCCTCCTTTTCGACCCAGAAGCCGACCCTGACGCGCGTGGCCTTGCCGTGGCGCACCGCGTTGGTCAGCGCCTCCTGGATCGTCCTGTAGAGAACGAGGCTCATTTCCTGAGGAATGGAGTGGGGCATGTTGCCGTAGCTCACGTCGACCGCGATCTTCGTCACCTTCTTGAAAATGGAAACAATTTTGTGGATCGCCTGGGTGCAGTCGGTGAGACGGTTCTGTTCCGCCCTGAGCTTGCGGAGGGCGGCGCGGGTCTCCCGGAGCCCTTCCTGCGCCTGGCTCCGAGCGGTGACGAGGAGATCGGTGAGACCCGCCTGGTCCTCGCGCGGAAGGCTGCCCGCGGCGTCCATGAGGGCTATCAGATTCGTGAAGATGTAACCCGAGATATCGTGTATCTCGCGGCTGATGCGATTGCGTTCGCGCTCGGCCGATTCGATGTCGATGGTGCGCGCGTAACCTTGCAGGTTGCTGTTAAGCTCGGCGAGGGCTGCCAGGTTGGCCTCGTGGAGCCGTACGAGATCGACGAGCTCCCTTTGTCGCGCATTGAGCGTCCTGAGGAGGCAGGCGGCCGCCGAAGCGAGGGCCAAGGACAGGGCGAGGGCCCCGAGTTCCGAACTTCGCGGTCGGGGCATCTCGGGCGCGAGGCTGTTCTTGCCGAGGAAGTCGGGGAAGATTTGCGCCAACATGAAAAAAAGGAAGGCAGCTCCTGCGACGACCTTGTCATAAGGTGATTCCTCGATGAGGCATATCTCCGTCATCAGGCCCACGCCGAGAACGAGCTTCACCGAAAGATAGGACTCGAGGCTGTAGCCCAGGACGATGAGAAGGTAGGCGCGGAACACGAGGACGGGATGGAGCCAGGCGCCTTTCCTGACGAATACCGCGAGGAGGCTCAGAGCGGCGGAGGCGCCCACGAGGCCGAAATAGGTCTCGGCGAAATAGGCGGGAGGATTGGATGGATCGGGGGGGCCGGGATAGAGGAAGATGGCTGCCACGTAGGTGGCGACGAGGACGGCCCCGCGCTGGAAATCCGTCGAAAAGAGGCCGCCGCGCAACGAGGCGCCGAGGGAAGGTCGCTCATCCGTGGACATCGGCCAAGCTTCGCCCGGCGGACACGAATCGTCAAGCGAGAGAATGACGAAGAACCGGCTCGCGCTGTATATTTGTGTAACGCTCTGGCGCAAGGAGGACGGCGAATGGACAATTTCGTATTCAGGAATCCGACCAAGATACTTTTCGGAAGGGGAATGGAAGCCAAGGTGGGCGAGGAAGCTCGCGCCCTTACCACCAAGGTCCTCTTGCATTATGGCGGGGGGAGCATCAAGCGAACGGGCCTCTACGACAGGGTCGTCGCCTCGCTCAAGGCCGCCGGCGTCGACTACGTCGAACTCGGCGGCGTCGCGCCGAACCCCCGCCTCGGCCTCGTCAAGGAAGGCATAGCCCTTTGCCGCAAGGAGAAGGTCGGTCTCGTGCTCGCCGTCGGCGGAGGGAGCGCGATCGATTCCTCCAAGGCCATCGCCCTCGGCGTCCCCTATTCGGGTGATGTCTGGGATTTCTTCGCCGGAACCGCCGAACCCAAGGAAGCCCTCCCCGTCGGCACCATCCTCACCATCCCCGCCGCGGGGAGCGAGGCGAGCACGGCGAGCGTGATCACGAAGGAAGAGGGCCTCCTCAAACGAGGCTTCAATTCCGAGCTGATCTATCCGCGTTTTTCCATACTCAATCCCGAGCTCGCCTTCACCCTGCCCACCGATCAGATCGCCAACGGCTCGGCCGACATCATGGCCCATCTCCTCGAACGCTACTTCACCAACTCGAAACCCGTCGAACTCACCGACCGCCTCATCGAGGCGACTCTCCGCACGGTCATCGACGCCGCGCCTCGGGTGTTGGCAAAACGCAATGACTATGACGCCTGGGCCGAGCTCATGTGGGCGGGCACCATCGCCCACAACAACCTCCTCGATACGGGGCGGGTCGGAGACTGGGCCACCCACGATCTCGAGCACGAGGTTTCCGCCATCTACGGCGTGGCCCACGGAGCCGGCCTCGCGGCCCTCTTCCCCTCCTGGATGCGCTTCACGTTCAAACAGGACCCCGCCCGCTTCGCCCAAATCGCCAACCGCGTCTGGGGCATCGAGATCGTTCCCCGCGACATCGAGCGAGCGACGCATCGGGGCATCGAAGCCCTCGAGAATTTCTGGCGCTCCCTCGGACTCTCCGTGCGACTCTCGGGCCTCGGCGTGAAAGATGACAGGATCGCCGAAATGGCCGACAAGCTTAGCGCCAAGGGCACGAAGCAGGTGGGCAATTTCGTGAAGATCGGAAAAGACGAGGCGACGAAGATCTACCAACTGGCACTTCGCGAATAGGCCGCCTCGGTTTCGGCAGCCTTCGCGAATAGGCCGCCTCGGTTTCGGCGGCCTATTCGCGTGACGATCGCATGCGCGATCGTCGCGCTTCTGTAGCAGAGCGGAATCCGTCTGGATTCCGCTCTGGCGGGAAGCACCTATTCTCCTCGTTGATAATTAGGCGCTTCCCGCGTGATCGTGATGCTGTGGGGGTGGCTTTCGGCGAGGCCGGAGGAAGTTATGCGAACGAGGCCGGTCCGTTCGCGGAGGTCGGCGAGGCTCGCGGCCCCGGCGTAGCCCATGCCCGAGCGGAGGCCGCCGAGGAGCTGGCTGACGTACTCCGGCAGGGTGCCGCGGTAAGGCACCATGCCCTCGACGCCTTCGGGGACGAGCTTCCTGCTGCCCTGCCCCGAGGCGGCGTCCTGACCGCTTCCGTAGCGGTCGCGGCCATAGCCTTGGAGGGCCCCGAGGGAGCCCATGCCCCGGTAGCTCTTGTACTGCCTGCCTTCATATAGCACCAATTCGCCAGGGCTCTCCTCGAGGCCTGCGAAGAGGCTCCCGAGCATGACGGTCTCGGCTCCGGCGACGATGGCCTTCACGATGTCTCCCGAGTACTTGATCCCGCCGTCGGCGATGACCGGAATGCCGCGCTTTTTCGCCTCGCGGGCGCAGGCCCAGATGGCGCTCATCTGGGGCATGCCCGCGCCCGACACGATCCTCGTCGTGCAAATGGAGCCCGCCCCGACGCCGACCTTCACGGCGTTCGCGCCCGCCTCGATCAGAGCGATCGTGCCCTCCTCGGTGACGACATTGCCTCCGATGACCGGCATATCCTTCGCGACCGACTTGATCCTCTTGATCGCGCCGATGACGCCCTTGGTGTGGCCATGGGCCGTGTCGACGACGATGACGTCGGCGCCGGCCGCGACGAGCCTTTCGACGCGCTCCTCGACATCGGGGCCAACGCCGACGGCCGCCCCGGCGAGGAGGCGCCCCCTCGAGTCCACGGCCGCGTTGGGGTAATCGCGCTTCTTCTGGATATCCTTCACCGTGATGAGACCGCGGAGCCTCCCCTCCCCGTCGACGATGGGAAGTTTTTCGATGCGGTGGCGGGCGAGGATCGCGATGGCCTCCTCTATGCCCGTGCCCTCGGGCGCGGTGACGAGGCCCTTCGAGGTCATGAAATCGGTGACGGGTCGCTTGCCGTCCTCGGGTCGGCAAAAGCGTCTATCCCTATTGGTGATGATGCCGACCAGTTTGCCGCTCGATTCCTCGACGATCGGCACGCCCGACACGCGCCAGGTTTCCATGACCTTTTCGGCGTCGGAAAGGCTCGCCGTGACGGGCAGGAACACGGGATCGGCTATCATGCCCGACTCCGAGCGCTTGACCTTGCGGAGCTCCTCAGCCTGGGCCTCGGGGCTCATATTCCTATGAATTATGCCTATGCCACCCATCCGCGCGAGGGCTATGGCGAGGCGGTTCTCGCTCACGGTGTCCATCGCGGCCGAGAGTAGGGGCGCATTGAGCCTGATGCCCGGCACGAGGGTCGCGCCGATGTCGACGTCCGAGGGAAGGACTTCGCTGTAACCCGGAACGACGAGGAGGTCGTCGAAGGTCAGGGCCGGGCCCGACATGAACAAGTGGTCGTTTCGCATGCTATCTCCCTGGATACTCATCAATGCCTGAAATGCCTGACGCCCGTGTAGAGCACGGCCATGCCGGCCGCGTCCGCGGCGGCGAGGGTTTCCGCGTCCCTGATCGAGCCGCCGGGGTGGACGACGGCCGTCACCCCGGCCTTGGCCGCAACTTCGATGGAGTCGGGGAAGGGAAAGAAGGCATCCGAAGCCATGACGGAGCCCTTGGCCCTCTCTCCCGCCCTCTCCACCGCCTGGCGAGCGGCGTCGACCCGATTCGTCTGGCCCCCGCCAATGCCGTAGCTCTCCCCCGGGCCGGCCAGGACTATGGCGTTCGATCGAACGTCCTTCACGACCTTCCAGGCGAAGCGAAGAGCCTCGAGTTCTGCACCCGTCGGCTGCCTCTTCGATGCGACCTTCCATTCGCTTGCCGCGGGATCTCCCAGATCGCGATCCTGGACGAGCCATCCTCCTGTGACGCTCCGGATTTCCCGCAGGGGATCGAGGGCGCGAGCCGGATCGGCGGCGAGGAGGCGGAGGTTCTTCTTGGTCCTGAGCAAGGCCAGGGCTTCTTCGCTGAAGGCCGGGGCGGCGACGCACTCGAGAAAGAGTTCCTTCATCAGCGCCGCGGCCTTCGCGTCGAGGGGCCGGTTGAAGGCCACCACGCCGCCGTAGGCCGAGACGGGATCGGCCGCGAGGGCCTTCGCATAGGCATCGGCCGCGTCCGATCCGAGGGCCACGCCGCAGGGCGACAGGTGTTTGACGATGGTGCAGGCAGTCTCCTCGAAGGAGGAGACCGAACGGATCGCCGCGTCCAGGTCGAGAATGTTGTTGTAGGACAGCTCCTTGCCCTGGAGCAGCCGGCCGCCGAGGGGCCCCGTGCCGGGCAGGGCGCTCCGGTACTCGGCGGATTGATGAGGGTTCTCCCCGTAGCGCAGCTCGCGTTCCCTCGTCCCGGGCGGCGCGAAGGAGGCTTCGGGCTCGCTTGAAAGGCCCGCGAACCAGCGCGAAATGGCCGCATCATAGGCGGCCGTCCGCTCGAAGCCTTTTAACGCGAGGCCCTTCCTCGTCTCAGTGTCGGGTCCGCCCGACTCGAAGGCGGAGGCGATTCCGTCATAGTCGGAAGGATCGCAGGCGAGGGTCACCCTCGCGAAATTCTTCGCGGCCGCGCGCGTCAGGGCGACGCCGCCGATGTCGATCTCCTCGACGAGCTCCGCCTCGGTCGCGTCGCCGCGCCCCAAGACCTTCTCGAAGGGATAGAGGTTGACGACGACGAGATCGATGGGGCCGTAGCCGCGGGCCTCGAGCTCGGCGAAATCCGCGCCTTCGCCGCGGGCGAGGATGCCGCCGTGGATTGCGGGATGGAGGGTCTTCACCCTGCCGCCCAGCATCTCTTCCGATTTCGTATAACTCGCCACGTCGAGGACCTCGATCCCCGCCTTGCGGAGGGCGACGGCCGTGCCCCCCGTGGCCAGGAATCGGAATCCCGCGGCGGAGATCCGTTTCGCGAAGGCCTCGAGCCCCGTCTTGTCGTGCACCGATGCGAGCGCCAGTCTCATTTGCTTTCCCCCTGTGGTGGTTCGGGATCGGTCGTCGCCGATCTATCGGCTATGCTGTCCTTCCGGAGCCGTTTCGCGAGCTCGACGACCAGCTCGTGTTCGAGTTCATGCATCCTCGACTCGAGCGATTCGAGCGATTCGTCCCGGCCTATCCTCAATTCGACTACGATTATCGCTGGCCCGCTGTCCACGCCCTCGTCGGGCACGAAATGGAGCATGGCGCCCGTGACCTCTCCCTCTCCCGCCCGCGCGGCTTCCCAGGCGCGCCGGATCGCGTCGACGCCGGGGAAGCGCCCGGGCAAGGCGGGGTGGAGGTTGATCACCCTGCCGGGAAAGCGCCCGAGAAAGGCATCGGAAAGGATTCTCATCCAGCCGAGGAGGAGGATCCAATCGGGCTCGAAGGCCGCGACCGCTTCGGCGAGAAGTGCGTCGTACTCGCGCCTCTTCCTGCCCTCGGCGGGGAGAGGCAAGACCCTTATTCCCAAGACCCGCGCCCGATCGAAACAGGCGGCTGAAGGCCGGTCGCCCACGAGTCCGACCAGGTCGATAGGCGCCTCGCCTCGGGCGGCGGCCTTGGCGAGGGCCTCGAAATTGCTGCCCCGCCCCGAGGCGAGGACGAGGACCCGAGGAAGGCCTTCGGATGACTTCATCGTAATTGTGTCTTCCCTGAACCGGCTTCGAGGCTGCCGATCACGAAGACTTCCTCGGGCACGAGTTCGCGGAAGCGGGCCAGGTCCCCCGGCGCGACGACGGCGACCATGCCTATGCCGAGGTTGAAGACCCTCGCCATCTCCTCCTCGCCCGCCCCCGAGAGCTGCCCGATAAGCTCGAAGATCGGCGGCACCTTCCATGACCCGCGCCGTATGACGGCGTCGAGGCCGCTCGGAAGCACGCGGGGAATGTTCTCGACGAATCCGCCTCCGGTGATGTGCGCAAGGGCCTTGACGGGCGAGGGTTCCGCATCGAGGGCCGCATTGAGGAGGGGCAGGTACGAGCGATGGGGCCTGAGGAGGGCGTCGGCGGGGCTTTCGCCGAGGAGGGGATGAAGGGCCTCGAGATCGACTCCGGCGAAGGCACAGCGGGCGAGGGAATAACCGTTGGTATGAAGGCCCGAGGAGGCGAGACCGACGAGGAGATCTCCCGCCGCGAGGTTCGGCCTTGGAAGGGCCTTTTCGCGTTCGAGGATGCCGACGATCGTGCCGGCGATGTCCAGCTCCCCCTCGCGGTAGGTGCCCGGCATCTCGGCGGTCTCGCCGCCGATGAGGGCGCAGCCCGCTTCCCTGCAGGCCTTCGCCATCCCGCCCACGATCTCGGCCACCGTTTCGGGCACGAGCCTTGAGGCGGCGACATAGTCGAGGAAGAATAGTGGTCGGGCCCCTTGGACGAGGATGTCGTCGATGGAATGGTTGACCATGTCCTCGCCGAGACCGGCCGGCCTTCCGAGTGAAAGGCCGAGGCTCGTCTTGGTGCCGACTCCGTCCGTCGAGGACACGAGGACGGGGTGGGCCATCGCCTTGAGGGCTCCGGCGTCGTACATCCCGCCGAAGGAACCAATACCGGCTAGCACCTTCTTGCCGTAGGTGGAACGGACGGCCCCCTTCATGAGCTCCACGGCCCGGTTGCCCGCGTCGATGTCGACGCCGGCCTGCGCGTAGGCGGAGGGGCTCCGCCCTCCCGCGAGGGAGGCGCGAGCCGCCCCGTCGAGCGGGCCGCGCGAGCCGATGTCCCTTCGATAGTGCGAGCCCTCGAGTCGTACCGATTCGATGAGCCGCGCGGCTCGCCCCAGGGCCTCGTCGAGCGTTCCGCCTCGCGCCACGGCGTCGAGGACCCTTCCTCCCGAGGCGACGAGGTCATCGCCTACGCGTCGCGTGCCCGCGTGGAGGATCCAACTTTCGGAAGGGGTCGTCTCGGGGAGGATGATCCTCCCTCCCGACTTCGGCGCCTCGGGATAGCCTTCGGCGGCGAGGACTATGGAGGCGGCGAAACCCTCTCGCCAGCGAGCCCGCGTTTCGCGTAGCCTCCCCGTCGCGCAGGCGAGGAGTAGCTCGCCGAGATCGGATTCGAGGAGGGGGAGGATCGACTGGGTTTCGGGGTCCCCGAAGCGACAGTTGTACTCGAGGACCTTCGGCCCCTCTTTCGTGAGGATGAGGCCGGCGAAGAGGGCGCCGATGAAGGGGATGCCTTCCTCGCGAAGGCCGCGGATCGCAGGAGCTATGACGATTTCGGCCAACTCTTCGGCGGTGGCCATCGAGAGGGCCGGGGCGTAGGAACCCATGCCGCCCGTGTTCGGCCCGCGATCGCCGTCCTTCAATCGTTTGTGGTCGCGAGCCGCGGGCATCACCGTCCAGTCGTTCCCGTCGGAAAAGGCGAGGATGGAGACTTCCTCGCCGGAAAGCCTCTCCTCGACGAGGATTTCCCCACCCCTCCCCCCCATCGCGAGGAGACGCTCGATTGCGACAGCCATTTCGCCCCTGCTGTCGGGAAGGATGACGCCCTTGCCCGCGCAGAGCCCCGAGGCCTTCAGGACAGGCAGGTCATTCATCGACTCGGCGAAGGCCAGGGCCTGCCTTGCGTCGCCGAAGACCTTCGCATGGGCCGTGGGTATTCCATGCCTTTGCATGAAGGTCTTCGAAAAGGCCTTCGAGCTCTCGATCCTCGACGCCGCGAGCGAGGGACCGAAACAGGGGATTCCCTTGGCCGCCAGGGCGTCGGCGAGGCCAGCGGCGAGGGCGGCCTCGGGGCCGGCGACCACGAGGTCGACGGCTTCGGCCGCCGCGAGCGAGACGAGGTCTTCCACGGCGTCCGCCGGAATGGGATGAATTGCGGCTATCTCCGCGATGCCGGGATTCCCGGGAGCCGCGATGATCCGCGTCACCGACGGCGATTGCGCGAGGGAGAGGGCCAGGGCGGACTCCCGGCCGCCAGAGCCGACGACAAGCACCTTCATGCGCCACCCCTTTCGAAGAGGGACTTGGCCCCGACTTCGTCGATCGGTATCGGATAACTTCCGCTGAAGCAGGCTTCGCAGAGGCCCTGAACGCCGATGGCCTTTCTCAGGCCTTCGAGGGAGAGCCAGGCGAGACTTTCGACCCCCAGTTCGCGAGCCAGACCGCCGGCGTCGAGTCGCCTGGCCACGAGTTCGGCCGGATCGCCCATGTCGACGCCCATGTAGCAGGGATGACGGATGGGAGGGCTCGCGACGCGGAGATGGATTTCCCGCGCCCCGGCGCCGCGGAGGAGTTCGACGAGGGCTCGGGTGGTCGTGCCCCTCACGATGCTGTCGTCGATGAGGACGATGCGCTTATTTGCGATGTTCTCCACGAGGGGGCTGAACTTGAGGGCGACGCCGCGTTTGCGCAGGGCCTCGGTGGGCTCGATGAAGGTGCGGCCGATGTAGCGGTTCTTGACGAGGCCCTCTTCGTAAGGGATGCCCGAGACCTCGGCGTAGCCGATCGCCGGAGGGATGGCCGAGTCGGGCACCGGCACGACGATGTCGGCCTCTGCGGGCGCCTCCTTCGCGAGTATGGACCCGAGGGCGCGGCGGGCGGCGTGGACGGTGCGTCCGTTCCATTCGGAATCGGGTCGCGAAAAGTAAACGTACTCGAAGGAGCAGGAGCTCTTGGGAGCGGCCCTCATTCCCTCGTGAAGAACCATGCCCTCGCGTCGCGCCTCGACGATCTGCCCGGGGCCAACCTCCTCGAAGGTCTTCGCGCCGAGCATGCGAAGGGCCGAGGTTTCCGAGGCGAAGGCGATACTGCCGTCTGCGAGGACGGCGCGGGCGAGGGGTCGGAAGCCCCAGGGGTCGCGCAGGGCGTAGACGGCGTCCATCGTGAGAACGAGGAGGGAAAAAGCCCCCACCCAACCAGCCATGGCCTTGGCGATACGCTCGGGCCAATTCCTTCCCTCGGCGCCCGCGAGGTCCATCGCGAGAAGCTCCGTGTCGGAAGCCGAGGATAGGCCGATGCCCCGATCCAGGAGGGCCCTGCGAAGGGCCGGCGCGTTCGCGATGTTGCCGTTGTGGGCCACGGCGAGGGGCCCGTGACGCGTATCGATCACGAAGGGCTGGGCGTTGCGCATCGACGAGCTGCCCGTCGTCGAGTAGCGGGTATGGCCGATGGCGAGGCCGCCCTTGAGCGGCTCGAGGGAGCCCTCGCGAAAGACCTGCGACACGAGGCCGAGGTCCTTGTGGAGGTTGATGGTCCCCCCGTCGGAGGAGGCGATGCCGGCCGCTTCCTGCCCCCGATGTTGCAGCGCGAAAAGCCCATAAAAGGCCGTACGCGCAGCGTCATGCGAACCCGGCAGGGATGCGGCGCCCATGGCTATTCCGACGACGCCGCATTCCTCCCGAGGCCCGCTCATCGAAGGCCGCCCTGGGACCTGAGCTCGGTGTCGGCGGCGCGAAGTTCCTCGACCCGTGCCTCGCGTTCCCTCGCGATGCCTCCCGCCAGGGTAGGTTCGGCAAGGGCGAGGATCTTGGCCGCGAAGAGGGCGGCGTTGGCGGGATCCATCACGAAGGCCGGAGCGATTCCCGAGGGCATGCGGATGCTCGACCAGAGGTCGGCGCCGCCGTAGCTTTCCGATGGGGGCGGACAGGCGATGACGGGCGCCTTCACCGCACCGTCGACGAAGCCCGAAAGGGCGTTCGAGCGACCGGCCACCGTGACATAGACCTTGGGCCTGCCGTCCGACTCGTAGGCCGCGAGGATGCCGATGAGATCGGCCGGTGTCTTGTGGGCTGAAGCCACGCGCATTTCGCTCGAGAGGCCGAGACGCGAGGCGGCCTCGGAGATCTTGCGCGAGTGGGGCTCGTCGGCCTTCGATCCCATGATAATTATGACAATCGCTTCCTTCATGCGTAGCCTCCCCGCCTGAGCGCGTCCATGATGCGCTTCGACGCTTCTTTAGCCGATCCCGTTCCGGCGGCGGGAACGAATGCATGGCCGGTAAGGGCCTCGTAGACGCGGCGATACAGGGCGCCGGTCTCTTCCCAGACTTTCGCGGGGAGCTCCGGAATGGGCCCGTCGCCCCTGTAGCCCAATTTCGCGAAGGCCAGCCTGACGAATTCCTTGTCCATCGCCTCAGGCTCCTCGCCGCGGCCGATGCGCTCTTCGATGGTCGAGAGCTTCCAGAACCGGGAGGAATCGGGGGTGTGGACCTCGTCGATCAGCATGACCTCGCCTTCGGGAGAGCGTCCGAACTCGTATTTCGTATCCACAAGCTCGAGTCCGGCGGATCGGGCGATCGATCGCCCCCGCTCGAAGAGGGCCAGGGCGGCGGCCATGACGCGCTCCCAGGTCGGAGCGTCGAGCCAGCCGCCCGATACGACCTCGGCGGGCGTGAGCCTCTCGTCGTGGCCGGTCGGCCCTCCCTTCGTGGTGGGAGTCACAATTGGTTCCTTCAGGGCGTCGTTCTTCCGCAGGCCCTCGGGAAAGTCGTAGCCGTAGATGTTGCGTTCCCCCAGCTCGTAGCGCCTCCAGAGCGCCGTCGAGGTTACGCCGGTGATCCTGCCCCTCACGATCACCTCGACGGGGAAGGCTTCGGCATCGGTCACCACGGAGGCTGCCGGATCGATGGCCGCGACGAGGTGGTTGGGGACGATGTCGCGCGTCCGCTCGAACCAGAAGGCGGAGAGCTGGTTGAGAACCTGGCCCTTGAAAGGCACCCGCGCGATGACCCTGTCGAAGGCGGAGATCCGATCGGTCGTAATAATTAGTCGCTTTGAGTCCGGGAGGCGGTACCATTCGCGCACCTTTCCCGATCCTCCGAAGGGCAGCGGGAGATCGAATTCCTTCACCATCTGCTCCGTTTCGCCGGCATCCATCGTATCCTCCTCCTCTTGGGCGCGAGATCGCGCCTTAACCTGCTATCCTGAGCCCGTTCCGGAAAAGTCCGACGGCCGTCACGTGGTTGTCGGGCAGCCTCGACGCCCTCGAGCGCGGCCTGATCGCGTTTTCGGGATGGGGCATGAGACCGAGGACGTTGCCCGCCGCGTTGCAGAGCCCCGCGATGTCGAAGGCCGAACCGTTGGGATTGGCCGGCCATTCGCCGGCGGCGGCCCCTCCATCGTGCGCCGCGTAGCGAAAGGCCACGAGACCTTCGGCCACGATCCTCTCGAGGGCGGACCCGTCCTGCGCGGCTATCCTGCCCTCGCCGTGTGCCACCGGACAGGCGAAGTCTCCGAGCCCCAGGGTCCATCGACTCTTCGAGAGCGGGGCCGTCAATCTGACCCAGCGACACTCGAAGTCGCCACGGGCGTTCCGCGCGAGGGTGATCTCGCGCTCGCGGGGCATGTGCCCGATGCCACCGTGCACGCCTTTCGGGTCGCCTCCCGCCGCCTTGGCGCCGCTTCTTCCGGGAAGGATGCCCGATTTGACGAGGGCCTGAAAGCCGTTGCAGATCCCGATCACCGGTCGCCCCGATTCCACGAAGGCGCCCACCTCGTCCGCGAAGCGGCGCTCGAGATCGAGGGCCAGGAGTGCTCCCGCGCCGAGGGCGTCGCCGTAGGAAAAGCCGCCGGGAATGACGAGCATTCCCGAGTCCGCGAAGTGCCTGGCGGAGACCAGGGCCATCGGTACTATGATGGCCTCGCCGCCCGCCGCCTCGATGGCCTCGACGGCGTCCCTGTCCCTGTTCGTTCCGGGCCCGAGGAGGACCAATGCCTTCGCCTTCATGACCTGACCTCCGCTTTACCCTTCCACGAAGCCGAGAGCTCGTCGAGTGCAATTGTGACTTCTTGCCCGGTCTCGATGACGAGGTTCGGATCCTCGAGCGTGGTGCCGATCGGTAGGATCGAAGATCCCATCATGGCCTCCTCGAAATCGGTTCTTCGCCCCCCGTCGATCTCCACGATGAGACAGCCGTTCGTCTCGCCGAAAAGGGCGGCTGCGAGGGAAGCCTCTGCGCCGACGTGCTTGGCGGGCGGCCTGAGCCGCGTCCCGAGCCTGCCGCCGATGCACATCTCGGCGAGGGCGAGGGCGATCCCGCCTTCCGAGACGTCATGGGCCGAGGCCACGAGACCTTTGCCGATTGCGGCGTGAAGCTTCTTGTACAGGAGCTTCGATGCCTTCGGCGCGCCGGGAACGCGCAGATCGGCCCCGTCGGGAGCGCCGAAGGAGGAAGCATAGAGACTCCCTCCGAAGCGAGGCTCGAAATCCCCGACCAAGTAGAGGTAATTCCCCGCGGCCTTGAGCCAGGAACCCGGCACACTGTCCGGGAAGGGCACGATGCCCATGCCCGAGATAAGGAGGGAGGGAGGCACCGAGCGCCGTGAGCCGTCCTCGGCCGCGTATTCGTTGTAGAAGGAGTCCTTGCCGGAAATGAAGGGCGTACGATGGGCCAGGGCCGCGTCTCGGCAGGCCCTCGCCGACTCGAGGAGGTCCCAGAGGACCTCGGGTCGATT
Organism: Rectinemataceae bacterium; assembly: GCA_035530275.1. Taxonomy (GTDB): domain Bacteria; phylum Spirochaetota; class Spirochaetia; order Treponematales; family Rectinemataceae; genus CAIJMU01. The sequence goes on along the minus strand of DATKVC010000009.1, from coordinate 57,840 downwards.
GGGATCGCCCATGCAGAAATTGTCGAGGACGGCGACCCTCTCGGGATCGGCTCCGACGGCCACGAGGTTGCGAAGGCACTCGTCATGGGCGGAAATGGCGGCATTGTAAGGATCGTGCGCAGCGTAGCTCGGCCTGAAGCCATTGGCTATCGCCAGGGCCCGCTTGCCCGACGTCCCCTGCGGGACGATGACCGCTCCATCCTGGGGCGCGTCACCCCAGGGCCCGTCGAAGGGCGCGAGGATGGTCCCCCCCTGGACCTCGTGATCGTAGCGCCGCACGATGGGCTCGGCCGAGTCGCTACCGGGCCTCGACAGGAGGCGCAGCAGGGCCTCGCGAGGCGACGGGAGAGGTCCCGTCGCCAAGGGCGCCGGCGCATGGGGCGCAGCCACCGCCCGAAGGCGCTTTCGCGGCATCCCCTCGTGGAGCAAGTCGACGGGAAGGTCGAGGACGACACGGCCCCTCATCGTGGCCGACACCCTCCGCGAACCCGAGAAGCCCCCGAGATCGTAAAAGCCGGCATTGTAGGTTTCGCACAACTTTTTGACTTCCGCCACGTCTCCGGGCGCCACGGCGAGGACCATTCGCTCCTGGGCCTCTGAAAGCCAGAGTTCCCAGGGGGCCAGCCCCGGGTACTTCGTGCCGATGGCCGAAAGTTCCACTTCGACGCCGAGGGAGGCCGCCATCTCGCCTATGGCCGACGAAAGGCCCCCGGCGCCGCAATCCGTGACCGCGTGATAGAGGCCCCGATCGCGGGCGGCCAAAAGCACATCCAATGCCTTCTTCTGCGCGATGGGATCCCCGATCTGCACCGAGGCTCCGGCAACCTCTCCCGTGGCCGCATCCATGGTCATCGAGGAGAAGGTGGCGCCGCGGATCCCGTCGCGACCCGTCTTGCCGCCGATGACGATCACCCGGTCGCCCGGCTCCACCCTGCTGCGCCTCGTGCCACGCGGGGCGAGTCCCACGCAGCCGCAGTACACCAAGGGGTTGGAGCTATAGCCTTCATGGTAGCAGAGGCCGCCGTTGACCGTCGGAATGCCCATCTTGTTGCCGTAGTCCTCGATGCCGGCCACGACGCCCCGCGCGACGAGTCGCGGATGGAGGCTGCCCGGCGCGACCTTTTCCGGCGGCAGGTCCGCCGGTCCGAAGCAGAGGACGTCGGTCGAAGCGATGGGTCGGGCCGATACGCCCATGATGTCGCGGATGACGCCGCCGAGCCCCGTGTTCGCGCCGCCGAAGGGCTCGACGGCCGAGGGGTGGTTGTGGGTCTCGACCTTGAAGGAAACCTCGAAATCGGAGTCGAATTCGACGACTCCGGCGTTGTCGACGAAGGCGGAAAGGACCCAGGGCGCGCCGATCTCTTCCGTCGGTCGTCGTATATAGGTCGAAAATATCGAATCGACGGTCGCGGGGTAGTCGACGGTTCCCGGGGCATCCACGTCGATCAAGGCCTTGAAGGTCTTGTGGACGCAGTGCTCGCTCCAGGTCTGGGCGATCATCTCGAATTCGACATCGGTCGCCGCTCGACCCGCGGCGGAATAATAGGCCTTAATTGCCTTCATTTCGGCGAGATCGAGAGCCGCGCGCCTTTGGCGCGAAAGGGCCTCGAGTCCGGCATCGTCGAGATCCGCGAAATCGAGCGATTCCACCGCGGGCGGCTCCGACTCGACCGCGCTCCCCGATTCGTCGCTTTCTTCATCGAGGAAGATGGGCTCGATTTCGCCCAGGGCCCAACGTTCGACCAGCGGATTCGCGAGAAGAGATGAAGCGAGCCTGTCGAGAAAGGCCGCATCGATGCTCTCGCCCTCGAGCTCCCATCGTCTGCCGACGGAGACCGCCTCGAGATCCTCGATGCCCATTTCGCGCGCGGCCCGAAGGGCTTCGTGAGCCTCCATGTCGGTGACGCCGGGCCGGGGCAGCACTTCCACCACTGCCGCCTTCCCCATGGCGTAGTCGGAGACGGGCAGCCCCGCCTTCTCGATGCCGGTCTCTCCCGAGGAAAGCACCCTGCGCATCGCCGAGTCTTGGACTACCTGGTCTGAAAAAAGAAAACGCCCGAGGAGATCGAGCTCCTCGGGCGCCATTGTCCCCCGTACGAAGAACAGCTTCGCGGTCCGCGCATGCGTGACTCTTCCGAGCCCCAGCGCGCGCGCGTCTTCCGGCAAGCCGGAACAGCGCGGCTCACCCGGCCCCCGGTCCCGAACCTCGAAACGCCATATATCCTGCTTAGTCGCCATGCGCGTATATACCAGAGCCGAAGGGCCTTCGTCTAGTACCGGCGAGGGACTTTCGCCTTCGCCGATCCTGAAAACTCGCTGCTATTCCCATTCGATTGTCGCGGGAGGTTTCGAGGAAATATCGTATACAACTCTGCCGATTCCGGGCACGCGATTGGTGATGGCGGCGGAGATCCCCATCAGATCCTCCATCGCGAAGGCGAAGGGTTCGGCCGTCATGCCGTCCTCCGATACGACGGCGCGCAGAGCGAGAACCCTGCCGTATTTGCGTTCGTCGCCGGCGACGCCCACGGAACGCGTCGGCAACAGCACCGAAAAGGCCTGCCAAATCTTGCCATAAAGACCGCGCCGCCGCAGCTCTTCCACATAGACGGAGTCCGCGTCGCGCAAGAGATCGCAGGCCTCGCGCGTGACCTCCCCGAGGATGCGCACGGCGAGACCGGGGCCCGGGAAGGGGTGGCGTTCGACGATGGCGGGGCCGAGGCCGAGGAGTCGTCCGAGTTCGCGCACCTCGTCCTTGTACAGGCGATCGAGGGGCTCGAGAACCATGCCGGCCTTCCGCTTGGCCTCGACGAGGGGACTGCGCACGTTGTGGTGACTCTTGATGACCTGGGCCTTGCTGCCGACGCCCTTCCCCGATTCGATAAGATCAGTATACAGAGTACCTTGCACGAGATAGGAATCGGGGATGCCGAGTCTTTCGACTTCCCGCGTCTGCACCTCGATGAAGAGGTCGCCGATGATGCGGCGCTTCGCCTCCGGATCGCTCTGCCCCGACAGGGCCGACAGGAATTCGTGCCCGGCGTCGACCATGTGGAGATGCGTCGCGCCGAGGCTCCTCAGGTTTCGCATGACCTCGACGCTCTCGTCCTTGCGCATCAGACCCGTGTCGATGTAGAGGAGCCACACCTTGTCGTGGGGCAGGGCCGTCAGCAAAAGGGCGCCCGCTACCGTCGAATCGACGCCGCCCGAAATGAGGAGGAGGACGTCGCGATCGCCGACATTCTCGCGCAGCTTGCGCGAGATTTCTTCCTTATAGCCTTCCATCGTCCAGGCGCCCTTCATGCCGCAGATGCCGCGCACGAAATTCGCGATGACGACGGGGCCGCCCTCGCAGTGGCTCACCTCCGGATGGAACTGCACTCCCCATTGGAGCCTGCCCTGCCTGCGCACGACGGCCGGGATGCCAGCCTCCGAGGTCGCGAGGACGGCGAAGCCCGGCGCCACCTTCGAAATCGAGTCGCCATGGCTCATCCAGGTCGAAAGAGACGCGGGCAGGCCGGCGAGAAGGGGATCGGTGGAAGCTTCGATGTCGACGCGCATCCGTCCGTATTCCCTATCGGCCAGCTTCTCGACGCGACCGCCCAGATCGTTCATCATCCTTTGCGCGCCATAGCAGACGCCGAGAATCGGCAGGTCGAGTTCCCAAATCGCCGGATCGGGGCGGGGCGCCGAATCGTCGTAGACGGAAAAGGGCGAACCCGCAAGCACGATGCCCCGGACCTCCGCGAGTCTCGCGGCATCCAGGCGGGTTTCTCCAGGCACGATCTCCGCGTAGGCCCCCGCCGCCCTGACCCGCCTTCCTATAAGTTGGGTGTACTGGCTCCCGTAATCGAGGATCAGGACCTTGTCCACGGGCTCTCCCTCACGATGGTCTGCGTCCGGTCGGAGCCCACCGAGATCATGGAAACGGGGGTCTCGGTGAATTCTTCTATGAATTGCACGTAATCGCGGGCTTGTCGGGGCAGCTCCTCCCAGGAGCGCGTCGACTTGATCGAGGTCTTCCAGCCAGCGAAGCGCCGGAGGACGGGCTCCGCGGCTTCGAGATCGCGGATCGAGGCGGGGAAATCGTCGATGAGCTTGCCCCGGAGGCGATAGGCGACGCAAGTCTCGAAGGATTCGAGCTCGTCGTAGACGTCCAGATGGGTGAGGACGAGCCTGTCGACGGAGTTCGCGGCGCAGGCGTAGCGCAGGGCCACGAGGTCGAGGTAGCCCACCCTCCTCGGCCTCCCCGTCGTGACCCCGTACTCGTTGCCGGTGTCGCGGATGAAGGCCTGGAGCGAACCGGGCGAATCGTCGGCGAACTCGGTCGGGAAGGGACCGTTGCCCACCCGCGTCGTGTATGCCTTGAAGACGCCGAGCACGCGATCGATGCGCCGCGGTCCCACGCCGCCCTGGGCCGCCGCCCCGGCCGCGCAGGACATGCCGCTCGAAACGAAGGGATAGGAGCCCGTGTCGATGTCGAGGAGGGCGCCCTGGGCGCCCTCGAAAAGAACATAGGCATTACGACGTTTTCTGAGGAAGGCGACGAGGTCGGTCTTCATCTCGAGGAGGCGGTCTCGGTAGAGATCGAGGAAGGCCCTGTCCTCGGCACCGAGGTTGACGAGGCGTTCGGGATCGTCGATGTCGGCGAGGCGGATCCCGTCGCGGAAGGACTTCATGCCGTAGGCGACGCCGATGCCGCGACCGGTCGTCCCTATGGGTCTTTTCCTGCCGGCCTCCATCTCCTTGTCGATGCGCCTGTGGCTCGGAAGCACGAGATGGGCGCGATCGGAGACGAGGACCCTGCCCGCCCAATCGATGCCCTTATCGGACAAGCCGGAAAGCTCGCCGAAGAGGGCCTCGGGATCGATGACCATGCCCGTGCCGAGGACGACGACCTTGTCCGGGTAGAGAATCCCCGAGGGCACGAGGTGGAGGGCGTACTTGTCGTTCCCGATGACGATCGTATGCCCGGCATTGGCCCCTCCCGAAAAACGGACGATGACGCCGGCCTCGGCCGCGAGGTAATCGACGATCTTGCCCTTGCCCTCGTCGCCCCACTGGGCCCCCATCACGACTATGTTCATCATGCCACGCCCCCTTCCGCTATCCCCTTCATGAGGGAGCGGTATTCGGTCCCGACCTTGCGGGCCCGTTCGGCGGCCCTCCCGTTGTACTTCCAGGGCTTCGCAAAGAATTCATCGGCATTGGTATGACCAAGTTCTCGCAGCCTGGCGGCTATCGCCTCGAAGGCTCCACCTTCGGAGGCTCCGCCTTCCCTGCGCAGGGCCTCGCCGAATCCCAGGCCTTCCTTTTCGACGGCAAGGGTCGCGCGGCGCACGATCTCGTGGGCGTCCGCCCTCCCTGATTCGGCGAGGAGGATGTAGGCCGGCTCGGCGAGGAGGGTCGCGCCCGTCATCGCGAGATTGGCGAGCATCCTTTCGCGGTCGGGGGTAATGCCCTTGAGCACCCCGAGGAGTCGATTCGCCGCGGCAGCGAGGCCCGCGAGCCAATCGGCGACGAAGCGCTCGCTCGCCGAATTCGTGAGGTCCCGCTGGTGCTCGGAAATCTGGTCGAGGAGGAAGGAGACCGCGCGGGGCGAAAAGGCCTTCCACAGGCTCTTCACGTGCTCTGAGTTCCAGGGGTTTCGCTTTTGCGGCATAGTCGAGGAGCCCACTTGGTCCTTGCCGAAGGCCTCCCTGAGCTCCCCTATCTCCGTGCGCTGGAGGTTGCGGAAGTCGTCGGCGACGTTGGCCATCACGCCGAAGGCGAGATCGAGCTCGAGGAGGAGGCGGATCATCGGCTCGGGCTCGACGATCTGAGTTGAATGGGGAGCGGGCTCGAGGCCGAGGCGGGCGAGGAACTCGCGCTCGAAGTCCTCGGGGTCGGGGTAGATCATCGAGAGCGCGTTATACGAACCCGTGGCCCCGGCGAGCTTGCCGCGCAGGGACGACGCGAGTTCGCGCGCGCGGAGGACGGACTGGCCGAGACGGCTCGCGTACTCGGCCATCGCGAAGCCGAAGGTGATGGGAACGGCGTGTTGACCGTGGGTCCGGCCCACCTGGGGAGTCTCCGCCTCGTCGACGACGAGGCGGCAGAGCTCGAGGTCGACCTTGGCGAGGAGGGGGAGGATGATCTCCGTGACCGCCGAACGGACGGCGAGGGAGCGCGCCGTATCGAGGATGTCGGCGCTCGTGGCGCCGAGGTGGACGAGGGGCGCGATCTCCGAAGGAAGGCCGCGTTGAAAGACGTTGACGAGGGCCCTGATGTTGTGCCGGGTCTTTTCCTCTTCGGCGGCCACCGCGTCGGGGTCGAGCCTTTCCACCGCGGCCGCGAGTGCGGCGCCGAAGGCTGGGGCGGAAAGGCCCCGCCTCGCGAGATGAGCCTCGACGAGGGCGGCCTCGACGCGGGCGCAGCTTTTAAGCATCGCCCGCTCGGAAATCCGCTCCGAAAGGCCGTCGAAGACCCTCTCGTTCGAGAGCCAATACCGGTTGTCCAAGGGGGAGAGATTGGCGAAAATGTCACGGGTCGGCATGCGCAATCCTGACACGAAGGCGAAGCCAGCATCAAGCAGTGGGCGAACAAGGCCGGCATTCGGCCAAGCCGGGCGACGAAGCCCGATTTCGGGCCTTTGGGCCGGGAAAGGCGGTTCTATGAAAGACAGCCCGGTGGAATCCTTGTCCATCAGGGATTTCCAGGACGCAGACTTCGCGTCTTTGGTGAAGCTCTGGGCTTCGAGCGGTGTCGCGAGCCCCAAGCGTGGCGATAGCCTCGACAGCATCCACGCGACCTTGGCTGCCCGCGGCATGATCCTTGTCATGGATGAGCGCGGTGGGGCGGGAGAAAAGGAAGACAGCGAAATCATCGCCTCGGTCTGGCTCACCGACGACGGGAGGCGACTCTACGTCCATCACATGGCGGTGCTGCCGGAGTGGCAGGGGAAGGGCCTCGGGAAGCGCCTGATGAGCGTCTCGGTCGCCATCGCCGCCGAGCGAGGACTCCAAATGAAACTCGAAGTGGCGAGGGACAATGAGAGGGCCCTCGCCCTGTATCGACGCTTCGGCTTCGAAGGGCTCGGCGACTACGAGGTCATGATCCGGCGCCGGATCGGTTGAAGTCGATTCGCGGGACCCCTATACTCTGAGAGTCATCAGGATTGTCCGCGATCCGGCGAGGAGAAACGATGAAAAGCACCTCGACGCTCAAGGCGCTCTGCGCCGCGAGTCTCAAGCCCAACCAACTCTCGATACATCCCAATGACGGATTCGATCTCGGCATGATGACGACGGGCTACGAGGTGGACCTCGACGGCACGGGCCCGGCATATGTCAAACTCCAGAACGAATGTCCGCCCGATTGCCTGCAGTTGCCTCCGAGCCTCTTCGAAAGACTCGGCAGGCCTCGGCAGGCAGTCGTCAAATACGACGGCACGAAGCTCTTCATCGAGCCTCGGTGAGCCCCGGAAAGGCCGTTTCGCCTTCGGCCTCCGCCGCTTCGACCGAGGCCGCCATAGCCCCTCCTTCATCGCGGCCCCGCGTCACCCTCAGCTGGGCCCAGGGCATCGACGGCTCCATAGCCGCCGCTCCCGGCCTTCGCACGATCCTGAGCGGTGCAGAATCCATGCGCATGACCCACGCCCTCCGCGCGCGGCACGAGGGCATTCTCGTGGGCATCGGCACCATCCTCGCGGACAATCCCTCGCTCGGCGTCAGGCTCGTCGAGGGTCGGAGCCCGCGACCTGTCGTCCTCGACGCGGGGCTTCGGACACCGCCCGGAGCGAAAATCTTCGCCGAAGGCAGGCGGAACCCGATAATCGTCGGCGCTCGAGACGGTAGCCCCGAAAAAGCCGGGGCGGCGAAGGATCTCCTCGAAGGGGCCGGCGCCCGCATTCTCTTCGTCGAGAGGGATGGGACAGGCGGGCTCGACCTCAACCAGACCCTTGCTGCCCTCTTCGCCGAAGGTATCGGCAGCCTCATGGTCGAAGGGGGTGCCGCCGTCCTCGCTTCCTTTTTCGAGGCCCGCCTCGTGGACGAAATCGTCATCACCATAGCCCCGGTCATACTGGGAGGACTCGCGCCCTTCGCCATGCCTCGCTTTCCGCCGATCGGGGCTGCGGAGGCCGGATCGGGGAGGGAGGCGCCCACGGCTCGACGGAATGCGGCCCCTGCCTGGCTCCCCTGTTCGCTCATCGACATGAAGGTCGAGCTGCTCGGCGCCGATATCGTGGTTTCCGGCCACCCTGAGTGGCAAGGGCCACCGGGCAACCCCGACAGTCGCAAGGCCTAGATTGCCGACGGAGCGGAGGAAGGCCATATTCCGGAATTTCGCTTTGCGCCGCAGCCGCGGTATTGTTAGAACGTTTGGATATCACGGCCGTGCCCGTTCCTCGGACAGGCTACGCGACCGTACAGGAGGATTGGTGCGCATCCCAAGCGTCGAAGAAGTGATCGCCCAGGACATCGCCTCGCTCCGAAGCTGCCCCGCGGGCCTCGCCTGCGCTGACTGCGACAAGGACGTCTGCGTCAAGATCGTCTCGGTAGCCGATTTCCCCTCGGAATTCGGGCATTTCCGCATCCTGGGTTTCGTGAACAACAAAGACGGCAAGGACCATGTCGTCGTCCTCAAGGGCGAGATCGGCGATGGCGAAGGCATCCTTACCCGCGTCCACTCTGCCTGCCTCACCGGCGACTCCCTCGGTTCGCGGCGCTGCGACTGCGGCCCCCAACTCCGCGAAGCCCTTATGGCCATCGAGAGGGAGGGCCGCGGCATCGTCCTCTATCACCAGGAAGAGGGGCGCGGCATCGGACTCGTCAACAAGCTCAGGGCGTATGCCCTCCAGGACGCCGGCTACGACACCATCGACGCCAACATCGCCCTCGGCTTCGCGGCCGACGAGCGCAACTACCGAATTCCCGCGGAGATGCTCAAGAAATTGGGCGTCAAAAGCGTGCGCCTTCTCACCAACAATCCCGAGAAGGTGGAAGAGCTCGAAAAGCACGGCATCGAGGTCGTCGAGCGGGTCCGCCACGAACTTCCCGTCCACGAGGACGATCGCGATTATCTCCTCACCAAGAGGCTGAGGTTCGGACACTGGCTGGAGCTCCAGGAGACGCGCGGGTAGCCGGTGTTTGTGGGAGAGGCCAAGAAGAATCCGCTTCGCCGCCCTCAGGACCCAAGGTCCCAATCGGCATAGTGGATTTCGCCGCGGGGGCGGTCGACGCGCTCGAAGCCGTGGCCGCCGAAGCGGTCGCGCAGGGCCTGGATGAGATTGGCGGGAAGCCAGGAACTCCTCTGACCGTCGAAAGAGGAGACCGCCGTGGTCATCAAGGGGATCGGCAAACCCGACTCGATAGCCCGAGCCACCACCCTCCTCAGGGCCGGCAGGGACTGGTCGAGAAGGATTTTCATCCGGGCATCATGAAGGAGGGAATGCAAGCCTTCGGAAAGCGAGTAGGCCTCGGCCACGTGATCGAGGAAGGGACCGCGGATCAGGGCTCCCGAGCGCCAAACATGTGCCACTGCCACGGGATCTATGATCCAACCCTCGGCCTCGGCGCCCTGGGTGATGAAAGAGAAGCCCTCCGAGTAGGCGATGATCTTCGAGGCAAGCACGGCCTTGCGGACATCGTCCATGAGGCTCTGGGGCGAGCCGCTCGCTCGCGTGACATGCTCGCCGAGGAGTGCGCTCGCCATGACCCGCTCGTCCTTGTGCGTGGAGAGGTTGCGGGCAAAAACGGCTTCGGAGAGGGTCGGGGCCTGGACGCCCAGTTCGAGGGCGTACTCGGTCGCGCGGATGCCCGAGCCCTTCTGCGTCGCGCGATCGAGTATCCTGTCGATGAGGGGAGAGCCGTCCGCGTCGTCCTTCGCGAGGACATCGACGGAGAGGCTGAGAAGGCGGCTCGAAACCTCGCTCCTCTCCCATTTGGCGAAGCAGTTGCGGACTTCCTCCCGGCTGGCGCGAAGGCCCACCTTCAAGAGGTGATAGGCCTCGGCCAGGATCTCCATATCCGCGTATTCTATCGCGTTATGCGCCATCTTGACGAAATGGCCGGTTCCGACGGGGCCGGTCCAGATGGCGCAGGGCTTCCCGTCGGGACCCGTCGCGCAGAGCCTTTCGAGCAGGGGCATGAGAATGGGGCGGAGCTCAGGGCTGCCGCCGGCCATGAATGAAGGACCTTGGAGGACATCTTCGGCGCTGCCCGAGACACCGAGGCCGGCATAGAGGATGCCTCGTTCGGCGAGGGCAGCCGCCCGCCTTTCGCTGTCGCGAAACCAGGAGTCGCCGGCATCGACGAAGGCATCGCCCCTCTCGAGATACGGGAGGAATCCTTCGATGGCTTGATCGATCGCCTCTCCGGCAGGCAGGCAGAGGAGTATGAGACGAGGCGCGGCGAGGGATCTGACGAAATCGGCCTCGTCGGCGGAGAAGAGTTCAGGATTGGCGGGAAAGCCCGTCCGTAGCCTTTCGATGCGGGCGGAGGTCCTATCGAAAAGCCGGGGATTCATCCCCCGAGACAAGGCGTTTCTGGCAAGACTGCCGCCGACCCTTCCAAGCCCGTAGAGGCCGAATTCCTGGCCCATGTATACTCCTGCGTCGGTAAAAAAAAACGCCGGTACTCCAAATTGGGGAGCCCGGCGGTTCGACAGAAAAACTTCCTACCGATAGAATCAGCCGGGAATGATCGCCTCGGTCGGGCAGGTCGATGCACAGGTGCCACAGTCGGTGCACTTGTCGGGATCGATCCAGCGGAGACCGTTCTTCTCCGAGATCGCCTCGACCGGGCACTCCGGCTCGCAGGCGCCGCAATTCACGCAGGCATCGGTAACCTTGTAGGCCATTGAGAACCTCGCTTGTAAGTTGGTGCACCGAGCCTACACCCAATCATCGAAAATGACAAGTTATCCGGGCCTGGAGGGTCCACGAACGGGCGAGGCTTCCTCCCTCTCCTCGGCAGGCCGCCCGACGGCGCCTTGCCCTTCCACCAAATCCACGACCCTTCGCGCGACATGTTCCGTCCCGGGATCGAGGGCGAGGGCGCGGACATTCGCGGCGTACTCTTCGATGGCCCCGCCCTTCGCGAAGGATTTGACGAGGCGGATGAAGGCGATATGGGTCGGGGCATACCAGCCGATCTTGAAATTGAGGGCGAAGCGAATGATGTAGCGGTCGTTGTAGCTCGCCCATTCCGTGAAGACCAGGGGCTTTCCCATGAAAAAGGCTTCCATGGCCGAGGAGGCGCCGGCCTTGCCGACAACCACGTCGGAAGCCGCTATCAACTCGTTGATATTGCCCACGTAGCCCAAGGAAACGAGGCGCGTCGGCCCCGACCCGCTCGCCGCCAACTTGTCCATGCGAGCCTTGGTCTTGGCGTTCCTTCCGGCAACCACGATGATGTTGAAAGGCAGGCCGAGCCGAAAGGCCTCCCGCACATAGGAAAAGACATTGCCGATTCCCTGGCCGCCCGAGGTCACGAGGATGGTCTTCATCGCCGGATCCAGGCCGAGATCGGAGGCGATGGTCGCCGGAGCCTTGGTCAGATTGAAGAATCGCTTGTGAACGGGAAATCCGGTGATGACGATCTTGTCGGGTCTGATCCCATGGTCGATGAGGCGATCGCGTGACTGCTCGGAGGCCACGAGGAGCACGTCGGCCCCCTCGTTCGCCCACCAGGAGTAGCCGTCGAAGGGATCGACGACGCAGGCCACGACGCAGAAATCGGCGCCCAGTATTTCGCGAGCCTTGACCGCGACGTAGAGACAGAGCCCATGGGTGGCGAACACGAGGTCGGGCCGATAGCCGGCGATATAGCCGATGCCCTTGCTGATGAAGTCCCTGAACAGGAAATCGATGTAGGAATTGCTGCCGTGGTTGAGCTCGACGAGAAGATAGCCGATGCGCGCGGAGAGCGGAAAGGCCAGGGCGAGGTCCCAAGAGCGCTTGAGGGCCCGGTCGTCGGCGGCGGCCCCCGATTCCCTGGCGAAATCGACTATGTCGATGCGGTAGCGCCCGGGCCATACCGACTCGATTTCGTCGCGAACGGCGACGGCCGGAGACTTGTGCCCGAGGCCCACCTCGAGCATCGTCATCAAAATCTTCTTGCGTTCCTGCATGCTCTCCCTGCCGTGGAATTGACGCGTTTGCGCGCGAAAGGTTGCCGCGTCCACGCGCAGCGGCCCAAACACCGCCCGAGGGACTCAACGCGTCAAGGGATCGCTGCTCCTTGTCATCGCGCCCGTCTTGATGAGTTCGTGTATCCTGAAAGTACTGTATTTGCGGGCCTTGAGAAAGCCGCTCCAAGCCGCCTCGGCGAAGCGACCCTGCTCGAGGAGCTCGACGAGCCAGGTGTCGGCGAAATGGGCTTCGGCCTGGGGAATGCCCGCCTGTATCTCCTCGAGCCAGCGCCGATTGAAGACCTCCTGGGAACCCACGCTCGGCGCCATGAGAAGGGGAAGCCCCAGGCCGGCATAAAAGGAGAGTTCCGAAGGTTTGGTCCAGAGGATGTCCGTCGTGTGGAGGGCCGCGGCGAAGTCGGCGAAATAGGAGGTCGAATCGCCCTTCCCTCCCACGATGCGAACGCCGGGATGGCCGGGAAGGGTCTTTGCAACTTCCTCCTCGAAAAAGGCGCGAACCTCCTTGCGCACCCCGCACACGAAATTCCAGGCGATCGCGCCGGCTTCGATGCGGCCCTTCAGGCTCCTAAAGGCCGCCACGCCGATTTCCTTCTGCGCGCCTGCCCCGCCGACCGCATAGGTGATCGTGAGAGGGCGGTCGGGCTTGCGCGCGCAATTCTCCGCCCCGAGGAAGTGCTCGACGTTGAGCCCGTGGAGGGGCCAGAAGCGATCGGTGGGATCGAGGAGCCTGAGCCGGATCGCGAGATCGCGTTTGAGCACATCGAGGGACGCGTCGCCGAGGAGCTCGCGCGGAAGGGGAAAGCCCGTCATGAAGATGCGCTCGTCGGGAACCCCGTACTGCTTGAGTCGCCGCATCGCCGCCCCGCAGGGCACGAGGTACTGGATCCGCGACTCGCGGGGATTCGAGGCCACCCAGGCGCGATTGATATCGGCGTCGCAGATGATGCAATAGACCCTGCCCCATCCGGCACGATCTGCGGCGATCGCGTTCTGATAAAAGGAGGTGATGAGGGGCAGGGGCTTGGTCTTCATCTTCGTGAGCATGGCGGAACAGAGCCCCTGGCCGACGAGGCGGTCGACGAACATCGTCTGAATAGAGGGGTTGGAAAGATCGATGCGGGGATAGGGCCGCGGAATCTGCTGGAAATAGTCCATCACGCCGAAGAGAAAATTGCCGATCAGCGGAATCGACTTCGCCCTCGACAGGCGCTCGTAGACGCCGAGGAGCTTTTCCCAGGTCTTCAATTCCTGGGGATCGGCGAAATCGGGATCGTTGGCGATCATGATGCCGTCCTCGGCGATGTCGGCGAGGGGATCGACCGCCCGCATGTGACCGAGCCCCATGTTCGCCGCCGCGACCCAGGCGCGCGGCAGGGAAGACGTATTCGCCATCGAAGCCTCCATTCAACGCCGCGCGATCATCGCGGCCCCGAACGAAACAATAGGCGGCTGCCGATCGGCTGTCAAATGCGCCCGGGCACGCGGCGAGCCGCCGCGGCTCACGGAGCCTTGCCTCCGGCTGCGTCACGGGCCATACTGAAAAGGCATGAAAGAACAACTCATCGTCAAGAACCTCCCCTTCATCAAAATCCTCCCCGCCTGGGCCCAGGAACTCTCATACAAGTACCTATCGAAGACCGCCAACCTCTACATCGTCCACGGCAACATCCGCGACTTCCTCCCCCACAAGATGAACGAAGGCGAGTTCATGTTCGTGCGCATCCAGGAGTACATCTCCGAAGTCCTCTTCGGGAACCGCGACGTCATCGCCTTCTTCGATCGCTCGAGCGGAATTTCTTTTTGCTCCCCCGAGATGCGGAAGGATTGGCTGCGCACGATGAAGGACCGCCATCCGGACGCGAGCGACGCCGAGCTCTTTTCCAACGACCCGCCCAAGGCCTTTCCCCTCCTCGAGGAGTATTTCCTCCTCCGTATCCCCGAGAAGAAGCGCATCGTCCTCATCGCCGACTACGCCGAGACCATCGCGCCCGCGAGCGAGGTGTCCCGCCTCTCCGAGGAGGACCGCTACGCCTTCGTCACCCTCAACCGCTGGTCGCACGAACCCGTCTTCACCCACGGCGACGTGTCCGTCGTCCTCCTCACCGAAAACCTCTCCGACATCAACCCCCGCATCGTCGCGAGCCCCTCGACCATCAAGGTCGAAATCCCCATTCCCGACGAGAAGGTGCGCGGCCAGTTCCTCCGCTTCCTCCAGACGCGGGACACCCTCCTCCTCGAGCACGGCCTCGATCCCGAGCGGGTCGCCGCCCAGACGAGCGGGCTCAACCTCACCAACCTCAACCGCCTCGCCGCCGAAAGCTGGCAGGAGGACCGCCCTATCGGCATGGATTTCCTCCGAGAAAAAAAGAAGGAGATAATTGAAAGCGAAGCCGGCGGCCTCCTCGAATTCCTCGAAACCGACCACGACCTCTCCTTCGTCTCCGGCCACGACTTCGTGAAAAAGCGCCTCAAAAGCGCGACGAAGGCCATCAAGCAGGCCCGGCTCGACGTTCTCCCCATGGGCTACCTCATCGCCGGCCCCGTCGGCACGGGCAAGAGCTTCCTCGTCACCGCCTTCGCCGGCGAGATCGGCGTGCCCATGGTCAAGCTGCGCAACTTCCGCTCCAAGTGGCAGGGCGTCACGGAATCCAACCTCGAAAAGGTATTATCAATACTGAAGGCAATGTCGCCCGTCGCCGTGATGATCGACGAGGCCGACGCCTTCCTCGGCAACCGCCACCAGGAAGGCGACTCGGGCACCTCGAACCGCGTCTTCTCGCAGATAGCCACCTTCATGGGCAACACCGAGTACCGGGGCAAGATCATATGGTTCCTCATCACCTCGCGCCCCGACCTCCTCCCCATCGACCTGAAGCGCCAGGGCCGCGCGGAGGAGCACCTCGCCCTCTTCTACCCCGACGGCGAGGAGGAGAAGGTCGCCCTCTTCGAGACCCTGGTGCGCAAGCTCGACCTATCTATAAGGAAATTTTCCATCGTCGAGCTCCTCCGCCGTTTCCGCCACGAATTCTCGGGGGCCGACCTCGAGGCCGTCCTCATACGCGCCAAGTTCCGGGCCGCGATGGACAGTCGAAGTTTCGTAACCCGCGAGGACATCGAAGAGACGATGGGCGACTTCGTGCCTCCCGCCTACCCCCACGAGATCGAGCTCCAGAACCTCGTCGCCGTCCTCGAATGCACCTCGAAGGAGATGGTGCCGAAGAAATTCCAGAACCTCGACCGGACGAAACTCGTCAAGGATATACGAGAGTTGCGGGAGCTCCTCGGAGAGCGCGAGGCGCAGTAGGAGGGATGGCGACGTGACGCGTGACGTAGACAAGGCGTCCCCCGAGACCGTCGTCGAGACGCTCAGGAGGGCTCTGGCGGGACGGCTTCCCGGCCTGCCGGCCCAGGAACGAATGGCTCCCTCGACCCGGCGCCTCGAAATCCTCGATCGTACTCATTGGAAGAGAGCCGCCGTCCTCATCCTCCTCTACCCCGTCGACGGCGAATTGCGCTTTCCCCTGACGCGGAGGCACGAGGGCCTCCCCCACCATCCAGGCCAGATCAGCCTGCCCGGCGGTTCCCTGGAAAAAGGCGAAGGCCCCGAGGAGGCCGCCCTTCGCGAGACAGCCGAAGAGCTCGGAATCGACAGCTCCGCCATCGAAATTCTCGGCAGACTCACGCCCCTCAAGATCCCCCCCTCAGGCTTCGAGATCGATCCCTTCGTCGGCTATCTCCCCGCTCGCCCCCGCTTCGTGCCCGAGGAGCGGGAGGTCGTCGAGGTCATCGAAGCCTCGCTCGACCTCCTCTCATCGAAGGAAGCCATCGGAATCGAGGAACGCCAGTTGCGAGGAGGTCTTTCGGCTGTGCCTTACTGGAAGATCGCCGGGCACAAGGTCTGGGGGGCGACGGCGATGGTGCTGGCGGAGCTGGGGGAGTTGCTCTAGACCGTATTTCCCACCGAATCAACTGGATACTGAGGGTGGAACGAGTGGTTTCCGAGGGCGGGATTAGTAGTTTCGCCGGACGGCATTACTGATCCCGGAGTGCGGAACGAGTAGTTCCGGTGGCCGGGATCACTCGATCCCTTGGCCGGAATCATTGAATCCGGGTTACGGGATTACTGAAACCCACACTCCGCGACCACTGAATGGAACCGCGCGGACCAGTGAATTCCCCTGCCATTGCAATCCAATTCGAGGCCCTTCGGTCAGGCTCAACGAGGGGCCGGCCCTTTGTATCCGTCAGAGTCTGTCTGTAAACGACGGGGGGCCTCAAGGCCCCCCGCGCAAATGACACAATTGAGTGTTATGGCGACTTGATTTTGAAAGTCATGGCAGCCGCGGTCGAAAGGTCATGCGCCGAGACGAAGAGCAGAGTGGTGCCTCCCTCGCTCGAGAGGGAAATTCCGTCGATGGCGCCCGTCTGGGTGATAAGCATGGGACTGGTAGCGGATTGTTGCCAACTCGTGCCATTCCATTCAAGGACGAGGCGCCTCATGTAATCGTAGCTATCCTGGAAGACGACATGGACCTTGGTTGCGCTCTCTGCCACGGCGAAGAGGGTTCGCGACTGGTGGACGGCCTGGGAATAGGTTTTGAGGGAGAAGTTGATCAGGTTCGCCGCCTGAGGATAGAGGCCCGTCACCGCCTCTCCCCCTTTGAACCACACGCGCCTATCAGATGGCTCCGTGTAAAACAATAGATAGTGCGTACCCGCCTTCACGAGATAAGGCTGTTCGGGATAGTCGGTAGTGTTAGGCTCTTCGAGGACGATCGATTCGGAGCTTAGATCGCCGCTCGCCCAGGAATACGAGCTGGTACTGCCGACGATGGCAAAGGCACGCCCTACATAGGTATAGGGATACACGAGGGGATGGTTATCAACATAGAGGTAGACGCATTCGCCCGCATCACCCGCAAAGACCTGCTGCCCTATCGGGTTATCAGTCTGTGTGCTGATCGGCGGCGTAACGTAGCTCGCCGTCAAAGTCGCCCCATTCCAGTGAATTCCCGAGGCGGAGGTATCGTTGCCGACGGCTCCACCATATTGGTCGAGGCCGACGGTCAGGATGATATCCTTGCCATCGCCGGACCTGAAGGAACTCGGGAACATCATGATCCCGCCTACCCCTGTCTGGACAAAATGGATGCTCGTATAGCCGGGTTGGGCCTCCCATGCCGTGCCCCCGAATTGCTTCTTCGACCAGGCGGCAAAGGCGTTGAGCCCGCTGGGATCGGCGTTCAGCGCCGAGACCCACAACACGACGGACATGCCGAAGTAGTCCATGTCCGCGGCGAAATCGACGACCCGCCCGGTCGTGCCCGATTCCAAAATATAAGGCGCGCTCCAGGTAACGCCTCCGTCCGTGCTCTCGACCGATTTCAGGAAATGTGAAGAGTCGATGTAGACATAGTTGTACTTGCCGGGAACGCCGGGATTGGCGAGGAACTTGCCCCGCTGCACAACGCCGACCGAAGGCGCGGTAAAGGTCGGAATCGTCTTTCCTCCCGCCCAGGCCAGGCAATTGGACATGATCTTGCCGCCATCCGTTGCGGCATCCCAGCCGGCGTTGGCGGCTGCTGATGTTGAGACGGGACGAGCGTTGAAGGCGACGACACGGCCATTGCCCGTGGGCCCGGCCATCGTCACGAGTAGCGGCTCGGAAGTTTCCGTATAGTGGGCGACGAGCTGGGCGTTCGCAATCGGACTCATGCCCGTGTTCCACCAACCCTTCCCGAAACCGCCGACGTCAGTAAGTATGGGATGGGCGGCATTGTCGACGGACATCGTGGCGGTGGAACTCCAAGACCCGCTATAGTTGGGGGCGCGTGTCACCGGATAGTAGCCCCCCGTGGCGAAACGACCGCCGAGACTCCATGCGGGATCCCAACTCGTGTCGAGGAATACATAGGCCCCCAGGACAACGCCGCGCCCTACATCCACATAATCCGCGAGCACGTTGCCGAGGGCAACGCTGTCCTTGACGCCACCGGCGGCGCCTACATTCGCATAGACCAACACCGAGTCATAAGGCGCGAGGTCCGCAAGGGTCGGAGTCGTCGCGTTGATATTAATCGTCTCGATGGCCGCAAAGAGCGACCCCGAGGAAGCGAGGATCTTCGCCGTGACATCGGTGACATAGCTCGGGTAATCGGGATCGGCCCAGAGGACGGCCACCTTTCCCGAACTGGCCGGGTAGGACTCAGTCGTAAAAGTCCAGGCAAAGTCCGATGTCAACGCCGTACCAATTGAGTCCTTTATCGTCGTCGTCAGCTTGGCCGCGTAGGTCGACGAATAGGCAAGCGGGCTCGATGGCGTGAAGGTCGCCGACTTGGTGACGGCATTATAGACCACCGTTCCGCCGATCGCCGTGGCTCCGGTGAGGGTGAAACTGGCTGTCGTGATCGTCGCCGCATCCATCGAAGCGCTGAAGGCCGCCGTGACGCCGGTTCCCACCGATACCCCCGACGCGCCACCCAAGGGCGATACCGTGACAATCGTGGGTGGCACGGGCGCCTCGGTCGTAAAGGTCCAGGTGTAGGCTGAACTCATCGCCGCGCCTACAGAACTCTTGACGGCCGTCGTCACCTTCGCCGTATAGGTGGACGAATAACCGAGAGAGCTCGAAGGCGCGAAGGTGGCTGTCTTCAATATCGCATCATAGCTTACCGTACCAGAAACTGTCGTCGCGCCGGTGAGCGTAAAGCTTGAGGTCGTGATCGTGGCGGAATCCATCGACGCGCTGAAGGTCGCAGTTACGGCAGTCCCCACGGAGACCCCTGAGGTCCCGCTCGAGGGCGAGACAGTCGTGATGGTGGGAGGCACTGGAATCTCCGTCATGAAGGTCCAGGAGTAGGCCGAGGTCAAGGCCGTACCCGCCGAATCCTTGACCGACGTCGTCACCGTTGCGGTATAGGTTGCGGCATATGCGAGGGGGCTCGAGGGGGAGAAGGTCGCCGTCTTCGTGATCGAGTTGTAGCTCACGACACCGGAAACCGCGGCTGCCCCCGAGATCGAGAAGCTCGCAGTTGTGAGCGTGGTCGCATCCATGAAGGCGCTGAATGTCGCCGTGACCACCGAGCTCACGAGGACCCCCGTCGCACCGCTCGTGGGGGAGACGGCGGTAACCGTCGGAGGCACGACCGTGGCTGCCGCGGTCGTGAATGTCCAGGACTTTGCCGCGGCAAGCGGCGTGCCGATCGCATCCTTGATCGCCGTACTCAGCTGCACACTGTAGATCGATGAATAAGCGAGGCTCGTCGATGGTATGAAAGTCGCCGTCTTCGCGGTGGAATTATAGACGATCGATCCTGTCACCGAGCCCGAAGCGCCGGTGACCACGAAGCTCGATGAGGTGATGGTGGAAGGGTCCATGGCAGTGCTGAAGGTCGCGCTGACCGTCGTCGAGATCGATACATTCGTGTCGTTCGGACTCGAAGGCGACCATGAGGTCACGGTCGGCGCTACTACCGTGGTGGCGATCGTCGTGAACGACCAAGTCTTCGCGGTGCCCATCACCACTCCCGCGACATCCTTCACGCTAGCGGCCACCGTCGCGGTGTAGGAAACCGAATTGGACAGAGCGGCTGCAGGAGTGAAGAGGGCCGTCATGGTCGTCGCGTTATATGAAACGGTCCCCGACACCGACACGCCTCCCGCCGAAAGGGTGAAGGTCGCTGCCGTGATCGAACCGGCGTCCATCGCCGTGCTGAAGACGGCCGAAACCGTCGCGGTGGTGGACACGCCTACGGCTGCGTTTGCGGGTGACACCGAAGTGACCGTGGGCGGAACGAGGGGTTCTGACTCGGTTGTGAAATTCCATGTCTTTGCCATAGCAAGAGAGACCCCTGAAGTGTTCTTGACCAAAGTACTGATCGTAACTGCATAGGTCGTCGCGTAGCCGAGATTGTTGGAGGGCGTGAATGTGGCCGTCATGGTGATGGCGTCATAGGTGACGAAGCCTGTGGCTCCCGCGACCGAGAAGGAACTCGACGTGATCGTCGAAGGATCCATGGCGGTGGAAAAGACTGCCGTAATGGTCGCATTGACGGGTACTGAGCTGGCTCCGTTAGCCGGCGACACGGTCAGGACGGTCGGGGCCCCCACAGCAAGCGCCGCGGTTGTGAAGGCAAAGGTGTATGGCGCCGTTAGCGCGACGCCTTCGAGGCTCGTGATGGAATTCGCGATCGAGACGATGTACATCGTGCTCGCCGCGAGGGCGGTCGAGGGAATGAAGGTGGCGATTCGCGACGTGGTGTCGTATGAGACGGAGCCCGCGACGGCGGTTCCCGCAAGGCTAGCGACACTGAAACTTGTCACGCCGATTGTGGTTTGATTCATCGCGATGCTGAACGCCACATTTATCTGGCTATTAGAGGCAACCCCGGTGGCCCCGTCGGCCGGGGAAACCGACACGATGGAAGGAGGCGAAGCCGACACTGCCGCGGTGCTGAAGGTCCAGATCTTCGGCGACGTCATGGCCGTGCCCGCCAAATCCATAACCGCAGCCTGTATCGTCGCGATGTAGGTCATATTGTTGACGAGGTTCGACGAAGGGGTGAACGTGGCCGTGCGTGTCGCGACATCATAGCTGACGCTGCCCGAAACGTTCGTGCCGGTGCTGCTCACTATACTGAAGGAACTGGAAGTGATCGAGGCGGAGAGCATCGCGGCGCTAAAGGTCGCGGTGATCTTGCTGTTGATGGGGATGTCCGTAGCGCCATCAGCGGGAAGGATGGCAGTCACCGTCGGCGGCCCCGCAATCACCTGCACGTCGATGTAATCCGTCTTGCCCGAGGCACTCAGAATATCCACGGTCGTCGTGCCGGGGGATACTCCGCGCAATGTCACCGAAGTCTTGGCCCGGGTCACCGTGACGACATTGAGATCGTTCGAGGTCGCCGAAAAGGATTCGACGGCCCCCGACTTGTCCTTTGCGGTGATCGTCACCGTCCTCGTGGACCCGACCACGAGACCTGCCACCGTCGGTTCTCCGATGGTCAGGGAAGCCTCGCCGAGGGCTCCTCCTAAAAGCGAATTGAGGGCGCTGCAGCCCGCGAACCCTCCGATAGCCAAGGCGCACAGCATTGCCAGAGCCGGGAAACGAAGGTGATGTCGCATTAGAACCTCCATCGGTGCCGGCAGCTCGCCACTTTGGCAAAGGCCACTAGTCTGTTCGAAGAGGATGCTGCCTATGTTAAGAAAGTATAGCGTGGGTCTCGAATTGACCTTGGGTTTTTATCTATAATATTTCTTTCAAATAAAACTAAATCTTGGCACGTTTTGTCATTGCGAAGAGAAGCGATGCCAAAGTGCGCGATGATGTTGGACAGCAACGGCGACAGATGCCCGCGCCGCGGCATTCCTGAACCGGCAGCCTTAGCGGGTCCAGACGATATTTCCAGCCGCGACAGAGTGCGCCGTGCCGGGTGCGCTCATAAAAACGGGGCCGGAGAATCCGGCCCCGTCGATCCAACTAATTCGAAATCGGCTTACTTGTAGATCTCAAACACCGCGCCGCTTATCGGCACGAAAGATCGATTGACGCTGTCGGTGATGGTCCACCAGAAGTCCCCGGTGCTGCTCTGCGTGGCAGCCTCCAAGTCGCCGTCCCAGGTGCCGCTGACATTGAGGGCCGCGCTGGAAGCGAGAGTTCCGCCGCTCGAATCGTAGGTTAGGACATTGAGAATGAGGCCATAGTTGGTATAGCCGGTGATCGACGTGTAGCCCGTGATCTGAAGCTTGCCATAATAGCCGTTGCGCGTCTTATAAACCATGACAGTGCCGACCGGCAGATTGACTAGCGAACTCGTGTCCGCGATTGAGGCGCTACTCATGTTCGGAAGCTCGGCTTGGATGTCGGCAAGGCCCAGGCTTGCGAAGCTCTTGTGCAAGGCTCCTTGCACCGAGGAGCTCGCCACGTTTCCCATGGCGCCGCTGAAGCCAAGGTAGTAGGGCGCGACATTGTAATAGTAGGTTGTTCCGGCGGCCGCCGTCGTGTCGACATAACTCGTGACATTGCTGCCTGCAAGAGAGCCATTGAGCAAGGTGACAGCGGTCGTCTGACTTGTCGAAGTAATCGGGACGGTGTCTCGATAAACGTAGTAGCCTGAGGCTCCTGCTATCGAGCGCCAGCTCACCGCGACACTCGACTGCGTCGCGCTGGTCGCGAGGTTGCGATGCTGGGCGAACATGGTGCCCGTTGCGGCAGCCGGCGCACCGGAGGTCCCATAATCCCAGAGGGCAAGGTAATAGATATTTCCCGGCGAAACATTGGTGATCGTATAGTGATCGGATCCGACATAGGTCGCGCTCCCGACGTAGGATCCGGTCTGGTCGAAGACATAGAGGTCGTCGTCTCCCGAACTCACGTTCAGCACGACCTCGATATCGTTGTAAGACGCGGCCTGTATCTCGAACCACTGCTCACCTTGGCTTGTTGAAAAGGAAACGGCAGTGGACACGCTCCCGAGGCTGAGGGGAATTGGAGCATTTGGCAGACAAACCACCGTCACGGGAGTGATGCTATCCTGTGAGATCGTGACCGACGCCGTTCCCGTCACGACGGGCGAGGTGCTTGAAACAACACTGTTGTAGACCTGCACCAGGAGGGAATAAGTACCGGCAGCCTCGTTTCTCAAACCCGAGCTGTTCCCTGACACCGTCGAGGCGCCATAGGCGATTCCTGGAGATTCCGTCCACGAATCGACGACACCAGAGCTATTGGACAGGGTGTAGGTGATCGAACTCGCGGCCATCAAGGCGCGTGACGAAAGGGCTTTCGACCCTCCCGGCGATAGAGCCTTCGAAGTGACGATCCAGGGTGCGAGATAGGGAACGGTAATGCTTATCTGACCCGTGCCGGCCGGCGAGCCCGACGATGCAAGGGGCTGCTGGCAGGCCATTGCGGCGGCGAGGAATATCACCGTGAGCAGAGCCATCCGCAAAAGCATAGTTCGCGTCATTTTCAGCCTCCTCTACTTTACCGTGATGACGCCAAGGCCTTGGGAAGCCGTGGTGAAGGTGTTTACGGTGCTGCTTGCAGTTCCGCCCGCATTCGTAGCGACCACTGTCCAGTAGTACTGCGTACCTGAATTCAGCGGGACGCTTGGCATAAAGGAGCCCATATAATAGGGAAGATTTGAAGCATAGAGCGTCGCAGGCGTCGCATTCGTATCCAAGTAAATGCTGTATGTAACGGTACTGTCAGTCGTCGTTGACCATGCCAAGGTAGGCGTCGAGCTAACCCCTGTCGTCGCGGTGGCAGGAGAAATAAGCAAGGGAGCCGAGGGTGCCGAGGCTGATGTCGCAAACGACCAGATTGCGCTCTGGGCTGATCCTCCGGAATTGATGGCGACAACCATCCAATAATAAGTAGTGCCGCTTGAAAGTGGCATCGTAAGCGTATACGAAGTCCCAGTCACTCCGGAAGCCACGAGGGAGATCGGCGATGATGCGGTATCGACATACACGTTGTAGGTAACCCCGGAGCCAGTCCCTGCACTCCAGTACAAAGTCGGCAGCGTACTCATTCCTGTGCTGCCGCCGCCAGGCGACATCAAATATGGTGCGGAGGGAGCAGTTACTGTGGCGGCAGCCGTTGTAAATTCTTGAACAGTGCTTGATGCTGACCCCGCCGCATTCATCGCAACAACTTTCCAATAATAGCTGGTGCCTCCGACGAGATTAATAGCCCATGTTGTCGCAGAAATGCCTTGGGCCGCCAAGCTCGATGGAGGATTTACCGTATCAACATAGACATTATAGGTCACTCCGCTGCCCGTAGAGGCATTCCACTGCAGGGTTGCCGAAGTGCTCACTCCTGTTGCCATAGACAATGGCGAAACAAGAGAAGGTGCGCCGGGGGCAATTAGGGCTGTGGAGAAACTGTACACCGGGCTTGCCGCCGTGCCGCTTGCATTGGATGCGACCACCTGCCAGTAGTAGGTGGCACCAGGGGAAGCGGTATAGGTCATGCTCGTGGATGAAGTCGACCCATAAGACGCTAGTGTCGCAGGCGTTCCGCCGATCAAGACATTATAGCTCGAAGCCCCAATCGATGAAGACCATACTAGGGATACGCTTGCCCCCAGACCAGTAGCGGAGTTGGCGGGCGAAATAATTGCGGGTGCCGCAGGAGCGACAGCCATAGTCGTGAAGCTCCACACTGCACTCGAGGCCGAACCGCCCGCGTTGTTCGCGACGACCTTCCAATAAATGGTTGTGTTGGCGGGGGCCGAATTAGTGGGAGTCCAGCTCGTCGATGTGAGCCCACTGGCCTGCCTCTGCGCAGGAGGATTGACCGTGTCCGCATAAACATCATAGGTGACACCGCTGCCCGTGGATGCATTCCAGCTCAGGCTTGGCAACAGGCTGACGCCGGTGGCTCCGTCGGACGGTGACATCAGAACAGGCGCGCTCGGCGCAGCAGTCGTCGAGGATGAGGCCGCCGTTGTGAAGCTCTGCACCGCGCTCTGGTTCGATCCGCCGCTATTCGTGGCGGTGACCATCCAATAGTAGGTCGTGCTC
Source organism: Rectinemataceae bacterium (assembly GCA_035530275.1). Taxonomy (GTDB): domain Bacteria; phylum Spirochaetota; class Spirochaetia; order Treponematales; family Rectinemataceae; genus CAIJMU01. The sequence goes on along the minus strand of DATKVC010000009.1, from coordinate 33,177 downwards.
GGGCTGGTCGAAACCGTGACGCTCGTTCCGGTGTAGCCGGAGGCGGCCTGGGTAACCGGCGGATTTGCCGTATCCAGGTAGACGGTGTATGAAACACCCGTTCCGGTGGAGGCGTTCCACGACAATGTCGGCGTTGTGCTCACGGCAGTCGCGCCCGAAGCGGGTGCAACCAGTGTCGGCGCCGTTGGCGCCGCAACAGTAGTTGTCTGCGAGAGCGTCGTAAAGCTCCACACCGCGCTGGAAGTCTGGCCGCCGCCGTTGAGCGCAACGACTTTCCAGTAGTACGTCATGTTGGCGACCACGGAAGGACTGATAGAAGTTCCAGTGTAAGAAGATAGGAGCTTGGTCGCAGGATTCGGGTTTGTATCGAGATAGACATCGTAGGTGACGCCTGATCCCGACGAAGCGTTCCAGCTCAAAGTCGGTGAGAGGCTAATTCCTGTCGCGAGATTCGCGGGCGCTGTCAGGACAGGAGCCGAAGGAGCCGCCACGCCGGTCGTCGCCGCGGTGGTGAAGCTCTGGACGGGGCTGGGAGCCGAGCCGGAGGCGTTCACCGCAACCACGCTCCAATAATAGAGGGTATTGCCTGCAAGGGCGCTCGAAAGGGTATAGCCCGTCGTCGTGAGGCCCGATGCGGCTTGGACTTGAGGCGGACTAACCGTGTCTACGAAAACGCTATAGGCGACGCCGGTTCCCGTGGAGGCATTCCACGAAAAACTCGGCGTTGTGCTTACGGCAGTCGCGTCCGAGGAGGGCGCAACGAGCGTCGGCGAGGTCGGAGGCGTGCCGCCCGTCGTACCGCCATTGGTCGTACTTACGAAGACATCGATGCTCGCGTTTTTTCCCGAGCCCGATGTAACGGTTACCGAGGTCGCTCCGGCGCCGACCGCATCGATAACGAAGGACGACGAAAGTTGGGTCGTCACTTTCGCGACTGTCGAATCGCCAACAGAAACCGTGAATGTATCGGAGCTTCCGCTGAGATCCTTCGCGGTAACTGTGATGTTCGCCGTCGCGGGAGTGCCACCGAGAACAAGGTTCACCGATGTCGGATTGACACTCAACGTCGCGAAGGCGCTCAAGACCTGACTGCAGCTGCCCAGGGTGGACGCAACAGCGATCGCTGCCAGCAGGACCAAGCCTATCTGTCGCAGCGAAATCCTCTTTCTTCCCATGGAAACCTCCACATGAGGTACCGTTTTTTGGCCTTAGGCTCTCAAGAGCCGACTTGGACCATTTCTTTGGTGGAGGAATGTATCATGCATAATCTAGAAAACAATGTTTTTTTCATATTTTACAATTTCCAATTATATAGATACGCAAATATATTGTTAAGTGTTTATAACACTCGTCATCTACGCAATACTCAACTCGCAAATACCTCATGTAATTGACCGTTTGTCGAAAAGGCTGCGTTCGCGCATTTCGGTCCACGGTATGCATGCACGTTGCGGCGCGAAAAAAAGGACGCCCGACCGTGGCCGAGCGTCCTGTCGCGATGAGGTTGGATCAGTAGCTTATACTTAAATCGTAGCTTCCACCAAGGATGGGCATGTTCAAGGTGGCGTCGATGAGGTTGAGATTGACCTCGACGTAGTAGTAGCTACCAGCCGTCAGATTCATGGGCCAGGTCGTAAAGGTGGTGGATGCATTCCCGGCGTCATAATCACCCCAGGAGCTGCCGATCTGGTTCCCGTTGGAATCGAAAATAATCACGTTCCCGTTCGAGGCACCGTCGATGGAAGTAGCCTTGAAAGTGTAGCTACCGTCAACCGGCGCGGAGAAGGCGTACCAATCGGGATCGTAGGCTTTCGCAGCACCATAGACGTTCGTTGAGAGGGAGAAGATCGTGCCTGACTGGTAGGGAGGATAAAGCCAGAAGGCCGAACTCATCGTATCGTTGTTCTCGTAGGAATCGTCGTAATGGCTGGGGCTGACCACCGAAACCGTCACCTGCGGGTACAAAAGCGACGTGCTCACGCTGCTGTTGAGAATGACGATATATCCTAAATATAGGGTGTCATAGGGATTGATCCCCGTCTCGAGGGTGACGACGTTGGTTGTCCCTCCTGAAAAGCTCGGACTTACCTGGTAGCCACCTACACTCTCGCCGGATGCATTGAAGAAGCCGGCAAAGATCAAGGCATTGGGGTCGGCAGGGGCGATGTTCACGGCAAAGGTGTTGGTGTCGGTGTAGGGCACGTACATCATGCTCCACATCTCGCCGCCGATCTGCGTAAATGACGGTCCGGACGAACCCACGCTAACGATGGAGGGGAGGCTAGTCCACGTGTCGGTCCAATACTGCCCGACGGAGGGATAGTCATGATAATTGTAATTGTAGGGCTGCAAGGTCATGGAGATCGATTGATAGGGGCTCGAGGAAATCGGTATCCCGTATTTGTAACCGTAGACCACGGGACTGCTGGAGGATTGCCCATCGTTATAGCCGTACAGATAGATGTCGTAGGTGCGGTCGGGATAGAGCTGGAGCACCGTGCTGTTGTTGCCACCTCCGCCAGGGTTGGGACTCGAGATCACCACATCGGGTAGGGTGGTGGAAGTATTGGTGTAGTAATCGTAGAGAGAGACCGAATAGCGTGTGAGCAGCATGAGGGCCTTCGAGGCGCTGGCGCTTCTGGCCCCGATAGCTCTCTGGAGCGCCGAGTTCATGGCAGGAACCGTGAAGTTCACGGAAACCTTGGCAGTGCTTCCGCTGGCAACCGGCGCCGAAGGCTGGGCACATCCGGCGAGGAAGACAGCCACGATGAACAGGGCGAGGGAAGAACGTACAATTTTCATCGTTTCACCCTCCTCAATGGACGTTCAGTTCGACGGAGACGGTCGGCGAATCCGCGAGGGCCGCCGAATTGACCGCGACATCCCAGTACCACCCGTTGGCCTCGAGCTTGACGCCCTGGATAACGGTGCCTGGATACAGATAGTAGCCATCGATCGTCGAAACGTTAGCGACAGGCACGAACACATTCTGTGTGGTGTAGAGGGGGATATAGCCCTTGCCATAGTCCCAAGCGTTATAAAGATTCGTGAACCCGGTGAGGAGATGCCACATGCCGCCGAACTTCAGCCAAACCTTGAGCGGCGCTTCCCAATAAGGAGACCAGAAACCGCCCGCATTGAAGCTGTTGATCTGGAAGCTTAGGCTCAGATTGCTTGTGTCGGTGGTTGTATACATGATCCCGTCCTGGGTCATGGCCATTCCCCAGCCAGAAGAACCCTGATAGTTCACCCCACCGGCCATTCCGACGTGGCCCTGCCACATGTCGATCCGGGCACCGCCATTGGTCGCTGCGGCGTTTCCGTCCAGTTCGTACTTCCAACCTGGCAGGTAATCTCCGCTCGGGGAATTAAGGTAGGAGCTCACCGCAGCGGCATCGTAGTAAACCATGCCGTTCGTGGTGTTGAAGCCGGGCAGCGAGAATTGAGAATTGTGGATGGCCTTTGGAACGATCTTCAAGGCATAGGTGCCTGTAGTTCCTGAGGAATAAGGCGTCACAAAGAGCTTGATACTCTCGTCAGTGGTCGGCTTTATGGTCACGGCAGGAGCTTTGCTCCCCGCATAGGAACCGTCGAAATCGAAGGCTGAGTCCCAGTACGACAGAAAGTTGCCCGTCATCACATCGCTGAAAATTGTAGAGTCCTGGTGTTCGACGGTAACCATGATGTCGAGGTCCTTGGTGCCGTCGCCTCCGAGGTAATAACCGTCGTTCCAGCCGACGAGATAGGGAACATTGGCTTGGGTCTGGAAGGTTTTCGTGTCATTGGCAGTCATAAGAACATAATCGTTCCAGATTCCGATATCGGTTATCGTCGATGACTGCGTGACCTGACCATCCTGATACCAAATCCTCATCTGCCTGTTCGATGCGGTCACGCTCCCGAAATCGAGAACGACGACGTAATAGTTGTAGCCAACCGTAGTCGGGAGGGTAACCGAGGTCACGCTTGAGGCGTCGGGCTGAGCCGCCGAGATGAAGTTGCCGTTTCCATCGAAGGCCAGAAGGAAGGGCTGGGCCGCGCTTGCATAGGTCGCGTCTGGTTCCACGGTTACCGTGGTATAGAGCGATTGGCTCGATGCCGTGAACTGGAACCAGTCCTCGTTGCCGAAGCTCTGGACCCCGCTGCTTGTCGTGCTCATCACCCATGGGAAGGTCTGGGTCCAGGCATACGCTGAAGTGGAAGAGGTATAGTACCCCGTCATCGACTGATAGCTATAGGGCAGAAGCACGAGGTTGACGGGGGTATTCTGGCCATCCGTCACCGTGAAGCTCACCCCAGGGGAGTAGACGGTGTACCAGCTGTTGCTGTCGTTCCAGACCCAGGCATAGACTGTGTAGTCCCCGGGGGCCATGCTTTCGGTCGTGATGGTTGTCGCGACACCTGGGTTGGAGATGACGGCATTGGGATAAACCGTCGAGTAATGGTCAAGGCTGCCGTCGCTCTTGTACCAGGACAGCTCGACCCTGCTCGCCGCCACGAAGGCCCTCGAGGCGAGGCTTTTCGACGTGGAGGCGATGCCCCGGTTCGTGCTTTCGTATTTGGCGAGCAACTGGTTCAACGTCCCCGATACGGCCGGTATGGCAATGCTCACGTTCCCGGTCGCCGAGGTCGCTTGCCTCCCCGCCCCGACAAAGACGCCGGAGCAGGAAGCGAAGAGAACAAGCGAGGCGAGAAGGGCGGAGGCTACGTTCTTGGCGTGTTTCATGCCTGTCCTCCTTACTGTACGCCAATGGTCACAGTGCCGGTGCCACTGGCCAAGACGTTGATGGTCATAGAACTTGAGGCGGTTATGCCGCCATCGCTGCCGGCGAGATAGACGTAATAGAGCCCCACCGCTGTCGGCGTGAACTTCATGTCGGTATAGGTAGTCGTAGCGTTGTAGCTGGCTGAGTCCCAGGCCACGGTATTCCAGTTCGAATCGTACACTGTCCAAGACGCGGTGTTGGACAGATTGGAATAGGGACTTACGGTCTGGCTGACCATGCCGCTGAAGCTCGCCTGAATCCCTTGGGTATAGGATCCGGAAGTCGTGCTCCAGAGGGAGACAGTGGGCGGAGTGCCGGTCTGGGGCACGGTCGTGAAGGTCCAGGTAGGACCGGCGGTGGCGTTGCCATGAGTGTCATGGGCGATGACATACCAGGCGTAGGTCGTTCCGTAGCCGATGAAACCGGCCGGCGGGCTCCACGAGGTACTCGATGTCAGGTTGAGCTGCAGCACCGTGTTGTACCCGTATGGCCCGACGTAGAGATCGTAGGTGAGCGGGTCACTCTCCGGATCGCTGCCGCTCCACGAGAGGCTGGTGCTTATCGAAATAGAGGAGCTGCCGTTAAGCGGAGTGATTGCCGTCGGCTGATTGGGCGGATAGTTGGTGACAGTCACAATTGTGGTGGTCCCGGAGACGGCCGAGGAGAGGGACGACCAAAGGGTAATTGGGTTTCCATTCAAGTCGGTCCCCTGATTGCCGGCCTTGATCTCATACCAGTACGTGTAACCGGACTGGAGGTTGATGTCGCTGATGCTCGTCGAGAAGGTAGAGCCGACCAAGGTGGAGAAGCTTCCCGTTGCGCTGGAGTCGCGATAAACCGCGTACTTGGTGGTTCCGCTGATCGCCCCAAGCGGCTCGCTCCATGAAATGTTGAGGGAGGAGGTCGGATTTGCGGGGTTTGCCACGACCGAAGAGATTACTGGAGTTGCGGGGGCCGATCCTGTCGCCCCGGTTGAAGTTGTAAAGCTGTCGGTCGAAGATGTTGATCCCTCACCCGCGCTGTTGGTGGCGGAAACGGACCAGGTCACGATCTGTCCGGCGGACAGGCCGCTGAGGAAGAAGTTGGGGTAGCTCGTGGGGCTTGCATTCACCTTGGTGCCGCCGACATACACATAGTAGCCGGTAGCGCCCGAAACGGAGTTCCAGGTGAGGCTGGCGGAGCTTGTCGTGACGCTAGAATGGGCGAGCCCGGTGGGAGCCGAAGGCGCAGCGATGATGGTCGGGATCAAGACCGGCACCTGGCTTGATTCGGCGCTCGTACCGGTAGCGTAGGTGGCAATAATACTGTAGTAATACGTGCTCCCCGCCGACAAGCTGCTGCTGTCGGTATAGGAATTGGCGCTCCCCGTCGTGTCGGTAAAGATTGAGATACCCGTACCGCCTGATGTCGAGGCGCGGTACACGGTGAATCCCGTGGCCCCGGTCGGAATGTTCCAGCTCAAAGCTACCGAGCTGCTCGTGACCGTGCCGACGGAGAGGGTGGGAACCGTCAGGGTGGTGCTGCCTGTTGCCGTGGCGGATACCGCAGCGCTGTACAGGCTCGTCGACGTGCCGTAGACCGCTATGACCTTGAACCACGCGGTTTGGCCCGCGTTGAGGGTCTTGGTGAAGGTAGTGTTGGTCGGATCGGAGTCGGCGGCGGTAATATCTATATATGTCCCGGTCTGTGTCGAACTCTGGAACACTTTGTAGGAGTCCGCCGCGTTGCCGATTACATCGGTTGCGGCAGTCCACGTGAGCGTCAATGCCGTTCCGCTCACCGAGGCGGCCAGATTCGTCGGCACGCCGTAGTAGTCGGGATTCTGCGATACGATCACGGATTTTTTCGCGCTTGCCGAACCCATGCTGTTGGTTATAGTGAGGTCGAGCGAATAGGTACCGGCGACGTCAGGAATGAAATGCACCGTCTCGGCATCCGTCAGGTCGAGTTGCGCGGTCGTGCTGCCGGTCGGCGTCACCAAGGTCCAACTGTATTGGAGCTTCGTTCCGCTACTCTGCGAAGCACTCGCTGTCACTTGCGCCCCGACGACCGGGGACGATGGTGAAACAGTGATCACTGCGCTCGGGGCTCCGAGCAACCCCAAGATCGTATCACAACCTGTCAACGCGCCGGCCAGAATGATCGCGAAGACGACAACGGGCCAGCGATGGCGCGATGCCCATGCTTTTCCCATGGAAACCTCCCTACGAATCTCAACGGAGGCGGCAAGCCCCCCTCCCCAGGATGCCCGTAAGCCCTGGTTATCTTTATGTATCCACAATAGCGTGAGCTGGAAAAATTACAATAATATAATCAATACATTTCTGATTTTGCATATAGAAGTTATTTAATATAAACTCTTGCTCGAAGCATCTTGCGTGCCAAACTCTGCTTTATTGACGGTTTGGGAAAAGGGCGATAGCGTGGCGACTTAATCAAAGTTCATCGCCGGAAGGGGCCTGCCGTGCGCCAAAAAAATTTCACCCTCGCAGTCATCTCCCTCATGATGCTCGTCCTCAACACCGAGGCGAACGTGATGGCGCCCAAGCTTGCGGCTATCGAGCGCGAGTTCGGCGTGAGCGACGCCTCAATCGGCCTCATGATGGGGCTCTTCACCCTGATCGGGGCCATCGTGTCCCTCCTCTGGGGCTTTTTCGCTGACAAGGCCTCGCGCAAGCTGCTCTTCCTTCTTTCCATAGCGATAGGCGAGATCCCCTGCGCCCTCACCGCCTTCGCGCCCAATTACCCGGTGTTTTTCGCGCTGCGGATAGTTTCGGGCATAGGTCTCGGGGCGGCCTTTCCCCTCGTGTTCGCGATCATCGGGGATCTCTTCGAGGAGAAGGAAAGGCCCTGGGCGAGCGGGGTGATATCGGTGGCCATCGCGATCGGCACCATAGCCGGGGGCGTCATCGGAGGCTTCGTCGGCGACGAGAACTCCTGGCGCCTGCCCTTCATCCTCGCCTCCGTGCCGAATTTCTTTTTCGTAGCGGTCTTCTGGTTCTTCACGCCCGAGTCGAGGACGGCGGCGAGCGAGGGCGCGACCGCTGAGCTCGTGGCTGCGGGCCTCGTCTATCCGAAGCGCTTCAAGGTCGCCGATTACGCAGGCCTGTTCACGATACGTACCAATTTGTTGCTTCTTCTCCAGGGCATCGCCGGAACCATCCCGTGGGGCTCTTTTTTCTTCATTAACAAGTACCTCAACGAGGACAAAGGCCTTCCGGTGGAGACGGCGACCTTGGTGTACATCGTGTTCGGCCTGGGTATGGTCGCGGGCAACATCCTCGGCGGCAGGTTCGGAAGCATCCTCTACCGGCGCGATCCGAAGCTCGTGCCGATCTTCTGCGGGCTGACGACCTTCCTCGGTTCCCTTGCCATCATCTACATCGTGCTATGGGCGCCGGCAAATCCGACCATACTCTCCCTGCTCGGCTTCGGCGCCGCCTGCCTCGCTTCCCTCACCGGGCCGAACATGCGGACCATGCTCCTCGACGTCAACGCCCCCGAACAGCGTGGGGCCATCTTTTCGATCTTCAACATCACGGATTCCCTCGGCACGGGCTTCGGACGCTTCGTCGCGGGCAGCCTGTCGGGCCTCCTGGGTCTCGCGATGTCCCTGGCTCTCTGTTCGACGATGTGGCTATTCTGCGCGGTCTTCCTGCTCATGGCCTCGGCGACCTTCGCCGGCGACATCGGCGCCCTCAGGCGGAACATGGAGAAGGTGGCCCTCCAGATGAAGGCTTCGGCACTCTGATCAATCCAGGATCGTGATCTCAACCCGCCTGTTTCGCGCCCGGCCGGCCTCGTTGTCGTTGGGGGCGAGGGGCCTGCCCGAGCCGAGGCCGCGCCACACGAAGCGGGAGGCGGGGATGCCTCTGGCGACGAGGGCATCGACTACGGCCTTGGCTCGGAGGGACGAGAGTTCGAGTTCACCCTGGGGTTTGCCGGTCGAAGCCGCGAAGCCCTCGACGAGGAAGGTCCTGTCGGTCGGAGCGGCTAAAAGTGCCTTGGCGACGAGGTCGAGGCGGGCGGTTTCGGCGGTTAGCAGGGCTGCCGAATCGGCCGCGAAGCGGAGATCGGGCAGCCGGAGGGTCAGGCCCGAGCTGCCTTGGTCCACTTCGATGCCTGAACCCGAGGCTGTCGCCACCACGAGGTCGGGGCTGGGCGCGGGGGGTAGGTCTCCCGATGTCTCGACCTCCCCGGGGCCGGCCGAAAAGAGGCTGGAAGCTCCGGCGCCTTGGGCTGTGCCCTCCGGTGCTTGGGCGGCGCTGCCGACCCCCGGAGCGCCGAGGGCCTTCCCCACGTCGGCGAGCAACTCGCCCCGCCCCACCCTATCGCCGCCGCTCCAGAAGACGAGGGTGGAGCCGGCCATTCTCTCGGATCCCCCGTCCGAAAAGGCGAAGCTGTCGTCGAAGACATCCCGGATGAAAAGGGGCAGGCCCGTCGCCGCGTCGAGGGCGAGGTCGAGTTCGTGCCGCCCAGAGGCTGCGGCGAGTTCGCCGTCCTTCCTGGCGAGCCGCGTGGCGAACATGGCTTTAATCGTAATAGTTGGTCGATTCGCGTAACTCCCCCTGCCGACGACGCGGTACTCGGCGAGGAAGGGCAGGCGATGCCAGGCGTCGCGCAGGCGGATGACGCGCATGCCGGGCGCGACGAAGGAGGCGCCTGTGGGCAGGAGGCGAGCGGGGTCTTCGTTCGTCGCGAGGCTCGGATCGGGCATGCCGCTGCGCGAGCTCGCGCGCGCGAGGTCGACCAGGCCGCGGAGGGAGGGTATCGGGGAGACCCCGTCGTCGCCTATGGCGCCGAAACGTCCGAGTTCGACCCGCGTCGAGCCGCTCTCGTCGAGGGCCTTGGCCTCGATCCTCTGATCGCGGAGGGTCTCCTCGAAAAGGAACCATTCGGCGCTCCGCGTCGTGTCGCCGGCTCCGGAGGGCAGCAGGGTCGCCCGGGCTTCGCGCCAGGCGTGGCCGAGGTAGGAGCCGTCGCGCCAGCGCGACCAGTCGGAGCGCTCGACGATGCGGAGGGGTTCGGCCTGGGCTGGCCATGCGGAGCCGGCGAAGGCGGCCAGTATCGTAGTAAATAGTACTATTATAGAGGGACGTCTTCCCATTATCGCGGGACGCACGCCGCCACCATGCGCGTGAAGGATTCCGGCCCCTCGCGGCGAAATGAGCCCAGCGAAGGATGGCAAGAGGTGCAGACGTCCACCGAAAGGAGGGCGCCGATGCCGAGACGCCGGGCGATGGCGAGATTGGCGGCCCTAATGTCGAGGCGGGGGCGAGGCCCGCTCCGATCGACGCAGGTGGAGCCGAACTCGGCCTCGAAGGCCGCGGCGCGGGCTTCGGGGACGTCGTAGCAGCAGACGCCGATGGCTGGGCCGAGGATCACGGACATCGAGGCCGCGGTGCCCGGTCGGCGCGACAATACGGCGCGGACCGCGTGCTCGAGTATCCCCGTGCCCTTCCAGCCTGAATGGAGGAGACCCCAGGCGCCGGAGGCCGCGTCCCAGAGCCAGATGGGCATGCAGTCGGCGACGGTCACCGTCGCGACGGGAAAAGTCGCGGACGGGAGGACCGCAGCCGAGGGATGGGAACCCTTGGCCGCGGTCGAAGGGCCGGGGGGCAAGAAGACTATGCCGTCGCGGCCTTCGGCTCCATCGGGCCCGCCGTCGCCCTCGTCCTCGCCCGGCAGGTTGGTCGCGTCCGTCTCGGACCCGCCCGCTGCGGCAAGTTCAATTTCCCGCGTCTCGACGATCTTGAGGCGCCGGGAGTGATGAAGCTCCGTCGCGACCACGCGGGATACCCCGATGCTGCGAGAGGCGAAAAAGGATTCTCGCAGTCGATTCGCCTCGCCCCGGAGGTAGCGCATCGATCCGGCTTCGCGGAGGCTGAGAAGGGCCCGGGGAGGGATCGCGAGGGGGTGACCCGCGTCGGGGCGGGGAAAGGCGAACTCGGCGTGGTCGTTCGCAGGGGCGAGGCCTGCGGTTTCGAGGAACATCAGGGTTTGCCGAGATCGAGGCCCGAGACCTCGCCGAGGATGAGGAGGGCCTTTTCGCAGACGCCCCGCACCGTCTCGAGGGAGCGGAGGTATTCGCGGTTGGATCGGCCGTCGAGGAAGGAGAGGTTCTGCAGCGAATCGTAACGCCCGCCCGCCTCTCCCTTGAGGACTCCCTGGAGTATGCGGGACATGCCCACGAAGGCGTTGCCCGCCGAGCGGATGAGGGCCTCGGCCTCCTCCTCGATGCCCCGTCTGACGCCGTCGAGCTTGCGACGCTTGATCGGCAGCGAGGTCATCTCGCCGGACACCTGTGCCCAGGCCTGGCCGACCTCGCCGTCGGGGGCGACGCGCGCGTCGAGTGCGAGGACGTTCTCGCCGAGATGAAGGAAACAATTATACGCGTCGGTGAATTCGACGCGATTGTCCTTCCGATAGAATTCGCCGTCGACGAGGAGGATCTTGAGGGGGCGGTTGATCTCCTTGAGGAGGGGACCGCGCGAAAAACCGAGGAGGAATGCGAGGGCGAGCTCGAATCGCAGGGGAGGGGAACCGGGCAATCCCTCGCGAGCGATGTGCGACAAGGTCGGGAGGCCCGCGTCGCCGAGAAAGGCGAGGATCTCCGAGGCGAGTTCCTTGCCCTTCGCCTCTTCCCGGCAGACCTCGACCCTCGCCTCGATCTTGTCCTTCCAGTAGGTGCGGAAGATCGCGAACCAATCCTCGCCGCCGGGCAGATCGCGAGGCATGTGTTCGGGATTGCCGGTGACGAGCCTGAGGACCTGTCCGAGGGGCACCCTCGCGTTGAACAGGCGTATGGCTTGCAGGGCAGCGATCCCCGCGTCGACATCTGCGCTCACCGCCTTCTCGACGGCCTCGTCCGACTGGCCCCCCGCCTCGCGTTCAGCCAGTATTATGAGGGATTCCAGGAGTTCCTTCGAGGGAGGCACCGACATTGAGAAGAGGAGATCCCCGAGTTCGCAGAGGAGCTCGCTGGTCTGGCCGAAGGTGGCCTCGAGGCTTTCGGCCGAGCCCGGCCTCCAACAGCCCAGGAGGCGGTCGAACAGGAAGCCGGAGAGCCTTCGCAGGAACAGGAGGCCGCGCAGGTCGGCGTAGAGGAGTTTGCGGCGATCGTCGGTGAGGGAGCGCTGGATGTCCTCCCAGGCTTCGAGGGCCGCCACCCGCGCGAGTTCGAGGGAAAGGCCGGCCTCGATCCGCGGCCAGGGGTCGGTTTCGGTCACGAGACGGGCATGGATGTCGGGCAGGTCCGTGGCGATGAGGAGGGCGACGAAGGCCCCCTTCTCCTCCTCGACGCTCCTCGCGAGGATGTCCTGGAAGAATCTAGCGGCGTCGCGGAGGGAGCGGAGCTGCTCGGCGAAACCCATGAGGAGGACTTCGCGCCGATGATCGACGAGACCCGGGAACCTCGCCTCGAGGAGCATGGCTATTTCGCGCAGCCTGTCCTCCATGACGAGTTCCTCGTTCGTCTTGCCCGAAAAGATCCTCCTGAAAAACATGAGTATCCTGGTTAGGACGCCCCGTTCTCCGAGGACCTCGGCGGCCGGTATCGGGCGGGGAGGCAGGGCTTCGGGAGGAAAGAGGGGTTCCTGCGAAATCGGCGCCGACCGCATGATGCGATCGAGGAGTTCACGGCGCTCGCCCTTGGAAAGCTGGGCCGCAAGGGCATCGAAGACAGGAAGCTGATCCATCCTTTCAATACTAGGCCAGAGGGCTGGGAGACGCAATCGAGTTGTCACGAATCCGCAGCGGCAATCCCGTTTCGGGATGGTCGAGTCGAATTTCCGTGGCGACCAGACTCAAGAAGGCTCCGGCTTCCCTTCCATAGATTCCGTCGCCGAAAAGGGGCAGTCCGATCCAGGCGAAGTGGGCGCGAATCTGGTGGCGAAAACCTCGCGTCAGGCTGACGATCGCCCCAAGCCCTTCGGCTTCGAGGCTCGCCACCCGAATCCGCGTGACATAGGTTCGATCGGGAGAGCCCCGTCGGGCTTTATCGGATTCGTCGAAATCGGGCTCGAGGCAGGCGACGCGGGCGCCTCGGGGACCGTAGGGCCTGAACCTGCTCTCGATCGTCGCAGCGCTTATGGTTTCGGCCAACTTCCCCCCGGCGAGGCAGGCGGCCCACTCATCCTCCTCGAGGCCGGCGGGGCGTCCCCGAAGCGGCGTCGAACCGGCAAGTCCGCCCCCTGAGGGCGAACAGAGGAGCCGATAGGTCTTCTCGATGGCATCGTTTGCCTGCGCCAGCCTGAGAGAGCGAAGGGCGCGGGGATTTCTCGCGAAGAGAACGAGACCCGCGGTCTCGAAATCGAGGCGATGGAGAAGGCCGCCGTCGGGGAATGTCTCCCGGTCGGCCTCGTCGTGGCTCGCGGCGAAGGCCGAAGGGGCCGTCTCCGGAAAACGTGAATAGACCCAGGCCGCGAGGCTCGGCCCGCCGCGAGAGGCCGGCAGTTCCGCGCAATGCATCCGATGGGGCTTCCAGGCTACGATGATCGCGTCGTCCACGACGACGATATGAGGCTCTTCCGCGGCGGACCCCAAGGCTTCGTCCATGCTCCATTGTAGCCGAGCGGGCATTTTTCGTGAAGGAAAGCTCCGACGCGGATTCCGCGTTTTGCGCCATGATCGAGGCCGCGAAGGCCGATATTCATGAGTGGAGGTCGAAGGACGTGGCAAGACTATCGGCATTCGGATTCGCCCGACGACGGGCAGGGGGCATCGGGCTCGCCGGCATTTTCGTTTTCGGCTGCGCCCTGACTTACGCGCAGACGGCGCCGGGGGGCGCGACAGCGAGTTCGGCGGCCGCGACACCCGCGACGCCTCTCGCCGCACCGGCTCCTCTGGCCGCAACGGCTCCGACGGCGACTGGCTCTCCGGGAAGCGCTGCTCCTCAGCCCCTTCCCTTGGGCTACGGGAAGCTCCAGCTCGGCATGAGCCGCGACGAGGTGATAGCCGAGCTCAAGTCGGACCCCCTTTTCGCCTGGCGCGGCCCCGAGGACGTTTCGCTCCTCCCCACCCCCAACCAGAGTCTCATCGAGGTGAGCGGGCTGTCGTTCATCCGCCGGGCCTTTTGCCAATTCGACGCGGGAAAGCTCTGGGTCATCATCCTCGAGCTCGCCGACGACCGCGTCGATCACTACAGCATCTGGACGAGCCTCGTCGCGAAATACGGCCAGCCGACCTCCCTCGATCCCTCGGCTTCGACCTGGGACGACGGGAAGGTGCGCATGTCTCTCGAGCGCCCCCTGACCCTTCGCTACATGGATCTCGCCGAATTCGCGAAAATAAAGGGAGAGGGAGCCGCGAAGGTCTCGGTGGAGGAGTTGGACAGGCGTTCCTTCCTGGGCGGCCTCTAGCTCGTAGCGTCGCCGATTTCCGGCTAAAAAATAGTAACATTGACAGCGCCAAGGCTTCATTTCATAGTGGCCGCTATGATGTCGGTCACGTGGGGCCCCGTGAAGCGGGCCGCAGCCGCTGCGATTTTGGCTGTACTCACCCTCCTTCTCGCCGACTCCTGCGTCGTATTCAGGACCGTCAACGGCATCCAGGACGCCTTCGTCGAGGAATCCGACGTCGGGCTCGCCGCGGGGGCGATGCCGGCCCTCATCAAGGTGGAGGAAGGGGTCCTCAACGCGAATCCCAAGGACCAGGGCGCGATAGTCCAGACGGCCCAGCTCTACGTCACCTACGCCAATGCCTTCATCCAGGGGCCGGCCCAGGATCTCGACGCCCAGCATTTCGAGGAAAAGCACGCGGCCGACCTCAGGGCCAAGGCGCTCTACATCCGCGCCTTCAAACTTCTCGATCCGGCCCTCGATCGCAGGGCGCCCGGCATCGTCGAACTCTGGAAGACAGGCACCCTCCAGCCCTCGGACGCCGCCGATCCCGCGCAGCGCGGCATGCCCAAGGGCGGCTCCGCCCTCCTCGCTCGCTTCAGCGCGAAGGATGTTCCCCTCCTCTATTGGTCTGCCGCCTCGATACTCGCCGCCTACGCCGTCGACCCCCTCGATCTTCATTTGTCCTCCATCGTGGGACTGGCGAAGGCCCTCCTCGACAGGGCACTCGTCATCGAACCGGCGTGGAACGACGGGGGGCTGCAGGAACTCGCCATCTCGGTGTATGGATCCTTCCCCGCGGAACTCGGCGGCGACCCGGCGGTGGCCCTCGCGGCCTATAAAAAGGGCCTTGAAATCACGAAGGGCCAATCGGCTTCCCTCTATGTCACCTACGCCGGAACGATCTGCGTTCCCGAGGACAATTATCCGGCCTTCAAGGCCAGCCTCGACGCGGCCCTCGCCATCGATCCCGACGCCAATCCGAAAATGAGGCTGGCGACCACCATCGCCCAGGCCAACGCCCGCCGCATGCTCGCCCATGCCGGCGACTATTTTTTGCAGGTACCCGACCAGGCTCCCGGATCGGGGGGCCCGAACTGACCACGGACGGCGGACTGCCCGCCGGCAAGGAATCCCGATGAAACGTTACGCGATCTCACTTTTGCTCGCCCTTCTGCTATTGCCCCTGGGGGCACAGATCACCCTCAAGGTCGCGGCCTTCGTGCCGCAGAACAGCCCCTGGGACGCCGGCCTCAAGCGCCTCGCGGCGGACTTCGAGCGCGTCTCGGGCGGCAGGGTCCGACTCGCCTTTCCCCAAAGCCTCAAGGGGGCGAGCGAGTCGGACATAATCCAGAAGCTCAGGCTGGGTCTCGACGGGGCCCTTCTCTCGACGACGGGCCTCGCCCAGCTCGATCCCAACACCCTCGCCATCTCGATGCCCTCGGTGATCCAGAACGACGCCGAATTGGCTTCCGTACTCGCGGCCGTGGATCCGATGATCAAAGCGAAGATCGGCCAGCGTTACGCCGTCCTCGCGATCGCGAGGGCCGGCTGGGTCCGCCTCTTTTCCAAGGAGCCGATTGTCACGCCCAAGGATCTCGCGAAATACCGGATCTCGGTGCCGAACGGCGACGAGCTCGTCGACCGCATCTTCCAGAGCATCGGCGCGCGCACGGTCAAGGGAGACTTCACGAGCCTCTTCCTCCAGCTTTCGTCCAACGCCGTCGATGTCTTCTACACGAGCCCCGTGATGGTCGCCGGCCTCTGGTCCCAGTTCAAGGGCAAGATCAAATACATTTCGCCGACGCCCATCTCCCCCTACATCGCGGCCATCGTCTTCAACAAGACGAGCTGGGAAAGGATCCCCGCGGACGTCAGGCCGGCCCTCGAAGCCGCGGCGAAGAAGATCGGCGACGACATGGCGGCCGACGGGGCGAAGATGGAGAGCGACGCGATGGCCTCCCTCGTCGGCGAAGGCATGGTGGTCCCTCCCACGACTCCGGCGGAGAACGCCAGCTGGGGCAAGATCTACGAGGATCGACGCAACGGCATGTTCGCCCAAATGTTCTCGCCCGACTTCCTCTCCGCCATCGACGGGGCGATCGCGAAGGTCCGCCCGGCGCATTGACCCTCGGGGCGGCCTTCACCATACTCCCCGCCCATGGCTTCCATACTCATTCACACCGACGGCGGCTGCTCGGGCAATCCTGGTCCGGGCGGCTGGGCCTTCGTCATGCACGGTCCCGAGGGCGAGATCCTCGGCTCGGGCGGCGAGGCGAACACGACCAACAATCGCATGGAACTCCGCGCCGTCATCGAGGCGCTCAGGCGCGTCGAGGGCTATGCCCCGGCGCGCGGCGAGGTGGAGCTCGTCACCGACAGCCAATACGTGAAGAACGGCATCACGACGTGGATCGCCTCGTGGAAACGCAACGGCTGGAAGACGGCGTCGAAGGCGCCGGTGAAGAACCGCGAACTATGGGAGGAGCTCGACGCGATCTCTTCGCGCGTCGGGCCGCGCTATTCCTGGGTCAAGGGCCACGCCGGACACGAGCACAACGAACGCTGCGACGCCTTGGTCCAAGTCGAAATCGCGAAGTTCCGGTAGCCCTCGCTCTCGCGACTCGATCCCGAGCGCCTTCGGGACCGGCCTACCAGTGGGGCGGCCGCACGTCCCCCGGCGCCGGCTGCTCGGCCTCCGCGGCCAGATCCTTCACCTTGCCGGACACGTCGCGCAGGGATTTCTCGAGCCGCTCTATCCGCTTCGAAGCCTCGAAGAGTTCGGAGGAGAGTTCGGCCAGGGCCCTATCCTGATAGGCGACCCTGGTTTCGAGGGCTTCAATCCGCTCGTCCATCTCTCCTCCTTAGCTCATCTCATAGACGCCTAGAGCCAGTCGAAGACATCCTCGGGATGGAGACTGAAGCCGAAGCCCAGGGTGTAGGGCGTCGAAGTCGTAAGCGTTTTGCCTGTGGAATCCTGCGAAACGAGGGGGAAGCCGATCGCAACGTAGGGCGTCGCGAAATTGAAGACGTTGACGCCGAGGCCGCCGCCCACCGAGGCCAGGGGCCCGCTCGCGTCGGCCCAGGGGGAGGCCGAGCGAAGGTTGGCGAAACCTTGATACCAGCCCGCGTCGGCAAATACGAAGAGCACAGGGAGAATATCGGAGCGGCCCAAGGCCGAAGGAAGGTTGAGCCGGCCCTCGACGGTGCCCCAGGCGCGCAGTTTCGAGTCGAGGCCTATTTGGTAGCCGCGGACGTCGGTGCCCTCGAGGACGAAGATGGGTTCCTTGGCTCCGTCGGCATATTTCACCGAGGCGCCGAAAACGAGGTAGCCCGACAGGAGGTTGCGGTCGCCGCCGAGGTCGAAGACGGGGATGTATTGGAGGGCGCGGAGGCCGGCGCGGGCGAAATCGGTGCCTTGGACCGAAAGGAAGGAAGGTCCCCATTCGGCCTCGAAAAGGATGTTGCTGCCGCTCATGACCCCGTTCGGACTCGCCTCGCTGTCGTTCAGCTTGAGGCCGCCGAGAAAGCTTGCCATCGCCTCGTCGTAGCGATCGTCGAAGCTCGTGCCGGCGGCGAGGGGTGTCCCGAAGTACTTTGAGGCCCTTCCATTGACATAGGCGAAGGCGCTGAGAAGGTCGCGCTTGGCATCGAGGGGAAGGAGGCCCTGGCGGAAGCCGAGTTCGATCTGGCCGTCGGGCTTTTCGATGGCCGGCGCGTCCTTCTTGAAAATCGGATCGCGGGTATTCTCGTCGCGGAAGATCGAATAACTCTCATAGCCGACGCCTGCCTTGGCCAGGATGTCGGAGCGAAGACCGGGGACGAGGCCGAGGGAACCGTAGCCGAATTTGAGGACGGGTCCCGTCGGCACGATGCCCCACCAGTCGACTTTGATATTGTCGAGGCCCCAACTGAAGGTCGGATCTACGGGCGCCTTCGTTTCCTGCGCGGCCAGGCCGAGGGTAAAGACCGCGGCGAGCGCAAGCGCCATCACTTTTCCACGCATGAAGCCTCCTTTGGCGGGACGCGCGCCATCCTGACACCGCCCTAGGGTGCCGTCAAGTTTTACTTGTGCGCGGCGTTGTAGTCCTCGGCCATCCGCTGCGCCTCGTCGAGGGGTTGGAAATTGAAGCCCATGGCGAGAAAGGCGATCCAAAGGGACCCTCCCGTCGCGATAGCCCCGGCCGAGCTAAAAAAAGGAAGGTCGCCCGCCTTCGTTCCAACGAAAAGCGCCATCCCCAGGCTCGCCGCGAGACCACCACCGATCACGCCCAGGCCCGCCCAACCGAGGAACTTTTTCCGGACCTGCCAGGCCTCGGCCTGGAGCGCGAGATCGTCCTCCCCGAGGATGCGATAGAAATCGGGTTCCGAAATCCGTAGGCCGTTGTGGTAGGCCACCCAGGTCGCGTAGGCGTCGCCCGCGACGAGTACCGGCGGATTGCCGGGCACGAAATGCCCCTCGTCGGTGACGTCGAGACGATCCTCGGCGGCGACGGCCAAGAGGGTGCAAAACATAAAAACGAAGGCCAGGTTTTTTTTCGTGGCTGACTCCGGACTCCCACCCTCGCGCAGGCGGGATGGAGGCGTCAAGCCGGATCGGGGAGAAATGAGACCAGGCCGGGACGAACCGTCAATTTGCGATTGAGAACGTCGCCCCATCCTGATTGGACCGCCGCAGTTTCTCCGGAGACCTATCGAACTGGTTTCCCCGGGCCTCATGCTCCTGCAACTCTGAGATAACCTTCGGGAGTTTCGGGGCGGAGAACGAAAGCGTCGCAAGCTCTTCCCGCGCAATCGCCGAGTATCCGTGACATTCGGCCCACGCGTGGGAAAGTTGATTTCCACGGTCATTTCAGTAAACTTCAAAAAACTGCTTCGCGAACATCGCGACTGATGAATCGGATCGAAGCAGGGGAGGCAAAATGATCAAGCGGTCAGTCCCCCGACGTTTTGAGAGATTCATAAAGCCTTCATACCTAGACCGTGAGATTGAGACCAAGCAGCTGCAATTCGACGCCCTGGTGGAGAGAGGCGCCTCGCTGTCCGAGAGGAATAAATACCTGGAAAAAGTCTTCATAGAGCACAATCGGAAGATCAGGATCAGGGACTACGAGCAGATGAACCCCGCGACGATCTCCTCCAACTATCTTCGTCCACGAAAGGACCTTTCGCAATTTATTCTTAGCAATTGGGTCAAGCATCTCTTCGTGCCCGGATTGAAGCCCGATCTCGCGGACAAGATCTTCATGTTCGGGATCGGCAGGATATTCTCCGCCTACAACGACGTCGGAGTCCAGGCAGGTACGGACGCCGACCTCAACATAATAGTCGACGATGGAGTCTCGCCCGCGGCGATCAGGACCCTGACCGACAAGATGCATGCCCTCGGGAACACCCTCCATGATCGATTCGGTATCACCATAGAGATCAATCCGGCTTTCACGGTTCTCAAGGAAAAGACGGTCCTGCAGAACATCGAGGGTGCGGTTACCCGAAATTCGAAAGCCTCCCTGCACTTCTACAAAGCAAATGCGAAGAGCCTCTTCGTGCTCAAGGACCACGAACGAATCCGAAAGTCGGTCTTCTCCAGGGTCGACCGTTTCCCGGACAGTATGCTCTTCGAGAATTTCCTCGGGGTGGAGTGCGCGAAACCGAGCTACATGAAGCTGCATCTCGACATCGAACCGCTCCTTATAGTCGTCGACGGTTCGGGCGAGAGCGTGAAATCGAAGATAGTTATCGGTTCGCGGAACTTCGATAGCTACTGTCGCTCTATCTTCCCCAGGGAGTTCTTCATCGCGCCGCCGGACTGGATCTTCTCTATGAAGTACTTCGTGAACAGGGTCTACGACTATATCTGCGCGATGCGGAACATAGGATATGGTCTCGCCGATATCGGGCTCTCGACGAACGACGAAAGCGACCCGGACTTCGCCTTTTTGCGCAACGCCCACATGACGATGCTCTTCCTCCAGGAGCTTACGCAAATGAATTCCGCCGCATTCGGAGAGACTGGCGATTTCTCTTACATCTCGCGGAGTCGCTTCCTGAAGTTCGCGGAGATCCGTGGCGACAAGTTTAGGCAGGATTTCGAGGAGATGATCCTTGGAGGCGGGCTTCTCCAATTCTCCAATAGGGCCAAGTACAAGACGCTCCGGGCCAAGGTCGACGAGAAGGCGAGAGACCGGATATTCACGATCTCCCAAGCACGGATGGACAGGCTACCCGAGGGTTTCGAATTCGAAATGCTGGAACGGAACGAGACCGGAGCGAAAATCTGCGTTCCCTACTCGTGGGCGGATCTGGGCTATTTCGCCTTCTGCGTCATCGCCTCTAGGATCACCCTCCTTGTCGATGCCCGGCTCTACCCGGCCGCACAGACCCTGGCGCGCGAAGGGAAGGCTCAGCGAAATTGAATGATTCAGAGGTTTTGCCGGGCGGGATGTTGCATGAGCATATGTAGGCAAAGGCCCGGCAAAAGCAAACAAAATATGATCTACTGTCGTCCGACAAGGAACCAGAATTGCCTGCGGTTCAGGAGGCCGCGATTATGGTGCCCATCGCCTCCCAAAGAACATCGTCCATTTCGGCAAGTATCCGAAAACGCAGGACGATATTGTCTAGACGCATAGTGAAGTATCGTTCGTTGAGGTCATTCGGCGATTGACGACTCCCTTTGGTACGCACCTCGTTCAATTCGCTGCGCAAATCCTCGAGATCGAGAATGACCTTTTCGAGACATCTCTTTTTCAGTTGCGCTCCTTTCATATCCGCCTCCCGAGTCCATTGATATCAACAACTGTATCGCATGTTACGGTAAATGACGGGGTTATCCACAAGTCTTTGAATGTTTCGCCTAACTCGCCGAACCGTGCCGCTAGATAAAATGGTGGGGTCTCGTCTTTCCCGTCCAGGGGGACCAGAACGGGAGGGCACTCGTCGCCGGATCGAAGGGCAAATCTGCGGCGTAGAAAGGCATTCTACTTTATGAGTATTCGGCCCCGGTGTTCACCCACGCACCCTCGGGCTTAAGACCTGGTTCGAGTTGTCCGTATTCGGGGAGTAACAATTGAATGGAATGTTGATTGAACTCGTCCTCAATGCTGGTCCCCCTCCCGAATCTCCAGCATTATTGAAGGCTAAAAATTCATCGACGCCGAGAATGGGCTTGACCCCATTCGCACCCAGGCGCACACTTTCGTCGAGAGGACTCGTGTCCGAGACAAAAATCCACCTAGCGAGGCTCGCACCCATGGGCGCATAGCTCCGAATGAGGAAAGGGTATTCAATTTCAGAAGACCCGGTTTCACAGGCTCGTTCGGGGCAAGAGGATGCAGATTCCTGCCATTTGAATACCATCGTCGCCTATGAATATCTCCAGCAATAGTAAATCATCCATGATTCCGGGGGCGCGTATGAAGCGAATATTATTTTATATTTCAATTATTCCTTTATTGCTCTTGAGCGCGCTTTCAAATTCATGTTCTACTCCCAACCAAGGCATGAATAGCCTAATAATGGGAACATGGAAATCAGAAAATGCCTTGCGAACATACTATTTCGACGGCTCAGGTACATGTACGCTGACTATTCCGCTATCGGAAGTCGGCGTCATCGCCAAACCAAACGATTGGATTGCGGGAACGCCCTATTCGGTTGGAGATTACGTTTATGCAATTCACGCAAGCCAAGTATATATCTGTTCAATTGCCGGAACATCCGGCTCTACGGAGCCCACATGGAATTCGAATGGTACCACAGACGATAATAATTCGGTTACTTGGGTCGTAGCAACAAACTACATGGAGCGCGGGACCTGGTCGATCGATGGGACCAAACTTACCGTGGCATGGAGCGACGGAACGGGATCAACCTATTACCTCAGCTTTCTTGATTCGCAAAACTCAATCCTGTATTTGCAGCCACTAGATGCTTCCTTGGCCTTCACCATAAGCAGAAATTAGGCTAACGACTCCTGGCATGGAGTAGCCACTTCGCCTGCTCCAGGCACATTTCCCTCATGGCACCGCTTCCCTGGCGATCGAATAGCAATACAGGGATTCAAAACACTTCCCCTGGACTTCCTTGGATTGCCGTACTGTGCGGGTGGTGACGATAGGCGCAGGCGCCAAGGCAAAGCGTTGCGCCAGGCTTGTGAGGCCCGAAAACTCGGTCCGATGGAGCCATTGGCTCCCCAGGAAACGACCTGGGTTGTCCCTCACGGCGGGACTGAGCACCGCCTCGGGGAAGCCGCCGAAGTTAAGGTCAGGGGAGGGAGCACGAAGTCGGTGAACCTGCCGGCACCCGACTCGCGGCTCTTCATCTTGAGCGCGGCCGCCGCCGATCCGCTCTCCACGAAGCGGACCTCTGGGCAGGAGTCGACGAGGGATTTGAAATGCACCTCCCAATCCTTGAGGTATTGGGTTTCAGCGAAGATGACCCAGGGCCGGATTCCCTCACGATGTCCGTGGAAGTCGAAAACAGGAGCGAGGAGAAGGCTCTCGAGGCCCCGGCCCGCTTGCCGCGAGGGATTGTCCTTGGCAAGTCGGCGCTGCAATAGCAGCGCACTTCCCTTTATGCGGACTCCTCTTCCTCCAACAGACGCCATTGGGGCTTCCCTCGCAGAGCGGAAAAGATTTCAGGCACCAAACAGACAGAGGATGAATATGGATGTAGCAGGGAATATTCCTATCGAGATAATTCCACATCTTATAATAATTTAGTTACTGAGACCAGGCCGGATCGAACGGCCAACCTGCGGCTTAGAAGGCCGCTGCTCTATCCAATTGAGCTATGGTCCCTCGTCAAGCGAAGTTCGCTCTTTGGGCGAACTTCGCTTGACGGGACGATTTCCCTTCGGGAAATCGTCTACACATCCAAAAGTTCGCTCTTTGGGCGAACTTTCATTGGCCTGCGATCAGCGATTTGCTGCGCAAATCGGCTGCAGTATCGGGAAGGCGGGGATCGAACCCGCGATCTTCAGGTCCCAAACCTGACGCCTTAGCCGCTAGGCTACTTCCCGGAGCAAGCAAGCTAGATTGTAGGGCCAAAACCTGTCAAGTGAGTCGATGTTTTTGGCTTGACAGCGCATTTTCGCGATCCTACGATGACCAGCACTGCAAAGAAATGCCTACTTGATCGGCTTTTATTCCCCGCAAAGGAGCATCTATGGCGTATTCCACCGATCTCATACGAAACGTGGCCGTAGCCGGCCACGGCGGCACTGGAAAAACGAGCCTTGTCGAGCACTTCCTTTTCCAGGCCGGAGCGATAGCCAAGCCCGAGACCGTCGATTCCGGAAAAACGGTCTGCGACTACGGCGAAGATGAGATCGCTCGAAAAATTTCGGTCCACGCGGCCCTTTGCCACGCCTTCGTCGGCGACAAGAAGATCAACATCATCGACGCCCCCGGTTCCTCGGACTTCGTCGGCGAGGTCGTCGTCGCCCTCCGCGCCTGCGAGACGGCCCTCCTCCTCGTCGACGGCCGCTCGGGCGTCCAGATCGAGACCATCAAGCTATGGCGCGCCCTCGAGGCCCGCGAGGAGCCTCGCATCCTTTTCATTTCCCGCCTCGACGAGGAGCGCGCCTCCTTCGAAAAATGCCTCGCCGATGTCCACGAAAAGTTCAAGGTGAATCCCGTCGCGATTACCATCCCCATGGGCGATGGCCCGGATCTCAAGGGCGTCATCGACGTCCTCAACGAAAAGGCCTACATGAGGCCGGCCTCGCACGACCAGAAGGAAGTCGAATCTCCCGTCCCGGCGCAATACAAGGAAGCCGTCGCGAGCGCCCGAGCCAGCCTCTACGAGGCCGCCGCCGACGGGGATGACGAACTCATGGAGAAATACCTCTCCGAGGGCGCGCTCAGCCCGGAGGAAACCAAGAAGGGGCTCGAGGAGGCCCTTTGGGGCGGACGGGTCATTCCGGCCTTCGCAGGAGCCGGTGCCCAGAATGTCGGCACCGCGGCCCTTCTCGACTTCATCGCGAAGATAGCGCCCTCCCCCCTCCACATGCACGAGGAGAGGGCCCACGACGCCGGCGGCAAGGACCTCATGGTCCACGTGGACGCGAACAAGCCCTTCTCCGCCCTCGTCATAAAGACCCAGATAGACCAATTCTCGGGCCGCCTCTCCTACGTCAAGGTAATCACCGGAAAGCTCAGCCCCGAGTCGGAAATCCACGACGTCCGCGACGGCAAGAAGGAGAGGATCGGCAAGGTCTACACGGCCCAGGGGAAAAAACTCGAGGAGGCGGGGGAACTCGTCGCCGGCGACATCGGCATCATCGCCAAGGCCGCTTCGATCCACACGAACGACACGGTCTCGGCGATGGAGCTCGAATACCATTACGAAAAGCTCAGATTGCCGACCCCGGTCCACCTCCTCGCGATCTCTGCGAACAATAAGAAGGAGGAGGACAAGCTCAACGAAGCCCTCCTCAAGGCGGCGGAGGAGGACCTTACCTTCCAGGTCCACTTCAACGCCGAGACCAAGGAGACCGTCATCCAGGGCATGGGCGAGCTCCAGATCAACATGGTCCTCGACAAGATCAAGAACGGTCAGAAGATCGGCGCGGAGACACGCGTGCCCCGCATCGCCTACCGCGAGACCGTCACGAAGAAATCGAGCGCCGAGTACACGCACAAGAAACAGACCGGCGGCCACGGCCAGTACGCCAAGGTCGTCTTCGACATCGAGCCACTCGAGAGGGGCAAGGGCTACGAGTTCGAGAGCAAGCTCTTCGGCCAGTCGGTATCCAAGGGCTTCCTCCCCGGCATCGAAAAGGGCATCCACCAGGCCATGGAGATGGGCGTCGTCGCCGGCTATCCCGTCGTCGACGTGAAGACCTACATCACGGACGGCAAGGAGCACCCCGTCGACTCCTCGGAAATGGCCTTCAAGCTCGCCTCGCGCGGCGCCTTCCGCGAAGCCTCCAGGAACGCCAATCCCGTCCTTCTCGAACCCGTCATGAACCTCAAGGTCTTCGTCGAGGAGAAAAATCTCGGCGACGTCATGTCCGACCTCTCCGGCCGTCGCGGCCGCATCTCCGGCCAGAACCCCGTGGGCGGCGGCATCGTCGAGATCGACGCACAGGTGCCCCAGGCCGAGCTCCTCCGCTACGCGATCGACCTCAGATCCATCACCGCGGGCACGGGCTCCTTCGAGGTCGATTTCGACCACTACGCGCCGATCACCGGCAAGATCGCCGAGGAGGTCACCAAGGCCGCCGCGGCCTTCAGGATACACGAGGAAGAAGAGGAATGAGGCTCCTCTCCCAGGCGGCTTGAGCGCGGCGAAAGGGGGCCACCCGGCCCCTTTTTTACATCGGAAGCAATTGTTACTAACTGATAGGATACGGGAATGTTGCTCGACAAGGTCGAATCGGGAGCCTCGGGCCTCGTGAAAATCTCCGCCGGCGAAACGGCGATCTTCGTGCGGCTCGAGTTCTGGGTCGAACTCGGGCGAGAATGGAACCGCCTTTTCGCGGGCGCCGAACTCGACGAGGAAGAGGCGGTGGATCTCGTGGTCGCCGCGAAGGCCACCGAGGCCGAGGCCAGGGGCGCCTCCCTTCTCGGCCGTGCCGAGCAACCTCGCTTCATCTTGCGATCCAAGCTCATCGAGCGCGGCTATCCGGGGTCATCGGTCGAACTCGCGCTGGAGCGTCTCGAACGAGAGGGCTTCCTTTCCGACAGGCGCTACGCCGAGGCCTGGCTGCGCGCTCGGATCGAGCGAGCGATCAGGGCGAGCCGCTCGTCTTCCCCCGGATCGAGTCGGGCCGAAGGGCCCTCGAGTCTCCTCGTATCGCTCAGGGCGCGAAGCGTGGGTGAGGCCGACGCCAAGGCCGCCCTCTCCGCCGTGCTGGACGCGGAGACGAGGCAGGGCCTCCTCGAGGCGGCCATCGCGAGGCTGTCGACGCATAAGGCAAGGCCGGGCGCCGAGGATGACGGGGGCGAAAGAATCGGCCGCGCCCGCGACGGCCTGGTCGGCGACCTGCGCGAGCTCGGCTGGAAGGGCGAAGAAATCCGAGAGGCGCTCGGGGTCTGACCCTGCAGGTCCCCCCCGATGATTTTTGCTTGACGGGTCCACCGGCATGCGAGTATTCATTGGATACGCATTTTCGCTAGGACGAACCAATAAGGAGGAAAAGTGAAAGCATTTCGCTTCATGACGGCCATGGTGATGGTCGCTATCAGCCTTGCCGCGACACCGCTATTCGCGGACGGCACAGCCATCGATCCGGCGGCTTTCGATGCCATCGTCACGAATGGCCCTGTGGCTGATGCGGCTACCATCGCGTCCAGTGCCTGGGCGACGAAGATCAAGAACGCCGGAACCCTCCGCCTGGGGGGCACCCAGACATCGAACCTCTTTTCGCTGCTCAACGAGAAGGACGGAAAAATTCGCGGCTTCGACGCGGGCCTGGCCCAGATGATCACCCGCTACATCCTCGGTGATTCGTCCAAGTTCACCTTCGTTACCGTCACCGCGTCGACCCGTGAGCAGGTCCTCATCAACGACCTTGCCGATATGGTCTTCGCCACCTACTCCATCACGCCGGCCCGTGCGGAGAAGATCTCCTTCGCCGGCCCCTACTACACCTCCCAGTCGGGCGTCCTCGTCAAGGCCGGGAACACGGCCATCAAGTCCTACACCGATCTGGCGGGGAAGAAGGTCGCGACCCAGGCAGGATCCACCGGCGTGGCCATTCTGAAACAATACGCGCCGGCGGCCACGATCCTGGAGTTCCAATTGGACCAGGAGTGCCTCGATGCGCTGAGGCAGGGGCGGATCGACGCCTACGTCACGGACTACACCCTCCTTCTGAATACGTTGAGCCGATCATCGGGTGACTTCCAATTCGCGGGAGCCCCCTTCGGAAGCGTGGACCCCTACGGCGTCGGACTCCCCAAGGGCTCTGACGGCGTGGCCTTCGTCAACGCCTTCCTCAAGAAGATCGAGGCCGATGGCACTTGGGGCAAGCTTTGGATGGTCGCGATCGGCGACCGCACCGGCAATAAGAATGTGCCGAATCCCCCGGTGATCAAGTAGCAGGTTCTGCCGCGGCCGGTCGCAGTGACTGGCCGCGGGGAACCCGCTTTTGGCGGATTGCATATGGGTGACTTGGCAAAGCTGCTGCATGAATTCGGGCCCGCGTTCATCCATGCCGCCCTGATCACGTGGAAATTGACGATCATTTCATACTCGTTGGGTGTTCTTTTGGGGATCGCGTTGACCGTCTTACGCGTCCTCCCCATCAAGCCCTTAAAAGTCCTCGTCGGCGCCTACGTCGAGTTCTTCCGCAATATTCCCAGCGTGGCGCTCCTGATCATCATCGTGTTCGCCCTGCCCGATCTCAATGTGCTGATCGACTACGAACCCTCCGTCATCGTGGCGCTGGTGCTCGTCTGCTCAGCCTTCACCGCCGACAATCTCCGCTCCGGCATCAATACCGTCGAGGCCGGTCAGATCGAGGCCTCGTACAGCCTCGGCATGAGCTTGTTCAAGACGATGTACGACATCGTCTTGCCCCAGGCCCTTCGCGCGATCGTGCAACCCATGACCTCGCTATTGATCGGCTTAATGTTGTCGACCGCGATCGCCTCGCAGGTGCCGGTGCCCCACCGCGAACTGACCGGTCTCGTGGACATGATCAACAACGAGACAGCTTCCGGAATCCTGACCTTCGCCATTACCGCCGCGTTCTACATAGGGACGGGCCTCGTGATTTCCTGGGCCGGCGCCGCCCTCGATAAAAAGGCGAGGATTCTGCGATGAGCACGAAGAGCGCGGAAGAAGCCCTCTTCGAGAATCCCGACCGGCGCACCAGGGCGCTTATCCGCGTCGGCACCGCCATCGCCGCGCTGGCGATGCTCGCCTTGATCGCGGCGATCGTGCTTCGGTTCTACCAGGCCGGGCAGCTCGCTCCCCGCTATTGGGAGTTCTTCGCCTGGGGCAGCACGTGGAAGTTCCTCCTGTCCGGGCTGATCGGCACGCTGGCCTCCGCGGCAATGGCGGCGGCGATAGCCCTGACCGTCGGCCTCGTGTTCATGGCCGGCCGCCTATCGAAGATATGGCCGATTCGCTGGGCGGCCGTGGCCCTGATCGAGTTCTTTCGGGGAGTCCCGAGTCTGCTCCTGATCTATTTTTGCTTTCTGATCCTGCCGTCCCTCGGGTTCAAGATGAGCTCCTACTGGATGGTCACCCTGCCCATCGGACTCAACACGGCGGCGGTGGTCGCCGAGGTGTACCGGTCGGGAGTGCTGGCCGTCCCGCGCGGGCAAAGGGACGCGGCCGTGAGTCTGGCGCTCAACGGGTGGCAGACCTTCTTCGACGTGATCTTTCCCCAGGCCATACGCTACGTCGTCCCCTCCTTGCTCGCCCAGCTCGTCATCGTGGTCAAGGATACGACCTTCGGCTACGTGGTGACCTACGGAGAACTCATGCAGAACGCGAAGGTCCTGGTCGCGAACTACAATTCCCTCGTCCCGGTGTATCTCATCGTCGCGGTGATCTACTGCCTGCTCAATTATTCTCTTTCGAAGACGTCCCGAGCCCTGAACAATCGCATGGGGGCGCCCGCGACCCTATCGAAGGCCGGAGGAAGGTTGAATCGCCATGCCGGATAGAATTCGCATCGAAAAAGCCTGCAAGCACTTCGGGACGCTGAAGGCCTTGAACAATGTGTCCTTGTCGGTTCGGGCCGGGGAGACCCTCGTCATCATCGGCCCCTCCGGCTCGGGAAAGAGCACCCTTCTCCGAAGCGTCAACCGACTCGAGGCCCTGTCCTCCGGAGACATCTGGATCGATGACGACCATGTCTCGAACGACGGCGCCAACATCCGCAGGATCAGGGAGGAAGTCGGGATGGTATTCCAGGACTTCAACCTCTTCCCCCATCTCACCGTCGCGCAAAACATCGAACTGGCGCCCGTGCGGGTCAAGAAGCTCAAGAGGTCCCAGGCGCGAGAGAGGGCCGTTGAATTGCTGGCGCGCGTCGGCCTCGCGGAGAAGCATGACGCCCTGCCCGGGCAGCTATCGGGCGGGCAGAAGCAGCGGGTCGCCATCGCCCGGGCCCTGGCCATGGATCCGAAGGTAATGCTCTTCGACGAACCCACCTCGGCCCTCGACCCGGAAATGGTCAAGGAAGTCCTCGATGTCATGCTCGACCTGGCCAAGGGCGGGATGACCATGATGGTGGTGACCCACGAAATGGGCTTCGCCAGGGCCGCGGCCGATCGGGTCGTCTTCATGGATCAAGGGGAGATCATCGAGGAAGGTACGCCGGAGCAATTCTTCACCGCCGCCCGAAACGAACGCACGGTCAAATTCCTCGCGCATATTCTGTGATCGGGGGCCCTCGCGGAATAACCCGAGACCCCGAGGGGCAGGCGAAGGAAAGAATAGCCGCAGATTTCGCAGATTGACGCAGATTGCCTGGAGAATTCTTCCTTCGGCGAAAATCTGCGCAATCTGCGGCTGATGTTCTTCATCTTGGTTTCGCAAAACTCGAGGGGTCTGACCCTACAGGCCCCCGCTCGGCGAGGGTCGACTTCAAGGGGCAGGCGAAGGAAAGAATAGCCGCAGATTTCGCAGATTGACGCAGATTAGGAGAAAGAACGGGAGAATTCTCCCTTCGGCGAAAATCTGCGCAATCTGCGGCTTATGCTCTTCATTTTGATTTCGTCAAACACGCTCGGCGAGGGTCGACTTCAAGGGGCAGGCGAAGGAAAGAAGGGCCGCAGATTTCGCAGATTGACGCAGATTACGAGAAAGAACGGGAGGATTCTCCCTTCGGCGAAAATCTGCGCAATCTGCGGCTTATGCTCTTCATTTTGATTTCGTCAAACACGCTCGGCGAGGGTCGACTTCAAGGGGCAGGCGAAGGAAAGAATAGCCGCAGATTTCGCAGATTGACGCAGATTACGAGAAAGCGGGAGGATTCTCCCTTCGGCGAAAATCTGCGCAATCTGCGGCTGATGCTCTTCATCTTGGTTTCGTCATTGTAGTCGGCAAACACGAGAGCTTAGGCCCTCCCCAAAAGGGGGGTAGCGGAAAAGAGGTCGCATCCTTGGCGGAGCGACCTCTTTGGAGCGAGGGGGGAACGCGGAGGGGAAGGAGGCGCCGCGCGGTAGGCGCGACACGCGGAATGCGGGTTTCCCCCCTTTGACCTTCCGAGGCGAGGAACCGGCGGCCCGCTTCGTCTACTTCGCGAAGGGCGAGACTTTCTTGATCGTCGCGCCGATGACCTGGTCCATGTTGTAGTACTTATATTCGGCGAGGCGGCCGACGAAGAGGACCTTGCCGGCGCCGAGGGGGCGCTCCTCGAGGGCCTTCACTTCGACCTGGTACTTGTCCTTCTTGGCCATGTTCTCGGCGTCGTCGACGATGTAGAAGGGCTCGCCGCTCTCCTTGGGAAACTCATAACAAATAGTCGTTTTCGGGGAGGTTTCGCCCGAGAGGAGCTTGAACTCGGTGATGCGGGTCCAGTCGTAGTCGTTGGGGTAGTTGACGACGGGGGCGGCCTGGAAGCGCTCCTGGTCGAGGGTCTCGAACTTGATGTCGAGGGAGCGGTACGCGAGCTCTCCGTGCTTGCGGCCGAAGTAGAGGTCGAGTTCGCCGGTGAAGATGGTCAGCGGGGCGTCGAAGTGGGGCGCGACGTCGAAGAAGTCGGCGCCGAGCATCACGGAGATGCCGGGGTGGTCGAGGATGTTCTCGACCATGCGGGTGTAGCCGCGCGAAGGGACGCCCTGGTAGCGGTCGGAGAAGTAGCGGTCGTCGCGGTTGGAGCGGACGGGGATGCGCTTGGCGATCTCGGGCGAGAGGGTCTCGGGGTCGCGCTCCCACTGTTTGAGGGTGTAGTTCTTGTAAAAGAGTTCGTAGAGGCGCTCGCCCACCTGCGAGACGACGGCGTCGCGGAAGTTGCGCGAGGGGTTGTTGAATTTCGATCGCGCGACCTCGGCCTGGAGGAAGGCGTCGACCTCGCCCGTCGCGATGTTCACGCCGAAGACTTCGTTGATGGTGTCGCGATTGACGGGGAAGGGTACGAGCTTGCCGCCGGCGTAGGAAAGGACGCGATGCTGGAGGTAGTGGAAGCCCGTGAAGCGGTTGGCGAAATCCCAGACGCTCTTGTCGACGGTGTGGAAGATGTGGGGCCCGTAGGTGTGCACGGTGATGCCCGCGTCGTCGCGGTAGTCGTGGCAGTGGCCCGCCACGTGGCGGTGTTTCTCGACGACGAGGATCTTCTTGCCCGAGTCGGCGAGGAGGCGGGCGGCGGTCGATCCGGCGAGGCCGGCTCCCGCGATAATGACGTCGTAATTCATACTTTCCTTCCTTTCGCCTCGATCCTCTCGTGGAGGAAACGGGCGACGTCGTCGCTCCCCGAGTGGAGCTTGAGGGAGGCCAGGCGCTCGCGGGCCGCGGCCAGTTCGCCCTTCGCCAGGAGGCGGTCGAGGGTGTCGGAGAAGCTCTCGAAGTCGGGGGTGTACCAGCCGATGCCCCGCTCGACGCAGAAGTCGACGTTGGGCCTTTCGCTGTAGGTCGCCCAGCTCGCGAAGAGGATGGGCAGGCCCTTGAGGAGGGCCTCGAAGGTGGTCGAGGCGCCGGCCTTGGCGACGCAGAGGTCGGCGAGGCCGAGGAGCTCGTTCATGTTGTCGACGAAGCCGAGGGGGATCAGGTTGGTGGCGGAGGGGCGGGAGGCGGCGACCTTCGCGAGTTCGGCGCGGAGGGCCTCGTTCTTGCCGCAGATCGAGATGACGTTGCAGGGGAAGTCGCGCTCGTGGAGCTTGAGCACGAAGCCGGAGATCTTGCCGATGCCCTGGCCGCCCTCGGAGGTGAGGATGGTCGGCACGCCCTCGCGGAGTCCGAGGCGCTTGCGGAGGGCGGCGGGGTCCTCCTTCGCGCTGAAGAATTTCCTGTGTATCGGGAAGGGCAGTACTCTGATCTTCTCCTCGGGGAAATGCCGGGCCCTGAGCTGGTCGGCGGCTATGTCCGAGGCGACGCAGATGTAGTCGAGGCGCTTGTCGATCCACCAGCCGTAGGCGTCGAAGGGGTCGGTGACGTAGCTGACCACCTCGGCCTCGAGTCCGAGGCGTCCGCGGACGACGGCAGACATCGTCGAGCTGAAGAAGTTGGTGGAAAAGATGAGGTCGGGCTTGTATGCCTCGACGTACTCGATCGCCTTTCTCTTGAATTCGGGATAGACGTATTCGGGCCAGAGCATCGATAGGGGCCAGATTCCGTTCTGCACGCGGTAGCCGAGCTTGGCCCAGAAGGGATGGGCGAGGCCGTAGTCCCAGGCCCACTTGATCGAGCGGTCGTCGCGTTCGGCCCCGACGGCCTTGGCGAAATCGATGACGTCGACCTGGTAGGATCCGGGATACAGGCGCTCGAGCGACTCCTTGACCGCGAGCGCCGGCATTTTGTGACCGGCGCCGCACTCGAGCATCGGTACGAGGATCTTTTTCATGCATGCCTCCCTGGGGGCGATATGATACTGTCCCGTCGATACTTGGGAAAGACGGTGAGGGCTCGGGAGCGGGAGGCTCCGATCGGCGCCGGCAGCGCTTTCGTCCTTGATTACTACACATCCGTATAGTAAAAAGAAGGCATGGACATGGAGAACGGGGCATCGGTCGATCTCCGCATCGGCACCTCGGGCTACGATTACCCGGAATGGAAGGGGCCTCTCTACCCTCCCGACCTGCCCCGGGCGGACTTTCTTGGCGTCTATGCCCGGCGTTTCTCCAGTGTCGAGCTCAATTTCAGCTACTACGGCATGCCCAAGGCGGCGAACATCGCCGCCCTCCTCGATCGAGTGGGCGACCCGGGCCTGGATTTTTCGGTCAAGGCGAACCGGAGTCTCACCCACGAAATCGAGCCCTCGACCTGGCGGGAGGCGGCGAAGGAGTTTCGCGCGGGCATCGCCCCCCTCATCTGCCTATTCCGGCCAAAGTTGCCACCATTCCGGGCCATGGTTGCCACCCGACCAGTTCTGAACAGACCGCAGGTCGGACTATAGCCGGGTGGCAACCATGGATCAAGACTCGGGAGTTTGAAAGGCCTTTTTTATCGCT
>DATKVC010000008.1:0-308916 GCA_035530275.1 Rectinemataceae bacterium | reverse complement strand
TGAGGCTCCGACAATGATAATGTTGGTTTTGGACAGGAGAGCGGGAGGTTGCCACACCATTGTTCCCGCTCTCCTTATCTTTTCCCCCTGCTTCTTGCTATTCAAGAAATCGGGAGAAAAACCTCATCCCTGAGAAAAGATTGCGCGACGCGACACATATGCTTAAACGAAGGATCAAGGGAATTTTCGATCTCGACGCGGCCATGCGTGGCGAGAATAGGCTCGCGAAGGTCGCGTTGACGGTGTTCTGCTTCGCCCTAGTGATGACGAGCTTCAGTTACGCGACGGAATGGGCCGGCGACAGCCTGGAAGGAACCTGGCTCCCGGACCAGGGATCGAAGAACCACTACACGTATTTGTACGAAGCCGACGGGAAGATATCTGCGTATAGCTCCCCGGCGGCGAAGGAACCGAGCCTCACGGGTCGCTACGACGTCGAGAGGAAGTGGAGTGATGCCAAGGGGAATACCTGGTACCAGGTCCAGGCACGATGGCCCAGCGGCCTCTGGTACGTCCTCATGAAGATCAGCCCTTCCGGCGTCCGCATGGAGAGCCAGGCGAACCAGGTAGCGTACCCGGAGGAATTGCAGCCCGACAGCCCGATGTTCGGCATCCATCGCCGCGAGTAGCCCGCTCGCGCCAAGAGGATCCCCTCCTCAATGCCGGTGGCAGGCCCTTCCGCCCCTCCTTTCCTGCGCAGCCTGATCGAAGGGTCTGACCATCGGCCGCCCGCGAGACCTGACGTCATTACTCACCCATACACGATCAAGCCTTCATTACTGATGATGGATTCAAAGCTGTTTGGTCGCCTCGAGCGATCGGCGAAACTGCTCTCATCGTAGACGACGAGATCGACCGGATGGGTCTTGTGTTCCCAGAGATCGAGGTAGAGTTCCTCCATGACTTCGACGTTGTGTTTTGGGAGACCATCGTAGAGTACGCAGAGATCGATATCGCTATCGGGCCGCGAATCGCCTCGCCCGCGTGAACCGAAGAGGATGACCCGTGTAGGCTTTCGGAACTTCACGATACGCTCCACTATGGTTCGCGTTTCCTCATCGATGGCTTGGTCCGCAAAGTTTGCCATTGGCGACTCCTTCGTCCAATACTAGTCGAATTGGAGTCGGAAGTCAGGCGTTCTTAGGGTTCGCCCCCCCTGTCAGAGGTGCCTGCGGGCGGGGGAACGCCCGAATTCTTCGCACGCTTTGCAATTTGTTGACGTATTGTGCAATAGGCCGCATTTCGTTACAGTGCTCCAATGGCAACTGTCGAACTTCTCGCGCCGGCCGGTAATCCGGAAGCGCTCGCCGCGGCCCTCGGCGAGGGGGCGGACGCGGTCTATCTCGGGCTCAAGACCTTCAACGCGCGCATCCGCTCGTCCAACTTCGCCTTCAACCAATTCGAGGCGACGGTCGAGGCGGCGCACAAGCTGTCGCGGAAGGTCTATGTCACGGTGAACACGGTCTTCGTCGAGCGCGAGGCCGACCGTTTGTACCAATTGCTGCAATACATCGAGCGGGTGGGGCCGGACGGGGTCATCGTGCAGGATCTCGGGACGGTGAGGCTGGCGCGGGACAATTTCCCCGCCCTCAGGCTCCACGCCTCGACGCAGATGAACGTGGGTTCGGCCGAGGGCGCGAACCTCCTGTCTCGTCACGGGTTCAAGCGGGTGGTCCTGTCGCGCGAGCTTTCCCTCGAGGAGATCCGCAAGGCCCGCGAGAGCACGAACATGGAGCTCGAGGTCTTCGTGCACGGGGCCCTTTGCGTCTCCGCCTCGGGGCTCTGTCTGTTTTCGAGCTATCTGGGTGGGAAGAGCGCCAACCGCGGGCTCTGCGCCCAGGCCTGCAGGCGTCTTTATAGTACTGATGAAACCTCGGGTTTCTATTTCTCGCCAGCTGATCTCGAGCTCGTGTCCCGCGTGCCCGATCTCGTCGAGGCGGGGGTCTCGGCCCTCAAGATCGAGGGGAGGCTCAAGAGCCAGGAATACGTCGGCGCCGTGGTCGCAGCCTACCGCTACATGCTCGATAACTGGCGCATCGATCGGGAGCGGGCCCTCCTCAAGGCCCAATCGATGCTGCAGGCCGATTTCGCAAGGTCGAAGACCCTATTCAACATAGATGGTTCCTTTCCCGACGACTTCATCAAGCCGGACCAGGCGGGCGGTACGGGCATCAAGCTCGGCCGCGTGAAGGAGGTCCGGGCCTTCGAGGGCGCCGATGGGGAGCGGGGGCAATGGGCCCTCGTGACGCCGAGGCACGCCGACGACGGGCAACCCGCGGGGATCGGGGTCGCCTCCGGCGAGGAAGGCGAGGAATCGGAGGCGACCTTCGGCGCCCCGGCCCTCGCGGGCTACGGGGCCAGGGTCGGCGGGGCGGTCATCGCCGAGGGCGATTCGATCCGCGTCCATCGCGCCGACGATTCGGGCCGGTTCACCCTCAAGGTGAAGGACGTGCGGGAGAACCCTAAGGGAGTCTATCTCCGGCTCGAGGGCGATTTCCGCGTGGGAGACGAGGTCTATCTCGTGCAGACGAGGTCGATGGGCAAGCGTTGGAAGCCGGTGCTGCCCAAGGAGCTCGGCAAGTACCACAAGTTCCCCAGTCGAGACGAGGTGGAGCGTCCGCGCCTGCCCAAGCCGCCCAAGGAGGCGCTGGCTGCCCTGGGCGAGGGTTTGTACGCATTGGTAGGAAGGGTGGGCGATCTCCACGTCCTCCTCTCCGACCGGCCGGAGAAGGCGATGCTCTTCTTCGACCGCAAGAACTCCGAGCTCATGCACCGCCACGAGAAGGAGCTGCCTTTCAGGCGCGAATCCCTCGTGCTCTGGCTCGATCCTTATTTCCCCGAGGGCGACGCCGCATGGCTCGAGGGCGAGCTCGACTATTGGATAAGCAAGGGTCAGACCCTCTTCGTCGCCAACAACATCGCCCACCTGGGCATGCTTCGCGGCCGGAAGGGGCCGAAGGGCGAGGCGGTCTCCATGGTGGCGGGGCCCTGGCTCTACGCCTTCAATCCCTGGGCGGCGGCCTTCGTCTCCGACGAGGGTGCGAATTTCCTCATTCCTCCCTACGAGATCGGCAAGCAGGACTTCCAACGGGTGGCCGAGAGTCTGCCGGCCCAGGCCTTCATGCCGATCGTCTTCTCCTACCCGAGTCTCTTCCGCATCCGCGCCGACCTCGCCTCGCGCTACGACTTCAAGCGCTTCTCCGACCGCGACGGGTCTTCCTACGAGCTCCACTCCGGCGGCGACTATTCCATCGTGACGCCTGAGACGGCCTTTTCGATCGTCGATCGCATTCCCTTCCTCCGCAAGGAGGGGGTCAGCCGCTTCATCCTCGATTTCTCCGGCATCGAGCTCCAGAAATCGACCTACCGCCAGGTGATGAAGGCCGCCGTCGAGGGCCGCGTCCTCGAAGGTACGAGCCGCTTCAACTGGAAAGACGGCTTCTGGCGTCCGCCGGAAGAAGGATTTGGCGACTCGTCCGCCGAGCGTCTTCAGGAGGGCCGTCGCCGGCCGTCGACTTCGGTCGGGGAAGATGGGGGTGCTGAGCGCCCGCGGGCCTCGCGCTCGCAGGAGGGCCATGGCCG
This sequence comes from Rectinemataceae bacterium, assembly GCA_035530275.1. Lineage (GTDB taxonomy): Bacteria > Spirochaetota > Spirochaetia > Treponematales > Rectinemataceae > CAIJMU01. The sequence goes on along the minus strand of DATKVC010000008.1, from coordinate 305,334 downwards.
CCCCCCCTCTTCGGAGGCGGAGAAGCCGCGTTCGGCGCGGCCGGATGTCCGTCCCGATCGCCGCAACTCGCCGACGGCGAGGGGCAGCTCCGAGAGCCATGGCGCCAGGGGGCAGGGTGACCGGAAGCCGAACGACCGCAAAGAGGGCGATCGGAAGTCGGGCGATCGCAAGCAGGGCGAATGGAAGCCTGGCGACCGCAAACAGAGCGATCGGAAACCGAGCGAGCGCGTAGCCGGCAGGGCCGGAGGAAGGCCTCCGTCCGGTCCCGATGTCGAGGGCAGGCGCTCTCGCTATGGCTCGAAAAGCTCGGCTCCGCGCCCAGCCGGTCGCGGCAGGCCTGCACCTACGGGGAAAAAACCAGGCCAGAACGGCGGCAGAAGGGGCGGTCCTGGCGGTTTTCGCGAAATGGACTGACCTGGGACAGGGATTCTTCGCAGTTCGATTTCAGCCTTGACGTGCCAGCTACCCCGGTGTAGTTTCAACTGGTAAAAGCCACGTTTCAAGGGGCGTCGAGGCTGCGGCGGATTCTTTCCCAGTCCATCTCCGCGACCCTCACGCCAGGGAGCCCTCAATGAGCGAATCCGCCGGTAAGGCGCTAGATCTTCTCTTTTATCTCGCGCGTACCGAAAGCGAGGTCACCCTCGCCCGGCTTTCGCGCGAAACGGGCATGAACAAGGCGACGGCCCTGCGCTATCTGGCCGTCCTCGAGTCGCGGGGGGTCGCCGAGCGCAGGAACGGCGGTTGGTCCCTCGGCTTGGCCCTCTATGAACTCGGGACGAGGGTGCCGGTTCGTTCCCTCGTCGTCGAAAGGGTCAGACCCTTCGTCGAAAAGCTCGCCCGAGAGACGGGTGAAAGCGTCAATCTCGCGATGCTTGCCGGCGGTTCGGCTGTTTATCTCGACCGTGCCGAGTCTGACCGGAGCCTGAGCATGCGTTCGGTGCCCGGCGATCGGCTTCCTCTTCATTGCACTGGCGTCGGCAAGGCTATTCTCACCCTCCTCCCCGACGACCGGATCCGCGCCATCCTCGGCCCCGGACCCCTCCTCAGGATCAACGATCGCACCCTTGTCGATCCCGACGATGTCATCAAGGAAATCGACCATACGCGCGAACTCGGCTACGCCTTGGATCGCGAGGAATATGAAACGGGGCTGACCTGCATGGCCCTGCCCCTCGGTCTCGCCGACGCAGACTTTTATGGCGCGATGAGCGTCTCCGGACCGACGGCGCGCATGCGCGATCCCTCGGCACGCGATCGCATGCTCGAGGCCCTCAAGTCGGCGACAGCGGGCGCCCAGGCCGCGCTCAACCTCCAGGCCAAGGTAGCGACCTGAGTCTCCCGCCCGCGTATCCGCGCCGCGTTCACGCGAGCGGTCACACGGGCGAGAGGGTTGTGGCCCTTCCCTTGCTCAGAATACCGGTTCTGCCTCGCGAGTTCGGGCTTCCGACTGTCTCGCCTGCGAATCGGTCTGTTCCGACTCGACCCCGTCCGCGGGCTTGAAAATCGGCTTGAACTCGACATGTTCGGCGACGATCTTCACCTTCGAATGCGCCTTTCCGGTCTGGTCCGTCCAGCGGTCCTGCTTGAGGCGGCCGACGACGCGGACTCCTCGCCCTTTGCGAAGGGTTTCGGCGCAGGACTGGCCGAGGCGGGCCCAGGCTTCGATATCGAAGTAGCTGGTCTCTTTTTCCATCACTTCGTTCTGGCGGTAGAAGCGGTTGGACGCGATGGCGAAGGAACAGACCTGGCTTCCCGAGGGCAGGGTCTTGCTTTCAGGATCCCGCGTCAGGTTGCCTTCGAGAAGGATGCTGTTGAGTGCGTTCATGAAAACCTCCTTGGTGCGTACGCAACCCTGATACGTCCGTCCCTCGCGGAAACGATTCAATAAATGGGGGATTTTCCGCTCCGCCCCTTTGAAACCCGAGGAATTCGCTGGCGCGGCAAATGATACTAGTCTAGACTCCCCCATCATGCTGGGGGTTTTTCATAACCGATTCCGCGTCCTCGCCTCGCCGAAGAGTCAAAGGGCATGAAACCTGGCGTGCTCTGCGTCGATGACGAGGCCATCCTCACCCTTGCGTTGACGAGGTCGCTGAAGTCGGCCTTCGGAACGAGCGTCCATGTCGATGCGGCTTCCTCCGCGGAGGAGGCCTTCGAGGCGATTATGGAACTCGAGGGGGTCGATGTCGCCATCAAGGTGGTCATCTGCGACCTTCTCATGCCGGGGACGAGGGGTGATGAATTTATCTCTCAACTCAAGGCGCGCTATCCAGGCATCAAGGCCATTCTTCTCAGCGGTCTGCCTGACGACGCAGGGACGGCGAAGCTCTACGCGAACCTCGATCTCTTCGCATCCCTCTCCAAGCCGGTCAAGACTTCCGAATTGGTTGAAATCGTCGGCAAGGCCCTCGCCGCGGCCGGATGATCCGACCCGACCAATCCCCCCCCGTTCTAGCCGATCGCCTCTTTGACGCGCGTCTTCGTGAAGCGCCATTCGCTCTTCGTCAGCCCCGCCCAGCTCCCCCGCTTTTCCTCCGGCAAGAGGGCCGCGATCCTTCGCATGATCTCGTCGACGGCAGCCTCGCGTGACTCCTTGGTCGAATCCTGCGCGCTTTGGACGAGTTCGAAGGCCTCGCCGACGTGAAGGACGGCGCGCGTCCGCCTCAGTCTTCGGATCGAATCGCCGAAGCCCTCGAGGCCCTCGAAGGCGAGGGGGATCACGGGGGCGCCCGTGCGCTGGGCGATCGCCACGACGCCGGCCTTTCCCTTGCGCAGCACTCCGTCGCGGCTTCTCGTTCCCTCGGGATTGATATAGAGGAAGCCACCTTCGTCGAGGACCTTCGCCACCTGCCTGAGCGCCGCGGGATCGGCGCCGCCGCGGGTGATGGGGATCGCGCCGATCGAGCTCGCGGCGAAGCCGAGGAAGGGATTGTCCCAGGTTTCCTTCTTGGCGAGGCTCACGACGCGGCGAGGGAAGAGGCGCGCGAGGAGGATGGGCCCGTCGAGGAAGTTGACGTGATTCATCGCAAGTATGAAGGGTCCCTTCTTCGGGATTCCGGCCATTTCGCTCGCGTCGAGGCGCACGAGGAAGGGCGCGAAGACGCGAATCAAGGCCACGAAAAAGGGCCTGAGGAGCTTCATCGCCTTTCGGCTTCCTTCTTCGCTAGGCGATCGTTGAGGCCATAGGCCGAGAGGGCTCCCGCGATGCACTCGATTTCGACGCGACCGCCGGCTTCGCAGATCGTCTCCCCATCGGCATGGATGGCGAGGACGCCCTTTTTCGCCTCGACGACGACTCTGCCCGCCTTCGCCATCTTCACCTTCGGATGACCGGCCTGGCTGCCCTTCGTGTATCGGGCGATGAGGCCGGCCATCTCGAGGCGCTTCGTCTTGCCGACGATGCAGAGATCGAGGTGGCCGTCGTCCACTCGGGCCTCGGGAGCCATGAAATAGGAGCCGCCCATCCGTGAGCCGTTCATGATCGATATCTGGTGGCAGGGGCCTTCGTGCGAAAGGGAGGCCGAGCTGATGCGCACCTCAGGGGGCTCGGGGAAGATGGCGAAGATCTTGAGCGCGCCGACCGTGTAGACGAGGGAGCTGTGGAGGTGACGGAACTTCGCCGCCTCGAAGCCGACCCTCGCGTCGAAGCCGATGCCGACGCCGTTGCCGAAGTAGCGGCCCTCGGGATAGTCGCCCCCGCGGATGAAGCCGACATCGAAGGGCGCGGGACTTTCCTCGGCTATGGCCCTTGCCGCCGCGTCGAGATCGAAGGGGACACCGAGGCCATAGGCGAGGTCGTTGCCCCGACCGACGGGCAGAACGCCGAGGGAGGGGGGCCGGTCTCCCGCTTTGCGCGAAAGCATGAGGCCGTTGATGACCTCGTTGATGGTTCCGTCGCCGCCGGCGGCGATAAGTTTCGAGCAGCCCCGGCCCGCGGCCTCGCGGGCGAGCTCCGCAGCGTGCCAAACTCTCTCGGTGAGGATCGTCTCGAAATGGATGCCGCGCCGGGCGAGGGCCGATTCGATTTCTGCCCTATGTTGTCCGGCGCGGCCCTTGCCGGCGGTGGGGTTGAGCACGAGAAGGGTCTTGCCGTCAGTCATGGGCGCGAGAATACGGCATGTTCGGCTAAAACGGAAGACGAAAACGTTACCCTTACGGCGTGACGACAGGCAGGTTTCGGCGATATTATCTATGGAAAGGTCCGACTGCGGCCGCCAAGGAGTTTTCATGATCCAGTTTTTCATCCAGGGGGGCATCGTCCTCTGGATCATCATCGCCCTCGGGGTCGTGTCGACCATCATCGTCATCGAACGACTTCTCTATTTCAAGGCCATCGCGGTCGACGAGGAAAAGCTCTTCAAGCGGGTGTCCGCCTCCATCGACAAGGGGCACTACGACGAGGCCCTCGCGATATGCGACACCAATGTCTCCCCCCTTTCGGCGCTGATGAAGGTCGGGATCGAGAATCGCAACCAATCCGAGATGGTGCAGAAGGAGATGCTGCGCGACGCCGCCGCCCAGGAGGTGCCGCGCCTGGAAGCCCATGTCGGCACCCTCGGCACGATCTCCAATATTTCGCCCCTCATGGGCCTCCTCGGCACGGTCATCGGCACGATGCGCGCCTTCGGCGTCCTCGGCCAATTCGGGGCGGTGAGCGACCCCTCCCTCCTCGCCAAGGGCGTGGCCGAGGCCCTCATCACGACGGTGGGCGGCATCTGCGTGGCTGTGCCCTCGGTCATCTTCTATAATTTCCTCGTAACTAAGGTGAATTCCCTCATCATCAGGATGGAGAACCAGGTGAACAAGATGATCCTGATGATCAACGGTTTCGAAGGGAAGGCGCGGGTCGCCGGCGAGGCGGCCCCCGGAGGTTCCGGCATGGTTTCGGGCAATCCGGGCGGGCTTCTCGGCGTGGGCGGCATGGCCTCGACGGGCGGCACGGTGGTCTTCGGCGGCGACGTGAATCCCGGCGCGGCGCCCGGGGGGCGCTGATGCGGCTCGAGCGGCGCCTCCGCGTCAAGACGGCCATCGACATGACGCCCCTCGTGGACGTCATTCTCATGCTCGTCATGTTCTTCCTCATCACCTCCACCTTCAAGACTGCCCCGGGCATCCAGCTCTCCCTGCCCACCTCCTCGACGGCGCGGCCCATTTCGCAGGAGCCCCTCAAGGTGGTGGTCGTCTCCGAAACCGAGATACACGTCGGCTCGGCGATCGCCGATCTCAGCGGCCTTCCCGAGGCCATCGGCCGCGAGATCGCGAGGATCGACCAGAAGGGTCAGCCTACAGGCGCGGGAGCGACGGCCCCCGCGGCGGCTTCGGCGGCCTCGGGCGGCGCCGCGGCCTCAGGGACAGGCGCCGCAGCTCCCGCGCCGCCCGCCGCCCAAGGCCCCGACCAGCAGCAGCCCCAACGCCGCGCCATCGTCGAGGCCGCGGACACGGTATCGTACCAATTGCTTGTATCAGTGCTCGATGCGCTCCGGCGCGAAGGCGTGGGCGCCGTGGGGCTCGCGACCAGAGCCGCCCCCCTGCCCGGAGGCGCCGGGAAATGACCCGTGTCGAATATCTCAGGCGCGAGGATCGCAAGCGCATCGGTTCCTCCCTCGCCGTCGCCCTGGCCGCCTACGCGGCCGTCGCCGGAGCCGTCTTTTTTTCGGGCCTCCTCAGTCTCTCGAATCTCGGTGACGTACCCAAAACGGTGTGGGTGGACATAGGATCCTCCGCCGATCTCCAGGGAGGCATCGCCAAGGGCGGCGATGTGCCGGCGCCACGGGGCGCTCCCCAGCCCCAGCCCCTCAATCCATCGAAGGAAAGCACAGCCCCCGTGGTCGCCAAAGCGCCGACGCCTGCCGCTCGAGCGCCGAGTCCCGCCGCCTCGCCCGCAAAGGCGGAGGCCGCGAAGGCTCCAGCCGCGGCTTCGAGCGCGGCCGGCGCCACGAGCCCAGCCGCCGCAGTTCCGGCCAGCGCCGCGAGTTCGGCCTCAGCCTCCCTGCCCACGGACGGAGCCAATGCGGCGCCCGGCGAAGCCTGGACCCCCGGGCCTCGACCCGCCGGCTCCCACGTGATATCGACTGCGAGCGGAGTCGGAGCCGGCACGAGCGGAGCGGGAGAGGCGAGCGCGGCCGGCGCCTTTTCGACGAAGGTCGTGGGCAACGAAAAGGGCAATTCCCTCGAGACCGTCCTCGGAGTCGGCGCAGGCAAATCGGGTCGAAGCCTCTATGTTCCTATCTACCTCTATATGCCCTTGCCCAAGACGCTGACGGACAAGGTAGTTCTCGGCGCCGCCAGCTACTTGGAGGCGCGCAAGGATCTCATTCTTTCGATCTACAAGCGGATCAACGAGGAATGGGTCCTTTCCCGCAAGGTGCCGGTGGAGCAACGCGACGAAATCTGGATAGCCCTGGAAAAGGGAGGTTATGACGTCGCTCATGCCGATTACAAGGCGGGCGGCAGCCTCGCTCCCGTGACCCTTTCCTTCGTCGTGACTCCGGCGACACCGACCTCGCCGCCGAGTCTCCAGGCCGTGACCATCACCGAGAGCTCGGGGGACCCCGCGGTCGACGAGGCCGTGCTGTACGGCTTCAAACGGGCCTCCTTTTTCAACGCGACCGACGGTACGATCTCGGGCACCTTCGTGTATGGTTTTGGGAACTGAGATCGAGCCTCTCACCGGCGCCAGTCCAACGGCGAATAAGGGTACATGAAGAGCATCGCCATCGTCACCGACAATCCCAAGTCCTCCCTTTGGAGCTTTCTACGTTCGAACATCGAACTCGTATTGTCCGACTTCGTGGAAATCAACAGCCGCTTTCTTGACGACATTCCCGCCGGCCAAAGCGTTGACGATGACGTGATCCTCGTGACGACCAAGGAGAAGGCGCTCGATATCAGGAACAGGACGAGGGATGCGAAAAAGATCATCGTGGTCCACCGGACGATCAAGAAGAGCGAGATATACCGGATTTGCTCGATTCCCCCGGGCACCAAGGTTCTGGTCGTCAACGACACCGCCGAAATGACCCTCGAAATGGTCTCGCTTCTTTTCAAGCTCGGGATCGATCATCTCGACCTGGTTCCCTTCGACCCGCAGGTCTATTGCGAAGACATTCGGATAGCCATCACTCCGGGGGAGCCGAAGTACGTGCCCGGCCATATCGAAACGATCATCGATACCGGTCACCGTTTCGTGGATATTTCCACCTTCATTCAGATCATCGACATGCTCAAGTTGACGGAACGGGAGGTCCACGAGCGACTCTTGAAGTATTCCGAGAGCATCATCCCCCTCGAAAGCGGGATAGACGCCCAGTACCGCGCCCTCTTCATCAAGAACCAGGAGTTCGACGCGATTCTCAATCTCACGCATGAGGGGGTTCTCCTCATCGACAAGGAAGGAGTGGTCAGTCTTCACAATAGGGCTCTTTCCGTCATGCTCGAGGCGAAGTCCGACATGAAGGGCAAGAAACTCGCCGATTTCATCCAGGGGCCCCTTCTCTCGATTCTCGACCAGACGAGGCTCGACAACGAACTGGTGAGGTATCGGGACCATTCCTTCGTCGTGACGAGCCGGATCATCGAGAATTTCGGCGAAAAATCGGGGACTTATTTCAATTTCCGCGATGTCACGTATATCAACCAGCTCGAGCAGAGCCTGGACAGAAGGCTTCAGGAACGCGGCTTCCTTTCCAAATACACCTTTGCCGACATCAGGACCGAGTCGCCGCTCATGCGGGACAGTCTCGATCTCGCCAGGAAAATCGCGCGATCGGAATTGCCGGTCCTCATCAGCGGGGAAAGCGGCACGGGCAAGGAGCTCATGGCCCATGCCCTCCATTCGGCCTCCGATCGCCATACCCGCCCCTTTGTCGCTTTCAATTGCGCGGCCGTACCCGAAAGCCTCGTCGAGAGCGAGCTTTTCGGCTACGAGGCGGGATCCTTCACCGGCGCACTCAAGAATGGAAAGGTCGGACTTTTCGAACAGGCGAACAATGGTTCGATATTCCTGGATGAAATCGGCGACATGCCCTACCTTCTCCAGTCCAGGCTTCTCCGAGTCTTGCAGGAGCGACAGGTCATGCGCGTCGGCTCCCAGAAGATCACCGCGGTCAACATTCGAGTGATAGCCGCGACAAACCAGGACCTGGGGAAGAAACTCAGGGCCGGTCAGTTTCGCGAAGACCTCTTTTACCGGCTCAATGTCCTGCCCTTGCCCCTTCCCTCACTTCGCGAGCGTCAGGAAGACATACTGTTCCTGCTCAGGCAATTTCTCGGGGAGCATGGGAAGAATGGTCTTCGCATCAAGCCAGAGGCCGAGGTGGCCCTTCTTGCCTATGCGTGGCCCGGGAATATCCGTGAATTATGGAACGTGGCCGCCTATGCCGCATTTATCGCGACCGACGAGCTTGGGATCGCATGTCTGCCCGGATACATCGTCGAGAATCCTTTCAAGGGCGACAGGACCGACGAAATCGGCGAAGGTCTTTATTCGCCCATTCCCGACCCCGAAGCGGTCGCCGTACTTGGAGCCCTGGCGGAACTCGATGCCGGCCAGGGGATCGGAAGAGCTTCATTGCAGGGCCTGCTCCAGTCGAGGGGTACCATTCTCACAGAGGCGAAAATCAGGAGGTCTCTCGAGCTGCTCAACGAGGCGAAGTACGTTGAATCCTGCGTCGGGCGGCATGGGAGTTGTATAACGCGGCGAGGTGCTGATTTGGTTAATTGGCTGAAGAATAGGTGAAACAGGCGACCTGAAAGCGGCTTCGAGATTCCGTTTTGCCACTGTCGTCATGTTCTGCGGCCGTTATGGCTCGATAGTGGGCTTTTATCGAGATGCAAGTGGTTCCCCGGCAATAATTTACGCTTAGTGCAGGTTTCCTTATGATTTTTTGCCCTCATGGCATGGTAGTTGCATAGTGCTCCATAGCGCAGGACTACTGGAGTGAGAGCATGCAGTCATCCCGGCCAGGGCTTTTTGAGCGACCTCCGATCATCGGGATTCTTTCCGACATCCAGATTGCCGAGACGGGGCACTTCCCGGGAATGGAGCGCTCCTGCGTCAGTCGGGATTACATCAGCGCCGTGGAGGCGGCCGGGGCCGTCCCCCTTATCCTCCCCGTCGTCGGAAACGAGGCGAGTGTAAGGCTCCAGGTCGAATCGGTCGATGCCGTCCTTTTGAGCGGGGGCTACGATCCGAATCCCCTCCTTTTCGGGGAGAACCCGAACAGACGTATCGATTTCATCTATCCCGAAATCGACGAGCACCAGCTCAGGGCGATCCGCGTCGCGGACGAGTTGGGCAAGCCCATGCTCGGGATATGCAGGGGGCTCCAGATCCTCAACATCGCCTTCGGGGGCACCCTCTACCAAGACATTTCCCTGATTCCTAACAGTTACATCCAGCACTTCCAGAAGAGCAGGAAGCACACGCCAGGTCACGAGGTGACCATCGCGAAGGACAGCCGACTGGCCGCCATCTTCGGGACCACCGCCATCCTCACCAATAGTTTCCATCATTTGGCGGTCAAGGACTGCGCCACGGGCTTCGTGGTCAGCGCCTATGCCGCCGACGGCGTCGTCGAAGGCATCGAGCGCCAGGGCGGCACGCCGATACTGGCGGTTCAATGGCATCCCGAGATGATGTACGAACGGCATCCGGAGATGTTCGGCATTTTCCAGCATTTCATCACGCAGGTCAGGGAGAGCCGAGGCTCCTGACCGGGATGGTGATCGAGGGACCCGAGCCGGAGCGAATGGATCGGGGGCGACGATTAGACTTCAAGGAGGTTGTGGATGAAGGGAAGATGGATTCGATTTTTCTCGGCGACGCTGATTCTCGGCGCCGCCCTGGTCGCTCCGGCCTTCGCGGCCGGAGACCAGAAGACCATCAACGTGGCATTGTCGGCCGACATCACGTCGCTCGACCCGATGGGACACAACGACATCTACTCGGAGAAGGTGTCATTCCTCGTGTTCAATCGGCTGTTCAAACTCAACACGAATTTCGAGGCGGTGCCCGACCTCGTGGCGAAGTGGTCGAATCCCTCGCCGAGGGAATGGCTCCTCACGATCAAGAAGGGTGTCAAGTTCCATGACGGCAGCGAGATGACCTCCGCAGACGTGAAGTTCAGCCTGGACAGGTCGAAGACCATGGCCAACGTCAAGCACGTCCTCGCCGAGGTGGAGAGCGTCGCCGTGGTCGACAAGTACACGGTCAAGGTGACGACGAAGGGACCCTTCGCCCCCTTCCTCTTTACGCTGGCCCACGCGGGCGCCTCCATCGTATCGAAGAAGTACGTCGAATCAGGTGACAATTGGAAGAATCCGATCGGATCGGGACCCTACAAGTTCGTCCAGTGGTCCTCGGGCGACAAGGTTGTGCTCCAGAAGAATCCCAATTATTTCGACAAGGCAGACATGCCCATTGCCGACCAGATCGTCTTCAAGATCATTCCCGAGGCCACGAGCAGGACCATCGCCCTCCAGACCGGCGATGTCGACGTGGTCGCCACCCTCGATCCGAACGACATCGACAAGGTGAAGGCCGACAAGAATCTTGCGCTCTACACCAAGCCCTCCACCGACATCCAGTACCTCGGCATGAATGTCGACAAGCCGCCCTTCGACAACGTCCTCGTCCGCCGCGCCTTCAACTACGCCATCGACAAGGACGCCATCCTGATCGTCGCCCTCAACGGCGCCGGAGAAGTCGCCTCCTCGATCATCCCCAGGAGCCTCATGGGTTGGAAGGCAGGCCCCTACACCTTCGATCCGGCCAAGGCTAAGGAACTGCTCAAGCAGGCCAAATACGACCCGAACCAGACCATCAAGATGTGGGTCTTCGGCGACAACGGCAAGAAGGTGTCCGAGGTCGTCCAGAGCAATCTCGCCGACATCGGCGTGAAGGTCGACATCGAGGTCTTCGAGCTCGGCGCCTTCATCCAGGCGACCAACTCCGGCGACCAGCAGTTCTTCAAGCTCGGCTGGACCTCCAATCCCGATCCCGATTCCATGCTCACCCCCCTGTTCAGCAAGGGCAGCATCGGCTCGCAGAATCGGACGCGCTACGTCAACGACCAGGTCGAGAAGCTCCTCGCGGCCGGCAGGGTCGAGCTCAATCTCGCCAAGCGCAAGCAGATCTACAATAATATCAGCGATATCGTCATGCAGGATGCGACCTGGGTTCCCCTGTACACGGGCAACAATACCATCGCGGCCAATGCGAAGCTCCAGGGCGTCGAGCTGAGCCCCCAGGGCTTGTGGAATCTCGAGAAACTTCACTATTGATCTGAATTGCTTCTTGCCATGACCCGCGAAACCGGGACGGCGCGCGCCCCGGCCGCGCGGGTCATGGCGGAAACATCACCTCGTCGGGGGCTTCATGCTTTTTCATTACATGCTCAGGAGAATTTTCATGTTGTTCCCCGTGCTTCTCGGGGTGACATTCCTGGTTTTCGCGATCATCAGCCTGACGCCCGGCGATGTGGCCGCGATGATACTGGGGCAGAACGCCACCACCGAGACCGTCGGCAAGCTGCGGGGCGAAATGGGCCTCGACGACCCCCTTCCCGTGCAGTACGGCCGCTACCTCGGCGGCATGCTCCACGGCGACATGGGGACCTCCTATGCGACCAGGAAGCCGGTCGCGGCCGAGATCATGTCGAGGTTCCCGAACACGCTCAGGCTCGCCATCCTCAGCATCATCATCTCCGTGACGCTGTCCATCCCTGTGGGCATCATCTCCGCGGTCAAGCAGTACTCGCTGTGGGATAACGCGGGGATGGTTCTCGCGCTCGTGGGCATCTCGATGCCTTCGTTCTGGCTCGGCCTAATGCTGATAATCGCCTTCGCCCTCGGCCTCGGCTGGTTTCCATCCGGCGGCGCCGACAAATGGTCGAGCATCATACTCCCTGCGATCACCCTCGGCGTCGCCTCGACGGCGAGTATCGCCCGGACCACGAGATCGTCGATGCTCGAGGTCATACGGCAGGATTACATCAGGACGGCTAAGGCCAAGGGCGTGGGAAAGATGAAGGTGATCCTCAAGCACGCGCTCAGGAATGCGATCATACCCACCCTCACCGTCATCGGCCTCGAATTCGGCGAACTCCTCGGGGGAGCCATTTTGACCGAGACCGTCTTTTCCTGGCCGGGCATCGGCCGGCTGATGGTCGACTCCATCCAGCGCAAGGACACGCCTATGGTCCTCGGCTGCGTGGTCGTGTTCAGCGTCGCTTTCAGTCTCGTGAACCTGGCCATAGATATCCTCTATGCCTTCGTCGATCCGAGGATTAGGACCAATTACCAGCGGAAGGGGGCCACGCGATGAGCGGTGAGCGGGCGGAGCCGGCGATCGGCGCGGATCGGGTGGCGAAACGAAGAAGCCAGGCGGCCTCTATCTGGCGAAGGTTCAGGAGGAATCGGCTGGCCATGGTCGGCCTGGCCATCATCGCCATATTGGTCGGAACGGCGATCTTCGCCGATCTCATCGCTAATTATCATGACAAGGTCATCAAGCTCAACATCGGCATTAGACATCAGGCGCCCAGCCTTTCGCATTTTTTCGGGACGGACGAATTCGGTCGGGATATCTTCGCGCGGGTCGTTCACGGTACGAGAATCTCCCTTTTCGTCGGATTGATCTCGGTGGCAATCTCCCTCGTGTTCGGCGGGACCCTCGGCGCCCTGGCCGGCTACTACGGGGGCAAGATCGACACGGTGATCATGCGCCTTCTCGACGTGCTCCTCGCGATTCCAGTGATCCTTCTCGCCATCACCATCATCGCCTCGCTCGGGGTAAGCATCTTCAACCTGATGATAGCGGTGGGCGTCGCCAACATCCCCGGCTTCGCCCGCGTGGTAAGGGGCGCGGTGCTCGGCGTGAAGGGCAACGAGTACATCGAGGCCGCGAGAGCCATCGGTTCCCCGAATTACAAGATCATAATTGCCCATGTCTTGCCGAATTGTTTCGCGCCGATCATGGTCTACGCGACGCTCAAGGTCGCGACGGCCATCATGGCGACCGCGGGTCTCAGCTTCATCGGTCTCGGGGTCAAGCCTCCGACGCCGGAGTGGGGCAGCATGCTGTCGGCGGGACGGGGTTTCATCAGGGATCATGTGCACGAGGTCTTCTTTCCCGGCCTCGCGATCATGGTTTCTGTATTGTCCCTCAACATGATCGGGGACGGGCTCCGCGACGCCCTCGACCCCCGTCTCAAATAGGACGGATATCCGATGACGAACGACGAAATACTCGCTGTGCGCGATCTCGGAGTCCATTACGTCACCGACGACGGGGTGGCGAAGGCCCTGAACGGCGTGAATCTCTCGCTCGAGAGGGGCGAGACTCTCGGCCTCGTGGGCGAAACGGGAGCGGGCAAGACGACGACGGCGCTCGCGATCATGAACCTCATCGCCAAACCCCAGGGGCGGATCGTCGGCGGGACGGTCAGCGTCGCGGGGGACTCGATCCTTTCCAAGAGCGACAAGGAGATGGAAGGCCTTCGAGGCCAGCTCATGTCGATGATCTTCCAGGATCCGATGACGGCCCTCAACCCGGTTTTGAGCGTCGGCGACCAGATCGCCGAGGTCATCGGCATCCACCAGGGACTCTCGAAGGGCGATTCCTGGACGAAGGCGGGCGACATGCTCAGGATGGTGGGAATCGACTCGGGCCGGGCCGCGGAGTATCCGCACCAGTTCTCGGGGGGCATGAAGCAGCGCGTCGGCATCGCCATGGCCCTGGCATGCAACCCGAAACTCCTCATCGCCGACGAGCCGACGACGGCCCTCGATGTCACCATCCAGGCCCAGGTTCTCGCGCTGATCGGCGCGCTAAAGAAGGAACTACATATGTCGGTCCTCCTCATCACGCACGATCTCGGCATCGTCGCGCAGATGTGCGACAAGGTGGCGATCATGTACGCCGGGAGGATCGTCGAGTACGGCACGCGCGAGGAGATCTTCCTCGATCATCGCCATCCCTATACCGAAGGGCTTTTCAATTCGCTGCCGCGGATCGGCGACAGGAAATCCAGGCTCAAGCCCATCCGGGGTCTGATGCCCGATCCCTTCAATCTCTCCGCGGGCTGCCCCTTCAGGGAGCGATGCGACTACGCCCTCGAGGCCTGTCAGACGGTCAAGCCCGAGGCGAGATTCTTCGGCGAAGGCCATTTCGCGGAGTGCCACCTTTTCGATGCCGGTGGCGGCCTGGGCGCGGGCGGGGAGGGGCGACGATGAATGCCGACCTCATCGAGGTCAGGAACCTCAAGAAATACTTCAAGACCAACGCGGGAATCCTGCATGCCGTGGACGATATCAGTTTCCGCATCGAAAGCGGCAAGACCCTCGGCCTCGTCGGCGAATCGGGTTGCGGAAAGTCCACGACGGGCAGGCTTCTCCTTCGCCTTCTCGAGCCGACGGGAGGTCAGGTCCTCTACGAGGATAAGGACGTCTTCTCGCTGACCCCGAGGGGTATGCGGGAGCTTCGCAAGGAAATGCAGATCATCTTCCAGGATCCTTTTTCCTCCCTCGACCCCCGGAAGACGATCGGCGAGACGATCGAGGAGCCGATGAAGATCAACGGTATCCACGGGGGAAGGGTCGATCGCCTCGCGAAGGTCATGGAACTGATGGATCTCGTCGGCTTGGCCCGGCGCCTCGCGAACGCCTATCCCCACGAACTGGACGGGGGGCGCCTGCAACGCGTGGGCATCGCCCGAGCCCTGTCCTTGAATACGAAATTCATCGTATGCGACGAACCGGTCTCCGCTCTCGACGTGTCGATTCGCGCGCAGATCCTCAATCTTCTGGCCGAGCTCCAGGAGGGGCTCGGCCTGACCTATCTCTTCATCACGCACGACCTGGCCGTGGTCAATCATTTTTCCGACGACATCGCGGTGATGTATCTCGGCAAGATGGTGGAGCAAGCCTCAGCGGACGAGCTGTTCGAAAACCCGGTGCATCCCTATACCGAGGCCCTCCTCTCTGCCATTCCCCAACCTTCGCTCGAGGCGCGTACGGAAAGAATTTTGCTGAAGGGAGAATTATCCTCGCCGATAGACCCGAAACCCGGTTGCCGCTTCGCCGGGAGATGCGTCTACGCGAAGGAAGTCTGCACCGAAACGGAGCCTCCCCTCGCCGACCTCGGTGAGGGGCACCTCGTCGCCTGCCATTTCTCCGGTTCACGCAATAAGGCACGGAAATGAGCGGCGAGGAACCGATCGACTACGACGAGCTCGGTATCCGCGATTTCCAGAGATTTTTCGACTCTGGCGCTCTCAGCTCTCAGGCCCTGGTCCTGCATTATCGCGATCGGATCGCGAGATTCGACAAGGCTGGTCCATCGCTCAACTCGGTGCTCCACCTCAACGACGAGGCCCTCGGCATTGCGGAGGCCTTGGATATCGAAAGGAAGATGAACGGGGCGCGGGGAATGCTTCACGGCATTCCCGTGATGATCAAGGCTAATATGAACATCGCCGCGCCGAGCCTTCCCACGACCGCGGGATCCCTCGCGCTCAGGGGTTTTGTCGCGCCCGCGGACGCCGCGGTGGTCGCGCGACTCAAGAGGGCCGGGGCGGTGATCCTGGGAAGCACGAATATGAGCGAATGGGCCAATTTCCGATCCGTCCGCTCGACCTCGGGTTGGAGCAGCGAGGGAAGGCTGACGCGGAACCCCTATGCCCTCGACCGTAATCCCTCCGGCTCGAGCTCCGGCTCGGCCGTGGCCGTCTCCGCCAATCTCTGCGCCGTCGCCGTCGGCACGGAGACCGACGGCTCGATAATCGCGCCCTCGTCGAAGAACGGCATCGTCGGCATCAAGCCCAGCGTCGGTCTCGTCAGTCGCGAAGGGATAATCCCGATTTCGGCGAGCCAGGACACGGCCGGCCCCATGGCGAGGACGGTCGAAGACGCGGCCCTTCTCCTCGCCGCCATGGTCGAGGAAGGGGGAGACGAACTTTCGGCCTTTCTGGATTCGCTTCCGGGCGAGGGGATTCTCGCGGGACTCAGGATCGGCATCGCACGGAATTTCGCGGGCTTCGATCCCGGAGTCGATCGGGTCTTCGACGATGCGGTGGAAACGCTGCGGGGGCTCGGAGCCGAGCTGGTCGAATCGGATTTCAAGATGGGAAAGGAACTGGCGGATGCCGCCTTCGAGGTCATGCTCTACGAATTCAAGGCAGGCGTGGAAGGCTATCTCGCCACCTACGCCGGAGCGAGCGGCATCCATGGCCTGGCAGACATAATTGCCTTCAACAGGGACCATGCCGATATCGTCATGCCCTGGTTCGATCAGGACATCTTCCTTCTGGCCGCGGCGAAGGGCTCGCTCGATGAAGAGGTCTACCGAAATGCCCTACAAACCTGCCGGCGACTCGCCAGGGAGGAGGGCATAGACGCGAGCATGGATGGGCTTGGGCTGGACGCCCTCATCGCGCCCTCGGGGGGGCCTGCCGGGAAGACCGACTTCTTTCTCGGCGATCATTATTTGGGCGGAAGCGCCTCTCCGGCCGCAATCGCCGGCTATCCCAACCTCACCCTTCCCGCGGGATTCGTGCATGGCCTCCCCGTGGGTCTGTCGATCTTCGGTCGGGCCTTCAGCGAGAAAAAGCTTCTGCGCGTCGCCTTGGCCTTCGAAAAGGCCACGCATTTCAGACGAAATCCGACTTACGCGCCGACCCTCGATTCCTGGCTCTAGGCGGCGACCCTCGCCTTTCCTTTGCGTTGTTTGTATCCTGATTGGATGAAGTATCGAGATCGCGCCCGCACGATGCGGCCGGATTCGAGCGTATTCGTGCCGCTCGTCGTTCTTTTCGTCACCTCGATGAACGGCAAGACGGTGGGCGAGGCCTTTTTCGCCGCGGTGCGCGAATTCGCGAGCCCGGGGCTCGGATTGATAATGTGGGCGGAGATCGTCGTCCTCAATCTCCTCCTCTATTCCTTCATGGCCCCGATCTTCCGAGTTCATATAACGTGCATTCATGCCTGCGAACCTTCCACCTCCCTCGTGGATCGGGCGATGCAGCATCTCAACAAGCTGCCCTTCTGGACGGTCACCGCCTCGGCCCTGGTCTTCGTCGCCGGATCCCTCCTGCGCCACATCCTCGCCCCCGACTTTCTCCCCTTGGACGCCATCGCCCGTCCGGGAAGGCTCGGCGAACTTCCCCTCCAGCTCGCCGACGCCGCGGTCTCGGGCTATTTCGTTGGCGTCATCCTCTCGCTCCAATTCGAGCACAGGCTCTACGAGGCGAGGATGACCGTCGTCAACCTCGGCCCCTCGATCCGGATCGCGCGGCATTCCCTCTTCTCGCGCATTTTCTCGATTTTATTGGCAATTGTGCTTTTCTTGACGGCGAGCGCCTTCTCCTTCGCGGGAAGTTTCCTGTCCGGATGGCTGCAGATGATGCCCGCAATGCCTTCTGCGCCGCCTTCGTCCCTTTTCTCCGCGCCGGACTTCATCTTCCACGTCCGGCAGTACTCGGGGCTGCGCGACGCCATGTACGTATTCCTCGTGAAGCTCGCCCTCATGGCCGGCGTCTTCGGCCAGATGATCTGGCTCCTCCGTTCGGTCATCGAGCGGCCTCTGGCGACGATCGGCGAGCGCTTGGTTTCGCTCAACGCGCCAGGGAGGAAGGCGGCGAGGGTCATCGACATCATCCAGGACGACGAATACACGCCGGTCTACCGAGAGATCAACGCCCTCATCTCGAAGCAGGAGGGGCAGCTCGAGATATCTCGCAAGCGACTCGAGGACGTCGTCGAGCTCGCCGCCGATCCCATCCTGGCCTTCGATTCGGAGGGCAGGCTCAAGGTATTCAATTCCGCGGCCGAGTCGGTTTTCGGCTGCGGACGCGAGGCGGCCCTCGAAAGGGGGATCGGCGATTTCCTCTCCGCGGGTACGGAAGGCTTCGCCGAGGCGCACCGCGAAGGCGTGGCCCGCCTTTCCTGGAAGGCGGGCGGCGGCCGGGCCGTGATCTTCGAGTCGCATCTGTCGCGGGGCGAGGGCGACGCCTGGACGACGGTCATCCTCCACGACATAAGCAAGCAGGAGGAGATCGAGGCCAACCTCAGGCGCGCGCGGGTAGACGCCGAAGACGCGAGCAGGATGAAGAGCGAGTTCCTCGCGAACATGAGTCACGAGCTCAGGACGCCTCTCAACGCCATCCTCGGTTTCACGCAGCTCCTCGGCGACGATCGCAACCTCACCGAGAGCCAGCGCGAAAAGGTGCGGGTGATCACGAGGAGCGGCGAGCATCTCCTTTCCCTCATCAACGACATCCTCGACATCTCGAAGATCGAGGCCGGGCGGATGGAGCTCCACGAAAGCGTCTTCGACCTCGGCCAGTTCATCGAGGACATCCGCGACATGTTCGAGCAGCGCTGTCGAAAGAAGGGACTCTCCCTCTATGTCGAAACCCTCGAGGGTCTGCCGAAGTACGTGCGCGGCGACCTCGGGAAGCTCCGGCAGGTGATGATCAATCTCGTCGGCAACGCCGTGAAGTTCACGGGGGAGGGCGGGATCGGACTCCTCGTCGGGCCCTCCAACGCGGTGGAGGAGGGGGAGGACGGAGGGGGAATCGTCTATGCGGGCAGCGTGCGTTTCGCGGTCCGCGACACGGGCCGGGGCATCCCCGCGGAAGAGCTCGACCTCATCATGCGGCCCTTCGTCCAGGCCTCGACCACCGACCACGAGGGCGGCACGGGTCTCGGCCTCGCAATCTCGAGCCGCTATGTGGCCATGATGGGCGGCGCCCTCGAGGTGAAAAGCGAACTGGGTAGGGGCAGCGAGTTCTCCTTCTCCCTAGCCCTGGCCGAGAGCGGCGAGGCTCCGGCCCTCGACCCCGACGCGGGTCTGGCGATCAGCGTCGATCCTGAGGCGCGGCTCCGGATACTCGTCGTCGACGACCAGGAGTCGAATCGTCTCGTGCTCCGGGAAATGCTCGAAAGGATCGGCTTCCTCATCGACGAGGCCGAGGACGGCAAGTCGGCCTTCGAGCGCGCCCTGGAGACGCCGTACGCGATCGTCTTCATGGACATCAAGATGCCCGTGATGGACGGCTACCAGTCCGTGGCCCTCTTCAAGGGCGACGAACGGACGAGGGCAGTACCCGTCTTCGCCCTCACCGCCTCGGCTTTCAGCCACGACGAGCGACATATCGCGGAAGCCGGCTTCGACGGTTTCCTCGCGAAACCGTTCAAGCGATCCTCCCTCCACGCCCTCATCCGCGACAGGGGGCGCGTCGCCTTCAGGATCGAAACGAAACCCACGGTGATCGAACTGCCCGCGGCCCCGGGCGCCGGCGAACCCAGTCCCGCGGAATGGGCGGCGATCGGGGCCGGCCCCAGGGCGGCCATCGAGGAGGCCGCTGCGATCAACGATTTTGCCAGCATCGCCGCCCTCGCCACGGACGTGGCCGAGAAGGCCCCCCAGCTTTCCGCGGCCCTCTCGAGGGCGGCCTCGGCCTACGACGACGGGGCGATCGCCGAATTGATTACAATGCTTACGAAGGAGGTGGGCGATGGCCGATGAGTCGAGCCTGGTGCTGGTCGTCGACGACATCGAGGAGAATCTCAAGGTACTGAGCGAAACCCTCGTCCAGGCGGGCTTCCATCCCCTCCAGGCGAAATCGGGCGAGCGGGCGCTCCAGATCGCCGCCAAGGCCAGGCCCGATCTCATCCTCCTCGACATCAAGATGCCGGGGATGGACGGTTTCGAGACCATAGCGCGGCTCAAGGCCGATCCCGACCTCGCCGACATTCCGGTCATCTTCATCTCCGCGCTCAATCAGATCGAGGACAAGGTCGAGGGCTTTCGAGCCGGCGCGGTCGACTACGTTTCGAAGCCCTTCCAGCGCGAGGAAGTCGTCGCCCGGGTCGGGACCCATCTCAGGCTGCGCGAGGCCCAGCGCAGCGTCGAGAGCGAGCGCGAGAAATCCGAGCGTCTCCTCGAAGCCCTCCTGCCGGCCTCGATCGCGGCCGAGCTCAAGGAGAAGGGGGCGAGCGAGCCGCGATCCTTCCCCGACGCCTCTGTCCTCTTCGGCGACCTCGTCAATTTCACCGGCCAATCGTCCCGCATGTCGCCGAGAGAGGTGATCGCCGAGTTGAACGACATCACCGCCGCCTTCGACGGGATCGTGCGCGACCACGGCTGCGAGCGGATCAAGACGATCGGCGACGCCTACCTCGCCGTCTCAGGCATGCCCGAGGCCAACCCCGACCATGCGCTATCCCTCGTGTCGGCGGCGCGCGATATGCTCGGTTGGCTGGATGCGCGCAACACGAAGGCCGGGCTCCGCTGGGAAATGCGGGTCGGCGTCCATTCGGGCGAGGTCGTCGCCGGCATCGTCGGCGTCAGGCGCTTCATCTACGACGTCTTCGGCGACACGGTGAACGTCGCGAGTCGGATGGAAAACGCCTCGGCCCCGATGCGCATCAACGTGTCGGAGGCGACGCGAAAACTCCTCGGAGCTCGGGTGGACTGTGAAGATCGGGGCCGAATCGAGGTGAAGGGACAAGGGCCGATGGGCATGTATTTCGTTCGATGAATGTAAAAACAGTTTGACAAAAAGTAAAACGAGTTTTACATTCATCCCAGGAGGCAGCCATGACGCAAAGAAGCTTTCATGTCATGACCCTGGGGATGACGGCCCTTATCATTGCCGGTTTTTTCGTCCTCGACGGCTTCGTGCCGGGTATTCCCTCATGGGCCTACGCCCTTGGCGGAGTAGCCTTGGGAGCGATCGTCCTCGCGGTGGCCAAGGGAATGGTGAAAAAATCGAGGCTCGTGCTCTCCGACGAGAGAACGGAACGCAATTTCAAGGATGCCGCCTCTACGACTTACCGAGTGAGTCTTTTCGCGATGATGATTTTCGTCTTCACCGTCTTCAGCATCCCTTCGCTCCCCGCGGAATGGCTCATCGCCGGAAGGGCCGTCTTGGTCGTGATGATCTTCCAAGCCTATCTTTTCCTGGCTCTCTTCGCGATCAAGAGCCGGCGGAGTTGAATCCGATGCTGCGCAATCGCGTGCTCGAACTCAGACAGGCGAAGGGGATGACCCAGGAGGCGCTGGCCGATGCCCTTCGGGTGACTCGTCAGACAGTGATCTCCCTCGAAAAGAATCGCTACACGCCTTCCCTCGAGATGGGCTTTCGCGTGGCTAGAATTTTCGGTCTGTCGATCGAGGAAGTTTTCGAGTACGCCGAGTGAGGGGGCCTCCGTTGCTGGTCCCTGGGATGAAGGGATTGATGCCGGGGAATGCCTCGGCGCCTCAGCCCAGTTCCGTCACCCGCACGAGACCGTCCTCGCTGTCTCTCGTGCCGACGACTTTAGCCTCTGGTCCGCGTTCCCTCGTCCCCTCGGGCGAGCGAAAGGGACCCAGTGCCTCCACGAATTCCGGGCTGCGGGTTTCCACGAGGATAGCCGCCCCCGCCGCCTTCGCGAGGAGGCGGATCAGCTTCGCTGCCTTTTCCCGGAACCATGAGTCGAGCCCGGCCTCCGGTTCCTCGATCGAGACGAGGGAGCCCCAGGGCAGATAGAGCAGGGCTACCGAGAGGACGACGAGGCGCCGGAGCCCTTCGCTCGAGTCCCCGATCTTGCGGCGCTCGCCCGCGCGCACGAGCATGATGGCCGATTGCTCCGATGAGCCGGGGCGGAATTCCAGATCCTCGGCGAGGCCACAGTCGGAAAGGAAGGCGTGTAGGGAGTGGCGCCGCGCCTCGATGTCGAGGAGATGGGGATCGGCCTCCCTTCCCTCCGGCACGAGGGCTTCGCCTTCGCGAGCCTCGCGCATGGCCAGAATCGCCCTGCCGTAGGATGCCTCCAGGCCTCCCCCCTCGATGGAATGGCGACCGCTCTCGTCGCTGCAGAGGCTGATGTTCACCGTGTCGCGCAGCCAGGCGAAGTATTCCCCGGAGGCCGAGAGGACGAGAGCGCCGGCTCCGCGGGCGGTCGCGCAGCCGCGAGGCGCCCCTTCGCCGGCGGCCGCATCGACTCTCGCGGGGAAGTGGTACCGAGGTCGAGTGCGATTCGCCGTCGAGAAGCCTGCGGCCTCGAGGATTTCTCCGAAGACCGAATAGAAGGAAAGCCGGATCTCCCTGCCGCTTTCCCGGGAGCGCATCGACCTGATCCCGGCTCCCTCGAAGCACTCGGCTATCAGCATGTCGGAAAGGGAGCGAAGGTATTTGAGCTCCTGGCTCAAGTAGGAGCGCGACCTCGTTCGGTGCCGCGTCCAGTCGGCGCGCCCTTTCCCCTCTTCGGGTTCCGCGAGGACGATGTGCTCGAATTCCCGCTGGATCAGGGCTTCCCGGCGAATGGCCGCGAGGGAATCGCGCAGGCGCCTCGCCCTCTCCGTAGCCTCGCCGCGTGAGGTCGACAGGAGGCCTTCGGCGATAGCAATCGCGCGCTCGAGCCCCGCCTCCGGATCGGCGCGCGCCTCATCCGTTCCTACTAGGCGGGAGCGAACGAAGGGAAGCGCGAGGGCGTCGGCGGTGGAAAAGGAAAGTTCTCCTCCGTCGGGACGCGAGGAGGCGGAAAAAATCCGCGTCCGCAGCTCTTCCTCCACGAGGTCGAGGGAGAGCTCGACGAGGATCCCGCTTTGGCCGCCGTCGAAGGGATCGGCGGCATAGATCAGGCTCACTTCGAAGCGCCAGCGCACGGGGTCGGGCGTCGGAAGACCCGAAGGGAGCATGGCCTTGGCCGCGTCAACCGAACAGCCGATTCGAAATTCGATTCGTCCCTCGGGGCTCCGATCCTTGATCGCGTCGAGGAAATCCGCGAAGCCGTGGCCGCCTTCGACGAAGGAGAGCCTGAAGATGTCCGTTTGACCACGGAGGAGGAGGAAGGCGGAGATGAGGGCGCTCTTGCCCGAAGAGTTGGGACCGAAGAAGACGCCTATGCGGGCTTCGTCGAATTCCACCCAATCCGCGAAGGACCTGATGCCACGGACGGCGTAGGTGGCGCCGCTCTTCTGGCCGTATCCCACGAGGCAATGATAAACCCTTCGGAACGCGGCGCAAGAGCCGCGCTCAGCGGGGCTTTACGGCCTTGCCTGTCCTCCCCGATTCGTAGATCGCCTCGAAGAGGGCGACCGCCGCCCGCCCCGATGCGGCGCCCACCGAAGGCTCCCTTCCTTCCCTGATCGCCGCGGCGAAATCCTCGATCTGCCTGGCATGATACCAATCGGTGGCATCGACGCCCTGAGCCTCCAGTCCTTTGAAGAAGGCAAGGTCCTCGCCCTCCCAGCGCGCGGGAAGCCCTTCTTCGCCCGGTATGGTCCAGATGTCGTTTTTAGCCGGTTCCACGATCGAGGACATCCCCGCGACGAACATGGCTCCGCCGTCGGTCTGGACGCCGGCCGTCGCCCCATTCTTGCCGTGTACGTGCACCTTGGCGTAGATGCCGGGCTTCTGCGAATTCGACACGAGGAGGGAGCCGAGGGCCCCCGACTCGAAACGGAGGACGGCGACGGCCGTGTCCTCGACCTCGATGTAGGGGTGGTTGAGGTTCGCCCAATAGGCTTGCACTTCGGCCACCGGGCCCATGAACCAGAGGAGGAGATCGAGCTGGTGGGGAGCCTGGTTCACAAGGACGCCGCCGCCCTCGCCCGACCAGGAGCCTCGCCAGGGGTCGGAGCGGTAATAGGCCTCGTCGCGCCAGCCGAACATCACGACGTCGGCGAGGATGGTGTCGCCCAACTTGCCGCTCGCGATGGCGTCCTTGACACGCCGGACCGCGGGGAACCACCGGCGCTGGCTGATGACGCCGAGCCTGCGGCCGTTTCGCTTCGCGGCCTCGATCATGGCGTCGCAGTCCGCCGTCGTAAGGGCCATGGGCTTTTCCACGAGGACGTGCATGCCGGCATCGAGGGCCTCGACGGCCTGCTCGCGATGGAGGGGATGGGGAGATGATACGATGGCCAACTCCGCGCCCGCCCTCGCCAGGTCGGCGATCGTCGCGCAGGCTTGAATGCCGAAGTCCCGCGCGAAGGTCTCCCGCTTCGCCTCGTCCCTGCCCTGGACGGCGACGAGGCGGACCCCTTCCAGCTTCGCCATCGCCTTGGCCTGGAGCCTTGCGACCTTGCCGTAGGTGACGATGCCGACCTTGATTTCCTTCATGGGACGTCCTTTCGATTAGGGCCGATATGAGCCGGATGGCGGAACAGCCTGCGGGCGGCTTGCCGGCATCAGGGTTGAAGAACGACCTTGAGGAGCCCGGCCTCGCGGGCGTACAGGCGTTCGAACCAACTATGACCTTCGGCGAGGGGAGCGACCGCGCTGACGAGGGGCATCGGGTCGAGGGCCCCCGAGGCCATCAGTTCGAGGACCCTATCGTACTCGCCGGCCACGGCGCAGGAACCCAGGAGGGCGATCTGCCTCGTCACCACTTCCTGGAGGGGGAGGTCGATGGAGGGGCTGGCGTTGCCGATGAGGGTGACCGATCCGCCCTTGCGGGTCGCGGCGATGGCCGTGCGGATCGGGGCCGTGGCGCCGACCGCCTCGAAGGCCCGGTCTACGCCGCGGCCGTCGGTCAGCTCCCGCAGCTTGACCATCGTGGAGGGCTCCGTGGGATCGAAGGCATGGGTGGCGCCGAAGGCGAGGGCCGAGGCCCTCCGGTCCGCCTGGGTGTCGAGGGCGATAATGAGGCCCGCCCCCTCGGCCTTGATGATCGAGACGAGGAGGAGACCGATGAGGCCGGTTCCGACCACGGCGACCGCGTCGGTGGCTTCGCGCGGCGTGATGGCTGCGGCGTGGGCGGCGACGGCGCAGGGCTCGGCCAGGGCGGCCCGCACGAAATCGATGTTCGCCGGAAGGCGGAAGAGGATGCGCTCGGGCAGGACGATGTACTCGGCGAAGGCCCCATCGCGACGCCATTCGCCTGGGGAGACACCCAGAACCTTGCGATCGTCGCAGAGGTTGACCTCGCCGCGGAGGCAGTGCCAGCACTTGCCGCACCATTCGGTCGAATCGAAGGTCACCCTGTCGCCGCTCTTGAAGCGGCGGACGCCGCTACCGACTTCCACGATTTCGCCGGCAGCCTCGTGGCCCATAACGAGGGGGGGCTTGCGCCTGCCCGTCGATCCGTCCCAGCCGTGCACGTCGGAGCCGCAGATGGCGGCGGCCCGCACGCGGACGATGACGTCGTCCGGACCGCGGAGTTCGGGCTTCGCGATTTCCTTGACGACGAGTTTCTTGTATTCCTCGAGAACGAGAGCCTTCATCGGATTTCCCCCAGGGCGTCGCCCGCCGAAAAGCTAAGCATTGTAGGTACCCGAGACGGCAGTCGCTCCCGAGCCGATCCAGTCGGTATGGAAGAATTCGCCGCGGGGCCGATCGACGCGCTCGTAGGTATGGGCGCCGAAATAGTCGCGCTGGGCCTGGAGTATGTTCGCGGGGAGCCTGGCCGAGCGGTAGCCATCGTAAAAGGCCAATGCCGCTGAAAGGGAAGGCACGGGGATCCCCGCCGCGGCGGCGAGGCCGATCACCGACCGGAGGCTCCCCTGGCAGTCGGCGAGCAGCTTCGCGAAGTAGGGGTCGACCATCAGGGAGGGCAGGTCGGGTTTGGAGACGAAGGCTTCCTTGATCTTGCCGAGGAAGGCCGAGCGGATGATGCAGCCGCCCCTCCAGGTGAGGGCGATCGAACCGTAGTCGAGCTTCCAGTCCTTTTCCGCGCTCTTCTCGCGGAGGAGCATGAAGCCCTGGGCGTAGGAGACGATCTTCGCCGCGAGGAGGGCCTTGCGAAGATCCTCGACCAGACCAGCCGTCGGTCGCCCGCCCTTCGCGGCCTCGCGAGCCTTCGCGTCGGGTCCTGGGAGGATGGACGAGGCCGCCCGGCGCTCGTCGACGAGGGCGGAGAGGGCCCGGGCGTAGACGGCCTCGGTGATGAGGGTGAGGGGTATGCCCGCGTCGAGGGCCTCCTGGCCCGTCCACTTCCCCGTGCCCTTCTGTCCCGCAGCGTCGAGGATCTTGTCGACGAGGGGCGAGCCGTCCTTGTCCTTGAAGGCGAGGATAGAGGCGGTGATCTCGATGAGATAGCTTTCGAGCTCGCCGCCGTTCCACTTCGAGAAGGTCGCGGCCATCTCGTCGGCCCCGAGACCGACAACTTCCTTGAGAAGATGCCAGGTCTCGGCGATGAGCTCCATGTCGCCGTACTCGATACCGTTGTGCACCATCTTCACGAAATGCCCGGCGCCGCCCGAGCCCATCCAGGCGACACAGGCCTCACCGCCGGGAGCGCGGGCGGCAATCGCCTCGAAGACGGAGTCGACGAGGGGCCAGGCCGTGGGGTCGCCGCCGGGCATCAGCGAGGGGCCGTGCCGCGCCCCTTCCTCGCCGCCTGAGACCCCCGAGCCGATGAAGCGGATGCCCTTCCCAGTGAGGTAGGTCGCCCTCCTCTCGGTGTCCGCCCAGAAGGAGTTGCCCCCATCTATGATGATGTCGCCCTTGTCGAGGAGGGGGAGGAGTTTCTCGATGGTGTCGTCGACGGCCTCGCCGGCCTTCACGAGGAGGATGATTCGCCTGGGGCTGGAGAGAAGACCGACGAATTCCTCCATGGTCTCCGCCCCGGTAATGCAGCCCTTGTCGGTGCAATTGCGACGATCCGCTGCGGGGCCGGCCAGGAAGTCCCGCGTCGCCTTCGGCGAGCGGTTGAAGACGGCCACCGAGTAGCCGTGATCGTTGATGTTGAGCACGAGATTCTGGCCCATCACCGCGAGCCCGACGAGACCGATGTCAGCTTTCATGCTTGCTCCTTGTTCGAAAGGCTGTCCCCGGTTGCCCGACTTCCGGGCCTGCCAGGTCCGCTATCCTCACCAAGGTCGTTCACCGCTGAACTCTCGCCGATCCGCCCTTCGCGAGGGCTTCGACCTCGGCGAGGCTGGCGAGGCTGGTGTCGCCGGGATAGGTGGTGACGAGGGCGCCGTGGGCCCAGCCGAGCCTGAGGGATTCCTCGGGGGACTTTTCGGCGAGGAAACCGTAGATGAGGCCTGCGGCGAAACCGTCGCCGCCGCCGATACGGTCGAGGACGTCGAGCTCCATCGTAGGCGCGACATAGGATTTCCCGTCGAGCCAGAGAACGGCGCTCCAGGAATGTCGGTTGGTCGAGTGCACCTCACGCAAGGTCGTCGCGATTGCGGAGAGCTTCGGGAAGCGCCTCGTGACCTCGCCGATCGTGCCGAGGAAGGCCGCCGGGTCGAGCTTGGATTTGCCGTCCACCTTGGGCCCCGTGAGGCCGAGGCCGAGCTGGAGGTCCTCCTCGTTGCCGACGAGGACGTCCACGTTCTCGACGATGCGAGACAGGATTTCCGGAGCAGAGGCCACGCTCTGCGAGCCGCCCGCCGTGCCGCTCGCCGCCGCTGCCATCCTGGCCGCGTTCCAGAGCTTCGCGCGATAGTTGAGGTCGAAGGAGACCACGGCGCCGGCGGCCTTGGCCGCCTTCATCGCCTCGATGACGAGGTCGGGCGTGGTCGTCGAAAGTGCGGAGAATATTCCGCCGGAATGGAACCAGCGTATGCCGCCCGCGAAGACGGCCTTCCAGTCGAAGCTTCCCGGACCGAGGAGGGCCGCCGCCTCGTTGGCGCGATTGTAGAAGACCACGGGCGGCCGCGGCCCCATTCCCCGATCGCTCCAGACCGTCGCGATGTTCGGCCCCCGCACCCCGTCGTGCTCGAATCTTCTATAAATACCCTCGACCCCCGCGGCGCGAACCTCGCGCTCGACCTTGGCCCCGATGGGATTGTCGACCATGGCACTCAGGACGGCGCAGCGCTGCCCGAAACATCGGGCAAGGTTGGCGGCGACATTGTATTCGCCGCCGGATACGTGCAATGCGTAGGAATCGGCCACGGAGAAGGGCAGGACTCCCGGGTCGAGCCTCGTGACGAGGGCTCCGAGGGCTGCGAAGTCCCTTGCGGCCGCGCCTTTGGCGGGTACTTTCAATTCGGGCATAGGTAGCTCCTTGCTTCGCTCGAGCGCGTTTCGGCTTAGAGTCTTCTCCGGGCGATGGCCCGGCGCATGGATTCGAGATGTCGTTCACCCTCCTCCCCGAGTTTTTCCATCACGAGGACGTAGAGGGTATCGATGATCGCGAGTTGGGCTATCCTTCCGGACCAGGCCTCCGAGACGAGGCGGGCGCCCGAGCTCCGCGAGACGACGAGGAAGTCCGCGCGCTTAGCCAGGGGGCTTCGCGGCTGGCTCGTCACTATGAGGAGGCTCGCTCCCGAGCGCTTCGCCTCGTCGGCGAGGGCGAGGGCGTCTGTGTTCGAGCCGGTATGCGAAAAGAGGATGACGAAGGAGCCCGGCCCCGACTGCGAGGCGAGCATGAGCTGGCTATGAAAGTCGATCGGCGCCTCGCAGGGGAGGCCGGTCCTGACGAGCTTGTGCCAGGCGTCCTGCGCCACGGCGTTCGAGCCGCCTATGCCGAGGATGGGCACGCGCCTGGCCTTGGTCATCGCCTCGGCCGCCCTTTCCAGGAGGGCCGGGTCCAGGCTCGCGAGGGTCGCCTCGAGGGCCGCGATGCTCGTCCTGAACACGACGGCCGCCGCCGATTTCTCGTCCAGGGCAGCCTCCGGCGAATCGTACCAGGTGTCACGAGGCGCGATGGCCTCGGTGGCGAGGGCTATCCGGAATTGCTGATAGCCTGCGTAGCCGAGCTTGCGGACGAAGCGGAACAGGGTGGATTCGGAAACCCCGATTCTCTCTGCCAGTTCCTCGATGCTCGGATCGACCGCGTCTTTCGGGTTCGCCAATATATAGGAAGCGACCTTCCGCTCCTTTGCGGACCAGGTATCGAGACGAGTACGAATACCGGCGAGACAGTCGCTTTCGCTCATTGCTGTATCCGTACAAACCTTATCGTGAAAGAAAAAAACATGCAAGAAAAAAAGTTTCTTTTTGTGATTGACGATTCACATCATGGATCGGATACTACATAGCGGTTCCGCCATTCGCGGCGAGAGCCTGATCTTTTGCGCATAAAGGAGCAGCAGAGATGAAGAAGCTGATTCTCGCAGCTATGGTCGCCCTCCTCGCATTCGGAGCGGCGGCGCAGGCGAAGGAAATTCGCGTTCTCCTCGCCAACCACCCCTACGGAGATCTTCTCAAGGCAGCCATTCCGGATTTCGAGGCGCAGACCGGCATCAAGGTCAACGTCGAGCAGTATCAGGAGGGCCAGCTCTCCACCAAACTCGCCACCGAGTTCGCCACCGGCTCCTCAACCGTCGACGTCTTCATGACCCGTCCCCTCCAGGACGGCAAGATGTTCTACAAGAACGGTTGGTACAAGGCCCTCGGCTCCTACGACTTCTCCGACTTCCCGAAGAACGCCCTCCAGCCCGTCACCTTCGGCTCGAAGATCTACACCGTGCCCATCCTCACCGAGTGGGAAGTCCTCTACTATCGCGTCGACCTCCTCAAGGCCGCCGGCGTAGCCGTTCCGAAGACCCTCGCCGAACTCGAGACCGCCGCCGCCAAGCTCAACAAAGACGGCATCGCCGGCATCGCCAGCCGCGGCAAGGGCAATCCCGGCGTCACCCAGTTCGCCAGCTACCTCTACAATTATGGTGGCGCCTTCCTCGACAAGGGCAAGGCGGTTTTTAATTCCAAGAACGCCATCGACGCCTTCCGCTACTACGGCAAGCTCCTCGGCAACTACGGCCCCGCGGGCGTAACCGCCATGTCCTGGGACAACATCATGCCGCTCTTCCAGGCCGGCAAGATCGCGATGTGGACCGATGCCGGCACCTTCTACGGCCAGATCATCGATCCCTCCAAGTCCCAGGTGCCCAAGGAGAACGTCGGCATCGCCAACTTCCCCGCCGGACCCAAGGCCAGCTCCCCCTACATCGTCGTCTCCTGGGGCGTCGCGATCTCCAACAAGACCAAGAACCTCGACGCCGCCCAGCAGTTCCTCGCCTGGGCCACCAGCTCCGACATGCAGAAGAAGGGGCTTTCCCAACTCGCCATCGCCGTGGCGCGCAACTCGCCCTGGCAGGACAAGGCCGTTCTCGCCCAGGTTCCCCAGGGTCTCATCGACACCCGCAACGTCGCTGCGAAGACCGGCATCCCCTACGACCGCCCCTACATGAGCGCCGTCGGAGAGGCCCGCGATCGCATCGGCGAGGTCATCGTCGAGGCTATCAACTCCAAGGGCGATTCCACCAACCTGCAGAAGCTCGCGGACCAGAAGGTGAGCCAGGTCAACGACCTCCTCCAGGACACCGGCGAGTACGGCGTCCAATAAGATACTGGGGAAGGAAACCTTCCGTCGCGAGCTGCGCTCGCGCGAGCAAAAGGTTTCCTTCACGCGAGCCTCGGCTCGCGAAGACCCCAACTTTCCAAAACACGACCTGGGGCCTTCGCGACAGTAGTCGCGTGCCCCAGGTCCCCGCCCTTCCAACGCTTCGCGCCCGTCTGTTAAGGTGCGGCGGCGGATGGGCGGACTGATACCTTTTGAAGAGGGTTGCATGGCCAAGACGGGATTTCTCGAGCGCAATCTCAGCGTGATCTTTCCGCTGCCGGCGGTGTTGTTCATTTTCCTGCTGATGGTGTTTCCCGTCGGATACACCCTCTTCCTTTCCTTCACGAACTGGAGCCTCACCTCGGGGATGCCCTTCGCCTTCGTGGGCTTCCAGAGCTATTTCCGGGTATTCACCGAGCCGCGCTTCCTCGACGCCATCGGGCGCACCTTCGCCTTCACGGGCCTGGCCCTCCTCCTCGAAACCTTCATAGGTGTGACGATCGCCCTCATCCTCAACCGCGAATTCCGGGGCAAGGGCCTCATCAAGCTCCTCCTCCTCCTGCCTCTCGTCGCGACCCCCGTGGCCGTCGGCATCGTGTTCAATCTCTTCTACGACCCGACCATCGGCCTCGCCAACTGGGCCCTCGTTCAGGCGGGCCTGCCGAAACTCGAATGGGTGTCCAATTCCGCCACGGTCCTTCCCTCGCTGGTCCTCGTCGACACCTGGCAATGGACGCCGATGATCACCCTCATCGTGCTGGCCGGCCTTGCCTCCCTACCGACCGACCCCTACGAGTCCGCGCGGGTCGACGGGGCGAACGCGGCGCAGACCCTGTGGCTCATAACCCTGCCCATGCTCGCGCCGGCCATCCTCACGGCGATGATCCTGCGCCTGATCGACGCGCTCAAGACCTTCGACATCATCTACGCGATGACGAGCGGCGGCCCCGGATATTCCTCGGAAACCCTCAACATCCTCGGCTTCAAGTACAGCTTCGAATATTTCCGGATGGGGCAGGCCTCGGTCATCCTGGTCTCCCTGTTCGTCATCGTCCTCGCCTCGAGCCTCGGCATCATGAAGGCGCGCGCGAAGGTCGAGGGTTGACACGATGAAAAGGAACCCTATCCTTTCGGCGATCTTCTATCTGGTCGTACTTTCCATAGCCCTCGTCCTCCTCTTTCCCTTCATCTGGATGCTCATGTCCTCCTTCAAGACCCAGGTGGACATCATCTCCTGGCCGCCGAAATTCATCTTCGAGCCGACGTTGCGCAACTACGAGCGGGTCTTCGGCGAGCAGAATT
Source organism: Rectinemataceae bacterium (assembly GCA_035530275.1). Lineage (GTDB taxonomy): Bacteria > Spirochaetota > Spirochaetia > Treponematales > Rectinemataceae > CAIJMU01. The sequence continues at coordinate 273,803 of DATKVC010000008.1, read as the reverse complement.
TCCTCCAGTATTTCGTCAACTCGACCATCGTCGGCGTCTCCGCCGTGGCGGGGGCCCTTCTCCTGGGTCTGCCCGCGGCCTATTCGATAGCTCGCTTCGGTCAGGCGAAGCTTTCGGTCTTCATCCTCGTCGCGCGCCTCATGCCGGGCATCGCCTTCCTCTTGCCCTGGTACATCATCTTCTCGCGACTCCACCTCATGGACAGCTACATAGCACTCATCCTCTCGCATCTCCTCATAACGCTGCCCGTCGTGGTGTGGATCATGACTACATGGTTCGAGGGAATTCCGCGTGAGCTCGAGGAGTCCGCCCGCGTCGACGGCGCGACCCAGCAGCGTGCCTTCCTGTCGATAATCCTGCCCATCTCGGGCCCGGGAATCGTGACGGCGATGACCCTCTCCTTCATCTTCTCCTGGAACAACTTCATGTTCTCTCAGGTCCTTTCCATGCAGAAGACCAAGACCCTGCCCATCGCCATCTACAACTTCGTGTCCTACGCCGAGGTCGACTGGGGCGCGGTGATGGCCGTAGCCGTGGCCATAATGACCCCAGCCATCATAATTACGATGATCTTCCAGAAGTACGTGGTGAAAGGGCTCACGATGGGGGCGGTTAAGGGCTAAGAGGCCCTCATTCGGGCCTCACGATGGGAGCGGCAATCGCCCGGGCGCGAGCGCGGGCGGGGCGCGAGAGGGTTCCGAGGCCTTCCTCGCGGAGGCCCCGTTGAACAGGGCCATTCGACCGGACTAATCTTTCACCGATGTTCAAGAATCTCGCCATCGACGCCGTCCTCGTGATCGCCCTCGCGGGCATCGCGATCGGCCGCATTCCCCGGCTCAGAATGAATCGGCCGGGCATGGCCCTCGCAGCGGCGACCTTTCTTGTCGTGCTCGGGGCCCTCACGCCGACCGGCGCCTTCGCCGCCGTCGACATCGGAACGATCGCCCTCCTCCTCGCGATGATGCTCGTCGTCGCCAATTTGAGGATGGCGGGCTTCTTTTCCGTGGCAGGCGGACGGATCCTCGCCGTCGCGCGCACACCAAAATCGTTGCTGGCCCTGGTGGTTGCGGCATCGGGCCTCCTCTCGGCCCTCTTCCTCAACGATACCATCTGCATCGTGTTCACGCCGCTGGTCGCCGAGATGGCGAGGCGCGCGAGGCGCGATCCGCTGCCCTACCTGATCGCCGTCGCCGTTTCGGCCAACGTCGGCTCGGAGGCGACGATCATCGGAAATCCGCAGAACATGCTCATCGGCGCCTCGAGCGGCATTCCCTTCGCCGAATTCACCTCGAGGCTGGGGCCTCCGGCCCTCGTCGGACTGCTCGTCGTCTGGCTCGTCGTGGTCGTCGCCTATCGCGGGGAATTCGGCTCGAAGGGGGTACGGCTTTCGACGATGGATGGAACGCGTGTCGAGATCGACAAGCCGCTGATCGCCAAGAGTCTCGGCGCCGCCGCATTGATGCTCGTCCTTCTCCTCGTCGGAGTCGAATCCTCGATTGCCGCGCTGGCCGCGGCCTCGGTGCTCCTCGTCACCCGGCGCATCGATCCCGAGAAGGTCTTCGGCTATGTGGACTTCGGCTTGCTCGTGTTCTTCGCCGGGCTTTTCGTCATGACGAAGGCGATCGAGGGAAGGGGCTGGTACGAGAGCGTGGTGAAGAACGTCCTGCCGAACCTGGTCGGGTCGGACGGGACGCCACCGATCGGAGCCCTGGCGGGCTTCGTCGCGGTGCTTTCGAATCTCGTGTCGAACGTGCCGGCGGTGATGCTCTTCAGGCCCCTGGTTCCCCACTTCGCCGATCCGCAGGCCGCCTGGCTCACCCTCGCGATGGCGAGTACCTTCGCGGGGAACCTGACCCTTCTCGGCTCGGTGGCCAACCTCATCGTGGCCGAAGGCGCCAAGCGCGCGGGCGTCGACCTCTCCTTCGGCACCTATCTTCGCGTCGGGCTCCCGGTCACGATCATCACAATTGCCATCGGTAGCGCCTGGCTCCTCGTCGCCTGAGCTTCGATTCGCCGGCGGCGACCGCGTCAGATGAGGGGCACGACCTTCGAGGCGCGCTCGAGGGCCCAGGTGGGCGGCTCGATGCCGAACCAGGTCGCGGCGTTGCCCCAGGAGATCGCGCGGACGATGGCGCCCGTGTAGGCGTCGTCGTCGGGGAGCTCGCCGCGGTCCATCATGCGTCCGACCCAGCCGCAGAGGAGCCGCCTGAAATACTCGTGCCTCGGATAGGACAGGAAGGATCGCGAATCGGTCAGCATGCCGAGGAATCGGCCGACGAGCCCGAGCGAGGCGAGGCTTTCGAGATGCCGCGTCATGCCGTCCTTCTGGTCGTTGAACCACCAGGCGGCGCCCACCTGCACCCGCGCCGCTTCGTTGGGACCGCTGCCGCCGGAGCCGCAGAATGAACCGGCGAGGGCGACGAGGGCGTCGTTCTTGGTGAGGTCGAGGCTGTAGAGTATGGTCTTCGGCAGTTTCCCCTCGCGATCGAGAGCGTCGAGGAATCGCGCGAGAGGACCTATGACGGGCAGGTCGGTGATCGAATCGGCGCCGCCGTCCGCTCCGTAGTGCTCGAAGAAGCGGCCGCGGACGTTGCGCAGGGCGCTGATATGGAGCTGCATCGCCCAGCCGCGCTTCGCGTCGAGGCGGGCCGCCTCGAGGAGCACGGCGGTCCTGAAGGCGGCCTGGGCCCTGTCGTCGGGAAGGGCGCCGGAAAGGAGGGTGGCGATGACGGCGTCAAGTTCCGACTCGGAGGCGAGGACGTATTCGGGCACGAAGACTGCGTGATCGGAGATCCGGCAGCCGATCTCGTGGAAGTAGGCGTGGCGAAGATCGAGGGCCTTGACGAGGTCGGCCCAGCGGCGGACTTCGACCCCCGCCGCGACGCCGAGCCTCTGCGCGTAGGCCTTCCATGCCGCCGCGTCGCCGATGTTCATGATCTTGTCCGGTCGGAAGGTAGGCAGGACCTTGGTCGCCATCATCGGATCCTTCGCGAGCTGCCTGTGGGCCGAGAGGTCATCGGCCGGATCGTCCGTGGTGCAGACGACGGCGACGCCGAAGCGTTCCATCAAGCGCCGCGGCGTGTCGCCTCGCTCCCTCATGACGGCGTTGGCGCGTTCGCGAATTCGGTGGGCGTTTTCGGGAGTGAGGATCTCTTCGATTCCGTAGGCCCGCCTGAGTTCGAGATGGGACCAGGCGAGAAGCGGGTTGCCCGCGGCGCGTTGAAGGGATCGGGCATAGGCGACGAATTTCTCCCCGCGATCGCCTCGTCCCGACACCAACTCCTCCGGCACTCCGTCGGCCCGCATGATGCGCCATTTGTAATGGTCTCCGCCGAGCCAGATCTCCGCGATATCGGCGAAGGGGGCGTCCTCGGCGATGGCCTCGGGCGAAAGGTGGCAATGATAGTCGAAGATGGGAAGATCGGCGGCGCTTTCAGTGTAGAGCCGGCGGCCCGCCTTCGTGTCGAGGAAGAATTCGTCGTCGAGGAAGCTGCCCATGCTTGTGTCCTTTCAGAAGCCGAGGAGCGGCCTGAGGTGGCGCTCCAGAAGATTGGTGGTCACGTTGCGCGATACCGAATCGCGATGCTCTTCGATCGCGTGGAGAAAGCGAGGGCCGGCCTCGGCGGCCACCTTGTAGCCGACGTGGAGGAGCTGGCGGAAACCACGGTCGTAGCGGCTTTCCGATTGGTCGTGGCGGAGCGCGGCGGCGAAGGCTCGGCCGTCCCAGGCGTCGACCGCGGAGGGCGAGGGGAGCCTGGCGCGGTCGATGTCGACGACGGCTGCGTAGGGACCGACGAGCTCGTCGTAGCGCCCGTACGACCCGCGGTAGATCTCCTTGGCCATCGCGAGTCCGGTTCCGCCGGCCTCGGCCAGGCCGACGAGTTCCTCGAGCCAGGTGGTGCCCGCCGTCTTGAGGTGGAAACCCGCGTTCAGCCGCAGGGCAATTTCGCGGATGCCCGGATAGATCGAGAACTTGTCGCTGCCCGAATGGATGGAGAGCTTGAGATCGGAGGGCAACCCGAAGGCCTTGGCGGCGAATTGCGTGACCTTCACGTCCGCCTCGAATTCGGCGAGGAAGCCCGCGACGTCGCCCACGTAGTCGACGCCTTTGTTGAAGCGGCCGGAGAATTTCGGCGCGATGGTGGAGACGGGGATGCCTTCGTCGGCCAGGGCCGCGAGAATGGCCAGGAGTTCGGCGGGGCTCTGCGGCTCGTTCGTCTCGTCCATGGAGACCTCGGCGACGAAGGCGGCTGCCCGCTTGAGTTCGACGATCTTGCGATAGACTTTGCCGGCTTCCTTGACGGCCTCGAGATAGCGGGACGCGGCTCTTCGCAGCGCCTCGACGTCGACGGTGGCGGGCAGGCCCTTCGCCGCGGCGAGGGAGGCATGTCGCGACACGAATATTTCGATTTCGGAGGGCGACGATTTCTGGCCGATGAAATCGGCGACGTCGATCGTGAAGAAGTCGCAGTGGGGAGCGAAGGCTTCCACCGTCTTGAGACCGACATGGTCGGCGTCGACGAACCAGGGAGCCTTCCATCCGCTTGCCGCGACTGCGCCGGCCGCGGCGGTCCGCTGGTCGGCCGGGCTCGAGTGGATGATGGCATGTTCGCGCGCGCTCTTGTTCCAGACAATGCCGACATCCTTTCCCGCGGCGCGGGCCGCTTCGAGGGCCGCGAGCTGGGCTCTTCCCTCCATGCCAAAACGATCGCCCGTCCCTATCGAAAAGCGCGGCAGAGCCATATATGCCATCCTTGTTCGAGACCGGTATCGGAGTTATTAGGCCTCATATTCGTATAGAGCGCGGCCGGTATCATGTCAAGACGACCAGGGACTCGCCGCCGGTCAATCGTCGCAGGGACGCGTCGCGCAATCGGATTTCGTGGACAGGAAGGTAAGGGGCGGTTAGAGTGGCAGCCATGTTGAGTCCCGAAATACTGGCCGAGGAACTTCGCCACCTCCTCTCGCGTTCTCCCGTTTCGCCCGGCCTTTCCATCGAGGTCGAACTGATCGCGAATCCAGTCGCCGGTGGCTTCACCAGGCCTCGCTACGCCAAGCGGCGGGCTGCCGAATTGGCGACCCTCAAGGTCCTTTCGGAAGCCCTTCCTGAGAGAGAAGGCGGCTGCTCCGTCAGGCTCCATCGGACCGACCGCGCGGGGCACGCAGCCAACATCGCACGCGAGATCTTCGCCGAAGCCGGAAGGGCCGGCGCTCGACCTGCGCTGCGGGTTCTGGTGACCGCCGGAGGAGACGGCACGGCCCTCGAGGTCGCCTCCGCTTTGATGGAGCTGCCCGAGGAGAAGCGGAACCGTTGGCTCGTGCTTCGCCTTCCCCTCGGAACGGGCAACGACGGATCTGAAGGGCGCGATCTCGGCGTTGCCCTCGGTCGCTTCCTCGGCCCCTGCGTAGCGGAACCCCGGGCGGCCATTCTCATCAGCCCCAACCCGAGCGGCGGCAAGCCTCCCCAATGGGCATTCAACATCGCGAGCGTCGGCGCCGACGCCTTCATCGCCCACATGACCAATAGGCTCAAGACCCGCTTCCCCGGCGACTCCTACAAGACCATGGTCGATCTCGCGGCTGTCATCTACGACCTCCGCTGGCCGTCGATGCCGGCGACCATCCGCTCATGGCACGAGGGGGCCGGAGAACGCCTAATTGAAGGGGATTGCCTTCTCCTCGCGATGGGCGCCTCGGGCCATCGGACCTACGGCTCGAACAAGAAGATACTCCCCGGCCAGGACAACGTCTGTTTCATCCCCCGCATGTCGCTGCTGGGCAAGCTCGCCATCAAGGGGCCCATCAGCGCGGGCGAGCACGTGAAATTCCGCGAGGTCCAGCTATTCTCGGCCGATCGCCTCGTCGTGGAATATCCCGGCCCCCTCCTCTTCCAGGCCGACGGCGAGGTCACCCGCCTCGAGGTCGCCGATTTCCCGCTCGAACTGCAGCGGATCGAAGGGGCCTATCGCGTACTCGGCCCGGCAGCGACGCCATAGCCGCGGAACCCTTGAAGGCCCTCAAAACGGCGGCCGCGATGCGGTCGGACCCCGGCCCTTAGTGGAGTCGAGGGTCCTCTCGAGATTCGTCCTGGCGAAATCTTTCATGAGCTCTCCTTTGCGATCGCCTTGAACGGCAGATCGGCGTTGAGGGCCGCGATCTCCGCCATTTCCGACCGGTTGGCCTCGGCGACAGCCTGCGAAAAAGCCTTCGCCATCCGAGGGTCGCAAATCGCGTGGAACGAGGGGGCGAGCACCGAGCGGAAGCCCCGCCGCGCCTTGTGCTCGCTGCCCATTCCGGGGTCGAAGCGGACTATGCCGTTGCGGAGCGCCCACTCGATGGGAAGGTAGTAGCAGAGCTCGAAATGCAGGCCCGCCTCGAAGCGGGCGCAACCCCAATAGCGTCCCCAGATCGACTTCGCCCCGCGCATCAAAAAAGACAGGGCAATTGGTTCCTTATCGCCCTCAGCGAAGGCCGCTCCGAGCATCCAGCCTTCAGGCATGAATTCGGGGAGGCGGAGAAAGAAATCGCGTTCGAGCCAGCGCGCCGCCCAGGGACCGAAGCGGTCGTTCGTCGTCTCGTAGTAATCGGCCATCCTGCCGAGGAGCCCCGGGGTCCCGGCCGCCTCCCGCGCCTCGATGATCCTCCGTTCGATGCGCCCCGCGTCGAGACCGGAGCGCTCGCGAAGCACGTTGCGGCGCATGTTCTTTGAGAATGCCGCGAGATAGCCGGCGAAGTCGCCGTAGCCCTCGTCGTTCCAGACGAAGGCCTGGTGCTCCCAGGCGACGAGGCCCTCCGGACCCGGCGCCCCAGCCGCGGAGCCTCGCGATCGCCTGCCCCGAGTCCCGGCGAGACGATCGGTTCCGCGGAGTCTCCCGATCAGCTCGGCCGCGTCGGGCGCCGGCCAGAGCACGTGGAACCCGCCTAATTGGTTTGAATAGGCCGCGTCGATCAGGATTTCCAGCACGGAACCGACGAGGGCCTCCTCGTCCTCGCCTTCGGCGACCATGACGCGCCAGGCCGGCGAAGGCGTCACGGGAATCATCCCGACGAGCTTGGGATACCAGGTTATGCCGTTGGCCTCCGCCACGCGCGCGAATTCGAAATCCCAGACGAACTCCCCGCCGGACGAAGTCTTGACGTAGACGGGAGCCGCCGCGACGAGCCGCGAGCCGCGACGCAGGAGAAGATGGAGGGGAGTCCAGCCGCGCTCCGGCGAGACCGACTTCGATTCCTCGAGGAGGGCGAGGAAGCCCCAGCCGAGGAAGGGCGAATCGTAGCGTGAGGCGAGGGCGTCCCATTCGGCCCGATCTATCGATCGCATCGAGGGGGCGAAGGCGAGTTGGAAGTCTGGCACCAGGCAATGATACTGGCACGAAGGCGGGGCGGGCCAGCGTTTAATTCCCGAGGGGGCGGGGACGGATTCGTTTCCTACATCTGGCCGAAGGGATCGCGGGAGGTCTGCGAGGCGGTGGAATACATGGACCATTCCCTCGATACAGCCGGCATCTGGGCCGATACCCTGCGAACCTGGAGGCCCGTGATCCGCAACGACTATCCGAACGAGCCTTCGCGGCGCGGCTTGCCGAACGGGCATCATCCTCCCCTCAGGCACACGGGCGTACCGGTCCTCGAGGAGGGCGCGGAGGCCTTGGTCGAAAAAATCAAAGAATTGGGAATTCCTCGTGCGGGCTCGTCCGTTGCCGGCGCCTTCACCAAGACCGGCCCCCATCGATGCCGACCCTCATCTCCTCGCGTAGCAATAGACGCAAGCCGCCGGGCAGGCGCCATAGGCGCCTATGTCGACGCTGGGCGCGCAGTGGCAGGAATTTCGCTGGCCCTTGTCCTTTGACGCGGATGTCCTGAAACCGAAAAGCCTGCCCAATTCCTCCCCGTCGATGCATGCCCCGGCCTCGATGCCGAGAGGCGCAAGGTCGAAGGGTTCGGCGCAGGCCCGGATCGGGAGGCCGTGAATCGAGGCGATCGCGGAAAGCCCGCCGAGAAGTCCCGGCCATGGGGCGGGAGGGAGTCGTATCGGCGACGGTGGGCCTTCGCCATCGTTCGCGGGCTCCGACTTCCGCGTGCCGCGCGGGCTTCCGAAAAGGGGGGCGGAGAATCCCGCCTTTTCGAGTCTGCCGCGGGTCGAAGCGTATTCGTCGGCGAGACTGAGCACGACCCGCGACACGCTGCCTGCAAGGGCGTCGGCGAGGCGCTCGAAATTGGAAAGATGAAAGGACTCGTCGAAGTGGCCTGCGAGGATGAGGGGGTCATAGCGCCAGGCGACCCGTTCCTTGCCGATGCGGCGGGCCAGGGCGGCAACCCCCGCGATGGCTTCTTCTGTCGGCGCCACGCCGGGCTCCAGGCTTCGAGGATAGCCGGTCACCGTGACGTGAACGAAGCAGCGATCGCCCAACTCGCCGAGGCGGTCGAACCCGAGGAGGAGGGGGCGCGGATCGCGGGTCCAGAAGACGACGCACTCCACGTCGCCGGGCGCGAGCGACACGCGCCGGATGGAGGAGGCGTTGAAGGGATTGCGGACCTCGACGAATCCCGCGTCGAGGGAGCCCAGGAAGGACTCGAAGCCGAAGGCGGGAATGTCGCAGCGTCGGCTCGCCGAGATGATCATGAGCGCGAATGTAGCTCCGCGAAGGCCTACTCGTCAGGCCCTGAATCGGACGAGGCCGAGGCGAATCCCTTCGCGCACCGCCTCGCCTCGCCGCCTGACTCCGAGTTTGGAGTACAGGCCCTCGAGATGGAAGCGCACCGTCCTGAGACCGATGCCGAGGGAAGAGGCTATTTCCGAGTTCGACTTGCCTTCGACCAGGGAGGAGAGAACCTCGATTTCCCTCGCGCTCAGGCGGCGCCTCCGCCCTCCGATACTCTCAATTCGGCGCGAGGGCGCGACCTTGGCGACCAGGTCGGAATCCTCTTCCGGGCCGACGAGGATCAGGCCATCGCGGGCGGCCCGGTCGGCGAACTCGGCCGCCTCGGGCCCTTCGGCCTCTATCCTGAGCCTCAGCGGCCCGTGGAGCAGCCGCACCCCTCGCCTCCGCAGCCGCAACCCTCCGCGTCGTGCTGGTGCTGATGCCCGCCATGGTGGGAATGGACGCGGGCATGCCGGTGTCCATCGTGCCCCGATCCCGTCATTCCCGAATCGGGGCGCTCCGCGGCCTTCGTCTCCACGTCGACGCGCAAGCCTCCGCGGAGGAGCCCGAGGGTGGCGGTCTGGCCCACGGCGAGCCTGCCGATCGCTTTGCGAAGCGATTCGAGGCTGTCGACCGCGGCCCCATCCACAGTGAGAAGGATGTCCCCTGGCATGATCGCGGCCGCGAAGGCGGGGCTGTCTTTTTCGAGGGCGACGATGAGGAGGGCCGAGTCGGCTCCTCCCGCCGCCTTGACCAGATTTTCGGGCAGGTCGACGGGCATGGTCGAAATCCCGAGCCAGGCGGCGGAGGGGAAGCCCTTCGCGATGATGGCATCGACCAAGGCCTTTGCGCGCAGGGCCGGCAGCGCCCAACCCCTATTGCCGCCCCTGTCCGTGGCGATGACGCCGACCATCGAGCCTTCGACATCGACGATGGCGCCTCCGGAGAAGCCGGGGAAGGAGGAGCCGTCGACCTGGATGTAGGCCGAATCCTCCGAAGGCGCGCCGTGGGCGATGCGCACGACGCCGAGTCGGGCCTCAGGCCCATCCTCCGAGGGATGGGCGACCGAAAGCGCGAGGGAGCCGAGGGCCGGCATGGCGCTCGCCGCTGTCCAGGCGGTGGCGGCCAAGGTCTCGCCAAGTTCGAGAACCGCGAAGCCTGCCGATGGATCGAAGCCGACGACCTTCGAGGTCATGAGCCTGCCGCCTGGCGCGATGACGGTGACTTCCTCGCCGCGATCCGCCTCGATGGCGGGGACGAGGAGGCGCTTGCCGTCGAAGCCTATCGCGCTCCGCCCGCCGGCGGGCGAGGGCACGTGAAATACCTTGGATGCGGCGCTCGCTGCGAGGGCCGCGAGGGAAGCCGAAAATCCGGAAAGGGTGGAATCCACGGGAACTCCTTTGCCGGCCGAAGTCCTTACGAACGGGCCGGCACCTATGAATATCGCTAGACCTGGCCCTCCTGACCACGGCCGTTCGGCCGGGTTTCGACCCGGGTTCGCGAAAAACCGCCTGTCGTCCCCCAATCCCGGGCCTTGAAGCCCGGCCTGGCCTCGGCATACTGTCGGGCACCATGGAAATGAAGCGTCCGCAGGGAGGACAGCTCGCCCTTTATGCGGCCGCCTTCGTCTTCGCCTTCACGAATCTTTTCGTCAAACTCGCCGGACGGGGCTTTTCGGGGCTCTTCGTGTCGGGCTCGCGCTTCGCCATCGGCGTGGCCCTCGCCACCCTTGTCGTCGTCGCCCGCAAGCGTTTCTTCGATCGCGCCACCCTCCCCGACCTCCTCCTCCGCGGACTCTTCGGCGCCTTCTCGATGGTGGCGAGCTACGTCGCGATCACCCTGACGAGTCCGGGCCGCGCCGTCCTTCTCGCCAACACCTATCCCGTCTTTGTGACGATTTTCGGCGTCATCTTCTTTGGAGAGAAACCCGGCAAGCGCGTGTGGGGGAGCCTCGCCCTCTGCGTCGCCGGAGCCGCCCTCGTGGTGCGCGACGGCAGCGGCGCGGACATCGCGGGCGACATTATCGCGATCGTCTCCTCGCTTTTCGCCGGCCTTGCCGTCAACTACGTGCGCAGGGCCTCGACGCGGGGCGTCGATCCCTTCCTCCTCTATCTCTCGCCGGCCATTTTCGGCCTGCCCGTGCTCTTCTTCGCGCCGATGCCCACGGCCTTTCCCGGCTTCCTCCCCCTCCTCTTTCTCCTCGGGGTGGGCGTCGGAGCCTTCGGAGCGCAGGCCCTCATGGCATGGGGCTACCGCAGCGTGAGCGCCTCGAAGGGATCTGTCACCTTCTTCCTCGAGACGGGCCTCACCGTGCTTCTCGGCGCGCTTTTCGTCGGGGAGACCCTCTCGCTGCGTTTCGCGCTCGGGCTCGCCCTGATCTTCGCCGGGCTCTGGTTCAACCGCAGATAGCCCGGCGTCCGGCGCCCGTGCTATAAAAAACCCATGCCTGTCCTCCTGTCGCTGCTGTCGGCGCTTTTCTACGGCCTCGGGGATTTCTCGGGGGGCTTCGCGACGAGGAAGAGCCCACTCCTCGCAGTTGTGACGATTTCCCAGATCGGCGGCGCGGCCCTCGCCCTGGTCTTCGCCCTTGCCGACGGTTCGCCCTTTCCCCGGCCGGTCGACGTCGTCTGGGCGTCCGCCGCGGGGCTTTGCGGTCTCCTCGGCATCCTCATGCTCTATCGCGGGATCGCGAAGGGGGTCGTCGCCATCGTCTCCCCCGTTTCCGCCCTCGTGTCCGCCGTCATTCCCGCGATGGCCGGCCTCGCCATGGGCGAGCGACCCTCGGCCTTCGCCCTTGCCGGAACCCTGCTCTGCCTGCCCGCGATCCTCCTCCTGTCCTGGGAGAGCGGCGGGGCAGCCGGCCGGGCCAGGCGCCTCGAATCCCTCCTCCACGGCCTCGCGGCAGGCCTGGGTTTCGGCCTCTTCTTCATCGCCCTCTCGCGCACCGGCCACGGTTCGGGCATTTGGCCGGCCTTCATCGCCCGCGGCACGTCGCTGGCCGCGCTCCTGATCGTGGCCTCCGCCGCGCGGCGCCCTCTCGTCCTCGCGCGCGGAAGCCGACTGCCCGCGGTGGCTGCGGGACTTGCCGACATGGGGGCGAACATTCTCTTCCTTCTCGCCTCGAGGTCGGGATTGCTATCAATTACCGCTGTCGTTTCGTCTCTTTTCCCTGCGCCGACCGTCGTGCTTGCGAGGATTTTCCTCAAGGAAAGGATACCGCCGGCGAGGATCGCCGGATTGGGGCTCGCGATCGCGGGCGTGGCGCTCATAGGGATGTGACGGGGAGTTTCGACGACCTGCTCCATCGTGGGCAGTTCGCCGCAGGGGGGAAACCATGGGCATTGGCGGCGTATGGATCAACGAGTACGGATCGCTGATGGAACTGGCGATAGAAGCCGACGGCAGGATGTACGGGACCTATTCTTCGACGACCGGTTCGACGGGGACCTTTCCGGTGCAGGGATGGGCCGATCCGGGCGCGGCCGATTCCGAACGCGGGCGGAGTCTCGCGATTTCGATATCCTGGAGATCTCTGGGCGACGAAGCGCCGGATCCAAGTTGGCATTGGGTATCCGGGCTCGGTGGTCAGCTCGTGGAGGATGGCGGAGTCGAGCGTCTGATACTCTTGCACGACATGGTGGCGACCGAGGAGTTTCCGGATCAGGCCCTTGTCGGAAGACATCTCGACAAGCTCGTCTATTCCCGAGCGGCAAAGCGTGAATCGCCCGCCGGGCCGCAGTTCCGACCTTCGGCGGTCACCGTTCCCACGGTCCGCTCTTCGACACTCGACGGGGAGTGGCGCGACGACTTCGATCCTTCGACCGACCTATCGCTGCGCTTTCTGGATGGTGGCCAAGGTCTCGTCTCGGGGAGCTTCCGGATCGGAGGACTCTCCTGCCCGATGCGGGGCTTCGCCGACGCCTTCGCGGAGAGCGAAGGCTGCGCGTTGCAGGCCCTGAGCCTTTCGGGGCTCCTCCCCGGGGGGGAGTCGGTCTCACTCTCGGGAAGCCTCGACCTGTCGAGCGCTGTCCTCACCTTGGCCTCATTCCGCAGCCGCGGCACGGCTCCCTCGCTCAGCTACACCCAGACCCGTTTCGATCAGCATCGGATGAAAAGGACCTCGTAGCGCATAATCTCGCGAGCCGGCGGCGTTTGACAGCGCGATGGAGGTCGAATAGACTTTTCAACTCACCCAAGTATGAAATGTCGCCTTCGGCGGGCGAGCGCAAGGGGCTCCGGGAATGGCCATCGCCATGCGATCCGCAGATGCTCTGCTCGAAGTCAGGAACCTCTCCGTTCGCTTCGGAACGGTCGAGGGCACCCATGTCGCGGTGCGCGACGTCTCCTTCGCCCTGCGAAGGGGGGAGACCCTCGGCATCGTCGGCGAAAGCGGTTGCGGCAAGAGCGTCACGGCCCTGTCCCTCATCAATCTGATTCCCGATCCGCCGGGCAAGATCAGCGAGGGGAGCATCTCCTTCGAAGGTCGCGATCTTCTCCGCATCCCGCCCGAGGAGCTGCGCGCGATCAGAGGCAACGAGATCGCGATGATCTTCCAGGAACCCATGACCTCGCTGAATCCGATCCACAGCTGCGGCAGCCAGGTGATGGAGTCCATCCTCATCCACCATGGGGGAACGAAGGAGGAGGCTCGCCGCAAGGCCATCGAGATCCTCGGGCACGTCAGGATCCCGAACCCCGAGCGGGTATTCGGGGAATTCCCGCATCAGCTTTCCGGAGGCATGCGCCAGCGGGTGATGATCGCCATGGCCCTCGCGTGCAGACCCAAGCTTCTGATCGCCGACGAGCCGACGACAGCCCTCGACGTGACGATCCAGGCGCAGATACTCGAGCTCATGAAGGCACTGCGGGCCGACATCGACTCGGCCATCATCCTGATCACCCACGACCTGGGCGTCGTCGCCGAGATTTGCGATCGGGTCATCGTGATGTACGCGGGGCAGATCGTCGAATCGTCCCCGATAATGGATCTGTTCAAGGCTCCCCTCCATCCTTATACCGAAGGCCTCCTGCGTTCGATTCCGACCATCTCCGAGACGCGGGGCAGGTTGAGCGCCATCGAGGGCGTCGTGCCCGGCCCCTTCGAGACGCCCCATGGCTGCTCCTTCGCGCCCCGCTGCGGCTACGCGATGGACGTCTGCGTCGAGAAGGTCCCGGAACTCGAGGAATTCCCCGGTGGGCGTTCGGTGCGGTGCTGGCTGCGCAAGCCCGAGGCCACGGCCGAGGCGACCAATGGGTGAGGACCTCCTCGTTCGGGTGCGCGATCTCAAGATGCACTTCCAGGTCGGCCGGGGACTCTCGCTGTCCAAGGCCCGCGTCAGGGCCGTCGACGGCGTGTCCTTCGACATCCGGCGCGGCGAGACCCTCGGGCTCGTGGGCGAATCGGGCTGCGGAAAGAGCACGCTCGGTCGCACGATACTCGGCTTGTACAAGGCCAGCGCCGGATCGGTGCGCTTCGAGGATGTCGAAATAACCTCCCGGAGCAGAGCCGGCATGAAAGGCCTGCGAAGGAAGATGCAGCTCATATTCCAGGATCCCAGCGCCTCGCTCAATTCGCGGAGGACCGTCGGGCAGATCCTCCTGGAACCCTTCATAATACATAGGATCGGCACGAAGGCGGAACGCAGGGCCGCGGTCGCCGAACTCGTCGAGCGCGTCGGCCTTTCCTCCTGGCATCTCAGCCGATACCCGCACGAGATGTCGGGCGGGCAGAAACAGCGCGTCGGAATCGCGCGCGCCCTCGCCCTCCGGCCCGGCTTCATCGTCTGCGACGAGGCGGTATCCGCCCTCGACGTATCCATCCAGGCCCAGATCATCAACCTCCTCGAAGACCTCCAGGCCGACTACGGCCTCACCTACCTCTTCATCTCCCACAACCTCAGCGTCGTCCATCACGTGAGCGACAGGGTCGGCGTGATGTATCTCGGCAAGATCGTGGAACTCGGCAGCCACGAGGACATCTATCGCGGCGCCTTCCACCCCTATACGAAGGCGCTCCTCGCGGCGGTTCCGGTCGCCGACCCGGAACGGAGACCGACGGGAAGGCTCCTTCTCGCGGGGGACGTGCCGAGCCCGGTAGCCCCGCCCCGCGGATGCCGATTCCATACGCGCTGCCCGAGCGCGATGGAGCTGTGCGGGAGGGTAGAGCCCGAGCTCAGGGAAATCGGGACGGGACATTCCGTCGCCTGCCATCTCGGGGACGTGACGGGAAGGGAGGGAGCGGAACATCGCTGACGGGGTTTCCAGCCGGCGGGGACGATCTCCGCCATTCAAGGCCAAGACCAAGGAGGAGGGAACAGAATGAGACTCAAGAACATGCCGATCATCATCGCGCTCGCCGTTTCGATGGCCTTCGCGGGCACGGCTTCAGCCCAGGGCAAGCAGCTCATCATCGCGCTCGACCCCGACTACCAGACCTTCGATCCGGCCCTCGCCTACGAGGTCTATTCGCTGATGGTGCTGCATCCGACCTACGACACCCTGATGCAATTCGAGACCAATACCGAGGATCTCAAGTACGGGATCGCCCAGAGTTACGCTATCGCGCCCGACGGGGTGACCTACACCTTCAAGCTCCGGAAGGGCGTCAAGTTCGCGAGCGGAAATCCCCTCACGGCGCAGGACGTGAAGTGGAGCGTCGAGCGTTCCATCAACCTCAAGGGCAACGGCGCCTTCCTCGCCGAGGGCGTGGCCTCGGTGTCCGTACCCGACGATTCCACGGTCGTGTTCAAGCTCAAGGCCAAGGATTCTTCGTTCCTGACCAAGATCACCTCGAACGTGTACGCGATCGTGGACAGCAAGACGGCCATCGCGAACGGAGCCACGAACGCGGCCGACGCCCCAAGCTCCGACAAGGCCAAACTTTGGTTCGACGGCCATTCGGCGGGCTCGGGGCCCTATGTCATCGAATCCTATACGCCCCAGGTCGAGGTCGTGCTGACGCGCAACAAGAACTACTGGGGGAAGGCCCCTTATTTCGACAGGGTCGTGCTCAAGTCGATCAAGGATCCCGGCACCCAGCTCATGATGCTGCAGAAGAAGGATATCGACGTGGCCTTCAACCTTGGCCCCGAGCAGGTCAAACAGGTCAAGGGAATGAAGGGCGTCGCCGTGGCCAAGGCCCAGTCGATGACCCTCACCTTCATGCTGATGAATCGCGATCCCGCAGTCGGCGGGCCGATCGCCAATCCCGACGTCCAGAAGGCCATCCGCCTCGCCCTCGACTATGTCGGCATGCAGACGATAGCCGGCGAGGGATCGATCACGCCGGTCGCGCCCTTCCAGGTGGGCTTTTTCGGAACCCTGCCACCCCGCGACCCGAAGACCGCGCAGAATCTCGCCAAGGCCAGGGAGCTCATGAAGAAGGCCGGTTATGCGAACGGCTTCAAGACGACCTTCGAGGTTCCGACGCAGACCGTCGAGGGCATGGATCTTCCCACCCTCGCGCAGAAGATCCAGAACGATCTCAAGCAGATCAACATCGACACGGATATCAAGACCTCGGACATCATGGTGGCCCTCGATCCCTACCGGAAGGGCAAACAGGCGCTCTCCCTCTGGTACTGGGGACCCGACTATCCCGATCCGAACAACCAGCTCGCCTTCCTGCCGGGCAACCCGGTGGGGTTGCGCGCCAACTGGACGGCGGCCATGGATCCCAAGCTCGCCGCGCTCGGCGAGAAGACGGCGGTGGAAGTCGACCCCAAGGCCCGCGCCGCCGATCTCAAGTCGATCCAGCAGATGATGGACGAGGACACGGCTTTCGCCGTCCTTCTCCAGAGCGCGAGGCAATACGCCTACGCCTCCGATCTCAAGGGCGCTTATTACAATGATTACTACAAATTGAACCTGGCGGCGATTTCCCGCTGAGGTCTCGCGGCCGGGGGCGACCAGTCCCCGGCCGATAGCGTCGAGGAGGGGAGGACAGGTGGGACTTCTAAAATTCATAGTACGAAGGATGCTCTTCCTCGTCTTCCTCATCCTCGGCGTCTCGTTGATCGTCTTCATCATCTCGCATACGGTTCCGAGCGATCCCGTCCTCGCCAACCTGAGTCAGCGCAACATGGACAATAAGGAGATGGTCGACGCCTTCAGGGCCAAGTGGGGACTCGACAAACCGCTCGCGGTCCAGTACGCGATCTATCTCGGAGCCCTGGTGAAGGGCGACCTCGGACTCTCCATCAGGACCCAGCGGCCTGTCTCGATGGACCTCGCTCAGTATTTCCCCGCGACGATGGAACTCGCGATCTTCGCCATGCTCTTGGCCGTCGTCTTCGGAATATTCTTCGGCGTCATCTCCGCGATCAAGCGCAACACGGGCCTGGACAGGCTGATCCGCGGGATGTCGGTGCTGGGGGCCTCGGTGCCGAGCTTCTGGCTCGCGCTGATGGTCCTTCTCCTGTTCTACGTCGTCCTCGGAATCGCCCCGGGCCCGGGCAGGCTCGGCCCCAGATTCTCGGCTCCCCATGCCGTGACGGGCTTCTTCGTCGTCGACGCCCTCCTAGCGGGGGACCTCAGCACCGCCAAGGATGCCCTCGCCCATCTCGTGCTGCCCGGCATGGTCCTCGCGGCCTTCACGATGGGGCTCATCACGCGCACGACCCGCTCGAGCCTCCTCGAGATCCTTTCGCAGGATTACATCAGGACGGCCAGGGCCAAGGGCCTCGCCGAGCGGGAGGTGATCACGCGGCACGCGCTGGGCAACGCCCTCATACCCGTCGTCACGGTCATCGGCCTGGGCTTCGGGAATCTCCTGGGAGGCATGGTCCTCGTCGAGACGATCTTCGCCTGGCCGGGCATAGGGCGCTACGCCTACCAGGCCGCCCGTAACCTCGATTTTCCCGCGATCATCGGGGTCTCGATCCTGATTGCCGTCAATTATGTCATCATCAATCTCATCGTCGACATACTGTATGGCGTCCTCGATCCGAGAGTGAGGTACGAGTAGATGCTGCGCAAACTCATGCGGAGCGACGCCACCTTCACGATGGGATTCGCGCTGTTCGTGGCCTGGATCCTCGTCGCCGTCGTCGCGCAATGGATCGCGCCATACGACAGCCTTGCCCAAAATCTCGCGATCCGCTTCCAGCCCCCGACGGTGGAACACTGGTTCGGGACGGACAGCATCGGGCGCGACATACTGAGCCGGGTGCTCCTGGGCAGCCGCATCTCCCTGTTCGCGGGACTGACGACCATCGCCCTCGCCTCGTCCTTCGGTCTCATCTACGGCGGGATAGCGGGCTACGTCGGCGGCATCGTCGATGACGTGATGATGCGCGTTTCGGAGATGGTCCTGGCCTTCCCCGGCATCATACTGGCCATGACCATCGCCGCGGCGCTCGGCCCGAGCCTCTTCAACTCGCTTCTCGCGATGGTCGTGATATGGTGGCCGAATTACGCGCGCGTCATGAGGAGCATGGTCATCGCGAACAAGAACGACGAATACGTCGAGGCGTCGCGATCGCTGGGCGCCTCGCATTTTCGCGTCTTTTTCGTCGAGATCCTGCCGCACAGCCTGGGGCCGATGCTGGTGCTCGCCACCCTCGACTTCGGCAACGCGATTCTCCTGTTCTCCGGCCTGAGCTACCTCGGCCTCGGTTCGCCGCCGCCCACGCCGGAATGGGGGGCCATGGTCGCCGACGGGGCCCTCAATTTCAACTATTGGTGGATCAGCGCCTTCCCCGGCCTGGCCATCCTGACCATGGCCGTCGGGGCCAATTTCATCGGCGACGGCCTCCGCGACCTTCTCGACCCGAGGCTCAGGAAGGGAATGTGAGACCGCCTTTGGCGGGGGGCGAGGCGCTTCGACCTTCCTCGCCCCTCTTCTCTCTCAGCCGACCGCCTGGCCGACCTCGGCCCACTTCTTGATCTGCGTCCAGGGATAGATGCCGGTGTTGTGGCCGTCGCTCCAGGAGATGCGCAGCGCATAGTTGCCGAGGGGTTCGACCTCGACGGCGGAGATGTCGTCGGGGATGTCCGCGTCGTTGAGGAGGCGCTCGCCGGAATGCTCGTCGACGCAGGTGGCGCAGTGGCAATCGGCCCTTAGATCGCGGTGCGGCACGAAACCCTTCGCACCGTCGGGCCAGGTCACCGTGAGCCCGGCAGGGCTATTCTCCACTGTCGGCAGGGCCCGGTCCTCGATGCTGCGCTTGCCCTCCGCGCGGATCATATTGTCGACGAGCTCGGTGACGAAGGGATTCGAGGCCGGCTTGTTCAGGCCGGACACGATGTCCTGGTTGATCGGGATCTGCACCAGGGTCTCGAGGCCGTACTTCTCCGTGAGGCTGGACTTACCGGCCGGTCCGAAGAGGTAATGCTTTTTATCGCAATTGTCACAGACGAAATAGGCCATGTTCTCGACGATGCCGAGCATCGGCACCTTCACCTTCTCGAACATCTCGATGCCCCGCTCGACGTCGACGAGGGACAGGGCCTGACGCGTGGTGACGATGACGGCGCCCGAAAGCCTGATGGTCTGCGTGATGGTGAGCTGGACGTCGCCGGTGCCGGGGGGCATGTCGACGACGAGGTACTCGAGCTCTCCCCACTTCACCTGGCCGAGGAGCTGTTGGATGTATTGCGAGACGAGTGGGCCGCGGAGGATGGCCGGACCCTCGGGGAGGAGGAAGCCGAAGGACATGAGCTTGAGCCCGTTTACCTCGAGGGGCACGATGAGGCCCGCTTCGTCCTGGTAGAGGTGGGGTCGGTGAACGTCGAAGAGGGTGGGCACCGATGGCCCGAAGATGTCGGCGTCGAGAAGACCCGTGGCGAAGCCGCGGCGCGAGAGTTCGCGAGCGATGTTGGCGGCGACGGTCGACTTGCCGACCCCGCCCTTGGCCGAGGCGACGGCGATGATGTTCTTGACCTTGGCGAGACCCGGCGTTTGCGTCGTGTTGGCCGCGTGCCTGGGCTTGGAGGTCATGTTCGCGTTGACGCTCTTGACGCCGGGGACGGCGAGGACGGCCGCCTCCGCCTGTTTTTGGAACTCGACCTTGACCGGGCAGGCGGGCGTCGTGAGTTCGATATCGAAGGCGACGTGATCGCCTCCGATCTTCATGTTCTTCACGAAACCGAGGCTGACGATGTCCTTGCGGAAATCGGGGTCGATTATGGTGCCGAGGGCCTCGAGCACCTTCTTTTCGTCGATCATGGGCTGCTCCTTGTACTGAAACGGGGTAAAGGTACCCAATCCCGCGAGAATCTTCCAGTGCATCGGTTACGGAATTTGCCGCTTCGGTGCCTTCGCGACCCGCACCCGGAGCCCGTGCATCGAAACGGCCTTGGCCGGCCCGTGGTCGAGGGTCGAACTCAGGAGGTTGGGAGAGGATGAGTCGTCGTAATTGTCAGTATTAGTTGGAAGCCAGACGCCTTCAGGAAGGGACGCGACCCCCCTCATCAGGCCCCCGTCGAGCCTGACCTGGGCGCGCGCGATTCCGCTCTCGCCTTCGATGAGGGCCTCCTGTCCCTCGGCAAGGCCGCGCTCGGCCGCGTCCAGGGGATGGATGGAGAGGAAATGGCCGCCCGAGCGGGCAAGGGTCGCAGGGTCCCCGCCCTGGGAATGGGTGCGGTGGCCTACCTTCGGCGTGACGAGGAGGAGTTCGCCCGGCCCCGGCTCGGCGATGGAGGCGCCTTGCGAGCCGCCATCGGAGCCGCTCCAAGTTGGAATGGCGGAGCCGCCCGAATCCCTCGCCCAGGCCACGCTTTCGATTTCCACCTTGCCCGAAGGAGTGCCGAGGGGATGGGCACTTGGATCGAGGGCGAAGTCTGCGAGGCCGGCGCGCTCCTGTTCGGGCGCGAGAAAAAAGCCCTCGCGGCGGAATCTCTCCGTATCGGGTATCTCGGAATCGGCGAGGAACTTGTTCACCCAGCCGGCCTCGTCCCTGCCCTCGGTGAAGGCCTCGCCGAAGCCCATTCGGGCGGCGAGATCGGCATAGATGTCATAGTCGCTTCTCGCGAGGCCGGCCGGCGAGAAGAGTTTCGGCTTGTAGCTGAGCCAATTGCCGAGCCAGGGAATGCCGATGTCCTCCTTTTCGAGGGGCGAGGCTACGGGGAGGATGAGGTCGCATCGAAGGGCCGTCGGCGTCGGAAACATTTCGAGGCAGAAGGAAAAGTCGAGGGAGTCGAGGGCCCTCGCGCTCTTTCGCGCGTCGGCGCCCTGGCCGAGCCAGTTGCCTCCCGCGACGAGGGCGGCGTGGATGTCGGTCGGGAATCCGGCTTCCTTCCCTCCGAGGATGGCGTCGGGCCAGAGGAGAACTGGCACCGCGGGCCTTTCGGGGCTGTCGAGTGAATCGATCGATCCGACGCGGGGCGTCGGCAGGCGGTTGTTGAGCGATCCCGTCGAGCCGCCGAGGAGGCCGAAGTTGCCTGTCGCGAGTTGGAGCGCCACGCTGAGGCGATAGGGCTCCTCGCCGCCCCGAACGCGCTGGATCGAATAGCCGGGGAGGAGCATGACGGGGCTCGCGGTCGCCCATGAGCGAGCCAGGCGCCGAATATCCCCGGCAGGGACTCCGGTGATCGGCTCGGCCCACTCGGGCCCGCGTCGGAGACCGTCGGCATCTCCGAGGACGTAGCCCTCCAGGGCCTCGAAGCCGACCGAGCGCTCGACGGCCCACTCCCGTTTGGCGAGACCCTCCTCGAGCAGCACTTCGAGGAGGGCGAGCATGAGGGCGGTGTCGGTGCCGGGGCGGCAGGCAATATGCCAGGTCGCCGTGCGCTCGACTGTGTGGCTGCGTCGTGGGTCGATGACCACGATGGTCGCGCCCCTCGCCTTCGCCTCGAGGAGGCGGGCGGGAATTTCCGAGCCGAGTCGGGCCTCGAGGACATTGGCGCCCCAGAGCACGATCATTTCCGAATGTCGCATGGTCGCAGGGTCGAAGCCCGAGGATCTCCAGTGGGGCCCGAGGAGGTAGGGGAGGACGACGCGGGCTGCACCGTTGGAATAGGAGCCTTCGAGGTGGGTGAAGCCGCCCCAGAGCGAAAGGAAGCGCTCGGCAAGGTCCGAGGTCGAATGGAGGGCGCCGACCGATCCAGCGCTAACCAGCGCCATTACGGAGTCCTTTCCGAATCGCGAGGCCGTTTCGCCGAGCCGCATCGCCACGAGGTCCAGCGCCTCGTCCCAGGAAGTCTCGCGGAAGTCCTCGAGCCTGCCCGATCCTGCCGCTCCACTCCTGCCCTGCGCGGAACCGGTGGTATTTCTCGCGCCACAGCCGCGAGCCCGACGCCTGACGAGGGGGGCTCGAAGACGGAGCGGGGAATAGTGCTCATCGGCGAGGGCGAGGCCGCGCGAACAGGGCAGTATCCATTTCCCCGCGACGGGATTCGGAAGGATTCTCTCCACGCGGCCCTCTTCGATTTCGGCGAGCATGGGGCAGGCCCCTCCCCCGCAATCCTTCCCGCAGAACACCGGCACACGCATGACGAACCTCCGAGTGCGGCCGATGCTAGCACCGGCTTCTTCCCCAAGGGAAGAAGCCGCCGTCCGGAAACCGCGAAATCCATTCCTCGCCTTGTCCCTCAGGGATAGGCCTTGTATCTTGCTGATGCATGGCACAATCGCCGCGTCGCTTGAAAGTTCTCTCCCAGACCCGACTGGGCGGCAATCTCCGCCTTCTCGCCATCGAGCGCGACGCGCCCTTTCGCGCCGGCCAGCTCCTCGGCCTGAGCCTTCCGCCGAGCCCCGGCGAGAGCGCGATTCCCCAGCGCCTCTACTCGATCGCGAGCGGGGAGGGCGAAGCGCATTGGGAGTTGCTCTATTCGGTCGAGGAAGAAGGCCTTCTCACGCCGCGACTATCGCGCCTCGAACCCGGCGACCGAGTGCTGGTCGAGGGCCCCTCGGGGAATTTCGCCTCGGAAGCAGGCCCCGCTGTATGGGTCGGGGGCGGCACGGGCATCGCGCCCTTCGTGTCGCTTGCTCGCAGCGGCAAGACCGAAGGCTGCAGCCTTATCCACGCGGCCTCGAGGATAGATTTGTTCTATTGCGAAGGATATTTCGAGGGCCTTTTCGGCCCTTCCTATTTCCGCTGCTGCTCCCGCGCCGACGAGGCCGACCCTCGCTATTTCCGCGGTCGGGCGACGGAATTCATCGCCGGCCTGCGCGATGTGCCCCAGGCCCTCCCTTGGCTCCTCTGCGGCGGAAGCGAATTTGTCGTCACTACGCGAGAGGCCCTCATCGCCCGCGGCATCCCCTATGCCCGCATCCTCTCGGAAGTGTATTTTTAACGGATGAACGATTCTCTCGAACGGCTTTCGGAAGTTCCCGCCTCCTCGGATGAACGCCCCTCCCTTCTCGGCATGGAGCTCGCCGATTTCGCCCGACTCGCGCAAGCGGCCGATCTGCCCTCCTTCGCCGCGAAGCAGATCGCGAAATGGGTCTACACAAAACGGCTATTCGATCCTCTCGTGATGACCGATCTCCCGAAGCGGGGAAGGGAAAGTCTCGCGGCCCTCGTCACTCCGGGCGTCCAGGCGCCGATCAAGGCCACCGAGTCGCGGGACGGTACGAAGAAGTACCTTTTCACCGCCGCGGGGGGGCGCTTCATCGAGGCGGCCTACATCCCCGATCGCGACCGGGCGACCCTCTGCGTCTCCTCACAGGTCGGCTGCAAGATGGGCTGCCTCTTCTGCTCCACGGGCAAGATGGGCTTCCACGGCCAGCTTTCGGTCGCCGACATACTCAACCAAATTGTGAGCATCCCCGAGAGCGCCTCGCTCACGAATGTCGTCTACATGGGCATGGGCGAGCCCTTCGACAACCTCGACAACGTGCTCGCGACCCTCCGCATCCTCGGCGCGCCCTGGGGCTTCGCCTGGAGCCCGAGGCGGATCACCGTTTCCACCGTCGGCGTCCTGCCGGGGCTCAGGCGCTTCCTCGACGAGAGCGAGTGCCATCTCGCGGTGAGCCTCCACTCGCCCTTCCACGATGAGCGCCGCTCCCTCATGCCCGTCGAGACGGCCTACGAACTGCCCGAGCTCATCGCCATGATCCGAGGCTTCGATTTCGGGAGGCAGAGGCGAATATCCTTTGAATACATACTTTTCGAGGGCCTGAACGATTCCCCTCGCCACGTCAACGAGATCGCGAAGCTTCTCAACGGCGTCAATTGCCGCTTCAATCTCATCGCCTTCCACGCCATCCCCGACTCTCCCCTCAAGCCCGCCTCGCGTCAGAGGCTCGAGTGGTTCCGCGACGAGCTCAACCGCAAGGGCTTCACCGCGACCATTCGCGCCTCCCGGGGAGAGGACATCCTCGCGGCCTGCGGGCTTTTGTCGACAAAGGAGCTGTCGAAGAGAGGAGGAGGGGAAGAGATTTGAGTTCGCGGTAGCGCCACCCGGTCCGCTTCGCCTTCGCAGTTTCCTACGTGGTCTGCTCGCGCTCCTACCAGGTCTTTCCTCTTTCCTACGAGGCTGGTGGCCTTTCCTACCTGGCCTTTCCTCGTTCCTACGAGGCCTGCGAGCATTCCTCCCCGGTCTCCCTTGGAAGGATGGGCGCGGGAAGGGAACCTTGGGGAAGGTTCCCTTCCCGCTTAGTTCCTCGCTATTTGCCGCCGGAATCATTGCGTCGGCAGCCTCGGTCGTAAGGCCGCTGCGGCCGCCGAGTCCGCCTTGCGCATCATGGCGCCGTGCCGCGAGGCTTGACCGCGAGACTGAGCCGAGGTACGGTAAAAACGCTCCGAATCGCCTGTCCTACAGCCCAAGCTAACCCCCAACAGGTTTGCGGCGCCAGGGAGGGCGGTCGAGGCGGGAGCGTCGTCGACGTTCCTGTCGAGGGTCGTGCGGGAAACCGCCCGGCCTCCCATGATACGGCCGGCCCCTCACGCGCCGGCCGCGAGGAAAGGACTAACTATGAAGAGAAGTTGTCGCGCGCTCGTCTTCATGTTGGCGGTTACGGCCTTCGGCTCCCTTGCCCTGCCCGTCGCCGCCCAATCACCCGATCAACCGAGACTGAGGCTCGCCACGACGACGAGCACCGAACAGACCGGCCTCCTCGACGCCATCCTCCCGGTCTTCGAGAAGGAGACCGGCTATCGTGTCGAGGTCGTCGCCGTGGGCACGGGAGCCTCGCTCAAGCTCGCCCAGAACGGCGACGCCGACGTGGTCCTCGTGCATGCCCGCGCCCTCGAGGACGCCTTCATGGCGGCGGGCTGGGGCATCGAACGAAAAGATGTCATGTATAACGACTTCGTCCTCCTCGGCCCGGCCTCCGATCCGGCGGACGTCGCGCATTCGAGCGGCATCCTCGACGCCTTTTCCCGCATCTACGCCGCCGGCTCTCCCTTCGTATCGCGCGGCGACAACTCGGGCACCGACGTCAAGGAGAAGGACCTCTGGAAGGCGGCCAAGCTGGCGCCCAAGAGCCTCGCCTGGTATCGCGAGATCGGCCAGGGCATGGCCCAGGACATCACGATGGCCGATCAGATCGGCGGCTACACGATCTCCGATCGAGGCACCTGGTTCGCGATGATGAACAAGGTGAGCCTCAAGATCCTCTCGCAGGGCGATAAAGGTCTTCTCAATCCCTACGGCATTATCGTGGTGAACCCCGCCAAGTGGCCCTCCACCAATCTCGAAGGCGCCAAGGCTCTCGCCGACTGGATCACCGGAGCCGAGGGTCAGTCGCTCATAGCCGGTTACAAGGTGAATGGCGGCCAGTGCTTCTTCCTCTTCAAGTGAAACTGGACATGGTTCGGGTGACCGCATGAGCGAGGCCTTCAAGCTCCTTCTGTCGGGGGATGCGGAAACCTGGGCCATTGTCCTGCGTAGTCTGCGCTTTTCCTTTTTCTCCACCCTTCTCTCCCTCCTTCCCGGCTTGGCGCTCGGCGTCTGGCTTTCAAAGGACGACGATCGGTTTCGGCGCGTCGTGTCGGCGGTGGTCGGAGCCCTCACCGCCATGCCGACGGTGGTCATCGGCCTCTTCGTCTACGGCTTTCTGTCGCGCTCGGGGCCCCTCGGTTTTTTCGGCCTCCTGTACACGCCCTCGGCCGTCGTCATCGGCCAAATCCTCCTCTCGACGCCCATCGTCGCCTCCCTGGTCTGGTCGGGACTTTCCCGCATCGACCCGCGCTTCGACGAGACGGTGACGACCCTCGGCGGCCGCGGCCTGGCGCGCGCGGGGGCTCTGCTGCGCGAAGGTACGCCCGTCTTCGCGGGCGCGGTGGTCGCCGCCTTCGGCCGCGTCACCGGCGAGGTCGGCGTGGCCATGATGCTCGGCGGCAACATCCGCTTCTCCACGAGGACGATGACGACGGCCATCGCCCTCGACGCCTCCAAGGGCGAATTCGAGCGGGCGATATCGCTCGGCATCGCCCTGCTCGTCATCGCCCTCGCCGTCAACTTCACCGTCCACATCCTGAGGCCTCGCAATGACAAGTGACGCGCTCTTCGAGGTACGCGAGCTCGATTTCGCCTACGGCGCGCGGCGCGACGCGGCCGCCGTCCTGACGCTCGAGTCCCTCTCCATCCATAGAGGGCAACGCGTGGCGCTGATCGGCCCCAACGGTTCGGGCAAGACGAGCCTCCTCAAGCTCCTCAACGCCCTGGCCTTGCCCCGATCGGGCCGCATTCTCTTCGAGGGCGAGGAGGCGCGTCTGTCGGCCTCGCTCCGGAGAAGGAGCGTCTATCTCCATCAGCATCCCTTCCTCTTCGCGGGGTCGGTGTCATATAACGTCGGCTTCGGCTGCGCCAGGCTCGGCCTGTCGCGCCTCGAGCGCGAGGAACGGGTCGCCGGCGTCCTGGCCCGGGTCGGTCTCGCCGGTTTCGCGAGGCGGCGTCACCGCGCCCTCTCCGGGGGCGAGGCCCAGCGCGTCGCCCTCGCCAGGGCCCTGGCCACCGGGGCGGACGTCTTCCTCCTCGACGAGCCGACGGCGAGCGCGGACGCGGCCTCCGCGGAACTGATCGGGAAGGTGCTGGACGAAGAGGCCGCGCGCGGCGCCACCATCGTCATCGCGACGCACGAAAAGGCCCTCTCCGAGGGCTTCGCCACGCGCATTATCAGATTAGAGGGCGGCCGTCTGGCCGACGATTCGGGAGCGATAGCATGAGCGACGAACTTCTCCACCCCGACGAGGCTCTTGCCCTCGTCCTCGAGGCGGGTCGGAGCGCCTTCAGCGACGCGGGGCCTCGCGCCCTCGAAACCCTGCCTTTGGCGGAAGCCCTCGGCCGTTATTCGCCGGCTGCCATCGCGGCCACGGTGGACCAGCCTCCCTTCGACAAGTCGGCGATGGACGGATTCGCCGTAGGGCTTTCGCTCGAGGAAGCCGCCGCGCTGGAACCCGGCCGGACCTGGGAGGTCGTCGGCACGATCGCGGCCGGCGTATCCGTCGACGCGGCCCCGAGGCCGGGACAGCTCTATCGCATCATGACCGGGGCGCCGGTGCCGAAGGGCGCCGGGTTCGTCCAACGTGTCGAATACACGGAGCGCGCAGACGGATCGCGGGACCTCGTCGTCTTCACCAGGCCGGAGAATTCGGACAACGTCATCAGGCGGGGAGAGAACCTTCGCGCCGGGGATACCCTCATCGGCCCTCGCAGGCTGAGGCCCGCCGACATCGGCAACCTCGCATCCTCGGGGATCGACCGAATAGAAGTTTCGCGTCGCCCCCTCGTCGGCATCCTGTCCACGGGCGACGAACTCGTCGCGGCGGGCTCGGCCCTCGGTCCCGCCTCGATCTACGACTCGAACGGGCCCCAGCTTTCCGCGCAGATCGAAGACGCCGGAGCCCACGCGCGTTTCTACGGCATCGTGCGCGACGAGGAAATGGCCTTGCGCGTCATCCTCGAGCGGGCGCTCTCGGAATGCGACGTGGTCATCCTGTCGGGCGGGGTCTCGATGGGCGAGTTCGACTATGTGCCGAAGACCCTCGAATCGCTGGGCGTTCGACGCGTCTTCCACAAGATCGCAATGAGGCCGGGCAAGCCGACCTGGTTCGGCATGAAGGCTTCGAAGGCCGTCTTCGGCCTTCCGGGCAATCCCCTCTCCACCTTCGTCAATTTCGAGGTCTTCATCGCCCCCCATCTCGCGGCGCGCATGGGTATCGAGTGGCGGCCCGCCGTCGTCTCGATGCCCCTCGGCGCCGAACTTTTGCGGCGCGCGACGGACCGCGCCGAATATCTTCCGGTCCGGTTGACGCGGGAAGGGGAGGGCGGCGCCACGGTAGCTCTGCCCCTCGACTACCACGGTTCTTCGATGCTCTCGGTCCTCTCGGCTGCCGAGGGTCTCGCTCGGCTCGAAATCGGCGTCGCTCGCCGCGCGAAAGGAGAGTTGATCGATGTTCGACTCCTACGGGCGTGATCTCAAATATCTCCGGGTCTCCGTCACCGACCGCTGCAATCTTCGCTGCGTCTACTGCATGCCCGCCGAGGGCGTGAAGCTCCTCAGGCACGAGGACATCCTCTCCTTCGAGCGCATAGCCGATGTGGTGCGGGTCGCCTCGCGGCTGGGATTCGCAAAGATCCGGCTGACGGGCGGGGAGCCGCTCGCGCGAAAAGACCTGCCTGAACTCGTTTCGATGATTCGTGCCATCCCCGATGTGAGGATTGTGGCGATGACGACGAACGGCACCCTCCTCGCGCCCCTCGCCGCCGACCTCAAGGCCAGGGGCCTCGATTCGGTCAACGTATCCCTCGACACCCTCGATCCCGATCGCTACGCGATGCTGACGCGGGGCGGCAAGTTGGACGATGCCCTCGCCGGAATCGACGCCGCCCTCGCGGCCGGCCTGCCGGTCAAACTCAATGTCGTGGCGATGGAGGATTCCACCGAAGAGGAGTTCGCCTCCCTTCGCGCCTATGCCCGCCGCGTCGGCGCCGACTTCCAGTTCATCGCGCGCTATTCGCTTCGAGACGAGAAGATGGACGGCGGCGAATACGACAGGCCTCCCGCCTGCGGCAACTGCGACCGGCTCAGGCTTCTCGCGAACGGAAAGCTCCGGCCCTGCCTCCACGGCAACATCGAAGTGCCCGTCGACTTCGACGACATCGAGGGGAGCATCGCCAAGGCCGTGCGCCTCAAGCCGGCACGCGGCCATACCTGCGACGACCTTGAGGTCGGACAAATCGGAGGATAGTGATGGAAGTCGGACTCACGCATGTCGACGACACGGGCAAGGCCAGGATGGTCGACGTCTCGGCCAAGCCGAGGGTGCGAAGGAGGGCGGTGGCGCGCGGCCGCATTGCGCTCGCTCCCGCGACCGTGGCCCTGGTCAGGCAAAACGGGATCGCGAAGGGCGACGTGCTCGCCGTCGCCCGGATCGCCGGGATCATGGCCGCGAAGAAGACGAGCGACCTCATCCCCCTCTGCCACAACGTGGAGATCGAGCATGTCGACGTGGCCCTGACGGTGGAGGACGACGGCATCGCCATCGAGGCGACGACCCTCTGCACCGACAAGACGGGCATCGAGATGGAGGCCCTGACGGCCGTATCCGTCGCCGCCCTCGCGATCTGGGACATGTGCAAGGCGGTCGACCACGCGATGCGGATCGGAGATATAGTACTCGTTGAAAAGACCAAGGAGGCGCTTCCGTGAACCAGCCGCCCAAGGGCGCTTTCGAAGTGGTGTCGTTCAATGTCTCGGCCAAGACCGGGACGCGCAAGAAGTCGGTGGACCGGGTCGTCTTCGTCGAGGGACTCGGCATGGAGGGCGACGCCCACGCGGGACTCATCGAAAACCGGCAGGTGTCCCTCCTCGCGGCAGAGGAGATCGAGGAGGCCAACGCGAAGCTCCAGGCGAGTCTCGCCGCGCCTGCGGAACCCCGGGCCCTCGCTTCGGGGGGCGCGGGGCTCTCGGCGCCGGCCGGGGCCGGCGGTCCCTCCTCGATCACGATGCCCGAAGGCGCCACCCTCGTCCGCGGCAAGGCCGGGCTCGACCACCTCTCTCCCGGCGATTTCGCCGAGAATATAACAACTAGGGGAATCGTCCTCCATGAACTCCCGATCGGCACGCGCCTCGAGATAGGCGGTGTCCTCCTCGAGGTCTCCAAGATCGGCAAGGAATGTCATACCGCCTGCGAGATCCGCAGGCTCGTCGGCGATTGCGTGATGCCGCGCAAGGGGATTTTCGCGCGCGTCGTACGCGGAGGGGAGGCCCGTCGTGAAGATAGCTGTCGTTACCATATCTGACCGCGCCTCGAAGGGCGTATACGAGGACCGTTCTGGCCCGGCCATCGAGGCGACCCTCCGCGAATTGCTGCCGCCCATCGAGGTCGAACGCGATCTCGTGCCCGACGAGAAGCCGGAGATAATCGCCGCCCTCGCGCGCCATCCCGACGCGGACTGGATCATAACGACCGGCGGCACGGGACCGTCGCCGCGCGATGTGACCCCCGAGGCGACCCGTGAATATTGCGACCGCTCGATGCCCGGCATCGCGGATTTCCTCAGGTCCAAGTCCCTCGATGAAACGCCCCACGCGGTCTTCTCTCGCGGCGAGGCGGGCATGAGGGGCGCCCAGTACGTGGTCAACTTCCCCGGCAGCGAAAGGGCGGCCCGCTCCTGCGCTGCCTGGCTGGCGCCCCTCCTCGATCACGGCGTCAAAATGGCCCGCGGCGAAGGGCATTGATCGGGGTTCTTCGCCGCGAGGGCGAAGGGCATTGAGCGGGCTTCGCCGCGGACGTGCCGTCACGCTTGTGCGACCACCGGCGGCATGATAGTTTGCGGTTGCCTATGACTAAATTGTTACTTTTGTCATTGTTGCTGGCCTTCTCGGCGGTTTCTCCGCCGCTCCCCGCGGAGACCACCCACTTCGAGAAACGCCAGTCGAAACCCGGGACCATCGACCTTTCGGGAATGCCCGCGAAGGGTTATGCGGAGCTCAACGGGATCTGGGATTTCTGGCCGAACCGTCTGCTGAGTCCGGAGGAAGTCGCGGCGGCTTCCGCGCCCCTCGAGGTCCCCGTGCCTTCGCATTGGAGCGATCTCCGCATTCCGGAGCTCTCCTCGGTGGGCTCCGGCAGCTACCATCTCAAGGTCACAGGTCTTCCGAAAGGCATGATCCTTGGATTAAAGCTCACGAGCATCCTGTCGGCCGCGCGCGTCTTCGTCGACGGAAAGGAAGCGCTGGATTTCGGGCGACCCTCCTCCGAAGCCTCGGCCGAGCTTCCCCGTTGGGATTCCCGGATTGTCGCCCTGACTCCACGCGTCGACGGTTCCCTCGATCTGCTCATCCAGGTTTCCAACCACGTGGACTTCAGCGGCGGAATCGTCAAGCCCATCGTCCTGGGCGGCTACGAGTCGGTGGCCGAATTGCGGGATTCCTCGGTCATTCTCGAGATGTTCGAAGTCGGAGCCCTTTTCGTCATCGGCTTCTACTGCCTCATCCTCTTCGCGTTCAGGCCCAAGGATCGCTACACCCTCTTTTTCGGCCTCCTGGCCCTTACCCTGGCCTTGCGAACCCCGTTCTACGATGAATTCCTGATCCTGACGATGGTGCCGCGCCTTCCCTTCGAGGCATTGTTCCGAATCGGCTACCTGACCTTCGCCCTACCCATCGCGCTGGTGGCGGGATATTTCAGGCATCTCTTCCCGCGGTTCTTTCCCGCCTGGCTCTACGCCGCCGTCGGCCTGTTCACGGCCTGCTTCGCAGCTCTTATCCTCATCGCGCCGATGCATCTCGTCTCCCTGTCCCTCCTCCCGGCCGAGGGCTTCGCCCTCGTCTTCGGCCTGGCCTCCCTCGTGATCCTGGTCAGGGCCCTCGCGAATCGGGCCCCGGGATCCCGGCTGGTTTCGCTGGGATTCCTCCTGTTCTTCGTTCCCGTCGTCCACGACATCCTGACCACCGAAGGCTCCATCGGCGGACCCTATGTCGCCCCCTTCGGGATGATTTTCTTCTTCCTGACCTTGGCCCTCATGAGCACGAGGAATTTCGCGCTCGCCTTCGAGGCTTCGGAGCGCCTCGCCGACAGCCTTTCGGCGGCCAACGTCAACCTCACGAAAACCATCGCCGAACTCAACAGGACGCAGGGCAAGCTTCTCGTCTCGGAAAAGCTCAATTCGCTTGGCAAGCTCGCGGCCGGTCTCGCCCACGAGATCAACACGCCGCTTGCCGCCGTGATCTCCGCCAACGAATCGGCTCGCGCATCCCTCGAAGGACTGGCCACTCGGTCTCTGCCAGCCCTCGCGTCCGCCGACGATGAGGGGCGCCACCTTGCACTGAGATTGCTCGGGCTGAGCTTCGCGAAGGGTCATGACGGCGAAATGGCCTTCCTCGACAGGAAATCCCGGATCGAAGCGGGGAAGGCCCTGCTCGCCGAGTTGCCCGCCTTGGCCGAAAGGATCGACACGATCCTCGAACTAGGGCTCCAATCCCATCAGGCACTGCTCCGTCGACTCGCGGAGCGCTCGGACGGCTGGGTCATACTCGATGCCGTCGCCGCCATGTCGGAGCTTCGGCGCTCGGAATCGATCGTCGGCATTGCCTCGGAAAAGGCCGCCGATGTCGTGCGCACACTGCGCCATTACATCGGGGAGAGCGATGGTCTTTCGCATTTCGGCAGGATCGATGTCCAAAAGGAATTGGAGGGCATACTGATCCTCTATCGAAACCAGGTCAAGAAAGGAGTCGACATCGCGACCGACTTCGCTCCCGGTCTCGAGGTCCGCGGGGACAGGCAGAACCTGGGGCAGGTGTGGATCAATCTCATCAACAACGCCCTGCAGGCGATGAATTACAAAGGAAGGATCGAAATCGGCTCCGCACTGGAAGGTGAGAACGTGGTGATGCGCTTCCGGGACACGGGGCCGGGCATCCCGGGCGAGATTGGCGATCGCGTTTTCGAGCCATTCTTCACCACCAAGAAAGGCGATGAGGGGCTCGGTCTCGGACTCGACATCTGCCGAAGGATCGTCGAGCAGCACGGGGGCAGCCTCACCTTCGAAAGCGAGCCGGGAAACACGGTGTTCGCTGTCTCCCTTCCCCTCTACCCGAAAGATGCCGAATCCGCGTGACGCCATGCCGCGCGAAAAAAGCGACGCCCCCGGCGGGCATTCGCCGGGGGCGTCATTCATTCCGGGCCGGCGGTACAGAGCCGCCGACGGGTCAGGCCGATTACCAGCCCCGCCCACCCATCATTCCGTAGCCGGGACCGCCGCCGAAGCCACCCTGGGGCCCCGCGCAACCGGCGCCGCCCCGGAACCCGCCCATGCGGCCCGCGCCGAACTGACCGAGGTCGTAGGTCTTGCCGTTGATGCTCGCCTTCGTGACGAGGAAGTAGGGATTGTCCTGGCCGGCGACATTGCCGAGGTCGTAGCCCTCGAGCTTCATGGTCGCGCCTTCCTTGATGCCGTCGAGGTAGGCGGTCCTGAAGAATCCGGGCATGCGGATGATGTAGGTCGCATCCTTGGTCTTTATCGCGGGAACCTTGTTCACGAAGGTGAGGGTTCCGTCGAGGGTCTTGGTCTGCGCGTTGGCGAGGGGGGCGCCGTAGCCCGGACCGCCAGCAAAGCGACCGCCCATGGGACCGTATCCGTTGGACTGGGCGAAGACGACGCCGACGAGGGCGCAACTGACGATGAGAGCGAGTGCGATACGCTTCATGGCGTACTCCTTGAAACGAGATCCCGAGCGTCTCGCCGATTTCGGTTGGATGGCATCGGGGTCGCCGTGGCGACACAGTATATAGAGCATAATCCGTGCCAAAATATAATTTGTTGTAGTGAAATGAATAACCAAGCAAGCCGCGCATGAAAAGGTGGGAAATAAATACCCGTCGAGGGAAAGTCCTGCACGCAGGGCGTTCAGAAACGGATGATGACGCGATCGAGCATGGATCCCGCGCGGAAACGAAGATCGCTTGAAAGATTTCGCGTCATCCTGAGACCCATCCCGCGCCACCGTCGCGCACGATGGTCGAAGATCGGCTCGTAGTCGTAGCAGCGCGTCGCGTAGTCGCCGAAGGTGGGCGATTTGAAGCCGAATATAAGGTAGAGGATGCCGCCGCGCCGCGCGACCCGCAGGGTCGCCATGCCTCCGGCCAGCGGAGAGGCATGCTTGACGAGATTGTCGAAGATCTCGGAGCCGGCGAGCTTGAGCCTCGAGCGTTCGGCCTCGCTCGCGAAGTCAATGCTGTCGAGGAAGGCTTCGAAGGCGAAAATCCCTTCCCGTTCCACCGCGAGGGAAATCGTCGATTCGGCATTGCGCTGCCGGGCTGATGGAACTCGGAAGGATAGTTCCGTTCCCGATGGGGTAGCGGCGGTTCCGGGGCGAACTTGGATCGCGGAAGGTCCGACGTCGATTTCCCTCGAGAGGGCGATCCGCGAATCCGGCACGGACTCGGCCGCGGCGAGCGCCACGGTCGAATGCCCGGCCGGATCGGCGAGGGTCAAGGAATGTCCTTGAGATTCTGGAATATCGGGAAGCGTTCCATGAAACCCGTCGACTCGAGGGCGAGACGGGCGATCTCGGAAGGCCTCAGTATGGCGATTTTCTTGCCCGAGGCCTCGGCGTCGTCCAGCGCCGCCATGATGACCCCGATGCCGGCCGAGGACAGCGTTGCGACCTTTTCCATGTCGATGACGACCTCGCCTTTAGCCATGGCCCTCTCGAGCTTCTGCTGGAACTCCGAGTATGTGTAGCTGTTGACGGGGCCCGACACGACGAGGATTACGCGGGAACCGTCGAGTCGCTCAGAAATATCCAATTGGGTCATGCGCCGCTCCTTTGCGAGAACTTCATGATGAGGAGAGTGATGTCGTCTTCCTGGGCCATGCCGGTAAAGTCGAGGAGCTCCTCCACGACACCGTCGGCGATGGCCTTGGCGGGAAGGGCCCTGCGCTCGTGAACGGACTTGACCAAGCGGTCCTTGCCGAAGCGCTCGGCCCTGACGTTTTCCGATTCGATGATGCCGTCCGTCGAAGCCACGAGAATCGAACCCTGGGGGAGGGTGAGCTTCCTCGGCTTGAGGAAGGGCGCCACGTTCCGCACGAAGCCGAGGATCTTTCCCTCGCCCTGCACCTCGATGAAGGCGTCGAAGCTGGGCGAATAGAGGTGGAGGGCCGGCACCCCGCAGTTGATGAAGAAGAGGCTATTGGTGGCGAAATCGAAGTATCCGAAGACCCCCGCGAAGAAGGTTCCCTTCGGGAGGTTCTCCTTTATAAAGGAGTTGACGCGCTGCACGAGACCGAGGAAGTCGTGCTCGATCCTGAGGAAGGATCTGATCATCGACTTGAGGATCAGCATGTTCATCGAGGCCGACAGGCCCTTTCCCGAGATGTCCCCGAGGACGAAGAACCAGCGTTGGCGCGACATGCGCACGAAATCGACGAAGTCGCCGCCGAGACTCCGGGTCGAGCGGGTCACCCAGGCAGTATCCACGCCCGGGTCGTCGATGCGGTCCACCTTCTCGAGGGCGAAGCGGAGCACCTGGTCGGAGAGTGCGAGTTCTCGCGAGACCGTGTAGACGATGGATTCGCGGGCGACGTTCCTGAGGTAGTAGGCGATGACGAAGAGCTTGCCGTAGATCGCGCGGAAGGATTCGAAGTCATAATCGGTATAATCGGCGCCCGTCTTCCGCCCGCCGATGACGAAGGCGCCGATGATGCGCCTGCCTTCGCGGGCGAAGACCATGGCCTCGCCGCGATACAGGTCGAGGAAGCCGAGAAGCTCCTCCCTGACCGTCGAGAATCTCGGGTCGGCGATCGCCTCGGAGCGGAGGACGACGGTAATGCCCGAGCCTTCCACCATGTCATGGAAGGAGGAACCGCGTTCGATGGACGCCGTCCTCCCCAGGGTCGAATAGACGGTGCGGTACACTCCCGTGTCGTCCTCGATCAGTACGGCGAAATCCTGGAAGTCGAAGGCTCCCGAAAGTATGCGATAGAGCTCCGCGAGGACGGCGTCGCGGCCGGCGGATAGGTCGAGGTGGGCGAGATCGGATTCGAGTTCCTCGCGATATTCCCTGGCCGTGATGCGCTCGAGATAGCGTCGCGCGAAGGAGGTCGCCATCGAGCGAGCGACGAGGAAAAGGATGGGGGCCCCGATGATCGGAACGAACAACGAGAAGTTGCCCATCAGGACGAGGACTGCGATCACGATGCCCGAGGGGACGCCGAAGAGGAGGGTGAGGACCGCCCAGGAGAGGATCTGCCTTCCGAAGACGCGCCAGTCGAATATGCGCGAAACGGAGAGCGCGTAGGTCGAGGAGGCGCCGATGAGGAGTGTCGGCACGGGAAGGAGGTAGAAGGTCCAGAGGATGCCCATCGAGCCCGCGTTGCCCTGGGCATTGCTGATGCCGCGGCCGACGAGCCACAGACCGAAGACCCCGAGCGCGGTGCCCATCGCGGCGAGGAGGCTGCGTTGCCGGTTGATTCGATCCCTCGTGAGAAAGGCGCGGACGACATGGATGAGCGCCGACAGAGCGGCGATGGCGCCTATCAGGTCGGCGAGGCTGTCATACTGCGGGCCGACGAAGCGGACGACGCCGTCGACGACGCCGAAGATCATTTTCAAATACGCGTCCGTCGCGAAGACGTACCAGACGAGGATTGCGGCCAGCGGAACGAGGGCGAGGGTAAGCCACTTGGCCCACCTGCCCGGCCAGTCCGGGAAGGCCATCGCCGCCGCGACCATGATGAAGGCGGACAGACCGAGGAACGAGAAGGAGGTTTTCGAGAGGATTAGACCGATGGGGCTCTCGCCCAGTCCCGAGGAAACGTCGACGAGACCATGGAAGATGGCGAACAAGGCGAGGGTGAGATCGATGAGCACGACGAAGATCGCGGCCGGTTGACCCCTCCCGCGGCGGATGGCGACGGGCACCGCGAGCAGCAGCAGCAAGCCTACGATGAAGGCGAGAAGCGTCAGTCCCATAGTCTTCCCACCTTTGCCGCGAGGATGGTCACATCGTCCTTGAGGGCGAGATCCCCCACGTAGTCGTAAAGCAGCCCCGTGATCGATCCGACGAAGTCCACGGCTCCCTGCCGGGAATACTGGAGGAGGGCCCTCTCGAAATGCTCCGTTTCGCCGAGGCGCTCGCCCGTCGTGTTCGCGACTTCCGTCACCCCGTCCGAGGCGAGGAGGAGGAACTCGTCGGAGCGGAGAGGGATCTCCTCGACCACGATCTCGTCCTCGAGCGGGACGAGGCCGACGAGTCCCATCGTCGGCTCGAGCCTCCTGAGCTTCGGACCCAAAGCCGTCTGTGTTATGATGATCGGGTCGGCCATCGCGGCGTTGATGTAGCGCAGCGTCTTCTTCTCCGTGTCGGCCACGCCGAGGAAGACGACCGTGTACTTGTCGTCGAATCCCATGTCGCGGACGGCGCGGTCGATGGCCCGGATGAGACCCGCGAGATCGACCTTGTCCTTGGCGACGCGGATGGTGTTGACGATGATGCCCATGACGAGGGCGGCGGCCAGCCCCTTGCCCGAGACGTCGCCGACGACGAAGAGGGTGCGCTTGTCGTCGACGGCGATGACGTCGTAGTAGTCGCCGGACACGTTGACGAGGGGCCGGTAGGACACGGCGAGATCGAGCTTGTCGACCTTCGGGAGGCTCTTCGGAAGGAAGGACCGCTGGGTCTCCGCGATGAGCTCCCACTCCTTCGAGAGGGAGGCGACCTCGAAGAGTTCCGAGATCGTGATGACCCGGTCGAAATAGATGCGGAGTTCTCCGTAGAGATTCCTGAAAGCTTCCATGTCGACGAGGCCGCAGAGGCGCGTGAGGAAGAAGACGTGGAAGCCCTTCGCGTTGACGAAGAAGCCCCTCGCTCCCGTATTGGTGTTGCTGATCGAGAGCGCCTCGTTGACGAAGCAGAAGCCCTCGGACCATTCGCGGAAATTACGCTGCAGGGTCTCGAGGGTTTCCTCGTCGCGGGCGGCGGCCGAGGGACTCTGGTAGATGATTTCCCAGGTGTTCGACCGTACGAGGACGGCGCCCATGTCGGCCCGCCTCTCGAGCTGGTCGCGGATTGCCTCGATGAGGTCGGGCAGCGTGAAGGCCTGTCCCACCCTCGCGGAAAAGTCGAGGATGACCTGGGTTTCCGGCTTGCTGAAGACCGCCTTCTGGACGCCCGAGGAAAGCCTGTCGACGATGGCGTTGCGGCCGAGATAGAGCCCCATGAAGACTGCCGAGGTCAGGAAGATGACCCATCCGGCCGAAAGGTTGCCCTGCGTGGCGATGAAGGGGACGACGAGGAAGGCGAGGGCGGCTCCCGCAGTGGAACCCGCTTCGATCATTCTCCGGGCGTTTCGGTAGGTCATGCTTTCCTTCCTGTCAGTATCGGCGTCGCACGGGGCCGACCTGAGCCCGTGTCGGACATTCCTCGCCGGTCATCACTGCCTGGCCGCGAGGATGGAATTGATGAAGGTGACGAGGACATTGAGGGCGTTCTCGTTTTGTCCCCCCTCGGGAATGATGATGTCGGCGAACTGCTTCGTCGGTTCGATGAACTCGTAGTGCCCCGGGCGCACCACCGTGAGGTACTGCTCTATCACTGAATCAATCGTACGCCCGCGCTCCTTGATGTCGCGGTTGAGGCGGCGGATGAAGCGGATGTCGTCTGGCGTGTCGACGAAGACCTTGAGGTCGATGCGGTCGCGCACCTCGCGGTCGCTGAAGATCATGATGCCCTCGAAGATGACGAGCTTGCGCGGCTCGACCCTGAGTCGCTCTTCCTTGCGGCGATGATGGACGAAATCGTAGACCGGCATGTCGATCGGCCTGTCATCGCGCAGGGCGTCGAGGTGCTCGATGAGGAGGGCGTTGTCGAAGGCGTCGGGACGGTCGAAGTTGAAGGCGGTGATGTTGGAATTCGATATGAACTCGGCGGACTTGTAATAGCTGTCCTGCGCGAGAAAGACGAAGTCGCTGGCGAGTTCGGAGATCTTGCGGACGATCGTCGTCTTGCCCGACCCCGAGCCTCCGCAAATCCCTATTACCTTCGTCTTCTCCACGGACATCTTCGGGCCTCCCGCGGGAATCAGTGGATTTCCGCGAGGATCTTCTGGGCGAGGACCTTATATCGCTCCGGGAAGGCGTCACCGCCCGTGCCGTCATAGAGAGCCAGGAGTTTCGTGAAGAGCTCCTTCGCCTTGGCCTCGTGCCCTTGCTTGTAGGTGATGAAGGCGATCTCGTAATCGCCCGCGGCGAGATTGGCGGGATCGTCGCCGAACCTGTCGATCAAGGCCTGGTAGTAGCGCAGCGAAAGGTCGTAGTCGCTGGCGTCGGAGGCCTCCTGCGCCTTGAGGACGAGTGAGGGGGCGTCGAGATCCTGGGGGATGGCGACAGGGGCCGTCTTGCACGCGCCGAGCGCCACGACGAGCGCGAGGGTCGACGCGAAGATCGCGCCTTTGATGATTGCGGGAACTTTCAAGGGAAACTCCGTCATGAACCGTATTCTTCGTCGCTCGTAGGAAGAAAACTGCGGAGGTCGTGGAGGAAGTCGTCGACCTCCCCCATGTCCTCGTAGGCATCGCAGGATTCGATGCTCCGTCTCGCGACCGTGAAGTACTTGTAGATCTTCTCTTCGCCGAGGGGTTTGCGCCATTTGCCCGCGTCGCAACGGACCCGCAGCTTATAGCGCCCGTTGCCCGAAGGCGAAGGAACCAACTTGCAATGGATGCAATTCGCGCAGAAAATCCGGGTTTCGCTGCGGATGTCGGTTTCTATGGCCGACATTTCGCGCGGATTTGTCATCGCCTCGCCTCCATAACTGCATGAGTATGCTATAGTCGTTTTCGAGCGGTCAAGGCAAATAAATCCCGCCTCGGTCGAACGAGCCCCAAAGGAGTAGGTTCCAATGCTCGCCACATTCATCAATGCATTCGCGATAGTCGTCGGTTCTCTCATCGGCCTTCTTCTCAAAAAAGGACTCTCGAAACGTTACGAACTCGCCATTTTCACCGCCGCCGGCATCGTTTCGACCGTGATCGGCATCCAGATGGCCCTCAAAGCCACGCATATCCTCGCCTTCGCCATCGCCCTCATCGGCGGCGGCCTCGTCGGCACACTCCTCGACATCGAAGGGGGAATCCTCAAACTCGGCGAATTCCTCAAGTCTCGCTTCGCCAAGGGTGAGGAGGACTCGAGTTTCGCCTTCGGCTTCCTCTCGGCTTCCGTCTTGTACTGCTCGGGCGCGATGGCCATCGTCGGCTCCTTCAAGGCCGGCACCGAGGGCGATTATTCCCTCATCCTCACCAAAAGCGTCCTCGACGGCTTCATCTCGATACTCTTCGCGAGCGCGATGGGACCCGGCGTGGCCTTCGCCTCCATCAGCGTCCTCGTGTATCAAGGCTTCCTCACCCTCATCTCGGTCTGGGTCAAACCTTGGGTGAGCGACCTCATGCTGGCCGAGCTGACCGGCATCGGCGGCGCCCTCATCATCATGATCGGAATCAACCTCCTCGACCTCAAGAAGCTCAAGACAGGCGACTTCATCCCGGCCATGGTGTTTTCGGTGATTCTCGTACTTCTCATGCCCATCGTTCCCATCCTGTAAGTCGCAACCTCGAGCGGCCGCTGTCCGTCCAAGGGACGTGAGCCGAAGGACCGACCACCAGAGACGCAATAAAAACCGGGCTTCCCTCCATTTCAACGACGAGGGGGGAAGCTGGTACGCCCTCGACAACGCCGCCATCATCATGCCGGCCGTCTCTTCGGGGTCCGCCACCTATCTCTTCAGGATCTCCGCCACCCTCGACGCGCCCGTCAATCTGCGCGCTCTCGAAGCGGCTCTCGAACGCGTCGCGCGCCGCTTTCCCTATTTTGTCGTACAGCTGGGCAAGGGTTTCTTCTGGCACTACCTCGAAACGGCGCGGAAGCCGCTTCGCGTCGAAGCCGACGGCCGTTCTCCCTGCCAGGATTTCGACATGCACCGCAAAGGGACCATCCTCATGCGCGTTCGCGCTCGCCGCTCGACCATCGCCTGCGAGTTCAGCCACATCATCACCGACGGAACCGGCGGAATGCGCTTTCTCAAGAATCTCCTCGCGGAATATTTCAGGATTCTCGAACCCGCCCTTCCGGGGCTCGACCCGACAGCCCTCGCCGTCGACCCGGATTTCTACGATCTCGACGAGCCGCCGCAGGCCGATGAAATGGAAGACTCCTACAATCTCCATTATCCCGAAGGCTTTCCCTTTCCGCCCAAGGAAGCCGGGGCCTGGCACATCGACGGCATCTTTTTGCCCGAAGGCGAATACAGGACCATCACCGCCAGCATCCCTCTCGAAGCCTGCCTCGGAGCCGCCCGCCACCATGGCGTCTCGCTCACCGAATTCCTCGCGGCTGTCTATTTCGAAGCTCTCCAGGAACTTTGGCTCGGCACGAGGCCCAGACCTCGCCGCAGCCACCTCGCCGTGGAGATACCCGTCAACATGCGCGCCTTCCTACCCTCGCGGACCAGCCGCAACTTCAGCCTCATGGTGCATCCCGCGATCGACATGCGCCTTGGGCGCCGCGAGCTTCCGGAACTCATCTCCACCGTCCATCATCAGGCGCGCAACGAGACGACCGAACGCAACCTCAAGCGCCATATCGCGCGAAACGTCCTCGGCGGCAGGGCCGCCTACGTCCGGCTTCTTCCCCTCGGCCTCAAGAGCTTCCTGATGCGCAGCTTCTATGAATATTTCGGCATGGGACGGATCTCGGGTGAACTCAGCAACCTCGGTCCGGTCCGGATGCCCGAAGCCATCGCCGGGAGGATCGCCCACTTCGACCTCGTGATAGCCCCCCTCCGCGCCATTCGCAGCGGAGCGGCCCTCCTGTCATGGGCCGGCGAGCTCCGCATCACCTTTTCGAGCCTGATCGCCGAGCGGGAACTCGAGCGCCGCTTTTTCGTCAGACTCCAGTCCCTCGGCCTGCCCGTCAAGGTCGAATGCAACTTCGAGGAGTAAGCCATGCCCTATTGCCCGGATTGCGGCGTCGAACTCGCCGCGCAGGCTGCGAAATGCCCGCTCTGCGGGGCCGATGCCGTCGAGGCGCTTCCCGACGAGGAACGCGTCAGCAGGGCCGCCTCATCACTATCGTCGAAAGGCGAAGCGAATCGGCGCTACACCGGCGATGGAGAAGACGTCGCGGCCGAGGGTCGCGAAAAGAACACCCTGCGCTGGGAAATGCTCTCGGTTTCCGTCCTCATCTCCGCGGCAGCCGTGTCCGCGGTCAACCTCCTTACGAGCGGCAGCCTGAACTGGGCCCTCTATCCCCTCTTTTCCCTCGCATTTCTTTGGATCGTCATCAGCGCCCTCATCGAACTCAGGCAGCTCCCCGCCCTCGGCCTTCCTCTTGCATTCTCCTCCCTTCCCCTTTTTCTCCTCGCCCTCGACCTCGTCGATGGCCGCATCGGCTGGGCCTGGCCAGTCGCCATCCCCATCGCCATTCTCGTCGAGCTGTCCTTCGGCCTCGCCCTCCTCGCCTCCGCCCGTTTTAGCTGGAAGCCCCTGCTTAGCCTCAGCGCCATCCTTCTCGCCGGCACGCTGAGCTGTCTTGGCATCGATGGAAGCCTTTCCATCGCCCTATTCGGGCAGCTTCATCTACGCTGGTCCGCCGTTGTGGCCGCCTCGGTAGTCCCGATAGTCATCTTCCTGGTTTACCTCCACTTCCGAGTCCCCCATGTCGCCCGACTGCGTCGCCTCTTCCACCTGTAGCCGCCTCGTACCTCACTATCACCTAGCGAAACGCCAAACTCTCATTTTGAAACACCCCCGTCGATATTCCCGCCCCAAGCCATTGACCAACCCACCCATTTTCTATATTGTCAACGCAACACGACGCAGGGTAGAGCAGTTGGCAGCTCGTCGGGCTCATAACCCGGAGGTCGCAGGTTCGAGTCCTGCCCCTGCTAGAGAAACAGCCGATTCCGAAGGGAATCGGCTGTTTCATTTTTCAGGGGCAGGACTCGAACGCCTTGTCGCGCCGAGCGATAGCGAGGAAGAGCGCGCAGGATGCGCGCGAAAGCGACGAGGCGCGGCCCGGAAGCCCGAGTCAGGACGACGAGGGCTGGAGGGCGAGTCCTGCCCCTGCTAGTAGTCAGAGCCGCTCCAACGGGAGCGGCTCTGCTTTTTAGTCGGCGCTTCGCCCGCAGGCGAAGCGGGGGCAGGACTTCCTGCCCCTGCTCGCGAATCGAGTTCATAGAATGCCGCTCCCACAGGAGCGGCCGAACCATTATTGGGGCGTTCGTCCCAACGGACGGACTGGGGCAGGACTTACCGCCTCCGCTTGGTGTCCGTTCAAGCCGATTTCTTGCCTAATTCGCCCCGAGGGAAGTATGGTTGCTTCAAGGAGCCACCATGCCTGATAACCCGCTTGCCACCATCCAAAAGCTCGACCCCGAACTCACGAAAAGGCTCAGGGAGTCCGAGGAGTTCGCCTACGCCGACGGAGCCCTGCCGCGGAAGTTCAAGCTTCTCATTGCCCTGGCCTTCGATGCCTCGCATGGCACCATCGGAGGAGTGAGGTCCTTGGCCTCCCAAGCCCTGAAGGCAGGAGCGACAAAGGAGGAGATTGCGGAGGCATTGAGAGTCGCGTATCTCCTCGGCGGAATCGGGAGCGTTTACATCGGGTCGCAAGGGCTGAAAGAAATTTTCCCCGAGCAATGAGCAAGTATTTCGGCTCATCCCAAACATCATGTTTGGGAGCGGCTTCTGGTGAATATCGGCATAGTCATGGTCTTCGCGGCCTTCGGATTGCGGTTCTTGAAGAGCGCCCGAGCGAAGCGCCATGGACGCGCTTGATGATTGTGCGGATCGCGCCTTTGCCGGCCTGAATTTGGCGAACAGCAAGCGCAACTTGCCCGCGATCATCCTAAGCGTTGCGACGATTC
Organism: Rectinemataceae bacterium; assembly: GCA_035530275.1. Taxonomy (GTDB): domain Bacteria; phylum Spirochaetota; class Spirochaetia; order Treponematales; family Rectinemataceae; genus CAIJMU01. The sequence continues at coordinate 230,401 of DATKVC010000008.1, read as the reverse complement.
CGGCAAATTGAACAATGCGGATTTTCGCAGAGGGCGTTCCCCCGCCCCGCGGAAGGGGGCGAGGTCGGGCTCCGGCATCTTTGCTCCCTGTGCATCGCTGCTTCAGCTCGAAGGTCGTGGATCTGGGCCGGCGATGGGCAGTGTTGCTTGTCACTGACATAGAGGGCGCTGGATTAAAATAGGCGCCGGAAAACCTGCCGTCGATGACTGCCGAAAGATGCTAATTGTCATATATTAGGGAATTGAGCGCTGGCACTACGTCAATCTAGGTAAATATTTTATCACCTTTCTATTGACAATTGAAAGCCGCCCTTTATAATCGATATAAAGCTATCGATTGAAATGGGGCACTTGCCGCATTATAAACCCTGCTCCCATCGCTTCCTCCCCCTCGCCTCATTCCATCGATGAGAAAAGGGCAATTAATAAGGAGGTCGAGGTGAGCACAACAAAGAGGATCGGTCTTTTGCCGATCGCGATTCTGGCTTTTTCCCTGACAGGTTGCAGTTTTTTCAGCACTCTCTTCGGTTTGAATAAGGATCAAACCCAAACCCCGGCACTGACAGTCACGGATATCAACACGATGATAGGGGAAATGTCCAAGGCTCTGTCGGCGAAGGCCTCTTGCAGCCCGTCGGAGACTACGATCATCTCTGACGGGGCGAAGGCCGCAGTCAGCGTTAATGGAGCAATTGCGACAGACTTCGATACCCTAATCCCGGTCGCCGTCGGTGGGGCGGTGGGGAGCCTTCAGGCCTTTACCGCTCCAGCGATGACCGACGAGCGCAAGATCACCTGCGTCAACGTCATCGTCGAGAGCTTTGTTGTCGGTCTGGACGGCAAGTTCGAAGCGACTAGTCGGTCACGCTCGACGCGACAACTCACCGCGAGCGCGGTAGCCGTCAACGCTCTTCTTGCTCGTATTTCGAAGGCTGCCGTATCGAATCTCGCGAAGACCGGCATCTCCGTCGAAAACAGAGGGACGGTAGCCGGTGAGGTCGTCTCCACGATGATCGGCAGCCTCAAGGATGGGGGCGTCAACAAGGTCCTCGTGAGCGACGCCCTCGGCAAAATCACCCAAGCGGCCGTGCAGACCCTTAAGGAGGCCGGGCTTACCGAATCGGCCGCTCTCCAGTCCGCCGTGATGACGATCACCGAAGGCGCGGTCGCCGCGGTCTCGAGCCTCGCGGTGGAAGGGGTCGCGGCCGCCGATTACCCAGCGCTCACGACGCAAATCGCCAATGGTGCGGCTTCGGCCATCGATGCCATCGCGACGACTGCGGAGGACGCAAAGGGCCTGGTAGGAGCTGTCGCGTCGGGCAGCGCGAAAGGCGCCATCGCCGCTGCGACGAATGGAGGCCTGTCCATAGACGCCGGAACCCTCGCAGCGATGGTTCGAGGCGCCTCGTCCGGCGCCACCACTGGCGTCATGTCGCTGACCCTTCTCGATGTCCAGTCGATAGGCCTCGATCTCGTTTCGGCCATCACCTCGAGCGCTTCGACCGCCCTCGCGGGAGCCGCTTCAGCAGCCGGCTTCGACGAAAAAACGGTGCAGGAAGAGGTTGCCAGAGGCGCGGCGGCCGCAGCCCAGACCGCGCTCACGGGAAGTCACGACGCGGCGGCCCTCGCGGGCGCCATCACAATAAACGCCACGATCGGCATCTATGTCGACATCACGACTGCGATCAGCGACGGGATAGCCATCGGTACAAACGCTGCACCCGTGGCTAGCGCGGGAATCGACCAGTCAGCCCAGGTCGGAATCCTCGTTACTCTCACGGCAACGGCGACCGATGAGGACGGCGATGCCATGACTTTCCTGTGGAGCACCGTTGCCAAGCCGTCGACCGCCTCCGTCACATTGAGCGCAGCCGATGCGGCCATCACGACCTTTACCCCGGAAGTTGCCGGCATCTATGTTTTCTCGATCAAGGTGAGTGATGGCAAGGCGATAGTCGAAACCTTCTGCACAGTCAACGTGGTCGTGGACACCAACGCCACCTATCAGGGCATGACCGCCGCTGATCGCATGTCCCTGGCCATGGCCTCCTGGAACGGTCAGGAATGGGGTTCCGCGCGCGACCAGTTCTATATCCTTGTCACCTACTATCCCGAGAACACCCTCAGCGCCGAGGCGACCTACTATCTCGCCAACACCTATGGCAGTCTCGGCATGATCGAACTCGCCAAATCCCGCTACCAGGAAGTCCTCGACAAGTTCCCCGGTTCTGCCATCGTTCCGACGGCCAAGGACGAATTAGCCTGGATATATGCCGGGGCTTATTCCGATTACGTGACGGCGACGACGATGTTCAATGAACTCAAGGATCTTCAAACCAGGGATGGCGCCGACGCCATCCACGGCTTGGGATATGTCGCGATGAGGCAGGGCAATTTCTCCACGGCGATCGATCTGAATACGCAGGCACGCGATTCGACCTGGGCCGACTACAAGGTGCGATTCTACTCGCAGCAGAACATCGGCGGCATCTATGGGGCGCAAATGGATTATGCGAACGCCGAAGCGGCCTTCACCTCGCTCGCCACCGACCCGAAATACACGCGGAAGGTCACATCCGATTCTTCTACCCTCGACATGGATTTCTTCTTCCAAGCGAAGGTCAGTCTCGGTTGGTGCTACAACGATCAGGGCCTGGTGCAACAGCGCGCCGATTTCTTCCTCGCCTGCAGGGACGACACCTCGATTCCCTACGAAAACTGGATGAGGATGCGCTTCGCCCGTTTTGCGGCGGAAGCCTACATCTGGGACCTGGCACAAACTGTCGACAGTTGGAATCAGGCGGCATCCATTCTCTCATCTTCGATCGCAGGCTTTTCCGGCAACGATTTCGCGACGAAGGGAGAGCTCGACTGGGTCAATCTGCGTCTCGGGCAGGCCTATGTCAGACTGACAGCCGCCGCCAAGAATCCCACCGAAACGAAGACCTTCGCCGCCGCCGCAATCGCCGCCTTCGGGCTCGCCGAGACGGACCTCGGGACGGCCTGGGGAACCAGGCAGGCCGGAGAGGCGATGGCCGAACATGCGAGCATCTACATCTGGCGGACACCCGACTATAATCTTGCGGAAGCTCTTCTCGCCAAATTGGCCTCGACATACCCCACGGATGCGGATCAATATCCGCGCGCTTACTCCTACCATCTACTGGGTACGGTTTACATGGAACGGGGCAACGACGCGATCTGGAATTATGGTCAGGATTATGTAGCCTATTTCAATACGGCGATCGGTTATTTCTCGAAGGTTGCGAGGGACAGGTATCCGATCTTAGATAAGAAAACATGGTTCTTCAGGGACGCGGCGCGCTATATCGGAGACTGCCTCTATGGCCTCAAGCAATATGACAATGCAATTGCGCAACTCACCCCACTCCTCAGCGATCAGTATTTCCTGAAGAATCCCGCCGACCTCGCGTGGGTCAAGCTCGACATCGCGAATGCGCACGGAGAACGGATCAGGCAACTCTCGAACGAGGGCAGGTTCTCCGAAATTGCCGCCCTGCAGAGCGCCGCTGTCCAAGCCTTCGAGGATGCCGGCAACTACCAAGTCGACGGCGCCTATCCTCGCAACGGAGAGATCTCAGCCTCAGCCTGGTGCAATCTCGGCTACGTGTTTCACGACGTGGCGTGGCAAATGGAGAGCTATGGCTTCGGCGATGGCGATGGGAACCCGAATGCCGCCATCGTCGCCGATACCTGGCAGGCCGGCCACGACGCACTCGCGAAGGTCACCTGGGCCAATTACCCCGCGCTGGATACGACCAAATGGTTCTTCCCAAATAGTTTCATCGCCCTCGCTCGCTGTCTCGAAGGTCTCGGCCGATGGAAGGATCCGAGCAATTGGGCCAAGGCTCATGAGCAATTCGCCGCGATCATCGGCTATATTGACGCCGGGAAGCTTTCGAGTTCGCTAAAGCCGAAAGTCCTTCAAAAGGACGCCGAGGCGTATCAGGAGCAGACTTACGGCTTGCCGTGGACATCTGAGTATGCACCCCAGCGGATCGATCTCGATAACCAGGCGATTGCCGCCTTCCAAAAGGTGCTCGACCTGGGCAAGGATTATGACAACGGTTCGGGCGCTGCCATAGCGAGGGGGGACATGGTAGAGTCGTACCTGGATCTCAGCGATCTCTCCACCATGAATTGGCCCGGAGATGTGGCGGGTGTCGCGCTTCGAAATGGCTACATCGCCGCGGTGAATACCCTGCTCACCGCGCCTGGTGCCTTTACCACAGCGGACGACTCGACCTTGGTGAATGAAGGGAAGGGGGCGGCTCGCGGCTACTACAGATACGGGAGCATTCTCCGGATGAGCGCTGATATCTATTGCGGCCTCGTGCAAGACGGCAGCCTGAGCGATCCCTCCTGGCTCGGCGTATGCCTGGCTTGGCTCGACGAGTCAATCGCGGCTTGCCAGACCGTAGAATCATTCCCGGGCGCCGAACCCTTTGCCGTAATGGGCTCTCGTCGCGTTCAGGTGCAGGCCTATCTCAGCCAAAGCCGTTTCCTGCTACTGGGGGAGAGCCCCGACGTTGCGAAAGCCGCCCTGTGTTTCGGCAAGGCGATCGACGCCACCGCCTCCTGCGTGACCGACGATGCGAGCCTCGTCCAGTATCCGGCCCGCGCCTTCTGCGATCTTGGCTGGGCCTGCCTCAATTGGGGAGGGCCGCTCATCGGTACCCTGCCGGAATTCCCCGACCAAGCGACTCTGCTCGCCACGGCAAAACTCTACTTCCAGACAGTTACCGTCACCTATCCGGCCTATGCGGCAGTCGATGGCGGATCGGTGGGCCAGAGTTGCGAGGAGGGGCTTGCTCAGATTGCGGCGCTGGAATAGGGCTTTGTCGTCACTCGGGAGCCTCGTCAGGGCGAAGCCGCGCTATCCGGCGCGGCTGTCGCTCCGATGAAGTCCAAGAAGGCGCTGACCTTTTCGTGGACGAAGAAGTCGCGGACGCGGGGGCGGGTGCGGAGGAGGAGCCCGTCTAGGCGCGTGACGCGGGAGATCGCGACGTAGGCCTGACCTGCCGCGAAGGCGCCCTGGGAAAGATCGACGAAGACTTTTTCGAGGGTCCGTCCCTGGGCCCGGTGTATGGTGACTGCCCAGCCGAGGACGAGGGGCAATTGGCTGTAGGTGTCGGTCGTTTCCTCGACGAGCTGGTCTCCGCGGAGGACGAAGCGGACCTTTTTCCACACATGGGGCAAAACCTCGAATTCGCCCTTGTCGTCCCGAAGGCTGACGCCCGCATCACCGAGGGCGACGACGGTCGCCAGGCTCCCATTGAACCAGCGATGTTCGGGATCGTTGACCGTGAGAAGGACGCGCGCGCCGACCTTGAGTTCGAGCTCGCGCGGGGCTGGGAGTTCCTCGTCGTCGAGCTCGGTCGCGAAGCGGCCGCTCGCTTCGGAACGATAGCTGCGAGAAGGCCCCGGCAAGGCTTCGAGACGGTAGCGGTTCAGCCTTTGTACTTCGCTTTTCTTGCCGGTGAGGACGAGATGATCGGCGGGCGGCTTCTTCCCTTCGGGGAGAACCCGCGATTGGAGCAGATCGAGATCGGCGTCGCTGACCAAGCCCGAGCGGCAGCGATCGAGGGTAGCGAGAAACTCTTCCTCGTTCTGGCGAAAGACTCTCGTGAATTCCACCCGACGGATCTTCCGCGCCTTCGTGCGGAGGACCTGGGAGGAAAAGAAGAAGGGACTCTTGTAGCGCCCGTTGAAGAGGGTGCCGGCATGGCTGTCGGGATCGGGTTCCACGGGAGGAAGTTGATAGGGATCGCCGAAAAGCACGAGGCGAGCCCCTCCGAAGGGAAGGCGCGCCTCCCCCTTCGCCCTTCGCATCCGGCGGTCCATCTCGTCGAGGAGGTCGGCGCGGACCATGGAGATTTCGTCGATGACGATGGTCTCGACCTTTTCGAGCAGGGGGTAGAGTCGCCCTTCGCGATCGGCGTCGAGTCTGGTTTCCATATGGACTTCGTCGCCGGGATTGATCCAGAAGAAACTGTGAATGGTCTGACCGCCGATGGTGAGCGCGGCCACTCCGGTCGGGGCGAGGTAAACGGCGTTCTTCGGTCGGATTTCCGTCTTGAGGTAGTGGAGAAAGGTCGATTTGCCCGTTCCGGCCCGTCCCGAAATCCAGATCAGGCGCTCCTTGTCGTCATTGAGAAGGGCGATGGCCGTCTTCATTTCATCGGTCAAAATCAATGTATCCACTCAGGCCTCGTAGGGGAACGCAGATAGTCTTGGCCGATGGGAGCACTCGCGGGGAAGGTATTCCTGTACTTTTCGTGGGAAATCCAGCCGGATCATGTGCCGAGCCGCCCAGGTGGCCTGGGGTATCGTACCGGGACATCCCGTGGTCGGCAAGAGTAAAGGCGCTCGGCGAGGGAGGTTTCGTCGCCTTAATCCAGACGGTAAGGCCTGGGTCACGAGAGAAGCACGACGGGTTGCCAGCGCCTCCGGAGCGGGAAGGCAGATTTCAAAATCCCGGGAGAGGGATCGGGAACCTCAGGTTCCGCCGTTCAATTGCGGGTAAACATAATTGTCATAGAAATTGAAACGCCGCCGGGCGACGTCGGAACAGGGCAACTTCGAAGCAGGGCGACGTCGACACCGCGAAGGCGCCGGCCGGGGAATGTCTGGGCTCCCTCGAAATCGGTCTCTATGTCGGTAAGCCCGAAAATTTGCGAATGAAATCCGCGGCTATCGCGCTTGCGCCGCGGGCTCATCGCTTAGGCATGGTGATGGGCGAAGGCTCGATCGGGCGCCCCCTGCCCGCCCGAGACGATTCGGACGAAGGCCGATTCGTTCTGCACGGCCACGTACTCGGCGTATTCCACGCCTCCATTATACAGCATTATGATAAATGGTCCGGCGTGCCAGTTGACCCGGTCTGCCGGAACCGTATCCCTTATCTTCGAGGAAGGGTGGGCGAAATGTCGTTCGATCCATGCGCGGCTTGCCTCGTATTCCTCGCCCGATTCGAACATGACGATGAATCTGCCCGCGTCGCCCACCTCGTCGAGCCCCGCGAGTTCGATGTCGAGATAGAGCGTCATGTCGATGATATGCATGGAACCTCCTTGCCTTCGCCTTCATAACCATCAGGCCCCGAAAAGGTATCCGTGGCGATGGAGGGGGCGGGGGGATTTAACAAATCCTTAAACATCGATCGCAGCGGGGGGCCTGCGCTCATCGAAAGATATTTCGGTATCGCCCGGGCCTTGCCGCCTTCAACAGGCCTTCCTCGCGAGATAGCGTCCCAGGTGGGGATCGGCCTTCGTCGTGTGGTTGAGGAGCCAGTCCACGACGAGTATCCGCACCCTGAAGGCGATGTAGACCGCATGATGGCTGGCGGCCGAGAGTTCGCGCACGAGGCTCGCATACACGACTGCGAAACGATCGTGTTGGGCCTTGTGGTCGGCGAAGAAGGGATAGGTGCAGGCGCGCATGAGGTCTTCCTCGGTGCGGAAATGCACCTCGACGTATTTCGTGAGGAACTCTATGACGGCTCCGATCTTGGTATAGTCGTCGGCGTCGATCATCCGAAGGAGGACGGCGACGGATTCGAAAAGCTTGCGATGGTGGGCGTCGATGATGTCGTGGCCCACGGAAAATTCCGGGCTCCACGCGGGATAGGTCCGCATTTCGGCCGCTCGCTCGAGGATGCCGGTCTTTTCGAATTCGACGCAGCGCCGGAGGTATTCGACGGCGGCGCCGTCGCTCGGACAGGAGACGAGGCAGCGCTCGAAGGTAGGGCGCGCCTCGGAAACGTTGCCGTAATGATAGTAAGCCACGGCCCGGTCGAACTCCCGAAGATGGCCCTTTTTAGCGGCGCGCTCGGTGTCCGAAGCCCCGCCGAAGGCCTCGTAGATCGAAAGGGGTATTTTCTTGCCCCTGACGAGTATCCTGTCGATAAAGCGAAGGTCGAAGGCATCCGGGTCGGAGAGTCGGGCGTGGGCGTGCTCGCTGAGGAGGAGATCGACGCCGTAGGTCCGCGTCAGCGCCTCGAGACGAGCGGCGATGTTCACCGTGTCGCCGATTACGGTGAGGTCCGTCCGGTCGGGGGAGCCTATCGCGGCGAAGGCCGTGATGCCCGTGTTCATGCCGATGCCCGCGCGCAGGGGCGGGCGGCCCTCGGCCAATCGGGCGAGGTTGAGGCGTTCGAGCCGCCTGAGCATCTCGACGCAGCAAAGGACCGCCTGGTCGGTTTCGCCGGTGAATACGGCCAGGGCGGCATCCCCGATGTACTTGTCAATGAAGCCACCGTACTCGGCGATCACCGGTTCGATCACTCCGTACCAGTCGTTGAGGAAGCGTACGACGGCCTCCGGTTCCATTTCCTCGGAGAGGGTCGTGAAGTTCCTGAGATCGATGAAGACTATGGTCGCTACGGCCTCGGTCACCTCGCCGGCGTCGATATCGCGGGCGTCGCTGCGACCGAGAATGCGAACCGCATGAGCGGGAACGAAGCGCTCGATGCCATCGGAGCCGATTCCATCCACGATTCGCTCAGAAACGGACGACATTGGGTTTCCCTTCGATTCTTCCGCGCATTCTCGACCCCCGGTCTTTTAGAAAACGATTCCGCTCTCGCTTCCATCTTGGGCGGTCTGCCAATAGTTTGTATTATTTTCATTCTTGATACAAGTACGAAAATTTTGCCTACGAATGAAGATCAACAGGCGCAGCGTGCTATGTCTTCGAAACTTCCTTATACTCAAGGCATCGCTACGGTCATTCCAGCATAGGATACAGAAAATGGATTCCCCATTCCCGGGACGGATCGCCTTTCTCGGTGACTACCCTCCGCGGCTCTGCGGCATTGCGACTTTTACCCACGATCTCTGCGAGGCGGTGGCGGAAGAGGCGCCCGATTCGCAGTGTTTTGCCGGCGCGGTTAACGATCGCAAGGACAGCTACGACTATTCCCCGCGAGTTCGCTTCGAATTGGATGAGGAGGACCTGGATTCATATCGCAGGGCCGCGGACTACCTGAATTTCAACGATGTCGATGTCCTCTGCGTGCAGCACGAATTCGGCATCTACGGAGGATCGTCGGGGGCGCACCTCCTGGCCCTGCTCAAGGAAGTGCGCATGCCGGTGGTGTCGACCCTGCATACCGTCCTCCGGGAGCCGAATGCCTCGCAACGACAGGTCTTCGAGGAACTCGCCGCCCGAAGCGATCGCTTGGTGGTAATGGCCCGAAAGGGCGCCGAGATCCTGCGCGATACCTACGGGCTGCCGGAAGCCAAGATAGACGTCATTCCCCACGGCATCCCGGACATCCCCTTTATCGACTCCGATCGCTTCAAGGGGCAATTCGGCGTCGAAGGCCGTGCCGTTCTCCTTACCTTCGGTTTGCTTGGGCCGGGAAAAGGCATCGAATACGCCATCGAGGCCTTGCCCGAAATCGTCAAGCGCAATCCCGACGTGATCTATCTCGTGCTTGGCGCGACTCACCCCCATCTCGTGGCCAGGGAAGGCGAGAGCTACAGACTGAGCCTCGAGCGCCTGGCGGAGGATCGCGGGGTCAAGGATAACGTGATCTTCTTCAATCGCTTCGTCTCCCTGGAGGATCTCAAGGAGTTCATCGGCGCGACGGACATCTACATCACGCCCTATCTCAACGAATCGCAGATAACCTCCGGCACCCTGGCCTACGTCTTCGGGGCGGGAAAGGCCGTCGTTTCGACGCCGTACTGGCATGCCCAGGAGCTGCTGGCGGAGGGGCGGGGCGCCCTCGTGCCCTTCCGCGACTCGCGAGCCATCGCCGAGGCCGTGTGCGGATATCTCGAGAATCGGGCCGCGATGCGCGAAGTGGGGACGAGGGCCTATGCCCTCGGGCGCGAGATGATCTGGCCCGCCGTCGCGCGTCGCTACCTTGAGTCCTTCGCGCAGGCCCGCACCGACAGAAAGGCCCGGCCCCGCACGGCCTTCGCTGGCTGGACTCTCGCCAAGCGGCCGTATGAGCTGCCCCCGCTCAAGCTGGATCATGTCGAGCGCATGAGCGACGGGACGGGCATATTCCAGCATGCCTTGTTCAATGTGCCGAACTTGCCGGAGGGTTATTGCACGGACGACAACGCCAGGGGCTTCATCCTCTGCAACCAGCTCGGCGGTCTCATCGGGCAGCCTCAGGCGGAAAGCCTCGATAGATTGGCTTCCCGTTATCTCGCGTACCTGTCGGCGGCCCTCAATGGAGCAACGGGTCGCTTCCGCAATTTCATGAGCCATGAAAGGCGGTGGCTCGAGGAGGAAGGCAGCGAAGACAGTCACGCGAGGGCGCTGTGGGCCTTGGGCGTGGGAGCCGGCGGCTCGCGCGACGAGGGCCACCGGAAACTCTGCTTGCAGCTCTTCGAGCGCGCCTTGCCCGTCGTGGAGGGCCTGGGCTCGCCCCGTGCCTGGGCCTTTTCCCTTTTGGGCTTGCATGAGCTTCTCCAGCGTCTCCCCGAGGATGATCGAGCCCTCCGCGCGCGCGACTTGCTGGTGGAGAGGCTCGTCCGGATGTGGAACGATCACGCGAAGGTCGACTGGCCCTGGTTCGAGCCCAAGGCCACCTATGAAAACGCGCGACTCTCCCAGGCCCTCATCCTCTGCGGGCGGGCCATGCCCCGCCGCGATGCCCTGGAGATCGGCCTCGAATCCCTGCGCTGGCTGACCTCGATCCAGAAGACGCAAGACGGCCATTTCCGGCCGATAGGCAGCAATGGCTTCTACGAGGAAGGTGGGGCTCGAGCCGACTTCGACCAGCAGCCGGTGGAGGCGCAAGCCATGGTTTCCGCCTGCCTTGAGGCATTCCGGGCGACCGGAGACCCGATGTGGACGCGAGAGGCTAAACGCGCTTTCGAATGGTTCCTGGGCCGAAACGATCTGGGCCTGCCCCTCTACGATTCCAGGACGGGAGGATGCGCCGACGGCCTGCATCGCGACAGGGTCAACGAGAACCAAGGAGCGGAGTCGACCCTGGCCTTCCAGCTTTCCCTCGCCGAAATGAGAGGCATCGACCGCCAGATCGCCGCACTTCCTGTCGGCGTCGCATGAATTCCATCAACATCCGCCGCCACGAGGCGATGCTGCCGCCGGAAAGCGCCCGTGTGGTCATCCGGCCCTCCATTCCCGGCAACCCCCAACGCGTCGCAACCGTCATCGGCCGCGCCCTCGCCTTGAGCGAGGAGGAGGCGGTGCGCGACCTCGAGGCCGTCAGAAGGGAGTTCGACAGCCGACATCTCGACCTGGAGTCGATTTGGCTGGCGAATTTCGAGAAGGTCCATCCCCAGGTAGTATCCCCGAGCCCGCTCTCCCTCGCGCGCAAGCTGCTTATCGGCGCCCTGTTCTCGGGAGAATATGCCTTGGAATCGGCAGCGCTGTTCAACCCTTCGATGGTCAGGCATCCGGACCAGGCCGGCGTGGGAAGGGGCGGCCTGCGCTTCGTCATGAGCCTCAGGGCGACGGGCGAGGGGCATGTCTCCTCGATCGAATTCAGGACGGGAATACTCGAGCCTGACGGCGAAATCCGAATGGATCCCCTCTCCCGATTCGTCAGCATGCCGGAGATCGTACCCAATCCAAGCTACAGGAAGCGGCTCTTCGCCATCAAGCTGCAAGAAATGGGCTTCAGAAACGGCTACGCAGAGACGATCCTGGCCGACCTGAGCGAGAGATTTCCGCGCAGCGATCTGGAGCGCGGTCTCGACCGCCTTCGTCGGGAGACCCTGCCCCCTCCCCAGGATTTCCTACGCACGATGAATTGCATCCAGTGGCTGGCGGACTCCAATTACGAGCTGCAGTTCTCGCCCGAACTCGCCATGAGCGAGCGGATCATTTTCCCCGTGTCGCCCAGCGAGAGCAACGGCATCGAAGACGCGCGCTTCGTGCGTTTCGTCGAGGACGATGGGACGGCACTCTATTATGCCACCTATACGGCCTACGACGGACGCAGCATTTTGCCCCAGCTCATCGAATCGAAGGACTTTCTCCGCTTCCGGATGCTCACGCTGAGCGGGGCAGGCGCGATGAACAAGGGAATGGCCCTCTTTCCCCGGCGCATCGACGGTCGCTATGCGATGCTCTCGCGCCAGGACGACGAGAATCTCTTTATAATGTTCTCGGACGATCCCCACAATTGGAACGATCCGCAGCTCCTCATGAGGCCGGCCGAGATCTGGGAGAGCGTGAAGGTGGGGAACTGCGGGTCGCCCATCGAGACCGAGGCGGGCTGGCTCGTGATCACCCACGGCGTGGGTCCCATGCGCAAGTACTGCATCGGGGCGGCCCTCCTCGATCTTCACGATCCCACCAAGGTACTCGGTCGCCTGCGCGAACCCCTCTTGGCTCCGGAGGGAACGGAGCGAGAAGGCTACGTCCCTAACGTCGTGTACAGCTGCGGCTCCCTCCTCCATGGAAGGGAGCTCATTCTGCCCTACGCCATGAGCGACAAGGCTACGGCGATCGCGAGGGTTCCCTTGGACGAGCTCCTGTCGGCGATGAGGGCTTGAGACCGAAGCCTGGCACCAGCTTCGTCGCGCACGACCGGGCTTGTGAGATCGTAATCGGCTGCTGGGGCATTCCTTGCGCGAGACGGGAAAATTCTACCCGTGTTACCCTTTGGGGGAAGTGCGAATTTGAGCATTTTTGGGCAGAAAGGCCGCGGAAACGCAATGTTTTTATTGTTTTGCTGATTTGGCATGTTACTTGCTTATAACTTGCTGCGCAGGACTGCTCGGATCTTCCCGACAGTCAAAAAAGGAGCATGGTAATGGCCAAGAAAATGTCGGGAGTCCAGATAGCCCGACGCGTAACGCTGGGGGCGATCCTTGTCGCGGTCACCCTCATCGCCTTTCTGCATCAGCGGATTCAGGGAATGCCCACGATCGATTCCCTCGATCCCTTCGGAGGGCTCGAGACCCTCTTCAAGCTGGCCGCGGGGGGCGAGATCCTCAAGAAGCTCGAACCGGGCACGGTGGTATTGTTCGGCGGGATAGTGGCCCTCGGCCTCGTGCTGTCGCGATTTTTCTGCGGCTGGTTCTGCGCCTTCGGGGCGCTCCAGGGGATCTTCGGATGGATCGGGCGCAGGCTCTTTCCTAAAAAAAGGCCCACCGTGCCGGCGAAGGTCGACCGCTACCTTCGCCTGATAAAGTATCCCCTTCTCGTCGCCATCATCTACTTCACGTGGAGGGCCGGCGACCTCGTCATCAGGCCCTACGATCCCTGGGCTGCCTACGGCCATCTCTCGGCGGGCCTGGCGGCCGTGACGGCAGAGTTTCTCGTCGGCTTCATTCTCCTGATCCTGAGCCTCGGACTCTCGGTCGTCTACGAGCGGGCCTTCTGCAAGTACCTCTGCCCCCTCGGCGCGGTCAACGCCCTCCTCGGCCGCGTACCGATCTTCCGTATCAAAAGGGAAAAGACGACCTGCATCTCCTGTTCCAAATGCGATCGCAGCTGCCCCATGAATATCGATATTTCGAAGCCCGACGCCATCGACAGTCCGGAGTGCATCGGCTGCATGGAGTGCGTGACCGCCTGCCCGACGAAAAAGAATTCCCTTATTCCGAGTCTCGGAGGCAAGGCAGTCAAGCTCGGCCTCGTCATCGGCCTCGGATTCGCGATCTACGCCGGCGCCGCCCTCGTGGGCCAGGCCTTTGGCGCGCTCCAGTTCGCACCGAAGAGCCTGAGCGCCCTCGCGGCCGAGGGCAAGCTCGATGTCGCCGAAATCAAGGGTTCCTCGACCTGGGAATCGGTGGCCGAGGGCTTTGGCATCGAACTCGAGCGCCTGTACCGAGAGGCCGGCGTCGATATGGCCAAGGTTCCTCGGATGACCATGATAAAGGACAGCCCTTCGCTCCAGGATCTGCCCGATTTCACCCCCGACACGGTGCGCATCGCCGTGGCGAAGATACTCGGGGTGCCTTATACGCCGGAAAGCGAAGGCGCCGCGGTCGAGAAGACCGCCGCGGCCGCGCCTGCCGCAGCCTCGCCGACCGAAGCCGCAACGTCAGCCCCAATCGACGCTGCTCCCGTTCCGGCGGCACCTGCCGCGGCCGCAACCGCCCCGATGCCTTCGGCTGGCAAAGAGGCGCCCTCCGGAGCAAGCACCGGTCTCGTCGTGCCCGCGGATTTCCAACTCGAAGGTACTATGACGATCGACGAGGTCGCAGCGGCTCTCAAAACCGCCCCCGAGGCAGTCATCGCCAAGCTGGGGCTTGCCCCCGACATCGCCCGCGACAAGCCGCTCCGGGACATGAAGGACCAGTACGGCTACACCATGCCCGAGCTCAAGACGCGTATCAAGGAATAGTTCGAGCCGCGCCTTGCCGCTCTTGCGGAAGGCGCTTTTTCACGCGAGGTCGAAGGGTCGGGCGTGGCTTGAAAATACCGACCGTCCCCCCCTGTCTTCGATGAGCTTCCAGCTCGCGAGGCAGGGGAGGTCGTCTTCCATGACTTGGAAGGGCGGAGGCAGGTCGCCGACGAGGGCTTCGCCTGCGTCGGTAATGAGGGAGACGCTGTCCTCGGAATGGCCCGGCGTCGGAATCACCTCGGCGCCTATGCCGAGCTCCGCAAAAAAGGCCCGCGAATCGCGGGTGGCGACGCGAACGAGTTCTTCCTTGCGTATTGTCGCGTAGCCCGAGTACTTGCGCGAAATCAGCTCCTCCATCGCGTCGATGGCGTCAGGCTGGTTCTCGAAGACGAGGCAAGGGATGCCCCTTCGCTGGAATTCCCCGATGAGCCCGGCATGGTCGATGTGAAAATGCGAAACGACGGCCCATCCGATCTCGGCGAGGCCGTGACCGGTCGGCTTCATCGCCCGGGCGTAATCGTAGAGGGAACAGGGCCAACCGGCGTCGAAGGCGAGGAGGCCGCCGTTGGTCGACGGAATGAGGTAATAGTTGGTATTATTATAAGGGAAGCCGATCATCGGGTGCGACCCTTCCGTCGGGAATGGGATCCCGGTTCCCGGCGCCTCCCTTGCCTGACGCTTCCAATCATAGCACGAGGCACGGAGGCCGGGAACAGGTCGGCAATGACGCATCGAGGGTCGGGCCGGGTAGGTCGAGGAGCATGTAAACAAAGTAAAAGCAATTGTCAACAAGGTAAAAAATGGCGCCCGTCGGTAACAAGAGCGCGGATTGTGGACTATGCTCAGTGCAGGTCGCCGCTCCTGTTCGGGGCCGCGGCCGAAAGGCGTGTCGGCGGTGGCATTTCGATTTTCTCCCTCCATTTCGAGGGGAATCCCGTGGTTCCTCCTCCTCGCAGGTCTGCATGCCGGCCCGCTCGCAGCTCAGACGGTACGGGCGGGGGCTGATCCGAGTCCCGTCCCAATAGTCAGCCTTGACGTCTGCGTCGAACAGGCGATGCGCACCGGGCCCGATGTGCTCGTCTCGCGATCGAATCTCGAAGCCGCGGAGGCGACGCGCGATCAAGCGGCCGCGAAAAACGCCTTCGGCCTTTCCGGAGCTGCTTCGGCATCGCATGGGGAATCCTCATCGGCCCTTTCGCAGAGCTCCGAAAGGGCTGTCGCCGGCATCGCCGCCTCGACAGTGCCGACCGATACCCTCCACACCGGAATTTCCGCTACCGCGCCCCTATCGACTTCCTTCGGGCTTTCGGCAGATCAGATCATCAACGAAACGAGCCTCGACCAGGCCACGAAGATCGCCCTCTCTGCGAATTCGACCTTGTGGGACGGATACCCCGGTGGAAGGGACCTCGGCGGTCTGAGACAGGCTGATCTGGATCTCGGCGCGAGGCGACAGGCTGACGGAGCGGCGAGGCTGCAGCTCGCCTACAATGTGAAGCAGGCCTACTTCACCCTGCTCGGGGACCAAAACCAGACGGCCCTCTTGGCTCAGACTCTTGCAGCCAGGCAAGGAGATGAGCGTCGGGTAAAGGCTCTATTCGACGTGGGGCAGGCGAGCCGGATCGACGTGGAGCAGGCGGCCGTCAATCGAAGGCAGGCTGAACTCGATCTGGCCAAGGCGAAGGATGGCGTCGGGCTTGCGCGGCGCAGGTTGTCGATTCTCGTGGGCTGGGACCCGAACAAGGAATATTCCGTCGCTCCGGCAGCCGATCCCGCCGCGCCCGATCTCGATCTGGCATCGGCGGTGAAACAGGCACTGACTCGCCGACCTGACATGACGCAAATTTCCTTCGAGCTGTCCTCGAGCAGGATCGGCGTCGACCTCGCCCGGACTCTCTACTCTCCCGTGCTCGCGCTCAACGGCAATTATTCTTGGGCCAACGACTGGCAGACGAAGACTCTCGCCACGAATTGGAGTCTCGGTCTCCAATTGAATATGCCCATCATCGATACCGGGACTCTCAATGCGCAGGTACGACAGGCGACTTCGCAGTCGGCAGCCCTCGCGCTCCAGCGCGATCAGCTGGCGTCCACCATCGATCTCGACGTTCGCACGGCCTGGCTTGCCCTGCGCGATCTCAAGGACCGGGTGGGCCTGGCCGGCGACACGGTGGCCCTCGCCAAGGACCAATACGATCTGGCGAACACGCAGTTCGAGCTGGGCACGGGGACTTCGCAGGCGCTCTTGACCGCCTCGGTGGCCCTTTCCACGGCAGAGGCGGGGCTCGAGCAGGCGAAGAACAACCTCACGCTCGGCATCCTCGCGCTCCAAAACGCGATGGGTGAATGAATGGAGTCATCATGGTGAAGCGCTCTTCGAAAGCGGCCGTCGCGGTAATCGCGGTCCTCGTCCTGATGGCGGGCGGGACCTTCCTGTATCCCCGGATTTCGCGACCCCAGGCCTCGGCCTCCGCCGCGCCCCAATACAGCCTCGTCAAGGTGGAGCGCGGATCGATCAGCCAGACGGTCACGGCCTCGGGACAGATGGAACCAAATACGATAACCACGATCCGCGCCGACTCGAACATGCCGACGCGCAAGCTCGTGGCGATCTTCGTAAGAGAGGGCCAGCGCGTCCGCCCGGGCCAGGCTCTGGCCGCCATCGACGCCTCGGGACTCGATCTCGACCTCGCCGCCGCGAAGGCGAACGTCGCCTCGCAGCAGGCCAAGCTCGACAATCTAAAGGCTCAACCGGCGGGACTCAACAAGGAGAACGCCGACGCGGATCTGGCGCAGGCGCGAACCACCTTGGAATCAGCCCAGGATACCTATGCGAACACGAAGGTCCTCGCCGACAAGGGGCTCGTCGCGAAGAATCAGCTCGATGACGCAGCCCGCCAGCTCGAGGTGGCCAAGCTCCGCTACAGCGCGGCCCAGTCCACCTGGCAGAACGCCGTCGCCCAGGTGACCGACGATGTCATCAAAGGACAGGAGGCCGCCCTCGCCCAGGCCCGGGCGACCGAGTTGCAGGACCAGCTTATTTACGAATCGGCGACGATTCGTTCGCCCGTGGCGGGGGTGGTCGCGGAAATCCCCGTGAATCTCGGCGACCTCGTGAGTCCATCCACCTCGATCATGACGGTCGTCGATCCCGATCCGATGTTGCTCGAGGCGATGGTGAACGAGGACGACATGACCGACATGAAGCCGGGACTCGCCGCCTCCGTCTCGCCCTCGAGCATGCCCGACCTGACCTTGAAAGGCAGGGTCTCCGAGATCGACATGCATGCGCAGATCCAGTCCAACGTCTCGGTATTCCAGACTTCGATCGAGGTGCCCAATCCCGATGGCAAGCTCCTTTGGGGCATGAACGCCGATGCGGAAATCACGGTGCTCAATTTCGAGAACGTCCTCGTCCTCCCGTCCAACGCGATCAGGACGAGCGGGACCTCGTCGCAGGTGTACATCATCGACGGCGGCAAGATGATCTCCTGGGATGTCCAGACGGGGGCAAGCGACGGGACGAGGACCCAGATAGTCGCCGGCCTCGACGAGGGGGACGAGGTCGCCATTCCCCAGCGGAAGTCGACGACGACGGCGCCGCAGCAAGGACAGGGCGGGGTGCCGAATATCAACCAGGTCTTCCGAGGATTGAGGTAGCGATGGCGGAACCAGTCATCCTGACTGAGAGCCTCGAACGGACCTACCGCACGGGCAAGATCGCCGTCCGCGCCCTCGCCGGGGTTTCGCTTCGCGTCGAGGCGGGCGAGTTCGTCGCCGTCATGGGACCCTCGGGCTCGGGCAAGTCCACCTTCCTGAGCCTCCTCGGCTGTCTCGACAGGCCTAGCTCCGGGCGCTACCTCCTCGACGGCACCGACGTGTCGACCATGTCCGACGACGAGCTCGCCGAGGTGCGGAGCAGGCGCATCGGTTTCGTGTTCCAGGGCTTCAACCTCCTCGCTCGCACGGACGCGAATCGCAACGTCGAACTGCCCCTCATCTATACGGGGGAGCGCTTCGCCTCGGGCAAGGCGAGGCCGGCCACGAGCCTTCTCGCGGCCGTGGGTCTGCCCGAACGAGGGAGCCATAAGCCCAACGAACTGTCCGGCGGCGAGCAGCAGCGGGTCGCGATCGCGCGGGCCCTCGTCAATTCGCCCTCCCTCCTTCTCGCCGACGAGCCGACGGGCAATCTCGATTCGCGCACCGGCGACGAGATCATGGAGCTCTTCCTGGCCCTCAACCGCGCGGGGATCACCATCGTGATGGTCACCCACGAGGAGAACATCGCCGCCTACGCCGGCCGCGTCATCAAGTTCAAGGACGGTCTCCTCGTGAGCGACGAAAAGAGCCCTCCCCGCGTAGGCGCTGCGGTCGGCATCGACCCGTCCAGGATCCGCAGACCCGTCGCCGCCCCCGACAAGCGCCGTTCCTTCGGACTTGCGGAACTGGCCGAGAACGTCGTGTCGGCCGGTCGCTCACTCCTCCAGAATAAATTGCGCACAGTACTGACGGTATTGGGCATCCTCATCGGGGTCGGTGCGGTCATCGCCATGGTGTCGGTGGGACAGGGCGCCACCCTCGGTGTCCAGGCGCGCATCCAGGGACTCGGCAGCAATTTCCTCACCGTGACCCCGGGCAGCGTCAACGTGGGCGGGGTCAGGCAGGGATTCGGTTCGGTGTCCACCCTAACTATCGACGATGCCGACGCCATCCGGAAGGATGTCGCCCATCTCGTGGGCGTGGAGCCCGAGGCGACGAGTCGGCAGCAGCTCAAGTACCGCGGCGTGAACTGGAATACGGGTGTCGTCGGCACGAGCCCCGATTATACTGCCGTCCGGAATTGGCCCGTCGACGAGGGCAGCTTCTTCTCGGAGGAGGATTATCGCGCGAGGCGGAGCGTAGTCGTCCTCGGCCGGGATACCGCCGCGAGCCTCTTCGGCGACGAGGACCCCGTCGGCAAATCGGTGAAG
Source organism: Rectinemataceae bacterium (assembly GCA_035530275.1). Classification (GTDB taxonomy): domain Bacteria; phylum Spirochaetota; class Spirochaetia; order Treponematales; family Rectinemataceae; genus CAIJMU01. Next base: position 211,123 of record DATKVC010000008.1, on the reverse strand, counting down.
ATCGGCAACTCCAATTTCCGCGTGATAGGCCTCCTGACGCGAAAGGGCGCGGGAGGAGGCTTCTTCAGCCAGGACGACACCGCCCTTATCCCCTTCACCACCCTCTATGCGAGGTTTCGTCATAACAAGGACGTGCGCAGCATCGGCGTCAGCGTGGACGAACAGGAGAATATAGAAGGGGCGAAATCGGACATCACCGCACTTCTCCACGCGCGGCACAGGATCTCCGACTCCGGGACCGACGACTTTTCCATCGTGAGCCAATCCGACGTGCTCCAGGCCGTCGCCGGCGTCTCGTCGATCATGACCCTCCTCGTCGGCGGCATCGGCATCATGAACATCATGCTCGTGTCGGTGACGGAGCGTACGAGGGAGATCGGCATCCGCAAGGCCCTCGGGGCGAGGAGGCGCGACATCATGGCGCAATTCCTCGTCGAGGCCGTCATCATCTCGGGGCTCGGGGGCCTGATCGGCTGGGGAGCCGGGGCGGGGGCGGCCATGCTCATAAGCCGTTTCGGCCACATCGCCGTTTCGATATCAATTGGTACGGTCGGCCTCGCCCTCGGTTTTTCCGCGGCGATAGGCCTGTTTTTCGGCATATACCCCGCCCGTCGGGCCGCGCGCATGGATCCCATCCAGGCGCTGCGCTTCGAATAAGGGCGGATCGACGATCGCAGGTCCCATGGCATGTTGGCGATCGACTTCGGGACATTGCAGGAGGCATCAACGTGAAAAGAGTATCGGTTTCATTGGCGGCCCTGGCGCTCTTCGCGACCTTGGTGGGGGTCCTGCCCTCGACGGCTCAGGGCTTCGGCTCCCCGGGCGCAGCTGGAGCTCAGGGCTTCAATTCCCAGACCCTCGTCTTCGAGCTGTCGCTTTTCCTTCCGCAAGAGGCTCTCGGCAAGGCATTCGGCGCCGGGGGCCGCGGCAGCCCGGGTCGACCGGGCTCAGGGACCGCGGCGGGCCAACAGGGGCAGGCGGGCAATTCGCAGCGGCCGACATCACAATTCGTCCGCGATCCGAAGCTCTTCCTCACCAAGGACCAGATCGACAGGCTCCTCCCGATTCTCACGGCCCTCAAGGACAATCCGATGCCCTCGCCCTCGAAGGCCCGCCAGATCGAGGCCGACATAGACACAATTATCACGAAGGCGCAGAAAGCCGAGTACGCTGACTGGCGAAAGGAGATGGCCACGTTTCGGCAGGAACTCAGGCAGCGTTTCGCCGCCTCGGGCGGTCAGAACGGCACGGCGCCGGGCGGCGGCGCCCCGGGAGGGGCCGGTGACGGCGGCCTGGGACAGGCTGGGCCCCGCGGTCCCGCTGATGCCTCCGCGCCGAGGGTGAACGAGCTCGAGCGAAGGCAACGCCTCCTCGAAGCCTTCATCGGCGCCCTCCAGGACTATCGGCAAGGCCTCTGATGTGGAGAGGCGCGCTTGGCTCCCTTCTCGCTTGACGCCCCAGGTGACCTGGGGTATAGCGAGTGCTTCCGAGGAGGAAGCATGGGAGAGCGTATCGCCATTCCCGAAAATGGGATGACCAAAACGGAAATTCTCAAGGCCCTGGGCGACAGGAAGGCCGGTGACGCGGATTTCATGTCGCCCAAGACTTGGAGTCTCGTCTACTATCTCGGCGACGAGCACACGGCCCTGGTCCGCGAGGCCTACAATCTCTATTTTTCGGAGAACGCCCTCAACCCACTGGCTTTCAAGAGCCTCCGTTCCCTCGAGCATGAGATCGTCCGCATGGCAGCCGATCTCCTCGGCGGGGACGGGGCCACGGTGGGGACCATGACCTCGGGAGGCACGGAAAGCTGCCTTCTCGCGGTAAAGACCTGGAGGGACTACGCCCGCTCGAAGCGGCCCTTCCTCAAGAAACCCGAGATGATCCTCGCCGAGACGGCTCACGTCGCCTGGGAAAAGGGAGCCGAATACTTCGACGTTAAGATCGTTCGCGTGCCGGTCGGGCCGGACTTTCGGATGGATGTCGCGGCCGTCGAAAAGAAAATAACTAGGAACACCGTCCTCGTCGTGGCCTCGGCCCCGGACTATCCCCACGGCATGGTTGATCCCATTGCCGAACTCGGAGCCCTCGCGCTCAAAAAGAAGGTTCCCCTCCATGTCGACGCCTGCCTGGGCGGCTTCTTCCTTCCCTTCGCCGAAAAGGCGGGTTATCCGACGCCGGGCTTCGATTTTCGAATTCCCGGGGTCTCGTCGATCTCGGCCGATCTTCACAAATATGCCTTCGCGGCCAAGGGCGCCTCCGTCCTCCTGTATCGCGACATGGAGTATTTCGAGAAGCAATTCTTCGTGAGCGAGAGCTGGCCGGGCGGCGTCTTCCTCTCGACGGGTCTCCTCGGGACGAGGCCGGGCGGAGCGATCGCGGCGGCCTGGGCAGCCCTCAAGGGCATGGGCATGGAAGGCTACCTCGCCATGGCGAGGACGACGATGGAGGCGGCGAACAAGCTTCGGGCGGGCATCGCCGCAATCGGCGGCCTCGAGATCGTCGGAACGCCGACGGGCAGCGTCTTTTCCTATCGGAGCGTCGACCCGAAGCTGGACATCTACGCCGTCGGCGACCGTATGGAGGCCAAGGGCTGGCACATCGACCGGCTCCAGCGACCCGAGGGGCTCCATGCGATGGTGACGCCGCGTCACGCGGGCGTCGTGGACCGCTACCTCGCCGACCTCGCCGAGGCCGTCGCCGCGGTGCGTGCCAATCCCGAGCTGAAGCGGCAGGGCGACGCGGCCACCTACGGCATGATCGCCCGCGTGCCCCTTCGCGGCGCGGTGCGGCATGAGGTCTTCAAGATGGCGCGGCAGATGTACAGCTCCGAGGGCCCGGGCGAAGCGGGCCTCGGCCATGGCGGCCAGGGTGCAGGTGAGCCGGACCGAGCCGCGCAAGATTTCGGCCCAGGGACCCCGGGCGGCCGCGAATGAAAAAACCAATGACGGGAAAGCCGGGCAAGAGGGCCATCGGCATCCTCTCCTTCGCCCAGTGCATCGATTTCGCGAATCCGCAGATCCTCAACAGCATGTACCCGGCCATCCAGGCGGCGCTCAGGCTCAGCGACTCCGCCCTCGGCTGGCTCACGGCCATCAAGCGCGGCGTGGAGATCACGAGCGTCGTGTTCTGGGGTTTCGTCGCCGACCGCTTCGGCCGGCGCGACGTCCTGGCGGGCTCGACCCTCCTCGGCGGCCTCGCGGCCATCGCCACGGGCTTCGCCCCGGGCGCCGCCTCCTTCTTCGTGCTCACAATGCTGATCAATCTCGGCACCGCGGCGATGGAGGGTCAGGTCAACTCGGTGCTCTCCGACTATTACCGGCTAAACGAGCGAGGCAAGGCCTTCGGCCTCATGCGGGGCTTCGCCTACTCGGGTCTGATCCTCGGCCTGGCCTCGATGAGCGTCATGGCGGACACGATGCCCCGGCTCGGCTGGCGCATCGCCTACTGGGCCTTCGGCCTCCTCGGCCTCGCCGCGAGCGCGACCATCCGCTTCTTCATGATCGATCCGCCCCGCGGCCGCACCGAGGAGAGCCTCGCATCCCTCGACGAGGAGACCCTCAACAAGAGCGCAGCCTTCGACCTTCGCACCGCCCTCGCGCAGTTCCGCATCCCCACCATCCTCGTCGACGCCGTCAACCTCGTCTTCCTGGGCTTTCCGAAGATCATGCTCGTCAATTTCACCGTGACCTTCTTCGTGAAGGTCAGGGGCATCGGCGAGGGCCAGGCCATCCTCATCACCCTCCTCGGACTCCTGGGCTTCATCGTCGGGAGCATGAGCGGGGGGATGGTCGGCGACCGTGTAGGCAAGCGCTTCGGCGAAAAGGCCAGGCTCGCCCTGGGCCACATTGTTCTCGTGGCACTTTCGATCCTTTCCTGGCTCGTGTTCTGGCTCGATTCGCACTCGGTGCCCCTATTCATGCTCATCGCCTTCTTCCTGGCCTTCTGCATCGAGTTCATGTACAGCATCACGAGGGTCATCGTCTCGGCAGTCCTCTTGCCGGAGGTTCGCACGGTGGGCTTCGCCATCGGCCGCGTCGCCGATTCCCTGGGCTCCATCTTCGCGAGCCTCCTCTACGCGGCCTTCGTCGCCCGCTTCGGCATCGCCGATTCCATCCTTTGGCTCAGCGTCGGTGGCTGCGGCTTTGGCCTTCTTTCGTATTTCGGCTATTATCTCTTCTTCGGCCGCGACGCCGCGCACATGCAGGCGACCCTGGCCCGAAGGATACGATGAATCGGTTCCGTTCCGCGGCCTAAAGCTTCGCTTTGCGACGGCTCGTCGCGGTCATACCTAAAGCAGGGAGGTGGCCATGCCCATACATGGTGAATGGATCAGCTACGGCGATCAGAGCGGCTATTTCGCATTTCCGGAACGGGCGACGAAGCCCCTTCCCTCGGTGATCGTCATCCAGGAAATATGGGGGGTGAACGCCCAGATCGAGGAGTTGACGAAACGGATAGCCGCGGCGGGTTACGCCGCCCTCGCCCCCGACCTTTTCTCCGTCGACGGCAAACGTCCGCCCGCCCTCGAGGCCGCCCGGATCGAGGAGGCCGTGGCCTTCATGGGCACACTGCCCGCCGAAAAGCGCTTCGATCCCGCCGCTCGCGAGGAAGCCCTCGGCAGGCTGGAGCCGGCGACCCGAGCTCGCATTTCCGAGACCCATGGAGCTATGTGGTCGACGCCGGGACGCCTGCCCGCCCTCGTGGCTCCTCTCCGGGCCGCCGTCGCCCATCTCCGCCACGAACGCTCCGAGACGAAGGGTCAAAGCCTCGGTTGCGTCGGCTTTTGCATGGGCGGGGGACTCTCGGCCCTCCTGGCCTGCGAGGAACCCGAACTCGATGCGGCCGCCATTTTCTACGGTTCCTCTCCTCCCGCCGAAAAAGTCGCCTCGATTGCCTGCCCCGTCATCGGCTTCTACGGCGCGATGGATCAACGGGTCAACGCGGGCGTCCCCGGCTTCGCCGCTTCGATGCGCGAGGCGGGAAAGATGTTCGAGTATCATGTCTACGAGGGCGCGAACCACGCATTCTTCAACGAAACGGGAGCCGTCTACGACGTGAACGCGAGCCGCGACGCCTGGGCCAGGCTGATGTCGTTCTATTCGAAGCACCTGGCCGAGGGAAAGGCGAAGGAGTCGGCTCTGCCCGGCCATGGGAGCTGACCCCCTGCGCGAGGTCCTCGTCATGGCCAAGCCGACGGGGCCTCGCTGCAATCTCCGCTGCGACTACTGCTACTACGTCGGGAAGTCCGCCGACTTCGCCGCGGAAAAAAAGCCCGGCCGCCTTTCCGACGCCCTTCTCGAGCGCTATGTCGCCCAACGTCTGGCCGCCTCACCCGGTCCCGTCACCCACTTCGAATGGCATGGGGGCGAACCGACCCTTCTCGGCCTCGATTGGTACAAGCGCCTGGTGAGACTCCAGAAGAGGCTCTGTCCGCCGGGGCGCCGCATTACCAACGGCCTCCAGACCAACGGGCTCCTCCTCAACGAGGCCTGGGCGACCTTTTTGCGCGACGAGGGCTTTTCGGTCGGACTTAGCCTCGACGGACCGGAGGATTGCCACGATGCCTATCGCAGGACGGTCGAGGGCGGGCCGAGCCATGCGCGGGCCCTTCGAGCCTTCGGCATTTTGGAAGCGGCCGGCGTCTTCACAAATGTGTTGTGCGTGGTGAGCAAGGCGAATGCGGGCCGGCCGGTCGAGGTCTATAACTTTTTCCGCGAGATCGGCGTCAAGCGCCTTCAATTCTTGCCGCTGGTGACGCCGACGGTCGGAGGGAAGGGCGCCGAGCTGGCAGAGGGGGAGGGCGCCGCGGTTCCCGACCCCCATCCCCTCGCGGCCGGCCGCGAGGAATTCGGCGACTTCCTCTGCAAGGTTTTCAATCTCTGGATCGAAGCCGATGTTGGGCGAATCGTCGTTCAAGCCTTCGACGAGGCCCTCAGGCCCATCCATGGCGTCGCGCACTCGCTCTGCGTCCATCGCGAGACCTGCGGCGACGTCGCCGTCCTCGAGACGGACGGCTCCTTCTATGCCTGCGACCACTATGTCGACCCCGCGCATCGCCTCGGTTCGATCGTCGACAACGATATCGCGACCCTGTCGGCCGATCCTCGGCTCATTGCTTTCGGTGTGGCGAAGAGGGGGAGCCTCGCCACCTATTGCCTCTCCTGCGAGGTCCTTTCGAGCTGCAACGGAGGCTGCCCCAAGGACCGCATCTCGCCAGCCCCCGACGGCAGTGGCCTCGTGGCCTGGTTCTGTCCCTCGTGGAAAGGCTTTTTCGGCCACGCGAGACCGGGACTCGAGGCCCTCTCTGTCCACATGAAGGCTGGTCGCCCGCTGAGGGATTTCAATCAAACCGTATCGATTTCAGCCTCACATTGACATTCGCGTTCTTTGCGCAATACCGTAGCGTATGCACTCAGATGTAAAGCCTTCTTACAAATGGCTGGCGCTTTCCTGCACCAGCCTCGGTACCCTCATGGCCAGCCTCAACGGCGGAACCCTTATCATCGCCATTCCCGACCTCATGCGGGTCCTCCGGGCCGACCTCCTTTCAGCGGTCTGGATTCTCATCGTCTACCAACTCATCCAGACGGTCCTCGTCCTCACCGCCGGCCGCCTCGCCGACATGATCGGCCGCAAGCGCCTCTATGTGGCGGGCTTCGCCCTCTTCGGCGTCGCGAGCCTCATAGCTGGCTTCTGCACCAACGCCTGGGAACTCATCGTGATGCGCGGTGTCCAGGGCGCGGCCGGCGCCTTCATGATCGCCAACTCCTCGGCCATCGTCACCGACGCCTTTCCCCGTGAGCGCCTCGGCCTCGCCCTCGGCACCAACATGATCGTCTTCGCCGTCGGCAACATCATCGGCACCATCCTCGGCGGCTGGCTCGTCACCGTCGGCTGGGAGTGGGTCTTCTGGTTCAACGTGCCCATTTCCATAATTGGTACCATCTGGGCCGCGGCCAATCTCCGCGAGCTTTCGACCCCCGACGCGAGCCGGGAGCACGACGTCGCGGGCATGCTCGCCTACATGGTCGGCATGACGGGCCTCCTCATCGCCCTGACGGCGGGCGGCATAGACGGTTGGCTCTCGCCGATGGTCGTCTCGGGCTTCATCGCAGCGGCTCTCGGCCTTCCCCTCTTCTTCTTCATCGAGAAGCGATCGGGGGCGCCGATGATCGATCTCAAGCTCTTCAAACACCCGCCCTTCACCCTGGGCAACGTCGCCGCCTTCTTCAACGCGATCGCGAGGAGCGGCATCACCATGCTCTTCGTGTTCTACTACCAGGGCCCGAAGGGCTTCGACGCCATCACCGCCGGCCTCCTCCTCACGCCCGTCGCCGCGAGCATGCTCGTCGCCTCGCCCCTGTCGGGCCTCCTCGCCGACCGCTATGGCTCGCGGATCCTCTCCCTCATAGGCCTTATCCTGACCACCTTCGGCCTCGGGATGATGATGTTCATCAAGATCGACTCGTCCTTCGCCTATGTCCTCGCGTCGATGATCGTGATGGGCCTGGGTTCCGGCTTCTTCAACTCGCCGAATACCAGACTAGTTATGACGAGCGCTCCGGCCAACCGCCGCGGCATCGCCGCCGGCACCCGCTCGATGCTCATCAATTCGGGCAGCGTCTTCAGCATCGCCCTGGTCCTGGCCCTCGTCACGAGCGGCATCGACCCGAAGGTCCTCTTCTCGATCTTCGCCGGCGTAACCTCGGGCCTTCCGGCGAGCGCCCTCAGCCAGTTCACTCGCGGTTTCGAGACGAGCTTCGCCGTCCTCGCCCTCATCTCGCTGCTCAGCGTGGCCATCGGGCTGCTTCCGCATCAGGCCGAGGAGGACGAAGAGGGACATGTGATAGAGCATGACGCCGGCCATCACCACGGGACGGCGAAAGCAGGGCTGTAAGTCGTGGAAGGCCGCACCCGCGGATTACGGGCGCGGCCCTTAAGTAATCCTAATTGAGAATACCCGAGTCCACCGGCGCCGGCGCCTCGTCCTGGGGCTTTGTCGAGGCGGCGGCCTGGATCCCTCCCGCCGTCGCCGCGTTGGCGCTTCCCGTGGTCGCCGTCGCGCCCGTCTTCGACTTCGCCGTCGCGGCGGCGCTCGCCGAGGCCTTCACCTCGTAGGGCGCTCCGGGTTCGGCGCTCGCCGAGCGGACGACGAGGGCGCCGTCCGCGCTGCGCGACAGGTAGGGAATGTCGTCGTAGCGGTCGACGTTGTTCCAGAAGGTCATGCCGAGGTTCTCGCCCTGGATCACGCCGGTCACCTCGCGCGCGACATAGTCGGGATTGTACCAGACCTTGTCGTAGCTCACTCCCATGTAGAAGGCCTGGACGTAGGGCCGCACGATGACCCTGTCGCGGGCTATGCGGGCGTTGCGCAGCGTGCCGAGGCGATAGATCCTATAGGGCCTGTCGACGGCCGGCGCCTCGGCGAGGAATCCCTGCTCGAAATGCGAGGGATAGAACATCGGGCAGATGACATCGACGTAGCGGGCGAGGGTTTCGACGTCCTGTCCGGTTCGGGCGCCCGAACGATACCATCCGTTCGCGCCGTAGATGTCGATGCTGATGGGCGCCTTTATCCGTTCGCGGGCGAAGGCGAGGAAGGAGGTGATGGCGCTTTCCTTGTCCATCCCCGGATCCTTCCAGCGGAACTGGGCGTCGTCGAGATTGACCCCGTCGGTCGGGAAACGGATGTAGTCGAATTGGACCTCGTCGAAGCCCCGCGCGATGACCTCGTTCGCGAGGGCGACATTGTAGGCCCAGACCTCTTCGGAATAGGGATCGACCCAGCGTTCGCCGTTGGGCACGAGAAGGGGTGTCGGGTTGGCCCCGGGTGCGGCGTCTCCGTCTCCGGCGGCTGCCGATCCGGCGGGCTGGGGAGTCGGCGGCGGCTGCGGAACGCCCGGAATGGGCGGTTGCTGCAAATTGAATCCCGAAGGCGGGGCGACATCGGGCGTCTTCGCGACCTTTAGGCCAACCCAGGGCTGGTTGTGGGTCCCATCCCATACGGCGTATTTCCCGCCGAGTGCCCTGGCCATCACCTCATCCTTGAACACCGGAATACGCGCGATGAGCCAGACGCCCTTCGCCTTGGCCTCGGCGGCGAGCCCCTCGATGTCGATCGGATTGACGACCTTGGCCAGCGACTTGACGAGGGGGTCGGTCGGCGCGAAACGGAGCCTGCCGTTGTCATCCTTGAGATCGATGACGAAGGCGTTGAGCCCGCGGTCGGCGAGGATGCCGAAATTCTTGGCTCGCGCGACGGGATTGACGATATAGCCGGCCTGGAGATACAGGGCATTCTTGCCCGCGGCCTCGCGGCGAATATCCTTTTGCCGGTCGGGCTGGAGGAGCCACAGTTCGGAAAGCGCCGTCGTCGTTCCCTCCTCGTTCCATGCGAGGGAAAGGATCGTCGAATCCTTGTGGGCGGCCTGAGCCTGGCTGACAAGGTTGGTCGCCTCGATGTCCTCGCCGGGCGCCCCGCTCGGTGGGAGCCGCATGACGGCACCCTCGTGCACGAAGAGAAGACTGCCATCCGGCAAGGGCGAAAGGGATTCGGCCACGCCGAAGTCCTGGCCGTCATCCCAGGCCGTCGTGAAGGCCGGGGCAGCGAGGTTCGAACGGTAAATCTTCTCCTGGAACGAATCGGAGGCCCAGAGGCTACCGGCCGAGGGCGGCGCAACAAGCTTCGAGGAAGCGGAAGCGGGCTGTGCCCCTTCGGGAAGCGACGCGGGCGAGGCTGGCACCCAGACGAGGTCCGCCACCTCGTCGGCGCTTTGCATCGTCGGCATGAAATAGAGGCCCTTGCTTACCGAAACCCAGGGCGATTTTGCGGCAAGCTTGCGCACGAAGAGACCCTTGATCGGATGGCTCGCCCAGACGGCGAGTTCGTTGGTGCCGGGGAAGGGCGCGAGGGCCACGCACTTGAGTCCCGTGATGAAGGATGGGCTGCCGAGGTCCTTCCAGTTCAGCCCCATGTCTTCCGAATACCAGACCTCGTCCTTGGTGCAGGTCACGAGGCGGCTGCCGCTCGGGTCGCTTTCAAGGTCCTTGAGATCCATCACCTCGCGTCTGAATTGCTTGGCCCCGTCGACGATATCCTTGTAGGTCTTGAAGGGAAGGCCCTTGTTGCGCTCGTCGAAGGTAGCGAGATCGTCGGAATGGATGATGCCGCGCGATCCGAGGAAGTACCACCCCGCCTTTCCGCCCGCCGGCCTGAGAATCTTTCGTATTTCGGCGCCCTGCACGAGTTGGGTCGAGCTGCCGTCCTTCATCGATATCCGGAAAAGACCCTCGCGCGAGCCGGCGAGGACCTCGCCCTCCGCGAGCCCGGCTCCCGCCTCGAGGGGCGGAAGAACGGAGGCCGCGGCGCTCGAGGGGGTCGGCCCGCTTCGCGTGACGGCGAAGGCGACAGCGATTCCCGAGGCGAGGATCAGGGAAAGGCTGATCAGTTTGTAGCGCGATTTCATGAGTACTCCGCGTGAGATCGGGGGCGTTTCATGGATCCGCCCTCTTTAGACTATCGACAGAAAACCCGGCATCTTCATCGATGCGGCGGGCAAGGCTGAAGCGTCGCCTGAGGAGGAGGAAGGCGACGAGGAGGAAGGGCATGACCAGGAGAATCGACCAGTCCCCGCCGAGGATCAGGAAGTCGTAGGAGCCGTGGATGAAGACGGCGGAGGCCAGGCCGCGGAGCCAGCCGCCGGCCGGCAGGACGGCGAGACCGAGCCCTCGTTCGCGCAACTTCTCCACGCCGAGCCAGAAGCCGAGCTGGCCCGTGGCGATGGCATGAAGGGGCACGGCGGTGATCGAGCGTATCACGAGGAGTTCGGGCCTGTGCCAGGTGTAGACGAAGTTCTCGATGACGGCGAAACCGAGGCTGACCGCCACGGCGTAGACGATGCCGTCGGTGGCCTCGTCGAATTCGGCCCGCTTCCACAGCCAGCGCCGGAGAAAGAGGAATTTGAGCCCCTCCTCGACGAGGGCGGCGATGAGGAAGGCCTCGGCGAGGCGCCTTCCCAGCCCCTCGAAGCGATCGATGGCGAAAAAAAGGAAGAACTCGATAATGGCGGCAGGGGCGACGGCGATGAAGCCGAGGAGGAGTCCCCGGCCTATCAGCCCGAGGGGTTCGGGCCTGGCGCTGTCGTTCTTGCGGATCCAGAGGAGAATGGGCAAGGCGGGGAGGGCGGCGAGAAGGAAACCACCGAGAAGATCGAGCATCGAATCCACTATGCCCGCTCGGGGCGACCTTGTTCAACGGGGACGGGCCTTTCCCGGCCCATCGTCCCTCGATTCGCCGCCTTCCGTCGAGAGGAGCTAGAGCCCCCTGCCTCTCCCGTACAGACGCGACTGCTCGGCGAGGCCGGCGGCGAGGGCGGCGTCGAAGGCTCCCGCCTTCATCCTCCAGCTCCAATTGCCGCCGAGGGTCGAAGGGGTGTTCATCCTCGCCTCGGAGCCGAGACCGAGAATATCCTGCATCGGGGCGACGGCCCAGGCGGCCACCGACTTCCAGGCCTCGCGCACGAGGCCCTTCACGGGGTCGCCCCCCGCGCAGCCGAGGTAGGCGGAGACGTAGTTCCGTTCGGCGGGGCTGGCCTTGTCGAGCCAGCCCGCGAGGGTGTCGTTGTCGTGGGTGCCCGTGTACACGACCGTCCGTTGCGCGTAGTTGTGCGGGAGAAATCCGTTTTCCGGATTGAAGGCGCTGCCGCTCTCGTTGGCGTCGAAGGCGAATTCGAGGACGCGCATGCCGGGGAGGCCCGACTCGTCGCGGAGGGATTTCACCTCCTCGGTGATGAAGCCGAGGTCCTCGGCGATGATGGGGGCCTCTGCTCCGAAGATCTCGCGCAACTTCGCGAAGAGCTGCCGGCCGGGGGCCTTCCGCCACTCGCCGCGGCGGGCGGTCTTGTCGCCGAAGGGCACGGCCCAGAAGGCCTCGAAGCCGCGAAAATGGTCGATGCGCACGGCGTCACAGACCTTGAGAACCGAGCGGAGCCTCGCGATCCACCAGGCGAACCCCTCCGTCGCATGTGCATCCCAGTTGTAAAGGGGATTTCCCCAAAGCTGACCGTCGGCGGAGAAATAATCGGGCGGGACGCCGGCGACGACCGTGGGCTGGCCCTTGTCGTCGAGGAGGAAGAGGTCGCGCCTCGTCCAGACATCTGCCGAATCGAGGGCCACGAAGATGGGGATGTCGCCGACGACGAGGATGCCGGCGTCGTTCGCGGCCTTTTTCACGCGGGCCCACTGTTCGAAGAAGAGAAATTGAAGGATTTCGACGCGGGCGATCGCCTCGGAGCGATTCGCCTTTTCGGCCGCGAGGGAATCAGGATCCCGGAGGGCGAGGGCCTCGGGCCAATAATTGTTCCAGAGGTCGCCGAAGCGGCCGGCTGCCAGGGATTTAGCGTCGTACTCGTTCTTGATGGCCATGAAGAGCGCATATTCGGGAAGCCAGTCCGCATTGGCCGCGACGAAGCTCCGGTATTCGGCGAGGCGCGTCGGGGAGGCTCCCGCGAGGAAGCGGCCCGCGGCCTTATCCAGGAGAGGCTTCTTCCAGGCGACCAGGGGTCCGAAGTCGACTCGTTCCGGATCGACGGGGTAGGGCGGAACCATTTCGCCCTTCTCGAGGAGACCCTCGGCGGCGAGCAATTCGAGCGATATGAGAAGGTCGTTTCCCGCGAAGGTCGAAAATGGAGCGTAGGGCGAGTCGCCATAGCCCGTGGGACCGAGGGGAAGGGTTTGCCAGAGACCCTGTCCCGCTTCGGCGAGACGATGCACGAACTCGAGGGCAGCGGGGCCGAGTTCGCCGATGCCGCCGGGGCCCGGCAGGGAACTCGGGTGCAGGAGAATGCCCGATGCTCGCTTCATGTGCATGACTACCTCCGAGGCTGCTAATTCATAGCCAGTATAGCAGATTAAACCGGTTTATCAACAGGGGGGATAATCGCGCTTGTCGCGTTTTGCGCCAGCGCGGTCAAAGATGATGGCGGAAGTTCATGCCCCGCGTAGACGCCGCGAGAATCATCCCTTAAAGTAATAGAATATTTCCACAAGGAGGTCTCCCGATGCGAAAAGTCGCGGGAATCGTCGCGATTCTGATTTTAGGCCTGGCTTTGGCCGGATGTTCAACCCTGACCACGTCCGGTCCTGCCCCTCTCCAGACGGACGTTACCATAACAGTTCTCCATACGAACGACATGCACGCCTCGGGCCTTGAGTCCAAGACGGTCATCGGCTATTCGCGGATTGCCGGCTATTCGAATGCCCTCAAGGCCGAAGGCCGCAACGTTCTGCTTCTGGATGCTGGCGACACCTTCCACGGCCAGCCCTGGGCCAATCTCGAAAAGGGCGCACCCGTCGCCAAATTGATGAACGCGGCGGGCTACGACGCGATGACGACGGGCAATCATGACTACAACTACGGCACAGACCGCCTCATCGAGCTGTCGAAGATCGTCAATTTCCCCGTTCTCGCCGCGAACGTCAAACGCGACGGAGCCCTGATCTTCACCCCCTATGTAATCAAGGACGTCGGAGGGGTCCGCGTCGCCATCTTCGGCCTCGCCACTCCCGAAACCCTCTACAAGGCCGATCCCGCCGGTCTCAAGGGCGTCAGTTTCGACGACCCGGTCGCCACGGCCCGCAACCTCATCGACAAGGACCTCAAGGGCAAGTACGACCTCCTCATCTGCCTGGCCCACCTCGGCATCGACGGCTCTTCCGCGGTGACGAGCGTCTCGGTCGCCAAGGCCTGCCCGGAGATCAATCTCATCATCGACGGACATAGCCACTCGAGCCTCCAGCAGGAGATCACCAACAACCCGACCAAGGTTCTCATCGTCCAGGCCGATGCGATGGGCGTCACCCTCGGCCGCGTCGATGTCCTCGTCGGGGCCGATCGCAAGGTCCTCTCCGAAATTCCCCAGAGCATCAATCTCACCAACAGCCCGAACATGCCCTCCGACCCGCAGGTCAAGGCGGCGGCCGACGCCATCGCCAAGGCCCAGGAGCCCCTGTTCAACGCCGTCGTCGGCCAGGCGGCGATCGATCTCGTCGGCAAGCGCCAGATCGTCCGCACGCAGGAGACCAATCTGGGACGACTCATCGCCAACGGCATGCTGACGACCACCGGCGCCGACGTGGCCCTGATGAACGGCGGCGGCATCCGCGACGGCATTCCCGCGGGCCCGATCACGAAGAAACAGGTTTACACCGTTCTTCCCTTCGGAAATTACCTCTGGACGACCTCCCTCACCGGGGCCGAGCTCAAGACGGTACTCGAGAACGGCGTATCAAAGCTCCCCTCGGAGGACGGACGCTATCCGCATCTCGCCGGAGCGAGCTTCACCTTCGACGTCTCGCAGCCGGTCGGCAGCCGCGTCACCTCGATCACCGTCGGCGGCAAGCCCTACGACCCGGCGGCGACCTACACTTTCTGCACGCTGAACTTCGAGATGAACGGCGGCGACGAATACACGATGCTGAAGAACCGTAAGTACAAGGAATACGGGCTCGACGCCGATTCTTTCATGGCCTACGTGCAGATGCTCGGCACCGTGACGGAGGACAACATCGTCTATAGAAAGTGACCTGAAATAACCAATTGTTAATAAGTCGGCCTTCGGGTCGCCTTATTTGCATCGCTGCGCCGCTTCGGTCTCAATCCCGATCGCGCAGTATCGTTTCGCCCTTCGTCAGCCAGGAAATGCCGAAGGCGAGGAGCATCACCGCCTCGATCCCGAAGATGATGGGCGAGTCGTTGAACTTCTCCGCGCCGAGGGCGATTCGGAGGACGAGAAATGCCAGGAGGGAGACGAGGATGACGAGGCCTGAGGCGATGTAGATTTTGTTCCGATCGCCCTTCCTTTTCGTGGGCTTTTTCGTCTTGTCGGAGAGGGTGAAGAGGAAGAGCGATATCAGGGCGAGCAGGATGAAAAACAATCCGGCGAAACTGAAATGCAGGATGTCAGAGACCCGCGGATCGATCTGGAAGACGCCGCTCTTGGCGCCGGTCTCGCCATCGATATAACAAGGAAAGAAGGCGATGCCGATACCCGCGATTCCGCTGATTGAAGTGGCGATGTTGTCGATCCTCTCGTGACCCTTGTAGGCGAGGAGAAAGAGGCCCACGCAGACGAGTATCCCGACGAAGACGTCCCTGACATTCGTGTAGTAGTACGCGCTTATGGAATTCTGCAAACCCAGGCCGCTGAAGAGGCGGCCGACGATGAAGCATCCGAGGGGCAGGCCCATGCCGGCGACGCCGATGGCTTGCCGCATCCTTTTGTAGGACAGGACCGGGTTCTCGTTCTTCAGCCGCAGGGCGGCCATGCTGAATCTCATGCTTCCATCCTTTCATCCACGCGCCTCGGCGCCGGGCTAGGCGATGACGATTTCCATTCCGTACACCTCTCCGAACATGTCACCCTTTTCCGCGAGCGAGAGCCGCTCGAGGGACAGCTCGGACTCGGGTTGGCCCGAGTCGTCGAGGACCTTGAGGAGGAGGCGGTCCTCTCGACGCTCGATCTCGAGGCCCGCGACGCGACGGTCGTGGCCGCGGTCGAGGGCGTCGGCGACGCGGAGAATGGCGCCCAGCTTGAGGACGAGGATGCGGTCCTCGCGGGGTAGGGCGATGTAATTGACGTGGGTGCTCGCGGGTTGGCCCTTGCGATGATAGCGGGCGAGGTTGGCGACGACGACCTGATCGCTGCGCGAAAGGCCGAAGATCTCCGAATTCGCGATAATGTATTCGGAATGCTTATGATGTCCCGAGGGGCGGATGTAGCTGCCGATGTCGTGGAGGAGGGCGCCGATCTCGAGGAGGAGGCGCTCGTGCGCACCGAGGCGGTGCTCCTTGCCCAGCCCGTCGAAGAGGACGAGGGAAAGCCGGGCGACCTGTTCGGCATGCTCCTCGTCGAAGCGGAACTTCCTGCCGAGAGACATCGCGCTCGCCACGATCTGGCGGCGCATGTCCTCCGCGTGCTCGGGATCGGGCCCGCTCGCGAGGGTGTGGAGGACGCCCTCGCGTATCGACACGGTGGGTACGACGACCTGTTCGGCCCCTGTGCGCTCGAGAAAGAGGCTCTGGATCATCAGGCCAGGCCCGAGGCCGTCGGCCTCGGACCAGGGGATGCGGAGCTTGGCGACGGTCTCGTCGGGAGTGAGGCCGCCGAATTCCTCTGCGAAGCCGACGAAGTCCTTGCGCGACACGATGGAATACTGTTCGAAGCGCTCCACGGCCTTGCGCGCGGCCACGATGCGGGCGTCGGAGCCGATGACGACGAAGGTCTTGATGCCCTCGAGCGGCAGCTCGCCGTCCAGGAGATCGCAGGCCGTGCGGACATTGTCCTCGACGAACTGCCTGAGCGAACTCGTGACCTGTCCGGAGCTTCGCACCATCTCGTCCACCCTGACCGTGCCGAGCCTGAGCGAATGGGAGGCGGCCATCTTGCCGCGCCGGAGCAGCATGATCTCGGTGGAACCGCCGCCCACCTCGAGGATCATCGCGTTCGAACGGGTGAGGATGCGCCGCTCGTCGGCGAGCGCGTGCTCCACCGCGAGCCAGGTGAGGTGGTTGCCCTCGAGGTCCTCGATGACGTGGACGCGAAAGCCGGTCTGCATCGCGATCCGGTCGACGAAGGTGTCGCGGTTCGTCGCCTCGCGGAGGGCGCTCGTCGCAATGACATGCGCCTCCTGGGCCTCGATGCCGTAGCCCCTGATGAGTTCCTTGAAGCCTGACAGGATGGCGACGCTCTCCCGAATGGTCTCGCGACTCACCGAGCCGCCGGTGAAGACATCGCGGCCGAGTCGGCTCGGCTTTCCGGCGCGGTCGAGTATTTCGTAGCCTCCGCCGGCGTCGAGGGAGGCGACGAGAAGCCTGATCCCCGTCGAGCCGAGCTCGATGACGGCGACGATCCTCGGCTTTTCGGCGGCTTCGCTCATGCGGGGGCTCCCTCCCCCGTGTCGCCGTCGACGACCTCCGTACCGGGGGAAGCCTCGGCGCCTACCACGGCTTCGAGGGCCATCAGGGCGGCGCCGGCCGGCACGGCGAGGTCGCCGAGTTCGGAGAGGAGGACCTGCACCGAATCGGCGAGGCCGGGCATGAGGCGGGCGCGCATGGCGGCGCTTGCCCCGTCGAGATAGCGCTTGCCGAAGCGAGCGACGACCCCGCCGCCGAGGACGATGGCTTCGGGATTGAGGATGTTGACCAGGTTGGCCATGCCGACGCCGAGCCAAAAGGCGGCCCGATCGACGGCCTTGGCGATGGCGGCGTCCTTGCCGGAGAGCGCCTCGGCGAAGGCCGAACTCCGATATTTGCGGAAGTTGACGCCGGCTGCCTTGAGCATGCCGGGAGCCTTGCCCGCCGAGGCGAGGGCGACGGCGTCCTTGGCCAGGGCCGTGCGCGAGGCGTGGGCTTCGAGGCAGCCATAGTTGCCGCAGCCGCAAAGGGCGCCGCCCTCGTGCACGATCATGTGGCCGATCTCTCCGGCCGAACCCGTCGCGCCTCGGTAGAGCCTGCCGTCGATGACGATGCCGCCCCCGATTCCTGTGCCGACGAAGATGCCCACGGCTTGTTTCTTGCCGCGGAGGGCTCCCGCCTTGAGTTCGCCGTAGACCCCCGATTGGACGTCGTTCTCGAGGGTCACCGGCAGGTTGAGCCTCCGGCTCAATTCGGCGGCCAAGGGGTAGTTCTCGAGGCCGAGGTTGGGCGTGTAGCGCACGATGCCCTTGGCCCGGTCGAGGGGCCCGGGCACGGCGACGCCGAGGGCCCTGCAGACCCCTGAGCCCGGCTCGGCCGCCATCGAGGCGGCAATCGATTCCACGGCCTCTGCTATCGTCTCGACGAGGCGGGCGGGGCCCTCGCCGGCGGGGGTCTTGCGCTTTACCTGACCCGAGGCCCGCTTGATGCCGCCCTTCTTGCCTATCTCGAAGGCCGCGGCGAGGATCTTCGTCCCCCCGAGATCGACACCTATCACGAAATCGCCGGACTGGAACATCTTGCCTCCTGGAGCCATTTGCAGGGACGAGTATAGCCTCGCGAATGCGAGCCGGGTAGGACGGAGCCGTCGCCGGACGAAGCGTCGAGGTCGGCGATCCGGACGGGCCCATCGGCTCTCGCCCGTCCTTGTCGAAGCCCCCGCCTACCGGTAGACTCGTCCCGATGCGAAACCTTACGCGGCACGGCCTCGCAGTCGCGGGCGCCCTTCTCTTCCTTTTGTTAGCCACCTCATGCACGCCCCGCATCGGTTGGGGGCTCCTGCTATGGACCGACCAGGAAGCCGGCCTGCACGCGGGCGCCGTGGTGCCCGTCTATATCCGTTCAAATATCGAAAAGAAGTACATCATCGGAATTCCCGAGTCGAAGCGAAAGGACGAGGTTCCCCTTTGGCAGCTCGAACTTTTCCGCTCGAAGCGGGCCGCCGAGAAGGCGCGCGGCTCCTTCGGCAGCTTCCTCACGAGCTATCTTTTCGCCAATCGTGACGGTCTGCCGGTCCGAGACGCGCCAACGAATACCGCCGGTCGCGTCTACCGCCTCCGTGAAGGGCAATCGGTCAAGATCCTTGCCGAAGTCCAGGGCGATGTCGTGACGACGGGGACGGAGACCCTCCAGGGCTCCTGGTACAAGGTGCTCACCGAGGATGGAACTCAGGGCTATGTCTTTTCCAATACGATGCGCCTGTATGACGAACTCACCGAATCCCCGCCGAGCATCGCCCAGACCGGGGCTGACGACGCCGCGAGGAGTGTCGATCTCGTTTTCTCCCGCACATGGAGGGGCGAGTATTTCCAGACGATGATCGACGACGGCCGTATCGATCTCGACACCTTCAACGCGCGCTACGGTCTCTTCTCCGACGCCCTGCGCCGCCAGATCCGCATCGAGCTGCCCACGACATCCCAAGTCTTCAATTACACGTCCATCGCCCAGTCTGGGCAGGACTTCCTCTTCGAGGGAACGCCGCTTCGCATCAGGTTCGACGGAGCCAACAGGCTGATCGCTGACTGGTCAGGCGTTACGAACGAGGACCAGGGGGGCGCATCTCCCCAGCCCCAGATTCCGGGGATTCAGCGACAGCCGTCCTCATCGCCACAGTCATTTCCGGGGTTCTCACCCGCATCGGCGGCAGGCGATTCGTCGGGAGCAGCGTCTTCGGCGGCTGCCACACAGGGCCAGCCTTCAACATCGTCGCAGGGCCAGCAAGCGGCATCTTCCCAAGGTCAAACTTCGCCCTCGTCCTCTCCCGCCGCCGCCGGTTCGTCGGCCCCCGCCGGCCCGAATCAGACCCAAGGCCAACCTCAAAATCCATCACAGCCGGCGAACCCGACCGCGACTCAATCACAGTCTCAACAGGGCTTGTACGCTTCGCTCGGCGGACCCAACGCAACCCAGGCGATCTTCGTCGTGCTTACGCAGGACATACGCGAGGTCATCCGCGCCGAGGAGAACCGGCGCCTCAATCTCCTCGGCCGATTCGCCGACGAGGGGAGCGCCTGGCTCCTCAGGCCCGAGCCTTCAATTTCGCCGCCCGCTCAGCCGATCGAGAGCAAGCTTTCGATATTCCGCGCCGGTCGCTTCGTCTGGACCTCCATCGAATCGGTGCCAGCCGAGTACCTCGGCACGGACCTCGGCGACGTCACAAACGGAGCTGCTTCGGGAGAGGCGACGATCAGGCTCTACCTCGATCCTTCCCTCGGCGGGACCTGGGAGGGAGCCCTTTCCCTTCGCTTCGACGGAACGAAGGATTGGCTTGATTTCCTCTACCGGCACGAGGAGGGGCATCTCATCCTCCAGCCCATCGCCTCGGGAGGCGTCAAGGATCTCGTCGTAATGACCGCGGGAAACCTCGCGCCGCTCTCCTTCGACGGATCGAAGTAGTCGGGATGGCCTTCGTCCAATTCTCCGGCGTCAGCCTCGCCTTCGGGGCACGCGACATCCTGAAGGACGCGACCCTCATGCTCGCCGCCGGATCGCGGGCGGCCCTTGCCGGTCCCAATGGCGCGGGCAAGTCGACCCTGATGAAGATCATCGCGGGTCAGATCCCCCCCGATTCCGGGGAGCGAGCCGTCACGAAGGGCTCGCGACTCTCCTACCTGCCCCAGATGCTCGGCTTCGACGAGGAGTCGGCCTCCGGCGATCCCGAGACGCGTGGGCCGCGCCGAGAGGGGGGCGATTATCGAGGCTCAGGAGCGATCACGGTATTCGCCGAGGCGGAACGCGCCTACGACTTCGTCGCCCCGATGCTCGGCCGCCAGGACGAGATCGGCAGGCTCCTCCAAGCGTCGACCTCGGACGACGCCTCGACGGCCCGCCTCCTCGAGGAAAACCAGTACATCCACGAGGCCGTCGAGGGCTCGGGCTGGTTCCGCCGACGCGAGACCGTCGGCGAGGTCCTCGCCGGCCTCGGTTTCCGCGATTCCGACCTCGTTCGGCCCCTTTCCGAATTCTCCGGCGGCTGGAAGATGCGCGTCGCGCTCGCCAAGGTCCTCCTCGAGAACCCCGATATCATGCTCCTCGACGAACCGACCAATTACCTCGATCTCGAGGCGAGGGAGTGGCTGGAGGGCTGGCTCGCGAAATATCCCGGCGGCGTCTTGGTCGTCTCCCACGACCGCTATTTCCTCGACTCGACGGTGAACGAGGTCTACGAGCTCTGGAACGGAAAACTGACGCGCTACGCCGGCAAGTATTCTGCCTACGAAAAGCGCCGCGCCGCAGAGCTCGAGGCGGTCTTCGTGGCCTGGGAGCGGCAGCAGGAGGAGATAGCCCACCACGAGGACTTCATCCGTCGCTTCCGCTACAAGGCCTCCAAGGCTTCCCTCGTCCAGTCGCGGATCAAGATGCTCGAAAAGATAGTACCAATTGAGATTCCAGAGGGGATGAAGCGCATCCACTTCAGCTTCCCCGCCGCGCCGCATTCCGGCAGGATGAGCGTCCGCCTCGAGGGCCTCGGCAAGGCTTACGGGGCCAACCGCATCTTCTCCGGCCTCGACCTCGAGATCGAGCGCGGCATGAAGGTGGCATTCGTCGGACCCAACGGGGCGGGCAAGTCGACCCTGATGCGCATCCTCGCCGGCGTCGAAGGCGACTACGAGGGCAGCCTGACCTTCGGCTCCGGCGTCGCCCCCGCCTACTTCGCCCAGGATACCGCCGATACGATGGGAGGAGAGGGGAGCGTCGAGGATGAGGCTTCGGCCGAATGCCCGACCGACCTCCTTCCCAAAATCCGCAACCTCCTCGGCGCCTTTCTCTTCCGGGGCGACGACGTCAACAAGCCGCTTCGCGTCCTTTCGGGCGGCGAGCGATCCCGACTGGCCCTCCTCGGCATGCTCCTCAAGCCCCACAACCTCCTTATCCTCGACGAACCGACCAACCACCTCGACCTCACCTCGAAGGACGTCCTCCTCGAGGCCCTCAAGTCCTTCGAGGGCACGGTCCTCTTCGTTTCCCACGATCGCGGCTTCATCGAGGAGCTCGCCGACCGCGTCCTCGAGCTCGAGGCGGGCGCCCATCCCCGCTGGTACGTGGGCGATTATCGCTATTACCTCGAAAAGAAGGCGCTGATCGCGGCCGGGGATGGGGGTGGTGAGCCCTTCCGCGCCGCCTCCGGCGCCACGATTTCCAAAGTCGGAAGCCAGGCCGCAGGCCAGGCCGATGCCCGCTCGGGCTCGAACACCGCAGGCTCCGCCGAGTCCGGGCGCTCCTGGGAGGAGGACAAGGCGCGCAAGGCCCGCCTCCGCAAGCTTCAAAAACGCGAGGAAGAAATCCTCGCCCGCCTGGAATCCCTCGGCAAGCAGAAGGACGCCTGCCAGTTTGAAATGGGACAGCCCGCCAATTATTCCGACGGGACGAAGATGCGCCGTCTCCAGGCTTCCCTCGACGAGCTCGACGCGGAAGCGGGCCGGCTCAATGCCGAGTGGGAGGAAATAGCCGAGGAATTGGCGGCGACAGCCTAGCGAGCCTGCGCCCGCATTTTCCCCTTCTCCCTCCGGCTTATCGCCGAGCGATTAAATTTCCCCTATAACAAAGATACGACTTAATGTGATCTTTCCTTGACGTCGGCAGCCTGCGGACCTAGGCTTTTACCTCATGAAGGCGACGCTCCACCTCGACAGAGAGTTCACGGTCGGCGAAGTCGATAGGCGGCTTTTCGGTTCCTTCATCGAGCACCTGGGCCGGGCCGTCTACGGCGGCATCTACGAACCGGGTCACCCTGAGGCCGACGAATCCGGCTTTCGTCGCGACGTCATCGAACTGATACGGGAACTCGGCATTTCCCTCGTCCGCTATCCCGGGGGCAATTTCGTCTCCTCCTTCAAGTGGGAGGATTCGGTCGGCCCCCGAGACCTCAGGCCGCGCCGCCTCGACCTCGCCTGGCGGGCGGTGGAGCCCAACCTCTTCGGCCTCAACGAATTCATGGCTTGGTCCAAGGAACTTGGCACGGAGACCATGCTCGCCCTCAACCTCGGCACGAGGGGCATCGAGGCCGCCAGCGAGCTCGTGGAATACTGCAATCATCCGGGCGGCTCCTACTGGAGCGATCTCAGGCGGAGCCATGGCGCGAAGGAGCCCCACAACATTCGGCTTTGGTCGCTCGGCAACGAGCTCGACGGGCCCTGGCAGGTGGGGCAAAAGACGGCCGAGGAGTACGGCAGGCTCGCCTACGAGACTGCCAAGGCCCTCAAGCTCTTCGATCCGAGCCTCGAGCTCATAGCCGTCGGTTCTTCCTTCGAGACGATGCCGACCTTCCCCCAGTGGGAGGCGACGGTCCTCGACCACTGCTACGAGAAGGTCGACTATCTCTCGATGCATCGCTATTACAACAACCGCGACAACGACCTCCGAACCTTCCTCGGGAGCTCCATCGGAATGGAGCAATTCATACGAAACGTCGTCGCCACCTGCGATTACGCCCAGGCCAAGAAGCGGGGCAAGAAGCGCATCGACATCAGCTTCGACGAATGGAACGTGTGGTTCCATTCCCTCGAGTCGGACAAGCAGGTGGCGCCCTGGACGGTGGGGCCGCCCCTCCTCGAAGACGTCTACACCTTCGAGGACGCCCTCGTCGTAGGCACCATGATCAACACCCTCCTCCGCCACGCCGACCGGGTCAAGATCGCCTGTATGGCCCAATTGGTAAATGTCATCGCACCCATCATGACCCGCAACGGCGGCCCATCCTGGAGGCAGACGATCTTCTATCCTCTCTATCACGCTTCGAAATACGGTAGGGGAATTTCCCTCGAGGTCAAGTTGAGGGTCCCCTGCTATGAAAACGCGACCTACGGCGAAGTGCCCTGGCTGGACGTGGCGGCCGTCGGCGCGGAGGACGGGAGCGGCCTCACCCTCTTCGCGGTCAACAGGAGCCCCGACGAGCCCCTGCAGGTTGAAGGCGCCCTTGCAGGCTGGGATGGCCTGAAGCTCGTGGGCCACACGATTCTCCATCACGAGGACATCAAGGCCGTCAACGACGAGGCCCATCCGAAACGGGTTGTCCCGTCGGAGCGAGAGGTCAAGCCGGGGTCGGCGGCAGCGCTCGATATCGTCCTGCCCCCGCTTTCGTGGAACGTGCTGAGGTTCGAAGTATAAAGACCATCCCCCTCGGCGACGGCTCGAAATGAGCCGGGAAGATATGGAGCGGCTGGGAGCCTGATCAGTCCAGCTCGAGGGCGGCGAAGAGCTTGTCGAAGCCCTTCTTCGATCGTTCGAGGAGTTCTTCGGCGGGTAAGGTCGGAGGACGCGGCGAGAGGACTTCCTGGGCGACGATGCCCTGGTAGCCGATAGATTTGAGGCCGGAGAGGAAGGAGCGGAGGTCGATGGCTCCCTCTCCGGGATAGAGGCGATCGTCGTCGGGAAGGAGCTCGCGGGCCGTATCGGGGGCGTCGCCCAGGTGGACGTGGACCAGGTCGGAAGCGCGGAGACGGAGGAGGTCGTCGAGATTATGGCCTGCCGTATGCCAATGGAAGGAATCGAGGAGGAGGCCGACGTTGGGGCGATCGATGGCCCCGATCCAGGCAAGGGTCTGTCCCATGTTCCACATGAGGGGATGTTTCCAGCGTCCGCGCAAATCTCGCGGCCCCAGGAACTCGAGGGCGAGTCGGAAACCGAAGGCTTCGAGGAGCTCGGCGCAGAGCCTGAGCCTGCGCGTGGCCGTTCCCAGAAAGGTGACTGGGTCCTCGTCGACGGAGGGAAGGAGATAGGTCCAGAAGCTCGCCGCCCCGAGTTTCGCCGCGGCATCGAGCCGGCCCGCGAGGGGCACGAGATCCTGCCTGAATCGCTCTTCGTCGAATCGCCACTCTACCGGAAGGAGGATGGAACCGAGACGGATGCCGTTGCCGGAAAGGATGCGCCTGGCCCCTTCGATGCCCTGTTCTTGGATCAGGCCGGAGGGGTCGAGATCCACGGAACTGAATCCATAGCGTGCCGCGAGGGCGATGAAATTCTCGTCGTTGCCGACTTCGCCGACGCCCGTGCGGGTCAGGCCTCTGATCATGGCGATCCTCCTCGATTCGGTTTCGAGTCCCGATCCTTCGTCCACCTTCGTTGTAATGCAGTCCGGAGGGAGAAGCCAGTTCGATTTCCACCTGGTCGGTTTCGTACACCTTTTCTACGGAATCGACGTCTTGTCGCCTCGGGGAAGCCTTCTAGACTTATACGAAAGAAAGTGGGAAGGCGAAATTCCAGCCTCAAACGACTACAAGGAGGGATGAAATGTCCAAGCGTTTCCTGACGATTCTCGTTCTTCTATTGTGCGTGGCGACGGCCGCCGTTTTCGCCGCGCCGGTGACCATCCAGTACGCCTATTGGGGCGATCAGAACGAGGTGACGACCACCACCAACCTGATCAACGGCTTCATGGCGAAGAATCCCAACATCAAGGTCGAGCTCCTGCACTTCGGCTCCAACACCGAGTTCAACGACAAGATCACCACGCTGGCCGCGGCCAACAAGCTGCCCGACGTGAGCACCTTCTACGAGCCCAACGTGCTGACCTGGGCCATGAACGGCCAGTTCGTCGATCTCACCAATTTCTACAAGACCAGCCAGCCGAAGCTCGACGCGATCAAGTTCGTGACGCCCGACGGCAAGATAGTCGGAGTCAGCGTCGCCAACGAGATCCAGGTCATCTGGTACAGCAAGAAGCTCTTCGACCAGGCGGGCATCGCCTATCCGCCGGCCGATCCCGCCAAGGCCTGGACCTGGGACCAGTTCGTGACGATCGCGAAGAAACTCACCAAGGACGCCAACGGCAAGACGCCCGACGATCCCGGCTTCGATGCCAAGGACATCAGGACCTTCGGCGCCTGGGTCCAGCAATGGTGGATGCCCTGGCTGACGATGACGATGAGCAACGGCGGCGGCCTCGTGAGCCCCGACGGCAAGAGGCTCATCCTCGATTCGCCGGAGTCCATCGACGCGATCCAGAAGATGGCCGACCTCATCAACGTGCATCACGTGAGCCCCGTGCCCGGCTCGCAGTCGACGCCGACCGCGGCGGCCACGGCCCTCCTGAGCGGACAGGTGGCGATGGCGATGGACGGGACCTGGGACCTCCTCAGCCTCGGCATCACCAAGGAGGAGCAGGGCCTCGACTTCGGCGTCGGCGTCCTGCCCAAGATGAAGAACCTCGTGACGACCTCGGTCGGCACTCCCATCGTCGTCTACAAGAAGACGAAGCACCTCAGCGAGTCCCTCAAGCTTCTCGAGTTCCTGATGGACCCCGCACAGTCCCTGCCCCTGTTGCAGAGCGGTCTCTGGCTGCCCAACGAAAAGCGCTGGTACACGGATGCCAAGCTCCTCGACCAGTGGATCGGCAATCCCCGCCATCCCCCCGAATACAAGCAGGCCGTGGTCGACTTCGCCCTCAACTACGCGAAGGCCCTGCCGCTTTACACGGTGCCGACCTTCGCGAAGATGGATGACGTCATCGAGGCGGCCTTCGGACAGGTCTGGCTCGGGCAGAAGAGCGCCTCGGACGTAATCAAGAAGGAGATAATGCCGAAGATCACGCCGATCTTCCAGGGCAAATAGGACGGCGGAAGCCGGGGAGGCGAAGGAAACCATGGGTCGGACCTATTCGCGCGAAAGGGCGCAGGCGCGCGCCGGGCTCCTTTTCGCCTCTCCGGTGATCCTCGGCCTGCTGATCTGGGTGATCGCCCCGATGATCGGCGTCATTCTGATCAGCCTGACCGACTGGAATGTCCTCACGACCCCGAAGTGGGTCGGCATTTCCAACTATGTCAAACTTTTCACCTCGGATCTCTACTTCTGGAACACGCTGTGGGTGACGATGTACTTCGTCGCCCTCAACGTCGTCCTCTCCGTCATCTATTCTCTCCTCGTCGCGGTCCTCCTCAACCAGAAGATCGTGGGGAGGGGCTTTTTCCGCACGATCTTCTATCTGCCCTCCATCGTCCCGATAGTCGC
Source organism: Rectinemataceae bacterium (assembly GCA_035530275.1). Taxonomy (GTDB): domain Bacteria; phylum Spirochaetota; class Spirochaetia; order Treponematales; family Rectinemataceae; genus CAIJMU01. The sequence goes on along the minus strand of DATKVC010000008.1, from coordinate 184,701 downwards.
CTCGAGCGCCCTCTGGCTCTGGCTCTACAACCCCGATTTCGGACTTTTCAACATGCTCCTCAAGGGGATCGGGCTCCCGCGCTCGATGTGGCTCTCCTCGCAGGCCACCGTCGTCCCCTCCATCGTCATAATGAACGTCTGGGGCAGCGCCGGCAACATCATCATCATCTTCCTCGCCGCCCTCCAGGGCGTGCCTCGCCAGCTACTCGAGGCGGTCGAGATCGACGGCGGCAATTGGTGGCATCGTTTCTGGGCCGTCACCGTGCCGATGATCTCGCCGGTCATCTTTTTCAACGTCGTCACCGGCGTCATCAATTCCTTTTCGATATTCACCCAGTCCTACGTGATGACCCAGGGAGGACCGAATAACGCGAGCCTCTTCTACGTCGTCCTCCTCTATCGCGAGGGCTTCCAACGCAACAATTTCGGCGGCGCCGCCGCGCTGTCCGTCTTCCTCATCGTGCTCGTGACCCTGATCGGCCTCCTCCTCTTCCGCAGCTCGAGCCGCTGGGTCTATTACGAGGGAGGCAACCAATGACGTCCCGGCGAATAGTCTCCAAGATTGTGGTCTACGCCCTCCTCGTGGGTCTTGCGATCTTCATGTTCCTGCCGGTCTTCTGGATGGTGCGGAGCTCCCTCATGACCTTGGGCGACATCTTCAAGTTTCCGCCGATATTTTGGCCCAAGAAGCTCCGTTGGCAGAATTACGCCGACGCGATGAGCATGGTGCCCTTCCTTCGCTATTTCGCGAACACGATGATCGTCCTCGTTCCCAATCTGGTCGGCGCCGTCCTCACCTCGAGCCTCTCGGCCTACGGCCTCGCCCGCTTCAAATTCCGCTCGCGCAATTTCTGGTTCAGCCTCGTCGTGGCGGCCATCGTCCTCCCTCCGACCGTGGTGCTGATTCCCCAGTTTCTCATGTGGAGCAAGCTGGGTCTCGTCGACACCTTCTGGCCCCTCATCATCCCGGCCTGGTTCGGCGGCGGCGCATTCAACGTCTTCCTCCTCCGCCAGTTCTTCATGAGCATCCCGAGGGAGTACGATGACGCGGCCCAGATCGATGGGGCGAGCTATTGGCGCACCTATTGGCAGATCATGGTCCCCCTGATCCAGCCGGCCCTGATCGTCGTGGGCCTCTTCACCTTCCTCTTTGTGTGGAACGACTTCTTCGGCCCCCTCATCTACTTGAGTTCACAAGAAACCTACACCCTGGCCATAGGCCTTCGCTTCTTCGTCGGCAGCTACGCCACTCAGTGGAACGCCCTCATGGCCGCCTCGGCCCTGGTCGTCTTGCCGCCCGTCGTCGTCTTCTTAATTGGTCAGAAATACTTCGTCGAGGGCGTGACCTTGACAGGCATCAAGGGCTAGCCGCGGCGCCTTCGAAAGCAAGGAGAATCGAATGTTGCAGACCGTACCAATTCCCCATACTCCCCTGCACGGCTCCCGCCTCATCCTCGGCTGCATGGGGCTTGGCGGAGGATGGGAAGCCTCCACCCTCCTCACCAAGGAGCATGAGAGGGAGGCGAGGGAATTCCTCGAGGCCGGCCTCGAGCTCGGGGCCAATTTCTACGACCACGCGAACATCTACGGCCGCGGCAGGTCCGAGGAGGTCTTCGGCCGTGTCCTCAAGGAGCAGCCTGGGCTCCGCGATAGGCTGATACTCCAATCGAAGGTCGGCATCCGTTGGGGCGACGAACCCAAGGGCGCGCCCCACCGCTTCGACTTCAGCCGGAAGCACATCCTCGAAGCGACCGAGGCCATTCTTCGCCGCCTCGGGACCGACAGGCTCGAGATACTGCTTCTGCATCGGCCCGACCCGCTCTGGGAGCCCGCCGAGGTCGCGGAAGCCTTCGCCCTCCTCAAGGCCCAGGGCAAGGTGCGCTATTTCGGCGTTTCGAACATGAATCGCTTCCAGATGGAGTTCCTCCAGTCCTTCCTCCCCGATCCCCTCGTGGCGAACCAGCTCCAGCTGAGCCTCCTTCACAGCGGCTTCGTCGAGGCGGGCATCAGCTTTAACCAGCGCGTTCCCCAATACCCCGACGGCTGGGAGGGGACGGTGGAATATTGTCGCATGAGACAGGTGACGATGCAGGCCTGGAGCCCCCTCGATCGGGGCATTCTCGTCGGCGACCTCGCCGACAAACCGGACAACGTGAAGGCGACGGCCGCCCTCCTCAAGACCATGGCGGCCCGCTACGGAACCACCGCCGAGGCTGTCCAGCTGGCCTGGCTGCTGCGGCATCCGGCCGGAATCCAGCCCGTATTGGGGACGACCAAGCCCTCCCGTCTCAGGGACTGCGCCAAGGCGCTCGAGATCGGACTTTCCCGCGAGGACTGGTACGCGCTTTTCGCCGCGGCTCGCGGGGCGACCATGCCCTGATCGCCTCCGGCGGCGGCTAAGGCGACCAATGGCGGGTCTAGAGAGAATTGATATGCATCATCCGGTAGTGCATGCGGAACTCGCCGGGCGTCATTCCCATCTGGGCTTTGAACCGGCGAAGGAAGTGTCTGAGGCTGCAGAAGCCGCAATTCTGGGCGACGACCGGCAGGGTGTCGGTGGATTCCTGGAGTTTCAGCTGCGCGAGCTTGAGCCGCTCCTTGAGGATGTAGTCGCCCACCGACATGCCCATGACCTGCCTGAAGCGCCGGCCTGCATAGTCGAGATTGAGTCTGAGACTCGTCGCGATGCCCTTGATCGAGAGGTCGGGATTCGTGAGACCGCCCGCGATTTCCTCGAGGATGCCGTAGACGACGCTCGACGAGGGCGAAACTTCCACGGGGGGATTGTGGGCGCGGATTACTGCCTCGGTTAGTTGGATCAGAAAGGATTGGAACAGCAATTGGAACTTCCAGCCGGTGTAGGTCGGTTTTTCCTGTTCGTTGAGGATTTCGTGGAAGGCCGCGAGGTAGGGGCCGGGCTCGGGCAATTCGCCCTGGAGGGGGAGGAAGGCGGCGTTTTCGAGGAGGTGGCTGGTAACCCCCTCGCTGCTCAGGATGGTGTCGGCTTCTTCCTGGGAGAGGAGCTCCCCGGCTTGGGGCAGGGTGAAATGCAGCCAGTAGTAGGCGGCCTTCTCGGCGATGGGCGAGCTGCCCCGGTGAACGAGGCCGGCGGGAAGGACCACGAATCTTCCCGGGGCGATTTCGAGCTGTTCTCCGTCGACCTCGACTTCGACCCTGCCCTTGATGCCGAGGATGACGACCGAGGAGGGGAGGAGACGGCGAGGGTGGCGCCAACCGGCGGTCAGGATGGCCTGGCCCCCATTGTCGGCGTGAACCTGCGCCAGGGACGGAATCAGGAAATGACGCATGGCGGCTCCCTTCAGTAGTGATAATGGCTGCGCCGCCGAATTTCCAGGCCCGGTCGGAATCCGTCACGAAATGACCGAAGTTGGTTCCTTTCGGCCGGGACGACCGGGTACGACACTGCGAGTATGAGGAGGACGCACATGAACCAGACCAATCCCGTTTCCCCCAAGGCGATTCGCATCACCGGAGGCTTCTGGAAGGCCAAACAGGATCTCGTCGCGGACCGCGTCATCCCCTACCAGTGGAAGGCGCTCAACGACGAGATTCCCGGGGCCGAGCCCAGCCACTCGATCGAGAATTTCCGCATCGCAGCAGGCCAAAAGAAGGGCGAATTCCACGGCATGATCTTCCAGGACAGCGACATCGGCAAGTGGATCGAAGCCGCCGCCTACACCCTGATGACCCGGCCCGACCCGAGCCTCGAAGCCAAGATCGACGAGGCGGTGGACCTCATCGCCAAGGCCCAGGAACCCGACGGCTACCTCCAGACCTATTTTTCCGTGAAGGCTCCCGATCGACGCTGGACCGACTTCACCCTCGGGCACGAAATGTATTGCGGCGGGCACCTGATGGAGGGGGCCGTCGCCTACTATCAGGCTACGGGCAAGCGGGCCTTCCTCGACGTGATGACCCGCTATGCCGACCACCTCGTCGCCACCTTCGGCAGGGGGCCGGGTCAGCTCGTCGCCTACGATGGCCATCCCGAAATAGAATTGGCCCTCCACCGACTCTACGGCGTCACCGGCGAGGAGAAGTATCGCGACCTGGCCCGCTTCTTCGTCGACGAGAGGGGCAAGCATCCGGGAGTCCTCGACCTGAAGAAGGCAATCGCCTGGACCTGGGAACCGACCCTGTGGAATGGTCCCGACTACTTCCTCGACCACCTCCCCGTCCGCGAGCAGCGGAAGGCGGTCGGACATTCCGTCCGCGCGATGTATCTCTACACGGCGATGGCGGACCAGGCACGCCGTGACGAGGATTCCAGCCTCGTCCCCGCCCTCGAGGCCCTTTGGAAGGATGTCGTCGATTCGCAGATGTACGTCACGGGAGGCTTAGGCTCCCAGGCTTCGGGCGAACGCTTCACGGTTGATGACGACTTGCCGCCGGATACGGCCTATGCGGAAACCTGCGCCTCGATAGGTCTCCTTCTCTGGGCCTGGCGCATGACCCTGTCGGACCCTGACAGCCGCTACGCCGATGTCCTCGAGCGAGCCGTTTACAATGGCTCGCTGAGCGGCATCTCCCTCGACGGCACGAGGTACTTCTACGTGAACCCCCTCGAGGTCGTCCCCGCGGTGGCCAAGGCTCGCCATGACCATGAGCATGTGAAGACGGGCAGGGTGGAATGGTTCGGCTGCGCCTGTTGCCCGCCGAACATCGCGCGGACCATCGCCTCCTTCGCCCAATACCAGTACTCGTCATCCGATGCCGGCCTCTGGTTGCATCAGTTCGCCGAAGGCCATGCCGAGATCCCCTTCCGCGGGGCGACCTTGGGAATCGACCAGAAGAGCGAGTACCCCTGGGACGGGCTCGTCTCCATTACCCTGACCTCGGTCCCCGAAGGCGGGCCTTGGACCTTTTTTGTGCGGATTCCCGGCTGGTGTGCCGGGCCGTCGCTCAAGGTCAACGGCCAGGCCCTTCCGACGGATCAGAGGGAAAAGGGTTACGCCGCCCTCCACCGGCAGTGGAAGGCGGGCGACATGGTCGAATTCTCCTTCCCCATGGAAGTGCGGGCACTTCGGAGCAATCCCCGCATTCGGGAAAGCTTCGGAAAGCTTGCCATACAGAGAGGGCCCCTCGTCTGGTGCGCCGAAGAAGTCGACAACGGCCCCGATCTCCATCTCCTGGCGATTTCGACATCCCTGGCCGCCAACGTCGAATCGGCTCCCGGATTGGGTGCCGGGGCGAAGCGGCTGCGCCTCCAGGGCTTCCGGACGAGTTCCGCGCCGAAAGCCGAGGCCTATACGACGGATGCCCCCCTCGCCCATCCTGCGGAAATCATCCTCGTCCCCTACCATCTCTGGGGCAACCGAGGTCCGGGAGAGATGCGCGTCTGGCTGGGAGAGCGGGGCCGCAATCCCTGAGCCTTGCGATCTTTGGCAACAGGGCGAGTGGACAATCGATTTCGGCGGCACTATACTGCGATTGTCTCCGAACCATTGTCTTCAAGGAGTAGCCCATGGATTCCAGGAATGGCCTCATACCCTTTGGCCTTCTCATCGTCCTGTTCGCCTTTACCTTCGTCTTTTGCCTTGATTCGCTTTCGATTCCCAACATGACCTACCTCACCCTCGCCATCATCGGCTACGTGGTGTGCATCGCGGCGAGTCTCCTCCTTGGCCTATTCGCACGACAGGAAGGCGGGGCCCTGTCCGTCTACTACAGCCTCTACGCCCTCATCGTCTCGATCATCTTCGTGTGGTACCTCACCCGGGTTGGCACCTTCGTCAAGCTCTGGACCTGATAGCAGGTATCGAAGAACGAGCCGCGGCAAAAGTCGCGGCTTTTTTTTCGTCGCGAGTCGCGGCGACCTGCGTCAGACCGCGAAGCCCTGCCCACCCAAGGCTGCAAATCGGGAAGTCGATCTTATGTTACCGATTGTATATTTATCGAAAATACATGAACTTGCTTTGCTTTTCGCCGTAGCGGTATAGTAGCCGCTTGCCTTCGGCTCCCGGCGGTTTTTTGCGGGGGCGGACTCGAAGGCCTTGCAAGGAGAGTACATGAGCAGGAAGACCATCGTCGTCGCCCTCGGCGGAAATGCCATCATCGAAGAAGGGACGAAGGGAACCATCGAAGAGCAGTTCGATAATACGCGCAAGAGTCTGGGCGCCATCGTCGGCATGATTCGCGAAGGCCACAAGGTGGTCCTCACCCACGGCAACGGTCCCCAGGCCGGCGTCCATCTGATTCGGAACGAGGCCGCCGCCGCCCAGGTCCCCCCCTCTCCCCTCGGCGTCATCGTCGCCGATACCCAGGGCTCGATGGGCTACATGATCGCCCAGTGCCTCAACAATGCCTTAATTAAAGAAGGTGTCTCCAAGGGCGTCGTCACCGTGGTCACCCAGGTCGTCGTCGATCCGGCCGATCCCTCGATGAAGAATCCCACCAAGTATGTCGGCCCCTTCTATCGAGCCGAGGATGTCGAAGGCCTGAAGGCCCGCGGATGGATCATGAAGGAAGACCCGGGCCGCGGCTGGCGCCGTGTCGTCGCTTCCCCCATGCCCCTCGATGTCGTCGAAAAGCAGACGATCAAGGACCTCATCGACGACGGACTCGTCGTGATCGCCGTGGGCGGCGGCGGCGTGCCTGTCGAGCGCGCGGCCGACGGCAGCCTTTCGGGCATCGACGCGGTCATCGACAAGGATAGGGCCTCGGCCCTCCTCGCCAACCTCATCAACGCCGACGAACTCCTCATCCTCACCGGCGTCGACCGGGTCGCCGTCAATTATAAGAAGCCCGACGAGAAGTGGTTCGACCGGATGACGGTGGCCGAATGCGAGAAATACCAGGCGGAGAACCAGTTCCCCAAGGGCTCGATGGGTCCGAAAATCGAGGCCGCCTGCGATTTCATTCGCCGCGGCGGCGAAAAGGTCATCATCACCAGCATGGAGAACGCCAGCGCCGCCGTCGACGGTAGGGCGGGGACGCTGATCACAGCATAAAGGCGTCGACGGCAGCTCGTGGGGATCGCGGAACCTCGCATTTTTATCGTAGCGAGGTTCCGCGCCGCCATCGCCTCGGCGATGGCGAGGGCGTCAAACTTGACCGCTTCTCCCCTTCCATGGTACCTTTCCGCGAATCTTCACTCTAAGGAAAGCCCTTATGGACAAGTTATTTTCCGGCCTGACTTTGCTTCAGGCAGCCCCTGCCGCCGGCGGGAGCGCTACCGGCTCGATGCTCTCGACCCTCATCCCCTTCGCCCTTGTTTTTGTGATTTTTTATTTCCTTATTATCCGCCCCCAGAACAAGAAGCAGAAGGACATGAAGAAGATGATCGAAGCCGTCCAGAAGGGCGACAAGGTCGTCACTATCGGCGGCATGCACGCCACCGTCGACAAGGTGAAGGACGGTATCGTCGTGCTTCGTGTCGATGAGAATGTGAAAATGGAATTCTCCAAGTCAGCGATCGCTTCGGTCGAGGGAAAGAAGGACGAGAAGGCGGACAAGGCGGTAGAAGCCTCGGCCGACAAGTCCGACAAGACCGACAAACCCGAAAAGCCTTTCGTCGAGAAGAATTAACGCTTTCCAACGGCCGATCGGCACGCGGCTGGCCTTGGGCTGTCGTGTGCGTCGCCGGCCGAACCCCCGCCCGGAGTTATCGTAATGAACAAGACGAAACGTTTCCTCCTCGTACTGGCGGTTGTCGGCGTGGCACTCGCTTTTCTCTGGCCGACGATCAACTGGTATTTCCTGACGCCCAAGGCCGATCAGGCACTCGCCCTCGGCACCCGCGAGCAGATCCGCGAGTATGCCCGCTCGATGGCGGGCACCGACCTCCAGGAACTCACGGCAGCCGCAGCTTCCAATGACGGCAAGGCCGTCGATCCCGTTAAATACAAGGTCGCCATCCAGGCTGCCAAGACCGCCTGGCGCGGCGCCAAGAAACCCGAACCGAAGGTATGGGACGCGAAAGCGGTGCTGGAAGGCTTCAACAGCTACGGCGACGCCCTCGACGCCGTTTCAGGCATCTATCGCGACAAGGTGCTCTCCCTCAAAGCCAGGCACGGCCGCGCCATCCAGCTCGGTCTCGACCTCTCCGGCGGCATGAGCGTCGTCATCCAGGCGGACATGGACGCCCTCGCCAAGAAGGTGGGTCACCCCCTTTCCGCGGCAGACAAGGCCGATGCCATCAACCGCGCCATCGAGGTTCTCAACAGCCGCATCGACAAGTTCGGCCTCACCGAGCCCTCGATCCGCAAGCAGGGCGAGGACCAGATCTACGTGGAACTCCCCGGCGCGGCAGATCCCGAGCGTATCAACTCGATCATCATGGGCCGCGGCAAGCTGGCCTTCCACATCGTGGATTCCGACGCCACATCCCGACTGAACGATTATCTGCGCAACACGCCGAACGGCATCGACGACAAGACCCTCCAGGTCAAGGACCCGAATATCGTCCCCGCGGGCTATGTCGTGCGCAAGGAATTCAAGAAGGACAGCTACGGTCTCGACGAGTTTACCGGCAGATACGAGGTCATCACCGCCGAGCCCGGTCTCGACGGCACCCATATCCAGTCCGCCCAGGCCGTCACCGATCCCCTTACCGGCCAGCCGCAGATCGACTTCACCCTCGACAAGGCCGGCGGCGACATTTTCTACAAGCTGACGAGCGCCAACATCAAGAAACCGATGGCGGTCGTACTCGACGACAGGGTGCGAAGCGTGGCGACCATCCAGAGTCCGATCACGGAGAGCGGCCAGATCACGGGCTTCAACGCCGAAGAGGCGCAGAACCTCGCCCTCCTCCTCCGCTCCGCGGCCCTCCCCGTCGAGCTGATTCCCATCAATCAGCAGGCGATCGGCGCCTCCCTCGGCGAGGACGCGGTCCACGCCGGTATCTTCGCCATCACGATCGCCTTCCTCCTCGTCATCGGTTTCATGCTCTTTTATTACAAAGGCGCGGGCATCAACACGGCCATCGCCGAAATCGTCAACCTTTTCATCATGGTCGGCGTGCTCTCCGCCTTCGGCCTCACCCTGACCCTGCCCTCGATCGCGGGCTTCGTGCTGACCATCGGTATCTCGGTCGACGCGAACGTGCTGATCAACGAGCGCATCAAGGAAGAGCTCAGGCTCGGCAAGGGTCGCGCCGCCTCGATCAAGACGGGCTTCCAGAAGGCCTTCTGGACGATCTTCGATTCGCACATGACGAATCTCATATCGGCCCTATTCCTCGCCCAGCTCGGGTCGGGACCCATCCAGGGTTTCGCCGTTTCCCTCGCAATTGGTACCATCAGCTCCCTCTTCACCTCGCTCTTCGTCTCGCACCTCATCTTCGATTTCGAGACCGACGTGCTCAAGATGAAATCGACGAGCATCTCCTGGAGGCTTAAATGAAGCGTGTCATCCAGTGGCATAGGAGCTTCAAGTTCCTCGTGCCGCTCTCCATCGCCATCATCGTCGGCGGTCTCGCCACGGTGGCCTTCGTCGGCTTCAGGATGGGCATAGACTTCCAAGCGGGCATCAACACCGACGTCCAGTTCGCGCCTCCCTCGATGGATGTAACCTTCGACGGAACGGGCACGATGCGCCTGACCGTGTCCCAGGCCGACGTCACCCTCATCTCCCAGGCTCCCTCGGGCGAGTCGAAATCCTACACCTACACCTGGTCGACCGCGCCGACTCTCAAGGCAGTCGCGGACGGCCTCGCCTCGGTCGCCGGCGTCCATGTAAATCTGCGCGCCGACCCGACGACACCCTCCAACCTTCTCCTCGGTGCCTCCCAGACCGAATCTTCGCTGAGCACGACGCCGACCGTCCTCCACTTCCGCAGCACGGACGCCTCGGTGCTCCCCATCAGCGTCGAGGATCTCCGCGCCAAGCTCAAGGAATTCGGCAACGTTTCGATCCAGAGAGCGGGCGATCCCGCCAACCGCGAGTTCATCATCCGCGTCGAGGACCCCGGCAAGGACCCGAGCTTTTCCCAGAATATCCACTCGAGATTCGTGAGCCTGCTGGGCACAGCCTACGGAGCCGATAACGTCGTCGTCAATTCATCGACGGTCGTGGGGGCGCGCTTCTCCCAGCAGCTCGCCAACCAGGCCATCTGGATGACCATCCTCATGTTCTCGGTCATCCTCGTGTACTGTTCGGTCCGGTTCAAGCCGATCTACGCGATCGCGGCCGTCATCTCCGTCATGCACGACGCCCTCATCATGGTGTCGTTCATCGTGTTCACTCGCATCGAGCTCAACACCACCGTCATCGCGGCCGTCCTCACGATCGTCGGCTACTCCATCAACGACAAGATCGTTATCGACGACCGGATCCGCGAGAAGGTAAAGCTCAACCCGAACGCCCGCTATCGCGACAACATGAACCTCGGCGTCACCGAGACCCTCGGTCGCACGGTCATCACAGCCGGCACCGTCCTCCTTTCGGCCGTCGGCCTCTATGTCTTCACGACCGGCGCCATGAAGGACTTCGCCCTCTGCATCATCGTCGGCGTCATCTCGGGAACCTACTCCTCCGTGTTCATCGGATCGGCCTTCGTCGACAATTGGATGCTTCGCTCCGAGACCCGCGCCAAGAAAGAGCGGGACTCCGCGAGCGGCCTCGTGACGGACGAGAAGATCAAAAAGGCCTGAGGCTCTTCAGCCGCAGCTCGGAACGTAAAGGACCGGCGCCGAGTCGCCGGTCCTTTACATTTTTGGGCCGTATCGGTATATTCTTCGCACGTCGGGGAGCGAACTACCGACGATTTATGAATCCGTTTTCCAGCGTTCGGCGCAGTACCCAAGTGGGAAGGGAGAGGTCTGCAAAACCTTCATGAGTCGGTCCGACTCCGACCTGCGCCTGATGAAAGAGCCAGCCTCCGGGCTGGCTTTTTCTTTAGGCGCAGCCCTAAATAAATTTCCTAACGGTACAAGGCGTGACGATATATCGATTCCCGCTCGGCAGGCCTTCATGTCTGCGTCAGCTCCACCACGATCGCGGCCGCGTCGCCGATCCCGGGAATGATTTCCAGACCTCGAAGCATGAGCTCACGGCCCGTGACGGAGAGCTCGCTCGCTTTCCTGATTGGCGCCAGCCCTGATGATCCCGGTCCCCTGACGAAGCTCGGGATGGATATCCCATAGTCGGCCGCGGCTTCGAGCCCACGCAGACGCACGAAGGCGCTGCCGGGATTCGCGATCGCGCGGAGCCGGGACCAGACGACGATGGCCGACCCGGCGCCCTCGTCGACGGCCATCCATGCGACATCTTCCGAGTAGGGCGAGCGTCCGCTCCTGTCGCCCTCGGCGGCGATCGGAAGCCGGAGGCGCCTGCCGAACTGGAGCAGCAAGCGCCGAGCTTTATACCAATTGCAGGCTTCGGCGGCGAGGGCGAAATCCTCCGCGGAGAGCTGGGCGAGATCCAGCTCGAAGCCGAAGACGCCCTCGATGGCCGCGGCGATGCGGGGCAGCATGCCGACCGATCTGCCGGTCAGGTGATTGGGGACGGCTGACACGTGGGAGCCGAAGGCGCTTGGGGGGAAGAAGAGCCCCGCGCCGCCCTGGATCGCCCGACGCGCCGTAGCGTCGGTATTGTCGCTCGCCCAATATTGGGGGAAATAGGACAATGTGCCGAAGTCCATGCGGCCGCCGCCCCCTGCGCAGCCTTCGAAAAGGATGTCGGGGAAGGCGCCGGTGATTTCCTCGAAGAGGGCGTAGGCGCCGAGGGTGAAGCGATACGATGCCTCCCCCTGGCGCTCCGGAGGGAGGAGGGCGGAACCGGCGATTCCGAGGGGACGGTTGAAATCCCATTTGACGTAATCGAAGGATGCGGAGGAGAGAAGCTCCTTGATGCGTCGAGCGATCTCCGCCCGTACTTCCTCGCGCGCGAGATCGAGGACGAGTTGATTTCGACCTGTCTGACGGGGGACTCCCGGAGCGACGAGACACCAGTCGGGATGGGATCGGTAGAGATCCGAGTCGGGCGAAACCATCTCGGGCTCTATCCAGATCCCGAGTCCGAGGCCTAGTTTCGCAACGCGACGGGACAGCTCGTCGAGGCTGCCGCCGAGCTTGTCGGCATTCGGCCACCAATCGCCGAGACTTGATGTGTCGTCATTCCGGCGCGAAAACCAGCCGTCGTCGATGACGAGGAGCTCGGCTCCGAGCCGGGCCGCGTCTCGCGCGATGCCGTCGAGCCTTTCGGCGTCGAAATCGAAATAGGCCGCCTCCCAGGTATTGGCGAGAATCGGTCGGGGCCTGTTGCGCCAGCGCGGGGGAGTGATCCTTCGCGACAAGAAATCGTGGAATTGTGAGGAAAGCCCCGATATCCCTTGTTCCGACCAGGCGAGGAGGGCCTCGGGACATTCGAAGGTCTCGCCTGGTTTGAGCTCCCACGAGAAGTCTTCGGCCCCGGGGCCTCCCGAGCATCGCAGGTTGTCGAACTCATCCATTTCGAAGGAGAACTGCCAGTCGCCCGACCAGACGAGACCCGCGCCCCAGGCTTCGCCCGTGGTTTCGGTCGTCGTCGAGGGCAGGATCGCGCAGACGGGCGAGAAGCGATGGCTCGAGACTCCGAGATTGGAGCCGATGATCCTCTTCCCTGGCCCGAGGGGCGACCGTCGGGCCATGCGCTCCCTCGCCCAGCTCCCTTCGAGATCGAGAAGCTCGAAGCTATTGCGAGGCGCGAGATCGAAGCTGAAACTCGACACGCGCGACAGCCTGATCGTCGACCTGCCGACATTGCGATAGCTGGCGCCGTGGGCGATGACATCGCTGTCTTCGAAGGCGGTATAGGTAAGGGCGATCTCGAGGCCGGCCGCCCTGTCGGCGAGGAGGAGCTCGAGGGTTTGAGCTTCGGGGCCTTCGGCGCGGGCCGAGGGAAGGCCTTTCAGCGAAGGTCGACCTTCATAGGTCCTCCAATTCGAGATCCGGGGGGAGACGATCGGTGCCCCCGTCGATGTCGCGACGAAGGCCGGGGCCTTGCGATCGCCGGCGAGGGGCGGCGCGTAGTCGAGCTGGAGCCTCGCGCTCGACCAGGAGGAATCGTCGGGCTCGTCGCAGACGGAATAGGGTGGAGGATCGCTTCGAACGCCGGCCGGCGCGTCGGGCGAAGGCGCGAGGCAGGCGCCCCACCAGAGCAGCAGCGGCAGGCCGTGATAATCGGCGATCGTCAACGACGAAGTCGCGCCTTCGATTTGGAAGATGCTTCCATCCGCGTTCACGTCGATAGCAGGCCTGCTCATTTCGTCCCACCTGTCCGTTTCTGTCAGGACTCGATAGATCGTTCGGCTCCGATGCCGAGTCCGGCTTTCAGATGCGCAGACTATCGGAGGGGCAGGGATCGCTGTCAAGCCGATACGGTAGCCGATGGTGAATTCGTCGAGCGGCGAAAAGTTGCCCGATCGCGGGAGGCCTGCTATACTTCGCCTCGCGCCTCGATATGAAATGGATGGCCGATGGCACGGCCACGGGGCGCCGGTCAAGTCCGAAACCACGGACGAGGATGTATATGGCATTCAAGAATCGCCGCGACGGCATCTACATCAAGGATCTCGATCCTTTCAAAAGGCTCTTCCCTTACGTGATGGAGGGGCGAAACAATTCCGTCGTCTACACCCTCCAGAGGGTCGACGCCTCGAATCTCCTTCGATTCGTCGAAACACACAACGCGGGCAGACCCGAAAGCGAACGCATCGGCCTTTTCCACATCTTCCTCGCGGTGATCGCACGCACCTTCTTTCTCCGGCCGGAGCTCAACCGCTTCATCGTCGGCCGACGCTTTTACCAGCACAAGGACATCAGCATCACCTTCGTCGCGAAGAAGGAATATACCGAGGAGGCCCCCGAGGCCGAGGTTCGCATGGCCTTCACCGGAAAGGAAACCCTCGAGGAAATCCGCGACATGGTCAACCGCAGACTCTCCGTGGCGCGGAGCGACCACAAGGGAGACGACGACAAGTTGATGGATCTCGTCGCAGCCCTGCCCAGGCCGATCGTGAGCCTCGTCGTCGGGCTCGTGAAGCGGCTCGACTACCACAACATCTTGCCGGCCTTCCTGATGGACGCGATTCCCCTCTATACGAGCATCTATCTCGCCAACCTCGGCTCCATCGGACTCGGAGCGCCCTTCCATCACCTCTTCGAAATGGGCAGCGCGAGCTCCTTCCTCACGATCGGCAAGATCGAGAAGCAGCCCGTGGTCGACGAGGCGGGGGCGGTAGTGGCGCGGGAGTGCATCGAGTTCGCCTTCGCCTTCGACGAGCGGGTTTCCGAGGGCTTCAACCACATCAGGTCGATCCAGGTTTTCCAGAACCTCCTCACCCATCCCGAGCTCCTCGTGACGGGTGAGACTTCGATCGAGGCGATACTTGCAGCCGGCGGCGGGCTCAAGATACCCGCGCCGCTTTCACCGCGCGCGGCCGGCTCCGGGGCCTGAGGGAGGCACGCGATGAGCACGGAAAAGCCCTGGCTGGCGTTCTACGGGGAGATACCTCATAGCCTCGACTATCCCCGGAAAACAATGTATGAATTGGTGCGAGATGCCGCGGAGGCCGACCCGACCCGCGTCGCCTGGGAGTTCCTGGGTTCCCGGTCGACCTACGAGGAACTCTCGGGATCGATCGACGAATGCGCCGACGCCCTCGCATCCCGCGGAATCGGAAAGGGCGACACGGTGACGGTGAGCCTGCCGAACTGCCCCCAGGCCCTCATCCTCTTCTACGCCCTCAACAAAGTGGGCGCAATTGCGAGCATGATCCATCCCCTGTCGGCGGCGGCGGAGATCGAGTTCTATCTCCGCGAAAGCAGGAGCCTCTGGATGGTCACCCTGGACGCCTTTTACGTCGCCGCAGCCGAGGCCGCCACAGCCGCCGGCGTCGGCACCATCCTCGTCTGTTCCATCGCCGACTTCCTCAAGCCCGCGATGAAGCTCGGCTTCTGGCTCTCGAGCGGGCGCAAGATCGCCCGCCTTCCCGAGGACGCGCGCATCCTCCGGTGGGCCGATTTCATCGGATCGGCGCCGACGAAGCGCTGCGAGACTACGCCGCTTTCACCCGAGGATTGCGCGGTCATTCTCTATTCCGGCGGAACCACGGGCATGCCCAAGGGCATCATGTTGAGCTCCGCCAGCTTCAACGCCCTCGGCCTCCAGGTGGGGACCCAGGGCCCCATCGTGCCGGGCGACATCATCCTCTCGATCCTCCCGGTCTTCCACGGCTTCGGTCTCGGCGTCTGCGTCCACACCTTCCTCATCGCCGGCGGCACCTGCGTCCTCGTGCCGCGCTTCACGGCGGCGACGGTGGCAAAGCTCGTAAAGCAGGTGCGACCCCAGTATCTCGCCGGCGTGCCGACCCTCTTCGAGGCCCTGATGCGCGATCCGGTCTTCGCGAAGACCGACCTCTCCTGCTTCAAGCTCATCTATGCGGGCGGGGACAAGTTGCCCGAAACCGTGAAGGAGCGCTTCGACGCCTTCCTCGCGAGCCACGGGGGACGCACGAGCCTTTTCGAGGGCTACGGCCTCACCGAGTCGGTGACTGCCTGCGTCGCGACGCCGCGCGGGGCCTATCGTCCCGGAAGCGTGGGCATACCCTTACCCGACATGCTCGCGAAGATCGTCAGCCCCGGCACGACCGACGAGCTGCCGCCGGGCAGCGACGGGGAACTCTGCATGAGCGGTCCCACCCTCATGCTCGGCTATCTCAACAGCCCCGAGGAGAGCGCCGCCACGATCCGTTGCCATCCCGACGGCCTCGCGTGGCTCCATACCGGCGATCTCTGTTCGATGGACGCCGACGGCTTCGTCTATTTCCGCCTCAGGATGAAGCGCATCATCAAGGTTTCGGGGGTCAGCGTGACGCCGACCCTCGTCGAGGAACTTCTCGATCGCCATCCCGAGGTGGAAATGTCCTGCGTCATCGGGGTGCCCGACGAGCGCAAGATGCAGGCCGTAAAGGCCATCGTCGTCCTCAAGGCGGGCATCTCCGCGACGGAGACGAAGGAACGGGAGCTGATCGAATATTGCGCCAAGAACCTGATCAAATGGAGCGTGCCCGAATCGATAGAATTTCGCGACAGCCTGCCCCTCACCCGGGTGGGGAAGGTCGCCTATTCCGAGCTTGAAAAGGAGCATGCCGAAAAGACAGCCCGACGGCAGCCCCATTCTCGCTAGGTCGAAATCCGAGTCCCCGAATAGTCCCCATCGGAGTCCCCTTCGCCGCGCTGCGCCCGTGGGTAGTCGAAACAAGTTACAATGCGAATTATATATTTCTTGCGGTCGGCCACGCATGATGGTATGAAGACGGGACGCATTTCGCGAAACGGAGCGAGACATGAATTTTCTTAGTAGCTATCTGCCCTTCCTATCGGCGACGGTCAGCCTGATATTCGCCATCGTCGTTTTCAGCCGTTGGCTGCGAGAGCCCAAGCATAGCCATCTCCTCCTCTGGGCGATCGGCATCCTGATGTACAGCATCGGGGGCTTCTGCGAGGGCTGGAACGGCCTGGTGGGCTGGAGCCCCCTCGCCTTCAGGCTCTGGTATCTTTTCGGGGCCGTATTGGTCGCCGCCTGGCTCGGTCAGGGGACCGTCTACCTCCTCGCCAAACCGAGGACGGCCCATATCACCCTCGTCATTCTCATAATCGCTTCGATTTATGGCGCGATCCGCGTCTTCGGCGCCCAGCTCGGCGTCGCCCAGCCGGGGCAGGAGCTTTCAGGAAGCCTGATCGTCTCGGGTGGCGTTCGCATCCTGACGCCTTTCTTCAACATCTACGGCACCCTCGCCCTCGTCGGCGGGGCCGCCTGGTCGGCCTGGATATTCTTCAGGAAAAAGGTGAAGCGCAACCGAGCCGTGGGCAACGTCCTCATCGCCCTCGGCGCCCTGATGCCCGCCTTCGGCGGCACCTTCAGCCGCTTCGGCATCGACAATGCCCTGTATATTTCCGAGTTCCTCGGCGCCGTCATCATGTTCGTCGGATTCGTCACGGCCGTCAGGCCGGAGGCGAAGCAGGCCTGATAGTCGGCGGGACGCGGGCAGGCTTGCCGAATGGCCTCCTTATTCCGTACTCTTGTCCCATGACCTCATCGATCATCAGGCGACCCTTTCGCTATTCCTACCACAGCGCCGTCCTCTGGCTCATCGCCGCGAACGTCCTCGTTTTCGCGGCGGGCCTCGTGATGCCCGATATCCCCTACTATTTCGCGCTCAACCCGGCGAGCCTCATCCATGGAGCCTTTTGGCAACCGGTGACCTACATGTTCGCCCACGCCGGCCTGAGCCATCTCCTCTTCAACATGCTCGGCCTCTTCTTCTTCGGAACCGCGGTGGAGCGCAGCGTCGGCACCAAGGAATTCCTTCTGTATTATTTCCTTATCGGCGTGCTGGCGGGCCTCTTCTCCTTCGTCACCTACATCTTCACCGGCGGCATGGGCGTCTTCCTCCTCGGCGCCTCCGGCGCCATCTTCGGACTCCTCCTCGCCTACGCCACCATCTTTCCGGATTCGCGCATATTCGTCTGGGGCATCCTCCCCGTGAAGGCGCCCATTCTCGTGCTCGTGTACGCGGGCATCGAGCTCTTTTCGGAACTCACGTCGTATAACGCTTCAGTCGCCCACCTTACGCATCTTGCCGGCTTCGGCATCGGCTGGCTCTACTTTCTCGCCCGTTTCGGCGTCAATCCCGGCCGCAGGTTCTTTCCGCGCCGATGAAGGGGTTCGGCCGCGTCGCGACAGTCGCCGCGGTCTCGGCGCTGGTCGCCGGCCTCTCTGCCCAGACCTCGGGGGAGGTTCTCCGCGCGGAATTCTGGACCGACCTCGACCTCCCTCCCCACGAAGGTGAATCCTATCCCTTGCCCGATTCGGTCGCCGCCTCGCGGGTTCTCGACGAGGCGGCCTGGGTCTTTTCGGGGATGATCGAAGGCTTTGCCTTCGATTGGAAACCCGAGAACAAGGGACGCCAGATCAAGGACAGCTTCGTCCTCACGCCGGCATCCGCGATCGCGCAGGGCGATCCGAGGCTCGTGCCGGGCAAGACCACGAAGAGCTCGGCGCGGCTCGGCGCCTGGATCGATTTTCGGCCGGACGATTCGGACCGTCTCTTCCTCGAATCGACAAGGTCGCCCGAATGGAAGAGCGCCCAGGGAGTGGGCGCCTTCTCTCGATCGGGGGGCTGGAAGGGTCGACGGGAAGCCTATGTCGCCGCGGCCCGCGCCGCCCTGGAGTCCTGGGAGCGGGAGGCCGAGCCGCAGCGGCCCGACGAAGTCAAGGGTCGCCTCGTCTTCGCGACGGCGCCGAGCGTCTTCGTCGAGGAGAACGCCTGGGTTGTCCGCGCGAGGGTGCGCATCGAAATACTCGAGACGAGGCGCTGGTCCCTATTCTGACGATCCGTCAGGCGGAGCTCAGGAACCGGCGGCGAGGGGAGGAAGGGCGGCGTCGACCTCGGCGTGGATGCGCGCGAGCCCTTCCATTATCGCGTCGGCGACGGCCTGCTTCTTGTCCTCGGTCAGGTGGTGATGCTCATGCTTGATATGCGCGCGGAATTCCTCGCAGGACAGGGGCTCGCTCACGCCGTAGACGACGCGGTCCTTGCAGAGGAGATCGTCGGTCATGTCCTTCGACTGGCTGATCCTCAGTATGCTTCCGTTTATGGAGATGAGGCACATTTTCGAAAAACTCTTGATATAGCTGTCGATCTCCCTGACGCCCTTGCCGGTCTCGGGATCCCAGGGCCTGAAGCGCGTCCCTGAGGGGAAAACCAGGATGAGCTTGCCCTCTGTCTTGAGGGTCGCGAGCCGTTTCACCGATTGCCGATTGATCGTGACGCTCTTCATGAGCTCCGCGACGATCTCCTTCGGATCGTGATGTTTGCCCGCCTTGAGGGCCTCTATCGAGCGGCTGGGATAGATGACGAGCCTCGTATAGGCCTCGGAAAAGGCTGCCACGACCGGGCTTTCCTCGCTGAGCTTGATGCCCGCGATGGCGACGATGGCGTCGGCGATGGCGGGGCCCTTACCGCCCGCTTTCCTGAGGAGATAGTGGATGACGGGAAGGTCGAAATTGGAGAAATGCTCGAGGAGGAGGAGGCAGGGTTCGCCTGCCTTGGCCGCGTCGAAAAGGGCCTCGAGATTCTCGATGTCGCGGATGCCCGAACCGGGGAGCAGATATTCCTCGATGATTTGGTCGATGAAGGGGAGAATGGCGGCATTCCCCTCCTGGTAGACATTGTGCTCGCCCACCTCGAGCTGGGCGCGGGACTGCGCCAGCATCTTCATGAAGTGTTCACGATACTTGGCGCTTATGGCTTCCATGGTCGCTCCTGTCGGTCGGCGCGGAGGCCTCCCTCCGGCGCCGGAACCCCGTGCCGGACTGTCTCCCGTCCGCGCATCAATATCCGTCTGATTTCGAACGATTTACGTCTTTCTGGTAGAGTTCCTGGTAGACGTAGCTCCTGGTCTTGAGCTTGTCCTTGACGGGCTGGGAGAAGGGCATGAGGCGCCAGAAAATCGCCCGCACTTCCTTGTCGAGCTTCTGCATGCCTTCGCTTTCCTTCGTCACCCATATCATGTAGTCCTGGATGAAGAATTCCTTTACGTCGCCCTTGAGCTTCTTGGCGGTGAACCATTGGTAATAATTGCCGGTAAGTCCTTCTTCCATCCAGTAGAACGACGCCTTCTCCTTCGCCACCTGCCAGCGAAGATCGGCCACCGCGTAGAGCACGGCCTCGTTGAGGTTCTTAGGGAAGAGGGGAATGGCCACCCGGCCCCTGCTCGACGCCCTGTTGAAGCGGTCGAAGGGTTCCCAGCAGATGCCGGTATCGCCGTAGCAGGGCACGAGGACGATGAAGGGGACGATGCGATTGAGGGCGTTCTTGTAGGGCCGCATGAAGGCTTGCGAATCGATGCTCTCGATCCAGGAAAGCGCCTTGACGACGTTCTCGCGTGTCGCGACGTCGCGGATGCTTCCGTGGAAATATTCCTTCATAAGTATAGGAAAGTGGTTTCCCTGCCGGCCGATGCAGAGCTTGAGCATCTGCTTGACCGTCTCGAACTCGGAGGCGACCGCCTGGAGATCGGCCTTCGTCTCGCCGATCAGATCCTTCGACTTGGCCAGGACCGCCTCGCGCTCCGCGTCGGCCTCCTTGAATTCCGCGATGCTCTGGGAGAGAGCCTTGTCCGCCGCCATCATCCTGCGGAGGATGTCCATAAGCTCCGTGGCCGTCTTTTTCTGCGCCTCGTTGTAGGGGGCCGGGACGTGGAGGAGCCCGGGCTGGCTCTCGTGGGCGCAGATGATCTCGACCCTCGCAGTTAGGGCCGACTCGAGGTTCTTCCTCTCCTCGACCTTCGACTTGAGGATGCCCTCTACGGCGTCGCGCTTGCCCTGGGCCTTCTGGAGGGACGCGTTCATTTTGGAGCGGTCGTCGCCTCGTGTGGTTTTCACTTCGTCGGTGGAGCTCGACTTTATCTGACCCGTGGCGACAGCCTTGATCCATTCGTCGACGTAGTAGATCGGCTCGTCGATTTCCTTCTCGAAGATGATCTTGCCGAGCATCTCCTTTTGTTCCGGCGAGAGGAGGGTCGGCAGGAGGGCGCCGAAGCGCACGAGGAGTTTTTTGGGCAGCGGCGAGGTCGCGGGGATGGAGTGGAGGGCCACCTTGGCGGCTAGATACCACCAGGCGCCGACGAGCTGCTGGCGGTAAATGCCCCTATCCTTGGGATCGCTCGTCTTGAGGAATTTGGAGAGAAGCTCGTGGACCTTCTGCGCCTCCTCGCCTTCGTTCGCGAGGGCCTTCTTGTAGAACTCGGGATCGGCGAAATAGTCGACGGGCCGGTCCGATTCGAATTTCGCGACGGGGGCGAAGCCCTTGCGGCTGAGATCGACGCTGAACTCGCCGCGATTCTGCGGTTCGCCGCCCGCGTCGAGGCTGCCGAAAAGGGTGTCGAAGTCGGGCGCCGAGGGGTCTGCGTGAGGAGGGGCGACCTCGCTGCGTTTCGGCTTGGCCGCGGGCGCATACTCCTCGACATCGTTTCCGAGAAGAGCGGCGATTTCGGGATCCATTTCATCGGACACGGCTGCCCCTCCTGCCAAGACTTCCGGCCGCGCGCCCTAAGGCCGCGATGCTTCTTCGATTCTAAAGACCGGAGCCGTGACGATCAAGATGAATATGTCACGATCCGGAACTTCTTGACACTCCCCGAGATTTTCCCCTATAGTGCCCTCGCTTCGGGGGTGTAGCTCAGTTGGCTAGAGCGCTTGAATGGCATTCAAGAGGTCGTCGGTTCAATTCCGATCACCTCCACGAAGGGAAAGGCTACCATTATCGGTGGCCTTTTTTCATTTTGGGGCAGGCGAGGGCCTCGGAGCCCGCGGCCAGGGCGCCTGTCCCGATCCCGCCCTCCCCGAGACGCTTCGAGGGCCTCACGATGAGACCTTCTCCCTCGCCTTGCCCGTGACGATGAAGCGGGCGGAAGCCTCCGCCATCGCGACGCCTTCCTCGGAATAGATGGTCGCCGTCGTCGAGATCACCCGACCGCGGGGCTTCTCCGCCCTTCCCACGATTCGCACGACAGAGCCGGTCGGCACCGGTTTGATGAATTTGACCGACATGTCGCCGGTGACGGCCGAGGCTGCGAAGGCGATGCAGGCGTGGGCCATGAGCTCATCCATCAGCATTGTGAGGAATCCGCCGTGGGTCACGCCCTTCCATCCGGCGCACCACTCGGGGACGAGGAGGCTGCTTTCCGCCTCGCCTTCCACGGGATAGGAGAAGGCGAGGTGGAACCCGCGGTCGTTGTCGATGCCGCAGCAGAAACAGGAATTGTCGCGTTCGATGTCTGGAGCCATGGTCGATTTCTCCTTCTCTCAGAGTCCCGAAAGGACGGCCTTCAGGACGTCGGGCTTGTCGGTGTCGATGCCGTCGATACCCCAGGAAATGTACTTTTTCATGAGTGCGGGATCGTCGAGGGTCCAGGTTTCGACCCTCAGGTTCTTGGCGTGGGCCGCGCGGATGAATCCGGGCGAAAGGATTCGTATGCCGAGCGACTCCTTGGAATCGTAGGGGACCTGGAGGGCCTGGTACCGCGGGGAGATCAGGCCGGAAAGACCGATCTTCGAGAGGAGTACGAAGGTCGTCACCTCTTTCCTGGAGGCCGAGGTCGCGACATCCGGCGCTGCCCTGCGGAATTCGTTCAACAGACCGTCATGGAAGGAAGCCACGATGACCTTCCTTTGCATGGAGTAGCGGTGGATGAGATCCGCGAGGGGCCGGGCGATGGGATTCTTCGAATTCTTGATCTCGATGAGATAGCGCATGTCGGGATAGGCGACGAAGAGGTCTTCGAGTCTGGTCACCTTGATGCCCTTGCCGCGGTAGGGATAGGTGGCGCCCTTGTCCGGCGTCCAGTCGCGGGCCGCGTCCAGGCCTTCGAGCTCGGAATAGCTGAAGTCCTCGACCTCTCCCGGAGCGCCGGTGGTGCGGCTCAGCGTATCGTCGTGCATCAGGACGATGACGCCGTCCCTGGTTATATGGACATCCATGTCGAACACGTCGACGCCGAGCCGAGCCGCCTGATCGTAGGCGTAGCGCGTGTCTCCGGGCCAGAGCTTGTCGCCGCCCATGTGGGCGATGAGGAGGCATTGTCTGGCCGCGGGGGAGTAATAGGGGGCCGAGTTGGCCGGCGTCGAAAGCTCCGAGGCGGCGAAAAGGGCGGTGCCGAGGGCGAGAAGGGCGACGAGGAGGCGCTTGACCGCTTTCATCCCGACAGTATGGCCTCGGGCGGCGGCATCAACAAGCTTCGAGGAACTCGAAGGCAGGCCCGGGGAATCGCCTGCCGCTTGTGAGGGAGGGGCCGTCAAGGCCATACTGCCCCGATGGATAACGAAAGCTTCGAGGGATGCGCCCTCTGCGCCTTGGGTCTTGAAAAGGTTCTGACCAATGAGATCGCCAAGATCGGCCTCGAGGCTAGCGGCAGGTCGCCGGGGCGGATTTTCTTCCGCACCGACCTCAAGGGTCTTTTCAGGGCCAATCTCGAGCTGCGCACGGCCGAGAGGATCCTCCTCGTCGCCGCCCGCTACGAGGCCCCCGACTTCGACGCCCTCTTCGAGGGGGCGCGGCGACCGGCCTGGCAGCGCTTTTTCGCCAGCGAGGACAAGCTCGTCATCGAGCGGGTGCGGAGCCGCGACTCGAGGCTCGAGGCCCAGACTTCCGTCCAGTCGGTGGTCCACAAGGCCATCTACGAGTCCCTCGGCAAGGCCTATCGCCAGCAGCGCATGCCGGAGACGGGGCGCACGCGCTCGTTGCGGGTCTATTTGGACCACGACGAGTGCATCCTCGGCCTCGACCTATCGGGGGACGCCCTGCACAAACGCGGCTGGCGCAAGGCCGCGGGCGACGCTCCCCTCAAGGAGACGGTCGCCGCCGGCATCCTTCTCCTCGCCGGTTGGCGCCGAAGGCTCCCCCTCCTCGACCCCTTCTGCGGCTCGGGCACCTTCCTCGTCGAGGCAGCCCACTTCGCCCTCGAGCGGGCGCCTGGTCTTGACCGCCATTTCGAAATCGAGACCATGCCCCTCCTCAAGGAGGGAGCCGCCGCGATCTTCGCCGACGAGCGCCAGCGCGCCAGGGCGGCGGTGCGCAAGGACGTCGAGCTCAGGCTGGTAGGAAGCGACAGCGATCCCCGCGCCATCGAGCAGGTACAAGGCAACGCGGCCCGGGCCGGCGTCGCGCCCTTCATCGAGGTTTCGGTGGCTTCCGCCGAGGACGCGAAGCCCTATGCCGAGGAAGGTCTCCTCATCACGAATCCGCCCTGGGGCGAGAGACTCGGCACCGAGGCCGAAGCCCGCGCCCTCTACGGGAGGCTGGGAAAGGCCTGGGGAATCGCGCCCACCGAAGGCTCAGGCGCGCGAGGCGGAAGTGGAAGCGGACGGGGCAAGGGTTGGGATGAGCGCGGGGCAGGTCGCCGAAACGGCGGTCCCACCGGACGCTTTGCCGGCTGGAGTATCGGCGTCGTCACGAATGCGGAGGACGCCGGCCTCTCCTTCGGCCGCCGCGCTCCCGTGGAGCGCAGGCTGCAAAACGGCTCCGAGGAGCACTGGGTCCACCTCTACACTGCGAGCCAGCGGCCCTGATTTTGCATAAGGCCGATTTTCGGCGTATCTTGGTGAATGCATGAATAATACCAACATGGCGGGAAGCATTCCCGCCGAGGCTTGCATCGGCTGCGATCTCGAAGCGGACCTCCCGCCTCCCACGCCCGCCGTAGTCGTCATTTTCGGGGCTACCGGCGATCTGGCCGCCCGCAAGATATTTCCCGCCCTCTACAACCTGTCGCTCGTCGGCCGCTTTCATCCTGCCTCCAAGATCGTCGCGATAGGCAGGAAGGAATTCGACACCGACGGTTATGTCGCCTCCGTGGCGCCGGTCATGGGCGAGCATTCGCGGCGTGGTGTCGACGCGGAAGCGTGGATGCACTTCGCCGGGAGGATCGAGTATCTGCGGGGCGACCTGGCGGACGAGGGGCTCTATCGCTCCCTGGCGATCATGCTGCGTTCGGAAGACATGCCCCGCACGAGGCTCTACTATCTCGCCGTCGGGCCCGACCAGTTCGCCGAGGCGGCCGAGGGCCTCGCCGCCGCCGGCCTCGGTACGACGAGGGAGGGCGAAAAGGGAGCCACCTCCCGCCTCGTCGTCGAAAAGCCCTTCGGTTCCGACCTCGCGAGCGCCCGCGAGCTTTCTGCCCGGTTGCAGCGGGCCTTCCGCGAGCGGGACATCTTCCGCATCGACCACTACCTTGGCAAGGAGACGGTGCAGAACCTCCTCTACCTTCGCTTCGCCAACTCCGTCTTCGAGCCCCTGTGGAACCGCGACCACATCGAAAGCATCGAGATAGAAGCCCTCGAGACCGTCGGCATCGGCACGCGGGGCGGCTACTACGATCGGGCCGGCGCGGCCAGGGACATGCTCCAGAACCACCTCCTCCAGCTCCTCTGCCTCACTGCCATGGAGCCGCCGGCCTCCCTCGATCCGGAGGCCATCAGGGACGAAAAGGTCAAGGTGCTCCGCTCCGTACCGCGCTACACGGCGGCCGAGTGGAAGGTTCGCTCGTTTCGGGCGCGCTACGCTGAGGGAAGTTCCCCGACGGAAGGCCGTATTCCGGACTACCTCGGCGAGGCCAGGGTCGCCCCGGACTCGACGACGGAGACCTTCGTGGCCCTTCGACTCGAGGTGGACAACTGGCGCTTCGCGGGCGTCCCCTTCGTGCTCAGGACGGGCAAGGCCCTGGACCGCCGCTCGAGCGAGATACGCGTGCGATTTCGCGCGCCTCCCCGGGCCCTCTTCTCCGACTACGGCGGGGAACTCGGCCAAAACCTTCTAACTATAAAGATCCAGCCCGACGAGGGGGTGTGGTTCTCCTTCAACATGAAGGTCCCCGGCCGGCCCCGCGTCGAGCAGCGCGACCTCCGCTTCAGCTGGCAGGAGGGCGACGGCCTGCCCGAGGCCTACGAGCGCCTCCTCGACGACGCAATCCGCGGCGACTCGACCCTCTTCATCCGCGCGGACGAATCCGAGGCCGCCTGGGAGCTCGTCGACGAGCTCAGGCGTTCCTGGACCACCGCGGAGGGATCTCCCCTCCTCGAGTATCCCGCCGGCTCGGCGCCCCTCGTCTTAGGAGGGCGAACACCATGAGGATCAGGCATTTCGCCCTCGAAGCCGAATGGATCGAGGCCTCGCTGAAGGAATTCGCCGACGCCCTGCGCATCGCCAGGTCCGAGGATAGGCGACTCGACGTCGTGCTCGCCGGCGGCAGCACCCCCGGTCCGATGTACCGGGTGCTGGCCCTGCGCGAGTTCTCCGGACCGCCGCCACGTCTGTGGCCGGGCGACGAGCGCAGGCTTCCCCTCGGCCATCCCGAGCGCAATGATCATCTCATCGCCGACATATTCGCCGCCGCGGTATGGAAGCCCACTCCGGAACTCCGCGCCTGGCCCGACGCGAGCGACGTGGACCCCGCAGCCACCTACGCGAAGGGGCTGGCCGAAACTCTGTCGCCCCGGCCCAGCTTCGATTTCGCCTTTCTCGGCGTCGGCAACGACGGCCATACGGCCGGTCTCTTCCCCGGCGATCCCTCGAGCATGGCTGCCCTCGAGCCGGCCTACGCCGGGCTCGCCGTCCACACCATCGCCCCCGCCCGCCCCTGGCTCCGGATGAGCCTGGCCGGCCCCGTCCTCGCCTCGGCGCGCAAGATCGTCTTTCTCACCAAGGGAAGGGAAAAGCTCGCGATGCTCGAAAAGACCATGGGCGAGGAGGGGAGGAACCTACCCTGGCGGCGCGTCGCCTCCCTCGCCCAAGAGCGGGGAGCCGAGGTGCTGATCTACCATCTGGATGCGGGCTAAGCCTCGAAGCGCAGCCACTTGGTCGTGGCCTTCGAAAGGTCGGCGTAGGCGCCCCGATACTCCTCCGGCAGGAGGATGGCGAGGCGATACATCATCTCGTCGGCCATTTCCTGCCTGATCTCCTTCGTGAGCTTTTCCCCGTGGGTGTCGAGGCGGAAGGCCTCCCCCGTCTTGAGCACGAAGGGGGCTCGCTTGAAGCGCTTGAGGTAGTCGCGAGCCCTTACCGCGCCCCAGTGGGCGCAGGGCATGATGGGGGCCTCGGAGTGGAGTGCGAGGAGGGAGATGCCGCCCTTGGCCTTTTGGAGGGCGCCGGTCTGGTTGCGGCTGCCCTCGGGGGCGATGCCGAGGATCCAGCCCTCTTTCAGCCTGTCGATGCAGGAGCGCAGGGCTTCGCGATCGGACTCCCCGCGGCGAACGGGGATTATCTCCCAGACGCGCATGACGAAACCGAGGAAGAAAATCTTGAATAGTTCGATCTTGCCGAGGGCCGTGACCTTCGGCCTCGGCGCGAGCTGGGTGTAGAGGATGGGCGCCTCGACCAGGCCCCGATGATTGGTGAAGAGGATGAGAGGGCCGTCGCGGGGAACCTTCGCCATATCGGAACCGTCGATGCGGTAGACGAAGGACAGGCCGAGCTTGCAGCCGTAGGTGATTATCCATTTGAGGGGGGACATCGGACCTCCACGTGGACCACCATAATGCATGAGGTCGGGGCATTGCGCCATCCGCTAAACGCCGTCGGTCTCCGGGCCCTTTCGCGGCGCGACTTCGGGGATCTTCCCCGAAACAGTCCCCGTATCTCCCCTGTAAGGCCGCGCGAGTTCGCGGAGCTCCTCTTCGAGATGCCCCCGAATCCGGAGGGCCACCTCGTAGGCTTGCCTCCGCTCCGCCTCTCCCGCCTCGGATTCGAGATCCTCCGGCGTCATGAGGAGGCGGTAGGCCGGCACGTCGAGGGCTGCCGCGAGCCTCTCGAGGACCTCGGGCGTCGGGAGCCTCCGCCGCAGCTCGATCCCGGCGATATGGCCGGCCGAGATCGAGGCCTTTTCGGACAGCTCCGCCTGGGAAAAACCGAGGATTCGCCTTCTTTCCTTCAGATTCAGCGCAAGCGCGGCGCGCAGCCCCATACCCATGTGGAAAGGCTAGGAAGGCAGGCTCCTCCGGGCAATCGACGGATGGATGGGGAGCCATGGCCTAAAAGAGGGCGGCCCCCCATCCAACCCTCAGCCGAACTCCCTGGCCAGGACCTGCGCGATGCCGATGTTGACGGCGATGAAGTCGGCGAGGAGATTCTCGTCGATGTCGAAGCGCGGGTTGTGATTCGTATGCACTATGCCCTGTTCGGGATTCTGCGTGTTGAAGAACCAGAAGAGGCCCGGCACCCTCTCGAGATAATAGGCGAAGTCCTCGCCGCCCATGATGGGCGCCGCCAGCCGCAGCACCCGCTCCGGGCCGAGGAGCCTTTGGGCGGCCTTCATCGCCGCCTCGCTGGCTACCGGGTCATTGGCGAGGGGAGGGTAGCCGCCCAGCCACTCGTACTCGAAGTCGAGGCCGCGGAGACCGGCTATGGCCCTGCCCGTGTCGCCGATGCGTCGCTCCATCAGGCTGCGCAGCCCGGCCTCCATGCTCCGCGCCGTGCCGAGGCATTCGAGGCGGTCGGGGATGACGTTGTAGGTCGAGCCTGCGTGGACGGAGCAGACCGAAATCACCGCCGGCTTCACCTGGTCGAATTCCCGGGCGCGGAGCGAGTTGAGGGCGAGCACGAACTCCGCGAATCCGGAGACGGGATCGGGGCTGTGGTGGGGGGCCGAGCCGTGGCCTCCGGGGCCGACGAAGGCTCCCTTGAATTTGTCGCTGGCCGCCATCATCGGGCCGGGAAGGAAGGCCGCTTGACCCGGCTTCATCTCGTCGCTGAGATCGCCGACGTGGCCGCCGACGATGGCCGCGACCCCCTCGAGGGCGCCGGCTTCGATCAGGGTCTTCGCGCCGTAGTAGCCTTCCTCGCCGGGCTGGAAGATCGCGCGAAGGCGGAAGGGCAGGTCCTTTTCGCCGGCGAGGATGCGGGCCGCGACGAGGAGCGATGCCGTGTGTGCGTCGTGGCCGCAGGCGTGCATGCGGCCGGGGAACATCGAGGCCCATGCACTGCCCGTCGCCTCCTCGATCGGCAGGGCGTCCATGTCGGCGCGGAGCGCGATCAAGGGACCTCGAGTGCCGATGTCAGCCCAGAGCCCCGAACCGTGGCGGTGGGGTTCCAGGCCGCAGGTGCGGAGCTCGGCCGCGACGAAGGTGGCTGTCTCCGGCAGGTCCAGGCCGATTTCCGGAATGCGATGGAGGGCCCGCCGATGCTCGATGACCAAGGGGAGGAGGGTCCTCGTCGTGCCGAGGAGGGCCTGGGCGTCGAGACTCATCGCGAACCGCCTCCGCCCTGCCCATCACTCTGGCCCTCGCCGCCCTGTCCTCGCGAAACCTCTCCGGCGGCCTTGAGCCGCTTGTGTTCCGCGACGAGGGCCCTGGCGTCCTCCGCGTCATCGTCGCCGACGATGAGGCGGAAGCCCCCCGAGTCGATGCTCCAGAAGGGGGCAAGCTCGGATTGGGAGCCAGCGAAAATGTCGCTTTCGATGCCCGCCGAGTCGAGGAGGGTCTTCAGCACGAGGACCTCCTCCTGGAAATACGAGGAGAACACTTCGGTCATCGCCTGCCTCCGCTTCGCGCCCTTGCGCTACCGCTCGCCACCCGCGCCGAGCCCGGGCGCGAGCTGCCTTTTCGACCCGCAGCCGCCCGCCCCGCCGCCGCTTGGGCGGCGACATAGGGCGGCGCCCCCTCGACATAGAGCCGCATCAACTTGCGCCCCTCCTCGTCGCGGAAGGGATTGCGCAGATGCCTGCGGTATTCGCGATAGGCCGCGCAGGCCTCATAATAGCCCTCGGGGCCGCGAAAGGTCGAGAGTTCGTCGCAGCGGTAGAGCTCGAGGAGCAGGGGAAAGCGCCAATCCTCGATGGCCTCGCGGGCGGCCTGGATGGGGAGGCGGGGGAGGGCCGCCGGCAGCATGTGCCAGCGCACCAGGTAGCCCACCGTGTCGGCGGTTTCCCGGTCGAAACCGAGCCGCGAGAGAAAGCGCAGCGCGAGACCGGCGCCGATTTCCGAGTGCCGGGCGAAACGCTTGCCGTCGGCCGCCGCCGCGTCGGGCTTGCCCGTGTCGTGGAGGAGGAGGGCGAGGGAAAGCGGAAGGTCGGCCAGCTTGCGGTAGCGGAAGGTCTCGAGGGTGTGGTCCCAGGCGTCGCCCTCGGGATGGTACTCCTTCGACTGGCTCGTCCCGGGCAGGGCCGCGAGCTCGGGCCAGAAGGCGGCGATGAAGCCCGATTTCCGGAGAAGCTCGAGACCCCGCTCCGGATGGGCCGAGGTCAAAATGAGGGACAAAAGGTCCCTTTGGGCATGGGCCGGGAGCTCGCGGGGCGCTGCGGGCAGATAGGCCTCGGGAAGCCTGTACTCGTAGCGGGAGACGAGGACGGCAGCCTCGAAAAGCTGGGCTCCCTCCTTCCCCCGCGGCTCCAGCTCCCCCTTCCGCAATCCCTCGTAGACGCCTCGGGGATCGAAAAAGCGCCGCGAATCCGGCTCGCGAAAGAGGTCGAGGGGGGCGAAGGAGACCATCCCCTCGTCGGAGCGGAAGGCCTCGTCGACACAGCGGAAATGGACCGTCAGCCCCCCCGCCTCGGCGCTCGCGTCCGCCCAGCTCAGGCTCCGGAACTCCAGGGCCCCGATCGACTTCGCGAGCTCCACGAGATCGGCCTTGAGGGCGACGAAACGCACGGGGGCCCGATCCAGGCCGAAATAGGCGTCGAGGGCGGAAAAGGAAGTCTCCCAAAAGCAGAGACCACGTTCCGCGAGGGGGGCGAGGATCGAATCCATGCTTTCAAGATACCCGCGCGAGGCTCTGAGGTAAACGATGGGTGGAAGACGAGTCTCTGCGCGCCCAGCGCCCGCCCCGCAGTTCGGCGCGGCCTATCGTGCTCGACGCGGGCTCGGCCTCCCGTTGTCGCCCTCAGGGTGACTGTCCCCAGGCCCGGCCGCCCCCGCCCGGCTTCGCCGGCTCCTTAGGTCTGCCGCGGCTTCAGCCCCTTCCTTGAAGGCAGGGCTAGGGCGGGATTTTCAGGCCAGTCGTGTTTGGGATAGCGGCCGCGGAGCTCCTTCCGAGCCTCGGCCCAGGCCCCCTTCCAGAAACCCGGCAGGTCCGAGGTCACTTGAACAGGCCTCCCCGCCGGGGAGAGGAGCCTGATGACGAGGGGGAGGCCGGCGACCTTGGGATGTTCGCCGACACCGTAGAACTCATGCACCCTCCCTTCGATGAGGGGAAGGGGACCTTGGTCGTAGAGCAACTCCTTCGTCGCCCCCGAGGGGAGCTCCACGCGCTCCGGCGCCTCGACGCGGAAGCGCCTGAGGAGTTCGGGGGACAGACGCCCTTCCAGAGCCTGTCGCAGCCTCGTTCCCGGAAGGATGTCTGCCGTATCCCTGTCTATCCAGGGAAGGAGCCACTCCTCCACTGAGGTCGCGGCGCCCCGCCCCTCGAGATCGGGCAGACCCTCGTTTCCGGGGCGGGAGCTCCAAAAGCGGTAGCGCGCGAGAAAGGCCTCGGCCTCTGCGTCTGGAAAGAAGGCTGCAAGGCCTTCGGCTTCGAGGCGCTCCCTCAGGGCTCCGGCGAGGAGGGGAGGGTCGAGGACCCCCAGGGCCGTCGAGGAGAGCTCGATGGTGCCGGCCCGGCGAATTCTCCTCGCGCGATAGCCCCGCCCCTTCCATTCGATCCTCGTGTCTTCGACGAGGAGGGGAGCGAGTCCTTCCAGGGCTTCGGCCTCCCCGATCGCGATGCCCGAATACAGGCGCCCCAGGCTCTCGCCCGCGTCGGCGTCGAGGGCGACGATCCAGGGCGAAGCGGCCAGGGGCAGGGTGGCCTTGATGCGCCGTCCGGCGGGCAGCATGAAGACCGCCGAGGTGCCGCCGAACTCGACGCGGCGGGCAATCCGATCGGGCCAGGCCTCGGCGAAGAGGCCGGGGAGGAGCTCCGGCTCCACGCCCCACGCGTCGAAGCGGATGCCCGCCCGCGAGGCGATGCGTCGGGCCTCTTCCAGAATCGTGGCGGCGAGGGGATCGCGGTCACGCCCCTGGGCGATCTGCCCGACGCGCTCCGCGAAGCCCCCCTCGGTCGAGCCGCCCCCGGGGGCGCCCCCGCGGTCGAGGATGGCGGCCGCGATGCAGGCTAGGGTGCCGTGACCGCGGCCCCTGCTTCCCTCACGGTGACTGTCCCCGCGGGCCTCCCCCACGGCTGCCTTTTCTTTATGCCGCCCGGCGATGACGAGGGCTCCGAGCCTTACCTCGATGCCGAGGGCAGCCATCTCCCTGCCCCGCTGCGTTACACGGGGGGCAGGCCCCGATTCACCCCCGCCGCCTCTCTCGCCGACGCCTGCCGTCTCGCCAACGCCTGCCCTAACGCCCTCGCCTGCGACCGCCCCCAGTCCCCTGAGCGTTTCGAGGGCATCCTCCCATGCGGCCCGGGGCGGTGGATCGATCCAGCGAAGTTCGGTCCGCGACGTCGCGCCCCAGACCAGGCATTCGAGGACGAGGTCCGAAAGATCGGCCCGGAGAATTTCGGGCGGGCTCCTCTCGGGAAGGATCTCGGTGGCTGTCCAGGCGCGGAGGCAGAGCCCCGGCCCGAGGCGGCCCGCCCGTCCCCGGCGCTGTTCGGCGCGATCGGCCGACTCGCGTTCCGTGACGAGGCGATTGAGGCCGCTCCGGCGATCGAAACGACTCCCCCTCGCCAGGCCGCAGTCGATCACGGTCGTCACCCGCGGCACGGTAAGACTCGTCTCCGCGATGGAGGTCGAGAGTATGACGCGGCGCCGCACCCCCTCCCTCGAGCCGGTCGAGGGGGCAGCGGTAATGACGCGCCGTTGCTCGGCGAGGGGGAGGGAGGAATGGAGCCTGAGCGTCTCGATGCCCCGTTCCGCGAGCCTGCCGGCGACATAGCCTTCGACCTTGAGAATCTCGGCCATGCCCGGAAGAAAGACGAGGATGTCTCCCCCCGGCGCGATCGACACGCTCCTGCCACCCATTTCCCGGCCCCTTCCCGTCTCCAGGCTGGGCGAAACCGCTCCGCCTGCGGTCGCCTCGAGGATCGCGTCGGCCACCCAGCGCAGGGGATCGACGGGAGGGAGGGTGGCGCAGCGCGTCTCGATCGGAAACACCCTGCCGGGCACGGAAAGGCTCGGAGCCTCGAGCTTCGCGGCCAATCCCTCGGTGTCGAGGGTGGCCGACATCACGAGGAGCCGGAGCTCCGCAGCCCTCGCGCTCCGAGCCTCGCGCGCCAGGGCGAGGGCGAGATCGAGGTCGAGGGAGCGCTCGTGAAATTCGTCGAAGATGATGGTCGCGACCCCTTCGAGGAAGGGATCGGATTGGAGGATTCTGATGAGGACCCCCGCCGTTACCGCTTCGATCCGGGTCATCTTGCCGGCCCTCGACTCGCCCTTCACCCTGTAGCCGACATCGTCGCCCAGGGCCCAGCCGGCGAGTTCGGCCAGCCTGGTGGCCGCCGCGATGGCCGCCACTCGCCGAGGCTCGACCACGATCACCTTGCCGGCGTCGAAGGCGGACGCGAGGGCGAGGGGCACGAGACTCGTCTTGCCCGCCCCCGGCTCGGCTGAGAGCAGGAGAATACCCGCTGCCTGGAGGCGGGCCACGATTTCCGGCAGAAAGGGATGGACGGGGAGGTCCGAGCCGGGCAGCTCCGCTGCGCTCATCTGGTTAGCCCACATTTCTCGCGGGCAGCGTCGATCTCAGCGCGCGATCGCGGCTTCAAGCATGGCCCGCAGGTTCGGCGTGACGAGGGCTCGGCGGGCGCTGTCGTGGAATTCGCCCATGGCCGCCGAACCGCCCGCCTCGTGGACGCTCGCCTCGAGGCCCATTTCGAGGCGGTCGAGTTCCTTGACGAAGCGCGCCGTCGGCGTGGCCGTTGCCTCGTATTCCTCCCAGAGTTCGAGTACGAAGGCCGCCTCGGGCGAGCCTTCGAGGACACGGAGGATCGAGTCGCGTTCGAGCCTTGCCTTCTCTTCCTTGCTCACGCCGTCGACGGGGGTTATGTCGCCCGCGTAGGCCTCGCCGAGCTCGTGAACCAGGGCCATGAGGACGGCCCTCTCCCGCAAGACCCCAGGCTGGGAGGGCGCGAGGAGGAGGGCGAGGAGGGCGACGCCGAAGCTGTGGTCGGCCACCGATTCGCAGGCTGCCTCCTCGATGCCGCGCTTCAACCAGCCCTGGCGGAACAGGCGCTTGAGGCGGGTGGCCCGCATCCAGACCCCGAGCGCCGGATCGCCTCCCTCGCGGGGAAAGACGAGCTCGTCGGGGCCGGGTCCCTTTACCCTCATGTCGCGTTCTTCCTCGTGACCGCCGCTAGACCCGTCGCCGTCGCCGCGGTGAGGATGGCGAGGAGGGCATAGAAGGCGAAGCCCGCCACGAGGCCCGCCCTGCCTGAAATGGCCGACATCGCGAAGGGGAAGACGAAGGCCCCCAGGCCGCCTCCCGTGGCCGCGAAGCCAATGGCCGTGGACTGGCCGATGGGGAAGGCGACGCTGACGAGGGTGATGCCCGATGGGTAGATGCAGGATGCCCCGAGGCCCGCGAGGGCGACGGCCACGAGACCGAGGGGGAGGGCGGCCTTGCCCGCCCCTCCGGCGGCGAGCATGAGGCCCACCGAGACGGCGAAGAGGATGGAGAGGACGAGGAGGAGACGCTCCGTCCTCGCGCGGGGGAGGATGAGGGGAAAGCCGAGGCGGCCGGCGACGAGGCCGAACCAGAAAAGGGAGACGGTGAGGGCGCCGAGCTCGACGCTGCTTCCGAAGACCTTTACGAAGAATTCGGAGCTCCAGTTCGAGATGCCCAGTTCAGCCCCGACGTAGAAAAAGAGAAGAAGAAAGCCCAGCCACCAGGCGGGGTTGGCGGCGAGCCCGCGCAACTTCGTCCCCTCTCCCCCCTCTTCGCGGCCCAGGTGTCCGAGGGGCAAGAGCAGGAGGGCGGCGAGGATGAGGGCGTAGAGGGCGGCGACGAGTCTGAAGGTGAGGCTCCAGGCGAGGCCCGAGGCGAGGACGAGGGCGATGAGGAGGGGCCCGACGACGGCGCCTATGGAAAAGGCCCCATGGGCGAGATTCATCGCTCGCCCGTCCTTTTCCGGGCTCATGCGCACCACAGACCAGTCGATGCCCACCTCGACGCAGCCCTGGCCGAAGCCGATGCCCGCGTAGAGGAGGAGGTTGAAAAGGAGGGAAGGCGAACTCCCGAAAAAGGCGAGGCCCGCCGTTTGGAGGGCGACGCCCAGCACGAGGAGGACCTTGATCCCGACGAGATGAAGGAAGCGCCCACCCAAAAAGGTGGCGAGGAACATGCCGATGGCGCCGCTCGCGAGGACAATGCCCGCCTCGACATAGGTCCAGCCGAAGTCGGTGAAGATGCGCGGCAATATGGCGCCCACCAGGGTCATCGAGGCGCCGAAGAGCACGAAGATGGCGAAAAGCATCGAATAAATGAGACCGAAGCCTTTTTTGACGATGGGCATGGGGGCGGTATCTCACGGAGTGGAAAGGGTGGTCAAGGTGGAGCGAACTTGACAGGAGAGCCCGTTGCGGATATGCCCAATCGTATGCGAAACGAGGATTCGGGAAAGAGAATTGCCGGGGAACCCGCCGGCGGAGAAGGACAGCCCGAGGGACAGCCCTCCCATCCGGGCGGACAGCCGATGGGCCATCCGGGAGGACATCCCGAAGGCGTCTCGGGCGGCCATCCTGGAGGACATCCGGGCGGTCTGTCCAGCGCGAATCTAAGCCCCCGCGATCGCCAGTCATTCCGCATCGCCCTGCGCGTCCGTGAGATCAACTCCCTCGCCAACGCCCGCATCGCCGAGGCCCTCTCGTCGAGCGGCCTGACGATGCCCCAGATCACCGCGATCCGCCTCGTCGCCCACGCCGGCTCCCTCACGATGAGCCAGATTTGCGCCGAGATGAACGCGAGCCCCTCCACCGTCGCGGGCATAATCGATCGCCTCGAAGCCGCCGGCATCGTCGAGCGGGTCCGCTCCGAGGAGGATCGGCGCGTCATCTACGTCCACCTCGCGGCCAAGGGCTCGGACAAGGCGCTTTTCGCCCGCCAGACCATGGACACCTGCTTTTCGAAGGCCTTCGAGTCGCTCTCCGACGACGAACTCCACGAGATCGAGGGAAGCCTCGATATCGTGCTCAAGGCCTTCAAGGGCCCGAACGGCGGCTGAGCGAGGGCCTCAGGCCCGAGCCTTCGTTTCCTTCAAGGCCTCGAGCCGCATCTTGCGGTACTCCATGATGGCCCTGTCTCCCGGGAAGAGGAGTTCCCCCGCCCCGGTGCCGTCGGCTTTGGGCAGCTGGGTCTCGACGACGCGCCTGTCCTGATGGGCGATCACCAGGTTCATACGATTGCCGATGGCTTGCACCAGCGATCGCAGGATCGGGATTTTCATGAAGGACTGGCAAAAGCGCAGGTAGACGACCGTGTTCTCCTGGTCGACGGGGGCGAAGACGCCGACGATGCGCAGCTTTTCGCTCACGAAATTCTCCCAGACATTCGGAAAGATGAACTCGAGTTTGAAGGGCTTGTCGGGATTGGGCGCCGCCACCTCTTCGGTGCTGCGCCTCGGCCTGCCGTCGTCGACGCGGTTGTAGGTGTAGACGAACATGCCCCTGTCCCGCATGAGGATGCCGGGTCCGTCCACCACCGTGGCGTTGCCCCTTCCGATGGTGTTGTGATGGATGAAGGGCAGGTGCGCCATGTCGAGCTGGTTTTCGATGGAGCGGCTGTAATGGTTGGCCCAGGGGTCGGCCACCGTCGAACTCGACATGTCATCGTCGAGATCCTCGAACCAGCGGGGCCCGCTCGTCGGCTCCACCCCCTCTTCGGACCAAAAGATCCAGATGAAGCCATGGGCGTCGCTGGCGGGATAGGTTTGGAGTCGAAAGCCCTCGGGCACGGGCTCGGCGGCCCCGTTGGCCGGGATCTTCGTGCAGATGCCGCGCCCGTCGTACTCGAGGCCGTGGAAGGGGCACATCAGGCGATATTCGCCCTCGCAGAGGACCTTGCCGAGGGCGAGGGATGCGCCCCGGTGGGCGCAGCGATCGACATGACAGACCGGCTTACCTCCCTTGTCGCGCCAGAGGACGAGGCGCTCGCCCATGCGGAGGCAGCCCAGGGGCTTCGACCCGAGCTCGGCCGAATCGAGAATGGCGTACCACTGATTTCGGATCATGCTTTCCTCCGAGAAGACCCTGGTTTTTCTCAGCTACGAAAAATTCACTGCGAGGGATAATAGTAATCTTTTCTTCTGCAGCCGCAAACCGCGAATTCTGGACCTCACGCAGCTGGCGCAGGTTAGGTCCACGCATTCCTGATTATATGCCTTGACGAGTATATACCCGTGGAAGTATAGTTCTTGCGTGGAATCAGTCTTCGAAATCATCGCCGAGCCGAATCGCCGCGCGATCTTGAACCTCTTGGTCTCGTCCCAACAGTCGGTCGGCGAGATCGAGCGTCAGCTCTCCATGCCGCAGCCGACCGTGTCCAAGCATCTGCGCGTGCTGCGGGAGGCCGGTTTCGTCGAGGCGACGGTGGATGCCCAACGCCGTCTCTACCGACTGAGGCCCGAACCATTTCAGGAGGTGGAAGCCTGGCTGGCCCCCTTCCGTATGTTCTGGTCCGCCCGCATGGATGCTCTTGAACGCCACCTCGACACCATGAATCAAGCGACTGAAACGAAATTGGACACAAGGGAGGAGAAATGACCGAGCGCGAAAAATATATGCCCGGCCCGGCCGGCGGGGCGCAGCTGCAAAAGGAAGGCGAGAAGTGGAGACTCATAATAATTAGGGAATTCCATCACTCGCCTGACAAGGTCTGGCAGGCCCTCACCGACCCCGAGCAACTGCGGGAGTGGGCGCCCTTCGAAGCCGACGGGAGCCTGGCCAGGAGCGGAAGCACGGTGAATCTCACCACGGTGGGAGCGCCCGCGCCCCTCGTCTCGGCGACGAGGGTGACGCGAGCCGAGGCGCCGAAGCTGCTCGAGTATTCATGGGGCGGCAACGACATGCGCTGGGAGCTGGAAGCCATCGGCGGCGGCACGCGCCTCACGCTCTGGTCGACCATCGATCGCCATTTCAGCTCGATGGGAGCCGCGGGCTGGCACATCTGCCTCGACGTGCTGGACAGCCTCCTCGAAGGAAGCCCCATCGGCCGCATCGTCGCCGGCGATGCCCTGAAGTTCGAGGGCTGGCAGCGGCTGAACGCGGAATACGCCAAGGAGTTCGGAGTCGAATTGCCGAAGTGGTGACGACAGCGTCGGGGACAATGCATCAGCGATTTTGGACGAAGCGAATCGAGGAATGACCAAGTTGAGGTCATCCGAGAAGTCTCGGAAAACAGGGGAGGATTAGCGAAATGAAGGCTGAATTGGCGCCATTCATCGTCGAAGGCGTTCTCATCGTAATTAGTGCTATTTTTGGATTTTCCCTCGGCAAGGCGGGGAAACCCTATGGCAAGGTGAAGCTCGTCCTGCACCTTTTCTTCTTCGCGTGGCTGACCATGGGCTTTGCCTTCATATTTCCCGCCACCCTCAGGGCCATGTCGCCAGTAGTGATACCTGTCGTCATCATAGGCCTGGCGATGGCGGTCCAGCTTGTCGCGGGAATACTGATGCTGGCCGCCAAGGAAGCAAAGAGGACCCTTCAACAGCTCCATAAGATATCGGCGCTCGTCATGATCCTGGCCGATATCGCGGCCCTCATTATCACGGTGTTCAAGTGAACCTGATGCAGCGGAAATGATGGCGCACCGGATGGCGTGAAGACTTCCGGGGCGCCACGGAGACAGGCCATGCCATGCGTCGATTCAGGCCGAGCAGGTCTCCACGAACATCCGGTGTATCCTGTCGTCCCCCGAGAGTTCGGGGTGGAAGGATGCCGCGAAAACCCTGCCCTGGCGGATGAAGACCGCCTCGCCGCCCTTTTCGGGCTTGCGCCGCGCAACAATCTTCGTGGCAGCGAGGGGCTCGAGGCGAGGCGCCCGGATGAAGATGCCGGGGAAGGGCCCCAGGTCGCTGTCGAGCTCCTCTTCGAAGCTCGCGTTCTGCCGGCCGTAGGCGTTGCGCGTCGCCCGCGCTTCGATGAGGTCGAGGGCTCCCGGGGTCTGTCCCCCGGGGCCCTCGACCTCGCTGCAGAGGAGGATGGCCCCGGCGCAGAAGCCGAAGATGGGCAGGCCCTCGGCCGCGCGGGCGCGAATCGCCTCGTCGAGCCGGTACTCGCGAAGGTACATGGCCATCACGGTGCTTTCGCCGCCGGGGAGGATGAGGCCGGAGAGGCCTTCGAGGTCGGCGGGCAGCCTGACCTGCCTGGTTTCGACGCCGAGCCTGCGGAAGACCTTTTCGTGGTCCTGGACCGCCCCCTGGAGGGCCAAAATGCCGATAGTCATGGTTCGCACCTCGCAAAACGACAGAAGCGGCGACTGTCCCCCGCCGCGTCAGGGGCCGAAGCGGAAATCGGGGCCTGCCCCGATTGGAGCGGAGGACCCGACCCCGGCGCGCGAGCGCCGGGGGGACGCCCAAAAGCGAAGGACTCGCTCTTGGCTTACCAGCCCCGCTCCGCGAGCTTGGTTTCGAGGCCCTTGATCTCGAGGCCGCGCATGGCTTCGCCGAGGCCCTCGGAGAGTTCGGCGAGCTTGAGGGGGTCCTGCCAGTGGATGACGGCCTGGACGATGGCCTTGGCGGTCTTCGCGGGGTCGGCGGACTTGAAGATGCCCGAGCCGACGAAGCAGCCCTCGGAGCCGAGCATCATCATGAGGGCGGCGTCGGCGGGGGTCGCGATACCGCCGGCCACGAAGGTGACGACGGGGAGGCGGCCCTTGGCCTGGACTTCCTTCACGAGGGTGAGGGGGACGCGGTATTCGTTGGCCTTTTTCTGGAGGCCGGCCTCGTCGAGGCCCTTGAGTTCGAGGATCTGGCGGTTGACGGTCTTGAGATGGCGGACGGCCTCGACGACGTTGCCGGTGCCGGCCTCGCCCTTGGTGCGGATCATCGAGGCGCCCTCGTTGACGCGGCGCAGGGCCTCGCCGAGGTCGCGGGCGCCGCAGACGAAGGGCACGGAGTAGGCGCTCTTTTCGACGTGGGCCTCCTCGTCGGCGGGGGTGAGGACCTCGGATTCGTCGATGAAGTCGACGCCGATGGCCTCGAGGATCTTGGCCTCGGCGAGGTGGCCGATGCGGACCTTGGCCATGACGGGGATCGAGACGGCCGCCATGATCTCCTTGATCATCTTGGGGTCGCTCATTCGGGCGACGCCCCCGTCGCGACGGATGTCGGCGGGAACGCGTTCGAGGGCCATGACGGCGCAGGCGCCGGCATCCTCGGCGATCCTGGCCTGCTCGGGATTGGTGACGTCCATGATGACGCCGTTCTTGAACATTTCCGCAAAGCCCTTGTTGAGCTTTTCGCGCATGATGGCCTCCTCGAATCAGCCAGGACAGCTGGCGTGATCCCTCTGCTTCTGCTAGTGTACTAGTACACTTAAGCAAGTGTCCTGTTTTGGTCAAGGGGTTCGCATGCATCTGTACGAGCGCATATTCGAGGATCTCAGGCGTGCCGTGGACGAGGGTGACATCGGCCCCGGCGAACGCCTGCCCTCGATCCGCGAGGTGGCGGAACGCTACGACTGCAACAAACTGACCGCGGGGCGGGCCTTCGAGCTCCTCGCCCGCTCGGGGCGGATCGAAAACAGGGTGGGCGCGGGCAGCTTTGCCCGGGCTGCCCCGGCCCCCGATTCGGGCAAGGCCGATTTTTCGACTGCCCGGCTCTCGGAGAGCTTTTTCCCCTACGAAGAAGCCGGCGGCGTGCTGGCCGGCCTCCTCGCGAGCGAGCGCGGGAGGCTCTTTTCCGCCC
Source organism: Rectinemataceae bacterium (assembly GCA_035530275.1). Taxonomy (GTDB): domain Bacteria; phylum Spirochaetota; class Spirochaetia; order Treponematales; family Rectinemataceae; genus CAIJMU01. The sequence continues at coordinate 144,383 of DATKVC010000008.1, read as the reverse complement.
CTGAGTCGCGGGGTGAGCCGCGACTGATCGATGCCCTTTCGCGGCGCTTTCGGCTGCCCGCCGATTCGATCCTCGTCACCGGGGGGGGCCAGCAGGGCCTCGATCTCGTGCGGCGCCTCTTTGCCGGGCGCGCGGGAAGCTGGGCCGTCGTGGAGGAGCCCAGCTACCCGGGGGCCCTGTCGACCTTCAAGCCGCGGCAGGCCCTCGCCTTCGGCGACGAAGGGCCCGATCCCGAGAGCCTCGGGGCGGCCTTCGAGGGGGCTCCGGCCTCCTCGCGCTTCTTTTATACGGTGCCCCAAATCCACAACCCGACCGGTCTCGCCCATTCGCTCGAGGTTCGCCGCGCGATAGCCAAGGCGGCCGAGACTCACGATTTCACGATCGTCGAGGACGACTACCTCTCCGAATTCGTGGAATCGCCCCTGCCGCGCTACGTCGACCTCGCGCCGGATCGGACTCTGTGGATCAAGTCCCTGTCCAAGACCCTCGCCCCGGGCATCAGGATCGGCGTCCTCGCGGCGAGCCCGGCCCGCCTGTCCGCCATCGTCAAGCTCCGAGACGAGGTCGACCAGGGGCCTTCCACCTGGCTCCAGCTTTTCGCGGCGGGCATCCTCGAGTCGGGGCTCTACGAGCGGCATTTGGCCCGCGTGGGGGCCGTCGCCGATCGGAGGCGGGGCGAACTCGTCGACATGATCGGAGCCCTGAGCGGCCTCAGGATCGCCGGCGGCCTCAAGGGCTACAACCTCTGGGTGGAGGCGCCCGAGACGCGCTCGGCCGGCCCCCACCCTTGGGCCGAGGGCTGGCGCTTCGGCCGGGGCGAGGCGACGAGGCGCTGCTTCCGCCTTTCGCTGATGGGCATGGGCGAGGAGGACTGGCCCGAGGCCAAGGAGAGCCTGCGGACGAGGCTCGTGGCGGCCTTCGGGCGGGATTGAGGGCCGTCGCCCGCTCTTCCGCGACCTTCCCTCCGCTTTACGCGCTCCCCTCCTTCCTATACAGTCGCGCGGTGAGCATGCGCATACTCTACGTCGGCGAAATAGTCGGCAAGGCCGGGGTCTTCACGGTCAAGAAGCTTCTTTCGACGGTCCGCCGCGAATTCGGCGCCGACTTCGTCATCGGCAACGCCGACTCGGCGACGGGGGGGGCGGGGCTCGGGCGCCAACACGCGGTCTGGCTCCGCAAGATCGGCATAGAAGCCATCACCCTCGGCGAATGCACGTATTTCAAGCGCGACATCGTCGAGCACCTGCCCCAGGCCTCCTACCTCCTCAGGCCCGCGAACTACCCGCACGGCAACCCGGGTCGGGGCTGGCGGGTCTTTACGACGCCCAAGGGACCCGTGGCGGTTATCGTCCTCCTCGGTCAGGCGGGTTTTCCGCGCGTCCACCTCGCCAATCCCTTTCATGCCATAAACGACATCGCCAAGCGGGCCCGCGAAGAGACGCCGCGCATCATCCTCGATTTCCACGCGGCGACCACGGCCGAAAAGGAAACGATGGCCTACCATGCCGACGGCCTCATCTCGGCGATGATAGGCTCCCACGCGAAGACCCTCACGGCCGACGCCCGCATCCTCAAGGGCGGAACGGCCGCGATCACGGACGCCGGGCGGACGGGCTCCCTGCTTTCCGTCGGCGGCCAGGACCCGGCGACCCGCATCCGCGAATACCTCACGGGCATACCCGCCTGGGCGAAGGACGGCACGGCCGGGCTCGAGCTCCAGGGCTGCGTGGTCGACATCGGCGACGATGGAAAAGCCATCGGCATTGAGTCTTTCAGGCGCCCCCTCGATGTGCCATTCGAGGACGGAGCCGAGCCGAAAGCCTAGGCCCGGAAGTCCCCGAGCCTCGGCGGACGCGGCTTCGGGCCGCCGGAGGGCCGGCGATTCCGCGGTGCCGCGAGTCGCCTAAGGGCCAATCCCCTTTTTCTTCTCAATTATGAAGTTGAATCCCGACGTGACGCTCAGCAGGGTCGCCGACTTGCTGTTCGGGATGGTCATGCTGAGATCGACGGGGATGTAGACGCCCTTGAAGGAGAAGGTGTAGCCGAAGGCGGCCAGCACCGAAATGCCGTTGGCCGAGAGCATGGGACCGATGCCTGCCTCGATGCCCGAGCCGTCGCGGTAGCCGATCAGGGCGGCGAGGACGGGAAGGGCGATTGACTGCTCGAGCCCGTGTATCGCCAGGACTTCCTGGAAGGCGAAGTGGCTCCGCGTCTGTCCCAATAGTATCCTTTGCTCCAGGCTCAGGCCGAAGACTGTCGTCGCGGGAGAGTAGCTTCCGGCCGGGAAGACCTGTCCCACGAGGCTCGAGAAATCGGCCTGGCTCATGAAGGCGTAGGAATAGCCGATCCTCGGTCCTATGATGAAGTTGAAACCCTCGGGTTCGTTCGTCTCGTCCTGGGCCGAGATGGCGAGCGGCAAAGCGAGAACGAAAACAAATGCTAATACTACCGTTTTCATGTTCCCTCCCGGTGCGATCACTGCCGGCGCCGACGGCGCGAGTGCTGCCGGCGCCGACGGCGACCTTCAGGCCAAGAGCACCCTCGCGGCGAGATCGGCCGCGGCTTCCTTCCCGGCGAGATGGCCGACGATGCTCCGCGCGAACTCGCCAGAGCAACCTGCCGCCCTCGCGGTGATGAGATTGCCGTCGTCGACGACGCGGTCGGCCACGAAGGTGGCGCCCGTCACCTGGGTCTCGGTGCCGGGAAAGCCGGTGAAGCGGCGCCCTCCGAGGAGATTGCAGGCCCCATGGAGGACGACGGCCGGCGCCGCGCAGATAGCCGCGAGGAGTCGGCCCGAAGCCGCCTGGGCCCGAATGAGGGCGACAGCCTCGCTCGAGGCGGCGATGTTGCCCGCGCCGACCGCCCCGCCGGGTACGACGACGCAATCCCAGGCAGTCGCCGCCGATGCGCCGTCGAGGGCGGCGTCGGCTTCGACGAGTATGCCGTGGGAGCCGCGAATCGACCGGCCGCCCACGCCTAGGGTGAGGACCTCGATTCCCGCCCTCCGGAGATAGTCGATGGGCGTAATTGCCTCGACCTCCTCAAAGCCATCCGCCAGAATCACGCAAGCCTTTTTCATCCCTCGACCTCCTCCCCGTCCGGACCGATCGGAGCAATTGGGTTCATCTATCGGCCGGCGAGCCGATTCCCGCCTCGTCGGCTACCACGCCGCGGAGCCCGGCAGGCGACGCACCTGGAGCTCGCCCTTGGGCGCGTCGTCCTCGTCCGAACTACGCCTCCGCGCCACCTCGTAGAATTCGTCCTGCGCGGAGAATCCGCCCTTCCGCCGCGGCGGGGGGCTCCAGGTCCCCTCGGGGCCGAGCCGGCGCGCCTTCGCCTCGTCGCGGAAATAGGCGTCGAGGATGCCCACAATCTCGGCCCGGAGCGCCGGGTCGAGGATGGGAAACATGAGCTCAACCCTCTTTTCGAGATTGCGAGGCATCCAGTCGGCGCTCGACAGGTAGATCTCCTCGGCGCCCCCGTTGCGGAAGCGGATGACGCGCGAATGCTCGAGCCATCGGCCGACGACGCTGATGACGCTGATGTTTTCCGAAAGGCCCTTCCGCCCGGGGACGAGGAGGCAGACGCCCCGCACGTTCAGCCGCACGACGACGCCGGCGGCGCTGGCCCGGTAGAGGGCCTCGATGACCTCGGGGTCGGCGAGGGCGTTGAGTTTGGCCTCGATGAGGCCGGGCGACTCGGGCGTCGAACGGGCCGCCTCCCGGTCGATGAGGGCGATGATCCTCCGCTTGAGCTCGAAGGGGGCGGCGACGAGGCGCGCGAAGCCCTGCACGGCCGAATAGCCGGTGAGGAGGTTGAAGAAGGCCGATGCGTCGCGACAGAGCTCCTCGTTACACGTGAAGAGGGAGAGGTCGACGTAGAGGCGCGCGGTGCGGTCGTTATAATTGCCCGTTGATAGATGGAGATAGCGCCGGATGGCGCCGCCCTCCTCGCGTCGGACGACGAGGGCCGCCTTGGCGTGAACCTTGAGCCTCGCGACGCCGCAGGTGACGATGGCCCCCGCCTGCTCGAGACGGCTCGCCCAGGCGATGTTGCGCTCCTCGTCGAAGCGGGCCTTGAGCTCCATCACCACCGCGACCTGCTTGCCGTTGCGGGCCGCCCGGGTGAGGGCGCGCACGATGGGCGAATTCCCCGAGGTGCGATAGAGGGTCATCTTGATCGCGAGTACCTGAGGATCGTCCGCGGCGGCGTCGATGAATCGCAAAACGGGATCGAAGGACTGGTAGGGCACATGGAGGAGACGGTCGGCGCGGGCGATTTCCTCCCAGATGGTGGAGCCTTCCTGCACCTGGAGGGCGGGCAGGGGAGGTTTCGGCTCGTAGCGCAGCCGGGCGAAGGCCGGTGCTCCCCCGAGGGCTTCCGCGGAGGCGAGGTCCATGAAATGCCTGAGCTCGACGGGGCCTTCCACCCGCGTGACGTCCTCGGCGCCGAGGCCGAGGATGGCGGCTAACCTGTCGGCGAGATCGCGAGAATGGTCCGCGATGACGAGCCGCACCGGCCAGGAATTCTGCCTGCCGGCGAGGATCTCCTCCATCGCGGTCACGAAGTCCTCGTCGCGATCTTCGTCGACGCCGGCGTCTGCGTCGCGGATGACCTTGAACTGGATGGATTCGCGCACTTTCCATCCGGGGAAGAGCCGGGAGCCGAAGGCCTCGACCAGGTCGTCGAGAAGCGCGAGACGCATGCCGCGACCGTCGGAGGGCAGGCGGATGAATCGATCGAGGTTGGGCGGCACCTGCACGACGGCGAGCCTGCGCTCGGGCCCGTTCCCGCCCGCCTCCCCTCCTTCGAGGACGAAGGCCACGTGGACGCGGAGGTTGCCGCTGCAGGGGAATTCCTCTCCCTCCACGAGGGCGAGGGGGGTGAGGAGGGGGAAGACGCTGTCCAGGAAGGTCGACTCGAGCCAGCGCCTTTCCGCGGCGCTCCACAGGGCCGGGAAGGTCACCTCGATCCCTTCCTTCGCGATGGCGGGCAGGACGGCAGTCATGAGGCAGTCGTACTGACGCTTCCGGATCGCGAGAAGACGATCGGAGATGGCGCTTATCGCCTCCTTCGCCGTCATGCCCGCCGGGTCCCGCTCTTCGCGACCATCCTTGGCCGCGGCCTTGAGGGCCGACATGCGGACCATGTGGAACTCGTCGAAGTTGGAAGAGACGATCGCGAGGAACTTGAGCCTCTCGAGGAGGGGGGCGGAGGGATCGAGGGCCTCGTCGAGGACCCTCGCGTTGAAATCCAGCCAGGACAATTCCCGGTTTAGGAATCTGTTGGTCTTCATGCTGCCTTCCGGGGCGTCGGCCGCCCGCGCATCGAGCGGCCGATCGTCGTTTCGCGCGCCGGCCCACTCATTATCCGTTTGATAGTAGTGCCGCCGTCCTTCCGTAGCAAGGAAGCCTCGCCGCAACCTAAGGTCGGAATGCGGTGGTGGCGCCGCCATCGCATCCGCCCTATACTTGGCCGGGTCTGGAGGCATCCATGGAACTCTTCATCGCAGCCGGCGTCGCGGCGGTCGTCGCCCTCGTCCTCTTCCTCGTTTCGCGTTCTCTATCCGCCAAGCTCCTCGATGTCGCGGGCAGGGAAACGAGCGAGGTCGCGACTATCGTCGACCTTGCGGCCTCGGTGGCCAAGGAGATCGGCGCGGGCTCCTTCGTCCAACCCGCCGAGTTCAAGGGGAAGGCCGTCGCGATCGAGCCTCTGAAGGCCGACTTTTCGGGCACGGACTCGATCTGGTACGAGTGCGTCGTCACGCGGGAGTACGAGGAAGAGCATTGGGAAACGGACAAGGACGGCAACCGCCAGCGAAGGACGAACAGGGGCAGCGAGGTCGTTTCGAGCATCCGTCGCGAACCCGTTTTCGAACTCGACGACGGGAGCGGCCGCATCAAGGTTGACCCTAAGGGCGCCAAGCTCGAGCCCGAGTCGACCTGGTCGAGCTTCGACAGTTCGGGCGGATCGACCTTGGGCGTGGGCGGTTTCGTGTTCCAGGCCCTGGCCGAGGCCGCCGGAGGGAGACGGACCCTGGGCTACCGCTTCACCGAACGCGCGATCCCCGCCGGAAGGATGCTCTATGTGTTGGGCGAGGTCGCCGACGAGGGCGGCGAGCTCCGCGTTCGCAAGCCGGCCAAGGGCCGATTCATCGTGTCGGTGCGGAGCGAGGAGGCCATCGTGGCCGGCGCGAAGACGGGTATCCTCTGGACGCGAATCCTCGCCGCGGCTTCGGCAGCGGGCTCCCTCGTCGCCCTCGGCTTCGCCGTGGCTTCGCCGTAGCTTCGCCCTATTCAGGCACTGATTCGTCGAGGCAGGCGATCGCGTCGTCCTCGGCGCAACGGACACAATTGCGTCCTTCGGCCTTCGCCTGCGCGAGGGCCCCGTCGGCGCATGCCACCAGGCTCTGGCCGTCGTAGGCGTCGCGGGGCGCCTCGGCGATGCCGAAGCTCGCCGTGATGGACAGCCGCTTCGTAACGGCGCCCGGCCCCGCTCGGAATTCTATGAAGAGCTCCTCGATCGCGAGACGGAGGCCTTCGGCGAAGGCAGTCGCTTCCTCCTTCGTCGCGTCGGGGAGGAGGATCGAGAACTCGTCGCCCGAGAGTCGGGCGGGGACGATGCCCTCGAAGCCCGCGGTGGAGGCCATCGATTGCACCAGGGCCCCGATCTGGGCTATCACCGCGTCTCCTGCCGGATTGCCGAGATTCTCGTTGACGTCGTGGAAGCGGTCGAGGTCGAAGGCGACGAGGGCGCAGGGCCGCCTCGCGTCGATGCCCCGGCCCTCGCGGGCGCGGATCGCCTCTTCAAGAAAGCGGCGGTTGAAGAGCCCCGTGGATTCGTCGACGACGGCCTTGCGCCTCGCGTTCTCGCCCCAACGGGCCAGGTCGCCGAGATAGTCGGCTGCTTCGTCGAGCCAGGCCGCCAGGTTCCTCGCCATGTTGCCGAGGAGCTTGACGGCGAGGCCGGGATGTTCCCAGACAAGCCGATGGAAATCGAGGGCGTCGAGGGCGAGGAGGCTGACCTCCGTCTTCGCGTAGGCCGTCGCCGACCGCACGGAGCCCTCGGCGATGGCCATTTCCCCGAGATGACTGCCGGGCAGGAACTCGTAGACCTCCCTGCGCGTCATCTCGTCCTCCATCACCCAGGCGCCCATGCTGCCCGTGCGCACGAAGTACATGGCCGATCCTCCCTCGCCTTCGCGGAAGAGGATCTCCGACGGGGCGAGGCGGAGCGGCTCGAGGAAGGCCGCGAGGGTGTTGAGTTCGAGCCCGCTCATCCCGGCGCAGGCGGGAACCGTCGACAGGAAGGAGGCGATGTCGCTCAACTTTCGCCTTCCTGCGATCGTCTCCGTTCGGGAATGCCTTCGGGGGGCTTTCCGGTCGTCGTGCGCATCGAATAGGCCCTGTCGCCGCCGTCGCGCCAGGCCCTCTGCAGGAGGCCGTAGACCGCGTCGAAGAGGCGGGAGGGATCCTTCCCATGCTCCGGCCAAAAGCCCAGGGCGATGCTCGGGCTGGGACGGAAGCCCGCGCAGTTGGGCCCCGCGTCGAGGGTCGCGAAGCCGCGAGCGACGCGGCGGGCGAGTTCGCGCGCCTCCTCTTTGCCGCAATGCGGCACGACGAGGGCAGTCTCGTTGCTCTTGATCCGTATCGCATGGCCCCGACCGAGCTCGCGGATCGTGCCGATAAGAAGGGCTGCGATTGCCGACATGGCGGCGTCGCCTGCGGCATGGCCGCGTTCGTCGACGAGCTCCTTGAAGCGATCGGGCTTGATCAAGAGGAAGAGGGCGGGATCCCCGAGGCGCTTCGAGAGCTCCTCCTCGAAGAAAGAGCGGGTGGAGAGCCCGGTGTTCGCGTCGGTGTGGGATTGATGGCGGAGCTCGCGAACCCAGGGGGCGTTCTCCGAGATGAGTCTTTGCACGGAACGGATGCGCGATGAGATCATGGCGATCGAGCGGAGGAGGAGCCTCGCTGAGGCGTCGGGGCGCTCGGCGACGAGGTCGGCGAGTGAAATGCCGAGACGGGGGAATTCGACGAGGGCGCTCGGCCCCTCGCTCCTCGCCGTCGCGTCGCGGGAGGCTCCCCTCGCGAAATCGAAATCGCCCACTACGTCTCCCGGCCCGAAACCGGCGATCGCGACCTCGTCCCTTTCCACGATGATGTTTCCCGAGGCGACCACCCAGAAACGGTCGGCCCTCGAGCCCGCGACGAAGAGGATTTCCCCGTCGCCGAGGGAGAGGGCTCCGCTGCGGCTGGCGAAGTAGTCGAAATCCCCGTCGAGAAGGCCTCCGAGGAGTTCGGCCTTCTTGAGGAGGACTGATGGCGAGATCAGAAGCGTTTCTGACATAGACATGATGATATCGACGTATCACTCCGGCGAAAAGGCCTCGCTGCCTCAAGACCGCGACGACATCCAGAGGTCGAGCATCGCGAGGGCCCGGTCGGCCGTCCTGAAGGTCGGCACGCCGCGGGCCTCGAGCTCCCTGGCTAGAGGATCGTACAAGGACCCGGAGTCCACGACGGCCACCCAGGGCTTGTCGCCCTCCTTCATCAGCTTGCCGTAGCGGAACGCTATGGAATCGTCTCGCTTCACGTCCTCCCCCTGCGAGGCCGGACCGGCGGCGAGGGTGTTCATCATGGCGGTGAGGGGGACGATGCCCACGATGCCGCAGTCGACCTTCGCGTCGGCGAGGACGGCGCGGAAGGTCTCCTCGTAGGCCGCGTCGCCGGCCATCGGCGTGAGATCGACGGGATTGTGGACATCGACGATTTCTCCGATCTTCGCCTGGGCGAAGACCCTTTCCAGCTCCGGGGCTGTCGAGGGAGAGAAAGTGGCGAGCTCCATGCTCCCGAGGTTGTCGGCGATGGCGACGCACTCGAAGCCAGCGTTCGAGACTGCGCCCAGACGCGGGGAGGGGGGCTTGGACCCTTTGGCCTTCGCCGCGGGCCGTTTCTTGCCGCGAAGCAAGGTGAAGGTCGTGAGGGCGTCGTCGAAGGCGTCGAGGGTTGTGGCGACGGTAGCTCCGGCGCCCTCGAGGAGGGCCCGCGTCACGGGCCAGTCGCCGGCGATGCTCGCGGTATGGCTTGCGCTTGCTGCCGCCCCCGCCGCCGTCCTGCCCGCTCGATAGAAGATGACCGTGCGCCCCGAGGCGACGATGGATCGCACCGCCCGGAGAAGCTTCTCTCCGTCGAGGGGTTTGAATCCCTCGATGTAGACCGCGAAGATCTCGAGTTCGCGATCGGATGCGAGATGCTCGAGCCAGTCGCCCACCGTGACATCCATCTGGTTGCCGCAGGTGACGAGGTACTTGGGATTGATGTCCGGATGCTTCGAGACGCGGGCGATGGCGAAGGCCCCCGACTGGGAGACGACTGCGAGGGGGGCGACGGAGCCCTTCGGCATCGGGAGCTTGTACTCGGGGATGAAGAGGGTGTTGTACCGGCCGGGCACGGAACGGATTCCGAGACAGTTGCCCCCGTTGATCAGGGGCCCGCCGCCCGACTTCGAGCGCGAGGCGGCGAGGGCTTCGCGCATCCTCGCGACGATGGCCTCGGTGCCGCCCTTCTCCTCGAGGCCGCCTGGGATGACGATGATGGAGTTCGCCTTGTCGAGTTCGGCGAGCTGGGCGATCGTGATCGCCGCCTGGGCCGCGGGGATCACGAGGACGAAGAGGTCGACCTTTTCCGGGAGGCTCGCGACGTCGGGCACGCAGACGCAGCCGTCGATTTCGGCCGTCCCGGCCTTCACGACATAGAGACGCTTCCGGTCGAAGCCGTCGTGGATGAGGTTGTTGAGGATGATGCGGCCGTTGTTCATGCCCTTTTCGGAGACGCCGATGACGGCCGCGCTTTCGGGGACGAGAAGCCTCTCCAGCTTCTTCACCGGCCGTCGCGCCTGCTCGAAATTGACGACCTTTCCTGCCTCGTCGACGCCGAGCTGGGCGCCGAAGGCGGAGATGGGGGCGACCTTGCCCAGGACATCAAGGGCGAGGAGCCTCGCCCCCTGGCCGGCGGCGTCGGGACGCCCCGCGGCGCCGCGCGCCGGCGCGATGACGAAGGGATTGACCTCGAACTCGGGGATGCCCGCGGCGGCCAGGAGGGGGGCGGCCCGGACGAAGGCCTCGACGACATCCACGATCTTTTCGAAGGCGATCGCGGGCTTGGTGTTGCGGAGCCCGGCCGAGGCGAGGACGCAGATCTCGTTGCCGCGGAGGCTCTCCTCGATCAGGGCCCTATCGGCGTTGACTGGCGAAAAGAAGACATTGGCCGAGCCAGGCTTGAAGGCTCCCGCGAGCCTCTCGGCGAAGATGCCGCCCGGCCCGAAACTCACAATTGGTCCGAAGTCGGGTGCGAAGCGGCAGCCGACGATCATCTCGTGGCCGATGCGGGGTTCGTAGGCGACGAACTCGTTGATCGTATAGCCCTCGACCCTCTTGTCGGCGAAGCGCCTTTCCATGTCGGCGACCGCCGCCTCGACGGCGGCTGGCAGGTCCGGCACGAGGTTTCCGTCGATGATAGCGACTCCTCCGACCTCCGTCTTGTGGAGGATCTCGGGGCTCGCTACCTTGACGACCAACTTTCGCGGCGCCGTCGCGCTGTCGCGGGCCATCGCCTCGCGGGCGGCCTCGCGCGCCGACGCCGCCCCCTTCACGAGGCGGAAAAAGGGCACTTCGAGGCCCATGGCTTCGAGGATGGCGAGGCCCTCGAGGTCGGTGAGGGCCTCGCGGCCTTCGACCTTGGCTACCGATGCCTCGGCGAGGCGCATGACGGACTCGCGGTCGTAGCTCATCGGAGCTCCCATCCCCGGGCCGCGCGTTCGCGACCTAGGGCCGCGCGTTCGCGGCCCTTGCGGAAGGCGGCGATATTGGCGTCGACGACGGCCTGGCCCTTGCGTGCGAAGAAGGCCGCGGTCTCGGCCTCCAGGCGCGCGGGCGAGACGGGCATAAGCGTCGAGGCGAGGCCGACGAGGACCATGTTCGCCGCCCTCGAATTGCCTGCTTCCTTCGCGATAGCGTCCGCGTCGACGAGGAAGACTCGGGGGAGGGCGCGGAGCTCGGCGAGGACCGCGTCGAGCTCGGGGTAGTCGGTTATGTTCTTGACCGGCGAGATGGCCGAGACGAGGGTGCCGCGCTCCACGGAGAGCCAGCGCGCGTGCCTGAGAGCCTCGAGGGGCTCGAAGGAGATGATCAAATCCGCGGCGCCCACGGGAATCGAGGGGCTGGCCGGTTCGCCGTCAGAGATGCGGAGGTGGGCGAGTACCTCGCCGCCTCGCTGCGACATCCCGTGGATCTCGGATTGCTTGACGCGATAGCCCTCGGCCATCGCGGCCTTGGCGATGACGACGGAGACCGAGATGCCGCCCTGGCCGCCTACGCCGCACAAGATTATGTCGTAGTTCATATGTTCCTCAGCTTCTTGGCCCACTCGATGCATTCGCGGACCATGATGATCACCGAGGGACCCTCGTGGGCCAGCTCCTCGGCGATGATCCCGACGTTCGTCGCGTGGTCGCTGCGGTGCGCCTTGAGCTCCCTGATGTGGGCGGGGTCGACGCCGATGCCCTGGAGGAGGGGTATGAAGCGGGAGGCCGGAGCGATGGTCGGCTGGGCCCCCGTCATGCCGGTTGTGTCGTTGTCGAGGATGACGAGGGTGATGTTGGTATTGTGAGAAACGGCGTCGACGAGGTTGGGGAGGCCCGAATGGTAGAAAGTGGAGTCGCCGATGACGGCGACGGCGGGGAGGAGGCCCGCGCCGGCGGCCCCGCGGGCCATGCCCACCGAGGCGCCCATGTCGACGCAACTCTCGATGGCGTTCCAGGGCGGAAGGGCTCCGAGGGTGTAGCAGCCGATGTCGGAGTTGACCGCGTATTCGGGATAGGGCTTGAGGGCCTCCTTGAGGGCCGAGAAGGAGTCCCCGTGGGGGCAACCCTGACAGAACTGGGGCGGCCTTTCGGGCGGCACGAGGGAGCTCGCGGGAAGGAGGGCCCGGGCGGGAAGGCCGAGGGCCGTACGGACGAGTTCGGGCGAAAGCTCGCCGTCCAGGGGAAGGGCGCCCGAGCGCCGTCCAGCGACGGGGACGGGCGCGCCGAAAACGCCGAGCATGGCGTCCTCGACCAGGGGATAGCCCTCCTCGAGGACGAGGATGCGCTTCACCTTCGCCGCGAATTCCCTGATGCGGCCCACCGGCATGGGGTAGGCGTTGATCGTCAGTATTGTAGGCTTCGCGCCGAAGGCCGCCTCGTAGTCGCCGAGATTCTCGAGGAGGTATTGCCTCGCGATGCCGCAGGCGATGACGCCGAGCTCGGCCGAACCCGCCTCGAGGCGAGCCGACTCCTCGGCGTGGGCCAGGAAGGTCGCCTGCTTTTCCAGGAGGACCTTCCAGCGCCTGCGCGCGACGGCGGGCATCAGGATCCAGGACCTGTCGGCCTCGGCCTTGTGAAGCTGATTTGGAGCGCGCGGGGCGGCGAGGGCGACGATGGAACGCGAATGCGCCAGGCGCGTCGTGACCCTGATGACGACAGGCACCTCGTGGCGCTCGCTGAAATCGAAGGCAGCCCTGGTCATGTCGTAGGCTTCCTGCTGGTTGGCCGGCTCGAAACAGGGAACCCGCGCGAAGTCGGCGAGGGCCCTCGTGTCCTGCTCGTCCTGGCTCGAGTGCATGCCCGGATCGTCGGCTACGACGACCACGAGGCCGCCGTTGATGCGGATGAGGGCGGAGTTGACGAAGGGATCGGCCGCCACGTTGAGACCGACGTGCTTCATCGAGACCATCGCCCGCCTGCCCGCGAAGGAGGCGCCGAGGGCCGACTCGTAGGCCGTCTTTTCGTTGGAGCACCACTCGGCGAGGAGGGCCCCCATCGTGGCCTCCGGACAGCCCGGCGCCGACCTCGCGGCCTTCCAGGACTGGAAGGATTCCATGATCTCGGTCGAGGGCGTGCCCGGGTAGGCGTAGGCGCTCGACACGCCCGCATGGAGGGCGCCGAGGGCTATCGCCTCGTCCCCCATGAGCGTCCATGCTCCCGACGAGCTTCGCTCGTCGATCGACTTTGGCTCGCCTTCCGTGGCTCGCGGCCCGGATTCAGAAGTAGAGTTCATATTCCTGGGGAACGGGAGCGTTGTAGACATACTCCGCCTCCTTTCGTTTGCGCGTGATCCACGCGTCGATGAGTTCTTCGGGGAAGACCGGCGCGAGCCAGGCGTGATCCTGCTCGAGGCCGGCGAGGACGTGGAAGAGGCCGGTGGGAAAGGACCGGGGCGCCCTCGGCTCGGCCGAGCCCGAACTCCCGTCCTCCGCGGTGGCGAAACCGAGGGCCACGGGATCGAGGCCCCGCGCCACCCCGTCGAGGCCCGCGAGGAGCATCGCCGCCAGGTGATAGTAGACATTGGCCGTGGCGTCCCCCGTGCGGAACTCGATGCGCGCCTCGCCCTTGCGGAGATAGCCGGGAATGCGGATCGCGGCCGCGCGCGAGGCCCTGTCGATGGTCGCGGCCACGGGCGCCTCGAAGCCGGGGACGAGGCGACGATAGGAATTGGTACTGGGATTCGACCAGGCGAGGAGGGCGCCCGACAGCGAGTGCTCGAGGATGCCCGCCGCCCAGGCCAGGCCCTCCTTCGACAGACCGTGGAGTCCCTCGCCGGGGAAGATGGACTTTCCGCCTCGCTCGACGAACTGGTGCACGTGCATGCCCGAGCCCGCGAGCCCGTAGATCGGCTTCGGCATGAAGGTGACGTGGAGAGCGAGCTCGTCCGCCGTCGAGCGAATGATCCATTTGGCGAGGGCCACCGCATCGCCTGCCTTCGCGATCGAGATGAAATCGAGCTCGATCTCGAGCTGCGAGGCGGCGACCTCGTGATGGTGGTATTTGACCGGGATTCCCGCCGCCTCCATGGCCCGCACCGCCTTGTTGCGGAGGAGGCCGTAACGGTCGTCGGGCGCGAGCCTGTGGTAGCCCTTCGACATGCCGAAGCGGGGCCCGTCCTCGTGACCCTCGCCGATCCCCTCGGCGCTGCCCACGCGGTAGTACGAATGCCCCGAGGTCGTCGAGTAGGACACCTCGTCGAAGACGTAGAACTCGAGTTCGACGAGCATCTTCGCGTCGTCGCCCAGGCCCGAGGAGCGGAGCCTGTCGAGGGCCGCGCGGGCGACAGTGCGCGGATAATGGGCGAAGGGTTCGCCGTCCGTGCCGAGCACGTCGCAGAAGGCATGGAGTATGACGAAGCCGTCCTTGCGCTCCACGAAGGCCGTCGAGAGATCGGGCACGGCGACCATGTCGCTCTTCCTGACCTCGGCGTAGCCGAAGTTGGAGGCGTCGAAACCGATGCCCTTCGAGAGAACCTTGTCGCTCGCATAACTTCTGGGAAGCGAGACCGAGCGAAGCTGGCCGGCGAGGTCCACCACCAGAAAGGAGACATAGTCTATTTTCGAGATGTCGCCGTCGTAGGCAGCGAGATCCATGGGAGCTCCTTGGGGAATGATGGGCGCATGATAGATCGATTTTGCCTTGGCTGCAAGATATGAAACATTCGTTTCAAAATAAGAAACAGGATCGAGCTTGAAATATTTTATAACCGGATCGAAACTCTTTCTTTAGAAACAAAAAGAGGAGCACGATGACAGGGCAAGGCATGAGTTCCCTGACCTTCCTCTTCACCGACATCGAGGCGAGCGCCAGAAAATGGGAACAGGACGCGCCGGCCATGTCCAAGGCCCTCCGACGGCACGACGAGCTTCTTCGCAGCGCCATCGAAACCCACCAAGGTCGCGTCTTCAAAACCGTCGGCGATGCCTTCTGCGCGGCCTTCGCCGATCCCCTGCGAGCCCTCCTCGCCAGCATCGACATCCAAAGAGCCCTCGACAATGAGAGCTGGGAGATCCACGACGGAATCAAGGTGAGAATCTGCTTGCATGCCGGCCTGGCGGAGGAAAGGGACGGCGACTTCTTTGGCCAAACCCTCAACCGGGCCGCGCGGATCCTCTCCCTCGTCCACGGCGGACAGATCGTCGCGAGCCAGGCCGCAACCTCCCTCGTCGAGGATCATTTGCCCGAAGGCTGCAGCCTATTGCCCCTCGGCGCCCACAGGCTCAAGGACCTGTCGCGTCCGGAGATCCTCGCGGCCGTGACCGCCCCCGGCCTCCGATCGGACTTTCCCGCCCTCCAATCCCTCGATGCCCGCCCCAACAATCTCCCGCAGCAGGCAACCTCCTTTTTCGACCGCGAATCGGAGCGCGAGGCCGTCCGCGAAGCCTTCGCCGGAGGCTGCCGCCTCCTCACCATCGTGGGTCCGGGCGGAGAGGGGAAGACCCGACTCGCCATCCAGATCGCGGCGGAGCTCCTCGCGGATTTTCAGGGCGGAGCCTGGTTCGTGGATCTGACCTCCTGCAACAGCGAAGCCGAAACCGCGAATACCATCAGCCTGATGCTGGGGGCCAAGAACCGCTCCGACCTCGACCTCGTCGCGGGCCTCGTCGCCAACCTCGACGGGCGCGACATCCTCCTCATCCTCGACAACCTCGAACAGGATCTGGCCGCCGCCGCCCTGATCGGCCGCCTCGTGGCGGAAACGCGGAAGGTCAGGATCCTCGCGACGAGCCGCGAACCCCTTCGCCTCTCCTGGGAGAGGGTCCTCTTCCTCGCCCCCCTCGCCCTGCCCCCCGCTGAGGGAATGGCGCCGCCGGAAACCCTCGGACAATACGCCGCCGTCGCCCTCTTTATAGACAGAGCCCTCATCGCCAACCCGGCCTTCCGCGTGACGAACCGGAACGCCCCCGCCCTCGCCGAACTCTGCGCCAGACTGGACGGCATCCCCCTCGCCATCGAGTTGGCCGCGGCGAGGATCGGATCCATCGCCCTCGAGGACATACTCGCCCGACTGGGTTCGGACTACAGCCTCATCGACTCGCGGGCTCCCGACCGACAGCTGCGGCACAGGACCCTCGAATCCGTCGTCCTGTGGAGCTACGAGCTTCTCACCGATGTCGAACGCAGGGCCTTTCGAGCCCTCGGCGCCTTCTCGGGGAGCTTCGATCTCGGGGCGGCCGAGGCCGTCCTGGAGCCCCTCGGCCTCGGGCCGGAAGCCGCGGCCGATCTCCTGGCTTCCCTTGTGGAAAAGAGCATGGTCGTCCACGAGGGCGAAAGCGGAAGGTATCGGCTCTATCGAATCCTCAGACGATTCGCGCGCCACGCCGCCGCCGAGACCGGTGAGGCGGCCTCATGCTTTGCCGCCCACGACGGCTACTGCCTGTCGATCGCGAGCGCCATCCTGGACGGGGGGCTACCCCAGTCGAGCGAACTCGAAAGGCTCAGGTTTCTCGACGCGGTCTATCGCGACCTCGTCGCGGCCCTCGACGGCTACCTCCGGATCGGCGACGCGAACGCGAGCCTCCTCATCGCCGCCGGCCTCGCCGAGTATTGGAACCTTCGCGGCGCCTTTCGCGAAGGCTGCGACCGGCTGGGCGCCGCCTTGGCTGCGGCGGGAGATGCCGTCAACCCGGGGCTGAGATCGAAGGCTCTCGGGGGCCTCGCCCAGCTGCAGCGGAGTCTTGGGGCAGTCGACGCGGCCCTCGACTCGCTTGCGCAGGCCCGAAGGCTCTGCGCCGAAACCGCCGACGGGGCGGCCCTCGCCGAAACGGAGGTCGCGGAAGGCCAGGTCCTCATCTTTCTCGAACGCCTCGAAGAGGCCGAGGCCGATTTCCGCAGGGTCCTTGCGTCGGAACAGGCCGGGGCATCGAGCCGAGCCCAGGCACTCTACGGCCTCGGAGCCGCCGCCCGCATCGGAGGCCGCCCCGAGGAGGCCGCGACCCTCCTCGGTCAGGCGATCGTCGCCTTCGAGTCCCTCGGCGAGACCCGTTGGGCGACCAGGGCCGGCATCGACCTCGGCATTCTCCACTACGACAGGGGAGACAAGGCAGCGGCACGGAGGGCCTTCGAGTCCTGCCTTGCGGGCTTCGAGCGCCTGGGTGACAGGACGGGCCTCTGCGCGGTGATGAACAACCTCGCCGAGATGGCCTTCGACGAGGAACGCTACGCAGAGGCCCTGTCCGGATTCGCCGGCCTCGAAACCCAAGCCCGGGCCAACGGCAGCCTTCGTTATATCGCCCTGGGCCTTTCCGGCTCGGCCCGGGCCCTCGCCATGCTCGACCGCGGCGCAGAGGCCCTCCTCCGCGCCGAATCGGCCCGTGCCCTGGTCCCCGCCGACCGCTTCCCCATCGAAGCCCGGGATGCCCTCGTCGCCCTCGCCCTCGCCCGAAACGCCCTCGGAGACTGCGAGGCCGCCATCGCCGCTTTAAAAGAAGCGGAGGCCATGCCCTCGGCCGACGCCTCGGACCACCGCCGCATCGAAGCCCTCAGGAAGCGTTTGGAAGGCTGTTCGCCATCACATGATCGCCCTGGCGCCGCGCGAGCCGCGAGCGCCATGCGAAAATAGGAGGTAGCATGAAAAGTGGAACCCTTCGGGACGGAACGCGCAAACTGGCGCTCCTCATGGTCCTCGTCGGCTTCGTTTCGCCGCTCATCGCCGAGGACTTCGAGTGGCAGGGAAGCATCGGTCAGGGACTGAAGGCAAGCATCCTGATTCCCGGAGCCACGGAGGCGCCTTCGGTCATCATGCACGCCAGGACTGCCGAACGGCTGGCCGCCGCGAAGGCGGCGGGAGCGGAAAAGCCATTCGCCTGGATCGTCGACCTTCGGCTCGTCGTGCAGAATGCCGGCAAAGCCCTTCTTGATAGAACACCCGGCCAGCTTCGGTCGAATGGCGACGGCTTGATCTGCATCATCGACAGCTCCGCGAACCCCATCCGCGACATAGGCGACGTCTACATCGGCTGCGAATCGGAAAAGCCGGCCGTCTGGATCAAAGCGACGGACAGCGCCGGCCTCGATTCGGCGGGCATCGTCTTGAAATCCCCGCCCCTCCTGAAGGGCCCTCTCCTCATCCTCGAATTCCTCGACTGGCCCAAGGATGACCCCATGATCGGCGGCACCTGACCCTCCCGATTTCAGCCGGGGCGCCCCTCCATCCTCCCCGTTGACCTCCCCCATCCCCCGCGTTGTATCATGCGACCCGCTCGCCCGGATGGTGGAATTGGCAGACACGCTAGATTCAGGTTCTAGTCCGAGAGGGTGGGGGTTCAAGTCCCCCTCCGGGCAACAGAGCAAAAGCCGCGCCCAAAGCGCGGCTTTTGCATTTCAAGGCCCGGAGGGGGACTTGAACCGAGTCGCCCGCGCCGCGAAAGCGGCGGAAAGCGCGCAGGATGCGCGCGACAGGGCGACGAGGCGGCCTGGAGCGGCGAACGAAGTATAGCGCAGCGTTAGTCAGGACGACGAGCCGCGGAAGGCAAGTCCCCCTCCGGTCATTTTTAGTCTAGATAAAGATTTATCAGGAAGACCGGAAAACCGGATTCCACGCTTCGCACCAACTCTGACCCTGACTCTGACCTTAAAAAGGAAGAGCCAGGATTTAATGAGGTACGGACATGGAACGTCCGAGACGGCCCTATTCGCTCCAGCGCAGACCGAGTGAACAACCGTACCCCCACATCTACGACGCAAAAATCTGGGATCCAGAGACCGGGATCTGCGCTACTCACATTGAGCTGCCCCTGAGTTCCAGTTTAAAAATGACCGCATTACGTTCGAGAAGCGATTACGGAGAGAAAGCCGGATTGCCCGGATCGCGATCTCGAAGAATGAGATGACAAGATCAGCTTCCATGGGCAAAAGAGGCGTGGTATAAATAACTGCAAACAAATTTCATGATGGCAGGAATAGATGGCACTTCTTGAAGTCACGGCGCCCAACACAAGTCAAATCACCATAGCCAGAAATCTTGATCGGATAGCTAACCTCCAGGGTCTGGATGCCGGCCTCTTTGTTCTGGCAGTGCACTCGTTTGTTGAAGGTTGGATCCGCGACAGATTCGCGCTTGATGGGAAGACCGAAACCTTCACTATTCTGATGAACCATTTTATCGGGTATGCAAAAAAGAAGAACGGCGGATTCGTTCATGGCATCACCTCTCTCAATGCCATGATTTCAGCCCACGATGAAACAAACGATGTCCGACATCTATTCAAAGACCTCGATCGTCAGTCGGCGGAGACGGCTTCGCATCATCTGGAGCGCTTTTGCCAACTGGCGAATGTAGGTTCTCCTGAGCAGCTGGCGAGTATCCGGAAGTACCTCGAGCAGTGGAATGAGCGAAAGCCGGTTCATCTCCTTGAGGAGGAGAATCGAAGGCTCTCCCTGCTCCGAGGCAAGGATGTCGAGGAGAAGAGATTACTGGTCCAGCGGATTGCTGAGATGGAGGGGCTCTCCCGCAAGGTAGAGCACCTCGAGACGGCGGTACTCGCCAAGAACAAGCGGATCGATGAGCTGGAGGGCATCGCCCAGTCACGTGGCCGTAAGGCAGACGCCGAGCGCCAGGAGCGGGCCAATCTGGAGAAAGAGCTCAGAGGAACCCGAAAGCAGCTCGAGGAGTACCGGAAAGAGCACGAGTACGTGAGCCTCGTGAAGAAAATGACGACCTATACGAGGACGCGAGCGGACTACGAGAGGATGCTCATCAGGTTGACTGCCGATCAGCAGAAGGTGCTTGAGCAAATCCGCTTGGACGCCGACTTCCTCGTGAAGGGGGCTGCGGGGACAGGCAAAACCCTTGTTCTCTTGAAGGCGATCGAGAAAGCCAAGACCGGCGGGGTCGACGAAGCAAGGCTTGATATAAGTGAGCTCAACGGGAGCGTAGCTCTGCTTACCTACACGAACACCCTCGTCAAATATGATTCCTACGTTGCCTCAATTCTCTCAGCGCAGAATGGGGCGGACAAGATTCAGACAGCGGATGCCTTCATCAAGGACAGGCTCGCGGCAATCGATCCAGGCGCTCATATGGACTACGACATCGTCGAGGAGCTTGCAGAAACCTACAAACCGGAGGGTTTCAGCCCCCAGGAACTGAAGGACGAGGCAGAGCTCGTCATCTGGGGGAACGACCTTAGTTACGAAAGCTATGTCGAGGGTGGTTTTAATCGGCGCGGGATGAAGAAGGCAGTTGCCCCGAAGGATCGTGCAACGCTCTGGGCTGCCTGTGAGGCGATGGCGGCGGAGATGGAGGCGCGCCGAGCCTTTTCCAAGGGCTATTCTCGCGTAAAGCTTCTTAGGGCTATTGATGCCAACCCGGAGGATCCTCGCCTTCGCTGCGTAGACTATATTTTCATCGACGAGGCACAGGATTTGGCTGCCGCCGACCTCAAGGCGCTCAAGGGTTGTGCACGACGATGTATTGTCCTGGCAGGAGACGCTGATCAATCGATCTACCAGCCTGGATTCTCGTTTAAGCAGGCTGGGATCGATATTGTTGGACGTTCTCGCATTCTCCGGTCCAATTTTCGCAATACCTTCGCAATCCATGAGCTCGCCGAAGCCTACCGCAAGACGATCCCCGGCCAGGATTCCGAGAATGAGCCGACTGCTGTTCGACCGGGGCCGGCGCCGGAGCTCTTCCAGGCCAAGGACCGCAGTGAGCTGGCCGATCTCCTTGTAGCCAGGGTGAAGTTCTTCATCGAGACCCTCAACTACGATCCTGAGAACATCTGCATAATTTATCCTTCCAAAGACGATGCGGAGCTGATCAAGAAGCGGCTTGAAGCGGAGGATATCGCTGCTGTCGGGATCAGAGACAAGGGCTTCTCTTTCGAGAACGAGGGGCAGGTCCGCATGACGACCTTCCTTTCGGCGAAAGGACTCGATTTTCCAGTCGTTCTGCCCTTCCTCTATCGACAGCCTTGGTTCGGTCCCGGCTACGATGAAGCGTCCGTGGATCGCATGACGCGGAACCTGATCTACGTTGGGGCGACCCGCGCCATGGATCATCTCAATGTCTTTGCGCTCGAGCATCCCTCATCGAAGGCCATTGCGGACTTTGTCGCTGCCTTCGGTGAAAGCGATCCGGCACGGGATCTTGCCGAAGGCGCATGAGCGCAGCGGTGCGGCTGTCCGAAGCCCAGAGCAGAATCATCGAGCATCGGGGCTGCGATCTCCAGATCATCGCTTGCGCCGGCGCGGGAAAGACCGAGGCGGTTTCGCGGCGGGTCGCAGGCCTCCTCGCGGAGGGAGTCGAACCCGAGGCTATTGTCGCCTTCACCTTCACGGAGAAGGCAGGCGCGGAACTCAAGGATCGCATCTATCGCCGCTGCGAAGAGCTCCTTGGTCTGGCCTTCCTCGATCGCCTCGGGCCTATGCTACGTCTGGGTGACCTTGCACGGAGAACTCAGGAATCCGGAGTTCCTCCGCGTGCTCGAACGAATCGCGGCTTTCATTCCGCCCCTCGTCGAGGAGGGATTCCTTGAACCAACCAATCGGGCGAAACCTGCGTACGTGCTCGCCCGCCGGCTCCATGCGGCGCTCCGCCAAAGCGGCGTCTATACCCGAAGGAAGGGGCTGGATCGCGAGACGAACAAGGAGCTCTTGCTCAAACACATCACGGAGAGTCAGGGAGCTCGCATGGAGGAGTTCCGCCAGATTCTGCCCTTCCTCGAACGAAGCCAGATCCAGGTCTTGCTCCGCGAGCTCTCCGAAGCCGGCCGCGTTCATCATCATGGCACCACAAAGGCAGCTCGCTGGTTCCCCGGTCTCATCCTAAGGGATTGCAACCATGAGTGACGGACACAAACGAGGTTGCAATCGAGGTTGCAATACCCCATGCCATTCATTTTTGCTAAAATGAATTGACCTTTGCTGCCATGAGCGGCCAGGTTGCAATCTGACGCAATTCGAATCACATAAAGCCCCATAAAGGAGCCCCTATGCCCCGCCCGAAGAAAACCTCCGGCCACTCCACCCAACCCGTCGCCTTCA
This sequence comes from Rectinemataceae bacterium, assembly GCA_035530275.1. GTDB lineage: Bacteria > Spirochaetota > Spirochaetia > Treponematales > Rectinemataceae > CAIJMU01. The sequence goes on along the minus strand of DATKVC010000008.1, from coordinate 122,534 downwards.
CCCACGACAGCTCCACCCGCAGCGCATTCCCCGCGGGCGGTGTGGGGGGCAAGGCTCGCGTCATCAATCATGCTTGGTCTATACTCTCCCTGACCGGAGGCCGCCATGCCCGCTACTATGAATAGAGACCCGCTCGCCTACCTCCGCTCCCGGCGCGAAGAGCTGGCTCGTACCCATGGGATCACCTCTCTTCGAGTCTTCGGAAGCCGGGCTCGAGGCGATGCCCGGCCGGACAGTGACATCGATGTCCTCATCGAGGCCGAGAAGCCCTACCGCTTCGACCTCCTCGGCCTAATCGCCCTCGAACAGGAGATGAGCGAGGACCTTGGTCTTCCAGTGGACCTCGTCTTGGACGAAGACCTGAAACCGGGTATCGGTGCACAGGCGCGGGCGGAAGCCATCCCGGTATGAAAGAACCTCACGTCGAGGACTATCTTGCCGACCTCGAGGAGAACCTCCAGCGCGCCGTCGACTTTGCCAAGGACTCCAGCTTTGAGGATTTCGAGAAGGATTATCGCACCCAGTATGCGGTGATCCGAGCTCTCGAGATCATAGGCGAGTCGGTCAAGCGTATTCCCGAAGACCTCAGGCTCCTCGAACCAGAGGTTCCTTGGAAGTCCATGGCAGGTATGCGCGACCGTCTTATCCATGGCTATGACAACGTCAATGTCGGATTGGTCTGGTCCACGGTGCGTGTCACAATCCCGCCTCTCCTGCCGCGCATCGCCGAACTCAGGCTGAAGCTGCTCGAACCAGATACACAAACTAAAACAGACAAATAGGTGCCCCCATGCCCCGCCCGAAGAAAAGTGATCACCTGATGACTTTTGAAAGAGCCTCATGGGAATGGTCTCGACCATTAGGCCCAGGCATCCCTCTAACTCACCTCGACTTCCTCCGCGAGTCTTCCCGACCTCGGAGTTCCGGATTTTGTGGCTCCGCGAAGCTCCAGCGTGTAAGGTCCGGTCGCGAGGGTCTCGGGAAGGCGAAAGATCACGAGACTCGGCTTGAGGTGCAGGTAGCTCGAGCAGCGCGTGGCCATACGGTCACCCGCGATGAAGAAGACTCCTTGCACGGGATCATCCGCATTGAATGCAAGCCTCTTGCCGATGAGTTTGGCCATGCCGCCCGGCGCTAGACCGGAGGCTCCGTCGAGGGGCAGGACGCTCAGAGGTCGGGGCGCGACCTGGGGGCCCTCGGCTTCGCGTCTGACGCTCGCCGCCCTCGCCATGGCCCGCTCGGCATCGCGGGCCGGTCGGAATCGCAGCCGCACCTTCGGCCCGGCGTCTACGGGGCCCGCCTCGCGTTTTCCCGAGGCATCAAGCACCTTTCCGACCGCTGTGAGGTAGTAGTCGCCGAGGGGCGTCTTCACGAACTTGCCGTCAGCAACGAGGGACGTCACGATCTCCGAAAATAAAGTGAGAGTCGCGAGGATATCCGGTCTGCTGAGGGTCGTTCTCGCTTTGGCCATCACATCCACGAGCCGATCGAATTCGACGATGCCGTCGTGGCGGGTATGGAAGCGCCAGGGTCGCTTGGCTCCGACAAGATTGTTCTCGCGGGCGCTGATCAAGATGGGCATGACCACCTCCAGACAAATCCGGCTACTCGTGCTCTCATATTCTTATCGGTAACTCCGGGAGTGGAGACCAGTCTCTTCTTATAGGCCTTCAATACCTCGCGAGATATGAATGATTTATCGCGAGATACGGATCATATCTCGCGAGATACGGGCGATATCTCGTGATATATGCAGACTATCTCGCGGGGTTTACCATTCGAAATCCTCGTCATGAGCTGCTGATTGAGAACAACCTGCCATGGACTGCGGAGACTATCGCCTTACCTTAAAGTTCTCACCACAGGGCCATGCTCTCAATCTCTTCGATCTGTCTTTGGCTATGAGGCTCCCGATCCCCGGTGCTATAGTCCCCTCATGAGCCGCGCCTTTGTGGACGAGGATGCCTCCGCCGCCAACGAGTCGGAAGCGCCGGAGATCAAACTCCCCATACCACCCGGCTCCCGCAATTATCTCACGAGCGAAGGCGCCGAAGCCCTCAGCCGTGAGCTTCACGAGTTGAGCGGCGTGGAAAGGCCGCGGGTAGTCGCGGAGATCAGTTCCCACGCCCTTTCAGGAGAAAGCCCTGATAAGGACGGGGTCGGGAAACTTCGCCGAAGGCTCGGCGAAGTCGACCGTCGCATCGCCTATCTCTATGCCATGTCCTCCCTCGCCGAGATGGTGGAGCCGCCTCCGCCCGAAGGCCGCGACCGGGTGAAATTCGGGGCCTGGGTGCGCGTCAGGAACGAGGCCGGGGTCGAGGCCGAGCTCCGGATCGTCGGCATCGACGAAGCCGACCCAAGCCGCGGCTGGATAGGCTGGGCCTCTCCCGTCGCCCGATCGCTCGTTGGTCGGAAGATCGGCGACGAGGCGAGGGTGAAGCTGCCTTCCGGAGAGTCGCGGTTGATCGTTCTCGGGATCGACTACCGCTGACTCGATCAGGATGGGACCGGAAAGGGCGGAAGCCTTCAGCGACGCAATAGCTCCCGCACTTTTGCCGCCACCTCCCTGTCTGCCGGAGCCCAATCGACGCCATCGATTTCGTCGGAGGCGAGCCATCGCGAGTCGATGTGCTCCAGGAGGAGTACGGAGCCGGAAAGAATGTCGGCCAGATAGCAGTACATGGTCAGCTGAAAGTCCCGGTAGGCATGGCTGACGGTCATGAGAGAATCACCCGCTACCGCCACGATGCTCAACTCCTCGCGCAGCTCCCTTTCCAATGCCTCTCGATGGGTTTCCCCTGCCTCGATTTTTCCGCCGGGGAACTCCCATTTGAGGCCGACCTCTCCGCCCTCGTCGCGCTGCGCCGCGAAGACCCGCCCGCCCTGGATCATGACGGCCGCGACCACTTCGATTCGCCTCATCCCCGCACTTTATCGAGGTTGCGTAGCGTCTGCAATAACGGCGATTCCGTGAGGCGATGGAGGATGATTCCCGGCATAGAGTCAAGCCTCATAGAAAAGTTTCCCTGCAAGTGCCTCTACCGAGCTGGCGCATCGTTGTGATTCTAGAGATCGAGGAAGGGACTCTCACGCCCCATGGTTGCATGGAGCGTGAGATGGGTCATCCAAAATTCCGGCCGATTTCCGTGTGCCTGCTCGACATTTCCCCAGAATGGAACTTGTCTCCCGCATCCGGCGGCGCCTTTCGCTTCGTCATATTCCCTCGTGGTGCCTCGTCGTCGGCAGAATGACCTTCGTCATCGGCGCCTGAAGCGGCACGAGAGCGCGGCTGCCGTAGCTAAACGTATAGGTCTTGCGATCGTGCCAATACAGGGTCGAGGTTCCGCTCGTCGTCGAGTAGTAGCTGTCTTCGTACCTCGTATCGAGTTCCTCTCCCGCAGTGGCGTTGTAGTTGTAGACATTCTCCGCGGTCTGTCTGCCGGAACCGTCGTATTCATAACTGCGACGATACATAAGCAACAGATTCTGGTTGAAGCTGGAGCGTGTCACGACATTGTGATTGGCATCGAAGGTATACATGATCGCGGAAATCATCGGGCCCTGGGCCCAGGTTGCATCCGACTGGAAGTCCGACTGTAGGTACATGTCCGAGCCGTTCCAGGTGAACGTGTGCACTATGTAAGCTTCGTAGGAGGCATAGGCCGCGCTCGACGACGTGGTTTCACTTGAGCTCGCTGCGACGAGCTTTAGGTAATGCTCCTCGCTGATCCATTTCGTCGGATCGACGGTATCGTAGTTGCAGTGATAGCTCTCGATCAGATCGCTCGTGCCGGAGTCCGAGTAGTACTTTTCGTCGACATAGTCGATGCCGGCGGAATCGTAGCTGCAAACGCGGTGTTCCAGGACAGTGCCGCTTCCGTCCATGACGAGGCAGTCGGTGTAGTTGTGTTGGAGGTTGTAGGTGGCCGTAAAGGTCTTTTGCGTGGTCATTACCCCGTTCACCATCGTCTGCAGGGTTCCCGAGACGCAGTCATCGTTGGCGTCGTAGACATAGGCGAAATCGCTCAAAAGGGTCGTCGAGTCGGTCACGGTTTCGCTGCTGTAGAATTTGACGTCGGTGTTGTTGCCGTTCGCGTCATAGGTAAAGACCCCGTACTCCTTCAGCGAGCCGTCCTCGTTGAGGACGCGCGTGGTCTGGGTCTTGCTGGTCCAGGGATCGCTGATCTGGTCGGCGTTCTCCGTGAACCAGTCATAAAGACTTTTGGTCGTCAAATACGCGGAAACGTCTGCCGTGTTGTCCGTAGAAACGGGCTGGACGCAGCCTGACAGGGACGCTAGCGCGCAAAGGGCCAATAGAGCGCAGGTTTTTCTCATGGCATTCTCCTGCCTTTGTGGCTTTAGATGAATGGGCTGGTAAAGCCGTTCACGGGATCGAGGGTCAGGAACGGCCATTCCTTGTCGAGGATGGTAAGGGTCCATTTATCGTTGTAAATGGAACCTGTTATCGCGAAAAACGCCCCCAGCTCCGCGGATCCTATCAGCGTCTCTCCGGCCGCGGGCGTGACGGTCACGTGAGGGATCGTCGAAGTATCGTATTTGACGTCCACTCCGATAGCCCCGCTCAGCTTGAAATAGGGCCCCCCGCCGGCTTGGAAATCGGTGATCTTAATCCCGACGATATTTACCACCGCCCCGAGATAGAGCTTCTGCTTGATCGAGGCTTCCGCCTTCAACTGCGGCGCCACTTCCACCGAGAAGGTGGGAGGATCGCCCAGGGTTCGCACATCGGTCGGCCACATGACCGGCACCATGCCTGCCAAGGTGCATTGGGCGCCGGGATTGGCCTTTACGACCACCGTGATCGGGAGCTGCAGATTGAGGTTCCCCTCGATGATCGTCCTGGTGTAGAGACCCGCTCCGGCTTGCATGCCCGGAATGGGCGATCCGAATTGGTAGAGTGATATGGGGCTCGACTCCCATTTCCCCTGGGAAATGACCGTGCTCAGCGTTCCCTTTGCGCTAAGTTGACAGGATAACTGCCCTTTTATATAGCCGTATTGTTGCCCCCAGGCGATGGGAATCCACCACCACCAATCGGTAGGGTAGTAATAAGGGGCGCTGAATCCGATTTCCATGCTCGTGTCGAGGGAGACTTCGAGCCCAAGCACGATATTGTCGCTGCCCTTTTTATAGATTTCCTTCTCGAAGGTGACGGTAACGAGGGCCCTGTCGACCGGGTCTCCCAGCACGCGGGCATTGGCCGGCAGCGAGTTCGGGAGGAGATTGTCCTCGTTGAACGTGATCGTCTGATCCGGGATCGCGACATACAGGAAGACCTCTTCGGGGCGCGGAGCGACGGTGTCCACATAAAGATCGCTGCCCACGCGCTCGACCGCGGCCACCTTCTTCGCGTTGCCGTCGACATCGATGAAGACATCGCCCAGCTTGAGTTCGGCAGGGGATGGATTTATGAGCACCCCGCCCCTGAAGCAGCCCTGGATGCCATCCTCGCGGAAGTCTACCACCGAGGGTCTGAATATCTGTACGGTGTCTCGAAAGCTTGTCTGCAGCGCGTTCAGATTGAACAGGCCGACCAAGATAAGGCTCGAGAAGAGAGCTAACTTTTTCATTTTCCGCCCCCTACTGTCTCGCAGCCTTGGCTTGAAGGTTGCCGTTCGGGTCGATGGAGACGATACCGGCCATACTGCCGTCGGTTTCGTAGTAATACTGAAAGTCCGCCGATGAGCTGCTGTTCGTCTTGATAGTCCTGGTCAACCTCGAATTGTGCGCGGGATCGAGAACATTCGAGATGACGATGGTCTCGTCGTTCAGGCTCGGTGCTCGTCTGGTAACCGCTACGAGCCGGCCCCCGGAATCGTAACTATAGCTGCGGGTTACGGTCATCCCCCGATCGGTCGTCGATGCGGAAAGAGTCTTGCCGTCGCCGCTCACTTGATAGGTAGTCGCGATTTCACCACTGTCCCTTATAATTACCCTCGATACTCCGGCGCTGCCGCCAAAGGGGCCGCTCGCGCTGCAGCCTCCCAGGAGTAAGACAAATGCCAATCCCATGAACCATTTCATGATTCCGCCTCCAAAATGATTTTTGTCGGATCGGAGATCTCTTCGGTCCTGCGACGTGAGAAAGAAAGCGTCTAGTCAGAGATGATATATAATATTACATATATTATGGCTTTTGAGCATGATGCTTGGGCTGAGGCATCCCTCCTCCGCTCACCTTGTCGAGTTCTTCCGCGCTCAATTCCCGTTTTTTCGGATTTCCATCCTCCTTTCCCTTCTCTTTCTTTTGGATTGGGTCCTTCTTCTTGCCGGCACTTTTATCCATGACATTACCTCCTTGGAGATTATTGAGCCTTGCATTAAGCGCCGTTCAAAAGCAGGGCTTTTGAACGGCGCGCGAGGCTCTACACAGGTCCTTTCATCTTTCCCGTTCGCAACCGCGAACGGCTCAATATGCAAGGACCTGTAGTAATTATTTTATCGCAATTCACAAATTGTCAATCATTTCGAACGATTTATTAATTATGACTTTTGTTCAGTTCGATAAGCGATAGCGGAGCGATCCAGGTCGACTCATGCGCTCGACCTCCTCGGCGGGCATAGATGCATCCGGCGGCAAAATGCGTGCCATTATGCGCTTTGTCGCTTGGCAAGAACGTAGAAAAGCCCGCATCGGTCCATCAATTCTTGATACGTCCCTGCTTCGACCACCCTTCCCTCGTCGAGGACGTAGATGCGATCGGAGTTTATGACCGTGCTCAGCCTGTGGGCGATGACGAGACTTGAAACCTGCAACGCCGCCAGGCTTTCGCTCACGATGGCTTGGGTCTTGTTGTCCAAGGCGCTGGTAGCCTCGTCGAAAAACAGGATGCGCGGCTTCCTCACGATGGCGCGGGCGATGAGGAGTCTCTGTCTCTGCCCTCCGGAAAGGGTTCCGCCTCCCGCGGGGATGACCGTATACATGCCCATGGGCATGTCCTTGATATCGCGGTCCAATCCGACCATGCACGCGGCTTCCCACGCGTCGTCGAGAGTGAGCTTGGAACTGCCCAGGATCGCCTTGGCGATGCTGCCGCCCGGTAGCTGCCCGTTCTGAAGCACGACCCCGATCTGGCGCCTCACCGCGAGGGCGTCGAGCGAACCGAGATCCTGGCCGTCATAATAGATCGCACCGGCCTCCGGTCGCGTAAATCCCAAGAGGAGACGCAGCAGCGTCGACTTCCCCGAGCCCGATCCGCCCACGAGGGCGACGAATTCACCGGGGGCCACGTTCATCGAAACGTCCTTGAGGACCGATGGCCCTTCCGGGTGGTACCGATAGGAGAGATGGTTGATTTCGATCCTTCCGCTCAAGGGCGAGGGCTTCTCTTTGGCTTCATCGACCTCGGGAAGGGTCTCCAGGATCGGCTTCGCCCGCTCGTAGACCGGCAGGATCTGGATCGAGGATACCATGACGATCCCGGTCTGGATCATCGCGTTCGACAAGGCGATGAAGGCGGAACTGAATACGAGAAAGCCGCCGGCGCTCAGACCTATCTGGCTCCCGCCGGCGAGGGCGGCGAAAATGGCCATCAATGCCGCGGTCGGAAAGACCGAGGCGAAAATCGGGATGAGGGACTCCAACTTCGCCGACCAGAAGGCCTGTCTCTTCATCTTCGCGTAGCTTTCGGCCCAGATCGAGAAGGCGCTATCCTCTGCGCTGGAAACTCTGAGCTTCGCTATGCCCGTGACGAGCTGGAAGACGATCCCCTGGTTCTTTCCCTTCAGGTCGACGACGCGGCGTTCTGAGCGGACGAGAGCGAGACTCACGCCCAGGAAGAAGCACGTGCCGAGGCCGCAGAGCGCGAGGGCCAGCCATGCCAGGCTCGCGCTGACGCCGAACAGGAGCCAGAGATTCGCGAGGGAAAAGAGCCCCGCGACGACGGCGGTTATGGCCGTATTCGAGACGACATGTCGGATCGTGCTGATACCCATGCTCCGCTCCGCGAGGTCCCCCGCCGTATAGTTCGAGAAAAAGGGCAGGGGAAGGGAGAGGAGCCGATCCCAGAGCGCCGCCTGGGCCGAACTTTCGATGGAGCCCTCCGTGCGAAGGATGGCTATTCCCCGCGCGCCGTCGAAGAGCAACCCTGCAAAAGCCCCGAGGGCCAGGAGGCCGCCGATGAGGGCGAGCTGGTCGAGCCTGGCCCCCGGGATCACGTAGTCGAAGATCAGGCCGGTCATCCATGGCGCGAGGAGGCTGAGGAGGGCTCCCCCCAAGCCCGCGAAAAAAGCCGTGGCGAGGTCTCCGGAGCATCCCCGGATTCCCAGCCTGATCACGTCCCACCCGCCGAGGCGGCGGTTGGGCAGGGGTCTATAAAGGACATGGCCGCAGACGTCCAAGGACTCGGCGACGGCCCTCGTAAGGAGTGTCGCGTTCCCCTCCACGGGGTCGACGATCTGGTATTTCCTCGGCGAGAGGGGTAGGGCCGCGAGGGGGCAATGGTCCTTTTCCCGATAGACCAGGAGGGGCCCGTTGTCGCGTTTCCACCACCCCTCTTTGAGCACGACCTGACGCGACCTGAATCCCGCCGCCCGTCCTATGTCCTCCAAGGATTCCGAGGCCATGGGCCCGGACATGCCGTTCCACGCGCTCGGCAGCTCCATGCCCTGGCTCCGGCCGACGATCCTGCACGCGCTCAAGAGAGGCCGCCTCTTGTCCGCTTCGAGATCGAGTCGAAATCGCCGCGGCTCCGTGATGCCCGAGAGCTTCTCCAGGCCCCTCGTGAACATCGAGCGCCGCGAGGCCGCCCGCCCCTCCATTCTCGCCCGCTCCAGTTCCTCGGCCCGCGCGGCGTTGGCCGCGCAACACTCGAGAAGGAAGCAGCAGAATGAGTTCAGGATCGTGGAGAGGCGACCCCAGCTTATCGGCGGCCATTCTTCGGCATAGGATATGACGGCCTCGTCGACGGCCTTGAGCCAGGTGCCCCGCACCAACGGAAAGGTACGATTGACGGGAATCATCGGGAAGTCGTCCCTCCCCAGGAAGGCCGCCTTTCCCGGCTCCAGGCGAATCCACATCGTCTTGAAAGTCGGATGGACGTTCCCGCCGGGATGGATGGGCAGGCGGCCGGATTCCGAAAGATCGCGCGAATTCCGCGGCATGGCCTCCTTGCCGCGGAGGCCCAGGGAGGCGTTCCTGAGCCAGCGACGCAGGAGCCGCTGAATGTCGTCGGCCTTGTCGGGCATCTCGCCCAGGGCGAAAAAGGCCTCGCTGTCCACTTCGCGGATAGCCGTGCCAAAGGGTCCGGATGCGAGCATGCGGCGGCTTCTTCCGGTCGTCGGAGGGAGAGATCCGATGAGTATGTCTCCTTCCGCCGCGGTGAAGAGGTGGCGACGCGAAGTCTCGCCTTGCCCGCCCTCCTCCCCGAGGGTAAAGACATCGGCATGTCCTCGCTCGACCACCCAGATCTTGTCCGCCCGATCCAGCATCAGAGGCTTGTTGCCGCCGGCCTCGATGATGATGCCCAGGTCGCCGAAAGGGCTCGCGCCTTCGTTCATCGCTAGCCCATCCTGATCATCTCGGCATAGGGCCCGTCGACGGAAATGAGCTCCTCATGGCTTCCCCGCTGGACCACCGAGCCTCTTTCAAGGACCACGATTTCATCGCAATCTCGGATGGTGGAAAGGCGATGCGCGATCACGAGGCAGGTGCAACCCCTGCGCCTCACGTTGTCCATCACCGACTTTTCGGTAGGCGGATCGAGGGCGCTTGTGGCCTCATCCAGCACGAGGATGCTCGGGTTGCTCACCAAGGCCCTCGAGATTTCCATGCGCTGCCTTTGGCCTCCGCTGAAATTGCTCCCGGATTCGGCCACCTTCCCGAGGTAGGCCCCCGGTCGGGCGGCGATATCGTCCCGGATGCAGGCGTCGCTGGCCGCGTCATTGACATCGCTCTCGGGCACGGACTCGTCCCACATGGCAATGTTGTCTCTGACGGAGCCTTCGAAGAGAAAGATGTCCTGGTCGACCATCGAAATCGAATTGGCGAGGAGGGCTACGGGGATTTCCGAACGATTCTTCCCATCCAGGAGAATCTGTCCCTCCCAGGGGTCGTACAGACCGGCGACGAGTTTCGCGATCGTCGATTTTCCCGAGCCTGAGGTTCCGACGAGGGCCACCCAGGCTCCCGGCGCCAGCCTCAGGTCGAGGCCCCGGATCAGCGGCGGGGCGAGGTGGCTGTAACCGAAGGTGAGGCCGCGAAGTTCGAGTTCGCCGCGGAGCTTGGCCTGCCCTTTCACGGGAGAGGCGCCTTCCGCCGCTTCGACGACTTCGAAACGCGTATCCTCCTTGTGCCGCAGCACGTCGTCCAGGCGAAGGAGATCTGCCTCGGCCTCCTGATAGTTCGACGCCAAGGTCATGATCTGATTGACCGGGCCCAGGAAGCTGGCCATCAGGCTCTGAAAGGCCACGAGCATCCCGACGCTCAGGTAGCCTTGCTCTACGCGGAGGCCGCCGACGACGAGGATCGCCGCGGTCGTGAGGGCCGAAAGGAAGACAGGCAAGATGCCCAGGAGAAGGCTGGGAATCGAAAATTCCTGCTGGGCCTCGATGGCCTTGGCGTGATATCCCGCCCACTCCTCGAAGAACTCCGATTCCATCCCGCCGGCCTTGATGGTCTCGATCGACTGAAGGCCATTCATCGAAAAGCCCAGAATCCTGCCCTGCTCCATCTGAAGCCTTTGGCTCGCGAGGCTTCGCTTTGCGGAGAAAAAGGCCAGGGCGAGGAGATTCAAGGCGGCCGCGGCGAGACCCACGAGGGTCAGCACGACGTCGTACCACAGCATCATCGCGGCATAGAAGAAGACCATCGCTCCGTTGATCAGGGTCGCGGCGAGCCTGCCGGAGAGGAGCTGCGCCACCTCGTCGTTGAGTTGGACTCGCGAGCCGATCTCTCCCGGCATTCTCTGGGCGAAGAATTCGATCGGAAGTCGAAGGAGGCGCCTGAAGAAGGAGGTCGAACCGGAGACCGCCAGCCCCATGTCGAGCCTGAGGAGATGGGCTTCCTGCAGGGCCGTAAGAACGCCGCGCAGTACGGCCGTCACCGCCATCGCGAGGAGAAGAGGCTGAATCCAGCCGGTCATGTGGCCGAGGAGGATGTTGTCCACGAAGATCCTGGAAAACGCGGGAATGGCGAGACCGGGGATGACGAGGAGAAGCCCCGCCAAGAGCGCGAAGGCGAGAGCGGCCTTGATGCCGGTGAGCCGCCTGGCGAGGGAATCGATGAGAGAGCGCTTTTCTCCCCCCTTGCGGAAATCGGGCCCGCGCGAGAAGACCAGCGCCACGCCGGTGAAGGCCCGGTCGAATTCCTCCATCGTTACGACACGCGGACCCAAGGCGGGATCGTTGAGATAGGCCCGGTCCTTCTTCAAGCCTTCTAAAACAACGAAATGATTGAAATTCCAGAATATGATCATCGGCGGAGCGAAGGACCTGAGCTCATCGGTTTCGGTCGTATAGCCGTGGACTTCCAGACCGTAGCGTCGGGCCGCGCGTATCAGATTCGATGCCTTGCTGCCGTCCCGCGAGACGCCGCACTCGACCCGGAGTTCCTCCAGCGGCACATTGAGGCCGAAATGGGAGAGGACCATCCCCAGCGAAGCCGCCCCGCATTCCGCGGCTTCCATCTGGAGCACTGTCGGAGTCCTGACACGGCCCCTGCCTCCGAAAGCCTTGGACCCGCCCCTCTTCTCTTTTTCCGCCATCGCTCGTCTTACCGGTCGCCCATCAGGCTTTTCTTCGCGAGGGGGAGGAGGAGGGAGATGGGCCTCCTTTCCGCGATCAGCACCCTCGCCGCCACGGACGCGCCGCTGAGCAGTCGCATATCCGGTCCCTCGGAAGATGACCATCGATAGCCGGTCGGCGCAAGGGAATCGGGGATCAGCGCTATCATGACCTCCACGCATGGCCCCGCGCTCGACAGGGCTCGGGCGACATCGTCGTCTCCGAGGAGGAGCCCGAGCTCCTGTCTCGTGACGGGTTTGTCGGAGATCGAGGCGACCCTCCCGCGCAGATAGCCGTATTCCGCTGGTTCGACCCCTCGCAGCGACACCGCGGCCTCCATTCCCTCCGCGATCCGGCCCGCGGAACCTGCGGGAAAGAAGAGGCGGGCCCGCAGGCCCTCATCCCCACGCTGCAGGAAGCCCTGGCCTGAGGCCTCTACCGGAACGCTCCCGAACAGGCCCCAGGCCAGGACCGCGAGCAGTACGAGGCCGAGCGCGATCAGCGCCAGCCAAGCCTTCGGCGATGTCAGATGCAGGAGCGTGTCGAGTTGCTCGGGAGAGGCTTGCCTCTCCAAGGCCATTTTTCGGAATAGGGATTCCGCCATGGTTTCGCAGCTCTTTCCGTCTCTACGTCGCGGGCCCGACGGACCTAGTCCCAACGCTGCAGGGCATCCAGGACCTTGCGCAGCGCGTCGATGGCACCCCTGCGATCCTCGGGCGGCATGTCGCGTTCGAGCCGCATACCGTGCAGCGATATCGCGTCATCGGTCACCTCCGCCATTTCTTCCCATTTGCGCGTTTCGCCGGGCAGGATCACCCTGTAGATCGCGATGGGATGATGAATCCCCTTGACTTCGACTTCACCCAAGGGCTGCGAATCGAAGAAAGACTCCACGAGGGCTTTCGTGGCGCCGCTGATGACGATGGTGCCGGGGCGGGCGACGCTCTCGAGTCGACTCGCGATGTTCACCTGGCCCCCGATGATCGTGTAGTCCATCCTCGTCTCCGAGCCGAAGTTGCCGACGGTGCAATAGCCCGAATTGATGCCCATTCGGACCCGCAGACCCTCCGGCGCTCCTCGGTCGACCCATACATGGGAGAGTTCGCGAATCTTCAACTGCATGTCGATGGCCATGTCCACCGAGCGGCGGGCGTGCTCCTGATCGTTGATGAATTCGGGATCCCCGAAGAATACCATCACCGCGTCCCCGACGAATTTGTCCACGGTCCCGCCGTGCTTCGAGGCTATGATGGCCATGTCGTTGAGATAGTCGTTGAGGAGTTCCGACATCGCTTCGGGCTCGAGGGCGTCGGTGGTAGCGGTGAAATTCGTGATGTCGGAAAAGAAGATCGTCAGCTTCTTGCGCCTTTGATTCTTCGTGCTCGCCTCGCTCTTCCCTCCGACGATGGCATCGTAGAGCTGGGAAGGGACGTATTTGCGCATGATCTCGATGAGCTTCAGTTTGGTCTTGTTCGCCTGGGAGAGATCCTCCTCGAGGGCGTTCGAGTGCTCGATGACGTTCTCGTACATGATCTTGAGATCGCTGAGTTCGCCCTGCAAGGCGAGGATATTTCCCTGCGTTTCGGCATCCACGGTTGACCTCACGCCAAACGGCGGGGCGCGGTACGCCCGCCAGCCGGAGCGGTCGCTCCGGTCAATCTATTACCAATTCCAATGATGGGTACAGCTTCTTGAGATTGGTGAGCGACTTCCCCTGCCAGGCTATGTCCTTGTTCCCGCGGACCGTCATGCTCCTGTCGCCCTTGTTCCGCACGCTGATCGTGAATTTGGCGAGCATGTTGATGCCGGAACTGTTCATGTATTCCAGGCGCTTCAGATCCAGGATCAAGGGCCCGGAACCGGTCGCCAGCCATTCATCCAAAGCCAGGGCGATGGGCGAATAGCTTTCCATGCCGGCCAGCCGGAAAGCGCCTTCGAGAAAGACGATATTCTCCGCGGAGTCGAGCCACATCGTGTAGTCGGCAGTCTTGATTTCCATGATTTCCATCCTCACAATACTAGTCGTGCAATCGTCGACAGGGTGACCATGCCCGGCTCGTCGGCGTCGCCGGAGAATCGCCATCCGAGCTTGATCCCATAATCGCTCATCAAGGTGAGGAACCCGATGCCCGAGGCGTTGCCTCCGCCGAGGGCATTCTCCTCGATTCGCTTGAGGAGGAGCTCGCCCGGATCGCCCTGAACGAGCGCGGAGAACGAAGCCTTGACTTTCTCAATATCGGAGGCCCGAAGGCCGTTGCTGACGATGAAATGGTAACCTGTCGGCGCGCGCGACGCTTCTATCGCTATCGTCGGACCGGCGTTGAATTTCACCGCGTTTTCCACGAGTTCGTTAAGTACATAGCTGACGGTATGCCGTTCCTCGTCGAATAGGCGCTTCCGCTCCGCGTCGGAACCGGTCACCAAATACTCCGCGTAGAAATCCGCGATTATCGCGCTGAGCGCCCATCGGATTTGCATGTGCCGCAGATCGAAGCGGATGCCGAGGGTCGGCTTCAAGATGAAGACCGCGGGATCAATCTCTCCAATGATCGAATCCATGGCCGCTCCTATTTGTGTTTGATCACAATCATGCTGATATCGTCATAGACCCGCTGCCGCCCAATGAAAGACCGCAGCGATTCGAGCGACGCCGCCTTCATGGCTTCGGCGGAACCGTTCCGGCACTCGACGAGCGATCGAATGAATCGGTCGATGCCGTAGAGTTCATGCTTTTCGTTCAGCGCCTCCGTGATCCCGTCGGTGAAAAGTATCAGCGTGTCGCCGGCCCCGAATTCCAGCTCCTTTGTGGCGACGAATCCGCCTATGTCCGGCTCGAGCCCGACGGGGAAGCCGAGGTCCATGGTGTCCATGCGCTTATGGCTCCCATCCGCGCTGATGATGATGACCTCCTCGTGCTGTCCGGACAAGGTCATGCGCCCATCGGCATAGTCGAGGAAGGAGACGGTCAGGTTCTTGTCGGTGTCTATGCGTTTGATGTTCTTGTAGATGACGTCGTTCAGCAAGGTCAGGAAGCGGACCGGGTTGTACTGGCCGCTGTCCAGCAGGGTCCGCGCGACCGTCTGGACCATCAGCATGAGGACGCCGCTTTCGAGGCCGTGGCCCGTCACGTCGCCGATCCCGATCTTGACGATCCCTCCTTCCTGCAGGACGTCGTAGTAGTCGCCGCCGACCTCGGCCGCCGGCTCCATGTACGCCGCTATGTCGAGGTCGCGGACCGCTTCGAGTTCCGACTTTCTCGGCAGCACCATCAATTGAAGTCGCCTGGCGACCTCGACCTCGGCGCCGAGCCTGATGTTTTCCTCGGAAAGCCTGCTATTGAGCTCCCTGATCGAGGCGTTGGCCTCCTCGAGTTCCTTCGTTCGCTCCGCGACCAGCGCCTCGAGTCCGCTGGTGTAGTGCTGGATCTCTCCGGCCATGTTGTTGAAGCTTTGGGCGAGCACCCCTATCTCGTCGCTGGATGTGAGCACGGCCCTGGCGGTGTAGTTCTTTGCTTGGATGAGGTTGGCGGCGCGGGTCAGGACGGTAAGCCCTCCGGTCACGCGCGTCGTGAGTGGGAACAGGATGAACAGCGTTACGACAAGACTCGCGATGATGATGAAAAGCTGCAGGAAAAGCAGAGTGTTGGTCGAAGAATTGATCGCCGACCTCGCCTGATCGAGGGCCGCGTAGATTTCCTTGTCGGGAACGATGAAGCCCAGCGTCCAGTATTCGCGGCGGATGGCGTTGTCGGCCCAGAAGTTGAATCCTTCGAGCCTCGCGAGCGCGACGGTGCTGGGTCGCCTGTTCTTCTCGTCTCCGAGATCGACCGTCTTGATGTCGACGGAGTCAGAAGCGGGCAGCGTCAGGGAGCGGATGCCGACTATCGTACTGGCGGTCAGTTTGCGGTCGATGCCGCTCACGCCGACATTGGCGTCTACTTTCGTGACGAGACCGAGATTCGCCTCCGCCTGTTTGGGTACGGCGATGACATTCGTATCCGACATCGCTAGGAACGCGAAGCCGGTATCGGCGATATGCACGTTCTCGATCAATTGTGAAATCTGAGCGAGAGTTATGTCGATCGCGACGGCGCCGGAAAAATCCTTGCGGTCCCTGGACCACAGGGGTTGAAAGAAGGTGACGATGTAATTTCCCGTCGCAGCGTCGAGATAGGGATAGCTGACCGTAAGATCGGTAGCATTGAAATAGTGAGTTTCCGGATGACTGATCCAATTCCTCCAGCCTTGCACCGTGCCGGGGAAGAAGAAATCCCAAAAAGGCTCGAAATTGTGGCCGTTGTACAGCTGGTCGAAGGTGGTGGCCAGATCGATCCTCGGCGTCAGGCGCATGAGGGGAGCCGATTCGTCGCCCATGAAATAGGCCTGGAGCTTCGGGTTGCCGACTTTCAGCATCTCCGGACCGATCAGGTCGAACACCTTGCTGAGCCTGAGCGTATCGGCGGCGGCGGCCGTCGGCCGGTGGTTCTTGTCCAGCATGTAGCTCCAAAGGCTGACGGCCGATTTCTGCCCGCCTTGGCTCCAGTCCCCGGTCTTCTTGCCTTTCGGATAGATGGGGTCGTCGGGGAAATCGGCGAGGGGATGATAGACGAGATGATCGGCATATTCAGGCAGGGAGGCGAGGACGCCGCCGAGCGTGGCGCCGACATCGGGCTTGTCGATCATCTCCTGCATAACCGCCGCGATGGTTCCCACCTCGGCGCCGGTTTCATCCATGAGCTGGTTGATGCGGAGTCGCGTCGTGCTTACGTAGTTCCGGAGATACTCCGCGTTGGCTTTTCGAAGACCCGAGTCTATGAGCCCTTCCCCCTGCCTCCCGAGGCTCCTGAGGCTGAGGAGGGCCACCGCGTTGCTCACCAGGAGGGACAGGAAGACCGCTCCTCCGGCTATCAGGAGAACCTTGAGCCTAAAGCTCGATCGGATGGATGCGGCCATGCCTTCTCCTCGCTAGCCAAGGAGGGTGCGAGCGGCCTCGGCGAGACCGCGTGTCTTTCTCATCTTGGTTTGCGGCCGGAGGCTGCCCAGACCGGCCAGCTCGCGTAACCGAGCGGATGGAGAATGGCGAAGATATGGTCCTGGAATCCCTGGCGAAAGCGACTGCGCCATTCGTCGCTGTCGCCGCGGCGCACGGCCATGTCGTTGTCGAAGCAGTCCTGCCAAGACTGGATGACCTCGGCGAATTCCTGCGGATCTCCCCCGTCGCGGTTGGTTACGTTGAATTGGTCGATCTTCAGATCCTCGAAATGGCAATCGCTCAACAAGCGAAGTTGTTTGGGACCGAGTTCTATATCCATTTCGAAGTAGTCCCAGAGTTTGGCGACCTCGTTGTAGGTCCATTGGATCGACTCGCCGCGGGGCTCGCCGAAGCAGAAGGAGTTCTTCTCGTTGGTTATGTAGACGACGCCGCCCGGTTTGCAGATTCGATACAACTCCTTGAGGATTTGCTCCGGATGGTTGAACACCTGAAGGGAGTGCCTGCAGGTTACGAAGTCGAACATGTCGTCGTCCAGGAGGAGATTCGAAGCGTCGCCGTAGAGATACTCGATCTCGGCGAGACCGAAATCGGCGGCGGATTTCCTCGCGTACTCCAGGCTGTTCTTCGCATGGTCGACGCAGACCATCCGCGAAGGATTGTATTCCTTCCATACCAGTTGGGCGAAATCCCCTATCCCGCAACAGATGTCGGCGACAACCATGCCGTTCGCCAGACCATGTTTGGCGAGGAGCTTTCGTTCGTGACGCCATGTCATCTTGGTCTGGTTGCGAAGCACGCGGATGAACTGCGCGTTCTCGAAGACCCCTTGTCCCGGGTACATATTCTGGTCATATACCTCGATCGAGACCCTATCTCCGAGGCTCTCGAAAACCCCGAAGACTTTCTGCCCCCACGCCACGACGCTGGAGGTCACGACCTTTATGCGAAGGTCCGGCATGCCGTCGAGCATGCGCCTGCTGAAAGCCAGGAGCTCGGACAGGGCCATGCTGTTCAGATTGGAGACCTTCTTGCAGTTGAGGTAAAGGACGCCCTTCAACGTATGGATATCGTTCTCGAAGCCGGCGAGCCTTTCCCGAAGTCCCGTTGCGCGTTCAGGGCGCAGGCGTCCCTTGACTATCAGTTCCTGGCCGACCGTATCGAATTGGATATCGAAGGAATCGCTCGCTTTCACGTTCATCGACTCACTCCTTGAGCAATCGATCCATGTCCAAAATTACGGCGATACTCATGCGGGGGTTGTTCTCGCTGGTGCTGATACTGACGCGGGCATCGCAGGTGGACGCGATCTCGAGAAAGCCGGCAAGCCCCGGCGCTACCTCTTTGTCGGCGAGAAGGAACTTTTCGTAGCGTTCCTGCACGTTTCCATCCGAGAGCGAACGAGCGACTTCCTCGTAAAAAGCGGAAGAGGCTCGATCGGGGACGAAGATTATCGAAAACTCGAGCTTGGAACCATCTATGCCGATTCCCAATTCGGCCGATTCCTCCGAGCCGTGGTTATGATAGAGCGCTTCAAGGACCTCGTTGATCACGGTCGAAACCATGTTCTCGTACCTGAACGAGTCTTTCTTGTCCGCGCTCACGGCCCTGCCGAGGAAATTGGATAAACTATCGCAGTGCTGCCATGATCGGGAGAATTCGCGGATATTCAATGTCATCGAGAGGAGGCGTGGCAGCTCCTGGGGCGGGTGCACCGAAGACTGTTCCATTTTTGCTCCTGGGACGGAAAGCATGTCACTCAGTATAATGGAACACAAGAAATAAGCATGAAAAAATCTTCACATTACCGGATTTTCCCCGATCCATCGCGTATAGCGGCCTCGCATGGCCGTGCACAAGATAATGAGAATATAGTCATTTATATATAATTGCGACTAAAACGACCCAAACTACTTAACTCTTGTATAGGAAAAAGCGACGAAAGGCCTGTAGGAGAATGGTCGTTCCTCGCAACAGTGCAGAGGCCCTCTGCCGAAGTGAATTCGAACCTGATCCGCAGCGTGAGCCGGTCGCGCGATCTTCGGCCTCTTCCAGGGGCGCCGATTGCGAGGCTGTCGACCTTGATTGGCGTTCCTGATCGAGCGCTCACACCCTTTTGGCCTTTCTCTGCTTGTAACGGTGCTGTCGCAGCGGGATTATAGTAGCATGCCTTATTTTTCTTCATCACATCCCAGGGACGGATTTTTCGACGGATCGCCGCTGCCTGGAGGCGGGGCTTCTGACGATGAGCCGGGCGACAGGCATCCGACGGCCGCGGAGAAGCGAGGAGAAAGGCTGATTTGGGTCGTCGCCATTGCAGCGGCGATTTCCTGTTCGGTGCTGGTTGTTTGGGTAAATTACATGAGCGCGATGCGAAACGCGACCGCCGAAAAAGCCTGGAGCGAGATCCTCGCCGTCCAGAAGGGACTCGGTGATCTTTCCTCGGATTTTTACCAGGCCATCTCCGATTCCAGACAGATTCTCATCACGCGCTCCAGCGCCGATCTTGCGGCCTACACCCAGGATCGCGATGACACCCTCGCCAATCTCGATGCGCTTTCCAAGGCTATCGCCGGATCACATCTTTCGACAGTTTTTACTTCCACCGATCTCGACGAACTGAGTCGGAATATCGTGGGGAAATTCCGCTACCTCCAGCGGCTCATCGACCTCAGGCTTTCGAGCGATTTGCCGAGCGCGGAACTCGAACACATG
This sequence comes from Rectinemataceae bacterium, assembly GCA_035530275.1. Classification (GTDB taxonomy): domain Bacteria; phylum Spirochaetota; class Spirochaetia; order Treponematales; family Rectinemataceae; genus CAIJMU01. The sequence continues at coordinate 103,088 of DATKVC010000008.1, read as the reverse complement.
ACGGGACTTCCCGATCCCCTATCCGATGTCCAATCGCGCATCGGCGACTGGAGCCGAAAAATGGAGAGCATCGTCAGCTCGCGATCCCGGGCACTCGGGGAGATCAATCTGCGGGTCTGGACCGAGACTCTGGCCGGCATCGGGGCCGCGATATTCTTCCTTCTCGGCGCCTCGGTCCTGACCGCGCTATCCCTCGCGCGGAGCCGCAGACTCGCCATCAGCCTCGAGGATCGTTCGGCGAGGCTCGCCCGGGCCGAGCGCGCCAAGTCGGAGTTCCTCGCCAACATGAGCCACGAGATACGGACGCCGATGAACGCCATCCTCGGCTTCGCGGAGCTCCTCAAGGAAAGCCATCCGGAAAAAAGCAGGGAGAGGTCCTGGCTCGACGGCATCGCCACGAGCGGCCGGGCCCTTCTCGCCCTCATCAACGACATCCTCGACCTCTCGCGCCTCGAGGCCGAGCGCATGGAGATCAAGCCGACTCCGGTCGATGTGGCAGCCATGATCGAGGACATTCGCCTCGTCTTCGCGCCGCAGTTCGAGAAGAAGGGCCTGAGCTTCGCGGTCGAAAAATCGGAGGGTCTCGGCGGGCGTCTCCTCCTCGATGAGACGCGGCTCAGGCAGATTCTCTTCAACCTCGTGGGCAATGCCGCGAAATTCACGCACGAAGGCGGGGTCGTCGTCCGGGCAATCGCCGTCGAATCCGGGGGCGGTGGAACGGTGAGCCTCCGCTTCGAAGTTGAGGATAGCGGAATCGGCATTGCGAAATCAGATCTCGAGCGGATTTTCGAGCCCTTCATACAGGCCGACGCCCGGCACTCGAGGCACTTCTCGGGATCGGGACTCGGTCTTTCCATTTCGCGCAAACTCGCGGAGGCGATGGGAGGTTCGGTGAGCGTCCGGAGCGAGGTCGGCAAGAGTTCTCTTTTCGCGATCGATCTGCCGGGAATCCAGGCTGCCGATGCAGACGACAAGGCCGAAGCCAGGCTCGGGGTTGGAGACGCGATTTTCGATTTCAAGCCGGCGAGGGTCCTCGTCGTGGAAGACGATCGATTCAACAGGCAGGTGCTCAGGACCTTTCTCGAGGAGGCCGGCCTCACGGTAACGGAAGCGGACAATGGACGCCTCGCCCTCGAAACGATGCGAAAAAGAAAGCCCGATCTGGTCCTTATGGATTTCGCGCTGCCCGTCCTTTCCGGTGTCGAACTTGTCAGAGCCATACGAGCCGATCGGGCCGTAGCCGCCTGCCCCATCGTCGTCTTGACCGGTTCTCGGGACCCTCGCGACGAGATGCCGGATCTGGATGCCCTTGTTCAGGGAGTGCTGCTCAAACCCGCGGGGCGCTCGGAGCTCCTTCGCGAGCTCGCTCGGCATCTCGAAGTGCGGACGAGGAGCTTCGTGGAGGCTGAGCGGGCTTCACGCCCGCCGGTCGTGGACGGCGTCGATCTCTTCCGTCGGCAGGCCCTCGCCGCCGGGGTCATGGTCGCCGTCGAGAATCCCGACGCCTCGCCGCGCGAGTCGGACATGGCGAGAGACTGGGCGACCGAGGTCGCCCCGAAACTCTCGGATGCCACAAAGACCTTCTCCCTTCTCGCCGCCGAGAGCTCGGCCAAGGCTATTATCGCAATTGGCAAGAAATATGGCATCGCGATCCTCTGCGATCTCGGCGAGCGGCTCGCGGTCGGCTCTTCCGTCGTCGACCTCGAGGCGATCAAGTCGGCCTTGTCCGATGCGCGGAAGATCGGCGAACTGATCGGCGCGCGGAGTTCCGTCAATGGCGAAGAAGGCATTTCCCACGGCAAGGAGGACGGAATCAATGGATGAAAATCGCGGCAAGGGGAGCGTTCTCGTCGTGGACGACCTGCCTCAGAACCTCGCGCTGGCCTCGTCGATCCTGCGCAAGGCAGGCTACGACCCGCGGCCGGTCGCTTCGGGGGCCGAGGCCCTCGAACTCGTCGCAGCCGAGGCGCCCGATCTCATACTTCTCGATATATCCATGCCGGGCATGGACGGCTATGAAACCTGCAGGCGCCTCAAAGCCGACGAGAGGACGCGCGACATTCCCGTGATATTCCTTTCGGCCGCCCAAGTCGAGGCCGAGGACGCGGTGCGGGGCTTTCGCGAAGGCGCTGTCGACTATGTCACCAAACCGGTGATCGACTCCCTCCTCGTGGCCAGGGTCGAGACCCACGTGCGCCTCAGGAGAAACGCCTCCGAGCTCGCCGCTCGCAATGCCTCCCTGGCCGCGGCCGTCGAGACCCGCGACCGCTTGCTGCATATCCTCGGCCATGACCTCAGGAATTCCATTTCGAGCATTCCCGGGGCGATCGACATCCTCGCCAAAGGCTGGCGCACGATGGATCCCGCCGAGGTGCAAGAGTTCCTCGACGCAATCGGGGAGACCTCGAGAAGAGGCGTCGATCTTCTCAGCTCGACCCTCGCCTGGGCCCGCACCGAGACGGAACAGGGATCGGCGCCGATGAGGAAGGAGGAAGTGAGCATCGCGGAGGCCTTGGCCCAGGCCGCCGCATCCTGCACAGAGACGGCAGAGCGCAAGGGGATCGAGCTCAAGGTCGAAGTGCTCGGGCGCCCCGAGCCGCTTCGCCTCGACTCCTTCGCCCTTGCGACCATCCTCCGCAATCTCGCCGGCAACGCCTGCAAATTCAGTCCGCGCGGCGGCAGGGTGGCGATCAGGGCACGGGCTCTCGATGGCGGCGTCGAGTTCTCCGTGGAGGACTCGGGGCCCGGCATCGATTCCGCCCAGGCCTCCGGCCTTCACGGCAACTTCGTGCGCTCGCGGCTCGGGACCGAGGGCGAGTTGGGCAGCGGAGTCGGACTCGTCATCTCGGGCAGCCTCGCCAAGAGGTTGGGAGGCCGCATCGAGGTCGGGAGGAGCGAGTGGGAAGGGGCGAGAATGTCCTTCGTCGTGCCTTATGGAGCGTGATTAGGGGATGGTGATGGTCGCGCTCGCGTCTCCCGTCGGAGCCATCGGGGCCGTTGTCGTGTAGAGATTTCCCGCGTAGTTCACCGCCGCTGTATAGGTGCCCGGCTTGAGCAACATGAATTTGACAGTGCCGCTTTCGGAGTTGTTCGAAATGTAGCTCGAGTCGCTCGTGTAGCCGAACTCGACGAAGGCGCCTGTCGAATCGTAGAGGTAGACTTTCTGGTCCGTGAGCGGACTATTCGCCAAACTTACCGCAATTGTGAGGGTCCCCGTGCTGTAGGTGGATGTCAGGGTGCTTGTTCCCGCCGCGATGGAGGAGGCGAGATCCATCGCGCTCTTGACGTTTACCCTCCCGTAGCCGAAATCGGCCGAGTAACCGGTCTCTCCCCCGATCTTGTCCGCCGTATTCTCGATGATGGTCTTTACCTGATCGGGCTGGAGGTTCGGATTGTAGGCAAGGATATAGGCGGCGAGGCCGGTGACGAAGGGCGCGGCCATCGAGGTGCCCGAATCCCATTCATAGTCGCTCGGCGAGCCGTTGAAGGTCGAAATTATGTCGAATCCGGGGGAGCATACCGACATCCAGTTCCCGGTAGTTGAGAATTCCGCCAAGGCGTCCGTCCCGTCTGTGGCCCCGACGGCGATGACGCCGCTATAGGCCGCCGGGTACTCGGCGGTCGATCGACCATCGTTGCCCATCGATGCGCAGACGAGAACCTTCTTCGAAAGGGCGTAAGCGATCATCTCGATCTCGAAGGGGCTTGCGTAGGACGAACCGAGGGACATGTTGACGGGGAGGGTGACTTGATTAGGAGCGTTCGGATGATTCGTCGGGGTCGACCACCAGTCGGCGAGATCCTTGAGGGATCCGTAGACGGCCCAGTCGCCTCCCGAACCTGCTGTCCCGCCCGTCGAAACCGTCTCGTTATCGGTGATTACCTTGTAGGAGATGAGATTCAGTCCGCTCCACATGACGCCGGCCGTGCCGAGTCCGTTATTTCCGACCGCGCCGACGATGCCTGCCACATGGCTGCCGTGACCGTCATCGTCCCAATTGGCTGTAGTACCGCCAGTCGCCTGGACGTCGATGAAAGGAGCGCCGTCGCCGACATAGGTGTAGGTGATCCCGCCGGAGTCCTGGGAAAAGGCGCTCATCGCTCGGACGACGATGGAGCCGGAACTCGTGTTGAAATCTTGATGGGCCAGGTTGATGCCCGTGTCGATGACGGCGGCGTAAGCCGTCTTGGGGGTGGCGCCGCCAAGCGGGTAGCTCGAATAGGCGTCGATCGCATGGGTGATGGTAAGACTATATTCGGCCGAGGAAACATAGGGATCGTTGAGGATCGCCGAGCCCAAAGCCCTCGTCGCCGATCCCATTCTCGTTGCCGAAGTGATGCCTTCGCCCGCGGGAATATGGAGGATGTTTTCCGGCTCGACGGAAAGGACGCCCGGGGTGGCGCGAAGGGCGGCGATGAGGCTCTGCTCGGACCCTGCGGCGACGGCGAGGTGCCGCCAGATCCCGTCGGCCACCGCGATGCTTCCGGTCTGGGTCGCGCCCAGACCTGTGAAAAGTGATGTATCGAAGGCGCTTGAGGTCTTGGCGATGACGGCTCCCTGCCGAACGGCTTTCGCCTGGACGGCCGAGGCCCAGGCGGCCGAATCGTTCGTGTCCAGTCTCCGATAGATCGCCTGGGATTCCTGAAGGGTTGAAGCGGCCGGAGTGGAGCCCTGGGTCGCGAGGCTCGCAGAGCCGATGGTTCCTTGACAGGCCGAAAAGAGCGCAATGGAGACGGGCCCGGCAAGCAGGATCGCGATGAGGCTTCGAAGAGAAGATCGTAAATTGTGATTGTTCATGTCGAGCCTCACTGCCATTTGAATTCGAAGGAGCCGTTGAGGGTGGCCTCGCCGCCCTCGTAGGTGTTGGCGTTGCTATACGCTATCGCGCTGTTCGAAGGCGAGCCGGCCTTCGTAAAGTATGCCGAGTACATGGACGTGGAAAGTCCGACGGCGCCGGAACCCGTCCCCCCCCAGTTGCCGAAAACATCCCATTCATACGTGACGCCGCTGCCGAGGGAAAGTCCGCTCATGGGATAGGTGGCGATGCTATCGGCGTAGGCGCTGGTACAAGCCTGGGCGCTGTCGATAGTAATCGTGCCATTCGAGTAGGCGATGCCGGCCATTTGTCTCGGGCTCGACCAGACGGCGATTCCGGTGGAGCCATAAGATCCCGGCGCCTCGAATCTAGCCTGGCTGAAATTGTAGCGGTACTCACCGTAGAAGACGGGAGTGCCCGATTTATCCCGGACGAAGAGGGCAAAATAGAAGTAGTTGGCAGCGCCCGGGGACCAGAGCGCGGCATTAGATATCGAGAAGGAGAATTGGGGCGATGTGCTCAGAGCGGACCCGTTGCCTGGAGAGGTGAGGACTGTCGTGAAGGGCGGCAGGTAGGAAGCGGAAAGGACGGGCGAGTAGCCCGAGTAGTGCGTATCGTCGGAGAAGGCTCTCACCTTGTAGCAGTAGGTCGTCCCGAGAGCGAGGCTGGCATCGTGGTCGGAATAGGAGAAGGATGAGCCTATGTCCGCCGTGGACATGAGCCCTCCGAAATTGACCCGGTCGATCTTCGCAAAATTGATGTAGTCGTTCGAGCGATAGACCTCGAATCCGAGGATTTTGACCGGCATAAGGTAGCTGTCCACTATATCGAAGAATAGCGAGGCACCATAGGAAGAGGCCGAGTCGCTTGCTGTCAGGGAGCGTGTCGCCGCCCTTCGCGTCAGAGAGAATAGTCTGTTCGATCTTCCGTAGGATTCGAGATCGAGGTACATCCCGTAGAATTGTGCGCTCGACAGCGAGGGGCCGCTAGTGTTCGTCGTCATCATGTTGAAGGGCAGCCTCGTCTCGAGCCTGTCGTTCGCGACATCGTAAGCGACAAGATCGAGAGTATGGTAACCCGTAGTGAATGTGTCGCTTGAAAAGTCGAAAATGGCTGTAGTGATATACAAGCCGTTCCATGCATCTCCGCTGTTGTCGAGAAGCGACTTGGCTTCATATGTCGACGGGGAATAGCCGTTTCCGAGGGTAGGCATCCTGTCGATGTCGATCGCGATGCCGAAGCCCGACCAGGAGGTAGGCTCGACGGCGACGACGCCCGCGACGCTTGCCTTGACCCAGAAACCCTTGGAAGGCGAAGGTGTGGATGCGAGAGGATTCCAATCCGTCCAGCTTGTGCCATCAGTTGAATATTGAAGCTTGACGAGCTCGGGTGCTTTCGGGCTGACATTCGACATGGCGATAGTCGGGCAGTAGAGGGCGACGGTCGTCCCCTCGGCCGCGGTGTAGTCGAGCATCGCGGAGCTCGCGCGGCCGGTTGCGGCCGCCGTCATCGAATACACAGAGCCGATCGCCAGATCGTTCGTGATATCGACACTCCCGCCGCTTCCCGTCGTGAAAGTACGGACAGGTGAATTCGATGCATCAACGACGTCGATGGCCACGCCTGCCACCGATGAGCCGTTCACCGAGTCGAGGACCATCGCCGATATTCCGGTCGGCGTCGCGCTTTGCGTAGATGAACTCGTGCCGCCTGCCGGATTGGTGCATGCACTTAGTGCGGCCATGAAAGTTGCGGTAAGTAGGGGGATTCGGGTTCTCATGTCACTCTAATTCCTTATCGTTCGCGAATCGTAATGCAGAAGCATTGATATTCCCAGACTGGCAGGCTGCTGTCCAGAGCTAGCCCCTTTTTCTCACCCTCCGGTTTCGTGTATCCTTTCCTGATCTGCCCCTGTGGGCGACGGAGGTTTCTCCCTTATGAAAGCCATCGAGCTTGCCAAGGCCTACGATCCCAAAAGCTTCGAGGATCGCATCTACGAGGAATGGAAGTCGAAGGGACTCTTCCAGCCCCAGTCCGTCCCCGTCGGCTCGCCCGTCAAGAAGCCCTTCGTCGTCGTCATTCCCCCGCCCAACGTTACGGGCGTCCTCCATATGGGCCACAGCCTCAACCATTCCCTCCAGGACATCGCCGTGCGTTTCCACCGCATGACGGGGCGCCCCACGCTCTGGCTTCCGGGCTCGGACCACGCCGGCATCGCGACGCAGAACGTGGTGGAAAAGCGCCTCCGTGCCGGGAAGATTTCAGGCTATCCTTCGGGCACCGATCGGCACAGTCTGGGCCGAGAGAAATTCATAGAGGAAACCTGGAAGGTCGCCAACGAGCACAAGGCCTTCATCCAGAAACAGGTCGCGAAGATCGGCGACTCGGTGGACTGGAGCCGCGAGCGTTTCACCCTCGACGAGGGTCTGTCGAAGGCCGTGAGGGAGGTCTTTGTGACCCTCCACGAGCGCGGTCTCATCTACAAGGGGAAATATCTTGTCAATTGGTGCAGTTCCTGCGGCACCGCCCTTTCCGACGACGAGGTGGAGAAGCACGACGAGAGCGGCAAGATGTGGCGGATCTGGTACGAGCTCGTGGGCCCGGCCGACGAGGAGAACATCGCCGCCGGTGGGGTGACGATCCGCGACGGCAAAGCCTACATCGAGATCGCGACGACCCGGCCCGAGACCCTCTTGGGAGACGTCGCGGTGGCCGCCAACCCCGCCGACCCCCGCTACGGGGCCCTCGTGGGGCGCAAGCTCCGGCTTCCCCTCACCGACCGCGTCATCCCCCTCATCGCCGATTCCTATGTCGACATGGCCTTCGGTTCCGGTCTCGTGAAGATCACCCCTGCCCATGACATCAACGACTTCGAGGTGGGCAACCGCCACGACCTCGATCGCATCAACATCCTCGACGCCAAGGGCAGGCTCAACGACAACGTGCCCTCGAAGTACCAGGGCCTCGATGTCGAGGCGGCGCGCAAGCTCGTGCTCGAGGATCTCCGCGCCCTGGGCCTCGTCAAGGCCGAGGAGGACATCGTGCACGCGGTGGGCCACTGCTACCGCTGCGACACGCGCATCGAGCCCTGGCTCTCCGAGCAGTGGTTCGTGAAGATGAAGCCCCTGGCCGAAAAGGCCCTCAAGGCCTGGCGCGACGGGGAAGTGCGATTCTTTCCGACCAAGTGGGAGCACACCTACGAGCATTGGCTCGAGAATATTCGCGACTGGTGCGTGAGCCGTCAGCTTTGGTGGGGCCACCGCGTGCCCGTGTGGTACTGTCGCCATTGCGGCCTCGTGATGGTCGAACGCGAAGAGCCGACCATCTGCCCGAAGTGCAAGAGCACCGATATCTACCAGGACGAAGACGTCCTCGACACCTGGTTCTCGAGCTGGCTCTGGCCCTTCAGCACCCTGGGATGGCCCAAGGACACGGCCGATTTCCGCAAATTCTACCCGACCTCGACCCTCGTCACCGCCTATGACATCATCTTTTTCTGGGTGGCCCGAATGATCATGGCCGGCCTGGAGTTCACCGGGAAGAGCCCTTTCAAGGATGTGTACATCCATGGTCTCGTGCGGGACAAGCAGGGGCGCAAGATGTCGAAGTCGCTCGGCAACGGCATCGATCCCCTCGAGATCGTCGATGAATACGGCGCCGACGCGCTCAGGTTCACTCTCGCGTACAATTGCGCGGCCGGCCAGGACGTCCTCCTCGACAGGGAATCCTTCAAGATGGGCTCGCGCTTCGCCAACAAGGTCTGGAACGCGAGCCGTTACATTCTCATGAACCTCGAGGGCCGCGAGATGGTCGAGTCGCCCGAACTGCGCGATCTCGATCTTTGGATTAGGGGTCGCCTCGCCTCGGCGGCCGCCTCCTGCCGCTCGTCCATCGCGGATTACCGTTTCAACGAGGCTGCCCAAGCAGCCTATTCCTATTTCTGGGACGATTTCTGCGACTGGTACATCGAGGGCACGAAGCTCGCGATGAAATCGGGGGACGCGGCCGAAAAAGACCGTCAGACTACTATCCTTCTCGAGATCCTCGAGGAATCCCTCCGCCTCCTCCATCCCTTCCTTCCTTTCGTGACCGAGGAGATCTACCGCATGCTGCCCAATTCGCGCGGCATGCTCATCGTGCAGGAGTACCCCGGCGCGTCGGCCCCCGCGCTCAAAGGACGCACTGAAGGTGAGAGCGAGATCGGCACGATCTCGCCCGCGAACGACGCGGTCGTTCGCGATGGTTTCGGCGCCCTGCAAGAGCTCGTGGGCCTTGCGCGCACCCTTCGCGCCGAGTTCCAAATCCCTCCGGAAACCCCGCTGCGTCTCGCGGTGAAGACCGACGAGGGCTTCGCGGGATCGTCCTTCCTCCGCGCCAACGCCGTCCTCGCCGGTCTCTTCGTCAACGGCCCAGCCCCCGAATTCGTGGCGGCGAAACCCTCCGGCCAGTCCGGCGCGGGGGCAGTGGGCATGGCCGGTCCTGGCTTCGAAGCCTGGGCCTACGTGCGCGAGGTCGTCGACATTCCGAAACTCGTGGCCAAGCTCGGCAAGGACGCCGACAAGGAAGCCCAGTACGTCGATAGGACGAAGGCCAAGCTCGCCAACGAAGCCTTCGTGAATTCGGCGCCCGCCGAGATCGTGGCCAAGGAGCGCGAAAAGCTCGCCGAGGCGGAACGACGCGTCGCGCGGCTTCGTCAGTACGCGGAGGAACTCGCATGACCGACGGCGGGTCCGGCACGGGACGCCCCTTCGGGCATCCCGGCGGCCCCGTCGCGCCGAAATCGGGCGGCGATCCTCGACCCGAATCCCTGCGTTCTCCTTCCATCCGAAGCCCCGCTGCCGGCGGCGATCAGGGGGAGGTGCCGATGGACGAAGGCACGATGATACGTCTCAAGGAGATGCATCTCGCGCCCTACATCCAACTCGCCACCGCCCTCATCGGCAAGCGGCGCCGCTCCGGCGGCAACATGTTCCGACATCAGATCGACACGATGGCCATACTCATGGACTATGGCTACATCGATTCGATCCTCCTCAAGGCCTCGACGATCCACGATCTCGTCGAGGATGTGCCCGACTTGGATCCCGACAGCATCCTTTCGATCGACGAGGAGTCCGCGGAGATCTACAAGCTCGTCCTCGAGGTGACGAGGCGGCCCGTCGAATCGAAGCAGGACTTCCTCGGTCGCATTCTCGAGTTCGGATCGACCCGCGCCAAGGTGCTGAAGTGCGCCGACCGCATCTCCAACATGATCAGCCTCGGCTATGTCACGGATATCGCCTTCGTTCGACGCTACACAGACGAGACGGAGGACCTCATCTTCCCCATCGCCGATCACGTCGACGTCGCCATGGCCGCGGAGCTTCGCGACCTCGTGGCTACGAGGCGTCAATATCTCAACCTCATTTCCACTCACTGAAGGGGGCATCGGGGCCCCTGTCGGCAGGGTGAACTCGGGCCTCGGCGGCCCCGAGGTCAACTCGCTATACGGAGCACGACGCCCATTCGCCTAAGCGTTTCCGCGGCGTCCTCCGGGATTCCCTCGTCCGTGATGATCTCGTCGAAATCCCGGTATTCCGCAAATCGGTCGGATCTCACGATGCCGAATTTCGAGGAGTCGGCGAGGAGTATCTTTTTCATGGACGAGCGGATGATGGTCTTCTTCGTCTCGCGCTCGTAGAAATTGAGGCAGGTCACGCCGAATTTTTCCGAGATGCCCGAGGCGGAGATGAAGGCCTTCGTCGCCCGGAAGTTGCGGATCATCTCGAGACCTTCGGGGCTTTCGAACATGAGGGTGTTCTCGTGAAATAGGCCGCCTGAGAACATGAGCCTGACGTTCTTCCTTCTAGCCGTCTCCGAGGCGATGTTGAGCGAATAGCAGAGAACCGTATAGCGGCGATCTTCGGGGAGGCACTTGGCGAGATACTCCGTCGTCGACCCGCAGTCGATGATGAGGGTGTCGTCATTCTCGATGAGCGAAGCCGCCAGTTTCCCTATTTTCGCCTTTTGCTCGGTATTCTTCGATCCCGCGGTGATGAGCGAGTAATGGCTCTCGGGCGTGTCCTCCCCGGTCGAGGGGTGGAGGGTGACGCTGCCATGGAACATCTGCACCTGCTGTTCGGCCATGAGGCCGGCGAGATCGCGCCGGACGGTCATGTGCGAGACTCCCAGTTGGTCGGCTAAGTCTTGGACGCTCGAGCCCTTGCTGACTCGCAGGGTCTGCATGATATAGCCGAGTCGCTCATTCCTGGTCATCGCGCCTCACGTCCTTTCGATCGCCAGAGTCTGGAATCGCTTCCATTGATACGCAATTCCGGATCTTCGACAAGTTAACTATGCTAGCATAGATGTTAAAAATTGCAAGTTGCCTGTGCTGAAATGTTGAGCGCGATCGACAGCTTGGCGGAAAAGCATAAGAAACTGCGTCTGCATGGGGGATGAGGGGACCTGTAGTAGCGGAATTTTGAAAAGTTATGCTTGACTTCTAACAAATCCCCCTCTAGGATGTTACAAAAATAACATATATGCAGAAAGTCCGCTTCCTTGAAGGACTTGAGGCGAAGCCGGGATTACCTGGAAGGCTGGACTCAATTGGCAGCATTGAGTGTTCGGGGGCTCGGTCGTCTCCTGTCCGGCCGCGACCTCATGAGATGGACGATCGTGATTTTTTGAGGAGGAGTCATGTCCGAGACGACGAACGATGCTCTGGGAATGATCGAGACCAGGGGCTTTGCGGCGATGGTCGAGGCCGCCGACGCAATGGTCAAGGCGGCCAAGGTGGATCTCGTGGGCTACGAGAAGATAGGCGGCGGCTATGTAACCGCCATCGTTCGAGGCGACGTGGCCGCCTGCCGGGCCGCTGTCGACGCGGGCATCCGCTCGGCCGAGAAGGTCGGCGAAGTGGTGTCGAGCCACGTCATCCCGAGGCCGCATGGCGCGGTCGATCTGGCCCTGCCCCTCGGCAGGACGGGAGCCTAAACCATGGCCGTCGATCTTAGGACCTATGTGTTCCTGGACTCGCTCCAGCTCCAGAACGCGTCCTTCATCGCCACCGTGAGCAAGGGCTACTATCCCATCGGCATGCAGGCCTGTTGCGTCATCGAGATAGCCCCCGGCATCGAGATCAACAGGCTCACCGACATCGCCCTCAAGGCGACCAATGTCACGCCCGGCCTCCAGATCGTCGAGCGCGCCTATGGACTCCTCGAGGTGCATTCCGACAGCCAGGGCGACGCGCGCATGGCGGGCGAGGCTGTGCTCCGCGAACTCGGCATGACCGAGGAGAACAGGCTCAAGCCCCGCGTGATGACGAGCCAACTCATCAAGAACGTGTCGGATCATCACGCCCAGCTGATCAACAAGGTCAGGCATGGCAACATGGTCCTCCGCGGCGACACCCTCTACGTGCTCGAGGTCGAGCCCGCGGGCTACGCCTATTTCGCGGCGAACGAGGCGGAAAAGACGGCCCGGGTCAACATCATCGAGGTCCTGGGCTTCGGTGCCTTCGGCCGCGTCTATATCGCGGGCGACGAGTCCGAGGTCATCGAGGCGAGGAAGGTCGTCGAGGCTAGGCTCGGCGATCTCGGCGGCAGGGTCATCGCGACCGGCGCCCAGCGGATTTAAGGAGAACGAAAATGGCTGATACGACGAACGATGCCCTGGGCATGATAGAGACACGGGGTTTCGCCGCGATGGTGGAGGGCGCCGACGCGATGGTAAAGGCAGCGAAGGTCGATCTCGTCGGCTTCGAGAAGATCGGCGGGGGCTACGTGACCGCCATCGTCCGGGGCGATGTGGCCGCATGTCGAGCCGCCGTGGACGCGGGCCAACGCGCGGCGGAGAAGGTCGGCGAGGTGGTTTCGACCCATGTGATTCCCAGGCCGCACGAGTCGGTGGACGCGGCCCTCCCCCTCGGTCGCCGCCCGGCGGAGACGGCTCCGGCGAAGTCGGCGAAGAAGTAGGGTAATAAGCCATGCAGCTCGCGCGGGTGAGGGGCACGGTGGTTTCCACCCACAAGTCGCAGGGCATCGAGGGCCTCAGCCTTCTCCTCCTCGAGAAGATCGATCCCGTCAGCCTTTTGGGCAAGGGTGATTTCGTCGTCGGCATCGACTCGGTCGGCGCAGCCCCCGGAGAGATCGTTTTTTATGTCACCGGTTCGAGCGCCAGGATGACCGAGGCAACGAAGGGCCGTCCCTCCGACGCGACGGTCATCGCGATCGTGGACCTCATCGAAAAGGATGGCGCGCCTACCTATGACAAGGCGGCCTCCGCCCTATCGGGCGAGGCCCTGTCGGGCGGGATGGGCGGATGAATCTCGCCCGCGTTCGGGGAACCGTCGTCGCCACCCGGCGGACGGATGGGATAGAAAACCCGCGCTTCCTCCTCGTCGAGGATTGCGACCAGCGGGGCAGGGGCCGGAACGAGTGGCTTGTGGCGCTGGACCTCGTCGGCGCGAACCGCGGTCAGATGGTTCTCTGCGCCCAGGGGAGCTCCTGTCGGCAGACCGAGATAACCGAGGGCAAACCGATGGATTGCCTCGTCGTGGCGATAGTCGATTCCATGGATCAGGGTGGCGTCGACGTCTGGAAAGAAGAGTAAGGGGAAGGCGATGGCGAATCTTGCCGATGAGATCAAATCCGTCGTCGAGGAGGTGCTCAAGAGCCCCGAAATCGCGGCCATGTTGGACGCGAGCCGCGGCGGCGGAGCCTTCCCGGCGTCCCCCGGAGCCTCCCCAGCCCCGGTTGCGAGTGGGGCCCCGGTCGCGATCGGCGGCTCGGCCGCTACCGGCGGCTCGGCCGCTACCGGCGGCCATGGCATCTTCCCCGACATCGATAGCGCCGTAAGGGCGGCCACGGTCGCCCAGCGCGAACTCATCGCCCTTCCTCTTGATACCCGCAAGGCGATGATAGCCGCGATGCGCCGCGTCATCGCCTGGAACAACGCCGACCTGTCGGCGGAGGCCGTGGCGGAAACGGGGCTCGGAAACCTCGCCGACAAGCAGGCCAAGAACAGCCTGGCGGCGGAAAAGACCCCGGGCGTCGAGGATATCGAATCGCTGGCGACGACGGACGAGCACGGCCTCACCCTGACCGAGAGAGCCCCCTGGGGCGTCATCGGCGCGATCACGCCGGTCACCAACCCGATATCGTCCATCGTGAGCAACGCCATAGGCATGGTGGCGGCCGGAAACGCCGTGGTCTTCAATGTGCATCCCGGCGCCAAGCGCATTTCCTGTCGTCTCGTGGGCATGCTCAACGAGGCGATGCGCACCGAGGGCGGGCCGCGCAATGTATTGTGCGCGGTCGGCGAGCCGACCATCGAGAGCGCGGGCCTCCTGATGCGCCACGCCGGGATCTCGCTTCTCGTGGTGACGGGCGGTCCTGGCGTCGTCAAGGCCGCCATGGGAAGCGGCAAAAAGGCCATCTGCGCGGGGCCCGGCAACCCCCCCTGCGTCGTGGACTCGACGGCCGATCTCGTCAAGGCCGGCAGGGACATCGTCAATGGGGCGAGCTTCGACAACAACGTCGTGTGCATCTGCGAAAAGGAAGTCCTCGCCGTGGCTTCCATCGCCGACAGGCTCAAGGACGAGATGCGGAAAAACGGGGTCTTCGAGCTCGTCGGAAGCCAGATCGACGCGGTGACCAGGCTCGTGATCGCGGAGCCGGGCGGGCCTGACCGCGAGGGCGCGCCGAACAAGGCCTGGGTCGGCAAAGACCCGCGGCTGATCGCGAGGGCGGCCGGCATCGAGGTTCCCGAGGGAACCCGCCTCCTCCTCATGGAGGTCGGCCGCGAGCATCCCCTCGTCTGGACCGAGCAGCTCATGCCCGTCCTCCCCCTCGTCCGCATGGCCAACGTCGACGAGGCCATCGATTTCGCCGTGCTGGTCGAGCGAGGCTATCGGCACAGCGCGATGATCCATTCGCACGACATCGAGAAGCTCTCGAAGATGGCCAAGGCGATGAACTGCTCGATCTTCATCAAAAACGGGCCATGCTACGCGGGGCTGGGCAAGGATGGCGCGGGGCACGCCTCCTTCACCATCGCGAGCCCGACGGGCGAGGGCGTCACGCGCCCCAGCAGTTTCACGAGGGAGCGACGCTGCACCCTCGTCGACGCCTTCAGGATCATATGAGGGGGCCGGCGTGAAATTGGGAAGGGTGATCGGGCGGGTCGTCTGCGCGACAAAGCTGCCCTGTTTCGACGGGCTCAAGCTCCTCCTCGTCCAGCCCCTGGACGAGGGCCTCGCCGAGGCTGGCCCCGCCCTCGTCGCCTGGGACACCGCGCGGGCGGGCGAGGGCGATATCGTCTTCTTCGAATCCGGCAAGGAGGCGGCCCAGGCCAATCCCAACGGATGGTACAATCCCGGCGACGCCGCGATCCTCGGCGTCGTCGACGCCGTCAACGCCGCCCCGCCCGGACCAAAGGGCGGCCGGGCCGAGGCCGGGGTGGTCCCGTGATCGTCGGCAGGGTTGTCGCGAGCGTCGTCTCGACCGAAAAGCACCCCCAGCTGGTCGGCCATAAACTCCTCATGGTCCAGCCCCTCGACGAGAAGGGCAGGGCCAAGGGCAAGGCCATTCTGGCCCTCGACGCCGTCCAGGCCGGCGAGGGCGACAGGGTTCTCGTGGTGGACGAGGGCGGTTCCGCGAGGAACGCTATCGGCGACGAGAAGGCCATGATCGTAAGGACGGTGATACTTGGCATCGTCGACAGGATCGACATCGAGGGTGAAGCATGAGCGATGAGGAAAATGGCGCGCGAGCCGATCTCGTTCGCAGCGTGGCGATAGGGGCCGATCACGGCGCCGTCGGGCAAAAGGCGATGCTGGTCGACTACCTCGGTATCTTGGGCTATCGGGTGGTGGATGTGGGTTGCTTCGGCACCGACAAGGTCGACTATCCCGATATTGCCGAAGCCGTCTGTCGCAGGGTAGTATCGGGCGACTGCGAGAGGGGCATCGTCCTGGACGGGGCCGGCATAGGGTCTTGCATGGCCGCCAACAAGGTTCGAGGAATCAGGGCTGCCATGTGCTACGACCTTCGCACCGTGGTCAACAGCAGGGAACACAACAACGCGAACGTTCTCAGTCTGGGCGGCCCCCTGCATGGCCCGGAGGTCCTGGCCGAACTCGTCCGGATCTGGCTCGAGACGCGTTTCGCCGGTGGACGCCATATCGTGAGAATTAACAAGATTATGGCGTTGGAGCGAGGAGGCTCGTCTACTTGATGGATCAGAACCAGGTAATACAAAAGGTCGTCGAAGAGGTGCTCTCTCGGATGGGAAGCGCCGAGGCGTCCAGGTCGGCCCCCGCGGCCCAGGCCCAAGGCCAGGTCGCCATTCTCCCGAAGGATCTCGCGAAGTACATCGATCACACCCTCCTCAAGCCCGAGGCGACCGTCGACCAGGTGTCGAGCCTCTGCGACGAGGCGGCGGCCCATCATTTTTATTCCGTGTGCGTCAATTCGACCTGGGTCGAGCATTGCGCTCGCAGGCTCGGCGGCACGGGCGTCAAGGTCTGCGCCGTCGTGGGCTTTCCCCTCGGCGCCATGGACAGTCGGGCCAAGGCCTTCGAGGCCAGGACGGCCATCGCCAATGGCGCTTCCGAAATCGACATGGTCGTCAACGTCGGCGCCCTCAAGGCCAAGGACTTCAAGGCGACCCGCGAGGACATGCTCGCGGTGCGCCGCGCCTGTAGGGCGGGAATCGTGCTCAAGGTCATCATCGAAACCTGTCTGCTCACCGACGAGGAGAAGGTCCTCGTGTGCCAGATCGCCAAGGATATCGGTGCGGACTTCGTGAAGACCTCGACAGGTTTCAACAAGGGCGGCGCGACCGTCGACGATATCGTCCTCATGCGAAGAACCGTGGGCCCGAAGATGGGCGTCAAGGCTTCCGGAGGGGTCCGCAGTTTCGAGGACGCGGTCAAGATGATCGAGGCGGGCGCGACAAGGCTTGGCACGAGTTCGGGCGTCCTCCTCGTTACGGGGCAAAAAGGCACCGCCAGCTACTGAAATCGCGCATTGCCGGGGGGGATGCTTTTTTTGCCGGCGTCATTCCGATTGCGTGGCCCTCTTTTTGGGTCTATGCTATACAAAACGCGCGTTTCAGAACGCGCTACGCACAAGGAGAGAGATGATGAAGAAGAACGTCGTTCTCGTGCTTCTCGCCCTACTCGGGGCGACCGCTCTTTTCGCTGCCCCAATCAAGGTCGGTCTCGTCACCGACGTCGGCGGCATCGATGACAAATCCTTCAACCAGGGCACCTGGGAAGGCGTCAAGGCCTATGCCGCCGAGCGCAAGCTCAAGGTCGGCACCGATGTGAAGTATCTCCAGTCGACGGCCGACGCCGACTACATCCCCAACCTCTCCACCTTCGCCGATCAGAAGATGGACCTCATCATCGCCCCCGGCTTCCTCTTCAATGAGGCCATGCTGACGGTCGCCCAGCAGTATCCGAATCAGAAGTTCATGATCATCGACTCGGTGGTCCAGGACAAGGACGGGAAAAACGTCCCGAACGTCGCCAACGCCGTCTTCGCCGCAAATGAGGGTTCCTTCCTCGCCGGCGTCGCCGCCGGTCTCAAGGCCAAGGCCGACAAGAAGAACGTCATCGGCTTCGTGGGCGGCATGCAGTTCCCCCTCATCGAGAACTTCCAGGTCGGTTTCGAGCAGGGCGTCAAGGCCGTGCTTCCCGGCGCCAAGATCCTCGTCGACTACACCGGCTCCTTCACCGATGCCGGCATCGGCCAGGCCATGGCTGCCAAGCAGTATGACGCCGGCGCCGACATCATTTACCAGGTTGCCGGAGGCTCTGGAAACGGCGTCATCAAGGAAGCCAAGGAGCGCTCGGCCAAGGGCGACATCCGCTGGGCCATCGGCGTCGACAAGGACCAGTACGCTGACGGCATCTACGCCCCGGGCAAGTCCGCCGTCCTCACCTCCATGATGAAGCGTGTCGACGTCGCCGCCCATGACGTCGCGGTGATGACTGAGCAGGGCAAGTTCCCCGGCGGCCAGGTCCTCGTCTTCGACCTCAAATCCAAGGGCGTCGGCCTCCCGGCCAAGAACCCCAACCTTTCCGCCGCCATCGAGAAGGAAATCGCCAAGTACACGGCCGAAATCGTCTCCGGCAAGCTCAAGGTCGATTCGAGGGGCTGAGTCCCCGATTTCGCCGCGGCGCGACATGCACGAAAGTCGCATTGCGCGTCGCGGCGACCCTTCCCGGCTTGCCGGGTTCACAAGGTCCCGCCTCGGCGGGACCTTGGCCATTAATACCATTGAAAACGAGACGGAGCTCCGCTAAAAAAGACAGTATTGATCAAGAGCGGCTAACTAATCCGCCGCTTTGATGTTTGGTCGGGTGGAGGATCCGGATGTCCGAAAAGGTCGAAAGACCGCGTTTGCTGCTGGTCGACGACCAGGCTCTCAATCTCAGGATTCTCGTCGAATTCCTCAAGGGCCGTTTCGACCTCGTCGTGGCGACGAGCGGCGAGCAAGCCCTCCTCCGCGTATCCGAGAGTCTGCCTGACCTGATTCTCCTCGACATCATGATGCCGGGCATGGACGGCTATGAGGTCTGCGGCAGGCTCAAGGCCGATCCCCGCACCGAGGCCATCCCGATCATCTTCATCTCGGCCCTCGACGCCGCCTCTGACGAATCGAAGGGGCTCGGTCTCGGGGCCGTTGATTACATCTCCAAACCCTTCAACCCCGCCATCGTCGTGGCGCGAGTCCTCAACCATCTCGAACTCAAGCGCCACCGCGACGATCTCGAGCGCCTCATCGCCGACCGGACGCGGGAGGTCGAGCTTACGCAGGCGGTAACCTTCCTCGGGATGGGCACCCTCGCGGAGTTCCGCGACCCCGAAACGGGCAACCACATCCAGCGGACTTCGCATTACGTGCGAATCATCGCGGAAAGGCTCGCCGCGAAAGCGGGCCCGAGCGGAGCGATCGGTCCTCGGCATGTCGATCTCCTTGCGAGGTCTGCGCCCCTCCATGACATCGGCAAGGTCGGCATCCCCGACAGCATCCTCCTCAAACCCGCCACGTTGACCCCGGAAGAGACGCGCATCATGCGGCGGCACGCCTGGTTGGGCTTCCAGGCTCTGCGCAAGTCGGTGGCGATCCTCGGGGCGACCTCCTTTCTGGACGTCGCGATGGATGTCACCTATACCCACCACGAGCATTGGGACGGCTCGGGCTATCCGAGAGGGTTGCGGGGGGAGGAAATTCCCCTGGCCGGGCGCATCATGGCCATAGCCGATGTCTACGACGCACTCCGTTCGAGACGCCCTTATAAGGAACCCTTCAACCATGAGGCCACCCTCGGGTTTCTCCGCGAGGGCTCGGGGACGGCCTTCGATCCGGGCTTGCTCGACCTCGCCTTGGACGCCGAGGCGGAATTGGCCGAGATCGCGGAGCGGTTCTCCGACGAAGCGAGGGAGGAGCGTTCCGCGTGAGGGAGCCCGTGGCGATGGAACCTCCGGGGAAATCCTTCGCCTTCGCCGCCGGAGCCTTGTCGCTGGCCTTGGGAATCGCGGGCTTCGTCAAGGCGTATCCGGCAGCGAAATCGCTGTGGCCCTTTCTCGAGCATTTCCTGTCCTTCAAGACCCCTTCGATGGTACTCGCGACGATCGGCGGCATTGCCGTCATGCTTGCCTCGACATCGCGGGATCTTCGGGGGCGTGGCGCGGACGCGCCTCACCCCGGGCAGAAAGCGCCGAAACACGCCGACTGGCGACCGAGGGCGACCGCGGCGCTCGGGCTCGTCGTCGCCGCGATCGGAGTCCTCACCTTTATCGAGAGGCTGTTTTCCTTCGAGTTCGGCGCCCATGCGTTCCTCTTCTCCCTCCTTCCGGACGGAGCGGCCGACGAAGTCCTGCACGGGCCCATGTCGCTCCTCGAGTCGGCGAGTTACACGATTGTCGGTATTGGGTGCATATTCCTGCCGGGGCGCAAGGGGCCCTTGGCGGCGGTGGCGGGCAATTTCGTCTTCGGCGCCGCCTATCTGAGCTTCGCGGGCCATCTGTACGGCGTTCAAGAGTACGGGGCCTTCGGGTCATGGGCGGAGATTTCCTTTCCGGCCACCCTCTCCCTCATGAGCCTGGGCTTCGGCCTGTTGGCGGCCAGCACGGATAGGCGTCCCTCCTCGGCCATCGTGGGCGATGGGAGCGGGGCAAGGCTGCTCCGGAAGACCCTCGTCCTCGTCTTCGCGATACCCCTGGCCATCGGCTTCGTCGTGGTGCATACGGTCAGGATCGGCGCCTTCGACCTGCGCTTCGGCGGAGCCGTCACCTCCCTTCTGACGGGCATCGCGCTCGCGGCCACCCTCTTCGTCGTGGCGAGGTCCCTCGTTCGGGGCGACGAGGAGATAGCGGAGCGGGCGCGTCGCCTCGAGAGCGAGATCGACGAGCGCAAGCAGATCGAGGCCGAACTCCTCAAGGTCAAACGCGCGGTCGACCAGAGCCCCGTGGCGGTCATCATCACGGACGGCCGAGGCGCCATCGAGTACGCGAACGCCAAGTTCTGCTCGCTGTCCGGCTACCCGCGCGAGGAGGTGCTGGGCCGCAATCCACGCATCCTCAATTCGGGACTCCAGGAACGATCCCTGTACGAGGAGCTTTGGCGCTGCATACTCGGCGGCGACGAATGGCACGGCGTCTTCCGGAATCGCCGCAAGGATGGCAGCCTGTACTGGGCCCAAGCCTCGATATCCCCGATCAGGGGCCATGAGGGAAGGGTCGATCATTTCATAGGGATGACGGAGGACATCACCGAGCTCAAGGCCGCCCAGGACTCCCTGGAAGGAGAGCGCAAGCTCCTCCGCACCCTCATCGACGCCATACCCGACAGCATCATAATAAAGAATGCAAAAGGTACCATTCTTTTCGCCAACCTGGGCGCGGCACGCTTCTTCGGGGTCGAGTCGCCTTCCGATCTCGTGGGACGATCGAGCGACGCCTATCTTCCACCCTCGCTCCTCGCCGAAGCCGAGGAAGACGACAAGCGTGCCCTCGCCACCGGCGAGGCCGTGGTCCGGGAGCAGGTTCTCGAAGGCCCGAACGGCGAAAGGAAATGGTACTCGCTCGCCAAATTGCCCGTAGCCGACGAATGGGGAAAAGCCAGGGCAATTGTGACAATATCCCGCGACATCAGCCTTTCGAAGACCGTCGAAGAGAGCATGGAGAAGGCTCGGGTCGCGGCCGAACTGGCGCGGGCCGAGGCGGAGTCCATGAACGCGGCGAAAACGGAGTTCCTGGCGAACATGAGCCATGAGATACGCACGCCGCTCAATGCCGTCATCGGCCTCACCCAGCTCATGCGGACGACGACTCTCTCGCCGAGGCAGGCCGACATGCTGTCGAAGGTCTCCTCCTCCGCGGGGCTTCTCCTGGACCTCGTCGACGACGTCCTCGACATCTCCAAGATTGAGAGCGGCAAGCTGGAGCTCGAGACCACCGTATTCAGCCTTTCCGACATCCTCGCGAAGGTCGAGGTCGTCGTCGCCCCGAAGCTGGCCGAAAAGAAGCTTGCCTTTTCCGCGAAGACGGACCCCTCCCTGCCCGATCTCTTCGTGGGCGATCCGGTGCGGCTCCGGCAAGTACTGCTCAATCTCGTGGGCAACGCGGTCAAATTCACCGAGGTCGGCGAGGTGGCGGTCGAGGTGGAAGCCGGTGAACTGAGCGACGTGGCCTGCCTCCTTCGCTTCAAGGTACGCGACAGCGGAATCGGCATCGCCTCCGAGGGAAGGGACAGGCTCTTCGCGCCTTTTTCGCAGGCCGACAGCTCCACGACGAGGCGTTACGGCGGCACGGGCCTCGGCCTCGCGATCGCCCAGCGTCTCGCGCATGCCATGGGCGGAACTATCGGCGTCGAAAGCGAGGCGGGCAAGGGCAGTGTCTTCACCTTCACCGCCCGCCTCGGCTTGACGACATCGGAGCAAGCCATCGACCGGGGTAAGGAGGGGGCGCGGGCTCCGGCGGGAACCTTCGGAATTCGGAATGGCGCCTCCGCGGCTTCCATCGATGAGTCTGGAGACGATCTCCTGCCGGATGCCGCCCATCTCGCCGGCGCGCGAATCCTCCTCGTCGAGGACAACAAGCTCAATATCCTCGTCGCGCGCGAAATGCTGGAGGCGGCGGGAGCGAGGGTGAAGGTTGCGGAGGACGGTGAGAAGGCCGTCGAGATCGCGGCCTCGGAAGAATTCGACATAGTGCTGATGGATGTGCAGATGCCCGGCATCTCCGGCTACGACGCCGCGGAGCGGATCCACGCGCTGGAGCATCGGGAAGACCTGCCGATCGTCGCCATGACCGCCAACGTGATGACCCAGGATCGCGAAAGGGCGATGGCCGCCGGCATGTGCGGCTACCTGCCCAAGCCCTTTCTCTATGTCGACCTCGTGCGGGCCGTTTCGCGTTGCGTATTTGAAACCGACGCCCTGCCCGGCCCCCTCGTGAAGGCGCGCGAGATTTCGTCCGATATACGGTACGCCGATGCCGGCGCGCCCTTCGCCTCCATGGTGGGCATAGACGTCCGCGAGGGCATCCAGAGGGCCATGGGCGATCCTGCCTTGTTTGTCCGCATGCTTCGCCTGTTCCGGCGCGAGCTCGAGGAGGCCGCGGAGAATCTTGCCCGGCCCGACGCGATGGCGGATATCACGGCCCTCGGCAAACTTGCGCATTCCCTCAAAGGCGGCGCGGGGAACGCCGGCGCCGTCGATTTGCGGACCCTTTCCGCCGGGCTAGAAGAAGCCTGCCTTTACCGCAACGGTGAATCCGCCGAGGAGAAAAGGGATCTCTTGCGGAGGGAAATCGATCGAGTTCTCGCCTCCACAGCCCTGCTCGAGACCGAGGATGGAAGCAATGCCGAAGGCTTTTCCCCCGAAGATTCTGTCGCTGACGGCCAAGCTTTGGCCGCCTACCCGACCCTGGGCGAACTCGAGGAAATCGCGAGCGGCCTCGAGGCCGGCTCGGCCGATGCCGTCGACAGACTGCTGCTTGTCCTCCCGCGACTCGGGGCCGCGCGTGGAGGCGGGCTCGGCGAAGTTGGGGGAGTCCCATCATCGGCGAGACTGGACCAACTTCGCGAAAAGGTCGAGTCCTTCGAGCTCGACGCGGCTGCCCGCATTCTTCGCGACATACTGGCCGCCTATCCCGGACAAGGACGGGAGGATTGACGCAAAGAGACCCATCCGCGCCTCGGCGCTTTTGACCCGGCACCATATGTTCGTGCTATATTTTTCCTAAATAGGGTCTTCGGAACCCGAACAGGACAGGAGGCCTCAGTGGCTTTTGTCATAGAAATGTTGGGAATCACCAAGGATTTCCCCGGTATCCGCGCCAACGACAACGTGACCCTCCAAGTCGAGGAGCGCTCGGTTCACGCCCTGCTCGGCGAAAACGGAGCGGGCAAGTCCACCCTGATGAGCATCCTCTTCGGGCTCTATCGTCCCGACGCGGGCAGCATCAAGGTGCGAGGAAAGGACGTGAGGATAAGCGATCCCAACGTCGCGAACGAGCTCGGCATCGGCATGGTGCACCAGCACTTCAAGCTCGTCCACAATTTCACGGTGACCGAGAACATCATCCTCGGCCTCGAGCCGCGAAGGGGGCTGGTCATCGACCGTCGCGCCGCCTCGCGCCGGGTCGCCGAACTCTCGAAGCTCTACGGACTCAACGTCGATCCTGATTCGAAGATCGAGGACATCTCGGTGGGCATGCAGCAGCGGGTGGAAATCCTCAAGATGCTCTATCGCGACGCGGAGATCCTGATCTTCGACGAGCCCACGGCGGTGCTCACCCCGCAGGAGATCCACGAACTCATGGGCATCATGAGGCGCCTCGTGAAGGAGGGGAAGACCGTCCTCCTCATCACGCACAAGCTCAAGGAGATCAAGGAAGTCGCGGACACCTGCACCGTGCTCAGGCGGGGCCGTCTCATCGGCACCGTACCCGTCGCCGAGACCTCGGAGGAACGCATGGCGGAGATGATGGTCGGGCGCGAGGTGAACTTCCACGTCGAAAAAGGGCCTGCCAAACCCGGTGAGGTCGAGCTGGAGATCAAGGGTCTCAGCGTCCGCAATCCCAAGGGCCTTCTCGGCGTCAAGAACCTCTCGCTCCAGGTCCGCGCCGGCGAGATACTCGGCCTCTGCGGCATCGACGGCAACGGCCAGACCGAGCTCATCAAGGCCCTCACCGGCCTCGCCCCGGTGGAATCGGGCCACATACTCCTCGCGGGCCGCGACATCGCGACCTCCTCGATAAAGCACAGGCTCGATGCGGGCCTCGGGCACATACCCGAGGATCGCCATCGTCACGGCCTCATCCTCGACTTCGACCTCGCCGAGAACCTCGTCATCCATTCCTACCATCACGAACCCTATTCGCATTTCGGCATCCTCGACCAGAAGTCGATCGGGTCGAACGCGGACCGGCTCATCGAGGAATTCGACGTCCGCTGCGGACAGGGCGGCGACACCCCCGCCCGCTCGATGTCGGGGGGCAATCAGCAGAAGGCCATCGTCGCCCGCGAGATCGACCGCTCGCCCCGCGTCATGGTCGTCGCCCAGCCGACCCGCGGCCTCGACGTCGGTGCGATCGAATACATCCACAAGCGCATCGTCGCCGAGCGCGACAAGGGGAAGGCCATCCTCCTCGTCTCCCTCGAGCTCGACGAGATCATGGACGTCAGCGACCGCATCGCGGTGATCTACAACGGCGAGATCGTCGGTCTCCTCGACGCGGCCGGAGCCGATGAAAACGAACTCGGGCTCCTCATGTCGGGTTCGACGCGAAGGGTGGCCTGAATCATGGCGACGAAAAAGAAGAACGCACTCATAATTCCCCTCATCGCCATCCTCGGCGGCTTCGCCCTCGGCTCCCTCGTGATCATCGGCACCGGCCGCAGCCCGATCGCGATGTTCCAGTCCATGCTCCAGGGCGCGACGGGCATCCTCCCAGGCGGGGGCTTCAACCCGCGCTACGTCGGCGAGTTCATCATCCAGGCGATGCCGATCATGCTGACAGGCCTTTCGGTCGGTTTCGCCTTCCGCACGGGCCTCTTCAACATCGGGGCCGAGGGCCAGCTGATGATGGGTTCGGTGGCGGCGACAGCGGTGGCCCTCTGGGTGCCCGCGCCGCCGATACTCCACGTCATCCTCGTCCTCCTCGCGGCCGCCGCAGCCGGCGGCCTCTGGGGCGCGGTTCCGGGCTGGTTCAAGGCCCGCTTCAACATCCACGAAGTCGTCGTGACGATCATGATGAACTACATGGCGCTCTTCCTTAACAATTGGATGGTGGTCTACGTCTTCGGCAGCAAGGACCGCATCAAGACGGCCATGTTCCCCGCGACGGCCCTCCTCAAGGACGAGTTCCTCTCCCATCTCACGAATTTCTCGCGCCTCAACTGGGGCTTCATCCCGGTCATCCTCTCGGTGATCATCTTCTGGTTCATCATAGATAAGACGACCTTCGGCTTCAGCCTCAGGGCCGTCGGCTTCAACAAGGAAGGGGCCCGCTACGCGGGCATGCGCGTCGAGCGCAACATCGTCCTCTCGATGGTGATCGCCGGCGCCTTCGCCGGCCTGGCCGGGGCCGTCCTCACCGTCGGCACCTTCAATTACGGCCGCTTCCTGCCCGCGATGGAAGGCTACGGCATGGACGGAATCGCCGTCGCCCTCGTCGGCGGCAACGCCGCCATCGGCATATTCCTTTCCGCCCTCCTCTTCGGCATGCTCAAGGCCGCCCAGCCCCTCATGCAGTCGCAGGGCGTGCCCAAGGACATCGCGAGCATCATCCAGGCATCGATCGTACTCTTCATCGCTATGAAATTGGGAATTGAGCACATTCTCTATCGGGTGAAGAAGAAGCCGATCGAAGGCGCTTCAGAGGAGGCCGGAACATGAACATTCTCTACAGCATGCTGCCGATCGCCTTCGCCTACTCCTCGCCCCTGATAATCGCGGCGCTGGGAGGCATGTTCAGCGAGCGCTCGGGCATCGTGAACATCGCCCTCGAGGGGATCATGATGGTAGGCGGCTTCACCGCCGCGACCGCCACCGTCCTCCTCGAACCGGTGACGCCCGCCGCCGGCTATCTCGGCCTCCTCGCCGGCGTCCTCGCGGGCATGCTCTATTCGCTCCTCCACTCCTTCGCGAGCGTCAACCTCAAGGCCGATCAGGTCGTCTCCGGCACGGCGGTCAACATCCTCGCCGGCGGCCTCACCGTCTATCTCGCCCAGATCATCTTCAATCAGCAACGCACGGCGGCCTTCTCCACGGGGCTCATCAAGATCTCCATCCCCGGCCTCGCCAAGGTTCCCGTTCTCGGCCCTCTCTTCTTCGAGGACGTCTCGCCGCCCTTCTACATGGCCATCATCCTCGTGTTCCTCGCCTGGTTCGTCATCTTCAAGACACCCTTCGGCCTCAGGCTCCGCTCCTGCGGCGAGCATCCCCAGGCGGCGGCCTCGATGGGCATCAACGTGTTCCGCTACCGCTACGCCGGCGTGACCATCTCCGGCGCCTTCGCGGGACTTGCCGGCGGCGCCATGGTCCTCACCCAGGACATCCAGTTCACCGCGGTCTCCATCCACGGCGCCGGCTTCATCGCCCTCGCCTGCCTCATTTTCGGCAAGTGGAACCCCTTCGGCGTCCTCGGCGCCGGCCTCTTCTTCGGCCTCTCCCAGGCCCTGTCCATCTTCGCGAAGGACATACCCTTCCTGGCCGACGTCCCCCTCGAGTTCTTCTATTTGTTACCGTATTTCCTGACCATCATCGCCCTCCTCGTGTTCAGCGGCAAATCCGTCGGCCCGAAGGCGGCGGGCGAGATCTACGACGCGGGAAAGAGATGACAAGTAGTATCGCTTCGATCCCTCGCGCGGTTGCGGCGACCGCCTTCCGAGCCGCGGAGCCTTCTCTTCAGCTCGGTGAGGGGAGGCAGGCGATCGTTGCGGAGGCCGCGAAGCGACTGCCGCGCGCCCGGATGAGAATCTCGCCTGCCTCCTTTCCTCCCCTCACCCAGAAGGCCGCGGTTCCGCCGACGAGGGGCAGAAGCCTCGGCCCGACGATCGAGCCGGGGCCCTCGATGGAGAGCTCCACGGCCTCTGTGGCGAAGGGCTGGATGTTGCCGTACTGGTCGAGGAGGCTGAGCACGAACCTCGTGATGTCGAGCCCGTCGGCGAATATTTCATCGTCGTCGGGCCTGAGTTCCAAACGGGTCGCGTAGGCGTCGCCTCCATAAACGCGGTGCGCGACTTCTTTTCCGCCCACGACGCCCACGAGCTCGTAGCTGTCGCTCTTCTCGCCCCAGCCTATCGCCAGGCGGGTGATGAGCTCCTCGGCCCTGTCGAAGCTCATCTTGTTGCGGGCGAGGAGGAGTCCCATGCGAAGTTTTCGCCGCCAGCCGAGGGCTTCCATGCCTCGGCTGAAAATGACGGCGATGATATCGCGCGCGATGGCCTGGTCCCGCTCCGAGAATCCCAGCTCGGCGAGGCGGTCGCCGATGAGATCCCGGATGACGACGGGAGGGTGGGGCAGGTGGGGAAAGGCCTTCCGGTCGGGGAAATACGATCCGACGCGGGCCCCCGATCGGTGGAGGATTATTTCATCGCAATTAGTCCATACCTGGATCGGAAGCATTGCCGCGGCGTTCCGCTCGCCCTTGGCGAAGAGGCTGGCAGCCTCGAGGACGATCCTTTCCGCAGGTTCGACCTGGCTCGCGTAGACCCAGGCGGCGTACTTGGGGATGCGGAACATGTCCGACACCCCGTGGTAGCAGACGCGGTCCCCCGAGCCGAAATCCTTGTGGGTAGTGTAATCGAAGGCGCACCAGCCGATCGCACCCGCGATCCCAGGGTCGCCGTAGGCCGCGTCGAGGACCCGCGCGTGGCGGAGCGCGTGCTCGACGAGGCGTTCCTCGTTGTCGAAGCGCTTGGTCGGGAACATGTGGCCGTTGTGCTCGGTGACGAGGTAGGGAACGTCGCGCCTTAGCTTCGTGACCGCGCGCGGTTTCCTGAGGGCCCGTCCTTCCGTCGCGTGGCTGAAATCGTTGAAGGTGTACACGTCCTCGAGGAACTCGCTGCCCTCCAGGTATCGGACGCCGCCCCTCGCCCGCGTAGGGTCCAGTTCATTGGCGAGGGCGTTGGTCCGAAGGTAAAAATCGTGGGAGTCCTGCGACTCGTTGATCCGGACACCCCAGAGGATGATCGAGGGACGATTGCGGTCCCGTTCGATCATAGAGCGCAGATCGGCCATGGCATTGTCCTGCCAGGCGCGGTCGCCGATGTGCTGCCACCCGGGCAGCTCTTCGAAGACGAGGAGGCCGAGTTCGTCGCAGGCGTCGAGGAAGTGGCGCGACTGCGGATAGTGGCTCGTGCGCACGAGATTGACGCCCAGCTCGCGCTTGAGTATCTCGGCGTCGCGGCGCTGGGCCCTTTCGGGCATCGCGTAGCCGACATAGGGGTAGGACTGATGCCTGTTGAGCCCGCGAAGCTTCAGTCGCCGGCCATTGAGAAAAAATCCGTCGGTCCTCCATTCGGCCTCGCGCCAGCCGATGCGTTCGACGCGGCGGTCGATGGGGCTTCCTCCCCGCCGGAGAAGAATCTCGAGTTCGTACAGGACGGGCTTTTCCGGCGACCATGGCTCGATGCCGGCGAGGTCACTCAGGGCAAGCCGCGCCGACGATTCTGATGACGATAGCTCATGGACGGCTTGCGCGAAGGAGGATTCCGGCGAAAGAGGAGTCGCCCCACCAGCCGTAGATCCATCAAGCCCCGGCCATTCCCGCAATCCGAGGCTAAGCGTGAGGTCGTTGCTTCCCTGGCCGTTCGCGGCTCCCCCCGCGCTTCGATCGATTTCGATGTCGACCTCGAGATGCTTGAATTCGGAGAGCGCCTCGCTCGGCTTTGCGAAAACGGAGGAGATGTAGTCCGATTCCTGGATGCGGAGAAAAACCTCCCTATAGATCCCGCCATAACAGAGGTAGTCGACGACATGGCCGAAGGGGGGCGCCTCCGGAAGCTCGCGCGAGTCGACGATGACGGCGAGCCGGTTCCGACCCTTCGTCGCAAGGTTCGTCAGCTCAATGCTAAAAGGCGTGTATCCGCCGATATGAGCGCCGGCGCGCCGGCCGTTCAAAAAGACCTCGGCCTTGACCATGACGCCCTCGAAATCCAGGAATGCGCGCCGTCCGGACTCGAGCGACGGCAGCTCGAGATCGAGGAGCCAGGTCGATATAAATTGGTATGATGTTTCGTCGAAGCCGTTCAGGGGCAGCTCGAGATTCGTCGCCGGCACCCACGTCTCGGTCCAGCCACTGGCATCGAAGTCGGGTCGAAGCCAGCGCTCATCGTCGCCTTTCCCGAATCGCCAGCCCCGATCGAGGCGAGTAAGCGTTCTCATCGGATCGCTTCAAGCGTGGCGGCCCGCCGAAGGGGCCGCCGCGCTCGGAGTCTCAGGCGAAGGTGGATCGAAGGGCAAGCTTGTCGATCTTGCCGACGCTCGTCTTCGGGATCGCGGGGGCGAAGGCGACCTGCGTCTCCTTCGCGTAGCGCGGCATGATCCCTCGGTCGATGAAGCCGGCGAGGTGGGTTTGAAGATCCTCCGCGCTCGCGCTCTTGCCCGGTCTGAGCACGATCACGACGAGGGGAATCTCGCCCCATTTCTCGTCGGCCCTGCCGATGACCGCCGCCTCGGCCACGGCCGGGTGGGTGAGGAAAAGATCCTCGAGCTCGAGCGAGGACAGCCATTCGCCGCCGACCTTGATGACGTCCTTGAGCCTGTCCGTGATCTTGATGGCGCCCGAGGAATCCCGTATCGCGACGTCCTGAGTGTGGAGCCAGCCGCCGGCCCAGAGTTTGTCTGAATTAGGCTGGTCTTTCAAATAGCCCTGGGTCAGCCAGGGCGAGCGCAGCACGAGTTCGCCCGCGCTGTGATTGTCCCAGGGCTGCTCGCGTCCCTGGGGGTCGACGACCCTGGCTTGCACGAGGGCTATCGGATAGCCCGATCTCGTCCTGTGCTCGGCCTGGATTTCGTCGTCCGCGGCGTAAAGTTCGGGGGCGAGATGCGACAAGGCTATCACGGGGCTCGTTTCCGACATTCCATAGCCCGATCGTATGTCGATGCCGCGGGCCATGGCCTCGAGGCAGAGGGCCTTCGGAAGGGCGGAGCCGCCGATGACGATCTTCCATCCCTTGAAATCGACTGAAGCCGAGCCGGGATCGCGGAGCAGCATCATCAGGATGGTAGGCACGCAATGCGAGACCGTCACCTTCTCCTTCCCGATGAGTTCGAGGAGCTTCGCCGGAATGTATTTTCCGGGATAGACCTGCTTCATGCCGAGCATGGTGGCCACATAGGGCAGGCCCCATGCGTGCACGTGGTACATCGGTGTGAGCGGCATGTACACATCATCTCGGCTGAAGTTCCTGCCCTCCGAAGTGCTCGCGAGGGAGGCCGTAGTCGCGAGGGTGTGGAGCACGAGTTGCCTATGCGAGAAGTAGACGCCCTTCGGAAGCCCCGTCGTGCCCGTCGTATAGAATGTCGTCGCCCTCGTATTCTCGTCGAAATCGGGGAATTCCCTCATCGGTTTGGCGTGCGACAGGAGGTCCTCGTATTCGCCGGCGAAGCGTATCGTCGTCCCGGGCGCCGCGTCCGTGTCCGTCATCAACACGTATTGCTTGACCTTGTCCAACCTGGATCGTATGGCCTCGACGAGGGGGAGGAATTCGGCGTTCACAAATATGAGGGAATCGTCGGCGTGATCTATCGTGTAGGTGAGCTGCTCGGGGGAGAGTCGGATGTTGATGGTATGGAGGACGGCGCCGATCATGGGCACGGCGAAATAGCACTCGAGGTAGCGGTTCGAGTCCCAGTCCATCACCGCCACCGTATCGCCGGCCTTGATGCCGAGGCCGACCAGGGCCGAGGCGAGGCGGGCGACCCTCTCCCTGAACTGAGCATAGGTAAAACGCCTCTCTCCGCGATACACCACCTCGCGCGAAGGATAGTCGCCGATCGGCGATTGGAGAATGCTCTTGATGAGGAGGGGGTACTCGTACGCCTCCGCGGCCCTTGTTTCCATGCGCTGCTCCTTTCGATTCGGGAATGCCGGATTCCAGGCCATCAAAATAAGCAATTATTATCGAATTGACCTGATGGAGAGTCAGCCCTTCGCCGATGTCGACTTTGACGTGTGGAAAAACTATGGCCGGTTTATCCATCTGTCAAGCGAAGTCTTCAGGCGGATCGGAGATCCTTCAATCAAGCGCGCCGCGGGTCCAGCCAGGGCTTCGGCGGGTCAATTTCCGGGCATCGGATTTCAGAATGGCAGCATTCGCAGAAACAACCGTGGATATCGCTACCTCCGGCCATCTATGAAATGTGTTACTCCTCTGCCGGGGACCAGAAGCTGGTCCCCCCTTCGGCCCTCTATGAAAGGTGTTACTCAACTGCCGGGGACCAGAAGCTGGTCCCCCCTTCGGCCCTCTATGAAATACGTTGCTCTTCTGCCGGGGACCAGACTCGAACTGGCACCGCATTGCTGCGAGGGGATTTTAAGTCCCCGGTGTCTACCATTCCACCACCCCGGCTGTCGTGCGCGCATCGATTTTGCGATCGAAACGACGAGTCTATTTTTCCCCCATCGGCAGAGGCCGAGTCAAGTCGCGAGGCTGAAATGCTCCTCGAGCCAGGCAGCGACCCCATCTTCCTGGACGCTCCCGGTCGAAATGCCCACGCGGGACTTCAGCTCCTCCGGGGCGTTGCCCATCGCGACGCCGATGCCGGCCATGAGGAGCATGTCCTCGTCGTTCCAGGCGTCGCCGAAGGCGATGACCTCATCCATGCTGCCGCCCAGGGACTCGACGAGGCGCGAAAGGCTCTTGCCCTTGCCGATGCCCGGGGCGACGAGCTCGACGAAACCCGAGCCGGTCGGGTAGACCTCGAGGAGGGGGCCCATGCGTTGGCGGATGCGATCGGTCACGTAGATCGCTTCCTCTTCGCTGCCGACGAACATGGCCTTGTGGAAGCCGAGGCGGGGGAGGGCGTCGAAGGAGACCCTGCGGCCGGGGAAGGCGGCGCGTCGCTCGTAGCGGGCGGTGCCTGGTCGCTCGAGCTCAAAGAGCCATTCGTCGCCTGCGAAGCCGTGGAAATGCACCTCGATGTGGCGGGACTCCTCGATCAGAAGCCTAGCCGTCGGCTCGGGGATGGTGGTCTCGGCCACGATGCGCGCCTGCGCGTCGTAGACGACGGCGCCGTTGTGGCAGACCAGGCCCGAATCGGCCCCGAGCGCCTCCACCCAGCGCAGGGCGGATTTTCGCGGGCGTCCGGTGGCAACGAGGGGAATGATGCCGCCGGCCTTGAGGGCCTTGAAGGCGGCGAGGGTGCGCGCCGTGAGGCCGACGCTCTCGATGAGGACGGTGCCGTCGAGATCGACCGCGACGAAACGGGGCGGCCGCTTCATTGCAGCACCGCGAAATCCGAGAGCCATACTTCCTCCAGCTTGCCGAGAGACAGGAGCGCGTTGAAGGTCCCGAGCAAGCCGGCCTTGGTCGCGTCCTCCGTGGCGGGGACGAGATCCGCCGCCTTCTTGGACGAGAAAAAATCGACGGCTGCTGCCCGCAGGGCCGGCGCCTTCTTTTCAAGTTCTTCCTTGAAGCGGCTCGCCGCCGCGGGATAGGGAAAACTGATTCTCGCGGCGATCACCGCGGCCTTGGCGTCCGCGCTCTTCGCGCGCACCTGCCCGAGGTCGAAGATGTCCGAGCCCTCGACGGGGCCCGAGTCCGCCCGAGCGATCGCTCGCGCGCGGCTCCCCGTGGCGATGCCCCAGATCGAACCCGCCGCGATGACTATGGCGAGAAGGAGGGCGACGGCGACGAGGAAACGCAGGATGGACGACCGTCGCGTCTCGCCCGCCGCGTCGTCCATTCCTTCTTCTTCATCTTCATAATTGTGCATTCGTGCCATGCTGCCTTCCTCACTCC
This sequence comes from Rectinemataceae bacterium, assembly GCA_035530275.1. GTDB lineage: Bacteria > Spirochaetota > Spirochaetia > Treponematales > Rectinemataceae > CAIJMU01. Next base: position 70,293 of record DATKVC010000008.1, on the reverse strand, counting down.
GCCATTGTAGCATCGAAGAGGACGGGACCGCTCCCCCGTCCCTTGGCGCCGCCCGGGTCTCGCTTCTTCTCGCGTATGCCGCGCAGGAGGATGAGGGTGGCGACGGCGAGTATGGCGGCCGTCGCGAAGAAGACGGAGGAGTAGCCGAATCCCGTGGCGACGAGGGCCCCGACCATCGGTCCGATGGCGGCTCCTCCGCTCGACATCGAGGAGGCCAGACCGAAGACGGCTCCCTGACGGTCCCTCGCAGCCTTTCGCGCGAGGAGGGCGTTGACCGTCGGGATGCTGCCGCCGAGGAAGGCGCCGCTCGCTATCCTGAGCGCGAGGAGGATCCAAGGATCGCGCGTGAGTCCCTGGGGGATGTAGAAGAGCACCGCGAGGGCGAGGCAGGCGACGAGGGTCCTTCCGTAGCCGATCCGAGCCCCCGCTTTTCCGACGAAGGCGGCGGCTCCCGCGCCCGCGAGGGCCCCGGCGCCGATGATGAGACCGACGAGGGAGGCCGTCCCGGCCGCATTGCCGTTGTAGTCGAGGATGATGAGGGGGAGGATGGGATTGGCCGTTCCGTTGGCGAGCTGGACCGAGAAGATCGCGATGAGGAGCCCTGCGAGGAGGGGCGTTTCGCGGAGGACGCCGAAATCGGGTAGGGCCTTGGCGAGGATGTTGCCGCTCCGCGGTTTGGGAACCGCGTCCTCTTTCACGAAGCGATGCACGAGGAAAGATGCCAACGCGAGGAGGAGGCCGGTGACCAGGAAATTGGCGCGGTTGCCGAAGAGATCGCTGATGATGCCGCCGACGAGGGGGCCGACCGAACTGCCGAGATAGATGGACACTTGGAGGAGGCCGAGGCGATAGCCGGCCTCCTTGGCGGGGACGATGGTGGCGGTCAGCACGGTGGCCGCGGCGACCGTCCCCGTGAGGATGCCCTGTATGGTCTTGAGGGCGAGGAGCTGCCAGGGTGCGTTGACGACGGCCATCAGCGAAAGGACGACTGCCCCCGCGATCGTCGCCCGGAGCAGCATGGGCTTTTTCCCATAGCTGTCGGCCAGGGCGCCCCAGATCGGGGCGACGAGGGCGAGGGCCAGGGAGGTGGAGGCGTTGATGATGCCGTTCCAAAAATTGAGGGCCGCCGGATCGACGACGCCGAGATCGCGGAGATATAGAGGAAGAATCGGCGTCGAGGTTTGAAAGCCCATGATGGCGAGGAATTCGGCAGCCAGGAGCGCTTCGAACGAAACCTTCCACGGTTCGCGCATATTATGGAAAGAATCTACCCTTCTTTTAAAAGACGAAACAATGGGGCTGGACCCTTCTTTGTGAAGTTCTATGAACACAAAAGATGACTAAACAATTCAACAATACAAAAAGTTGTTTTTGCTTAAAGAGATAATTCGTTTTCTTTTGACGAAATGGGCTCGTCGCAATACAATGCCCTCGAATTGGAGGCTTTCATGAACCTGCCCTATGCCGAACCCTGGCGCATCAAAAGTATCGAAATCATCCACCGCTCCACCCGCGAGCAGCGGGAGGCCTGGATTCGCGAGGCGCGCTTTAACCTCTTCAACATCAGGAGCGAGCAGGTCTATGTCGACCTCCTGACCGACTCGGGCACCGGCGCCATGTCTGCCCAGCAGTGGGCCGAGGTGATGCTCGGAGACGAGAGCTACGCCGGCGCGACTTCCTATTACAAGCTTAAGGATTCGATCGAGGAAATCCTCGGCTTTCCCTACTTCCTCCCGGCCCACCAGGGAAGGGCGGCCGAAAACGTCCTCTTTTCCGCGCTGATCGGCGTCGGCGACGAGGGCAAGGGCAAGATCGTGCCGGGCAATTCGCATTTCGACACGACGAAGGGCCACATCGAGTTCCGCCATGCCGAGGCCCTCGACCTCACCATCGCCGAGGCCTTCGACACGGAGAATCCCCACCCCTTCAAGGGCAATGTCGATCTCCAAAGGCTCGCCGACTTCTTCGCGAAGACGCCGCGCGAACGCATTCCCGTCTTCATCCTCACGATCACCTGCAACAGCTCGGGCGGCCAGCCCGTCAGCATGGCCAATATCCGCGGCGTCTCGGAACTCTGCCGCAAGCATGGCGTCCCCCTCTTCGTCGACGCGGCGCGCTTCGCCGAGAACGCCTGGTTCATCAGGCAAAGAGAGGCCGGCTACGAGAGCAAGGGGATCCGCGAGATCGTCCGCGAGATGTTCTCCTACGCCGATGGCGCCACCATGTCGAGCAAGAAGGACGGCATCGTGAACATCGGCGGCTTCGTCGCCTTCCGCGACCGGGCGATGATGGAGAAGGCGACCTCCTTCAACATCATGTTCGAGGGCTTCAACACCTATGGCGGCATGGCCGGCCGCGACCTCGGCGCCCTCTCCGTGGGTCTCCGCGAGTCGACCGACTACGAGTACCTCGAGGCCCGCGTGGGGCAGGTGGCCAGGCTCGGCGCCTCCCTCGTCGCACGAGGCGTGCCCGTCCAAAAGCCCTTCGGCGGCCACGCCATCTTCATTGACGCGGGGCGCTTCCTCCCCCATGTCCGGCGGGAGGAGTATGTCGCCCAGACCCTCGCCGTGGAGATCTACCGCGAGGGAGGCGTCCGGGGCGTCGAAATCGGGGCCATCCTCGCTGACCGCGACCCCCTCACCCGTCAAGACCGCTTTCCGGCACTCGAGCTGGTGCGACTCGCCATCCCCCGCCGGGTCTACACCGACCTTCACATGGAGTACGTGGCAGCTACGGTCGGCAACGTGTGGGAGAGGCGCTCGGAGATCAAGCGAGGCTATCGCATTACGCGAGAAGCCCCGATCTTGAGGCATTTCACCGTAGAGCTCGAGCCGGCGGGGGCCTGAGCCGGCGGGAATCCGAGCCGACGGGAACCTGGGCCGCGGCGGCTGTCCCAGGTTTGCGCCGCTTTCCGGATGGCCGCGCTTTTGCTATCTTCCTCGCAGGAGTCACCATGAGTACCCACGAAGTCATCACTACCTGGACGGGCGACATGTCCTTCGAAGCCGTCGTCGCAGGCCACACCGTCAGGATGGACGCCACCCCCGAAAACGGCGGCCATGATTCGGGATCCCGTCCCAAGCAGCTTCTGCTCGCCTCCCTGGCCGGATGCACGGGCATGGACGTGGTGTCCCTGCTCAAGAAGATGCGCCAGCCCCTGACCTGGTTCGACATGAAGGTCGAGGGCGAGTCCACCGAGGAGCATCCCTTGTACTACAAGACGATGACCCTCGTGTATCGCTTCAAGGCCTCGGACGGTCTCGAGAAGGACAAGGTCGAAAAGGCCGTCAACCTCTCGCAGGAACGCTACTGCGGCGTTTCGGCCCTCTTCAAGAAGGCCATTCCCGTCAATTTCAGGATCGAGTACCTGTAGAACTTCGCGCCCGACCCAGCCGGGGACGCTCCTTCGCCATCTGCGGAGGGGCGTCTTCTCGTGCGCAGTCCTTTCCCGCCTCCCTTGGCGATTGGGAATCGCCGCTTCGCATTCGCGCGTCCTTCCATCTTGCCCAAGTCCATATTGAATTCGTACTATGTTTCCATATGCCAATACCGTCCTATCCCGAATTTGCGGATATTTCGCTCGACATGCGCGATGAACTCCTCCCCGCCCTCAATCAGATACCGGACGGGATCTCGGAGTTCACCTTCTCGAACCTCTATTTGTTCCGGGGCACCTACGGCTATCGCTTGTCTCGAGTGTCTGACAGGGTGATCATCGTCGAGGGCTCCAAACAGGGCAAAAGCTTCTTCTATGCGCCCTTCGAGCTTCCTCCCGATGAGATTCTTCGCGAGCTCATGGCCCGGAAGGACTACCTCAAGAATCTCTCGGAGCGTCAGCTCGCCGAACATGGGGACCGACTCCGGGCCATGGGCTACGAGATCCTCGAGGACCGCGACAACTTCGACTACGTCTACGAGCGCCAGGATCTCGCCGATCTCGTCGGCAAGACCTATCACAAGAAACGCAACCTCGTGAACGCCTTCAGCAACGCCTACACCTGCGAATCCCACATCCTGACCCCGGAAAACCTCCGCGACGCGATGGAAGTCCTCCACGAATGGGCCGAGGCCAAGGGCGAGCGGGGCGATTTCGACGCCTCGAAGGAGGCCCTCGAACGCCATGAATTGCTCGGCATGAAGGGCTGCGTGTATTACGTCGAGGACAAGCCCGTCGGCTGGTGCCTCGGCGAGCCGGTGGCCGCGGGATCGATGTTCGCGATTCACTTCGAAAAGGGTCTCGATCATTACAAGGGCGTCTATCAGTTCATAAACCAGAGCTTCGCCAAGGAGCTGCCCGAGGAATATCGCCTCGTCAACCGCGAGCAGGATCTCGGCGACGAGGGTCTGCGTCAGGCCAAGTTGACGTATCGGCCCTCGGGCTTCGTGAAAAAGCATAGGGTAGTGAAGGCCTCATGAAACTTGCCTCCGGTCGCCTCGCCTCCCTCGCCGGCGAAGCCTGGCGACAGGCCGGCGACGAGAGGGAGAGAATCCCGGCTTTGGCAACCGAGCTCGCCGGCTTCGGCGGCTCGGGCATTTCCAGAAATGGCCTCGCCGAGGGCGAGGCGGCCAGCTGGCGGGATACGGTCTTTTCACGCAGCGTTTCGCTGACCCTCCTCGCCGGCTCGGGCAGCCGGTGGCAAGCCTCCCTCGCTGCGGCTCGCTCCGAAGGTCGCCTTTCCGGCGCCCAACTCGCCTTCGATGCGGAGGCTCCTCGCGGTCTTTTCCCCGTCAAGAATTTCCTCCATGCCGAAGCCAGCTCGACCTTACCCATCGCCGCCTATTCCCTCGCCGCCGTCGCGGGTTTGGGGTCCCATGCAATAGTCATCAGAGACCATGAAGCGGAGATCCGGCGAGACATCATCGGCGCCCTGGGCCTGAGGCAGGAGGAGTGGCGCTTCACCATCCAGGAAGCCCCCTTCGGCAAGCCCTTGGGGCATGGCGATGCCGCCTGGCAGAGTCGCGCTCTCTGGCGGGACGCGGACTGGGTCGTCACGAATTTCGGCGGCGACGCGAATTCCCGCTTCACGGTGGAAGCCTCCCTCCTCGCCCTCGCGGCCCTCGATGCGGCCGGAGAGGGTACGGATTTCCTCCTCCCCGCCGCCCTCCTCAGGGAACCCGCCTATCCGATCGAGCTTGACGATGCGGGCCGCCCCCTTTCCTTCGGCCATGCCAAGCTCCAGGGCCATGCACTGGGCGCCGATCGAGGGCCGGGATGGATGGGCCTCGCCAACGTGGGGCTCCGCCTGTACCGGGCCTCGGCCTTGGCGGCCCTTCTCGAGGAACTGCATGATACCTATTGGCTGGAAGGGAAGGGTTATGCGATACCCGGCAACGCCCCGGGCAATCCCGAGTTCGCCCTCGACAACGCCGACGCCGTCTTCGCCTCTCGCGGCCGCGCCCGCGTCCTCGCGATCGCCCGCGAACGCGAACTCAGCCCCGCCAAGTCCTTCGACGAGCTCCCCGGCTTCGAAGCCGCCATCGCCGAAGTCCTGGCCGAGGACTACAGCAGGGGTTCGGGGCGAGCGAGTTGGTAGCCCTGCGCGTAGTCGACGCCTATCTCCACGAGCTTTCCGAGGATGGCCTCGTTCTTCACGAATTCGGCGATCGTCTTAATACCCATCACCTGCCCGACCATGTTGATCGATTTCACCATCGTGTACTGGATGTCGGAATCCTCGATGCCTTGGACGAGGGAGCCGTCGATCTTGAGGTAATCGACCGGCAGGTTCTTGAGGTAGCCGAAGGAGGAGAAGCCGGAGCCGAAGTCGTCGAGGGAGAAGGTGAAACCCTCGTCTTTGAGCCCCTTCATGAATCGGCTCGCGCTCGCGAGGTTTTGGATCGCGGCCGTCTCGGTGATCTCGAAATTGAAGCGCGAGCGGTCGAGGTCGAGGCGCTTCGTCTCGGCGAGTATGTATTCGGAGAGCTCCTCGTCGAGGATCGAAGGGCCCGAGAGGTTGATGCAGAAGATCCCGTTCGCCAGGGGCGACTTGCGGCGGAGGAGTTCGCGGTAGCCCTCGAAGGAATTCCTGATTACCCAGCGGTCGATAAGGGGCATGAGGCTGTAACGCTCGGCCGCAGGGATGAATTCGCCCGGCGAGGCGATGCTGCCGTCGTCGTTGACGAGCCGTATGAGGAGTTCGTGCTTGACTTCGAGGCCCCTCGTCGGATCGATGGGGGCGATGAGTTGGCGGTAGAGGACGAAACGGTTCTCCTCGACGGCCCGGTTGATCTTCGCGATCCAATCCATCTCGCCGCGATGTTTCTGGAAAAGGGCGTCGCGCACCGAGAGGTGGGTTATCCTGTTGCCGCCCTCCTCCTTCGAGATATTGCACGCGTCGTTCGCCGCGGCGAGCACCGTCTGCAAGTCACCCGATTCCCTGGTGACGGGAACGATGCCTATCGAGAGGCTCACGGGGAAGACGCCCGTCTGCCACTCGAACTTGCGCTCCTGCACGGCTTCCTGGAGACGTTGTGCGACATTGCGGGAATTCTCTACGTCGCAATCCATCAGGATTATGGCGAACTCGTCGCCGCTTACCCTCGCCGACACGTCGTGTCTCGAGACGTTGGCCTGGATGTGGCCTGCGCATTGCCTGAGGAGCTCGTCGCCGGCCAGTCCGCCGAGGGTGTCGTTGACCGCCTTGAAACGGTCGATGTCGAGGACGAGGAGGGCGTGCGTGGCGGGCGAGTTGCGGACCTCCTGGAGCACGGCGTTGAGCTGGAATCCGAACTCTTCCCGGTTGGTGAGGCCTGTAAGGATGTCGTGGCTCGCTTGGTAGCTGATTGTGTCTGACATCCGCTTGATTTCGGTGATGTCGCGCAGGGTGATGACGAAACCCTCGGAGGCGTTGGCTTCCTCGCGGATTCGTGTCACCGAGCCGTCCACGAGGACGGTCGTTCCATTCTGACTTTTGAGATGGGCCTCGGCGAAGACGAGGGGCTTGTCGGTCAGCAGCGGAGTGGCGTTCGGCAGGATGGGGCGCCGGTTTTCCGGGTCGATTACGGGGACAATTTCGGCCGCCTGACGCCCCCTTGCCGCCTCCTCCGTCCAGCCGCAGAGCCTTTCGGCGACGGGGTTGAGGAAGGTGACGCGGAAATCCGTGTCCGTCGCGACGATGCCCTCGTTGATCGAGTGGAGGATGGCGGAGAAGAGCTGCTCCTGTCGCCTGAGCTTCCGATCCATGCTGCTCTTGTAGAGGGCGATGTCGATCGTGGTCAGGAGCTCGCGCTCCTTAAAAGGCTTGAGGATGTAGCCGAAGGGCTCCGCCGATTTGGCCTGTTCGATGAGGGAAGGCTCGGAGTAGGCGGTGAGGAAGATGACCGGCGTGCCGTGGGCGGCGCGGATTCGCTTCGCCGCCTCGATGCCGTTCATCGAGCCGGGTAGCTCGATATCCATGAGCACCAGGTCGGGATGGCTTTGAGCGACAATGGCGATCGCTTCCTCGCCTTCGCCCGCCATGCCTACGACGGTATAGTCGTACCTTTCGAGGCGACGCTGAATGTCGAGGGCGATGACTTTTTCGTCCTCGACGATAAGGATCTTTTCCTTGCTCATGGCCGTTCGCCCCAGTATAGGACACTCTCGACCGACGAGAAAGAGTCGCGGCGTCGATATTTCGCCGGCAATGTTGTTTTTGACACTTCTATCTCGCCTCGATTGAAGCCATGAGCTCGCTCTCCGAGACGCGGGCCGCCTCGGCGGCGAAGTATTCGAGCTCTTCGGACGAAAAATCTTCGGAAAGCTCCTCCTCGGTCGCGGACCGGAGCCACCAGATCGAGCTTCGTACCGCCTTGCCCGGGTAGAGGGATGCGAGAGCCTTCCTGTATAGCGCAAGTTGGACGGCATATGCCGCCGCCTTGCCTTCCTTCCCGCTCTTCCAGTCGATGACGAGGACAGTATCGGCGCCGACGACGATGAGATCGAGGCGGGCTCGTATCACGAAATCGCCGAGGGCGAGAAGGAGGGCCTTTTCGACGTGGAGCTCTTCGGCATCGGCGATGATGCCCGCGCTTTTTGAAGAAAAGAAGCCTTCGGCCAAAAGTTCGGCCTCGGCGAGGAGGGGCGCCCTTGCGTCTTCGGGGAGGCCGAGGAGGGCCGCATGTCCGGGATCGAGGGGCCTGCTCGAAAGTCTGGCCTCGATCACGGCATGGCAGAGATCGCCGAATCGATTTTCGGGAACACTGTCGGCATAGGCATCGTAAGCCGATGCGGGAAGGCTCGGGAAAGGAGCCGCTCGTCGCGGGTCCCTCTCCCAGGCCACGAGGGCCATGGCCGTCGCCGGGACGACTCGACTGCGCCGCGAACGCTCGAGGGGCTCGGCTGCTGCATAAGCGGGGGCGAAGTCCGGGGCCGAGAGCCCACGGGGCCGAGCCGCGAGTCGTCGATAGTCTTCTTCGGAGAGATCGGGGACGATGCCGAGACGGATTCCCCCGGGAAGTCCGGCGAAGGCCTCCTCGATCGGCCCCAGGATCTGTCCTCCCTCTTCGACACGGGCGCCCAGGAAATGGAAGAAGGAGGTATCCGCCGCCTCCTTCTCGGGTTGGATACCCGCGAAGACGAGATGGGCCGAGGCCCTGGTGCAGGCCACATAGAAGAGACGCTTCGTTTCCGCGAGGGCTCGGGCTCCTTCCCTTTCGCTCGCCTCCTCGTAGAAGAGGTTGACGCTCCTGGCCCTGGGGTCGCGCCAATCGCGCAGGTTGAGGGTGAGACCCACCTCCTCCGATTCGAACCAGGCCGGTCCCTTTCGCTCACCCATGCCCCTGTTCTCGATCCAGGGCAGGATGACGATGGGGAATTCGAGGCCCTTGCTCTTATGAATTGTCATGATCTGGACGCCGCCCTTCGCCTCGCGCGGCGCATCGACGTCCTCCTCGAATTTCTCCGCCGTGCCGAGGAGGGGCCGGACGCGGTCGAGGAAGGCAGCGAGTCCCTCGCCTCGCCGATCCGCCGCGACGGCGAGGGCGAAGAGCCAGTCGAAGTGCTCGAGAAAGGGATGGGCGACGGGATCGGCGAGGATCGAGAGCCTGAGCCCGCGTTCGTGCCACAGCCAGGAGAAAAGGGAGGAGAGGGGAAGGCGGTCGATCCGCGCAGCGAGATCCCCGAGGAGGCCGCGCAGGTTCGCGATGCGCCCGCGATCTCTCGCAGAAAGGTCGAGCTCCTCGTCGGGCGCGGCGAGGCCTCGCTCGTCCGACAGGACGGCCACGAAGGCCGAGTCGGATAGCCGCGCGAAGGGCGAGCGGAGGACGACGGCCAGGGCGGCGCGGTCGGAGGGGACGAGGGCCAGGTTCAAAAGGGCGAGGAGGTCGTTCGCGGGCGATTCGACGAAGAGGCTGCGCACGGCCGCGGCGCGGTGGGGTATGCCATGGAGGCGTAGGAATCGTTCGACGAGGTACTGTTTCGAGCTCGAGCGAAGGAGGATGGCGATGTCGTCATAGCTCGCCGTTCTCGCCCCTCCCTCGCCGTCGGGCACGAGGTAGGACTTCGAGGCCACGAGCTCCTCGATGTGCCGGGCGAGACCCTCGGCGAGGGCCTCGTCGTCGCTTCTCGTCGAGTCGTTCACACCCTCTCCCTTCGGCTTGAGGAGGAGGCTGACGCTCGGTTCGAGGCCCGGCGTGGGCCTGCGCGCGATCGTCTCCTCGAAGCGGGCCTCGAAATCCTCGGCCCCTTCGGCGGCGAGGAGTCGCGAAAACACACCGTTGAAGAAGGCGATGAGGCCAGGCTCGGAGCGATAATTGGTCCTGAGACGCGGCGTGGCAGGGGGGTGGCGGGCCAATTTTTCGTCGCGCGCCATCCCTTCCCGGAGTTCTCGGCCGAGGCGATTGAAGACGGCGACGTCGGCTCCCCTGAATCGGTAGATGGACTGCTTGTCGTCGCCGACGAAGAAGAGCTTGTCGGGGGCGAGTTCGCTCGCCGATGGGATTCCCGATACCTCGTTGCCATCCCTTTCGGCGAGGAGGAAGAATAGATCCTTCTGGATCTCGTCGTCGTCCTGGAATTCGTCGACCATGATCCAGCGGTAACGCGCCTTCCACCAGGCCCTGACGGTCGCGTCCTCCGACAGGAGGTCGACCGTCGCAATTAGTACGTCATGGAAACCCATGAGCCCGGCCTCGCGCTTGGCCCTCTTCAACTCTTCGGTGAATTCCGCGACGAGGGCGACGATGCGGTCCTCGAGGCCCCGTTGAGCAGCGGCCCCCGAGCAGGCGGCGAGTCGCCGGGCGGCGTCGCGTGCCGCCGAGGCGGCGGCCTTGAGCCTGTCCTTTGGGCCTCCGTCGCCCTTGCCGAAGCGAAGCGCCAATCTTGCGAGGCCCGAGCATCGCTCGGCTATTTCGGCGAGAGTCCGCGCGATTCCATCCGCGGCGAGGGCCTCCGATTCCTCGCGGACTTCGCTTGCCCCGTCGGCCGCCACGGCATTCCGGGGCAGGAGGGCCAAGAGGTCGGGAGGCAGGCCTTGGAGGGCGGCGATGAAGTCCTTGCCCGCAGCCGTGCCGAGATCGCCCAATTCGGCGGCCTCGCCGCGGGCCTCCTCGATTGCCCTCGCCGCGTCGCCTGCCATGCGGAGGAGGGCAGCTCGGGCTCGCGCAGGGACGGCCCCGAGGTCGACCCGGCGCTCGGGAGCCGGCGTCGAGTAGCGGTGCCCCGCCTCGCCGAAAAGATCCCGCCACGCAGTCATGAAGCCCTGATGTGCGAAGAGCTCCCGCAGGGCCGGGTCCTCCCGCTTTTCAAGCACGAAGCGCAGGGCTTCGTCGACGGCCATCGCCCTCGCCTCGACCTCGTCGACGCGGAAATCGGGGGCGTAGCCGTAGAGCTGCACCGAACTCCTGAGGAGGGAGCCGCAGAATGAATCAATTGTTGTTATCGTGGCTTCGGAGAAGCGGGAGAGCTGGGACTTCGCGCGGGGGGAATCCGATTTCGAGAGTTCGCGCCAGATCCTGGCGCGCATCTCGGCGGCCGCCTTGCGCGTGAAGGTGAGGCAGAGGATGGAGCGGACGTCGGCGCCTTCGCCTGCGGCATCGTCATGGGCGTGGTCAGCGGCATCGCCCACGGCCTCGCCGCGAAGCACCAGATCGAGGTAGCGCGCGGCGAGCACCGTCGTCTTGCCGGAACCCGCTCCGGCCGAGACGGTTCCGTTTTTTCTCAGTCGGACGGCCGCGAGCTGATCGGGATCGAGTTTCGAAAATAGGCTGTCCATGCTCACCTGCCCGCCGAATAGTGACTGCGGCAAACGGTCTTGAAGTCGCAATTGATGCAGGAGAGCGAGGAGGGCGGCGCCCAACCGAAACGTCCCGCGAGGATGCCCCGTGTCGCATCCGCGGAAAGGCTGCGTAAGGACGCGAGCTCCGCCTCGTAGTCCCCCGCGGGCCTGAGGCCTTCGGGCCCGATGACCTCAAGGGCGCGGGCCTGCTCGACCGACCAGAACGAAGCCCGGGTGACGTTCTTAGCCCTGGTATCGAGGAGGGTGATGTAGGCAGCTATCTGGGTGTTGCCGAGTTCCCCATTCTGGCCCGCCAATCTCGATCCTTCGTCGGCTCCGGTCCCCACCTCGACTTCGCCCTCACCGTCTTCTCCGGCGCCCCCGTCCACTTCGAGCAGGAGGTCGGCCTTTGCCGGCAGCCTTCCCTTCTTGTAGTCCACGATGGCGAGTTCCTCCCCGCGGCGGGCGAGGCGATCGAGGCGCCCTTCGAGATAGTAGCCTTCCTCGGGGAAGGCGAGTTCCATCTTTGTTTCGAGCTCACCGACATCCCAGCCGGGATCCTCGACGAGGGCGGCGACGAGACGAAGGAGCCTGTCGGCGAGGAGGGGCGACCAGGCTTCGAACATGGGTTCGAGGAAGGGACCCTTGTCCCGCGAGAAGACGGGCAGAATCGCCGCCGGTGCGAGCTCGGCGAGTTTCCGGTAATCGGCCAGATGCGCGGCATCGATGGGGCCGAAGGCTCGCATGCTCCCGAGGAGCCATTCGATTGACTTGTGCGCCATCTCTCCAGCGAGCCGCGCGTCGAAGAATCCTGGGTCGAGGATCTCCGCCTCGACGCGAAGGGCGCTGCCCACGAGCCAGCGGAAGGGACAGGCCCGATACTCCGCGAGGAGGCTGTGCGATAGCCTGACGAGCCCGTCGCGGCCGAAGCGCGGCGCCAGTCTCGTCACTGTCTTCTCGTCGAGGGGATCGAAGGGATTATCCGCCTCGTCTGCAGGGGTCGTGGCGGCGAAGTTCGCGAAGGCGTTCTTCTGTATTGTGAGGAGTTTGGCCGGCAGGCGCCCCGCTCCCCGCCAGGCCGCGGCTTCGATGGCCAGGGGATCCGGGGCCGCCGGGGCCGCCGGCGCATCTGCTCGCGTCGCGTCCTCGGAATTGGCCGGGAGGAAGAAGGGATGGGGCGCCGACCAGCCTCCGACCTCCTCCGTGGCGTGGCAGGCGAAGACTTGATCGCCGGAAAGGACGTAGGCGCGGAGGAAATCGTCGGTGGCGTCGCGGCCGGAACGGCCGAGGGCCTCCTTCTGGTCCTCGCGGAGAAAGCTCTCGCCGCCGTAGCGGACGGCGACCTCCTCGAAACCGCAGCCGAGGAGAAAGTGGAAGCGGAAGGGCAGCAAGGCCGATACTCGCCAGGGATAGACCTGGACGAAGGAGCCTCGGCGCTGCGGCACGTAGCTTTCCGATTTCAGCGTCGCTAGCCAGAGAGCGAAGGGCGAGGGCAGGGGCACACCCCTGGCGTATTCCGCCTCCGCGCGGGCGAGGGCCTCGAGTTCCTCCATGCAGCGCTCGACGAGCCTGGCCTCCTCGGGACTCCATTCCTCCTCGTCGAGGAACTGCCTGCGAAAGGAGGTGACGGCCGCCCGAAGCGTCATGAAATCGGCGGCGCTCCCGACGTCGAATACGGCCGCCTTGAGACGACGATACCAGGAACGGAGCCCCGTCTTGCCCGTGACTCGAAAACTCTCTTCCCAGACGTCGACCTGCCTTCCCTCGCGGGTCCATGAGGCGAAGGCGTGATGGTCGATGCCGAAGCGGACGAGGGCGGCCGCCGAATCGGCGTCCTTCCATTTCGCGAAACGGTCGAGGAGGAGGGATTTCATGGCGGGCAGGCCGAAGCCGGTCCGCGCCGCGGCCCCCATCGCCGAAACGAGACGGCCGAAGGGGGAGGAGGCGAGGGGTATGCCGCGGCGAAAGGCGAGGGGAACTCCGGCCTTGGCCGCGGCTTCCTCGATCCAGGGCCGGGCTGTATCGAGGTCCGCGACGCTCACCCCGATCTCGTCGGGCGCCGCTCCCGCGTCGATGAGGCCGCCGATGCGGAGGAAGACGTCGCGGTATTCCTCCCAGGCGCTCGGATAGGAGAGGAGGGGCGACGGAGATTCGACCTCGGGCAAGGCCCAGGTTTCGAAATCGGCGACGCCGCGGAGGAGCTCCCTCCATTCCTCCCAATCCTCGACGAGCTCCGGGGCGAGGAGCAGATGGGGGCGATCGAGGGGCCGCGCGATCGACTTCTCCCAGGAGGGTTCGAAGAGCCCGCGCGAGGCCATGAATTCCTTACAATTGCGATGAAGGGCGAGGAGATCGTCGATGAGGGGGTCGTCGGCCGTCTTTCGCGTCGCGGCGGCCAGGGCGATGGCCGCGAGGGAGGGCGGCAATGCGGCAAGGAAGCCCACGAAGGATGATGACGGCTTTCCCGTTCCGAGGATTCTCCGCAGGAAGGGTTCTTCCGTCTGCCTGGACACGACGAGGGCCGCCCAGAGGGTTCGCGTCACTCGGTTCGCGGGTCTTTCCTCGCGCCGCCTGGAGAGGAAGCTCTCCTTGAAGCGGTCCCAGCCGATCATCCGGTCGGGGTCCAGGGCCATGGAAGGCGCACTTGGACGCCCACTCGAACGCGGGAGGGTATCCGCGAACGGGGCGCGAGAGCGGTTGGCGCCTTCGCCCATGCGCAGGGCCTCGATGGCCCAGGCGTCGGCGGCCACCTGGCTTGGAAAGACCACTACCGTCAACCCGTCGGCGAGACGTTTGCGGATGAGTTCGCGAAGGGCCTCGATCACCTTATCCGCGCTTCTTGGCCGTTCCTGAAGCGGGCTTGGGTGGGGCTTTTCGCCTGCCCATTTCAGCCGCTCCGTCCTTCTTGACGGCGCCTCCCCTCGCGGTCTCAGGACTCCGCGACGGCTTCTTCTTCGGAAGTCCTAGGGCAATCGCCGCGAGAAATCCCTCGAGTCGATAGCCTGAGGCGGCCTCGGCGCCACGGGCCGAGGCGAGATCGGCTTCGAGGACCGGGCGTCGAGAGGCGGGAGTCGCCTCGGTCTGGGGAAGGGCTTCGGCCTTCTTCCTAATTGGGGCTTTCCCTCCGGCCCCGGCCCCTCCCCGTACGAGGGCTGCGAGGGTCCCGAATGCCAAGAAGTCGTCCATCGATTCGCGCTTGAACCAGGTGGTCCCGTCCCACACGTTGACGCCGAAGAAATTCCTGAGTTCGTCGTCCATGTCGAGGGTCGCCAGGAGTTCGAGGAGGCCGGAGGATGTCGCCGATGCCCAGGCGGGGCTCCCCGCGAAGATGAGGGCGAGGTGCATGCCGTGCCATGCCTCGTGTCCCGGCACGCCGGATTGCTGGAGGGCTTCGCGGAGCTTGCGCGCGATGGCGAGCTTTTCCGCCAGCCTTCGCGCGCCTCGCTCCCGCTCGGAACCCTCCACGAGCTCGGTCAGGGCTTCGATCACGAGGAAGGCGGCCATCGATTCGAGGCCTCCCGCGCGGCCGAGCCAGGCTCGCAAGGGGTCCTCCGGGTCTTCGGCCGACGATGCAAGGGAGACGAGGCCTCCGATGCCCCTCACCATGCGGTCGCGCGCGCGGACTGCGGCCTTTCGGTCGGCATCTCGCATGGCGGCTGAGGCGGCGCCGGCATCTTCCGGGCCGAGCCCTTCCTCCATGGCCTCCTCGCGCATCAAGTTACGGATGGCCGCGTAGAAATCAAGTATTGCCGCTTCGAAGGCCGCATCGGCGCTCGCGCTCTTGGCCGAGGCCTTGGTCTTCTCTTTCAACGAGGCGAGGAAGGTCGGTGTGAAGAATCGCGCGAGGAGGGCGTAAAGGTCCTTTCGGGCTATGTCATCGAGGGCGTCGGAAATGTCGGGCACGCCCCTGCCCCCGAGCTCGTCGTGGAGCTGGGACCACAGGCCCCGGACGTCGTCGGCAGCCTCGAAGATGTCGAGGAAGATCTGGCACTGGAAACCGTCGAGCATGATGTGGAGTCCCGACCGCGCGATCTCCGACGAACGTCTGAGATACCAGAGGCTCGCTCGCTGTTCGCGGAACACGAGGAAATGGCCCTCGTCGCCCTGGAGTCCGAGCGCCCAGGCGATGCTCCTCTTTTCGATGCGCTTGCCATCTCCGACCTTGACGGCGAAGGGGCTCGACTCGAAGACGCGGCCGTCGGCCCGAGCGTAGGCGTTGTTGTAGGCGACGAGGCTCCGCTCCGCCCCCGAGCGGTTGGTGTAGACGAAGACGTTATCGTTCGCGCCTCCATCCCCGGCGAGGTCGAAGAGGAGGAAGTCCTCGACGCCGGAGAAGAGGTGGCGCCGCCTGAGGAGGGGGAAGATCTCCCTTTCGTGCCGCGCGAGAAGGCCCTCGTCGGGAGCCTCGTCGCGGTAGGCCTTGCGGTATTCCATGCCGTATTTTTCGGTGAAGCCCTCGATCTGGCCGTGGCCGAACATGGGGAGGCCGGGCATGGTCGCCATCATCGTGCAGACGCCGAAGTACTTGTCGCCCGAGCCGAACTGGGCGATGGCAGTCTCCTCGTCGGGATTGTTCATGAAGTTGACGAAGCGCTTGAGGATATCCTTGTCGAATTCCTGGGTATTGCGAATGGTTTCCCGGTATTTGGCGTTCTCCTCCTTCTTGAGCATGTTCATGAAGGCTGAGTTGTAGACGCGATGCATGCCGAGGGTGCGGACGAAATAGCCCTCCATCATCCAGAAGGCCTCGGCGAGGAGGAGGGTGTCCGACGCCTCCTTCGCGCAGAGATCGACCACCTCGCGCCAAAACTCCTCGGGATAGGCCTTGTCGAAATCCTCGCGCGAAATCGCCGACTCGGCACGCGAGGGCACGTCTCCCCCCTGCCCCGGCTCGGGATACCAGAGCCTGCGGAAACTCTTCTTCGCGAGGACCATGGCCGCGTCGAAGCGTATAATTGGGAAGTTCTTCGCGACGTGGAGGATCCTTTCCTTGACCGCCTCCCTCGTCGCGGGGTTGAGGAAGTCGAGCTGGGCCGTGTCGCTCCAGGGCAGTCCCGTGCCGTCGTTGCCGTGGTAGATGAAATCGCTGCGACCCGAGCCGAAATCCACCCGCTTGAACACGACGGCGGCGTCCGATCTGTCGTAATAGTGATCTTCGAGCCAGATGCCCACGCGGCCGTCCTGCGACAGATTTTCGCCGTTGAAGCTATAGCCCGGATAGGGGCAGTCGGGGCGGCGCATGAAGAGATCGGGGCGTTCGCGTACCCAGGCCGAATCGATGCCCGTGTGGTTGGGCACCATGTCGGCGGCGAGGCGGATGCCTCGGTTCCCCGCCCTCGTCCTGAGCTCCTCGAGTGCGGGCCAGCCGCCCAGCTCGCCGGCAATCTCGTAGTCGAAGAGGGAGTAAGCCGAGGCCGCTGCCTCCGGATTGCCGCAGCGCACCTTGATGCGGGCGCTCGCCTCGCTTCGCTCCCAGAGCCCGATCAGCCAGAGGGCGTTGATGCCGCGCGAGGCGAGTATGTCGAGCTCCTCGTCGGGCACGCGGTCGAGGGTCCTGATCTCGTGGCCGTAGCGCCTCGACAGCTGGTCGAGCCAGACGAGGGTGGTCTTGGCGATCATCACGACGTTGGGCATCCAGTCGCGGTCCGGGCTGAAGCGCTCGTATTCCTTCTCCATGCCCGAGTAGACGAGGGCTCTCGAAGGGCCGGGGCCGGGGAAGAAGGGGCGCTCCTCCTCCTTCATGAGATCGAGGCCGCCGAGAAGCCTGAGGAGCTTGTTTCCGATCAGCAATCCCCACTTGCGGCGGATGAAATCGAGCTGTCCCGAGAGGGACCAGGGCGAGGCGCGCATCGGCGCCCTGAGCATCGTGAGGAGATCCTCGTTGTCCGGGCCGAAGGGCGGGAGGGCCGAGAAATGGGCTTCGACGAGCTCCAGAGCCTCTGTGAATCCCGGCAGCGTGGCGAGTCCGGTCGGGGCGTCGCGCTCGTCTCCCCCCGCCGTCGAACCGTCGTCGAAGAGGAAGCGGAAGGGGCCGAAGGCCGGATTCTCGTTGGCGAGCCTGAGCAGTATGAACTCTTCGAGGGCCATTTCCCTGTGGCTCGGGCCCGGTCCGGCGGCGGCCAGCCACTCGCCGGCGTCGAACTCGCCGCGTTGCACCGCAATAGGCGGAAATTCCTCGACGAAGGCGTAGAGGAGGCCGTCTAGCACGTCGCGTCCGAGGCCTCGTTCGAGGGAGCTTGCGCAGGCCGCGAAGGCGTCGGATTTCACCTGTTCGCGGAAGAGCCGCGCGACATCATGGAGTATCTCGTCGATGAGGGCCATCGCGTTGAGCTTTCCAGCGCGGATGGCTTTTTCGGGGAGGATGGACGCACCGACCCTTTCGTTGATCCTTCTCGCCAGCAGCCTCGCTTCGCGGAAATCGGGAATGATGACATTGCCCGTCGAGCTGAAGAGAGAAGCCTGGAAGTCGAATTCCTTTCTCGCTTTCCGCGAAATATGGAATTCCATCAGGCGGTCGCCGACTCGGGGTTCAGGGGAGAATCCCTTTTTGGCGTCGGACGCATCGCCTTCGAGGGCCGAGAGCCGAATCGTCAATACCTTGCGAGAATCCACCATGTCCCCCTGAGGACGCGTTTCCGCGACCAATTTCGATACTAACCGAGGGAGGGTACGGGTACAAGTTGGAAGGGAAATCGACATTTTCTATGATTTTGTCTTCACCAAAAAAAGGAAAAAGACATATACTGCACAGTCAGACGCGGGGGGTAAAAGTGTCAATTACCGTCGAGCATGACAAAAGAAAGCGCGAAATACTCGAAAAATCCCTCGATATATTTATGGAAGAAGGCTTCGAGGACACGACCTTCCAGAAGATCGCCGAGCGTTGCGGCATTACGCGGACAATCCTTTACCTCTACTTCAAGAACAAACGCGAAATCTTCAATTTCAGCATCAAGCTTTTTACCGACCGCATCGAATCATCCCTCAAGGAAATCGCGGCGAACCGCAGCCTATCCCATGGCGACCGCATCGCCGCGGTCATCGAGCGGACCATCGCCGACTGCATCGAGAACAGGCGCCTCCTCCTCGTCATCCACGACTATCTCGGTCACGTTCGCACCACGGGCGGCAATCCCGACGAGCGCGTCAAACGCCGGACCATCCGCATGAAGCACCTCCTGGCGGGCATCCTCATCGACGGCCAGCGTTCGGGCGAGTTCGGCCGTTTTTCGATCAAGGCGGCCTCTGAGCTCCTCTACGCCCTGATCGAAGCGGAGATCTTTCGACTCACCGTTCTGGCCAGGGAGGATGCGGGCTCCATACCCCAAGGTGCCCGATTGATCGCCGACTCCTTTCGGGCGATGGCGCTTTTCTCACACGGCTTCCCCGCGCCGACAGCCTCGCCGGCCCCGGCGCCGGCCGCGGCGGTCGTCGATGAGGCCTCCGCTTCCAAGGCGAGCGACGGGTCGACACGCTTGGCGCGTGGCAGGTAACCTCCAAGGGCCGGAGGTTCAGCATGACGAATGACAAGGCCGGCGGCCCTTCGGTCGCCGCCGGACGCAAACCCGAGTGGCTCAAGGTCCGCCTCCCTGCGGGGCAGGTGACCGGCTCGGTGGGCGCCACCCTCCGGAGGCACGGGCTCAACACGGTCTGCGACGAGGCGCGCTGCCCGAACAAGGCCGAATGCTGGGGACAGGCGACCGCGACCTTCATGGTCATGGGCGCCGTCTGCACCCGCGGCTGCCGATTCTGCGCCGTGGCAACGGCGAGGGAAGGCGAGGCCCTCGACCGCTGCGAACCCGAGGAACTCGCCTCGGCCATCGTCGAACTCGGCATCAGGCACGCGGTCATCACGAGCGTCGACAGGGACGATCTTTCAGACCGGGGCGCCGCCCACTTCGCGGCCTGCATCCGCGCCATCCGCGATCGCGATCCCTCCATCGGCATAGAGGTCCTCGCGCCCGACTATCGCGAGGGCGAGATCGAGCTCCTCCTCGAAGCCGGCCCCGACGTCTTCGCCCACAATATCGAATCGGTCGAGCGCCTCCAGTCCGTGCGCGACGCCAGGGCGGGCTGGCTATCGAGCCTCCACACCCTCGAACTGGCGACGAAATGGGCAGCGAACCATGACGGGAAGCCCCTCGTAAAATCGAGCATCCTCCTCGGCATCGGCGAAGAGACCGAGGAGGTCCATGCGGCGATGGACGCTCTCCGCGCCGTCGGAACCTCCATCCTCGTCCTCGGCCAGTACCTCCGGCCGACGCCTCGGCAGATCCCCGTGGTGGAATACGTGAACCCCGCCGCCTTCGCCGACTATGCGGCGGTGGCGAAATCGAAGGGCTTCGCCGCCGTCGTCTCCTCCCCCCTCGCCCGCACCTCCTATCACGCACGATCGGCCTTCGCCGGCATAGAGGCCGATCGCCACGGCGAACTTGTTCGCCATGGCGATTCTGGCAGCCGAGGTGGCTCGGCCCTGGCAAGCGCCGACCCCGCGGACCCGCAGGCCTCGATCCCATGACGCGGAAACTCGATCGCAAGCCCGAGGGCTGCAAGCTGCTTCGCGTGGAAGTCGAAGTCGATGGGGGATTCCTGCGAGCCCTTCGGGTGCGAGGCGATTTCTTCGCCCATCCCGAGGAGCTTTTCGAGGCTGCCGAATCGGCCCTGGCCGGCCAGGAGCTCTCCCGCCTCCGCGAGGCGGCGCTCAAGGCTTTTTCCTGGCCAGGCCTCAGGCTCTATGGCGCCACTGCCGAGGCGATTGCGGAAACCATTGTCCTGGCCTGCGGAGGCGAAGATGCGCTTCAGACTTCTTGAGACCGGCGCCCACGACGCGGCTTTCAACATGGCCCTCGACGAGGCCGTCCTCGAGGCGGTGGCCGCGGGCGATTCGCCGCCCACCCTTCGCTTCTATTCCTGGGATCCGCCGGCCATCAGCATTGGTTACTTCCAGGGCATGCGGGAGGAAATCGATCTTTCGGCCTGCGAGCGTCTCGGCGTCGAAGCGGTTCGCCGAGTCACAGGCGGCGGCGCCGTCTTCCACCAGGCCGAGGTGACCTATTCCGTCGTCGTCCGCGAGGGTCACGAACTCGCCCCCGCCGATATCCTCGAATCCTACCGCCTCATCTGCGCAGGCCTCATCGCGGGCATCGGCAATCTCGGCGTGGAAGCCTCGTTCGCGCCGATCAACGACATCGTCGCCGGCGGAAAGAAGGTTTCGGGCAACGCGCAGACGAGGCGCAAGGGCTGCCTTCTCCAGCACGGCACCCTCCTCCTCGACGTCGATGTCGAGACCATGTTCGAGTTGCTCCTCGTGCCTCAGGAAAAGCTGAAGGGAAAGCTGATCGCCGATGTGAAACAGCGGGTAGTCGGGATGAAGACTCTGTTGGGGCGAGAGCTGGGCTATCGGGAGGCGGTCGAGGCCCTGAGGCTCGGCTTCTCCACGGCCTGGGCGGCGGAACTCGAGCCCGGCCAACCTAGGCCCGCCGAACTCGCGCGAGCCGCCGTCCTTGCGGTCGAGCGCTACAAGACGGAAGCCTGGAAGTTCAAACGCTAAGCCCGATTTTGCCTGCGAGCCACGCGAGCTAGATTTTGGGGAAAGCCGAGGGAGGGCAGCCGCCTTTTCCGGCAGACTGCCGCCCCCTCGTCATTGAGTGCGGCCGGCAGGGACCGGCCGCCGAACCGATCAGGGGATCGTGACGCGTCCCGGCGCTCCGGCCAGGCCCTTTTCCGTGTGGCAGATCGCGCAATTGGCGCTCGATTTTGCGCCGTACATCTTGTGCGTCTTTCCATTGTAGACGATCTCGGCGTGGATCGGGAAGGCGAAGGTCGCCCGGGAGAAGAAGTTGCCCGACTTGTTCGTTTCGAGCTTGACCACCTTGCCATTGGCGTCGGTGATCACGACCGTGGCGCCCTTGACGCCGAGGTCGAGGTTCTTCTCATGGAGCTGAGCGTAGACGGTTCCGGCCGCGGTGAAGTGAGGGCCTTCGCCGGCTGTGTGGCAGGAGATGCAGTTGAGGCCGGGATTCATGAGAGAGCTGCCCATATTGCCGCCCGTCCATTTGAGGCCGGCCGGTCCATCGGACTTTCCGAAGGTGGAGCCGCCCGATTCTCCCTCTTCCTGGGCGGCGAGGGTCGTCGCGCCGATCAACGCGAAAATTGCCGCGACCGCGAAAAACGCAAATAGTCTGGATTTCATCGTTCCTCCGATAGGTAGGTTGAACATTAAAAAACCGACTTTTGGATTCGTTACAACTTCATTTCAGTCGAACCACTGGATTCCCGAAAAATCAGGCCGAAAGGAGGCCAAGCCGTGGCGGATGACCGAGGCCGAGCGTGGATTGTCGAAATGGGGAAAGAGCTTTTCGGTGAAGATTCTGAGGGTGGTGCCCTTGGCCACGTCCTCGTCGAAGATGAGGGTGGGCGACCGACGGAAGGGTGCGAGCTTCCTGATGTCCGAATCGGAAATCACGGGCTCGCGATCGTTCCGTTTGAACATGGAAAAGCGGATAAACCAGAGTTTCCAGCCCAGGGTTTCCGCGAGGACGAGGCCGGGCACGAGGGACCCATGGGCTGCGCCCACCACGAGGCCGCCGGGCGGATCGACCACGAGGCCCGAGGGGCCGGCCACCGACCTTCCGGCGAGCCTGGCGACATGGCCTTCACCCGGTCCCTTGTAGAAATCGCTGTCCTTTTCGATTTTAGAGGCGAGAGCCAAGATTTTAGCTGGTTCGGAGCCGCGCCAGGTGTACTTGTCAGGCACGCTCGTAAAGACGAAGTCGAGCACCTTCGGGTCGATTCCCGCCCGGAGACTCCGGATTTCCTCGATTGCCACGGGGTCGAGTCGCATCAGGGCCCTCGCGACGCGGATCGAGGTGGAAAACACCCCTACCGCCTCCTCGACCTGCTCCCTGGGCCAGACGACCGTGTTGCGCGTCGTCTCGTTGACCTCGAAATAGCGGGTCGGGTGGAGGGGAAGCCCCTGTTCGAGGCAGATTTTCCAGTTGAGGACGACGTTGATGATGGCGGGGGCTCGGACGAAGAGATCGAGGGCGTCGCGGCGGAAATCGGCATCTGCCGAAGCCGGATCGACGAGGACAGACTCGGCCCGCGAACCGATCTTTTCGAGGAGCTCGATGGATTGGTCGAGAACCTCCCCCCAGGGCGCCTCGAAGGAAAGGGCCTTCGGAGCCTCGTCCCATTCGGCCCAAATAAGGCGGGCAAGGCGGGGGAGGCTCTCCCTTTTCATGGTCTCAGTTCGATCCCGTCGCCAGGGCGATAGCCCCGGCCAGACTGCCCGCGCGGATACCGATCTTGGCCGCGAAGAGATCGAGAATCTTGTCTCGATAGGCCTGGATGCGAGAAATGTAATCGAGGGTCCTTTTCGGCGTGGCGCCCCGGTCGACCGAATAACTACCGGCGTTGTACATCGCGAGGGCGCTCACCTCGTTGCCCGCCTTTTCGAGGAACCAGGCCAAATGTGAAATGCCATAACGGGCGTTCGTCGCGGGGTCCCAGGTGTCGGCGACCTTGACCTTGGGGAAGGCCTTCGAGTTGAGCTGGAAGAGACCCCGATCGACCGAGCCCGGGTTGGCGTTCAAGGCGTGGGGATCGAATTTGCTCTCCTCTTCGGCGAGGGCGAAGGCGAGGGCAGGGGACACCCCGAAGTGGAGGGCGTTGTCGAGAATGGCCTGCGAGACCTCTGGGGAGCCCGTCACGCTGGTGAAGAAGGCCAGGGTCTCCTCACGACCGAGGGGCGTCGCGGCCACCGATGCTATAGGGTCGCTTCTTTCCAGGTCGGAAAGGTAGGCCGGAATGTCTTCTGGCTTGAGCGAGGCGACTTTTAGCAGGCCGGCATCGAGGGCTGGGCCGAAGTCCCTGTCCCAACCGAGGCTCTTTCCGCCTTGGGAGCAGGTGAGGGTACTTGCCGACAGCAAAAAGAGAAAGATTGCCGCAAGTCCTAGTGAAGTTCTTGATTGCATGCGCCGATAATCACCCTTTGTTACAAGATGCGGTAAACCGCGAGGAGCCGCCATTGTAATTTTTTTCCCAGGAATGTCTAGTGCTTGACAATTTGCCAAAGATTGTCATATTGCCTGCAACTTGCCAAAAGCTTCAGGCTGCGTCCATACTGAGCCATGCCCGCAAACCCGATTCGCGTCATCGTTACCGGCGGAACCTTCGACAAGCTCTATGATGAAATCCGGGGAGAGCTGACCTTCAAGGAAAGCGCCCTCCCCGAGATGCTCAAGCTCGTCAGAGTGGAAGTCCCGGTCGAGATAGAGATGAATCAGCTCATCGACAGCATCCACATGCAGGACGTCAACCGCGCGAGCGTCGCCGAAGCCTGCAAAAGAGCCCCCGAAGAGCTCATCATCATCACCCACGGAACGGACACGATGGTCGAGACGGCGGCCCTCATCAGCTCCGCCGGACTGGAAAAGACCATCGTCCTCACCGGGGCCATGGTGCCCTACCGCGTCCAGGGTTCAGACGCCCTTTTCAACTTCGGCTCGGCCTTTTCGGCCGTGCAGATCCTTCCCCATGGCGTCTGGATCGCCATGAGCGGGCGGATCTTCGCAGGAAACAAGGTCCGTAAGAATCGCGAAAAGGGCCGTTTCGAAGACCTTCCCTGAGACCGGGATATGGCGAGGGAAAAGGACGAATCCAAGCGGCTGGCCATTCTCGAGGCGGCCGGCAGGCTTTTCGCCGAACGCGGCTTTCATGGCACCAGCGTCGCCGACATGGCCCGCGAGACCGATCTCCCCGTCGGATCCATCTACACCTATTTCGACAACAAGGAAGCCGTGCTCTCGGCCGTCATCGAGGAGGGCTGGGCCGGCTTCATCGGCACGATGAAGGAAGGGCTCGAGGCGGCTTCCGGCCCCCGCGAGCGCATCTCCTTGCTGATAGACGAGGTCCTGCCGAGTCTCTTCCGCGATGTCGATCTGATCACCATTCTCCTCGCCGAGGCGGGGAGGGGAGGCCTCGACGGGGTTACGGTCGGCCTCGACGCCAAGCTCCAGGGTCTCGCCGATATCATCGGCCCCGTCCTCGGCCCCCTTGCGGCCGAAAGTCGTTCGGAGCTCATCCTCGATCCGACCCAAGCCAGGACGGCCATCGCCGTCTATTTCCTCGGCAGCCTCTACTCCGTCCGCCTCGCCCGATCGGCCGGTCTCGCGGTCTCGGAGGAGAACATCCTTTCCTTCATCAGGCTCTCGATCGAAAACAGTTTCGGGATCAAGCTCAAAGGCTGACCGCCGACCTTCGTTTCATGAAGGGGCTTTTCGCCGCGATGCTCAGCCGAACGAAGGGTCGGAAGATCGAGGCGGCGATGCGCTTCCAGGCGGCCTCCTCCGCCACCTCCACATAGTAATCGGCGAGGGTCTTGCGCCTGAACCCGAGGATATTGTCGGCCTCGTCGGAGTCGGCGTACCAACCGCAATGGAAGCCCGATGGCGCAAAGGCCCTCTCCGGCACCGAGCCGAAGCCCCCCAGCCCGAAGAGCCTGAACATCGCATCGAGGTAATCGCGGTAGTTCGTCCGACAATTTTCGCCCCCGCCGATATCGAAGGTTCGGCCGAGGGCTTCCGGATTGGCGGCCGCCTCCGCGAAGGCCCTCCCCGTGTCCTCGGTGTGGCAGATCTCGATTCGGGTCGAAAGCGGCATATGAAACATCAGAGGGTCGCGCTGGAGCTTTTTCCGCCAGACGATGTAGGTCAGGCGAAGGATGCAAAAGGGAAGGCCCGAGGCGCGGATCATGGACTCGGCCTCTACCTTGGTTTTCCCGTACTCGTCTCCGGGACTCGGTTCGAGGGGGTCGCTCGTCCTGATCCAAAAATCCTTGAGCCTGTCCCCGTAGGCGGCAATGCTGGAGGCGAAGACTAGGCGCGGCGCTGGCCTCGTCGAGGCCTTGGCCGCCTCCAAAAGGGCCGCCGTGCCCCCGACATTGACCGAATGGGCGAGCTCCGGCCTTCGATCCGCCTCGGGTGGAATTATTGCGGCGAGATGGATGATCGCATCCTGATTCGCTACAGCCCTGGCCGCCACCTCCGGATCGCGGATGTCACCGAAAATCGCCCGCGAAAAGGCCGGAGTTCCCCCGTGGCCCAAGTCCCGGGCGAGATGAGGGGCAAGGCGGCGATTGCGACGAGAGTCTATTTCGAGGATCGTGACGATAGCGCCTTTTCGGGCGAGGGCGGCGATCGTGCTTCGCCCCACATTCCCGAATGCGCCGGTGACGAGAACCCGCATGGCGACCTCCATAATTCATGAATGAGCGATCATTCATGAATATAACACCGAATGCTAAATCTGTCCAAATAGATCAGCACGCGCTATCCTAGAAGGAAGGAATTGCCGATTTTTAGTTGTGGGCAATGCCCGGATATGCAGCTTCGGCGGTTATGGCAGGTGAGCGATGGCTTTGAACGATGCGGGTTTCCGGAACATCATCGAAATCGATTCGGAACTCCTGAAGATCCAGGACGTCGATCTTCTTCTCGAGCGCATCCTCCTCGAGGCGCGCAAACTGCTTGCGGCCGAAGCGGGCACGATCTATGTCCGCGACGGAAACCATCTCCATTTCCGCTATACCCAGAACGACCTTCAAGAGCGCAAGCTTCCCCCGGGCACCAAGCTTCCCTACGCGAGCTTCACGATTCCCATCGACGAGCATTCCATCGCCGGCTACGTCGCCAGGACCGCCGAAATTCTCAACCTCGCCAACGTCTATGAACTTCCGACCGGCTTGCCCTTTTCGTACAACCGTTCCTACGACGATGTCACAGGCTACCGCACCGAGTCGATGCTGACCGTTCCGCTCAAGACTGCGGTCGGCGGCCTGCTCGGCGTCATCCAGCTCATCAACGCCAAGGACAAGGCCGGTCGAACAGTCCCCTTTGCGAGCGAGGACGAACCCATCGTCGCCCATTTCGCGGCCAACGCGACCACCCACCTCCAGAACGCCTATTTTCTCCGCAGCATGATCTTGAGGATGAACGCCGTTGCCCAGCTCAAGGACAGCCACGAAACCGGCGCCCACGTCACCCGCGTCTCGGGCTATGCCTCCGAGATATACGAACGTTACGCGCGGAAGAAGGGTCTGGATATCCGCGAGATCGAGCGGACAAAAGACACCCTCAAACTCGCCGCGATGCTCCACGACGTCGGCAAGGTCGGCATCAACGACCTCATCCTTAAAAAGCCCGCGCGCTTCTCCGACGAAGAGCGGGAGATCATGCAGGGCCACACCTTTTGCGGAGCCAGGCTTTTCACCGAGGATACCGAATACGACAGCATGGCCGCGGACATCGCCCTCACCCATCATGAAAACTGGGACGGCACGGGCTATCCCGGTAAGGTCGACTATCGCAACGCCTACTTCGAGATCCGCAACATCGAGGTCGAAGGCGTCATCCGCACCGGCGAAGTCTGGCATGCCCCCGCCCTGGAGGTCGGGAGCGACGGCAAGCCGCGCTGCCTCAAGGGAGAGGAGATCCCGCTGGCCGGCCGCATCGTCGCCGTCGCCGATGTCTTCGACGCCCTCTGCTCGCGCCGCGTCTACAAGGAAAAGTGGGATTCTTCGGATGTCTACACCGAAATACGAAAGATGTCGGGAACCAAGTTCGATCCCGAGGTCGTGGAAGCCTTTTTCGACATCCTTCCGACCATCGAGGCCATCCAGAAGCGCTTTCCCGACCAATCCGGCCACGACGAAGGCAAAAAGTAAGATCGCCGATTGGGCGAGTTCTGGCGTCGAGAAAGTAGCATGCGACATATGCGCTCAAGATCATATGCGCAAGTGTTCATATGAGGCGTTATTGCTTGCTCCATCATAAACGGTCGGACGGTCGACGCGCCGCTTCTCCTATCCTTGACCCCATTGTTCGCCCCATTCTACTATCCGCACCATGATCAGCGCCAATGAGCTCCGCTCCAAATACATCGAGTTCTTCAAGACCAAGGCCCATGCCGAGATTTCCGGCAAGTCCCTCATTCCGGAAAACGATCCCACCGTCCTTTTCACGACGGCAGGCATGCACCCCCTCGTTCCCTACCTTCTCGGCGAGCCCCATCCCGCGGGCAAGCGCCTTGTCGACTACCAGAAGTGCGTTAGGACCGGCGATATCGACGAGGTGGGCGACCCCGCCCACCTCACCTGCTTCGAGATGCTCGGGAACTGGTCCCTCGGCGATTACTTCAAGAAAGAGTCGCTCACCTGGAGCCTCGAGTTCCTGACCGACCCGAAGTGGCTCGGTCTCGACCAGAAGAAGCTCTCCGTCACGGTTTTCGCCGGCGACGAGAATGCCCCCCGCGACGACTTCTCCGCCGGGGTCTGGCGCGACATCGGCATGGCGGCCGATCGCATCGCCTACCTGGGCGCGAGCGACAACTGGTGGGCCGCCGGTCCCACCGGACCCTGCGGTCCCGATTCCGAGATCTTCTACTGGGTGGGGGAGGGCCTCCCTCCCGCCGGTTCCAACAAGGGCACAGATTCAGCCAATTGGATGGAGATCTGGAACAACGTGTTCATGGAGTTCAACCGCGTCGACGAGAAGACCCTCGTTCGGCTTCCGGCCCAGAACGTCGACACGGGCATGGGACTCGAGCGCACCGTCACTGTCCTCCAGGGCAAGACGAGCGTCTACCAGACCGAGGTCTTCACCCCCATCATCGACACCATCGTCGCAGCCGTGCGGGCGACGGGCATCGACTACTCCTACGGCTCCGACGCCGAGAAGGACCGTTCAGTTCGCATCGTCACCGACCACATCAGGTCGGCCACCTTCATCATCGGCGACCCCAAGGGACCCCTGCCCTCGAACGTGGGAGCGGGCTATGTCCTCCGCCGCCTCCTCCGCCGCGCGGTCCGCCACGGCCGCAAGCTCGGCATCGCGGGCACCTTCCTCGCCGGCCCCGCGGCCACCGTCATCGAGAATTTCAAGGGAGCCTATCCCGAGCTGGGACAGAACCGCGAGAAGATCCTCGAGGGTATCGAGGCCGAGGAGATCAAGTTCCTCGAGACCCTCGAGAAGGGCGAGCACGAATTCCAGAAGATGCTGCCCAACCTCCTCAAGAATCCCTCGAAGGTCATGTCGGGCCGCCTCGCCTTCAAGTTGTACGATACCTATGGCTTCCCGATCGAGCTCACCGAGGAACTGGCGGCCGAGCAGGGCATGAGGGTCAACCGCGAGGAGTACGAGGAGGCCTTCAAGAAGCACCAGGAGCTCTCCCGCGCCGGCGCCGAGCAGCTCTTCAAGGGCGGCCTCGCCGACCAATCCGAGACCTCGACCAAGTACCACACCGCGACCCACCTCCTCCACCGCGCCCTCAAGAACGTCCTCGGCGAGCACGTCAACCAGAAGGGCTCGAACATCAACCCCGAGCGGCTCCGCTTCGACTTCTCCCACGGAGCCCCGATGACGGCCGAGGAGCTCGCCAAGGTGCAATCAATTGTGAACGAACAGATCGCGCGCGACCTCCCCGTCGCCATGACGATGATGAAGCTCGACGAGGCCAAGGCTTCCGGGGCGACCGCCCTCTTCGGCGAGAAGTATGAGGAGACGGTGAAGGTCTACACAATTGGCGATTTCTCGAAGGAAGTCTGCGGCGGCCCCCACGTCGAGCGCACGGGCCTCCTCGGGAAGTTCCGCATCCAGAAAGAGCAGTCCTCCGCCGCCGGCGTGCGGCGGATTTACGCGGTGCTCGAATAGCCGGCGACGCTTGATTTCTGCCGCGTCGCTGATCGCAGCCTTATGGACGCGCCAGTCGCCCGAGTATCTGGAAGGCGAGCTTTCCATCCTCGCGAACAAGCCTGAGGAATAGCTTCCCTTCCAGCTCCCGGCCTTCCCACCAGGCCTCCCGGGCGAACCATTCGATGCCGAGGGCGAGTTCGCCTCCGTCGGCCGGCCGCCATTGGGTGAAGAGCCAGAGCCCCGCAACCAGCCTCGACCCCGTGCTGGCGTTCGCTCGCATCTCGGTGCGCTCTTCTTCGGCTCTCCCTTCTTTAGCCCGCGCCTCGACCGCGCCGCTTTCGCGCCCCCTCCGGCGATATGAGGCCTCGGGGGGAGGAAGGGGGCGTCGGCATCGGGGGCCTTCAGGACCCATCGGGACGAGGTCGAGGTCGAAGCGATGGAGTTCCTCGTCTCCCTCATCGAGAGGGCCCGCGGGGTAGAAGTCGCCTCTGGTCGTCACGACGTACAGAGCCTCAGGATACTCGATCCCGGCGCGGAGATCGAGGGTAAGGAGTCGCGTCGGGAGGGCCATGCAGGCATACTGCTCGGCGGCCCCTGCTTTCGCAAGAGGTGCGATTCATGGAACACTGGCTCCTACATCCCCTCGCCCGAAGAAGGGCCAACGACGAGGAGCCCCCATGCGATTCAATCTGCTCGACCTTTTGCTGCCGCGCGAGACGAAGTTCTACGATCTTTTCATCGAGCATGGAGAGGCCCTGGTGGCGGCATCGCGCAAATTGCGCGATCTTGCCTCGAGCGTCGAGGAGGGCCCCGCGGCGCGGGAAGCCCTCAAGACCATCGTCGCCGAGGTCAAGGAAATCGAGCGGGCCGCCGACAAGGTCGAATCGAAGATCGAGATCGCCATCGAGGAGAGCTTCATCACTCCCCTCGACCGCGAGGACATCCATCTCATCGCCGCCTATGTCGACAACTCGGTAGACGAGATCAAGGCCCTCGTCGGCAAGATCGAGACCTACGGGATCCTCCATCTTCCCCTCCGCTCCCTCGACTTCGCCGACATCATCCTCGAGTGCGCCCAGGAACTCGAGCAGGCCTTCGCGCGGATGAAGAAGAAGGAATCCATCACCTCGCAAATCAAGGCCATCGGCGAGGCCGAGCGTCGCGCCGACGTCCTCTTCTCGATCGCGATCGGCGACCTCTTCCACGAAAAGGCGGACGCGATCGAGATCATCAAGGCCAAGGAGGTCTACGAGGGCCTGGAGGAAGTCGTCAACCGCATCGATGGGGTCGGCAAGCTCCTGCGCCGCGTCATGATCAAGATGGGCTAGGGCGAGAGGACCCGAAAACGATGGATTTCACCTTCATGGTGGGCGTGATCGTCGTCGCCCTCGCCTTCGATTTCTTCAACGGCTTCCACGACGCCGCCAACGCGATCTCGACGATAGTCGTCACCCGCACCCTCAATCCCGCCCAGGCCGTCGTCCTCGCCGGCCTCGCCAACTTCATCGGCTACTTCACCTTCGGAACTGCAGTCGCCTCGACGGTCGGCAAGGGCGTCATCGACATCAAGGCCTTCCCCCACGAGGCTCTCCTCCCCATTCTCGCGGCGGCCCTCGTCGGTGCAATACTCTGGAACATCATCACCTGGCTCCTCGGCCTCCCCACCTCCTCGAGCCATGCCCTCATCGGCGGCCTCGCAGGGGCAGCCCTCGCCGCCGCGGGTCCCGGCGCGGTCAACGTTGCCGGAGTCACGACGATCGTCGAGTTCCTCGTGCTCGCGCCTGTGCTCGGCTGGATCGCGGCCCTCATCCTCACGAATATCGTGATCTTCCTCGCGCGCAGGGCCAAGCCCAAGCCTGCCGCCCGCGCCTTCAAATACCTACAGCTTCTTTCTGCCTCGGTCTACGCCTTTTCGCACGGTACCAACGACGCGCAAAAAACCATGGGCGTCATCGCCCTCGCCCTCGTCGCGGGCGGGGTGAGCGCGGACTTCAGCCTGAGCGGCGCCAACGAGTGGGTGGTGCTCTCCTGCTACACCGCCATGGCCATCGGCACGATGCTCGGCGGCTGGCGCATCGTGAAGACGATGGGCACGCGCATCACGAAGATACGGGCCATGGAAGGCTTTTGCGCGGAGACCGCCTCATCCGCCGTCATGTTGCTGACCGCCCATTATGGGATCCCCGTTTCCACGACCCATGTCATCGCCGGCTCGATCATGGGCGTCGGCACCGTGGAGCGCGCGGCCGGGGTCCGCTGGGTGACGGCTCGGAAGATCGTCTGGGCCTGGTTCCTCACCATTCCCTTCACCGGCCTGATCGGCGCCCTCGTCTACCTCCTCATCCGCCTCCTGCTCGCAATATAAAGGGCTGCGTGGACCCACACTGCCTCCGGGGCTTGCTGGCACAGTGACGAAGTTCGTGCTATCGTCATGCCAGCGATGGAAAAGCTTTCACTCCCGCGCGGACGATCCCTGGCCCTCGAACCCTTCGCGGTCATGGGAATCGTCAACGCCACGCCGGACTCCTTCCATGCCGCCTCCCGACACCGCGCCCGCGACGAGGCACGCGATGCTGCCCTCGCGATGGTGGCGGAGGGAGCCGTTGTCATCGATATCGGCGGCGAATCGACCCGTCCCGGGTCCTCATACATAGACGAATCAGAGGAGCTCGAGCGGGTGATTCCCCTCATCGAGGCCCTGCGGCGCGAAAGCGACGTTCCCGTCTCCGTGGATACGAGGAAGGCCGCCGTGTGGAAGGCCGCCCTGTCCGCCGGCGCCGACATGCTCAACGATATAACCGCTCTCCGCGATTCGCCCGAGTCGGCCGGCCTCGCGGCGGCGGCCGGGGCCCCCGTCATCCTCATGCACATGAAGGGCGAGCCGGCGACGATGCAGAATGCTCCCTATTATGAGGATTGTCTCGGCGAGGTCATGGTCTTCCTCCGCGAGGCGGCGGCGCGCGCCGAGGCGGGCGGCGTCCCGCGCGACCGCATCGTCCTCGATCCCGGCATCGGCTTCGGCAAGCGCCAGGCGGACAATCTCGCGCTTCTGTCGGGCTTGGGGAGGCTGCGAGGCCTCGGTTATCCGCTGCTCGTGGGGCTCTCGCGCAAGGGCTTCCTCGGGCAACTGACCGGCGAACCCATCGAGGCTCGTCTGGCCGGCAGCCTCGGGGCGGCGGCGGCGGCATGGATTCTCGGAGCCCGCATCTTCAGGGTCCACGACGTCGCCGAGACCCGCGATCTCCTCGTCGTGCTCGCCGCGATCCTCGCTTCGGTCGCGAAGGCGGAGGCCTGAAGCCATGACCGGGATCCTCGGCGCCGGCCAGCCCCTCGACTGGATTCGCACCGCCCTCGACATTCTCCTCCTCGCCTTTCTCCTCTACCGCGCCTGGGGACTCCTCGTCAGCGCCCAGGCCGTCCATCTTCTCAGGGGCGCCGTCGTCCTCGTCGCCCTCTGGGGCGTCGCCTTCTTCCTCCAACTCACGACAGTCTCCTGGGTCCTCACGACCCTCGCTCCCGCCCTCGTCATCGCCCTCGCCATCGTCTTCCAACCGGAGCTGCGCAAGCTCGTGCTCAAGCTCGGTCAGGGTAGGATCTTCGGCGGCGCCCAGGGTCCCGACGCGGATACCATCGATGCGGTGATGAACGCCGCGGGCATGCTCGCCGCGACCCGGCGCGGCGCCCTCATCGTCTTCGCAAGGACGGTCGGCATGCGCAACTTCGCCGAGACGGGGAATCGTCTCGACGCCGTCGTCTCCTCGAGTCTGATCGTCAGCGTCTTCGGTTGGGACACTCCCCTCCACGACGGAGCCATCATCGTCCAGGAGGGGAGGGCCGTCGCCGCGGGCTGCTTCCTCCCCCTGTCCGAGCAGCAGGATATCCGCAAGAGCTTCGGCACCCGCCACCGCGCGGCCCTCGGGCTTTCCGAGGTCTCGGACGCCGTCGTGCTCGTCGTGAGCGAGGAGACGGGCGCGATCTCGATCGCGGAGAATTCGAGGCTCTTCTACGATCTCGGCGTCGCCCAGGCCCGGCGCATGCTCGGCGATCTCCTCTCCGTTCCCGGAGAGGAATCGGAGGACGACGATGAGTAAGAAATCGCTCCGCGCGCGCATCGTCGCCGATTGGCCGGCGAAGGTCCTTTCGCTCGCGGTCGCCATCTTGGTGTTCACCTTTTATCGCCTCAATCGGCTGGAGGACCGCTACGTATCGGTCCCCCTCGCGGTGACCGTGGGCGACGAGTTCGTGCCTTCCTCGTCCCTGCCGAGGTCGGTGCGCCTGACTCTCCGCGGCGAATCGAACGCCCTCGTCACCATACTCGAAGAGGATCTCAAGGCTTCGGTCGACCTTTCGCGGGTGACGGGGGAGGGCGTCTACAAGGCGCCGGTGCTCATCGAGAAGCGCGGTTCCGCCCTCGGCGTCGACCCCCTGGAAATAACCATCGATCCCCCCGAGATCGCCGTCAGCCTCGAGCGAAAGCTGCGCAAGGTCGTCCCCGTGACGCCGTCCTTCCGCGGCTACCTCGGCCCTGGCTACGAACTCTCCTCCTTTTCCCTCGAACCCGCCGAAGAGGAGGTCTCGGGGCCGGCGAGCGCCGTGGAGCGCATCATCGACCTCTCGACCGATCCCATAGAGCTTTCCGGCAAGACGAGCGATTTTCGCGAGGAGGTTCGCGTATTCCCGAAGGATCCCTTGGTCCAGGTTTCGGGAAAGGCGACGGCCACCTTTTCCGCCGCAATCCTCCAGGCGATGGATTTCAAGACCTTCGACGCCGTGCCAGTGACCGCGACGGGGCTCGCGCCGGGCTTCGCGTTGATCGACCCCCTTCCGACCTGCGTCCTCAGGCTGCGTTCGAACGCATCCATCCTCAAGAATTTCGTCCTGCCTCCGGGCGCGATCGTCCTCGACCTCTCGTCGGTGACGAAGGCTGGTATCTATACGCTCCCCCTCGACGCCCGTCTTCCCGAGGGCATCGCCCTCGATGCGATCGATCCGCCGGCGGTGACCCTGCGGGTCCAGCAGCAGGCGGCGGGAGGTGCCCATTGATTCTCGGCGTCGGCATCGATGTCGTGCACGTCAGGCGCATTCGGCATTGGCTCCTCGTCCCCGGCCTCGTCGACCGCTTCTTCCATCCGGAGGAGGTCGCGACCGTGCTCGAGCGCGGCGAGGGGGCTGCGCTCTCCCTCGCGGCCCGTTTCGCGGCCAAGGAAGCCTTCGGCAAGGCGAGCGGCACGGGGCTGACGGGCATCAAGCTTAGCGACATACAAGTCATTAACAATTATAACGGTAGACCGGAGATCAGGCTGTACGGTTCGGCCCTCGCTCGACTCGAGTCGATCGGCGGGCGGAAGGTGCACATCTCGCTCACCCACGAGAGCGACAACGCGATCGCGATGGCGATCATCGAGGATTGAAGATGGCGAGGTTCGTCGCGAAGCCGGAGAAGGAAGAGAAGGAGAGGAAGGTAACGTTCCAGACGAAGGAACAGGTGCAGTGCCCCGTCTGCGACGCGAAATTCCATCGCGAGGAGCTCTTTTCCGGGCGCGTCAACGCGGGGGACCTCACCGACGAACTGCATCGGACCTACATCCCGATGGCCCAATGGGGCGAGGTTCAGCCACTCGTCTACGATCTCACCGTCTGCCCTTCCTGCTGGTACGCGGCCTACAAGGCCGACTTCGGCGCCATCGGCGCGAAGTACGCCAAAACCCTGTCCGAGAGTATCGCTTCGCGCATCGAGTCGGTGCAGCGACTCGTCCAACCCCTGGATTTCACTTCGCCGCGCGATCTTGCCGAGGGAGCCGCGAGCTATTGGCTCGCGATGCTCTGCTACGAGGGCTTGCCGAAGGAATTCGCACCGACCTATAAGCAAGGCATCAGCGCCCTGCGCGGCGCCTGGCTTTTTTCGGAACTCAACGCCAAGAGGCCTGGGGAGAATTTCGACCACGTGGCGGCCCTCCTCTACCGCAAGGCCCGCTTCCTCTATCGCAGCGCCATCGAGCTCGATCAGGGCGGGAAGGAGCCCCTGGCCTCCGTCAAATGGTACGGCCCCGACAGCGACAAGAGCTACGGCTTCGAAGGCGTCATCTATCTGTCGGGCATCCTCGAGTACAAATATGGCCCGCGAGAGGACGCGGAAAAGCGCGCGGCCACCCTCTCCTCCTCGAAACGCGCCATCGCGAAGCTATTCGGGCTCGGCAAGCGGAGCAAGAACAAGCCCGGTCCCCTCCTCGACAAGGCGCGCGAGCTCTTCGATCTCATCAAGGCGGAAACCCAGGGTCAGGACGAGGAAGAAGAGGAATAATGCCGGGTTCTCGCAACATCCGCCTCATCGTAGCCTATGACGGCAGCTCCTACGGGGGCTGGCAGCGCCAGAAAAACGCTCCCTCGATACAGGGCGAGCTCGAGGCCGCGGTAGCGAAGATGCATGGCCGCTCCCTGCCGGTATTCGCCGCGGGGCGCACCGATGCGGGGGTCCATGCCCGCGGTCAAGTCGCGAATTTCTACACCGATATCCGCTCGATCCCCGCGGAACGCTTCGTGCCCGCCCTCAACAAGCTCCTCCCCCGCGACATCCGGGTGATGGGCGCGAACGAGGTCGATTTCGATTTCCACTCGCGTTTCGACGCCCGCCTCAGGTGCTATCGCTATTTTATCGCAATTGGTAGGACAATCGACCCCTTCGCCCTGCGCTACGCGCATCAGGTGGTCAGGGCTCCGGACCTGGCTTCGCTAAATGCAGCAGCCGCCCTTCTCCTCGGCGAGAATGATTTTTCGGCCCTCTCGTCCGCCCGCGACCCGAGCCCTTCGAAGCGGCGCAATGTCCTGGAGGCTTCGTTCCGCTGGGAAGGCGGCTCCCTCGTCTTCGAGATCGCGGCCAACGCCTTTCTCCTAAGGATGGTGCGCTCTATCGTGGGTTCCCTCCTTCACTGGGAGGGGGAAGGCAGGGCCGTCGAGGCGACGGCCGCGGCCCTGGACTCGGGCGAACGCGCCCTCGCGGGGCCGACCGCCCCGGCTCGCGGCCTCTTTTTTTGGAACGCGGAATACTACGAGGAGCCGCGGCGACCGGGCCGGGGCGACTGGTGGTCGCGGCGGGGCTACGAAGAAGCCGTTCCCTCCGAATCCGAGGAAGGGGAGGCTGACGAGAACGAGGTGTCGGTAGCGAGGGACCCCATGCCCCGCGAGCCAGGCCCCGACATCGTGCCACCGCGAGCGAAGCCCCGACTCGTGCCCGGAATCGGCATCATCCAGGAGTGATATCGTGCAACCTGTTCTCAAGCGCGGAACGGCCTTCGCCGCGAAATCCGCAGGCATCTCGGCGCGGCCCCGCGCCTTCCCCGAGCCCGAAGCCTGTCTTTTCGACCTCGACGGCACCCTCGTCGACTCCGAGCCCCTGTTCGAACTTTCCGAGGAAGTCCTTCTCGGAGCCTGGGGGATGGAGATCGACGGGGAATTGAAGCACGAGCTCTTCGGTAGAAGCGCCGCTGCCTTCCTCGAAATCGTCGAGAGCCGTTTTCCCGACAATTCCTTCAATCGTCTTCCGCTCGAGGAGCGCCACGCGATGAAGACGAAGGCATTCTTCGATGCGGGCCGCGGTCGGATCAGGACTTTTCCGCAGACCGAAGCCCTCGCGCGCGATCTGGCCTCCCGAGGCCTACCCCTCGCGATAGCCTCGTCTTCGACACACGAGATAATCGACTTCGAGCTCGAGGCGACCGGACTAGCGCCCCTGTTCCCGGTGCGGGTCTCCGCGACGGACGTCGCTCGCGGCAAGCCCGAGCCCGATGTCTTTATCGAAGCCGCCCGGCGCCTCGGCCGTGACCCGCGACGATGCGTCGTGTTCGAAGACTCCTACTTCGGCCTGGTCGGCGCGAAGGCGGCCGGGACATTCGTCGTTTCCCTTCCCGCCCCCGGAGCCGATCCCGATCGATTCGCCGTGGCGGATATCCTCGTAAAAGGCGGTCCGTCGGCTGCCGATCCGCGGGCCATCGCGGAATTTCTATTTCGCGGTGGAACCGGATGAGGTTCGGGAACGACTAATGGAAAGACGGCTTACGGGGCCGTCTTTCCAGGCTGACTTCTCAGGCAAGGAGAGATAGCGTGAAAAGTGCATTCGTCGCCGCCCTCGTTCTCTTCGCCGCCCTCGCGCCGGCCGCCGCGCAGGCTCCCGCCCAAGGCCTTCCCGGTCCCGTGGGCGGCGACATCAGGTGGAGCGTAAGGCAACTCAATCTCTCGCCCGCCGAAATCAAAAGCATTGAAGATATCGCTAACAGCCAGGCGGACGGCCTCGCCGAGGCGGCGAGCGAGATGCGGATCATCCAGGCGAAGTTGGAGCGCCTCCTCCTCGACAAGGACCCCGACATGGATGCGATCAGGCAGCTCGTGAAGAGCAGCCTCGACTGGGAGCTGCAAATCAGGATGACACGCATCGAAAGGGCCATCGATTTGCGCAAATTGCTCGGGCCGGAGCGCTGGGCGATCCTGCAACGTCTTCAGCGCGACTATCTCCTGGTGAAGAAGACCGGTCGACTCAGGCCGGGTGAACTCGGCGATAACGGCTCCGCCCTCGCCGCCCTCCTCGATCGGCTCGAGTGATCGGGGCGGAGGATGAGCGCGTACTTGTCGACCGCTTCGTCCAGAAGGGCGACAACCGCGCCTTCGAGGAATTGATGCGGTTCCACCTGCCCTCCATCCGTCGCTTTCTGGCGACGAGGCTCAGGAACGCCGAAGAGTTCGAGGAGGCCGAGCAGGACCTCCTCGTGCGGTCATATGAGAGCCTGTCGAGATGGAAGGGCGATTCATCGCTTCGCACCTGGTTATACAGGTTGTGCGCAATCAGCGCGGCGGATCTCGTCCGTCGCAAATCGCGGGAGAGGGCGAGGGAGGGGCGGCTCGCCCTCATCGGCGCCGAAGGCGAGAGCCGTGAGGCCGACCTCGCGGACTATGGCCTCGTGCGATTCTCGGAGGCCCGCCTCATCCGGGATTGTCTGGATAATCTCGGCGAACCCATCGCCTCCCTCGTGTATCTCCGCGACGCCGAGGGGCTTGGCGTCGACGAGCTGTCGGTGATTTTCGGGCTGCCCGAGGGCACGGTGAAGAGCAAGCTTTCGAGAGGGCGGGATAAATTGAGGATGCTTCTGGCGAAGGCAGGATTGGGGGAGGCTGTAAATGAGGTCTAGGCATTCGCCCAAGAACGAGGATGAACGCGACGAGGATTTGGGAAGCTTATTGATGCGCGCCGCGGAGAGGCTCGCAGCCAAGGAGGAGCCCGATTTCGCGGCCGTCTATGCTCGCCGTGTCGAGCAAGGTACGTATGGCGATCTTTCTCGGCGAAGGAGGCATGTTCTTCCCCTCGCCGCTGCCGCGGCGGCCGCGCTCGCTTTCGGATTCATCCTCCAGCAGGGTTCGGTCTCGGGATACGCGCAGGAGGGGCTTTTGTACTCCCACGAAATTTCCCAGCTCGCCCACGGCCTCGTAGGGTTCCATCCGCAGCCACTTTTCAGCGGAGCGGCAAGCGTCGCGGGGCCAATAGCGGGGAGCGAGACGGCACCGACAAGCCCTGCGGGTGAGTTGACGAATTTTATCGACGATTTATGGAACCGCGAGGGGAGTTGAGACGACGAACATCCGTCGGCGCCCAATTGCGATTGGATTAGGAATCGAAAAGAGCGGCGCCGCTGCAAGGAGTCGTCATGAGAAGAAGCCTTTGGTATGCCATCGCGATC
Source organism: Rectinemataceae bacterium (assembly GCA_035530275.1). Lineage (GTDB taxonomy): Bacteria > Spirochaetota > Spirochaetia > Treponematales > Rectinemataceae > CAIJMU01. The sequence goes on along the minus strand of DATKVC010000008.1, from coordinate 31,686 downwards.
GGCGCGATGGCATCGAGCATGTTGATTACGAGCTGCGCCGGCTTCGGCCCGAGCTCGTCGGCCCCGACGATCACATCGGCCGTATCGGCCATTCCGACCCTCGAAGTCAACTATCCGGCGAGCTTTAATCTTTCCGGCGCGAGTAAGAGTCTCACCTCATCGCGCTCCATCACCGGCACCGCATTCGATCCCTCGAGCATCGACGACATTCGGTCGGACGCCTGGGTCGCTTTCAAGAAGGAGATCGCCAATCCCGACGGGCCCAACGTGAACGCCTATATCAAGAATTTCCAGACCTATATAAAGACGCTCGCGTCGATCGCGACGGGCTCGCCCATCGCTATGTCGAGCGCTCTCGGCAAGGCCACCTTCACGAGTTCCTCCCTCCCGGGCGGTGGGCTCGAAACAGTCATCTACTGGACCCTGCCGCGGACCATCGCGGCCACGACCGTCGCGAAGATGACTGACGTCGACTGGTCTTCGCTTCCCCTCAACTCGGATGGTTCGGCTAACCTCACCTTCAATATCTACATGGACATCAAGCAGGATTCGACGAGCAGCCTGACGGGTTTCACCTTCCAGCTCGTCAGCGCCCAGACCTACACGCCCACGGGCGGAACTGCCACTCCTTATGTCAAGATTTCGGCGACCAACGACGGGTCCGGTACCTACGAGCTCAATTCTCTGTATTATGGCAATATTCGCTACGAGAAATCCACTTCGAGCAACGGGGCCATCACCTTCGTCAAGGAAATCGACCGCCCCTATCCCCAAGGCTACAATTCTACTACCAAAGCCTACGATTACCCGAATGGCCGCGAGTTCTATTATTACGGTTATGGCGACTCGAACCAGGGCGGCATCACCTACATGGATTTCGATCCTAAGTTCGCCGCCAATCCCGCCGCTGCCGACGACATCTACCTCCACCGCGAGGTCTTCGACGGCTCGGGCAATCTCCTCTTCAAGCAGTACGGGCTCACCAATCCCTCCAATTCCAATCTTCTGGCGAGCTACAATTCGAGCTCGGCCATCAATCTCGTCTCGGCGGTCTCCGGCAACACGATCAGCGTCGGGTCGGGGAGCGGCAGCGTGTCCACCAGCCCCTGGAAGCTCACGATCACCTATACGATCGACGGCAACGGGAACGCGACAGCCATCGATTCGATCACGACAGGCGCCAAGGTGAGCCTCACGCCTCCGACGCTTGCATCGGCCCTCCCGCCAAAATTCTACTACGAGTTCTCCGATGGGGCATCGAAGTGGGCTCCCGGCGATGCCGTCTACTATCCCCAGAAGATAACGAATATTACCAGCAATCAGGTCACCCAAGTCTTTACCCGGGGTTTCACCGTCCAGAACTCGACGAAGGTCGCGGGTATTCCCTTCTTCGTGAGCAATAAGTATCCCCTCAAATATATGGCGCTCTCCTCGAATACCGATGCAAGCGGCCAGGCCTACAATTCTACGACCTCGACCACACCGTATGCCTTCTATAACTGGCTGGGAACTGAAGTGACCGGGCTCACCTGGTACGACCTCGACAATGTCCGGCATACCGATGGTTATTATTGGCCCAAACTCTTCTGGGTCTCAAAGCAGACGCCGAATGTGACGACCAGCGGCAACCAGGTCACCTACACTCCTTCGCTGGGCGACATCCAGATCACCGGCGTCCAGATGGCTCGGGCCTATTCCGTGGGAGCGGTCGACGCGACGACGGGCCTTCCGGCGATGACCCTCGACTACGTACCAATGCTGTCGACCACAGCCCTCTCGGCACCGGCCTCGAGCGATCTGCCTGCGGGCACCGTCGCGAGCGGCTACTACGGCGAGCTTCCAATATTCCTTTCCTGGACGAGCCAATCCGCGGTGACGGCCGTACTGGGCAATCTGGAAAGCGAGGAGACGGCCGGGGCCTTCGCCCCGGGAACTCTCAATCTCGCGAGCTTCCTCGCCTCATCCGTGATGACAGGCTTCCAGTCCTCCTCGAGCTTCCCCACGATCTAGCGAGACCTATCAAAGCGAAGGGCCGCCCCGAGGGGCGGCCCTTTCTGTTAGGTGCGCCCGGCAGGGCGCACCCACTTGCGGGTGAAAGTCCCGTACGGACCCGGTAAGGGGAACCGTTAGCCGAACGCCAAGGGTGTCAGGGGCGACCCTGAATCTGAAGGAAGGTGAAGGCAAAGCGCTGGCCTGACGAACAGGAATCGTATGAGGCAAGGAGAGAGGATGAGAAGGCCTATATCTTCAAAGTCCAATACTTACCCGGAATCTCTTCTTGTAAATGCGGCGGGCATAAGCGTGAAGGTGGGTGCGCATTACCCGGGGAGGTCTGATCGTTTGCCGCTGAGGCTATCCGCGTCGAGAGGCAAGGAAACGAACGGTCAGAAGTCAGCAGAGGTCATAGTAGCGTCATCGACCGGACGTGAAGGACCGAATCCAGAAGAACGGCGAGTCAGCCGGACCTTCATGAGTACCAACGAACACAGACACGGAGCAGTCTCCCGGATACGGGGACGAGACCGGCGTGCGCGGAGGATAGGGACGGAATCCCGACAGCAGGCGCATGGGTGGAGGGCTCGATGACGGGAACGGAACGATTCACCACCGAAACGACGGAGTTGATCGAGCGTCTGGTCGAACGCGGTAACATGCTCGAGGCTTATGCGCGGGTGGTGGGGAACAAGGGAGCGGCGGGAGTCGACAAGATGACTGTCGATGACCTGAAGCCCTGGCTCCAAGCGCACTGGCTCGAGGTCAAAGAAAGGCTGCTGGCGGGCACGTACCGGCCCGAGGCTGTGCGAGGTGTCGAGATCCCAAAGCCCAATGGCGGGAAGAGGCAACTCGGCATACCGACGGTCGTGGACCGACTTATCCAGCAGGCACTTCATCAGGTTCTGAGCCCGATATTCGAGCCCGAGTTCTCGCCGAACAGCTACGGCTTCCGACCCGGACGGGGAGCGCATAACGCTATCCGGAAGGCGAAGGAGTACCAGCTCGCGGGGAAACGGTGGGTGGTGGATATCGACTTGGCGAAGTTCTTCGATGAAGTGAATCACGATCTCCTTTTGGCGAGGATCGCGAAAAGGGTGCGGGACAAGAAGGTTCTGCGCTTGGTCCGGCGGTACCTGCAAGCGGGGATCATGAAGGACGGCGTGGTGTGGGATCGGGACAAGGGAACGCCGCAGGGCGGGCCGTTGTCGCCGCTGTTGTCCAACATCATGCTCGACGCGATGGACAAGGAGCTGGAGAAACGCGGACTGTCGTTCTGTCGCTACGCCGATGATTGCAATATCTACGTGGCGAGCCAACGGGCAGGGGAGCGGGTGATGGCGTCGATCTCGCGGTACATCGAGGGGAAACTCAAACTCAAGGTGAACCGGGAGAAGAGCGCGGTGGCCCGGCCGTGGGAGCGCAAGTTCCTCGGCTACTCCTTCACCAATCAACGGCAGACGAGGATTCGGGTGGCGGAGGCATCAATCGACCGACTCAAGGAAAAGGTCAAAGCTCTCTTTCGGGGAGCGCAAGGCCGCAACCTTCGCCGATTCATCACAGAAACCCTGAACCCTCTCATTCGCGGTTGGATTCAGTATTACTCCCTCGCGGAGACAAAGCGATTTGCTGAAGAGCTGGATGGATGGCTCCGCAGGAAACTGCGTTGCAACCTCTGGCGGCAATGGAAGAGACCTTGGACGCGCTTCAAGAAGCTGATGGGGCGGGGTTTGCCGGAAGAAACGGCAGTCCGTTCCGCCTTCAACCAGCGCGGCCCGTGGTGGAATTCCGGTGCCCAACACATGAGCTTCGCGCTCCCCAAGAAATACTTTGACAGCGTGGGACTCGTTTCGATGATCGATCGGCTTTGTCTGATTAGGTAGTTTCCTGGAAACCGCCGTATACGGAACCGTACGTACGGTGGTGTGAGAGGACGGGGGGCGTGAGCCCCCCTCCTACTCGATGTAACCGAATCGCTCAGCTCTTCATCGCGTTAAGCCCCGTGAGCGCCTCGTTCGTCTCCCTGAATCGCTGGACGACTATGGGGAGGAGGGCAAGCGCCACATCGGGATGGGTCTTGAGGAAGGCGTTGAATTCCCAGGAGGCGAGGACGAGGCAACTTGTCTCATCGGTCGCCACGACGCTCGCCGAGCGGGGGGCCCCGTCGAAGACGGTCATTTCGCCGAGGATGTCCCCGGGGCCATTTTCGGCCAGTTCGACCTTCTTGCCGCTCGCGTCGGATTTCTCGATGCGTACCTTCCCGTCGAGGATCATGAAGAGTCCGATCCCGCTCTCCCCCTGCTTCATGAGGTAATCGCCTGCCTTGAATTTCCGCTCTGTCGCGATTCCCGCTATGCCTCTGAGCAACTTCGCGTCGAGCCCGGAAAATAGTCCTACCTTCGCGAGTGCCTGTTCCTTGTCCATGTCATTTCCTCCATTCGAACCGATAAGCCTTAACGATAGGATGGCGGCGATCGGGAGTCAAGGAAGGCGGCGATCTTCCCGCCGATCCGGCCTGGCCGCAGGCGGCCCTTACGCGGGAAGGGGCAGGCTTCCCCGATCCTCGACCATTTCAGAGGTCGAGTAGAAACGGATGGCGGGATTTTCGGCCTTGATGCGCTCGAAGAACCAGGGGGAGTCCGACATGAAGATGTGGTTGCCCCTGATGTCGAGGAGAATCCTCCGCGAGTTATCCTCCGTGAACTCCCTCAGGGCCTTCGGGTTCGTCGAGTCGATCCAGTGGGCTATCGTAAAATCGATGGGTCGGTACGTGCACTTGGCGTTGTACTCGTGCTCCATCCGATACTGCAGGACCTCGAGCTGGAGCTGGCCGACCACTCCGAGCACCCGAAGATTGGGATGGTGGGGCTTCGAGAAGATCTGGACGACGCCTTCCTCGGCGAGCTGGTCGAGGCCCTTGTGGTATTGCTTTTCCTTGAGGGGATCGGCGTTCTGGATGGAGCGGAAGATCTGCGGGGCGAAGCTCGGTATGCCCTTGAAATTGATCGACTCCCCCTCGGTGATGGTGTCGCCGATCTTGAAGGTCCCCGTGTCGTGGATGCCGACGATGTCTCCTGGCCAGGCCTCGTTGATGATCTCGCTGTCCTGGGCCATGAAGGCCGTCGGGTTGGCCGTCCTGAAGGGCTTGCCGCTCCGCACGTGATAGTAGGTCTTGTTCCTTTCGAAGTTGCCCGAACAGACGCGGAGGAAGGCCACACGGTCGCGATGCCGCGGATTCATGTTGGCGTGTATCTTGAAGATGAAGCCGCTGAATTTCTCCTCTTCGGGCCGGACCATCCTCTCCTCGCCCGTCTTGGGGGTAGGATGAGGCGCGATGCTCGTCAGCGTGTCGAGGAGCTCGCGCACGCCGAAATTGTTGATCGCCGAACCGAAGAACACGGGCGTCGCCGTACCCGCCAGGTACTCCTCGATCGTGAAGGCCGGGTACACGCCCACCAGGAGGTCCACGTCCTCGCGGAGCTTGTTCGCGAGGGAGGCCCCGACCTTCTCGTCGAGGAGGGGGTCGGAGAGATCGTCGATGGAAACGACTTCGGTCGGCCTCTGGACCTCGCCGGGAAAGAAGAGGTGGAGGTTCCTGTCGACGAGGTTGTACACGCCCTTGAAGCTCCGTCCCTGTCCGATAGGCCAGGTCGCGGGCCTCACCCCGATGCCGAGCTCGCGCTCGGTCTCGTCGAGGAGCTCCATGGGATTCTTGCCCTCGCGATCGAGCTTGTTGATGAAGGTCGCTATGGGAGTGTGGCGCATGCGGCAGACTTCCATGAGCCTGCGCGTGCGCTCCTCGACGCCCTTCACGGAGTCGATGACGAGGAGGGCGCTGTCGACGGCCGAGAGTCCCCGATAGGTGTCCTCGGAGAAGTCGGCGTGCCCCGGCGTGTCGAGGAGGTTGACCTTGCGGCCCCCGTATTCGAAGCCCATCACCGAGGTGCTGATGGAAATGCCGCGTTCCTTTTCGATCTCCATGAAATCGGAAACCGAGGATCGCGATTGCTTGCCGCCCTTGACCGCCCCGGCGATGTTGATCGCCCCGCCGAAGAGGAGGAGTTTTTCGGTGATGGTCGTCTTGCCCGAGTCGGGATGGGAGATGATGGCGAAGGTCATCCTCTTGCGGAGTTGTCTATCCAATTCGTTCATGCGAAAACCTTTGTGGAACTTGGGCCTTGCCGGGGGTCCGAGATTCGCGCCCGCCGGTCATGGCCTCGCGACACAATATCCGGAATGGGCGGTCTTGGGGAATGGCCGCCTACGACTCGAGCCCCGCTTGGAGATCTCTAGCCGGGCGGCGCCTCATGGACTTTTGTGTCCGGCATAGGTCATTTTGTACTGTTGCGGCGTCATTCCGGTCAGTTCCTTGAACTTCCGGTTGAAGAATGACACATTGTTGAATCCGCACTCATAGCAGATGTCGTCGATGTAAAGCCGCGTTTGGATCAGGAGCTTCTTCGCGTTGTTGATACGTATCGAGTGAACGTATTCGAGATAGGTAAGACCCGTGTTGCGCTTGAAGACCCTGCAGAAATGCGATTTCGACATGCCGGCTCTTGAACTCATCGCTTCGAGCGAGACGTTTCCCAAGGATTCGTTGAACATGGCATGAACGATGCCTGCGAAATCCCTGAGTTCTGTGGTTTCAGAGACCGCTCCTCGCGAGGAGGCGCTCCGCTCCCGATCCTCGGAAAAATCCGCGATCATGTTCAAGATCATGAGCCAGCGCCTGAAACCCGAGGCGCGGTCGAGGTCTTCGAGCGCCCCGCCCGCGAGCGACGAAGCAACTTTCCCGAAGCCTATGCCGCGTTCGGCCTCTGCGAGGAGGGTTGAGATCGCCGAGCCTTCAGGCCACGCCGAATAGACCGCGAGGTGAGCCGGCGGAAATTGCAGAATCAATCCCTCGATCGGGCCGGCGCTGGCGAAGCCGTGGGCGAGGTCTCCGCCGATGAGAAAGGCCGCTGGAGCATGGAAGTCGGCGATTCGGTCGCCGATATGGGCCTGTCCCCGTCCCTGGCCGACGATGATCAGTTCCATCTCGGGGTGCTTGTGCCAGTTGTAGTGGAGGCGCCGGTTCGTGAAGCGCTGGTAGCAATAGGAGAATCCCGGGGTGGGATAGATGGCTTCGATAGAGGCCTGCATGTGGCAGTATAGGCCCAAAAGAGCAATATCGTACAAGTAAAGCCTCCATTTCCTGAAATATCGTCACAGCCCCGACCCTCTCGAGGTTGTACCTTCCTCCCCAGGCCACCAAGGCGCGATCCGAGATAGCAGCTTGCCAAGGGCCGCGACTCGTAGACGCTCGATGGGCGCATGTTCATCGTGGTGGCTAATCATCTTTGGATGGAGGTGGCTCTTATGCGCAAAATCGGATTATCGGCTTTGGCGTTCATGTTGGGGGCGAGCTTCGCGCTGCCGGTCGCGGCGGCGCCGACGGAGCTGGAGTACTGGACGACCCAGACGCAGTCGGATCGCATGGCGACGATTCAGGTGCTGATCGATACCTTCACGGCGATGAACCCTGACATCACGATCAAATTAATCCCGATCGACGAGAATGCGACACCGACCCAATTGGTCGCGGCGGCGGCGGCAGGGACCCTTCCGGCCCTCGTGGAGACCGGAGTGGAAAACGCGGTGGCCTTTGGAGCTGAGGGTTACTTCGACACCAAGGCCTCGACCGACATCGTCAAATCGATCGGCAAAGACAGGTTTTATCAGGGCGTCCTCAATCTCGTCGACAACGGGAAGGGCTCGTATGTCGCGCTTCCCTATCACGGATGGATTCAGGGCATCTGGTACAGGGACGATTGGTTCAAGAAGGCGGGATTGGCGCCGCCCAACACCTGGGACAACATTCTCAAGGCCGCGAAGTACTTTTACAAGCCGGAGCGGAACCAGTACGGGATTCTCGTCGGAACAAAGACCGAGGTGTACAGCGAGCAATGCTTCACCCCCATCGCGATGTCCAATGGTGCCGGTCTATTCAACGGCAAAGGACAACTTGTCTTCAACTCACCTGCGATGAAAGAGGCGGTCAACTTCTACGCCGAGCTCGCGAAGTACAATCCTCCCGGCCCGCAGACCTGGAGGGCGCGCGACTACTACCTCCAGGGCAAGTTGGCCATGATGTTCTACTCGACCTATATCATGGATGATCTCGCCCTCGCCTCGGCGGCCGCCAATTCCCTCGGAACCGCCAATTTCAAGGATCTTCAGGGCGCGCAGTTCGACCCCGATCTCGTAAAGCATACCGAATTCGCCCCGATCATCTCCCACAAGACCCAGGCCGGCTACGGGACTCTCTATACCTTGGCCTTCGGGAAGCAGAAGGATCCCGCCGCAACGGCGGCCGCCGAGAAATTCGTGCGCTTTCTCTACACGCCCAGTGCGTACATAGCATTCCTGCACATGGCTCCCGGCGGAATGAATCCCGCGCTGCGCGAAATCGCGACGAATCCGAAATTCCTCGATGATCCGCAAGGGATCTTCAAGTTCTATGGAGCGGCGAAAATGGCCGAGATCATAGAGGGGCTCGACAAGGTGAAGACCTTCGGCATCGTCGATGGCAGGAGGATACCCGCCGCAGGCAAGATTTTCGCGAAGCAGATCATTCCGCAGATGTTATACTCCATAACGCAGGAAGACGTTCCCGTCGATGTGGCCATGAAGAAGGCCGAAGCTGACATGCGCGCAATCATGGCGCAATGATACTACGAAGGCCGGCGCATGCCGGCCTTCGTAGTATTCGCAAAGGATATCGATTATGAGAGTCGCTTCGTTCTCCTTTGAAAGGCAGGAGGCGAGATTCGGCGTCGCCCTTGTTCTGCCTAGCCTGATCGTCCTTGCCGCCCTCGTTCTGTATCCCATCGGATACAACATCTTCTTGAGCTTCAATGACGTCTCCTTTACCTCGGGCAATGTTTTCGTCGGATTGAAGAACTACTCGGACCTCCTCGGCGACGTCGAGTTCTGGAACTCCTTCGGAACCTCAGCTACCTACGTCCTCTTCTCGACCTTCGGATCGACACTTCTCGGTCTCGTCGTCGCGCTCATGATGAACGTGAAATTCCCCTTTCGCGGTCTCGTCAGGGGCCTTCTCCTCTTTCCCTACGTGGCCCCCGTGATTTCGGTGGTATTCTCCTGGCAGTTCTTCTTCGATCCGGTGCAGGGACCCTTCGCTTACTTGGCCGTCGACGTGCTTCACCTCGCCAGCAAGCGTTTCAACCTGATCGGCGATCCCTCAAGCGCCCTCTGGGTGGCGATTGTCTTCAACATATGGAGATCCTTTCCGTTCATGTATCTCATGATCCTCTCGCGACTCCAGGCTATCGATGAAACGCTCTACGAGGCCGCCGAGATGGATGGTGCTGATTCCTGGGTGCGATTTCGCCATATCATTTTTCCCGAACTCCGCTTCGTGATAGGTGCTCTTGTCCTGCTGAGATTCATCTGGAATTTCAACAAATTCGAGGAAGTCTTCCTCCTGACCGACAACGTCAAGGTTCTGCCCGTCTTCACCTATTTCAAGGCATTTCTGGGCACCCAGGAGATCGGGCAAGCGGCGGCGATCGCGGTCATCCAGATGATCGTCCTGACTGGCGTCATCCTCATCTATGCGAAGAAGGTGCTCAAATGGTGAAGCGAACGAGCCCGATCCGGTCGGCAGCCTTCGGGATCGGAATGGTCATGCTTTTGATCTTCACTCTATTCCCCTTCGCGCAGATGCTGTCCACCAGTCTCAAATTCCAATGGGATTGGGGGAACCCCTCCCTCATCCCGCGAAAGGTGAACACGGGGGCCTATGCGGAAATCCTCGGATTGAATAAAAGCGAAAAAGCCTTGCCGCAATCGATTCGCGATCTCCTCGCCGCGAACCCGGATCTCACCAAGGAGCAGAAGGCGGCGATCATCGCCAAATTCCAAAAAGGGGGAGATGTATTTCCGTTCTCGGAGTACTTCCTCAACTCCCTTATCATCTCGGTGCTTTCGTCGGCTGTGTCGGTGGCCCTCGGGATCTTCGGAGCCTACGCGTTTTCGAGGACGCGATTTCGGGGGAGGTCTCTCGTCCAAAGGGGAACTCTCTTCGTCTACATGTTCGGCGGGACACTCTTGTTGTTACCTATGTATAAGATGGCGGTGACTCTCGGTTTCATGAAGACGGCTGGAGGATCCCTCCTGGGTCTCGGAATCGTCTATCTCGCCCAGACCCTCCCGGTTGCCCTCTATATGCTCGGCAACTACTTCCGGACCATCCCCTTCTCCATTGAGGAAGCCGCGATGATCGACGGTTGCTCGCGCATGCAGGCGCTGATGCGCATCGTCCTTCCCTTGTCGATCGCGGCGATCGCGACGGTCTTCATCTACGCCTTCATGATCGCCTGGAACGAGTACCTCTTCGCCTCGGTCTTCCTCAGAGCCTTCAAAGACAGCTATACTCTCACCATTGGCCTGAAATCCCTGTTCGTTTCCAAGAACGCGATCTGGGATAGGATCATGGCGGCTTCCATGCTTACCGCTCTGCCAGTCATCTTCATGTTCATGCCGATACAAAGGCAGTTTTCGAGCGGGATGGCTGAGGGGGGAGTGAAAGAATGACAGGAAGCATTCCGCACAAAATCGAGGAACTTGCGTCCTACCTGTATGGGGAGGACGAAGCTCGCCGATTCGTGGAGCGCCTCGCAAACATCCTGGAACGAGAGGCCCCGCGGAAAGAAATGCTTCGAGGCCTGGAGGATGCGAAGCTCCGGTCTCGACTATCAGAGCGCGATTGCCTTCTCATCACCTATGCGGATAGCCTCGGCCGCCGAGATCTCGGGAAATCCAACCATCCCCTTCCTCCGCTTCGAGTCCTGCGGGAATTCCTCGATGAACGCGGCCGCGGGCTGTTCTCTCATGTCCACGTCCTTCCCTTCTTTCCCTCTTCCTCGGATGACGGCTTCTCCGTCGTCGACTATCGCTCCGTCGAATCGGGGCACGGCGACTGGGCCGATATGAGGGAACTCGGGCGAGGGTTTCGCCTCGTATTCGACCTCGTGATGAACCATAGCAGCGCTCACAACGCGTGGTTCGAAGGCTTTCTCCGGGGCGACGTCGGTTTTGACCATTGGTATCTTACCCGTCCCGAAGACTACGATTCTTCGCCGGTGGTCCGCCCCCGGACCAGTCCCCTCCTTACGGACTTCAGGAAAGCCGACGGTGAAAGCCTACGCGTGTGGACGACTTTCAGCGCGGACCAAGTGGATCTGAATTTCGGCAATCCCGAAGTCCTCCTCGAATTCCTGTCAATTATACTTTTCTACATCAGTATCGGCGCCGGGACGCTGAGACTCGACGCGATCGCCTATCTCTGGAAGGAAGACGGGACATCGTGCATCAACCATCCCAAGACGCACGCGGTTGTGAAGTTGCTGCGCGGTTTTCTGGACTATCTGGACCTCGGCACGATGATCCTCACGGAGACGAACGTCCCTCACGATCAGAATGTCGCGTATTTCGGCTCCGGGGACGAGGCGCATCTCGTGTACAATTTCGCCTTGCCTCCCCTCGTTCTCCATGCCGCCGTATCCGGCGACGCCGGTCCCCTCGGACGCTGGGCGGAAAAGCTCGAACGACCTCCCGCCGGATGCCATTTTCTCAATTTCCTCGCGAGCCATGACGGTATCGGTCTCACGCCGGCCTCGGGCCTGGTGGACGAGGCAGCCTTCGCCGAGACGCTCGCGCGAGTCGTCGCGAAGGGAGGGAGGATAGCCTATAAGTCCGGTCCAGCCGGTACCACCCCCTACGAACTCAACTCCTCCTACCTCTCGGCGGTCGCTCCCGAAGGCTCGGCGAGCGTGCAGTCGCGCGCACGAGCCTTCCTGACCACGCAGGCTGTCATGCTCTCCTTCGACGGGGTGCCGGCGATCTACATTCACAGCTGGCTTGGTTCGGGTAATTGGATCGAAGGCATGGAAAGGCTTGGCTACAACCGCGCGATCAACCGGGAAAAACTCGAGGCGGAGGTTTTGGAGGCCGAGCTCGACGAGGAAGGAAGCCTTCGCAATCTCGTGAATACAGGCATCGACCGACTCCTCCGATATCGGAAGCTCCGCGCGGCTTTCGCGCCTGGGGTTCCCCAGGAAATACTTCCTGCAGAAGGGCCGCTGTTCGCCCTCCTTCGCGGCCCGGACGCTGCGGGTCGAAGGGTTCTCTGCGTGTCGAATTTCTCCGATAGTCAGCGGCTGTTCGCCTTCGACAATCCTTTGGCGAGGGGAGAATTATGCGTCCCCGCTTTCGGCACGGTCTGGCGTGAGTATGAAAGGGGCTCCTTGATATCGGAACTCGCCATCTAGCAGAAAACCCTGTTCCCTCGTTTTTATGCCGCTGACGCGAGGGGCGCTTTGGCCGCGTCTTGCAGGGCGCCAGTGGCGGGGAGCCGTCCCTTTGTTTTTGTTGACAGCTTTCTGGTCTATGTTACAATGCGAATGAGAGATGATTCACATCTCACCCGAGTGTCAAGTCGCGGATAGGCGTTGGGGAGGTCGGGATGGGCGAACACGCAGGCGAGTTGCTGACGAGGCGGGCGCGCCTCACGCCGGATCGAGAGGCTCTCTACGACCTGCCGGGAGCCTCCCGCTACAGCTATCGCGAGCTCAACGAGCGGGCCTGTCGCCTCGCCAACGGCCTGCGCCAGTCGCTGGGCATAAAGAAGGGCGACAGGGTCGGCATCGTCGCGATGAACGGCGTGCACTATGTCGACCTCCTCTACGGCCTCGCGAAGATCGGCGCCATCCTCGTACCCTTCAACTGGCGCCTCAAGCCGATCGAGCTCGAGTACATGGTCAAGGATTGCGCGCCTTCGGTGATGATCGTCGGTCCCGAATTCGTGGAACTCGTCGAAGCGGCGAGGCCCCGCCTTGCCTGCCCAAGCTATCTCTCCCTCGGCGGCGGTCTTGGCGCCGAGGGAGCCGGGGGCGCCGGTCTAGGCCCCGAGGGCGCCCGGCTCTCCGACGCCGGGAGCTACGAGGCCCTCCTCGCCTCCGCATCGGCGGCGGAACCCGAGAGGCCGCCCCTCGACGAGGATGACCCCCTCCTCATTCTCTACACCTCCGGGACCACGGGCAAGTCGAAGGGGGCCGTCATTCCGCACCGCCAGGTCCTTTGGAACGCGATCAACACCTGCGTCTCCTGGGGACTCGACGAGGGCGACGTCGCGCCCGTCTTCACCCCCTATTACCACGCCGGTGCCCTCTTCATCTTCATGACACCCCTCTTCTACAACGGCGGCCGCCTCGTCATCGAGCGCGACTTCGATCCCGACAGGGCAATCGACCTAATTATGAAGGAACGCTGCACCGTGGTCCTGGGCGTGCCGACCCTCTTCCGCCTCTGGTACGACTGCGCCTCCTGGGGGCGGGCGGATTTCTCCTCGGTGCGATTCTTCGTGAACGGCGGCGCGGCCATGCCCGCCGACCTCATGGCCGCCTGGCGGGCCGAAAAGGGCGTCGCCTTCAGGCAGGGCTACGGGCTCACCGAGGTGGGCGTCAACTGCATGTCGATGACGAACGAGGAATCGGTGAGATACGCGGGCTCCGTGGGCAAACCCATCTTCCACTCCGAGATCAGGCTCCTCGACGAGGAAGGGAAGGAAGTGCCCGTCGGAGAGCCAGGCGAGATCTGCATCAAAGGCCCGACGACCTGCCTCGGCTATTGGAACAACCCCGAAGCGACCGCGGCCGCCCTCGTCGACGGCTGGTTCCACACGGGTGACATGGGTGTCCGAAACGAGGAGGGCTTCATCTGGATTCGCGGACGCTACAAGGACATGATCAAGTCGGGAGGGGAGAACGTCTACGCGGCCGAGGTCGAGGCTACCTTCCGCGAGCATCCCGCCGTCCTCGAATGCGCCCTCATCGGCAAGCCCGATCCCAAATGGGACGAGGTCGGCCTCATGGTCGTGGTGCTGCGCAAGGGCATGGGCGCCGAGGCCGGCGAACTCGTCGCCTTCTGCAAGGAGCGACTCGCGAACTACAAGGTGCCGAAGGAGGTGGTCTTCGCCGAGAGCCTTCCGTACTCCGCCTACGGCAAGGTGGTCAAGGCCGAGCTTCGCGCGAAATACATCAGCTGACGTCCCCCCAGTTGACGACGTGCGCTCGCCGAAAAGAGCGAATCTGAGCGATAGCGAAGGCTCGTCGGCGGGCGCCGAGGCCGTGGGTTTCAAATGGCGCTATGCAGTGCTGCTCGCTTAGGCCGGAGCCGACATCGGCAGGACCTGGTATCGAAGCGCCAACACCCCGGACTTGAACATTCGACTCTCCTTCAGTGCCAAGCTCTGGCGCTCTTCGACCGCTGGGAACAAAGGCCTCCCCCTGCCTAGTACGATCGGTTGGATCCGAAGGCACAGCTCGTCCACCAAATGCTCTTTCCATAGGGCGGCCAGCAGGCTCGCACTTCCGAGGAATAGGATATTTCCCCCGTTACTTTTCTTTTCCTCCCGAACCATTTCGGCCACCGGACGGGTTATGAACCGGGTATTCTCCCAGTTCGAGGTTGTAAGCGTGCTAGAAAAAACAAGCTTCGGCAACTCGGTCAGGTACCCTGCGATAGTCGGTTCCTCCTTCCGGGCTCGAAGTGTGGGCCAGTACTGAAGAAATAGCTCGTAGGTGCGGCGGCCCATGACTATCGATCCAGCACCTCGCAAAAGGTTCCGAGACCATTCGAGCGACTCCTCGTCAAATTCGAACCAATCGATCTCATCGTCCGGGCCACTGGAGTATCCGTCCAGTGAAAGCAGATTATCGGTCACCAATCTTCGCATGCGAATCCTCCACTAATTCAGGAGAACCCTTATGAAGGTTTGCGATTGGGGCCTCCCAAATCACTTTCAACTATGAGTCATTAGCGTCTATATAATGTACTACAGTAGGGGAATTATTCCAGCTGCGTATTTCAATGAATATTTTTACAGACATACCGAGTAGGCCAGGAAAGCGTGATACCATCGAAACCCATTACATAAAGGCGGGGTATTTCACCCTACTGTTCGATAGCACGCGCCGCGCCTCACTCCACCTCACAGCACGAGGAGATTGGCGCCCACCGAGAAGCCCGAGCCCGAGGCGACGAGTACCACCGCGTCGCCCTTGCCGACCCTGCCCGCCCGGATCGCGTCGTCGAGGGCCATCGGCACGCAGGCTGATCCCGTGTAGCCGTAGCGATCCATGATCATCGTCGTCTTCGAGAGGGGCTCGCCGAGGATGCCCATGACCTCCTCGATCACCGACTTGTTGATCTGGGTGAAAAACCAATGAGCTATGTCCTTTTTTTGCCAGCCAGCCTTTTCGAGGAGGCGAAGGGCGAGGGGAGGCCAGAGCTTGACGTTGCGGTCGCCGGGGAGTTTCTTGAGATTTTCGAGGCCGTAATGCCCCGAGTCGAGGAGCTCGCGCGATAGGGGCATGCGCGAGCCGCCGCCGTAGACGCCGATGAAGTCCCATTGGGTGCCGTCGGCGCGGAAGAGGCCGTCGACATAGCGCGAGCTTCCCTTTCCCTCAGCACGGGAGAGGACGACGGCCCCGGCCCCGTCGGCGAAGATGGACCAGCCGAAAGCGTCGCCAGGCCGGACGTGGGCGGGCATGTTATAGACGCCGACGACGAGGGCGTGCCGCAGCGTGGCGTCGGTAGCGAGGCGCCTCGCGGCCGTGTCGAGGGCGATGACGAAGCTCGCGCAGGATGAGGAAAGATCCAGCGCTTCGGCCTCCCTCTCTCCGCCCTGGAGCCTGCCTTGGAGCATGATGCCCGAGGCGGGTGACACGTATTCGGGAGTGTCCGTCGCGACGATGAAGAGTCCTACCTCCTCGGCTCCGACGCTCGCCGCCTCGAGGGCCCTTCGCCCGGCCTTTTCGGCGAAGTCCACCGTCGATTCATCGATGCCGCGGAGTCTCGCGACGTGCCTCGCCTTGATGCCGATCTTCTCCTCATGTCGCGCCGAGTCGAAGTCGACTCCCGCGAGGCGCTTGAGTTCTTCGTTGCCGATCGCCTCGCCGGGGGCGTAGGATCCGGTACCCGAAATGACGATGCGCGCATCCATGGAGATCCTCCTTCACAAATAGGACGAAAAGCCCTCGACGAGGTAGGTGCCGATCCTTTCCAACGTCGAGCGGGCGTTTGAAGAGGACTCGTCGAAGGCTACTTCGAGGCCGTAGTAATGAGAGATTCCGAGGAGGAATTCGATCACCGTTTCCTCCGCGATGGGACCGCGCTTGGACGGCTCCCCGTTGCCCTCGCTGTTGCGTCGATAGCCCTCGACGAAGGCCCCGTAGTACTCGCGCACGGCCTCGGGGAGGACGAACTCGGCCTCGCGCACGATTGAATAGCAGTGACGGTCGATGGAGAGGAAGACAAGGAAGAGCCAGATGCCGCGGAGTTCGCGTTCGAGGCGGTTCAGGCTCGCGTCGGTATTGCCGCGGATGAAGGAGCGGATGTCGTGGCCTGCCTGCTTGATGAGTTCCGCGTAGAAGACTTCCTTTCCGGCGAAATGCGAATAGAAGGCCCCGACGGACAGGCCGGCCGCGTCGGTGATTTCGTGGATGTTCGTTTCGAAATAGCCCTTGTCTCCGAAAAGCCGCTTTCCCGCCTTGAGGAGGCGCTCCCTTGCTCCGGTGTCGAGGTCGATGGCCGGCGGCCTGACGCTGCCCCCGAAGACGCGTTCGGGATCGAAGGTCAGTCCGCGAAAAATGCCCGCCTCGAGGGTCTCGTAAATCGCTTCGATATCTATCTCGATGCCTTGGAGGGTGCGTCGGATCGCGCAGAATCGGATGCCCCCGAGGGCGAAAAGATATTCGGGGAGTCCGGCTTCCCTGCCGAGGAGTCGCTGCAGGGACGAGGAATAGATGGCCGCGAGGCGGCGTTCGTATTCGAAGAAGCGATACTGTCCCTCGCGGAATACCGAGACGATCGCGGAATTGCGCGCGGAGAAATCGACGAGGATCCGGACGAAGGAGAATAGCCGATCCCTCACGCTGTCGCCCTCCACGCCAAGGAGGGCCTCACGGATCTCTTCGACCACGCGCTCGAGGATGCTCCGGAAGAGGGATTCCTTGCCGTCGTAGTACTTATAGAAGATTCCGTTCGACAGCCCGGCTTCGCGACAAATCTCGGCGACCGAAACCGTATTGTACCATTTGTGCGCGAAGAGCTTGATCGCCGCATCGACGATCTTTTTCCCCGTTTCCAGTTTTCGCGCGCTGGGCTCGCCCATTACCACTCCACTCGATCAAGTCGATGAGAACCGATTCGCTTTGAAAGTTTACTATAGCCCTCGTTCTTGGTATCGACAAGGAAAAACAGACGAAATAGGTGAGAAAAGCACGATTTATGGCCGGAATCGGCGTCGGATATTCGCGCTTGCTCAGAATATTGAGGTTGACGCCGATCCGTTTCGGGTGTAGGAAGGTGAGAGATGATTCAATCGTCACTCGAGGTGAAGCAGTGCATGTCGGCATGATCGGCATCGGAACCTATATCCCCCCCACCCGAATGGACGCGGCGGAACTTGCGCGACAAACGGGATTGCCGGTCAATGTCGTCGCCGAGAAATTCGGCATCCATGCGAAACCCATCGCCGGGCCGGAGGACAGCACCGCCGAAATGGGCTACAAGGCCGCCCTCGCCGCCCTCGTGGATGCCGGAGTCGAGGCGGCGGAAGTAGACTGTCTGATCTGGTGCGGGGCGCAGCACAAGGACTACCCATGCTGGCTCGCCGGACTGTATGTCGCCAACCGCCTTGGCGCGAACAGGGCCTGGAGCTTCGATATGGAAGCCATGTGCGGCTCGATGATGGCCGCCCTCGACGTCGCCAAGTCGCTGATGCTCGTTCGCGACGATCTTCGCACCATCCTCCTCGTCTCGGGCTACAGGAACAACGACCTGATCGACCTCGGCTATCCCCCGACCCGCTTCATGATGGATCTGGCCTCGGGCGCCTCGGCCTGCGTCCTCCGCAAGAACGCCGGCAAGAACGCGATCCTCGCGTCGGCCTTCCGAGGTGACGGCAGCTTTTCGGACATGTGCTACGTGCCGACCCTCGGTTCGAAGGCCTGGCCGCCCAAGCCCGGCGACGAGGCAAAGGCGAGCTTCATCGTGCCCGACGAGGGAGCCTTCAAGAAGAAGTTGGGCGAAACGACCATGCCCAATTTCTACGCCGTCGTCCGCGAGGCCCTGGCGAAGTCCGGCCTGGGCGAATCGGACATCGGTTATCTCGCCATCCTCCATTTCAAGCGAAGCGCCCACGCGGCAGTCCTCGCCGAATTCGGGCTTTCGGAATCGCAATCGACCTATCTCGAAGATTATGGCCACCTCGGCCAAAACGACCAATTGCTCTCGATCAGCCTCGGCCTCGAGTCGGGCAAGATCGCGGAGGGTTCCAACATCGTCCTCGTGGGAGCCGGTCTGGGCTTCGTCTGGGCGAGCAGCGTCATGCGCTGGGGGCCTTATCGTGAAGCGTGAAAATCGCCGACTCGGATCGGCTCCGAAATCGGCGGGACGGGGAGCGCGACATCGCTACCCTCAAAGGAGTTCGTCATGGATCGCATGAAGGGGAAGACCTGCGTCGTAACCGGCGGCGCGCGGGGAATCGGCAAGGGCATCGTGGAGACCTTCGTCCGCGAGGGCGCGGCCCGCGTCTGGGCCCTCGACGTGAACCCAGCCGATTTCGTCGCCATCGAGAAGGCGATGCCAGCGGTTCGCTGCGCGACGGTCGACGTGACGGATTCGGCGGCGGTCAATTCCCTCGTCGCGAAGATCAAGGAAGAGAGCGGCCGCATCGACGTCCTCGTCAACAACGCCGGCATCACCCGCGACGCCCTCATCCAGAAGATGGACGACGCCGCCTGGGCGGCGGTCATCGCCGTCAACCTCACCGGAGTCTTCAACATGACCCGAGCCGTCGCCCCTTTTATGATGGAGGCCGGTTCAGGATCAATTGTGAGCATCTCCTCCGTGGTCGGACTCGACGGCAACATCGGGCAGACGAACTACGCAGCGACCAAGGGCGGCATCGTGGCGATGACCAAGGGCTGGGCCAAGGAATTCGCGCGAAAGGGCGCGAAGGTGCGGGCCAACGCGGTGTCGCCCGGCTATACGCGCACGCCGATGACGGAAACCGTCCCCGAGAAGGTGCTCGAACCCATCATCGCCAAGACCCCCCTCGGCCGCATGGCCGAGGTTCAGGACATAGCCAATGGAGTCCTTTTCCTCGCCAGCGAGGAGGCCGCCTTCGTGACAGGGCAGGTCCTTCGCGTGGACGGGGGCCTGACGCTGTGATCCGTCGACGCGCGGTCGACTGGGGTTTCGGCAAGTAAAGTGGTCGATAGAGGCGGGCCGCGGGAAAACCGCGTCGCCCCGCACGTGATGACGACGCCTGCCCGGGATGGGCGGCGAAGGAGGACTCGATGAAGAAGATCGTCGTGGCTCTGGCTATCTCCGCGCTCGTCGCGGGATCGGTGTTTGGCCAGAACGTAATCAAGATCGGCGCGAATTGGCCCCTCGCCGACGCAGGCAGCGTCGAGGCGGCGAACGCCGCGCAGCTCGCCGTCGACGAGATCAACCAGGCCGGAGGTGTCGTCGGAAAGAAGCTGCAACTCATCGTAGTGGACGACGAGTTCAAGGGCGACAAGGGAATCGCGGCCATCGAAAGACTCGTCAACGTCGACAAGGTGGACCTCCTCTTCGGCGGCTACGCCTCCGGTGTCCAAGCGGCTCAGATCCCCACCCTCAAGAAATACGGCATCGTCACCCTCGCGACCGGTGCCGCCTCGAGCGCCCTCGTCGAGAAGGCCCTCGGACCGAGTCCCGATTCGGACTTCTACTTCCACCTCCATCCCTGGGATTACGAACAAGGACAGAGTTACGTCGACGGCTGGAACGCCATTATGCAGAAGTATCCGAACGTGAAGATCAAGAGGATATTCCTGGCCTACGAGGAAGGAGCCTTCGGCTCTTCCTCCTTCGCGGCCTCCAAGGCTCTCTACGCCAATACCCCCTTCGTGTTCGACGGAGCCTCCTTCAAGAGCGCCGCGAGCGGCGGGTCTGACTATTCCGGCGCGCTGCAGGCGGCGAAGGAATTCAAGCCCGACTTATTCGTGTGGGGCGGCTACGCGCAGGACGCCATCGGCATCGCCGAGCAGGCGAAGGCGATGAAGTTTGTCCCCTCGATCTTCGTCGGCGCTCCCCCCGCCTGGCCCGTCGACGCGCCCACCAACCCCCTCGTGCAGAACGAGGTCGCCTACGGAATGTGGTCCCCCGCCATCAACAAGATCAGCGAGACGAGCAGGAAATTCACCGAAGCCTACAAGGTGAAATACGGCAAGGATTTCACTTCTTACTTCGCTCCGCTTTCCTATTCGGGCATCTACATCCTCGCCGATGCCATAAAGCTTGCGGGCGGCACGGACAAGGCTAAGCTCATCGCCGCCCTCGAAAAGACGAAGTATGCCTCGCCCTTGGGCGATACTATCACCTTCACGCCTTCCAACGTGATCAAGCACCAGGGCATCAAGGTCCAGAAGATCATGCAATGGCAGAACGGGACCCAGCAGGTGCTGTGGCCCTTCGAGGCCGCCTCGGCCAATTTCGCCTATCCCTTCTCCTTTCCCAAATAGATAGAGAGCCCTAATCCGGGCGGCCGCCCTCCTTCGCCGAGCGAAGAGGGCGGCCGCCCGCGGGCCGCAAGGTGAGGAACAATGGTCGTGAAACGAGCCGCGATCTACTGGCTGGCCTTCGGGCTCGTCGTGGCGGTCGCATTGCTGCTGTGGAAACCGATGGTGCTCGTCTACGGAATCCAGAGCGCCGGTCTCTACGCCGCCGTGGCGATTCCGATGGCCCTCGTCCTCGGCATCGTCCACATCGTCAATCTTTCGCACGGCGAATTCATGATGGTCGCGGCCTACGCGACCTATTTCGGCGCCCGTTGGCTGAAGATCGATCCCTACGTGGCCCTCGTGCCTGTCGCACTCGTCATGTCGATCTTCGGATTCATCGTTTATAGACTGACCATCCGAAGGGCCCTCAAGTCGCCCGAACTCAACCAACTCATACTGACTTTCGGCCTCGGCATCGCCTTGAGCCAGACGGTCAATCTCATCTTCACCTCCCAATCCTGGAAGATGTACCTCGATTACGTCTCGACCTCGGCGACGATCGGCGAATACGATTTCGGCATCTACGATTTCGTCTTCGTCGCCGCTGCCGTCATCCTCGCGGTGGGGCTCAGGCTCTTCCTCACCCGAACGAGGATGGGGAAGGCCGCGCTCGCCGTCGGCCAGAATCCCCGCGGCGCGGCGATCGTCGGCATCGATGTGGACAAGACCTATGCCTTCGTTTTCGCGCTGTCCGTCGGTCTGATCGGCGCCTTGGGGGCGATGTTCCTCACGAAGCAGGCGATCTTTCCCGGGGTCGGCGGCCCCTACACGATGAAGTCCTTCTGCCTCGTGGCCGTGGCGGGCGTCGGCAACATCACGGGCATACTCTGGGCGAGTCTCGCCCTCGGCCTCGCCGAGGCCTTAATGAACAGTTTCCGCGACCTCCGCGACTGGTCCAGCATCATCTTCTTCGTCATCATATTTGCCACGATTCTCGTCCGGTCGATCAAGGAGAGGAAGGCATGAACAATCGTTCCTCCGTCGCCGCGGGGCTCGCGGTCTTCGCGGTAGCCGGCCTACTTCCCCTCTTTTCCGGGATCCTCCCGGCGATCGCCGGGCCCTATCCCATGTCGCTTGCGCGGAGCGTCTTCACCTACATGGCCCTCGCCGTGACCTGGGACATGCTCCTCCGCTCCGGCCAGGTCTCCTTCGGGATCGCGGGTTTTTACGGCATCGGCATGTATGGCTCGGCCATCGCCATGCTCCGATTCGGGCTTCCGCCTCTGCTCTCGATTCTCGCCGCGGGCTGTTTCGCGGCCGGCATCGCCCTCCTCTTCGGCTTCGTCATCCTCAGGCTAAGGGCGATCTACTTCTCGATCGTGACGCTGGCGATGGCCGAGATATTCCGGATAATCCTCCACAACGGCGGCGATTTCACCGGCGGCGCCGAGGGCCTAATCCTGCCAGGGCTCTTCTCCAACAGCGATCGGCTTCTCTATTGGCTTGCCCTCGGCGGGGTGGCCCTCGCTGTCGGCGCCTCTTCGTGGTTCGAACGATCCAAGATGCGCTTCGCCCTTACCGCGATCCGCAACAACGAGCTGCAGGCCAAGTCGAGTGGCATCGGCATTTTCAAGTACATGCTGATCGCCTTCGTTGTCACTTCCTTCATCCAGGGGATTATCGGGGGAATCCAGATCCAGAGCTACGGAGTGGCGTCTCCCGACGATTCCTTCAGCGCCAATTACACGCTCCTGCCCCTAGCCATGGCCCTGCTCGGAGGGGTCCATTCGACGATCGGCCCCGTCGTCGGAGCCCTCCTCCTCGGCGTTGTGGCAGAGGTGCTCAAGCTCAAAATCCCTTACGGCCATCTGGTCGTCTACGGCATCATCATAGTACTAGTCATTCTTTTCATGCCGAAGGGACTCTATGGCGTCTGGATCAAGGCCGCGAAGGACAGGAGATCGGGGGCCGAGGCGCGGAAGGAGGCTCCTCGTGCCTAATCTCGAGACGAGGGCCCTCACCAAGCACTTCGGCGGCTTGGTCGCCGTCAACAATGTCACCTTCGATCTTTCGCGCGGGGAGATCCTCGGCGTCATCGGCCCCAACGGCGCGGGCAAGTCCACCTTCATCAATCTCGTGTCTGGCATCTACCTGCCGACCTCGGGCAGTATCTTCCTCAACGGTAGGGATATCACCGACATGCCGGCCCATCGACGCGCAGGACTCGGGATAGCCAGAACCTTCCAACTCATACATCCCCTCGAGGACCTCGATATCCTCGAGAACGTCATGCTCGGTTTCCTCTTCGCCAGGCGACTTTCACGCAAGGAATCCCGTCGCGAGGCGGAGGCGCTCTGCAGCTCGCTCGAGTTGGGTGGTCTCCATCGAGGGGTTTCGCAGATCACCATGCTCGAGACCAAGAAAATGGAAATCGCCCACGCGCTCGCCTGCGATCCGCAAATTCTCTTCCTCGACGAGGTCATGGCCGGTCTCAACGCGGACGAGACGATTTCGCTCATCTCCCTCGTGCGATCCATCGCCTCCGAGCGGAACATCGGCATGGGCGTCGTCGAGCACATCATGGGCGTCATTCGGGAACTCACCCACCGGGTCCTGGTCCTCGAAAACGGCGAGGTGATCGCGAGCGGTCCCTACGAGGACATCGTCAAGGATCCGCTGGTTCGCGAAGCCTATCTCGGGGGGGCGGTCTGATGCTCAAGGTCAGCAATCTGGAAGCCGGCTACGGGAAGATGCCCGTCCTGCGCGGAGTTTCGTTCTCTATCGGGCCCGAATCGGTCGGCCTCTTCGGCCCGAACGGGGCAGGGAAGACCACCCTCATCGCCGCGATCATGGGTCTTGTGAAGATCAAGGCCGGATCGGTGCAATTCGATGGAATGGAAATCGCGGGCATGAAGACCCACGAGATAGCCAGGGCTGGCATCGCCCTCGTGCCGCAGGAACGGGAACTCTTCCCGGGAATGTCGGTCGCCGACAACCTCGAACTCGGCGCCTCGTATATTCCGCGAGCGGCGGCGGAGAAGGATAGGCTCCTCGAGCAGGTCCTGACCCTCTTCCCGATACTCAAGGAACGCTATCGGCAGCTGGCGGGTACCATGTCGGGAGGCCAGCAACGTCAGGTCGCCATCGGAAGGGCCCTCATGGCCAACCCCAAGCTCCTCATTCTCGACGAGCCCTCCCTCGGCCTCCAACCCTCACTCGTCGCCGAAGTCTTTGAGCTCCTGTCGGAGCTCAAGAAGACCGTATCGATCCTCGTCACGGAGCAGAACGTGCGCGAAAGCCTGCGCGCGGTGGATCGGGGCTTGGTGTTGGAAAACGGGGCTATCGTCATCGAGGGGAGCGCAGCCGAGCTTGCAAAGAATCCCCATGTCGAGCGCTCCTATTTGGGATTGTAGGAGGAGGCGATGCCAAAAGCCAAGGTCGGCGGAATCAGCATCCATTACGAGCTATCGGGCGAGGGCGGCGAAATCGTGGTCCTCCTCAACGGCATAGCGATGTCCGTCGGCAACTGGAGGCCGGTAGTCGAGGCTATCGTCGCTTCCGGACGTCGGGTGCTGTGCCACGATTTCCGCGGGCAGATGCTCTCCGAGCGCGGCGCCGGCCCCTATAGTCTGCGCGCCCACGCGGAGGACCTGGCGGGTTTGATGCACGGTCTCGGGCTGGCAAAAGCGCACATAGTAGGTACATCCTACGGCGGTGAGGTCGCCCTCGAGTTCGCCCTCGCGCATCCCGAGATGACGAGGAGCCTCATGGTGGTGGATTCTGGATCCTACGCCGACCCCATGCTCGTCGCCGCCGTCGAAGGCTGGAAGGCCTGCGCCCTCGCCGACCCCGTTGCCTTTTACCGGAGCATCATCGCCTGGAATTATTCCGCCGAGTACATCGGCGAGAACAAGGCGGAACTCGCCAAGCGAGAAAAGGCGATAGCCTCCCTGCCGAGGCAATGGTTCGAGGACTTCGCCGGCCTTTGCGACGCCTTTCTCGCCATCGATCTGCGAGGCAGGCTCGGCCCTATCGCGGCGCCGACCCTGGTCGTCTGGGCCGAAAAGGACATACTCAAGGGTGAAGCATATTCGCGATCGATGGCGGCAGAGATCGCGGACTCGCGTTTGCTTTGCATCCCCGGCTCGGGTCACGCCATAGCGATGGAACGGCCCGAGGCCCTCGCCCGCGCGCTTCTCGAGTTCATCGGGAAGCTCTAGGCCGGAAGCCCGTCCGTCGACGAAGGGAGGATGGCATGGATGGATCGTACGTCGAGGTAGAAGGGACTACGTGGTTCTATCTCGACAATGGGCCGGGCCGGCTGTTTCTGTACGTACATGGCAACACCGGTTCCTCGACCTGGTGGGAAAGGGTAATGGATATACCGGGTTGTCGCTGCGTCGCCCCCGATCTTCCCAATTTCGGCCGTTCGGATGCCCTTGTAGGCGAGCTCAGTATCGACGCTTATGCGGATGCCCTCGCGTCCTTCGTCGTGGCATTGGGCTTGGAAGGGGCCATCGTCGTCGGGCACTCTCTGGGTGGGGCGGTGGCCATGTCCCTCGTGGTGCGGCACACTGAGTTGGTAGGCGGACTGGTGCTCGTCGATTCATCGTCGCCCAGGGGTCTGGTGACCCTCGAAGCCCACTATCCGGCGATCGAACTAATGCGTACAGATACCAAGATTCTAGCCCAGGCCCTCAAGGCCGTCGTGCCGACGCTATCGGACGATAGCTATTTCGAACGCCTGGTCGCCGACGCCTCGAAAATGCGTTTTCCTGCATGGGTGGGCAACGCTCGCGCCCTCTCCCATTTCGACGTATCGCATGAAATCGGAAAGTGGAAGCTGCCCACCCTCGTCGTTTGGGGGCGAAAGGACCCCATCATTACCCAGGCGATGGCGGAGGAAACGGCTTCCGCCTTTCCCCTCGGCCAACTCGAAATTCTCGAGGGCGTAGGCCACTCCGTCGTCGTCGAAGATCCGGCGCGGTTCAAGGGTCTTCTCCTGCAGTACCTAGCGGGGCTGGAATAGGCACTTCGGGATAGACCGCGTGGGTCGCGCGCGACGGCGCAGAATCATAACCCCCACGCCGATGGCGCCTTGAGTTTTCGGCCGTTCTGCGGATAGCATCAGGGGATGGCCGCCAAAAAGAAACCGAAGATCGAGCCCTTCGACTCAGCTCGGCCGCCCGAGAACCGCGTATCGCGGCGCTTCGAGGCGGTCGTCGGATCGGGAGGCGCCGACCGTGCGGACCGCTACATCGCGGAAGAGCTCGGTCTTCTCACTCGCTCCCAGCTCAAGGCCCGCAACGCGAGCATCGAGGTCGGGGGCAGGGCCGCGAAGCTCTCCCGCCCACTTCTCGAAGGCGAACACCTCGTGGTGACCTGGATAGAGGAACCCTCGATCGGCCTCGTTCCGGAGAGCCTGTCCCTCGACATCTTATTCGAAGACGATCGCGTCATCGTCGTTAACAAGGCCCAAGGCATGGTGACGCATCCCGGGGCGGGCAACAGGAGGGGCACCCTCGCGAATGCCATCCTCGGTCATCTAGTCGCGAATGTCCGTGAGGCGACTCGGTCGGCCGATCTCGATTCGAGAGCAAAGGGCGCAGCCCCGCTTCGTGGCGGCATCGTGCATCGTCTCGACAAGGACACGAGCGGCGCCATCATCGTCGCGAAAGACGCGGAGACCCAAGCCTTTCTGGCCGCTCAATTCAAGGATCGCACAACTAGAAAGGAATATCTGGCCGTCACCGCCGGCATTCCCGGCGGCGGAACATCGGGGAGAGTTACCGTCGAAGGCGGCTGGCATCGCATCGAAAGCCGCCTCGGCCGCGATAGCCGCGATCGCAAGCGCTTCGCGGAGGTCGATTCGGGAGGCAAGCTTGCGATCACGGATTGGAGGATCGTCTCGACCTACGGGAGCTTCGCCTTGGTCCACCTGAGGCCGCGGAGCGGCCGTACCCATCAGCTTCGCGTGCACCTGGCAGGACTAGGCTGCCCCATCGTCGGCGATCCTATCTATGGCGTCCGCAGCCGGCCATCGAGTGACAGTCCCTCGGACCCCACCCTGATGCTGCACGCATGGAAGCTCGCGATCCGCCTTCCCGGTTCCGCCGAGGTCTCGCAGTTCGTCGCTCCTGTGCCGGCTCGCTTCTTCGCCCTTCTCCGCCGACTCGAAGCGCGCTACGGCAAGAAAAAAACCGCGCAGACCTGAAGTCGACGCGGTTCGTGAGGGCTGGCGCCCATCCTTGCCGCCCGCCGAGGCGGACGGTTGCGGCCCATCAAGCTCCGAGGAGCTTCCTGATCGATGTGAGGAGATCTTCCTTCTGAAAGGGTTTGCCGAGGAAGGCGTTGGCCCCGAGTTCCATCGCTTGGTCGCGCATCGACGTTTCGTCCTGGGTCGTAAGTACTATGACTGGTATTTTCGCGATAGCCGGCTTGAATTTCCGGGCCGTCAGGAATTCGAGACCGTTCATCTCGGGCATGTTGATGTCGAGGATGATGCAGTCGAAGGTCGCGCCTTCGAGCTTCGCGAGGGCGATCTTTCCGTGCTCGGCCTCGACCACCTCGTGTCCCGCCCCTTTGAGCGCGAGCGAGACGATCTTGCGCATGGTCGACGAATCGTCGACCGCGAGGAATTTCATGTATCCACCTCCATGAGTGCCGTTTTTTCGCCCTTCGTCTTGGAACGGTCGAGAAGCGATTTCCGAATCTGCTCTTTGCGTGCGAGATCCGTCGAGGCGCCCGCTGCAAGGCCCAGCGATTCCATCGATTTGTCCACATCGAGCCCGGCTTCGTCGAGGGCGGCGAGGGCGCCTTCGATCATCTGCCTCGTGATGTCCTGGAATTGCAGAGACTCGAGGACCCCGTCGAGATCGCCGTCGATCACCTCGACGAGGGCAGATACCTCGCGGGCGAAACGGTCGGCAGTGCCGGAGGCCATGATGAGGGATTCGACCGCTTCCTCGGCGGCACGCATTCCCCCCTGCACATCCTTCGCCACGCGATCGGTCTCCTCGGCGAGGCGTGCTACGACCGATTCGTTGTAGTCTCTGAATCGTACGAGGAGATCCGCTACCTTGCGAGAAAAGTCCGCCGTCTGGTCGTTGAGCTTCCGGAGTTCACCGACGATCACGCGAAATCCCCGCCCCTTTTCGCCGATCCTCGCCGCTTCGATGGCCATGTTGAAGGCGATGAGCCTCGACCTCTCGGTGATCTCCTCGATGCCTTTGAGGAGGTCCATGCCCGATTCGAGCTCGTTGCCCATCGCTCGGAGATCCTTCGCCCCCTTGCGATTGTGGTCTGTCATGATCGCGATCGATTCACGCTGGGCCTTTATGACGCCTCGCGTCCTCTCGGCTTGTACCTCCACCGGGGCGCGGCCAGAACCCTGCCCCTCGTTGAGGGCGGCCTTGAAATCGCGAGCCGAACCGGCGGCCTTCGAAGTGTTGGCGCGCATGCTTTCGAATCGCTCGATGAGGGCGAAGGCCGCTTCCTCGGTCATCGTCGGAACCCGCGACGCGATCGCTCGGGCGAAACGAATGCGGAGCCGCGCGTCTGCGAGGGCAGGGGCTTCGGCTCGAGCTGTCGGGGATTCCAGCGCTTCAGGCAGGGCGGGCCGGGAGGCTTCTAGTTCGAGATGCGGCTCCACGGGAATGACTTCACCTATCGTTTTATCGTCACGCTCGCGTGTGCGAGTGGCAGCAGGCGATAGGCCGGCAGCGATTCCCGCTGCGGCGGCGATGAGCATCGCAACCATGGCATAGAAACCAAGGCCGAGCATCGAGGTGACCAGCCCGAGGATCGCAAAGGCGCCAGAGCCGAACGCCAAAAGGCGAATCATCCGCATATCGTTACTCTATAGGATGAAAGATGGCTAGGCAATCGGAATCACTGCGCGCCGGAACCTTCGTGACAGAGTCAATCGCGAAGTGCTATGAGCCGCCGCGAAGTACTTCGGTAGTGATTAGTGCCTGGGGGCTGTAGCGATACTCAATTAAAACGCCGCGTGGCGGTCGCGACGTCGGGCGTTGCCCGCCGTCGCGGCGAGGTTTCGGGGCAAGCCCGAAACCTCGGCTCCAATAGGCGTGAGGCCGTCACGAAGCTTTCAGTAGGTGGCATCAACAATCGAAGGTGTGGCACACATTAAAAACGCCGCGTGGCGGCCTCACGCGGCGTTGATCGAAAAGCGGGGGAGACCCGATTCCCGACTCCGAAGTTTCGGGCATGTGCGGGCCCTCGCCAGAGGCGCGCCCGAAACTTCCACATGCCACGCTGCCGCAGCCGACCCGAGGGTCGGAGCCGCGGCAGGTTCAGCTTAGTAGTCCCTGCGTGGCGGGCGGAAGCCGTCGCGGCGGGGCTTGTCCTCAGCTTCGTTCACACGAAGCTGACGGCCCATGAACTCGAAGCCATTGAGGGCGTCAATGGCGGCGCGGGCCTCTTCCTCGGTCTCCATCTCGACGAAACCGAAACCCTTGGCCTTGCCGGTGTAGCGGTCGACGATGATGTTCACCGACTGCACGTTGCCGTACTGGGTGAAGAGGTCCCTGAGATTGTTCTCGGCCGTGGAGTAGTTCATGTTGCCGACGTAAACCTTCTTGGACATGTGCGAAAACCCTCGATCGTGGTTCCGACGCAGTGTGACGGAACCGAATCGCCCGCCTAGGGCGGACGTCATGCGCGTGCCGGGACGATCCCTCCATACGCATGGAGCGGCTTTCTCGGGAGTGGTTCAGAGATCTCGGTGGTGTTCATGGGACAGAAAACGGGCGAGGTGAGAGAGAGGATGGCTCTTTCTTTACCTGCGAAGCAAGGACCGCGAAGCGTTCCGCACCCGGCCGCCGGGCTAGACGAACGCTTCGTCAGGGCATGAACGCTGTTGCGGACCCTGTTTTCGACCATAAAATCAGAGAAGGCGAACATTTCCCTCCGAAAGTGCGCGGAGTTCCCTCCGGAATTCCATTGACGAATCTAGTGTGGCATGTCGCGCGCCGTCAAGCCTTATTCCTCATGAAACAATGAATTCAGCCCCCAAACTTGACAAATGGGACGCCATCCGTATAATCCGAACGGACAACAAATACCAGAGCAGGGGGAAAGCCATGAATTGGGTTGCCTACGTGGGCCTTCCGCTTGCCGGTCTGATCCTTGGATGGTCGATTCGCTGGCTTTATGCCAGATACCAGCTCGCCACCGTCGAACAACAGGCGGTTCGTGTGCGTCAGGATGCGGTCAAAGAGGCCGAAGCGCAGAAGAAAGAGATACTGGTAGAGGCGAAAGATCAACTCATTCGGGAACGGAACCAGCAGGAACGGGAAAACCGAGAACGTCGCGCCGAACTTCAACGTTACGAGCGCCGAGTAGAACAGAAGGAAGAAACCCTCGACAAGAAGGTCGAGGCGCTGGAAAAGGAAGGGGAGCAGCTCAAAAAGAGACTCGAGTCGGTGACCGCCCGCGAAGACGAACTGTCGGGGCAGGAAGAGAAGTATCGACTGGAACTCGAGCGCATTTCGGGGCTCTCCGCCGAAGAAGCTAAAAAGCTCATCATTCAGGGACTCGAGAACGAGGCCAAGCGGGACGCTCAGGTCATCATCAACAAGATCGAGCAGGAAGCCCAGGTAGTCGCGGAAAAGAAGTCCCGAGACATCATCGTGACCACGATTCAGCGCCTAGCCACGGACGTCACCGCGGAGGCCACCGTCACCTCGGTCAGTCTGCCTTCGGATGAAATGAAGGGAAGGATCATCGGCCGTGAGGGGCGGAATATCCGCACCCTCGAAACGCTCACGGGCGTCGATGTCATCATAGATGACACACCCGAGGCCGTCGTCATATCCTGCTTCGACCCCGTGCGCCGCGAAACCGCCCGGGTTTCCCTCGAGCGCCTCATCACCGACGGTCGAATTCACCCGGCGCGCATCGAAGAGGTGGTCCAAAAGGTCACCCGCGAAATCGCGCAGAAGATTTACGAGGAAGGCGAAAAGGTCGTCTTCGACCTCGGTCTCCACAATTTCCAGCCGGACCTGATCAAGGCACTCGGCCGCCTCCACTTTCGCACGAGCTACGGGCAGAATGTCCTCATGCACTCGAAGGAAGTGGCCATCATCGCCGGCATGCTCGCGGCGGAACTCGGGCTCAACCGTGAGATCACCAAGCGCGGCGCCCTCCTTCACGATCTCGGCAAGGGAGTCGAAAGCGATTCCGACCAGAACCACGCAGAAATCGGCGTCGAGATGGCGCGGAAGTTCGGCGAGGATCCCCGGGTAATCAACGCGATCGGCGCCCATCACAACGACATCGAGCCCATCTGCCCCGAAAGCGTCCTCGTCCAAATCGCCGACGCCATCTCCGCGGCCCGACCGGGCGCCCGCCGTGAAACCCTCGACAATTACGTTAAGCGCCTCGAGAACCTCGAGAACATCGCAGAGGGTTTCGGCGGCGTCGAAAAGGCCTTTGCCATCCAGGCCGGCCGCGAGCTCCGCATCCTCGTCAACACCGACCAGATCAGCGACGACGGCGCCCGCGACCTCTGCAAGCAAATCGCCAAAAAGATCGAAACCGACCTCAAATACCCCGGCCGCATAAAAGTGACGATCATACGAGAAACGAGGATTGTGGAGTATGCACGGTGATGGAATGATTTAGCGGCGAAGCCGCTTCATTGGCAGCTTCAGCCGTGCATACTTACGCACGGTGATAGAGGGTAACGGTGGCGAAGCCACTTCATAGTGAGCTTTAGCCGTGCATACTTATGCACGCTAAGGAGAGTCATAGAGGCAAAGCCGCTTCACGTCAGGCTTTAGGCGAGCGGACTTATGCACGGTGATGGATTGATTTAGTGGCGAAGCCACTTCATAGAGAACCTTTGTCGTGCGGACCGTGATTTAAACTGATATACCCAGAAGCATCGAGGGCGGCGCAAGCCGCTCTCTTTTTTTCGTGCGCCAGGCATGGCGCGTAGCGCCTGACTGGCGCTGTCCGACCCGCTGTGGTGGTGGGAAGGACGACTTGGAGGTGAAAGTCCTCTCCACACCCGGTAAGGGGAAGTGGTAGCCGAACGGCAAGGGTGTCCGTC